>NZ_JBMHEK010000001.1:1105000-1605000 GCF_050498765.1 Enterococcus sp. DIV1096b | reverse complement strand
CCAGTTTTCAATGAACAAATTTGTTTGAGAGTAAACCTCTCAAAACTGAACAAAGGCAAACGATGTGTAGTCTTCCGAAATATTCCTTAGAAAGGAGGTGATCCAGCCGCACCTTCCGATACGGCTACCTTGTTACGACTTCACCCCAATCATCTATCCCACCTTAGGCGGCTGGCTCCAAAAAGGTTACCTCACCGACTTCGGGTGTTACAAACTCTCGTGGTGTGACGGGCGGTGTGTACAAGGCCCGGGAACGTATTCACCGCGGCGTGCTGATCCGCGATTACTAGCGATTCCGGCTTCATGTAGGCGAGTTGCAGCCTACAATCCGAACTGAGAGAAGCTTTAAGAGATTAGCTTAGCCTCGCGACTTCGCAACTCGTTGTACTTCCCATTGTAGCACGTGTGTAGCCCAGGTCATAAGGGGCATGATGATTTGACGTCATCCCCACCTTCCTCCGGTTTGTCACCGGCAGTCTCGCTAGAGTGCCCAACTAAATGATGGCAACTAACAATAAGGGTTGCGCTCGTTGCGGGACTTAACCCAACATCTCACGACACGAGCTGACGACAACCATGCACCACCTGTCACTTTGCCCCCGAAGGGGAAGCTCTATCTCTAGAGTGGTCAAAGGATGTCAAGACCTGGTAAGGTTCTTCGCGTTGCTTCGAATTAAACCACATGCTCCACCGCTTGTGCGGGCCCCCGTCAATTCCTTTGAGTTTCAACCTTGCGGTCGTACTCCCCAGGCGGAGTGCTTAATGCGTTTGCTGCAGCACTGAAGGGCGGAAACCCTCCAACACTTAGCACTCATCGTTTACGGCGTGGACTACCAGGGTATCTAATCCTGTTCGCTCCCCACGCTTTCGAGCCTCAGCGTCAGTTACAGACCAGAGAGCCGCCTTCGCCACTGGTGTTCCTCCATATATCTACGCATTTCACCGCTACACATGGAATTCCACTCTCCTCTTCTGCACTCAAGTCTCCCAGTTTCCAATGACCCTCCCCGGTTGAGCCGGGGGCTTTCACATCAGACTTAAGAAACCGCCTGCGCTCGCTTTACGCCCAATAAATCCGGACAACGCTTGCCACCTACGTATTACCGCGGCTGCTGGCACGTAGTTAGCCGTGGCTTTCTGGTTAGATACCGTCAAGGGATGAACGTTTTACTCTCATCCTTGTTCTTCTCTAACAACAGAGTTTTACGATCCGAAAACCTTCTTCACTCACGCGGCGTTGCTCGGTCAGACTTTCGTCCATTGCCGAAGATTCCCTACTGCTGCCTCCCGTAGGAGTCTGGGCCGTGTCTCAGTCCCAGTGTGGCCGATCACCCTCTCAGGTCGGCTATGCATCGTTGCCTTGGTGAGCCGTTACCTCACCAACTAGCTAATGCACCGCGGGTCCATCCATCAGTGACGCAAAAGCGCCTTTCAACTTTCTTCCATGCGGAAAATAGTGTTATACGGTATTAGCACCTGTTTCCAAGTGTTATCCCCTTCTGATGGGCAGGTTACCCACGTGTTACTCACCCGTTCGCCACTCTTTTTCTTTCGGTGGAGCAAGCTCCGGTGAAAGAAAAAGCGTTCGACTTGCATGTATTAGGCACGCCGCCAGCGTTCGTCCTGAGCCAGGATCAAACTCTCATAATGATTTGTTTGAATGACCATACGGTCATTAAGCTCATAAAAATTAACTTTGCTAGCTATTGCTTGCATGTATTTGTTTCAATAAATTGAAACGTCCTACACATTGGTTCGTTTGCTTGCTTTGTTCAGTTTTCAAAGGTCTACCGTGCTGTGTTAGCAACTTTTATATCATATCAGAGCAACAATTGATTGTCAACTCTTTTTTTAAAGTTTTTTTCGCTCGTTGTTTTTCAACTTCGCAGCGGCTGTCTCAGCGACTTCATTAGAATAACAAATGATTTGTTATTTGTCAACAACTTTTTCCAATTAATTTTGTTGATTTATCAACATCGATTAACTGTTTTATTATTGCGACTTTGTTATAATATCATCTGTTTCATTTTTGGTCAAGTCTTTTTTGAAGTTTTTTCAAAAGCTTTTTTGACCCGCTGGCTCAATTGCCAACGTTGAATACTTTATCATTCTAAGAATGAAAGAGCAAGCTTTTTTCTGAAATATTTTCAACTAAGTCGAGATAAACAAAAAAACTACCCAAAATAGGTAGTTTAATCAATATCGATCGTACGAAAACGGATCTGATTTTGATCGTCTCGTTTTAAGGT
This sequence comes from Enterococcus sp. DIV1096b, assembly GCF_050498765.1. NCBI lineage: Bacteria > Bacillati > Bacillota > Bacilli > Lactobacillales > Enterococcaceae > Enterococcus > Enterococcus sp. DIV1096b. The sequence goes on along the minus strand of NZ_JBMHEK010000001.1, from coordinate 1,602,751 downwards.
TGTTTCTTCTTTCAGATAAGAAAACTTCTTCTCATTGATCGCTGGATTCTCAAGCATTTCTTCATAACCCGCAAAAATATCATGGATATATTTTTTATAAGCTTTTTTCTTTTTGATTCTTTTCTTCATTTGGCACCGTCCTTTACGTGCTTATCTTAGCAAGCCGAAAGGATTCTGACAACCATTATCCGCATTTTCATACCAAAAATTCACTTTGACACAACTATTCCATTAATTCAGCCAAGTGACACTAATGGAATAGAATGCTTAGCTTGCGGTCAAACGTTTTTGAAAAGCCAATCGCTCTCCGTTCGGAAAAGGGAATGTTACCTCTCCTTTGTATTGATAGCCAGCTGCTTGAATATTCTTTTGCATACCAATATTAGCTTTATACGTATCGATACGTAAATCAACGATTCCTTGCTCTAATGCAACCACTTCAAGAGCTTGCAGCAATTTGGCGCTTAACTTTTGCCCTTTAAAATGAGAACTGACAACGACGCGATGAATGGATAGATATGGACCGTTTCCATCCCACCCTGCGCCGGTAATTGCGTTGTAGACAGGATCTTCACCGGATACTAACGCTGCCGATGCCGCAATTTTTCCATCTATCACCAACACATAGCTCTCATCGTTTGCAATATCTGCTTTGATTTGATTTTCTTTAGGACCGTATCCATCTTGCCATTGCGGAGATCCTTGTGCTTTTAAGAAAGCAATGCCTTCTTCAAAAAGCGCCATCAACTCAACCAGATCATCCTCCGTTGTTTTACGAAACTTCTCCATTAAAAACCACCTTTCTTCTATAAAAAGAAGCGGATAGTAAAGCATTCAAAGTCGTTCTTAATCAATCGTTTTTAATTTCCCCTGGAACTCACTGATTGATTGATACCCTTTTTCTTTCATGATCGCTGCTAATTCTTTCGTCAATCGTTCAAAGATCACCGGTCCTTCTTTTTGCAGCTCTGTGCCGATCTGCAACATAGAAGCGCCACATAACAAATGTTCGTACGCATCTTGACCATTACGAATCCCACCAGTACCGATAATTTTGATTTCTGGCTTGAGACGTGTATAGAAAGCCCGCACATTGGCTAATGCCGTTGGTTTCACATATTCGCCTCCCAAACCGCCAAACCCATCTTTTGGTTTGATAACTACTGAGTCAGTAGCAGGATCGATAAATAAAGCATTCCCAATACTATTGATTGAATTGATATAAGTTAACGGATACTTGTTCAATATCTTAGCCATCTCATCAAAGTGAGCCAAATCAAAGTATGGCGGCAATTTGACACCTAAAGGTTTTGTGAAAAAACCAAAGACTGTTTCCAGAATTTGATCGGTCAAAGGAAAATCATAGGCAACTTGGGGTTTTCCTGGCACGTTTGGACAAGAAAGATTTAACTCTGTGATTCCTTCAAAATCACTTTCTTGGATTTTCTTCAATAACTCAATGTTTTCAGCCACGCTCATACCAGCGACAGAGAAAAAGAAGGGCGCTTGCTGGGTCATTTCCTGCTGTTTTTTGATAGCATAGTCTAAGTAGTAGTCCACCCCTAGATTTGGTAATCCCATCGAATTGATGCTTCCTAACGGTAAATCGGTATAACGTGGTTCTGGATTTCCCGCACGTGCTTCTAGCGTTGCACTCTTCGTGACAAATGCCCCAGCTGCTGATGCCGCTAATTCATCTAATTCCTCGATCGTCATACAATGGACTCCTGAGGCGTTCATAAACGGATTTTTGTATGTATATTTCCCAAAATTCGTAGCTAACATTGATTCATTCCTCCAATCTTTTCAACTAGTTTACCGTTTCATTTCTGAAAATGCAACGATGTCTTTGAGTGGGACAGGTTTTAGAAGGAGCAACCTCTGTAATCAGAGTAGCAAATCAAAAAAACCATATCCATACAGCTTGTTAAAACTTACTGAATAAATATGGTTTTGAAAACAATCGGTTTATATTGTACTCAAATGTTTTTTTAGAGCATGATCATGATTTTATTAAAGCTTTCACTTCTATTTACCGCTAAATCAAATGCTCTTTGAAGATCCTCTAATGGAAAGCGATGGGAAATCATATGACTGACACTCAAGCGTCCGCTTTCTAAAAAGGTGATTGAATCAAACCATTCTTTACCTGGGAAAGGCGCAGAATAACTATTCCAAAAACCCTTAATGGTTAATTCACTGCGAAAGATTTTTTCAAATGCCCGTTGTCTAATCAAAACATCAGAATAAGCGATCCCTTGAAATCCAATTTTCCCGCCTTTTTTTGTCACTAAGAGACATTGCTCTTCGGTTATTTTAGTACCTGCACATTCCATTGCAATATCCACGCCTAAACCATCCGTTATTCGGGAGATCTCTGTTTCAAGATCTTGAAGACTAGGATTAATCGTATCGGTGACACCTAAATCTATTGCTTGTTCCAGTTTCTCTGATTGAATATCAATGCCAATGATCGTTTTCACACCCGCAATTTTTAACCATTGGATCGTCAGCAATCCAATCGTTCCTAACCCAAAAACTGCAACGACATCGCCCACTTTAGGTTCGATTCCATAAACACCATGCGCTGAGACAGCAAGAGGCTCAATCATGGCCGCTTCTTCAAAAGACAACTTAGTCCCTATTTTCACGATATTGCTCGCTGGCACGGAGACGTACTCTGCAAATCCCCCAAACCGTTGCGATCCCATCATGATATAGTCCGTACATAATTGATACTTCCCGATAGCACAGTATGCACAGTTACGACAAGGAATAAACGGGACAACAGCGACCCGATCGTCTTTTTTTAAATGATGAACAGAACGACCAACTTTTACAATAGTCCCAGCCATCTCGTGCCCCATGATCATGGGTAACTTGTATTTCCAGCCTTTACTCATTTTGTGGATATCTGACCCACAGATTCCTGAAGCTTCTACTTTTACAATCACTTCATTCTGATGGCATTGTGGAACATCCATTTCTCGAATCTCAAATTCATTCAGTCCAATTAAGAAACCAGCCCTCATCCACTCTCCTCCAATCTTCATTCATGGGATTCATAGGTAACGTTTGTTTTGTCAGTATAATATTCATAGCCCTGCTGGAGAAGCGCTTGCGAATGTAAATGCACATAAGCATTTGTTTCTAGTCTTTCCAGATAATCATTTGCAAAAGCCAAATTAGTGGCTCCAACAATTACCCCATGTTCTCGCAATAACATTCCATAAGGTAGTTTTTCTTCATTTGTCACCATGTTTTGAGAGTAGTCACCAACCAAGTGTGCTAACTTTTCAGTTGTTGCAGGTGCATAATCCAAACAACGGATCGCATCCGGTCCGAAACGAAGGTTTTCACAGATGATGGGCATATCAGTCCCTATACAACTGTAAACCATCAAATTTAATGGATGAGCATGAATCACTGCTTTGATCCGTGGATCTGAGTGATAAAAACTCATATGCATATTGATTTCCCTGGTCAAGCGACCAGTACCTTCGATGAGGGATAGTTTCTTATCTACCAAAAGAATTTGCGCTGCCTCTAATTCCCAAAGATACTGAACAGATGCCAAAGTAGGTGTAATCAAGAAATGATCTTCTGAAACTTTTATAGAGATATTGCCACCAGCAGCATCCGTTAGCTTCCTGTCAAATAAAGATTTGGCAATCTTACATATGAATTTCCTTTCTTCTAAATAATCCATCGGCTTCCTCCTGTCTAAAACGTAAATATTTTTCAATTAATCCATATTTCCCAAGAAACATAATATCTTCAACAATTTCTAAATATTCTTCACTTCTTACAAGAGCGACGAAGAAAACATAAGTTACTTGAAAATAATCCTCAGATCCGTATGAGATTTTTTGTTTATTCGTCAAGAGGCTAATCGTGCTACGGTGGACATTTCCCCGATTGTTCGCATGAGCTAAAGCAACACCTTCACTTATTACGATATAAGGTCCATTTTGTTTCACATTTTCAACGACTTCTTCTACATAGCTCTGCTCAATACACTCGTTTTGTGTCAACACTTTCCCTGCTAAGCGTAAAGAATGCTCCCAAGAACATTTTTGGTCGATTCTGATAACATGCGAATTTAACAAGTAATCATGCAATTTTCTTTGTGGTTGTTGGACAAATTGATCAAATTTTTCTTCAGTCTCTTCTTCATTAATCGTAAACAAACGGTCAACCGTCTTTACTATATTTTGGATATCTTCTTGAGTCACAAAAGGTGTTATCCTTAAAACATCCTCTTCCAAAAAAGGCAAAGGATCAGCAGTTAAGATTAAACGATTGGCTTTTTGACGGAAGCACATCTTACGATAAGTAGCAAGTGTTAGCACATTCATAATTTTGAACTGCTTGTATCGACTAATTTTCATAGCAATCATTTTCGCTATCGATAAATTTTCACACACGATCCAGATATCGATTTTGCTCATCTTATATTCTTGTCGGGTTAAGGCAGTTGCGATATGAATAGCGATCGTAGTAATAAATGATTCATTGAAGGATCGGGACAGGTAGTTTTCAATGACACCACTATTAGCCCTTACAGCTACGATAATATCCATAAACTGATGCCGCAAAAGACCGATATTTTCAATATCCAAAATAATGTTCTCTTCTTCAATAATTTGTAAGTGATTGTATAGATCAGAAATTAAGTCAAATTCGTACTTTAGAGTCGTCCCTAAATCTTCATCAATTTTATTCAGAAAATAGATGACCAAATTATACAATTCAGCATCCTTCACATTTTTTCGCTTTTTCAAATGACAAAATTCTGCTATTGCCTGTTTGTCTTCGAAAGAGATCGTTCGATCAAATCTTTTTTCAATTTGATCGATGAGTATGCTCAGGTTTTCCGACATAACGACAAATTTGGGAGATTCACCTTGTTCTTTGCGGGGCATATTGATAACGATAAAAATATAGACGAAAAGATCAAACTGCTGATACTTTTCTGCATACTTTAACTCGTTAAAAATGAATCCCAGAAAGTCTAAATACTCCATTGACCCGTCAAATGCCCGAAGGATTTGCATCCCGACATAATTAATGTATCCTTTTGCGTCTATATTTTCTAAAAACAATGTAAACAAATACTCTCTTTTCTCCGATTGATTCATCTTAAGGATAACCCCTTCGCCCCTAAGCGTTTCGATATATTTACTCATGATCACTTCTTGTTTTTTCAACGTATTGATATCGCGGATGATTGTTAATCGACTGACGTAAAACAAATCAGCAAAATGATCCATCGTAACAACATCTTCTGTTATCAATAAATTGATCAGAAGTAATGTGCGTCTTTCATCAGGATTCAAGGAATAGTCGTAAGGGGACAATTCTAAAACAAGCTGATAAGCTTCTGACAAATCTAGTTCATCAGGAACCTGCAAGTATCCGCTTTCAATTTTCACTTGCGGCATATCGTGAGTATTTAGAAACGAGTTCAAGACTTTGATTTCACTCGTGAATTTCTTTGGCGAGAGATTCAAGTTTTTATAAAGTTGCTCCAATCTAATTTTCGTTATTTTGTTATATAGTAGGAGATAGATGATTTCAGCAGTAATTTTCCTCACAGCACTCCTCCTTAATGAATAGACAAATTCTCTCTTAGAAAATCAACAAGTTTTTCAGGTTCACACTTGCTTAATTGAACAATAAAATTTCGAGATTGGATGCTTAAAATCAATTTTTTAAGAAATTCAATATAGGTATGCTCATCTTTTAGTGCCATGCAAAATACATGTTCGACTGCTAAGTCATCTACTTGCGTATCCATCTGTTTAAAAGTCACAGGCTTTTTTAGTCTTGCGTAACAGACAGAAGATTCTTTCACAGAGAGATCAAAGGTATGCGGAATCGCAACTGGCGGGTCAACTGGCAGACCAGTAGGAAAATGATGTTCGCGTTCGATACAAGACTCGATAAAACTATTCCCGACGAGCCCTTCGTTTAGCAGTTCAAGTCCGCATTGTTTAATCACTTCTATATTGGAGCGCTCATTCAATTCGATTGCTTTAAATTTCATACACTATTTCTCTCCCACTAAGCCATTTATTTTGTCAACAGTTCGTTTATTCATTTGGTCAATTACCCAACGATTCGATGAAATAAGCTGATTATAATATTTGCTAAATTGTAGCCCCAGAAACTATCTGTCACAACCCCTTCCACAGGTACACCGGTCGCATTCATCATTTCGGTTGCTTCAGGTGCAAAGGTGTTTGTTCCAATTAGAACGATAACTAAGAAGAAAAAGCCAGTGACAAGCGTTCGAAAAAGATTGCCATTTGATGCTAATGCTAGTAGTGGAATCATATATACGATTACTGTTAAAACACCAACTGGAAAATAATGCATACCAGGGATAATAAATGCTAAGAATATTGCTATCGGAATCAGAATCACTGTCGTTGTGATCGCTGTCGGATCTCCAAGACCAAGAGCAATGTCCATGCCGATATATAATTTTTTCCCTTCGCCAATATGTTTCTTCATAAATTCTTTGGCAGCTTCCCCGATCGCAGTCAAGCCTTCCATCATAACAGAGACCATTTTGGGTATCAGTACTAGCACCGCTGAAACTCCAACCCCCATAGAAATCGCTACCGTAAATTCTTGGCGTGTCAATACGCCTAGAAAAGTTCCAACCAACAAACCGATAACTGCTGGATCTCCAAAAAAACCAATTTTACTTTCGACTTTTTCCAAACTGATATCGATTTTGTTAAGACCAGGAATCAGATCAATCAGTTTATTTACTAATAGTCCAAAAGGATAAGCGAAAGTAATAAATGAAAATGTCGTACAAGTCGTGCCTTCCAGTCCGTAATACGCCTCCCATCTAGGAGCAAACCACTGAGCCACGAATAAAGTGACAATTGATAAGCCAACCGTAACAGTCAAACCTAGCCAAAAACTATCAAACAAGGCATACGCTAATGCTCCAGGAATCAAAAAATGAATATAGTTCCAAATGTCGACATTCATAACCGTTGTCCATTTCAAAAGAATAAACAATACATTTAATCCTACGATCATCAAAATAGCAATCGCTGCAAAAGGTACTGACCACGACGCCGCTCCCACAGCAGCCCAGCCAACATCCATCGTGGTATATCCTGATCCCATTTCCTGATAATAATCGATGGCTGGTTGCAAGGAAGTACCCAGGAGTCCTACAACAAGCCCCAACCCTTGAAAGCCGATGCCGACTAAAAGCCCAGTTTTAAGTGCTTTGCCAATTTTCATCCTAAAGACACAGCTTAAAATAAAAATGACAACGGGTAGCATAACCGATGCCCCCATATCCATGATGTTTTGAATAACTGATAATACAGCTTCCATTTTTATCCCCCTTTAATAATTCGATGGCACTCTTCAACGATTTTCTGCGCGGTCTGCTCTTCGTTGATTCCCGATATCAAACTGAAAACAGGAAGAATCGGTACTTTTACTGGCTTGACATATCGAGTAGTCACCAAGATTAAATCCACTGTTTCTGCTTTTGAGGGAATTTGATTAATATTCCCTTTGGTGATGGAAGCCTGAATGTTGCTCTGAGCTAAGATTTGTTTGACTTTCTCTTGAACAACCGTGGACGTGGCGATCCCACTACCACAAGCAATATAGATCTCAATTTTTTTATTCATTTTCTTTCTCCTCCTTTCCTTACTCTATTTTTGAGATTTCAATAAAGAATGAATTTTATACTCTTCTTCTGGTAGTAAAACGACTTTTAACGCCTTCCCTTCTCTCGTCAATTCGATGGCCTGATTGATGTCAGCTAAAGGCAAAACATGAGAAATAATTTTTTCAGCAGGAAACTGATCAGATAAGGATAAATGGAAAGATTTTTCGACTTGAATACTATTTGCACCATAATGACCATAAATCCAGAGATTGTTATAATGAACTGCATTCGTATCTATAGGCGTTAATTGATTCTTTGCTACACCACCAAAAAAGACGACAATTCCACATTTTTTAGCCATAAAAATACTTTGTTGCTGTGCTTCTATTGATGGATTAGCTGAAATCACTTTATGTGCGCCATGTCCATTCGTATACTCTTTCACCTTTTCTACAGGATCTTCTTTGGAAGAATCGATCCTATGATCTACATTAAACGCTTCCATAAGAGCTAGTCTGTCAGCATTTTTATCAATCACGATTACCTTGCTTGCTCCGCGAATCCTTGCTAGAATCGCTAAAAAGACCCCAATTGGACCTGCACCAATAATGACGACCGAATCGCCTAACGAAACCTGAATATTCTCCATGCATGCATAAGTGGAGGATAAGGGTTCAGCTAATGTTGCCGCGATAGGCTCTCGTCCTTCTGGCACTTCAAAAATCGCTCCTCGTTCTACTCTTGTTGCACTATATGCTATATACTCTGCAAAACCGCCTTGAAGATCGGTGTAACTTTCAGCTTCCGTACAACATTCGTGCTTCCCATTACGACAATTTTCGCAACGTAGGCAATGAGCCATAGGGTATACATAAACCATCTGCCCTCTTTGATACTTCGTCACATTTTCATCAATTTCGACGATCTCACCAACGATTTCGTGTCCATAAATATGAGGGTAGCGCCCCGCTTTTGAATCGGTCAGCAAATTGCGAATATCAGAGCCGCACAGACCAACTGCCTTAACCTTCAATAGAAAACCTCCCTCTGGACAGCAGGGTCGCTCTACTTGTTCATAGCGAATATCTCCTGGTCCATACATCAACGCAGCCTTCATTTTTTTCACAAACGTTCAACTCCATTCATTCTTTCTTATTTTACATGTTCATTGTAAGGTGCGTCGGATGTACCTCACAAGTAACACTTTTTGCATTTCAAGTTCTATATTTGTTACTTGAATGAGAAAATGTTTGTGAAAAACCATGAACGATTTTTCCTTCTTGGAATTATTTTGAAGCCACGTAAAAACAAAAAAACCTCTTAGCAATGAGCCAAGAGGTTTTGGTGAAGCAAACTATTCTATTTATGAGTATTTAAAACTATAGGTAGCTCATCACTTCTTCCATTCGAACGGATGAGTGAACTAAATTGAGCCGTTCCTCGTAGGAAACTTTCCTCGGTCTTGGTTTCAATTATGCGACCTCAGTAAGGAGAAATTCTCAAGTGTTACTCGATGATACTTGCGTTTTCCATTGAAAGCGTACAATTCAAATCATTTCAAATGATAAAACACTTGAATAGGAGTTTTTTAATTGACTGTTCAACTTTTTTTGAAATTGAAAACGAATAAACACATACTATATACATACAAATTTTTACCTATCAAGTGAATTAAACCTTTTTCTTTGATACCTCAATACCCCAGTATCTCCGATGACGTATAATTTGTATTTTCCATACCCTACTTTAAATTCTAATCTTTCGCCACTTGCGATTTCAAATAAAAGATAATAGGTAATGGATTGATTCGTAAAGCCGTTTGCAGCAATATTCGTGCTACTTGTCATTCGTTTGTCAACTAGCGTGGCAAGTATTGACACTTCTGGCGTAGATTGATCCTTTAAGAATTCGACAATATGATATAAGATAACTGCGACGAAAATAAAAGCAAATAAAGTAAACAGAAAATCCACAAAACACACTCCTTTTTGTTTTTTATGATCAAGGGAATCAAGCAAATCATTTTTACAACTTAACTATAATTATACATTAATTAAATTAATTAATCTCGAAACTCTAATAAAATATGTTGCTTGCTAAATGATTGACCGAAACTGTAACTGGGCTATCGTTTTCATGTATGGATTGTTGCATACAATACATTTGTATATTTGTTAGCCAAGAGTCATTTGAAAGGATGATATCACGTGACCTTTGAAAAAGCATTTCTAGAATCATCCTTTTTCTTTCTACATTGACTCCTTTAGGAAAAACCATCGTATCCCAAAGTCTCTGACTAAATTCAGTTACTTTTATTTAGACATGTTTTCTCGGATGCACCATAAGGTTATCAATGTGGATGAATAAGAATTTAATCTATGCTCTCTTTTTGTCAAAATGATTGAAGGTTTATTGAAAGTATTACTATTTCGGTAAAGTTAAATACTAACTCACTTTCAGTTGTCACATGAATGGAAAATAAGCTGAGCTTTCAGGTTCTAAAATATCTTGTATTCCTTAATGCTTTTAGTAAAAAAGCTTAACTTTTTCACCAAGTAACTGTTTATTTAATAAAGTATTCTAAAAAAAACTCTTCTACCAACTATTTTCAAAGTTAATAAAAGAGTTCTGTGTTTATTTTCTCATTTTGCCAACTGTCCACCACCTAAGAAAACAGCTTGTTCCAACTAGTTAACAAATATGAAACACAATTGTATGATTGAAAATCCTTAACGAATCCCCAAAGCAATCCGTGCATAACGACTCATTTTATCAGTCGTCCAAGCGGGATACCAAACTAGTTTTACTTCTGGATTTTTGACTTCTGGAATATCGCTTAATGCTTCGTGTATCGATTCAGTCAATACGTCGGCTAAGGGACAGCCCATTGTTGTTAAGGTCATTTTGATTACGGTATTGCCTGTTTCTGCATCAAATTCGACTTCATAAACTAAGCCTAGATTCACTATATCAATCCCCAACTCAGGGTCAATCACGGTTTCTAAGGCAGCCAAGACACGCTCTTTGATTGCTTCTGCTTCTACTTCAGTATATGCCACGGTTGAAGACCTCCTTTAATTCTTGTTTCAAATAATACCTTCTTTTGCAAGATTTGTAAATGGACGATCCTTGATTATGGACGGCTTTTCTTGTGTATTTTCAGTTCTGGGAAGACCCCCGTCGTTTTAAAGGTCCGTTGTTCATCATCTGTCGCAAAACGACCTGTGATCGATTGGGTCGGCACAAAGTTAATAAACGCATTGCCGTCTGCTTCTAAAACGGCTTGTTCTAAATCGTAGATCTCGTAGCGGGTCACGACCATCATGATCATATTGCCCGGTACGCCTGAATAGCCTCCGACTGAGGGGAACAAAGTCATGCCGCGAAACACATGCTTAGAAATATTTTTCCCAACAGCTTCCGCATTGGTCGTAATAATCATCGCCGTTACCTTTTGATGACTTGTGTGCAGCATGTCCACCACGTAGCTCATTGCGAAAATCGAAATGATCGTGTACAAGGCACTTTCCCAAGAAAAGACGAAACCTGAGACCATGACAATGATGCCGTTTAAAATAAACATATATTTACCGACCGTTTTTCCAGTCGTTTTTGATAATATCAACGAAAGGATATCCATTCCGCCGGTGGTAAAACCCATTTTCAGTGAAAACGCAACGCCGACGCCTAACAGTACGCCACCGAGCAAAGCGTTAACCAAAATATTGTCAGTGATTGCTCCTTGTGGAAGGATTATCGTTAAGACAGAAACGACAACGACATTGATAAAGCTCAATAGTGTCGATGATTTCCCGAGTTTGATGAACCCAAGAACAAAGATAGGCAAGTTTAAGAGGAAAATAAACAGCCCTGTACTAAGGTGAACGCCAAAATGTTCCAAGGCAAGTGCCACGATCAATTGGGCGACCCCGTTCATCCCAGCAGAAAGAACGTTTGCGGGAATCAAAAAGAAATTTAAAGCAATGGCTGCGGTGATACCTGACAGCAAAATAACCCCTATTTTTTTCAATCGTTCTGATTGTTCGTGCTTCGTTAATAACTTACTCACAATGATCTAGCTCCTTCACTAAAAATCTCCTTCCAAAGAATAGCAGTTTGTGTGAAAAAATGAAACAATTATTTGCAAAAATTTACTTTTGATTCCCGCATCGTTCGCCTCCATGTTAAAATCATAGGTAAGAGATGAGAGGAGTGATTGATTTTGGCAAAAGAAGCAAGTTTTGATGTCGTATCTGAGATCAACACAGAAGAAGTGAAAAACGCCATTCAACAGGCGGAAAAAGAATTGAAAAACCGATTTGATTTTAAAGGCTCCACGGTAGAAATCAAGATGACTGAGGGCAAACTGACGATCGTTGGAGATGACGAATTTAAGTTGGAGCAAATCAAAGATGTGCTCTTTGCGAAGATGATCAAACGGAATGTACCAACGAAAAATATTCAATTTGGCGAAACGGAGCATGCCTTGGGGGCAAAAGCTCGTCAAACGGCAGAATTGATCAATGGGATCGATAAAGAAAACGCCAAAAAAATAACGACAGCGATCAAAAACGCCAAGCTAAAAGTTAAAAATCAAATTCAAGACAATCAAATTCGGGTAACCGGCAAAAGTCGTGACGATCTGCAAGAAGTGATCCAATTGTTGCGTAAACTGCCCCTGACGATCGATTTACAGTTTACAAATTATCGCTAATCAAAAAAACTAGAACAGAGTCTAACGTGATGGTTAGGCAAAATCGGCCTTACCCGCTGATTTTGCACAACCTCTCCTGAAAGCTCTGCTTCTAGTTTTTTTCTTGCCAAAAATGAGTCAATGCCTTTGATAACTCTTGCGGCCGACGAATGTTTAAGGCATGCTGCCAGTGCAGTGGGAAAAGTTCTTGGTAACGCGGTGTCCGAAAACGTTGATCCAGCAATAACACCACGCCGCGATCGCTGACATCCCGGATCACTCGACCGGCTGCTTGCAGGACTTTATTCATCCCGGGCAGCTGATAGGCATACGCAAAGCCAGCTGCCTTTTTCTCATCGTAATATTCCCGAATCAATTCTTGCTCGTGATTGATTTGCGGCAGTCCGACTCCTACCACTGCCGCACCGATCAAGCGATCGCCTTTCAAGTCGATCCCTTCAGAAAAAATTCCACCAAGGACACAAAATGCCACTAATGTTTTTGGCTGGCTCTCTTGTCCGTCTTGACTTGTTTCTAGCAAGGATGATCGTTGCCGCTCAAGAGATTGAAACTGTGCAAGAAACGCCTCGCGCTCTACTTCGTTCATGGCTGTCCCCTGAATCAAGACCTCCACCTCTGGCGCCTGTTGGGAAAATGCTGCCGCCACATCATCCAAGTAACGATAAGAAGGGAAAAAGACCATATAGTTTCCCGCTTTCGCTGCGGTCATTTGCTGGATTGCATCAACGATTGCAGGAATGCTGGCTTCACGTTGGCGATACGTTGTTTGGATATAGTCTGCAATAAAAATCCCCTGATTTTTCGGATCAAAAGGACTTGGCAGGCGATAGCGCAAAGCTTCATTGCCGCCTCCTAACACCTCTTGATAATAGGACAAAGGAGTAAAGCTCGCAGAAAACAACAGGCTGGCCTTGCCCTTATCTAACACAGATTCCAAAAACGGCGCTGGTTCGATGCAAAATTGCCGTAGTTTGATATCATAGCGGTCGATCTCCACCGTCGTTTCGTAGTGATCATCATAAAATTCACTGATCTTCAAATAATGGTTAGCTTCAAAATACACTTGCAGCACTTCTTCTTGCAATTCATGCTCAGGATTTGCCGGCAACCATTCCTTCATCAATTCAGCTACTTTGTAGAGCTGATTGACCATCGTTTCATGGGGAGCTGCTTGATGGTGATATTCCCACTCTTCCTCTTTTGCTATTTGAGCAATAGCCGCAAATTCTTTGTCAACTTTGTTTAGGGCGCGTTTTAATTTTTGCTGGTCATTGGATAGTTTCTTCTTTAATTCCTTAAATGGCTGCCGGGTAATGGTTGCCGAATACATTTCTTTGGAACGGTTGACTAAGTTATGGGCCTCATCCACTAGAAAGAAATATTCTTCATCCGGCTCCTCAAAAAATCTTCGCAAATAAACGGTGGGATCAAACAAATAATTATAATCACCAATAATGACATCGCAAAAGACACTGACATCCAGTGAAAGCTCGAAGGGACAGACCGTATGTTTCTTTCCGTAGGTCTCGATCACTTCTCGGGTTATTTGGTTCTCGTGATGCAACAGATCCCATAATGCTTCGTTGATTCGATTGTAATAGCCTTGCGCATACGCACAGTGTTCTGGCGTACAGTTTCGTTCATCTAAAAAACAGATTTTGTCTTTGGCGGTAATCGTGACACTTTTGGTTTCACTACCGTTGTCTGCTAACTTGCTCAGTGCATCTTCGGCCACTTGTCTGGTGATCGTCTTCGCCGTCAGATAAAAGACCCGATCAGCCCCTTCTTCCCCTAGCACTTTTAATGCGGGAAACAGCGTTGACATGGTTTTTCCAGTTCCAGTTGGCGCTTCCGCAAAAAGTCGCTTGCCATTTTTTAGTGTTTTATACGCCGCTGCTGCTAACTCTCGCTGCCCTTTGCGAAAGGTTTCAAAGGGAAAAGACAGCAGCTGCAAAGACGTATTGCGGACACGGCGCCAATTCTCTTGAAAAACTAACCATTTATAATATTCCTGAAGTAATTCTTCATAAAAAACAGCTAATTCTGAAAACTGAAATGTTCTTCTCGTACGGGTGGTCAGCTTTTCAGTGGTTTGATAATAAGTCAATTGTACGGCGATTCGATCGATGGGTCTCTTCGGATCATTACCTTCAGCAGTAGGTTCCGCTTCTGGTTTCTCTTGATTTTCACTGTCACTAAGCGCTGCTTGTTCATTTTCTTGTAGTAAAAACAAATAAGCATAAACCATTCCCTGGGCAAAAAACAAATCGATTTGATCTTCAGGGATATCTTCGAACGCTGGTTCTGAAGTTTTGATCTCATCGATCACCCAAGAATTAAGAGTTGCATCAAAAAAGAGACCATCGGCACGACCTTCGACAGTGATCGAATCTTTCTCAATTTGGCTTTCTCGTTTGAAAAAGACTTCTTTTTGATACGCATCCCCAGCCTCTTTTTGTAGTTGGCGATGGATACGGGCGCCTTCTTGCGCGGTATGATTACTGACTTTGCGGCTATCAATATCGCCTCGGCGCAAAATAAATTCTACGATTTTTCTAACCGCAACTTTTCCTTTATACACGTGTTCACCTTCTCGTTTGCCATTATAGCGGATAGATTACTTTTGGAAAAGCGAACAGAAACAGCTTTTCATCCTCTGCGGAGAGTATCCTATCCAAACAGGTTTTATCACCATGAAAAAACCACTTGCAACAAAACACCTACTCATCAGATAATTGACTTCATTTTTTTTTCCAGAAAATGGGTTTGGCGAAGGATTTACAAAAAAGCCTACTCTACTCACCTAAGCAAGTAAAGCAGGGCTATTTTTGAAAGATATTTATTGATCGACTTGAATATCATAACTGACACCATTTTGGTCAAAAGCTTGTTGATTGTCTAGATCTAAGGTGAACTCAAAGGTCCGTCCATCTGCTTTGATTGTCAAATGCTTCCCTTCAACCGTGTATGATGCATCTTGATAGGTGATCTCATAAATTTGATAAGGGTCGTTGGACAACTGTACCTCTGAATGGGAAAAATGACGCTGAAAATCACTTTCGATTTGTCCTTCATACAAGGCAACATCACTAGAGCTGGCTGAACTATCTTCTAAATCTGCCATCGGCAAATACTGCTTAACGATCGTCAACTCATTCTCATGAAAATCATAAACCCCTTGGCTTTGCGGAAAGATGACACTCTCATCTTGGATCAGCATCAAATCAAGGTCCCCATTTTCAACCGTTTTTGAGGCGGAAGTAACAGTTTCAGAAACTTCTTTCGAATCGTTGATGGTTAGCTCCTCTTGGCCACAGCTCACTAAAGCGAGCGCGGCGAAGCATAGAGTGAAAAAAAATTGCAGGGATTTTTTCATAAAAAACACCTTCTTACAAAAAGTTGAGGTATACCAATCAAAACTAACGCAAGATACAGATCACACACTTTCCTCGAAGTTGGTCACGAAGAATGTTCATGCTTTTGTCAAAAACTAGACCCGTTTCAAACGAATCAACGCTTTCTTATTTTAATTAGTATAACAGCAGTTTTTTGCTAATGCGGTTTCTTAGAAAAATTTTCGAATTCCCACAATAATTCTAAGCTTTTCTCTCATCAAACTATTGGTTAGCCTTATCACCTGCCTGCCAAAGGTTGATCACAGCATCTTCACGAAGTAAAGCCTATCCGTGCCAAGCACAGGTGTATCCGTAAGCACAGCAAACGGTTCGAAGCCGACTGCTTGGTAGAATTGCGGCGCTTGGTAGTCTTGGGTGGTAACCGTCACGGAACGACACCCCGCTTTTTTACCGTGATCAAAAAGTGCTTTTATCAATTGTTTCCCGATCCCCTGATTCTGATGGCTTGGATCAACTGCTAACAATTGAATATGGATCGTATTGCCTGTCCGTTTTCCAATCACCCCACCAAGTTGATCCTGATTGTCAAAAAAAGCAAATGAAAGCTGCTCTTGATCGGAAAAGGCACTCACTGCCTCTGTTTTTTTCGTTGAATGATTTAGCCATTGACAGACTGCCTGACGATTGTCTTCTGCGTTTATCGTTTTTATCATTAATTTTTCACTCCTAAAAACCTTTCTTTGTTTCCTCTTATACTTTAAGCTATACTTATAGTCAGACACAAGTATTTGTGATCCTAGGAGGTTTTAGCATGAAAATCATTGGTTTAGTGACAGGACCCGTTCAAGAAAATTGTTACCTAATTTGGAAAGAAGATGTTTTGTTGATTATTGATCCTGGAGCAGAAGCAGCGAGATTGATCGCTGAGATCGAAAAAACAGGCGCAAAACCAGCAGCGATTTTATTGACCCACACTCATTATGACCATATCGGCGCAGTTGACCATTTGCGGGATTATTATCAGATCCCCGTTTACGTGAGTCCGCTTGAGCAAGGATGGCTAAGTGATCCTATGAAAAACCTTTCTGGCCGTCATCCTGAATTAGGAACCATCACCGCACGTCCAGCTGAATTCGAGCTAGAGTTGAAAGAGTACGAGATAGCTGGCATGTCCTTTAAGGTTGTTGCAACCCCGGGTCATTCCATTGGCAGCGTCAGTTTTATTTTTGACAATTTTGTCGTTTCCGGAGACGCCTTATTTAAAGGTAGCATTGGTCGGACAGACCTGCCAACCGGAAATTTGGAACAATTGCTGACCAGCATCCAAACGCAACTCTTTGTTTTACCGAATCAAATGGCGGTCTATCCTGGCCACGGAGAACCAACAACGATCGAAATTGAGAAACGGACCAATCCGTTTTTTAACGCATAAACGTATGACGAATCAAAAGGAGGAATAACTAGTTATGGCAAAGACGGAATTGTATGTCGTGCGTCACGGAAAAACAATGTTTAACACATTGCAGCGGGTGCAAGGCTGGTGTGACACACCATTGACTCGAACCGGTGAACAAGGCATCCACTATTTAGGCCTTGGGTTACGCGATGTGGATTTTGTAGAAGCAGTATCCAGTGACAGCGGTCGCGCGATTGAAACCATGCGTCTGATACTGGGTGAACATGTCAGAGGACCGGAGATCCCTTATCACATCGACAAACGGATTCGTGAATGGTGCTTTGGCTCACTTGAAGGGGCCTATGATGCAGAAATGTGGGGCGTTCTGCCGCGGATTCTTGATTTTCCTGATTATGATGAGATGATTGCTAATCATGTCACGTTTGAGGCGATCGCCAATGCGATCTACCACGCCGATACAGCCAATTGGGCGGAAACCTTTGATGTTTTGACCGAACGTGTCAAAACAGGGTTTGAAGATATCGCCTATCGCGTTGAGAAAAAAGGCGGCGGCAATGCGTTAGTTGTGTCTCACGGCTTAACGATCGCTTTTCTTTTGCATCTGATCAATGATGAGAACAATGTTCGTATGGATATTGAAAATGGTTCGGTCACTCGACTGATCTACGAAGACGGCAGCTTTACCATCGCCGAAGTTGGTAACACAGAATACATCAAAAAAGGCTTAGCGCTCTCTCAAGAGCTTTTGTCCTAAGAGAAACCTCTGACGGCTAATCAATTTCTTCAAGAAAGGAGCAGTTTTTGTTTTAAAAACTGCCCTCTTTTTTTAGGAAAAAGATTGGTATTCGAATCAGGAAACGGTATACTAAGAGTTGTATTTTGTCATAGAAAGGACTGGACCAATGTTTTTTACAAATTTTATAAAAGCGATTTTATTTGGGATCATTGAAGGGATCACGGAATGGCTGCCAATTAGCAGCACTGGTCACTTGATTCTTGCCGACGAATTTATCGGTTTGAATGTTACCCCCGAATTTATGACGATGTTCAATGTTGTCATTCAATTGGGCGCGATACTAGCGGTCGTCTACTTATATTTCCATAAACTGAACCCTTTTTCCCCACAAAAAAATGAAATAGAGAAAAAAGATACGTGGACGTTATGGTTTAAAGTTATTGTTGCGGTCTTGCCATCGGTTATTATCGGATTGCCGTTAGATGATTGGTTAGATGCGCACTTCTACAACTTTTTCTCCGTTTCGATCGTCTTGATCGTTTATGGGATCGGCTTTATCGTAGTTGAAAAACGAAACAAGAATAAAGCACCGAAATGTACCGATTTGAACAAATTCACCTACAAAGCGGCCTTGATTGTCGGCATGTTCCAGGTATTGGCATTGATCCCAGGAACTTCTCGTTCTGGTGCTACTATCTTAGGTGCTATCATGATCGGCGCTTCTCGTTATGTTGCTGCTGAATTTTCATTTTTCTTAGGTATTCCAACCATGTTTGGTGCCAGTGCCTTGAAAATCTTCAAGTTTTTGAAAGATGGCAATGCCTTTGATTTACAAGGAACCGTCATCTTATTAACAGGAACCATCGTCTCATTCATCGTTTCGATCATCGCGATCCGTTTCTTGATGAACTACATCAAGCGTAACGATTTTACCGTATTTGGATGGTATCGTATCGTTTTAGGAATCATTTTGATCGGCTATTGGCTGATCCAATTATAAGCAAAAAGAGCAACTCTTGTGGCACTTACCTGCCCAAGAGTTGCTCTTTTTTTGTTTGAAAGGTCTCTAGTTCCTCACGTGTTTTTGATTACCATACCGTCAATAATATCCACCGCACTTTCGGTGTCGTTGATAATTGATTCAAAACGATCATAAACATCTTTCCATTTAATGATTTCAAGAACGTCCGTTTCGTCTGTGAATAACGCTTTTTTCATTTTTGAATACAAACGGTCTGCTTCTGATTCAATCGTATTCACATCATTAATCATTTGACGCAATGTTTTTGAATTTTTGAACTTAGGAAATTCTTTTAAGGCCGTTTCAACGCCTTGTGTCGCTTGAACGATCATTCCAGCAAATAAGTTGGTTTCAGGGCGGATCTTCGTAATGACCAAATTCTCAAATAAATAAGTCAGTCCCATAATGCCATCCAAAATATCATCTAGACGCTCTGAAATGACTAGGATGTCCTCGCGATCGATAGGGGTGATAAATGAATCATATAACTCATTGGTTAGCTCAGCGATCACTTTATCCCCTTCTTTTTCCAAAGCATGAATCTCAGCTGCTGCTTCGGTCAATGCTCGTTCAGAATAATCGTTGATCAAAAGCGAAAAACGTTTGGCAGCTAAATGGCCGTTCGTCGCCAACTGCTCCATTGCTGCAAAATAATCGAATCCTTTTTTTCGTGCCATTACTTTCTCTCCTCACAAAATTAGCAATAAAAATTTGACCATTAGAAACGCAATCAATCCACAGCCAGGAAAGGTTAAAATCCAAGCATAGATCATTTCTTTTACAATGCGCCAATCAACGCTAGAAAAACGCCGAGACGCTCCAACGCCCATGATAGCGGTCGTTTTCGTGTGCGTTGTTGAAACTGGGATACCAAATACGGAAGACAAGAACAAACAGATTGCTGCAGTAACATCTGCAGAAAAGCCTTGGTATTTTTCCAGTTTTACCATATCCATCCCCACTGATTTAATGATCTTCATCCCACCGACCGATGTACCGATCCCCATGGTCAAGGAACAAAGAACCATCACCCACAGTGGGATGGCAAAGCCATTGCCGGTCTTTTCAGCAAGATTGTTGTAAAAAAGGCCTAACATGAACACACCCATGAATTTTTGTCCATCTTGGGCACCATGCAAGAAGGCATTGGCACCAGCCGCGATGGCTTGACCAACTGTAAAAATTTTGTTGGCTTTTCGCCGTTGGGTATCGCGAAAGAGCCATACGATCAGTTTCGTGATCAGAAAGCCGCCAATGAAGCCCATCAACGTAGAAACGACAAGACCGATCAAAACTTTCAGCCACTCCTCGCCATTGACTGCATGTAACCCACCAAGGGCCATGGCTGCACCAGTCAGTCCTGCGATCAACGCGTGGGATTCACTGGTTGGGATCCCAAAATACCAAGCTGCGACCGTCCAAACAACAATTGAAAACAAGGCAGCGGCTAATGCGATCTGTGAGACCCGAAAACTCCCGCCTGAGTCAAAAGTCACAATATTACTGATGGTTTCTGCAACTTGCGCATTAAAATACGTCATCACTAGCACACCTAAGAAATTCATGACGACAGCCATGCCAATGGCGATATTCGGGCGTAAGACTCTCGTGGAGACAGCGGTTGCAATAGCATTCGGCGCATCCGTCCACCCGTTGACGAAAATCACCCCTAATGACAAGACAATCGTTAGAAACAAAGCGATATTCACATAGATTCCCCCATTTAAAAATTCCGAAGTAATCATAGCATAGAAAGCTCTTTCTGTGTAAACTTTTTATAACTATTCAGTAAAAAATGTGTAAAGAAGCATTTTTCAAAACCATAAAGCAAAAAATAGCACGGCCAAAAAACAAATTTTTGTGTTAAGTAAAATTTCTTTACAACTTTTATTGCAATCACTCTTGGCATTAGGTATAATGACTAGTGTTGATTTATACGTTTTCTAAACGTAATTGAACTTTTTTTTCGGAGGTGAAATACATGCCAAACATTGAATCTGCAATCAAACGTGTTCGCACAAGCGAAGCGGCTAATGCTAAGAATTCATCTCAAGTAAGCACAATGCGTACAGCAATCAAAAAATTTGATCAAGCTGTTGAAGCTGGTGCTGATAACGTAGATGCGTTATAT
Source organism: Enterococcus sp. DIV1096b (assembly GCF_050498765.1). NCBI lineage: Bacteria > Bacillati > Bacillota > Bacilli > Lactobacillales > Enterococcaceae > Enterococcus > Enterococcus sp. DIV1096b. The sequence continues at coordinate 1,581,722 of NZ_JBMHEK010000001.1, read as the reverse complement.
AAAGATGCTGTTAAAGCAATCGATATGGCTGAGACTAAAGGATTGATCCACAAGAACAAAGCTAGTCGCGACAAATCTCGTTTAAGTAAAAAAATTGCAAAATAAGCAAATTAAGAAAGGCGCAGCAATCATCGATTGCTGCGCCTTTCTTTTTGACTTACTGTTTGCCATGTTTTAAAACAAATAGCTGGAACAAATACTCTTTGTCCATCTGGCCACTTTTTACTAAGTAATCATTTTCGATCAATTCGTTATAGAGTGCCGCTAATTGCTTTTCTCCAAAGCCTCGCGCTTGCTGCATCGCTAACTTCACTCGGTACGGATGAATCCCCAACGTTTCTGCGATATTGGCTTGCTGGTAGCCAATTTTCATCAAAATCGCTGCCTGTAACAGTAGACGGACTTGGCTGATCAAAATAGCATTGATCTTGATCGTCTCTTCCCCTTGCAATAATAGATCGTCATACAAGCGCAACGCATCCGATACGTTCCCCTTTAAGACATCACTGGTTAATTCAAAGACATTATGTTCCAACGTCTTAGGGATCAACTGCAAGACGATCTCTTTCGTGATTTTATTGCCGTTTCCTGCATACAATCGTAGTTTCTGTAACTCCTGCATCGCTTTTGATAGGTGCAGATCCGTTAACCGTAAAAACAAATCAAACGCCTCTCGGCTCATCTCGATGCCATCATTGGCCAACGACTGTTGGAGATACTGACGCACGTCGGCTTCTTTCATAGGTGCGACATCAATCACAACTGCGGCTTTCTTCAGCTGCTTAGTAATTTTTTTCCGTTCATCTAATTTATCGACATCTGCAAAAATCACCATTACCGATGATTCCAATGGGTCTTTGATGTAATTCAAAAAATCATCTAGGTCATGCTCAGGTGCATTGCTCTTTTTTTCAGCCGTTAAGAAAAATGGCCGCTCAACGAAAAGTAATCGCTGATCGCCAAAAAAAGGCAACGATTGAGCTTCTTGGATCACCATATCAAGGGGATCTTTCTCCATGTCAAAGGAAGCAAAATTCAGATCATCTTTCCCAACGGAAAAACGCTCCAAAAAGGCCGTGCGAACTTGCTCTTGTAAAAACATTTCACTGCCGATGACTAGATAAATCGATTGCAACTCCTTGGTTCGAATTGCTTGCAACGCTTTTTGTAATTCCATCGTTCCCCCCGCTTTCATTCTTATCCTACCATTAGTCAATCGGATAGTCTAGCAGCGTTTTTATCAAAAATGATTGTTGTTTTTCAGACCAAATAAATTGGATCATGCCTTGCTGATCGGTTCGCAAAACGGTCTGATTTACCAACGTTTCAAGCACCTCTTCATGAGGATGCCCGTACCGATTGTTCCGTCCACTTGAAACGATCCCGAATTGGGGATCGATTGCCGCAACAAACTCAGGTGCCGTCGAGGTTCGACTGCCATGATGCCCTAGTTTCAATACATCAACTTTAAGATTCGGATAATCATGAATCAACTTTTTTTCCCCTGCTTGTTCGAGATCGCCAGTAAATAAAAATGTTTTATCCCCTACCTTGGTTTTAATCACCAGCGAATCTTCGTTTTGCCCTGCACCTGATTCTGGTGCCAATACTTGCAACTGAAGGAAATCACCCACTACTTGGCCAACCGTCGTCCAAACAACGCTTGTCTGCTTAGGCAGTTCGTTTAAAAGCTTGGCGATGCGGTGATCTTGTTCACTTCCTGGTACGAGATATAACGTTTCAACGGGGATCGCCTTCATCAAGGCTAGTGCGTCCCCCATATGGTCCGTGTCCCCATGAGTTAGAAACAAACCAGTAATCTTACTGACTCCCTCCCCTTTCAGAAAAGGAATCAATGTAGATTCCGCGGCAGCTTGTCGTTTGCGCTCTTGCCAGTTTTCTTTCGGAAAAGACAGTGAACCTCCAGTATCGATCACATAAACTTCGCGATTTTTTTCTGCCTGCAAAACGATACTATCGCCTTGACCAACATCGACATAACTAATGGTGGATAAAACGCGATTCTGCTGAAAGACGATTGGTACAACAAGCGAAAAACAGATCACCAGCAGCCACCTTTTCTTTTGGTAAAAGAGCATGCTGAACAAACAACAACTGCCAGCCAATCCTGCAGGAACGGCACCCACCGTTATCGATACGCCTCCTACAGCGCCCACGACAACTTCCATAAGCAGCAAAAGCCCTTCAAAAAGTGCAATCAGCCCACTGATGGTTGGAAAAAGAGTCCCAGTAACGAACATTAAGAAACAGGCTGGCAGCAAAACCATTTGAAAAAATGGTAAAAAGACAAACGTCAAAAAGCCCCCAAATAATGGGAATTCATAAAAGAGCGAGGCAATGACAGGCGCAGCCAGCACCGTGAGGAACTGACAGCGCCAAAACCACGTCAATCCGATTGGTCGCTGCATTACTATCAAGAAGGTCATCAAAAGACTTAGTTGCCCCGATGTTTGAAGCAATACTTTGGGATCAACGAATAAAAGAGCCGTTAAGACGATCCCATAATGATCACTTGCCGATAGCCGTTGTTGATAAAGAGTGGTCACTTGAGTAACCGACAATGCCAAGACAGCACGCCAGACACTAATGCCGCCGCCACAAATCCCAATTACGACCAAGAAAAAGACCCCCATTGGCAACAGCATTTCTTTTTGCGTAAACCCCAATCGGCAGAAGCATCCGCGAAACCATTTGAAAAATAAGACAACATGCATTCCTGAGATCGTAAAAAAATGCAATAAGCCACTCGCACGATACATTTGACGTACTTCTTGAAAGCCATGGTCTTTAAAACCAAAGAGCAACGCATTGATATAGGCAGCTGAGCGTTCAGGAAAGATTCGTTGAACAGAAGAAATAACATCTGCTCGAACTTTTGCAAGTGAAAAGCCTGCATCTGCTTCTTTCATCCCTACCATTTGCTCGATATGGACTGTGCCAATAATTGATCGACTAGCTAGATAAGCAGAATAGTCAAATCCATGGCGGTTTCGTGGTTTTTCAGGAAGAGAAAAAAATCCTTTCACCAGCAGCTTTCTCCCCCAATCGGATCGATTCTGCCATTGCTGTTTTTCAGTCTCTGAAGAAATTGTGTAACGGCCAATCACTTTACCTGCAGAGGATTTTGCTTCAAATGTAAGTAGATCGCCATTGATTTTGATCGTGTCTGGCAGCACATTGACTACCCCTTGATACTCACCTTCTTGTATGTTCCCAGTCCGAGAAAGAGAAACGCGGACACTTAACAGCAACAGTCCGACAAAACAAATCATGCACAAAAATGCTTGTCGTTTTAAGACAAGCATCCCGAAATAATAAAGTGCAATGAGTCCCAGTAAGATGGACTGCCGATAGTAAGCAGTCACCGAACAAGCAAAAATAATACTAAGAAATAAAAATGAATCAGTTCTCTTTTGTTGGTTGTGCATCATTCAGCACACCAAATGAAAGTTTTTCAAAATACACCGGATCGAGTTCAACTTGGTGGACGGAAGCACCTACTTGTTGAATCAATTCCATTGCATACTGATTGTTGCGATAGTCATTCAAATAATGGATCTTTTTGACCCCTGCTTGCAAAATTGCTTTCGTACAGGGAAGACAGGGAAAATGCGTCACATAGATTTCCGCATTGTCTGTTGATACCCCTAATTTTGCACATTGCAATAAGGCATTCATTTCTGCATGAATCGTCCGAATACAATGGTCATCGACAACATAACAGCCATCGTCAATGCAGTGTACATCGCCACTGACGGACCCGTTGTAGCCTCCAGCGATGATTCGGCGATCTTTGACTAATGTAGCGCCGACTTCAAGTCGGGAACACGTACTGCGTAAAGACAGTAATACAGCTTGTGCCATAAAATACTGGTCCCATGGGATTCTCGTATTGCTCATTCGTTTGCTCCTTTGTCATTGATTAGTTCTATTCTAATCGAATTTCTTGAATTTTCAACCGTCATTTCTTAGTATTTCTTACATTTATTTGGTTCAGTCCGCCACTGTAATCATCTCTTTCAAGGACTCAAAGGTCTTCTCTCCGATGCCTGTGATCTTTTTTAGGTCATCAATCTGTTTAAAAAAGCCATATTCTTCTCGGTAAGCGATGATTGCTTCTGCTTTTTTGGCACCCACACCTGGCAGTTCTTGCAGTTGCTGCGCATTGGCTTGATTCAGATTGATTTGTGTCACTGCTGTTTGGCTGCCACCTACTCCTGAAGCATTCATCTCCATAAACGCTTGATCCTCTTTATGAGGGACGATCACCATCTGTTGATCTTGCAGCACTTGTGCTAAGTTTATGGCTGTTTCTAACGCCTCTTCTGTCAGACCACCTGCTTGTTCGATCAATTCATACATCCGCGCACCTGATTTCAAGCGATAAATTCCCGGTTGGTGCACTTCCCCTTTGACATCTATAACGATCTCATACTCTTCATCGTGAAGACTATCTTCTTGAAGGGCTCCACCTTTCCCCATTTCAGACGATTGACCTGCTGCATCTGCCATTGAATGCCAGTTTGTTTCTTTTTTTTGCGAGAACGGTACAAACCAGATGATCAGCAATACCATCAAAACAGCACCACCAACTGCCAATCGCCAATAGTCTTTGAACAGCTTCCATCGATCCATTTTCACCACCTCATAGATGAAATACGCAAAAGATAGTAAACAACAGAAAAAAAGTCAACACTTTCCACGTGTCGACTTTTTCACTAGCTAAGTAGTAATCGTATATAGGCAGGAAACTTTTTTTCGCCCCCCCTCATCCTCTATTTTCTCACTGACTATTCTAAAACCTTTCATCTGACTGATTTCATAGCCACATGTTCGTGGCAACTCCACCGTTAAGCGAACGGTACGATCAGTCTTTTCCCAGCTTAAAGCTACTAAACCAAACGTACTTTGTAAGGAGCCTTTGACATGGGCTATAGGTACATCGAAGGCTGGTTGTATCAGTATCCCAGCGCTTGTCACCTGAATGCCTAATAAATGACGGACAAACCAATACCCATAAGAAGCAAACATGGCATGATTCAACGAACCCTCGTAAGTGGCTGAATGTTGCGGCGTTGGAAAATGTTCCATCAAAGTGCCGTTTCCGCTTGCCAGCATTGCTGCATAACTAGGCGCAGATTTCCTCGTTAACCAATCAAAAATAATATCATTATAGCCAGCTTCAGCCAGCAACTGATAACTCCATGCCATCCCGAAGATGCCGAAAGAGAAAATACCCTCTTGCTGCTTGATCCGTTGTACTAGTTTTGGCAATATTCGTTTTTTCTCACTGAGTCCTGTCTTCATTGCAAAGATCATGCTAGACAAGGTGCCCGCACCGTATTGCTCATTTTCTTTAGAAAACTTCTGTTTGATTTGCAGTGTCGTGTACTGGATCGCTGCTGTCACTCGCTGACAATAGTCCTCTTTACCAATGATCCTCAAGTCGATCAATTCTTGGTAACGCTGTAGTAAAAGTAGATACATGCAGGCAGAGCAAAAGGACTGATCTGGCGAAGTAATAACCCCGTTTTGCTGAGTTTCATCAATTGCTCCCCAATCGCCGAGACAGCACTGGGCGATATAATCAAAATCAAAAGCGAGTAAATAGTTGAGATGCCTTTCCAACTGTGGACGCAGCTTGGCAACCGCTGCTTGTTTTCCATAGGTCTTCACCAAGGCCAAAGCAAGCTCTGAAACTACCAATTGCCACCCTAACGCACCACCACCATTTGATGGACCATTTGTCATGATTCCTACAAATGGCGCAGTTGCAGTCATTGCACCATCCGATCGTTGGTCGTTGGCAAAATCCCACAACACTTTTTCCAACAACGGCTCAATCGCCAGATCTGCCATCTGCGTTGGTAGTAACGCAACGATGTCCCCACCATAACCAAAGCGCTCACGAGTGCAGTCCTCAAAATAAGAGTGGATGTTGTTCAACCGCGTGGCTTGTCCAACCGCCCATAACTGATCCAAGAAAGGATCGGAGGTTTCAAGTGTCACCAACGATTTCACATCCGTATGCAAGCGATAGGCTTTGATTGCTCCTACAATCGCTTGAAGGTTGTCAGCAGGTTTCCTCTCGATCAACGCATAGCGAAAGGAATGATACGTGTAGCGGTTTTCAAAAACGAACGTCTTCGCTGCCGTTTTCTCAATGATGTCTCGTTGAACGATAGGATCATCTGGCTGCTTCCCTTCATAGGGATCGTAGACGCCATAAGTTCCACTGATCGTAGACGTATAATCAGGGTTGCCTTGCTCGTCTAATGTTTCTGCATAGCTGATTCTGATCTGACCAATGAAATCTTCCTCAAGAGTACAAGCAAATTGACCGCTGATGATTTGACCGAAGTCAATGAGCAGTCCCGCTGCAGTTTCGGTCATTTTTTGGGGAACGATCGATTGTGTGCGCTTGATTTTTGGAATAAAGCTTGGCTTAAAACGTCCCGCGGGTCCAGCAATTTGTACCGTTTTTCCTTCTGGACGAGGATCAGGTACATCGGTAACGATTTCTCCTATATAAAGATTGTTTTGCAAATAAGGCCCAAAACTACTTTGCCACTGATTGTCTGAGTAAATGTAACGATTCTCTCCTCCATCATTTAACTGAAGCTCCCCCCAGAAACAGGGTTTGCCGATCGCTAGTTGTTTGCGGATGTTATACCGACCTAAAATCTCAATCGGAGCAGGGTTGTACCAGCCATTCGCAAGTTCAACTTCGATCCGATTGTCTCCCTCCTGTAAAAAATCAGTTAACTCATAAGTATCATAGTAGACGACTCGATCATAGTTCGTTACATCACTGTTTAAATAAACATCTGATACCGTTTTTCCATTAACTGACAAGCGATAAAAACCAAGCCCGCAGCAATCAATCACTGCATAGGAAGGACACTTTTCCAGTGTGAAAGAGCGAGACAAGCAGCTATTTTTCTCTTCTGAAAAGTAAAATCGTTCTTTTTTAATGGGATCATCTAAGCGAGTGATCCACTTGCCCATGGTTTCTTTAGGTTTCTCACGCTTTGCTATCGTGAAAAACACACTACTGTAACTGGTGACATCGTTTCCTGCTCCGGCGGTCAATTTGACTTGATATTTTTTTCGCTGCGGATGCTGTGGCAAGTGGACCGCCATTTTATTCTCAGAAGCGGCTATGTTGGAAACGTCATACACTGCTTGCTGCTGTTCATTGAAAATTTGCAATCGGTAGCCTTGGTGATTGGTCATCGGCCATTCAATAAGGATCGGATCATTTAAATCCACTGTTAATGGCTTTGTCATTCCGTTGATGGTTATCGTTTCTTTCATAAGCTGCTCCTTTCGTGGGTTATTGTGCTTCTTCAACACAGATCTGCTTATCAGCAACTTTGATAAATGGCAACCAAATCATCGTTGCGATCACGATCAAGACGATTTGTAACAATGCGCCCATGATACTACCAGTGACAAAATAGCCGCTAATGATCGGCGGAGTCGTCCACGGAATTTGCGCAAGCCCAGTTGGGATCGGGACTAGCCCGAAATAAAAAGCAAAGTAAGCGACGATCGTTGTGACGGCATTTGCAAAAACAAAAGGAATGATAAAACTGAAATTCAGCATCAACGGTATCCCGAACAACGCTGGTTCACCGATATTGAAAATATAAGGAACACTAGCAATTTTTCCAACCTCTTTGTACTGTTTACTTTTTGCTACGATCAAAATAGCAATGATCGCACCAACGACGCCAATCGAAGCAAAATGATTCCGAAAACTCATACTGATAATATTCGTTGGAATCTCTCCCGCCACTGATGCCACACGATTTTGGTCTTCAAGGACTTGATGGATTGGGTCCATCACTGCTTGAATGATCGAGGTTCCATGAAGGCCAAAAAACCACAGGAATTGCTCGAAAATTTTCACAACGACCATTCCTGCTAGGGAGCCACCTAACATAGTTAATGGAATCCCGAGGGTCCCATTGATCAACGTCATGGCATCACTATTAAATAAGGCTTCGATGATGAGCCGGATGACCCAAATCGTCGTGATGACAAGAAAAGATGGAATCACCGATTCGAATGGTCCAGAAACAGCTGGTGGAACTGCTGCAGGCATTTTGATTTTGATTCCTTTACCTTCAATCTTTTTATACAGAACAGTACTAAAAATACCGACAATGATCGCTAAAAACATTGATTGGGCACTAACACGGGTGATATCTAAAAAGGTCCCTGCTTCCATTGCATCCAACGGTGTTAATAGTAAAAAGGAAACAAAAGCAGTTAAGACACATTGTAAAACATTTGTTTCAAGTTTTTCTGCAAGTGATTTTGCGAGGGAAATGACAACTAGCAAACCACCGATTGCGAGTGTGGCATTGTTGACATAGAGCAATTTCTCTTGCCAGACACTAGCATCTTCTGTTCGCAACACCATAGTAATAAAATCGGTCACTTGTTGGATCGGAAAAAAAGCAATAATTAAAAAGATCGACGCAATAAAGGTGAATGGCATGTAAGCTAACATTGCATCCCTAACTGAAGTAATATAAATATTCCCATTAACTTTACTTGCAAATGGACCAAGGGTACTTTGGATCTTATTCCCTAATGATGGTTTGTCGTGGTTCATGGTGATTCCCCATTTCTTTCGAATTTGCTGGTACTATTGACTATTATTATCATCCGGATTATGATAATTGATAACGCTATCATACAAGTATTATATACTATCTCTACCTGTCTTCAATGACGATACTCTACTATTTCATTGACTATTTTTTACCTAAGGAGAAAGCGATGGATAAACAGAACATTCTGCAGCAGTTACAACAATTGACGACTACCGAAGAAATAGCCCTTAAAAAGACGCAATCTCTTCCATACAATTATGAGGATTTTAAGAAAGTCTACACTGAAAAAAATGAGCCAATCTACCAATATACATTCGAAAAACACCTTTCTCGTCTCATACGGAAACGGCCGCAAGATAGCGGATTTCTTAAGACAAGCCAGCTCTTGATTTTAAAACATGCACGCTTTTCTTCTACGCCACTACATCAGCATGATTTTATCGAAATGAATTATGTTTTTTCTGGAACAGTCACGATTATGATCAATGAGAGAAAAGTGATCCTAAAAGCAGGTGACTTTTGCTTACTAGATACAGGGGTGATCCACCAAATTATCGAAACAAATCAAGACGACATTGTTATTAACTTTTTAATCAGCAAAGAGTACTTTTCCACCCAGATGCTCAGTCGGTTGGCATCCAATAGCATGATCGCCGATTTTGCCATCAATGCGTTATCTGAAAGCCAAAAGCACAATCAATACCTAGTGTTTGAAACGAGTAACAACGACTATTTGATTGATGCGATTTTTGGGGTCTTGGCCCAGTTCTTCAATCCCTCCTTCGGTTCTCATGAGGTCATCCATTCCTATATGATCATTATTTTTTCCGAACTCGTTCGTAACTTCCAGGAAAAACAACGGATCGAGTCGCAAAAAAGTGACCAACTGTACCTCGGAGAATTGTTGGACTATCTGGAGAAACATTTCGCTACTTGCACACTAGCTTCGGTTGCGGAGGCATTTGGCTACAACCCGAGCTATTTGAGTCGCCGTATCAGTCAGCAGCTTGGTCGATCCTTTGTGACGATCCTTCAAGAATTAAAACTCAATCAAGCCAGTTTATTGTTGAGAAGCTCTTCTCTGCCTGTGGAACAAATCGCACACCAAGTCGGCTATAAAAATGTCTCATTCTTCTATAAGCTGTTTCAAAAGAAGTATCAGTGCTCTCCTCATGCCTACCGTCAAAACTAAACAATACTGCTGCACACCATTTTATCGACATAAAAACACTACTCACTTGATGCTGCTAACGCAGCAATCTCAAATGAGCAGTGTTTTTTAACTAATCAGTTTCAAGCAATTCAGGAATTTACGACGTCGATCCTCGGTGATACAACGTTGTATAATATGGCTGTTCGCTGGTATCGATCGCAATACCGATCCCGAGAAATTGATACTCATCGTTTAGAATCGTTGCCCGATGTCCCTCTGAATTCATTAAACCTTGATGGGCGTAAATACTGCTGGCTTGGCCAAATGCCAAATTCTCCCCTGCAGCAGTGAAGCTGATCCCGTCTTCTTGCATCCGATCAAATGGAGTCGATCCATCTAACCCAATATGGTCAAAGTATCGATGTTCTGCCATATCTTGGCTATGCTTGACGGCAGTCTCACTGGTTGCTTCACTGAATCCAAGGGGCGACAAACCAAATTTCACTCGGGTGGCATTCGTTAATTCAAATAACTGTGTTCGTAAGCCGCTTAAAATGGCAGCTTGATTTTGGCGAAAATCATTCGCATGGCGTGTTTCTAGCGAGCGATTGATGATTTGAATCGCAGTCACTGTATCTTCGGCATGAACATCATAGAAAAAAGTAATCAATTGGTCGTCTTGTAAGAACAGATCATAGTCGGCATCAGAATCGATGCGATACCGTCTTGATCCTCGTTGTAGACTTTCTTGGCGCGTACCCATCTGATTACGAACGCTTGCTTTTGAAGACCCGATACCTAGCGTGTCATCGATAAGAATCGTGTCTTGATTCGTATAGATCCCTTGCGCAATATCATGTTCATCGTACATCACCATCATGAAGTTACGAAAATCATCGTGATAGGAAGTCCAGTTCAGTCCATACCTATTCGCTGATTCATTGATCGCTTCTCCAAAGGTTTCTTCGATCACTTGTCGTGATTCATTATATAAATATGTCTGGGCAGGTGTTTCTGCCGATGGCCCGGCTGAAGTGTCTTGTGAAGGAGAAAATTGGGACGAGAGAGATTGAGTGATCTCGTTGAGTCGAGCATCCCGAAATGCCAAGCGCCCGTCTTGCCATGTAATCATCTGGCTTACAAAATAAAGAAGCCCGATGAGAAAAATGCTTTTGATTAAGAATTTTATTTTTTTCATATGACACCTCCGTCAATGAATCATTATGTGTTAGCTGTAGCGCGATCGTTTATCCACTCATTCATCCCTAGATTGGATCGCTGATAACCCGTCCTGCCTTTTCTAAAGACTATCATTCCTGTGGAAAATTGACCAGCTGCAGCATGAAACTTCTTAGATGGTCTATGTCTTTTTAAGCTCCTGTTAAGAAACTTTTTTACTCACGAAAACTTTGCAGCGCCATCGAACGCTCCATCAAAGGATTGGCAATTTTAGCTAAGGTATGACGATCGTATTCTTCTGGTCGCTTGATAGTGAGGTAAAGAATAAACTGTGGATCATCCGTTGGATAGATCGAGACCGCCGAATAAATATAATCAAACTCTCCTGTCATGTAACCTTGACCATTCTCATTGGCGATCTGAGCAGTCCCAGTTTTGACAGAAATCTCATGGTTCGTCAGTTGGTATACATCATAAGCGGTTCCATAGCGTTCATCCGTCACTACATCGGTCATGTATTCCAATACAGCATCAGCCGCTGTTTGTGAAATAGGCTGAGAAACGACTTCTGGAAAAACTTGGGTCTCTTCTCCCACTTGCCGAATCAATTGCGGACGAATCATCTCGCCACCATTGGCAAATGCGCTAAATAACTGCATCATCTGCATCTGATTGACCCCAATCGCATGGCCATAAGAACTCATGGCATAATCCACCCGATTTCTTGAAGGTAAGATACCAGGCACCTCACCGGGAAGCTCACTTCCTGTAACTTTCCCTAGTCCAAAATCAGTTAAATACTGCGCCCATGCATCAAAACCGATCCGTTGCTGAAGTCGAACCATCCCAGTGTTGCTTGACCAAGCTAACGCTTGTCGCATCGTCAACTCACCATTTGCTCCTGAGTCGTGGTCGTTGATGATTCGATCTTCAATCTGCATACTCACAGGATTGTAGCGTTCCGTCGGATCAAAAACACCTTCATCAATCGCTGCCGCAACGGTTGCCAGCTTCAAGGTCGAACCTGGTTCATACATCTCTTCCGTAAAAAGATTACGCCAAATAAAGTGCTCATCCGCAATTCCTTCTTGGGTCTCTGGATGAAAACTAGGTCTTTGAGCCATCGTTAAAATCTCTCCAGTTTTCGCATCCATTAATAAAGCCGTCAGATTCTCTGGTCGTGTTTGTTCCATAACTTCATCCATCACTGATTCAGTGAATAACTGCAGATGAGCATCTAATGTCGTCCAAACATCGTTCCCATCTACGCCTTCTTCTACCATTTGATTGGTTGCAGGAACAGGATTCCCTGAAGCATTGACTTGAAAAGACTCTCGCCCATTTTGATTCTTCAAAAAGTCGTTCAGTACATATTCTAATCCAGAAACTCCGACTCGAATTTCATCATCATCTGACGTTGTCCCTATCAAATGTGAAGAAAAGATGCCATTCGGATAGCTGCGACTTGAACGAGCATCGAAATAGATACCATTGATTCCAGCTGCATCAAACGCCGCTTCGATTTGATTTCGAGTGGTCACACTTAGACCACTGCCAACATTGCCAAATTCCACTTGAAAGACAGGCGGGTCTATTTGATTCGCACCGTCTGTCAAGATAGACAAAACTTGCTCGTTAGAAATAGGTAAATACTCCGAAAGAATCGTTGCGGTCTCCTCAAAGCGCGCTCTGTCTAAATACATGGGTCGTCCATTATCAATGTAATCTTCAGAAAGAACCGCTCGAACAGTATAGGAAAGAATATCCTGTGCGATCACTGTCCCCTGCCGATCAAAAATTGCCCCTCGACTTGTTTCGATGGATCGTGAACTATAATACAAATTTTCTATTCTTTCAGACAAAGAGACGCCAGCAATCACGCCGACTTGAACAATGTAAATCAAACGTGCAGAAAACCCCATAAAAAGCGCAAGACTGATTATGTATAACCAATGACCGACTAGCTTACGATTTTTCTTCGCTTTTTTCTTTTTGACTATATGATAGTCATACATCGCCAAAGCGCCCCTTTCGATCGAATATACCTCTATAGTATTGGGTATTTGTGATGATCTTGTGAGGGAAAGAACAATTATTTTTCAAAGAGTCATTTTCCTATTAATTCAGCGATTATGCTGTGATATACTTTAAAAAATATAAATTATTTTTAAGGATGTGAATAAAATTGCAAAAAATATTGATTGTCGATGATGACACTCATATGCGTGCCCTAGTGAAAACTTATGCGGAGATCGAAGGGTATCTATGTTTTGAAGCATCAGATGGAAAAGAAACTTTGGAAAAATTAACCAATCATTCATTCGACTTGATTCTCCTAGATGTCATGATGCCGGGAAAAGATGGCTTTCAGACGCTTTCGGAAATCAGAGGTAGTTGTAACACGCCAGTCATCATGATTACCGCTCGAAAGGAAGAGTATGACAAACTCTTTGGCTTCAATCTTGGTGCCGATGATTACATCGCCAAGCCATTTAGCCCTAAAGAGCTGATGGCTCGCATCAAAGCTGTGTTGAAACGAAGTAGTCAATTTCAGTTCGAAAAGATCGTTTATGGCGATCTCGAAGTCAATGTTTTTTCTCATACTGTAACGATCAAAGGGAATCCTCTGCCGCTTACGCCAAAAGAATTCGATCTGCTGGTCTATTTGACAAAAAATAATCATATTGCTTTGAGCCGAGAATCAATTTTAGAAGGTGTCTGGGGCTTCGATTATTTCGGTGATACCAGAACAGTGGATACACACATCAAGTCCTTGCGAGAGCGTCTAGGGGATTACCGAGAGTTGATCCAAACGGTTTGGGGCGTTGGGTATAAATTTGATTATGAAGACTAGTCGGTTAGGTTTTACTTACATCAAAAGTAAATTACTCGTGCGGCTTTGGTCCGCCAATATGCTGCTGGTCATCATTGGCATTGCTTTTTTATGGACTGTTCAAATTTTGCTCTTTGAACCAAATTATATCAATGTAACGAAAGAATCACTTTTAGAAACAGTTCAGGAAACAGCTGCCGCTGTTGAAGAAATGGCAGTAGATCCAGATGATTTACCAGAAGATCCATTGCTTTTCCTCAGTAAAACGATCGTTGGGACTCTTTTTTTAGTCGACGAGTATGGCGAAATTCTGGCGGCATTTAACAATGGACAACAATTAAACATAGATGGGTTGAGCAACGAATACAGCTGGTTGTTATCTCATGCACCCACTGTCCTTAACGGTGAGAGCCTTAGTGCTGTAGAAGACTTTGAAAAGTCTTCTGCCATTCTTATTGGCGTTCCTACGACTCTTTTCCAACGCCCAGCTGCCCTTTTGCTCTCCAATACGATCACTCAAATCGAAGCGCTTCAAAGCATGAATCGACAGCAACTCTTTCTATTCACCATCATATTAACAATTTTTGCATCAACGATCTCCTTTTTTTTAGCACAGCATTTTATTCGCCCGATCAAAACCATCAAAGAAGCCATCATCCGCTTAACCAACGGAGAGCTTTATTCCGTACCCAAACTAAACCGTGGCGATGAATTAGGTACACTTTCTGAATCTGTTGCGGACTTAAGTACAGAACTTCAGCGAGTAGACGTGTTGCGAAAAGAAGTGATTGCCAATGTTTCTCATGAACTACGATCCCCCCTCGCGTTGATCACGGGTTATGGGGAGATGGTACGTGATGTTTCTGGAAGTGACGAACGCCTTCGAAAAGAACATATGGAACTAATTATCAGCGAAGCCCACCGTATGAGTGCCATGGTTGATGACATCATGGATTTCTCTATCATGCAAGCAGGCTATACACAACTTAAAAATGAAATCTGGAATACATATGAGGTGGTTTCCTCCGTCGTTGCCTACGCAAGAGGGATCGCCAATCAATATGACATCACTGTCGATTTTGAAGCAGATAGTAAGAATGGAATTGCTCTTTTTGATCGCATCAAAATGGAACAGGTTTTGCGTAATTTAATAAACAATGGCATCAACCATACACCTAAAAACGAGCGTCTTTTGATCAAATTAACGAATACATCTACAAGAACAAAAGTTGCTGTCATCAATCCCGGAAAAGATATCCCTCCAGAACAACTCGAACTCATTTGGGAAAGATACCAACGCGTCCAACATCAAGCAGGACATAAAGAAGGAACCGGCATCGGCTTAGCGATCGTGAAAACCATTTTGACTTCTCACGCCTTCGATTATGGCGCTGAGTCGAAAAATGGCGTGACTTCTTTTTGGTTTGTTGTGCCGAGACTAGAAGACCAATGAGAACCACGTTTATACCGTTCATCATAAGTAATGAATGTCTTACTTTCTTTGCACAAAAAAAGCCTTGATTTCTCAAGACTTAATGATTTCTTGTATTTCAGCCATGGATTGGACGGTATGGTCGGCGGATACATCTTTTAAGATACCTTCTATATCATAAAATATCGTCTTGACACCTGCTCCTTGTCCTGCAAAAACATCCATCGTACGATCGCCGATCATGACGGTCTGATCTTTGTCTAAATGATATTTTTCGACAAGATAAATCAATGAAGTTGGATCAGGTTTACGGGGAAAGTTGTTTTCCGGTCCTACGATCTCAACGATCAGGTCTGCCATCTGTTCTTTTTCTAACAGCTCTTTTGTTGAAACGACATCGCGGTGGGTCAAAATGTAGTTCTTGCCACCAGCAGCAACCACGGCTTCTAATGTTTCTTTGGTTCCTACAAAGGAAAACGGCAAACGATCATCCAGCGCTTCATTTGCTTTGAATGCTTTAGTGAACTCTTGAAAATCTAAGTTGTATTTTTCAGCAACTTTTTTGGAAGATGAATCTTTCAATATATAATAAATCTCCGCTGGATCTGGATCGAAGCCATACTCCTTCAATGTCTTAATAAAAGCTTTTAACATGATTGGGTAGCTGTCGTAAAGTGTTCCGTCAAAATCCCATATGTAAGATTGGTACATGATATCCCTCGTTTTCTCCCTTTTTCAAATGAATGAAACTTCCATTCATTTTCTGTAACTCTAAAAAGTTTACCACACTTTGTTTGGTTTGTCTTATTTATCAAGGGATTTCCTCCACAAGAAAAAACGCCATTGACCATACAATCCTTCCGCTTGCACAAACCTACATGCAAGCGAATGTATTGCAGAACAATGAACGTTCCTCCTTACGAAAAAATTACCAGCTCCCAGAAACACCGCCACCGCTGCTGCTTCCTCCGCTAAAACCGCCAAAATCATTCGAAGAACTTTGTGTATCGGCAATGACTTGTTCTTGATGGGACACGTGATTATTCATCATCACAAAGAACAACGCCATATTCATCCCATGCGGGTCATACTCTTGGCGAGCATTATTTAAAACTGCTGCTCGATCAGAAGCATCAAATGAGGATAATTTGTTTGCTAAATCTGGGTGATTTTGATAAACCTGTTTCAAGTCAACTTGGAACAAGGCATCTGTTTTCACTTCCGCTATAACATTAGAAACTTCTTTCGGAATGGCTTGTACCATCTCAGGATAGGTCGCTTTTTCCGTCACAAGTTGCGCTAAATAACGCCCCTGCTCATTGCGTCTTCTGATCTCTTCTTTGGCTTGCTTAGCTATTTCTGCTCGATACGCATCTGCTAAAGGCAAATTCTCAGGTAACACCGCATCAGATAAATCATAGTCTGCCATCCGTTCAGACACTTCCCTGCCTAATTGGGCTTCATAGGTTTTTAAGGTGTCATGTTGTGTAAGGATCACCTGACCGAAATGTTTGACCGTGGTTTTTTTCTTCATCAGCAAGTTTGAAAAATAAGATCCAATTGCTGGATTCGTCAAGGCATGTTGGATAACTCGTTTATCCGCAGTCGGCAATCCGGTGATCGAGCTCAATTTCGCTGGCACGTAAGTACTCGTCACATACTGCGTAAATGCTTGTTGACAATCTTTTGCTGTCTGATACTGATGGTAACGCTGATAGTTCTTTCTATTGCTAGCCCATTTCAAGAAATCTTTCTGTTGGAAGTGACTATCTTCTAACAGATGTTTCGGCAACGGCAGGTGCTCTTCAAAACGCCGTTTGGTTTTAAGATGGCGAAAACTGATGAACCCGACAAGGCCTGCAGCTGCTGCCGCTACGACACCACTGACGATTTTTCCAATAGTGAACCACATTTGCTTAGTGGCTTCTGCTTCTTGTGCCTGTTTTTCTGCTAACATTTGATTGCCATCTTGATAAATCGTCCCTAATCCAATCGTTTCATCCGCTTCTTTCATTCGCTGATAGACTTCATTAGAAGCTGCCAATATCGCTGTATCATAATCTTCATCTCGTAATGCGTCTTTGGCATCTTCATCCA
Source organism: Enterococcus sp. DIV1096b (assembly GCF_050498765.1). NCBI lineage: Bacteria > Bacillati > Bacillota > Bacilli > Lactobacillales > Enterococcaceae > Enterococcus > Enterococcus sp. DIV1096b. The sequence continues at coordinate 1,564,380 of NZ_JBMHEK010000001.1, read as the reverse complement.
CTAAATCATCTTCCGATAGCTCACTGAAGACATAGGATAGTCCATCGCCATAACCCAGACGAAATTCACGATCATCAATGGCAAAGAGAAACAATAGTCCATTATTGTCCTCTGGATTTCCTAAACCATATTCATTGAACAGTTCCAAATTACGCTCTTCAATCGATTGCCCATCTAAGGAAGGGATCGTGATCACAGCATATTCTGGCGCGCCAGTCAATGATTGGAACCCCTCTTTATTCAAGGCATCGATCTGTTCGATCGTCTCTTGTGAAAGGACCCCGGCATCATCGCGAACAAATGTCTGTCCAAAGGCAATTGATGGTTGAAGGACAAAAAATCCCATCAAACCAACAAAAACCAACATCCCAAGTTGGAAGATTTTCTTCATTTTACCACCCCTTTTTATCGTGTTATCTTTCATTGTATTCGATTCCAAACAAAAAAACATCCGCCTTAGGAATGAAAAAAATAGTAACAGGACCAAAAAACCTTTAAAAGACAGCATTCTGATTAGTCTTTTAAAGGTCACTTTATCATATTTTCTTACAAAATGAACACGAGCTAGTTTTTAAATGAATGGATCGGTGCGGGAATACGGCCGCCACGCAAAATGAAATCAGTAGACTTCGCAGGATTGGTTTTCATCACTGGCGCTGTCCCTAATAACCCACCAAACTCGATGCGATCGCCGATTTCTTTGCCTTTCGCTGGAATGATTCGGACAGCTGTCGTCTTGTGGTTGATGACACCGATCGCTGCTTCATCCGCGATCATTGCGGCGATCGTCTCAGCCGAAGTATCTCCCGGAATCGCAATCATATCTAAGCCGACAGAGCAGATCGCCGTCATGGCTTCAAGTTTTTCTAAATTCAATAAACCAGCTTCTACTGCTTTGATCATTCCTGCATCTTCAGAAACGGGGATAAAAGCACCCGACAGACCACCAACATGGTTGCAGGCCATTACGCCGCCTTTTTTGACTGCATCATTTAACAATGCCAAAGCAGCTGTCGTTCCGTGGGTACCGACAGATTCTAAGCCCATTTCTTCTAAAATCAATGCCACACTATCGCCGACTGCAGGAGTTGGCGCCAGCGAAAGATCGACGATCCCGAATGGAACGCCCAAGCGCTCTGAAGCCACGCGCCCGACCAATTGCCCCATCCGCGTGATCTTGAAAGCTGTTTTTTTGACTGTTTCCGCCACGACATCAAAGGACTCGCCTTTGACTTTTTCCAAGGCACGTTTGACGACACCAGGTCCGCTGACACCGACGTTGATTTCCACATCAGCTTCACCGACCCCATGAAAAGCCCCCGCCATAAAGGGATTGTCTTCCACTGCATTCGCAAAGACGACGAGCTTCGCACAGCCCATATCTGATGCCTCAGCCGTCTTCTTGACTGTTTCTCCCATCAGACGTACTGCATCCATGTTAATCCCAGCTTTCGTTGATCCAATATTGACCGACGAACAGACAAAATTGGTTTGAGCCAAGGCTTCTGGAATCGATTCGATCAATGCAAGGTCGCCGCCTTGATAGCCTTTTTCTACTAGTGCGCTATAGCCGCCGATGAAATTTACTCCGACTTCTTGCGCCGCTCGATCCAAGGTCTTCGCAACTTTGATACAGTCTGCGGGTGTCGGCTGGCAAGCTGCCACTACGATCGCTACAGGGGTAACCGAAATCCGCTTGTTAATAATCGGAATGCCATATTCACTTTCGATCTCTTCGCCGACTTTGACAAGATCTTTCGCTTTTGTTGTAATTTTTTGAAAAATTTTCTCACAGGTACGATCAATATCGGCGTCGATACAATCCAATAATGAAATCCCCATCGTGATCGTACGAATATCTAAGTTTTCTTCTTCCACCATGCGAATGGTTTCAAGTATTTGATTTGTCTCCATAGTGCCTCCTATAATTTATGCATGGTATCAAAAATCTCTTGATTTTGAATGCTGATTTTCACACCTAATGCCTGACCTATTTGGTGAAGCTCCTCACGAACACCGTCAAAATCCTGATTGGCATCCATGTTTAAAAGCATCATCATCGTGAAGTAATCTTCCATGATCGTTTGGGACACATCTAAAATATTGATTTCTAATTCTGCTAATTTCTGGCTGACACCGGCGATGATCCCAACCTTGTCTTTTCCAATAACGGTTAATACGGCTTTCATATTCTCCCGCCTTTCATTAAATTTTTCTTATTATAGCACAACAAAACCACATTTTCGATGTAACATCAAACGAAAATGTGGTTTATTCTTTAAATGTTCGTTATTACGCCCGTTCAATCAAGTTTGCTTGGCTATCAAACTCATAAATGATCGGCTGTGCGTTAGGAATATCGATCGTATCCATGTCATCTTTGGGCACGTCCTCCAAGTATTTGACTAACGCCCGCAAACTGTTCCCATGACCAGTAATGAGAATATTCTTATGATCTTTAAGTAACGGAACCACCTGATCTTGCCAAAATGGAACCACTCGGGCCACGACCATTCCCAGATTTTCTCCCTTAGGAATCAAGCGAGGATCCAAAGAATCGTAGCGTCGATCGAAATCATTTTCCTCCACATATAAAGGCGGTTCATCATATCCTCGACGCCATTTTTGCACCTGTTCTTTTCCATATTGTGCCACCATCACATCTTTATTGACCCCAACCAGTTGCCCATAATGACGCTCGTTTAAGCGCCATGTTTTGTGTATAGGGACCCAAAGCTGATTGCTAGCTTCCAAAACGGCATCACACGTGATGATCGTTCGTTGAAGCACAGATGCAAAGGCAAAATCAAAAGTAATCCCCATTGCTTTGATCTGTTCCCCTGCTACCCATGCTTGTTGCCGGCCTTTCTCGGTCAGCGAAACATCCAGCCATCCTGTCCAATAATTTTCGAAATTTGCTTCACTTTCTCCGTGTCGAATCAATACGACCTTCATCCTACCGCCTCCTCTTCACTTTTATTATCGCAAGAAATCAAAAAAATGTCTTATGTTTCGTTTTTTTTGGCTTCTTCTGAGACCATTTTCCATTTGTTCATTCAGTGTGGTCACATTTCTTTATTATCGGTTTTTTTCAAAGTGAAAGATCGAATATATATGTTTAGAAAAAAGACGCTGTGCCTTCTTCACATTGCTCTTGGTTGGATTGCAAAAAAATTGAATAAATGGTTTTACGCTCTACAACATTTTTTGACTTTTTTTCTCTGACTTATTGACTTCAACTGATGTTATGCTATGATAGTTTCTATCACTTATATGTATTTTTATACATTTATTAGTTATTATTTGCATTTTTAATAGATGCGCAGAAAAAGTTAAAGGGGCGTTTACATGAAAAGGTTTAGTAAGGGTACTGTTTTATTAGGGATCATCACAGCATTGCTGCCGTTTTTCTTTGTCGGACAAGCACATGCAGAAGAAACTGATCCAATCTATGAAAAAGTCAAAGAAAATGGTGTATTAGTCGTGGGTTTATCTGCCGATTATGCACCTTATGAATTCCGTGCCAATGTTGACGGAAAAAATGAAATCGTGGGAATCGATATTTCCATTGCCCAAAAGATTGCAGATGACTTAGGGGTCGATCTGAAAATCGAGGAACTTGGATTTGATGCGTTGTTAGGGGCGTTAAAAACAGGCAAAATTGATGTCGTCATCTCTGGGATGGCTGCTACGGATGAGCGCCGCAAAGAAGTCAATTTCACTGACACCTATATGGAAGTCCAACAAACTGTTCTGGTTCGAGCGGAAGACGCGGATCGTTTCCAATCGACGGCTGATTTTGATGGTGTGGCTGTCGGTGCACAACGACAAACCACCCAAGAAGAGCTGGCAAATACAGAATTGACTGGCGCGACTGTCACCTCTTTGCAAAGGGTGCCTGATTTGATCACCAATCTAAAATCACGCAAGATCGATGCGATCGTGATGGAAGGTCCCGTTGCCGAAGCATATGTGACGGCGAATGATACATTGGCATTAGCCGAAAATGTCACGTTTGAAAACGGTGTGAAGGAGACCGCCATCGCCATCTCGAAAGAAGCGCCAGTTTTACTGGAAAAACTCAACTCCTCCATTGAAACCATCATTAGTAATGATCTTTTAAGCCAATACAAAGAAGATGCCTATCGATTGATGTTTACCGAAGATGGCACGATCGATGAAGAGCAAAGCTTTTGGGAAAAATATCTGCCTTTTTATATCACCGGAACTGGCTATACCATCTTCCTAGCCTTGGTTGGGGTATTATTCGGCTCTATCGGTGGCAGTTTGTTAGCCTTTATGAAGCTTTCTAAATCAAAAGCACTGAAAGTCATTGCCGCTGTCTATATTGAATATGTTCGAGGAACACCTTTGTTAGTACAAATATTTATTGTATACTTTGGAACAGGCGTGTTAGGCTTAGAGCTTTCGAAATTAGCTGCCGGCTGTATTGCCTTAGCACTAAACAGTGCCGCCTATGTGGCAGAAATCATTCGTGCCGGGATCAATGCTGTCAACAAAGGACAGCTGGAAGCCGCTCGTTCATTAGGAATGAATCAGATCCAAGCGATGCGCTTCATCATTTTCCCGCAAGCCATCAAAAACATCTTGCCTGCTCTAGGAAATGAATTTGTCACGGTCATTAAAGAGTCTTCGGTCGTATCGGTGATCGGTGTGTCTGAACTGATTTTCCAAACAGGCGTCGTTCAAGGGGCCAGCTTCAAACCGTTTTTACCATACGTTATCGTATCATTGATCTACTTTGTATTGACCTTCGCCCTCTCACGTCTCTTGGGTGTTGCTGAAAGGAGAATGAAAACTAGTGATTAAAGTTGAAAAATTAGTGAAAACATTTGGCGAGAATACCGTCTTAAAAGAAATCGATCTTGAAGTGACACCTGGTGAAGTCGTTGTGATCATCGGACCATCAGGAAGTGGAAAAAGTACTTTCTTACGCTGCTTGAACCTTCTTGAACAGCCGACCGGCGGGAAAATCACCTTCGAAGGCAATGATTTATTGGCAAAAGGTGTGAAAATCGATCAGATTCGTCAAAAAATGGGAATGGTTTTTCAAAGCTTCAATCTATTCCCTCATAAAACGGTGTTAGAAAATCTGACTATCAGCCCGATCAAAGTCAAACAGCAAGAGCAAGCCGCTGCCGAAGAGACAGCGAAAGGATTGCTGGAGCAAGTTGGCTTAGCTGAAAAAGCGGATAGTTACCCCTCTAGCCTTTCTGGCGGGCAGCAGCAACGGGTCGCTATTGCTAGAGCGTTGGCAATGGATCCTGATGTAATGCTCTTTGACGAACCAACATCGGCTTTGGACCCAGAAATGGTCGGAGAAGTGTTGACGGTCATGCAAGCTTTAGCAGAAAAAGGCATGACGATGGTGGTCGTTACCCACGAAATGGGCTTCGCTAAAGAAGTTGCCGATCGTGTCATCTTTATGGCTGACGGTATCATTCAAGAACAAGGAACACCCGAACAAATCTTTGAGCATCCGCAAAATGCGCGGACACAGGATTTTTTAAGCAAAGTTTTATAGAAATTGGAGATGACAAAATGAACCGTCCGTTGATTGCAGAACGTTTTTTACAACCAGAAGAAAATCTTTTAATGGAGATCGCCACTCTTGCGAAGAAAACCCCAAATTTGATTGATTTGTCGATTGGTGATCCTGATTTGATTACAGATGCGACGATCATTGAAGCAGCTTTTGCTGACGTCAAAGCGGGTCATACAAAATACACCGCTTCAGACGGTAGTGCTGATTTTATCCAAACTGTCGTTGATTTTTATCAAAAGCAATACCAGCTTACTTTTTCTCCTAGCCAAGTACGAGGAACTGTCGGTGCATTGCATGGCATGTACTTAGCTTTGGCTGCCATCATTGATCCTGGTGATGAAGTGATTATTCATGAACCATACTTTTCACCTTATAAACAACAAGTCGAACTAGTCGGTGGTGTGCCGGTCTTTATCCCGACCTTTGAAAAAGATGGCTTTCAAATCGATGTCGAGGTCTTAAAATCCGCCATCACTGAGAAAACTCGGGCAATCATTATCAATTCACCAAACAATCCTACTGGCGCTGTTTTTTCTCCAGAAACTTTTGAAAAAATCGCAGCAGTTGCCATTGAACATGACTTGCTGATCCTCTCGGATGAAGTCTATGAAGCCTTTTGCTTTGATGATACCTTTGTACCGATGGCAGCCTTCGCACCTGAGAACACCATCACATTCAGCAGTTTCTCAAAAGCCTTTGCCATGACTGGCTGGCGGATCGGCTATATGATCGCACCTGAATCGATCAATCTTACGGCAAAACTGATCAATGAGGCGATCGCCTATTCGGCACCAACCCCTTCACAACGGGCAGGTATTTACGCATTGAATCACTATGATACCCTCGTGCCGCAAGTGGTTGCTGTCTTTAAGGAACGACTGACTTACATTGAACAACGGGTTGCTGAGATTCCATTCCTTTCCTTATCCCCTGTCAAAGGAAGCATGTATGCCTTCATCAACATTGAACAAACGGGGTTGGACTCTGTCAGCTTTGTCGAGAAATTATTAAAGGAAACCAGTGTGCTGATGATCCCTGGGAAAGCCTTTGGAGAAACGACCGGCGATGGCTATGTTCGCTTAGCTGCCACCCAATCGGTGGACTTGTTAAAAGAAGCTTTCGACCGGATTGCCGCGTGCTCATTTGAATAAAGAAAATCCCACTCACTACTAGTGTGTGGGATTTTTATTGTTGATGGACACGACCAACATTTAGCAGCTGTTTCGCTAAATCACAAGTTTCATGTAGAAAAAGGGACAGAAGAATCCGATTTGATTCTTCCATCCCATGACTATCTACTCGTTTTTACTTTTTTGCTTCTTCAAGCAGTTTTGCCATCGCTTCTTTTTGATAAGCTTCTGTCAATTCAGCGATTTTTGCTTTTTGGGCTGCCTCGTCCATAGTTGGATCAGCCATTAATGCAGCTTGCATTTTTTCTTGGACATACGCTTGTCCTTGTGTTTTCATGGTGTCCGCTTGTTCTTTCGCTAAAGAAGCCAGTTTTTTTGCTTGATCCACACTCAAGACTTCCCATGAATCTGGTAATGAGAACGTATTGGTACGGCTGACATATTGGCCATCGTTATCAGCGATTCCGAACAAGAAGCGTGATAGGTCACTTTTATAAACCCAGCGCGTCGTTTTTGTTTTTAATTGAGCTGAATCAGCCCCTGTTTCCACGACATTGGTCACTTTATCAGTACCGGTTTGTTTTGGTTCCTCTTGAACAGCATCCGTTTTATACAGGTAGATTTTTTCCGTACCATCTCCTAATGGCTGATACAATAGTAAATCAAAATTCTCGTTATCGGCACTAGAAACCAGTGGGGTTGTTTTAGCAGTCGTTTCTTTTTCCATTCCAAAATGGTAAGTCAAATTGGCCATCAATGCGACGACACTTGCTACGAAAACTAGACCTAAGACCAATGATAAACCTGTTTGCAGCTTGTTTTTGGCAAAAACATTCAGTACCGCAAACCCTAACACGCTAAGAACGATCAAAAGCAAGATCATTTGTCCGCACCTCCTTCAAGAACCGTCAATCGTGGTTCTTTTTTCTTTAAGGAGAAGGCGATCAAGAATCCTAAGAAGCTAAAGACCGCTGCCACATAAAAAGCGGCATGGTAGCCAGATAAAGTCGCTTCGATTGCTTGTTCTTTGTATGCCAAAGGCGTTGCATCCAGCAAAGAATCACTTGGCAAGTTGCCTTTGGTGACGTTTGTCAAGACACTGATCAAGATAGCCGTACCAATTGAGCTGGCTACTTGACGGAACGTATTGTTTACTGCGGTACCGTGACTGATCAAGTTTCCAGGCAATGCATTCATTCCTGAAGTCGTTACTGGCATCATCACCATTGAGATCCCGAACATCCGAATCCCATAAAGAATGATGATATGCAAAATCGGTGTATCTTTTGTTAAGAAAGCAAATGGTAAGGTTGCGGCGGTCAAGATAAACATCCCGGTGATAGCTAAACGTTTTGCACCATACTTATCAAAGATCGCACCAGTGATCGGCATCATGATCCCCATAATCAACGCACCTGGTAATAACATCAATCCTGAATGGAACGCTGATTCACCACGAATGTTTTGGATATACAATGGGAGAACCATTTCAGCACCGATCATCGCCATATTCGTGACCCCGGAAAGGATCGATGCCAAGGTAAAGGTTGTTGATTTGAACACGCGCAACTCTAAGAAAGGATGCTCGATGTGCAATTGACGCCATGCAAAGAAAGCAATGAAAAAGACACCGGCTGCTAGAAAACCGATTACTTCAATACTGCCCCACCCTTTGTCACCGACACTTGAAAAGCCATAGAGCAATGTACCAAAACCAAGCGTTGATAAAATCGCTGAGAAAAGATCGATTTTCGGATGCGACAATTCAATCACACTCTTCATTAGAAAGAGCGCTAAGACTAAGACTAAAACGACGATAGGAATGACCATTCCGAACAAATAACGCCAGTCATAATGATCAATGATCCAACCAGATAACGTTGGGCCTAAGGCTGGTGCCAACCCAATAACGATTCCAGACATGCCCATAGCTGAACCGCGTTTTTCTGGTGGGAAGATCGACAACATGATATTTTGCAAAAGCGGCATGGAGATCCCTACACCAGCAGCTTGCACTAAGCGGCCAATCAATAATGTAGAAAAGTTCGGTGCTGCAAAACAAGCGATCGTTCCAGCCAGGAAGATGCTCATTGCCGTTAAGTAAAGATTTCTTGAGCTGAACTTGTTGATCAGCCATGCGGTGATCGGGATCATGATCCCATTGACCAGCAAGAAACCGGTGGTTAGCCATTGGACATCAGATGCAGAGATGTCAAAGGCATCCATCAAGGTTGGAAAAGCCGTTGTTAACAATGTTTGGTTCAAAACAGTACAAAACGTACCGATCAGCAAAACCATAACCAGTAAGGAACGATTGTAAGGTTTGCCGTAGATATCTAAAGGACGACTCGTTGACATATTTCACACTCTTTTCAGTATATTTTTCATAAAACCTTCTTTACTTTAAATCTTTCCCTAACATTTGTCAACCTACTTGACATAAAAGTAAAACAAGTTACAATGTTAACAAATACCTTTACAAGAATGGAGTCCGTATGTCTCATCTTTTTCGAAAACTCGTTGATAATGAAAACTTGTTGGTCGGCATCAGCGAACTTAGCCAAATGTGTGATATCTCCCCTCGCCAATTGCGTTATTGGGAACAAAAAGGATTTATTCAATCGGTCCCACAAGAAGAAAATGCCCCACGAAAATACCGACTGCCCACGGTCGTCAAAGTGGAAATGATCAAAACGTTTTTAGATGAAGGCTTTACGTTAGCCAAGGCTGTTGAAAAAGCAGACAAAAAAATCAAGACCGCCCATCATATTCGCAAAGTGTTTTCTGGGGTTTTACAGAATTTAGAAGTCATCAATGAACGGTTTACGATCATCAGTCTGGGACCAGTAGACGAAGACGGAAAAATCCTCCATATCATTCACGATGAAGAAACAGAACGATTGCAATACGAAGTGCTGTCTGCTAATCAAACGATCGATTTTGAGAAGTTCAAGCAATGCACGTCAAAACAAGCGGAATAAAGGATTCCCTATCCTCACCTCCTAATGAAGCAAGCACCCTTGATGACGGTGCTTGCTTCTTTTTTGGTGTTCGCTTTCCTTTTAAAGAAGGTGTCGTTTCATTTACAAGGAAAAAGCCTCATGATATAGTCGAAGGGAGAAACGAACCTTTACAAGAATGGGAAGTGTCATATACATGGAAAAAGAAGTTTTTATCCAACAAATCAAGGACGGAGTGATCGTTTCTTGTCAAGCATTGCCTGGAGAACCCCTATATACCGAAAACGGCGGTGTCATGCCCCTATTGGCAAAAGCAGCTCAAGAAGCTGGTGCTGTTGGCATCCGTGCCAATTCCGTTCGCGATATTCGCGAGATCCAAGCAGCTGTTGATTTGCCGATCATCGGAATCATCAAAAAAGACTATCCACCGGAAGAACCATTTATCACAGCAACCATCAAAGAGGTACACGAATTAGCAGCTTTACATATTGCGGTGATCGCCTTGGACTGCACCTTGCGCAAACGTCATGATGGCTTGACGGTCAATGCCTTTATCAAGCAAATCAAAACTCTTTATCCCCATCAACTACTCATGGCAGATATCGCCACCTATGAGGAAGGCATCAATGCCTTTGAAGCGGGCGTCGATTTTGTTGGTACAACTTTGTCAGGCTACACGGCGAACAGTCCTACCAATGACGAACCGGACTATCAGTTGATCCAGCAATTGGTTGCGGCGAAGGTTCCGGTAATAGCCGAAGGCAAGATCCACACACCGGAACAAGCAAAAAAAATTCAGGATATGGGTGTGACCGGTATCGTGGTTGGTGGTGCCATCACCCGACCAAAAGAGATCGCCAGTCGATTCGTGCAAGAGCTTCGCAACTGAGTCGTTCATTTCCTAAAATAAGTCTTTCTATGCGCCTTGTGACAGAAGGCGCATTCTTTGTTGTCTTTTTGAGAAACGTTTATACTTAAAAGAGAACGAATGACAACAGAGAAAGCGAGTGAAGAAAATGACAAAAATCAATGCTGGTACAGCAATGATCAAGATTTTTGAAGCGTGGGGCATCGACCATATCTATGGAATCCCCGGTGGATCTTTCAACTCAACGATGGATGCTTTGTACCATGAACGGCAATCGGTCAAATATGTTCAAGTACGTCATGAAGAAGCGGGTGCGCTGGCAGCGGCGGCTGATGCCAAGCTAACGGGAAAAGTCGGTGCGGTTTTTGGTTCTGCTGGTCCGGGTGCCACCCATTTGATCAATGGCTTATACGATGCTCAAATGGATAATGTGCCCGTCGTTGCCTTGTTAGGACAAGTAGCTTCGAGCTCGATGAACTACAATGATTTTCAAGAAATGAATGAAAATCCGATGTTCGCTGATGTCAGTATCTACAATCGCACGGTCATGTCCCCTGAAAGTTTGCCCCACGTGGTGGACGAAGCCATTAAAGCAGCCTACAAATTTAAAGGAGTCGCTGTGGTAACGATCCCGGTCGATTACGGGTTTGCAGAAATCGACGAACAGGAGATTGCAACCGCAAAAAATCATAAGACAGGTGTTCTCCAGCCTGATGAAGAGGGTTTACAGGCTGCCCTTCCTTATTTTGAACAAGCAAAAAAACCCGTCCTTTATATCGGACAAGGTCTCTTTGGTCATTTTGATGCCATCGATGCTTTTTCTAAGCATTTCTCGATGCCTATCGCAGCTTCTGTCTTAGCCAAAGGCATCGTGCCTGATCTTTATGAAAACTTTCTTGGATTTGCTGGACGGGTTGCGACAAAACCTGCCAATGAAGCTTTGGCAGAAGCCGATCTCATCGTTTTTGTCGGCAGTGACTTCCCTTTTGGCCGCCGCTTTTTCAATCCTGGTGCCAACTTTGTCCAAGTTGATATCGACGCCTCGAAATTTGGTCGTCGTCATCAGACGGATGTCTCCGTTTTAGGAGATGGTGCGACCGCTCTTAGAAAATGGACAGAGATGGCAGCCCCTCGTCCTGCAGATGCTTGGTTAAAAGCCAATCAAGAAAACTGTCGCAATTGGCATGCATGGCGCCATCATTTTTACCATGATTCGCAAGTTCCTTTGCGTCCTGAACCTGTCTATCGAGAAATCAACCGGATTGCAGCTCCTGATGCCCTGTTTGTCACGGATGTCGGTAATGTGACGATCCACAGTATCCGTCATTTAGAAATGACGGGTGAACAGCGTTTTATAACGTCTGGCTGGTTTGCGACAATGGGTAATGGTGTACCTGGTGGGATCGCAGCTCAATTGAGCTATCCGAATCGCCAAGTATTTACCTTTAGTGGGGATGGCGGTTTTGCGATGCAAATGCAAGACATCATCACCCAAGTGAAATATGATTTACCAATCATCAACGTGGTCTTTTCCAATGACTCATTCGGCTTCATCGAAGCGGAGCAAGAAGATACCGAGCAAACCAAGTTCGGTGTGCAACTAGCCGGTGCTGATTTTGGTAAAGTTGGGGAAGCATTAGGTGCGAAAGGCTTCACGGTAACGAAGGAAGATGAATTAGCATCCGTCTTTACACAAGCTAAAGAAATCAACGGACCTGTGGTGATCGATGTCAAGATCGCTAACGAACGACCTCTTCCTGTCGAAGAACTGAAACTTGATCCGAACCGCTTCAGCGCTGAAGAAATCGCAGCGTTTAAAGCAAAATACCAAGTCCATGATCTGCCAGCTTTGAGTGAGTTGTACGTGAATTCTGAGGAATAAAAAAAAAGAGAGAAAGACAGCAACCCTGTCCTTCTCTCTTTTTTTAATCGCTCATTTCGTATTAATAATCCATCGCCTTACTTATTATAAATTTTCGGGCCTTTACGCATGTTTTTCCGATCATTTTTTGGGGATTCCATCTTTTTTGAACGGCCGCCGCCTTGTTTTTTCTTGATTAGTTCTAACATTTTTTCTTTTTGATCCATCGATTCCACCTCTATTTCTTAGCAATACGATCTGTCGGTTGAAAAGAAGTGTTCCTGACTTCTTTTATGTTTGCGAACAACTACTTTATTTCGATTGGGTTAAAAAACAAACGCTGCCTATTGACGTGTCTAGAGTCAGCAGTTCCTTTTGACATTTTTACTACCCTGATTTAATCTACTTTGATTTTGATTGTTTGTCAATGGCTCTTGAAAAAATCATGTGCTTTTGTTGCCTTCTCCCAAATAACAAACCACCATTTATTATATTATTTTATCATTTTATCTAATTAAATCGAATATTTTTATTATTTATTGGTATAATTATAACAGAATCTCTGTTCCTTTCTTTTGCTTCCTTCGTTCTTCTTCCGATTGTCTCCTAACTTTCGTCGTTCTCACAAATCACGCTATTTGAAAGGAGGTGGATATGTGCTGCACACTTATGCACCTGAGCAAATTTATTTGTATGTTTTGATTGGCTGTGCTGTTTTAGCCTTTTTGCTGCTTCTGTTTGGGGATATCTTCGATTTCGACGGACCAGTCGATCCGATGTTAATTATTCCATGGTTTGCCTTTACAAGTCTCTTCGGTTACTTAGGAGAAACTTTTCTGTCTGGCTATTCGCTCCTACTTTTCGTCATTAGCGGCTGCCTTGCTACAGGGCTCGTTTTTCTCTTGAATTTTTACGTGCTGATTCCCATGCGAAATGCGGAAGCGACACTGTCAAGTTCTGAGAAAGATTTTGAAGGTCGCATCGCAACGGTGCTGACGCCGATTCCTTGTGAAGGAATGGGCGAAATTCAACTCACAAGTGTCACTGGTTCAAGCAATCGACCAGCTACGGCTTTCCAACCAATCGATGAACCATTAGCAGCTGGATCGAAGGTTTTGATTATTGAAGTCAAAGAACGAGTTTGCTACGTCGTTCCTTACACAAAAAATTTTTGGATAACTAAACTAAATCACTAAAGAGGTGTATCTATGGATATTCTATTATCACCAATCGTTTTCCCGATCGCCATCGTGGCATTCATTTTATTAATGCTTTTGATCGTCTTTGTCACGAAATATCAAACAGCCAAGCCCGATGAAGCATTGATCATCAGCGGAAGCTATCTAGGTAGCAAAAATGTACACGCCGATGAAAGCAACAACAAAATCAAAATCGTGCGTGGTGGCGGAGCCTTTGTTTTGCCAGTGTTTCAACGATCGAATCGAATCAGTTTGCTCTCCAGCAAGCTGGATGTCTCAACGCCGGAAGTCTACACTGAACAAGGGGTTCCCGTGATGTGTGACGGAACTTCCATTATTAAGATCGGCTCATCCGTGGAAGAAATTGCAACGGCAGCGGAACAATTTCTAGGAAAAACCCGTGAAGAATTAGAAAATGAAGCGCGGGAAGTGCTAGAAGGCCATTTGCGTTCGATCCTTGGTTCGATGACTGTGGAAGAAATTTATCAAAATCGCGACAAATTCAGCCAAAGTGTGCAAGAAGTAGCCTCTGTCGATCTAGCGAAAATGGGCTTGATCATTGTCTCCTTTACGATCAAAGAAGTACGAGACAAAAACGGCTATTTGGATTCTCTTGGAAAGCCTAGAATCGCCCAAGTCAAACGGGATGCTGAAATTGCGGAAGCTGAAGCACTGAAAGAAACCCGCATCAAAAAAGCCCAATCGGAACAAGAATCGCAAACAGCGGAATCAAAACGCATGACCGAAATCGCTGAAGCATTGAAGGAAAAAGAATTGAAGCTGGCGCTTTATAAGAAAGAACAAGACATCGCCAAAGCCGATGCCGATCAAGCCTATCATCTACAAAGTGCCATCATGAAACAAAAAGTCCGAGAACAAGAGATTGAAGTCGAAGTCGTTGAACGACAAAAACAAATCGAATTGGAAGAAAAAGAAATCTTGCGTCGTGAGAAGCAATTTGATTCAGAGATCAAGAAAAAAGCCGATGCGGATCGTTATGCGCTTGAACAAGAAGCGCTAGCCAAAAAAGCATCTGCCTTAGCTACCACTGAAGCCGAGCAATTTCGAACAGAGTCCTTGGCAAAAGCCGAAGCCGATAAGATTCGTTTGATCGGTTTGGCAGAAGCCGAAACCACTTTGGCGAAAGGAACGGCAGAAGCCGAAACGAAAGAAAAAGTCGCTGAAGCCTTCAAGAAATACGATGAAGCAGCCATTCTGAGCATGATCGTCGAGATCCTGCCACAATTAGTCAAAGAAGCAGCCGCACCATTAGGCAATATCGATAAAATTTCAGTCGTTGATACAGGATCAGGTGAAGGTGGCGGTGCCAATCGTGTCACCAATTACGCCACCAATCTCTTATCGACCACACAAGAAACGTTGAAAGAAACCCTCGGTCTTGATGTGAAATCGTTGATTGAAAACTTCGCCGGTTCCACTACGAGCGAGCCGCCTCAAGAATAAGAAAACTGCTGTTAGTCTTCATCGCTTTACAAGCGACAAGGCGAACAGCAGTTTTTTTCTTACTCATTGCTATTATGCTTACTCAGTAACCTCTTTGACATATTTTGCAGGTACACCAGCCACGATCGTGCGCTCAGCGACATCTTTGGTCACCACCGACCCAGCAGCAATGATCGCATGGTCACCGATGGTCACACCGGCAACGATCGTTGCATTTGAGCCAATCCAGACATTCTTCCCAATCGTAATGGGGGCTGGATAAAGCGTGCTACGATCTTCAGGGTGAAGGCCATGATTCAAGGTAGCTAGAACAACGTTATGCCCAATTAGGGTATCATCACCGATCGTGATCCCTCCTTGGTCTTGAAAATGACAACCCGCATTGATAAAGACATCTTTGCCAATGCTGATATTCTTGCCATAATCTGTATAAAAGGGTGGAAACAGCGAAAAAGTCGGCTCAACTGGTTTTCCTGTTAATTGGGCAAAAAGTTCTTGTAACTCATCAGACTCATGGTAGACTGTATTGATTTTCATCGTGATTTTTCTCGCCTTAGCACTCAGAGCTACCATTTGTTTGGAAGCTTGCGAACCGGCAAGTAAGGGTTCGCCACTTGCCATGAGTTTGTTTAATTGATCGATCGTCATGTGTTTTTCTCCTATTCATTTGTTATTCACGAGGATTTCTTAACGAAAAAATAACCTCTACGTCTTCCGCCCCAAGTACTTCTTTTAACCCCGTCGGATCTTCAATGACACCGATACGATTATAACCACCATAAGAATTGGTAAAGGTCTGATAAAACAGCACCAACGTATGACTATTCCAGCTCATGATTTCTCCTTCGTGAATGATCTCCGGCCGTTCTGTAGTCATTTCTGGCAAATTCTCAGAAAAACGATAATATTTCTCGTTGTTGTTCAAATCACTCATTGTCACCGTAAAGGGCATTTGATTCATTAGGTGCTCAGACACCTCATTTTCATAAAACTTCGCTAGAAAATCCTGTTGACCAACCGTAATGACGACAGCTGTTGCTGCTGAAAACTGCTGGACATTCTCTTGGCTAGCTTCCGATGAAGTTTCGTTAGCGGATTGCATATTGGTTCTCTCTGTTTCGCTTGTCCCACAGGCACTTAATAAGAACAGCAAAATAGCGGATATCAATTTTATAAGCATCTCTTCGCTCCTTTCTGGTGATGATTCTATGTAGAAGCGGGCAACTGAATGCGTATTTTCAAAAAAACACGACTGCTCAGCAGAGGCAGAGTGACCGAACAGTCGTGAAGATCGTTGTGGCTATTTAGTTCAAATGTTCTTGGAAGAATTGGGTCATTTGATCAAAAGGAATTACGTCTGTTTGATCATATAGATCAACGTGCGAAGCATTAGGAATGACCGTCAACTCTTTGTTATCGCCTTGTAATTGTTCAAAGGCGTCTTGACTGAAGTAAAGAGAGTGGGCTTCTTCCCCATGTAGTAATAAAACGGCGCTTTGGATCTCATCGATATACGACAAGAGCGGCATATTTAAGAACGACAGCGATGATGTCACGTTCCAACCGTCATTAGAATTTAACGAACGTTCATGATAGCCGCGTTCCGTTTTGTAGTAATCGAAATAATCTTGCATAAAGACCGGTGCATCCTCCGGTAGTGTATCTGGCACTCCACCTGCTCTTTCGTAGCTACCGTTAGCAAAATCGACTGTCCGCTGGGCGTTCAGCTGTTGGCGCAATTCATGACGTCCTTCAGCCCCCATCTCATCAAAATACCCCTGAGCATTGACTCTCGACATGTCATACATCGTGGCGGAAACCGTCGCTCTCACACGGGTATCAATGGCTGCGGCATTCAATGCCATCCCGCCCCAACCGCAAATTCCGATCAAGCCGATTCTTTCTTCATCTACATTTTCTTGGACTGACAAAAAATCGACTGCTGCCTGAAAGTCTTCTGTATTGATATCTGGTGATGCCACATAGCGTGGTTCCCCACCGCTTTCGCCTGTGTATGAAGGATCAAAAGCGATCGTAACAAAACCTCGTTCAGCCATCGTTTGGGCATATAGACCAGATGTCTGTTCTTTGACTGCCCCAAAGGGTCCGCTAACCGCGATTGCTGGAAGTGGTCCTTGCGCATCAATTGGTTCATAAAGATCAGCAACTAAAGTGATGCCGTAGCGATTTTCAAAAGTTACTTTTCGGTGATTCACCGTGTCACTTTCTGGGAAAACTTTGTCCCATTCATCTGTAAATGAAACATTTTCTGTCATCGTTTCTCCTCCTGAACTGGCTTGTGTTGCTTCGTTTGCCGCCTCGTTATTGCTGCTGCAAGCACCTAAAATAAGTGGTGCTAGCATCAATAGTGATACAAGTGCCTTTTTTTGCCAATTTTTCATTTCATTCGCCTTCTTTCATGGTCAATCATCCTGTACCTTAGGGCGACATATACAACTCCTTTTCTCTTTTGATCTTTTGTTTGTTACCAGCAACTCATAGATCAAAAGAGTGATTCTCGGATTAAATCTATTGTACTTCGCGGTCTTTTCCATGTAAAATATCAATATCAAATACCTAACTATTCATTTTACGAATAACAAGAGGAGCATTTTAAATGGAATTAAAAAATCTGACCACCTTTTTAGCAGTTGCAGAAAAAGAGACAATTTCGGCTGCCGCAAAACATCTGCATCTTTCTCAACCTTCCTTGTCCCGACAATTGATGGAGCTAGAAAAAGAATTAGGCGTGACGTTGTTCACCCGAGGCAATCGCAAAATCACACTAACAGAAGACGGACTGTTGTTTCGTAAACGGGCGGAAGAAATCGTAGAATTATTAGAAAAGACCCGCTCAGAATTTTTGTCGCCTCGAGATACGATCGCCGGCAATGTATCGATCGGAGCTGGAGAAACTTATGTGATTCAGTTGCTAGGAGCAATCATCAAAGAAATCCAAGCTGAATACCCTAACATCAAATTTCACTTTTATAGCGGCAACGCCGATGAGGTCAAAGAACGATTGGATAAAGGATTGTTGGATTTCGGTGTCGTAATCAGTCCAGCAGACGTCAAAAAGTACCATTCCTTACGCTTACCTGCCAAAGATACCTGGGGCGTGTCGATGCGAAAAGACAGTCCTCTAGCTGTCAACGAAGTCATTACCCCAAAAGATCTCTGGGACGTTCCCTTGATTACTTCGCGACAAAGTTTGGTCAGCAGTGAACTTTCTAAATGGTTGAAAAAAGACCTGAAAAAATTGACGGTCGTCGCCACATATAACCTAGTTTACAATGCATCAAAGCTGGTAGAAGAAGGTGTCGGTTACGGATTGACTCTAGATAAATTAGTCAACTTCGCCCCAGATAGCCAATTGTGTTTTAGAAAATTGAGCCCAGCACTGGAATCAAACCTTGACGTCATTTGGAAAAACACTCAAGTTTTTTCAAAAGCTTCTGGACTTTTCTTGGAGCGGATGAAGGAACAGTTTTCGTAGGATAGGTATTGAAAAACAAAAAACGAAGTGTTTCATCTTTCACATGAAACACCTCGTTTTTCTTTATTAAATGAGATGATTTATTGGCTAAAATCAGTTAAGGCATTCCCGTTCTTTAACTTGGACGTCTTTTTCCATCCACTGAAATAGATGAAAAAATAGCCTATCTCCTTTAAATCACGACTCTTTATTACGAGACTTCCTAAAAAGCCATTGCGCATTCCGATAGCTATGGGTAAAAATATACAAATTTCCTTAGCTTTTAAGAACGACAAATATAAGAATTTTATTTTTTCGAAAGAAAATTGCTTAAATAGAATGCTTTCGAAACTCAGCGATTTGGTAAATATCACTCAAAGGAACGTCACTCGCTACATCAAAAATCACAGAAAAAAACTTCATTTTCGTGCCATTGGTCGGCGCCTTATGAATCCTTTCTTTTGTGTCATCACTGATTGGTAGAGACAATAACTGTGTTCGGACTTTCTCGCTAAAGTGAAAGGAGACTTTGAAGAAGCCCTCCCACATCGAAAGCCAAAAAATTGGTTTCACTTTATTCGTCCCACGAGTCGTTGTCCATTTGTATTCACCTTTGGACAACCACGCTTTTCCATCTTGGTAATAGCGCCAATCCATAAGAGAGATGCCCTCGTTTTCAAGCGTTTCGACAAAACGTTGATAAATGGCATATCCCTCACCCAGTGATTCCGCAATCAGTTGCTCTGTTGGTTTCACGTTTTTGTCTCGAAACAATTGCTCTTTGCCTTCCATCCTTTCGCTCAACTCCTTGCGCTTTTTTTAGGTTTTTGCTACGTTACAATTTAATTTTGTTGATATCATCAGTGATGACCCAATCGTCCATATTTTTTTCACGATTGTACTGAAATGGCGTTATTTCTTCTAATTCAGCGATTTCATAGACCGCTAGATACTTTTTCCCTGCCCAACGATCGACTTGCTTTTTCGATAGATTCAACTCTTTTTCATAGCGTTCTACAAAATCTATGGATTCTTCTTTCGTCATCTTTTCAGATTCAGTCACATTGGCAATGATGCCCCGATGAGTGATGGTCAAATCGCCGCCGGTCTCCACAAAATAAACAAGATCGTTGATTTTGGCTCTTCCTCCTAAGGGTGATTTTCTGCCAGCTGCCCCCCGAATGATCATTGTTTTGTCGCCATGAATCAGTTTCTCAAGCTCTTTGGCTTCCTTATTTAAATAGACCAAATGTTCTGCCCGCCCAGCTTTTCCTTGATACCATTCTGCTGTTTTTGTCATAAGAAGTTCCTCTTTTCATATGAATTGTTTTTTAGCGTTGTCCATTCCATACTGAATGGTTATTGGAACATTTTTTCAATCGTGTATAGGTGAGAGCTGCAACTGTTTCGATTGATGAATGAATAAAAACATTTGTGCAAAGGCATCTGGGATACCGCATTGGTCAAATGTTTCCGCATCTTCTTTCGTTTCGAACTTGGTGATGTCAGCCCAAATTTCTCAATCTACTAATCATTCAAAAGAAAGGTATCCTCTTTGTTTGAAAATGTATTCACGGTTGAATTGTTCAACGACTGGAACAAATTCTGCTGTTGAAGCACCTTTTATTAATTTGTATAAGTTATGAAATGCAACCTGTCCCATCGTGTGTTCCTCCTTTCCGATTCCCTCAAGAAACAGAGCATTTAAACAACTAATAGTCGTCGATTCAACATTCGAATGACTTTTTAACATCCCGTTGTATTTTTCCCTATAATTTCTAAACAGTTGCAACAAAAAGTCCGTTCATCTGAAGAGCATCCGATACTAAAACGATCACTCAATCACTTCCCCTAAAAGCTTGTCGTGGGGAACGATCAAACATTTCTCGATTGCTTTCCAATAGCTTTCATACAGCCTTTTTTGGGCTTTGCCATAGTTTTCTTCGGTATCAAACTCCCAATAGTGGGCATATTTCACACATTTTATGACTCTTGTCAATGGATCAGGCAGGCGTCCTTCCTTGATGGTGCTCATTTCTTTAATGTAATGGGTTCGTTTCATTAATCGAAAGAACAAAGCCCCCTCCATGGCCTTCATTGCCTCTGTTGCTTCCTGCATGATTGCTTCAAAGGTATCGACTTCACTTGGTTTTACTTGATAAATACTGATTTCTGAAAACACTCCGACCGCTCCTTTCACTTGTGATTTTCTTC
The DNA here is from genome assembly GCF_050498765.1 of Enterococcus sp. DIV1096b. Lineage (NCBI taxonomy): Bacteria > Bacillati > Bacillota > Bacilli > Lactobacillales > Enterococcaceae > Enterococcus > Enterococcus sp. DIV1096b. Next base: position 1,543,643 of record NZ_JBMHEK010000001.1, on the reverse strand, counting down.
TCAATTATAGTATACCAAGTTTACGCCGTTGATAGTTTGGTCATTTTATTCATTTCTCATTTATCTTCCGTTTATTATTGATTTGGCCTCCTATATGCGGGATCAAATTGCTAGATTTTAAATTCATAAAAGACTAGCAGCCAAGCTTTATCCGTAGTCACCTGCTTGCCATAGTCATTAAAAGGATCATAAAGCTTTCACCTACAAAAAAAGCAATCAACTTTTGACAGTAGACTGCTTTTTCTTAACGCTCATTATTGCAAAAAGAACGGTTTTAGCTCTGTCTCGATAAAGTCGATTCGATCAAAGACAGTTGGCTTAAAATAAGCCGTAATAGCAATGACGCAATCTGATTCGGGATCAATATAAAGGACATTTCCGCTATTACCGATGGCGGCATAGGTGCTTTTCTCAGTATCCAAAATCCACCACAAATATCCATAACTCATGTTTTGAAATTTCTCTATGTTTGTCTCTAGCGGATTGACCATTTCAGTGAGCCATTGTGAGGAAATCACTTGTTTCCCTTGATGGATGCCTTGGTTCAAGCATAGCTCACCGATTTTGGCTAAATCTTTTGCTGAAAGGCATAGCCCGTAACCTGCCGCCCCAATATTTAAAGGATCGCAAAACCAAACTGGTTTTTTTGGTGCCTTGCTCATTGTAAAGTGCTTATGTTCTTGTGCCGTTTTCGCATAATAATTGGTTATTTCGGCTACACCAAGAGGGCGAAATAAATAATGGTTCGCATAATCAACGGTCGTCATTCCAGAAGCTTTCGCTAACAAACCAGTGAGGATCTGCAGACAAACGGTTTGATAATTGAATTCATTTGTCACTCCTTTTCTTCCTCCCAATAAATCAAGGGAGGCGCTGGTCCAGTCGTCACTCGAACAAACTTTTGTCCATGGATCACCTTTGCATTTATACGGGGCTCGCATCGTTAATAGGTGTTTGATGGTAATATCGTGAATCGTTTTTTCGCCCCGTTTTACGGAATAGTCTGGAAAATAATCGAGTACTTTGTCATTGACACTCCTGATGAGGCCTTGATCTATCGCTATTCCGACTAGTAGAGAAACGATACTTTTCGTAGCGGACATAAGGTGGCAAGTATCGTCTGGCTTATACTCATGCCATTCATCCGAGTAAACTTCCTTTCCATTTTGGTAGGCAGAAATTTGGCAAATATTGGGCTGGTTTTTACTGATACATGCATGCAGTTCTTGTCTGTTCATTTGTGAAGCCTCCCTTCAAAGATAAGCATAGTACCATTAAAAATTGTTTTCAATGTTATTTTTAAAATTGTTTTTGAAAGGACTTTTAAAAGACTACTTCAGAGGAACAAACAAAAAAGGCCCTCAATGATAGAGGTACCTTACATAAAACTTTCGAATATCGATTTTTGATTTCTATCCAGTTTTTTTGCGAGAATCGTTATCAACAATTCTTCTAATGCCGAAATAGTGGCGATGGTCCCCAAAATCAAGACAACAATTCTTTCATGGAATACGATGAGCAGCAATGGAAAAATACATAAAAGAAATCCGACTGCTTTGTTGAGCCATGTATGCAGACTGCTAAAAGACTGAAATTTTACATAGCCAATCAGATAACTGACGAAGCGGATGATAGCGATCACCAAGATCCAAACCATGATCGTTTGGGTTTCCAAAAGCTGCGGTAGAAAAGAAAGAAAGACAGCGAGAAAAAAGCTTACATCTGCGAAACTATCTAGTAAGGCACCGACCTCACTCGTGAGGTTCATCCTTCTTGCTAGTAGCCCATCGACAAGGTCACTTAAAAAACAATAGGAATAAAGCAGCCAAAACCAGCCAGACATTGGCTGAAGGAATAGTAAAAGTGGTGCTAGAATCAGTCGAGAAGTAGTAATGATATTGGGTAATTGCTTCATTTGTTCCCCCTGAGATACATTTTCTGAATACCTAAGATTGTTGCAAGTTTTTTAAAGAAGCTCAGAAACGTTAAAATGTTCTTTCTTCTAAGCATTTCGGCGATGCCCCCTATCAAAGTCTCACAGCTAGTCCCTAATGCTCCTATAAAAATCGTATCCGTTCTGTACTATCTGGTATCTGATTCCGAACCTTTATCCATCGTCCTGCTCGGTAAACCTCGTATTCTTCAAAGCGGCAAGGCAGCCCTTTTGCATGGGCGATATCGTTACTGTCCATCACTTGAAAATGCAGATGAGGCGAAGTCGAATTGCCGGAATGACCGACATTGCCAATCACCATCCCTTTGGTGATTTTTTGTCCTACGGAAACTTTGATGGATCCTTTTTGCAAATGGACGAATGCCATATATACGCCCTCAGAAGCTTTTATCACAATGTAGTTGCCAGCTATTTGTTGATACTCATCTTTTTGTTCATTAAAAAACAAGCCATTTTTTAAAGCAATCGAAAAATCTACAACCCAATGAACGACTTTGCGTTCCCGATAGCCCTCTCCTACAACAATCACTTCACCATCACAGGGCGCATAGATTTCTTTGCCCCAACAATAACAGTTCTCAAGGGGAACTCCTAAGAAGAAATAGCGCAGAAAGCTTCGGTCGTGAAAAGCTTTTGTTTTCCCCTCAAAATCGACTTGTAAAAAATCAAACGCATAACGTAACCCCATTCGATCGGTGCCATGACTAGGAATCTTCTTGGCTGGTTTAGTCGGCGCAAGCCACTCACCTCTTAAGGGAAATTCAATGGTTATCGGCTGCTCTTTCATAGGACTTTCTCCTTTTTGGATCACATGATCTCTTTTATTTGGAAATGACTATCAGCCTCGCGGCAATCTATACCTGTGCTTTACTCCTTTTCACTATAGGTCACCTAAGCCTTTTTTTCAACTCTAAAAAAGTGGGCTAATAGGAGTAGCTAAAAAAAACACCTCAATCATATAGTGATTCCAAAAAGTTAGATCAAAAATTCTAACTTCTAGAAGTCGCTTCATGGATGAGGTGTTCTCACATTCTATTTTACTGTAGGTCCTGTCGGTGACGACTGTTCGACTAACTTTTTTTAACGGCTATTGTTTTCGCTCCACAAGTCGGTAGTAGACTCTTGCAGTGATGAAATACACCAGTAAATAGATCATTGTAAACAGCAGAACAGAGATCATCGATACCGTGATCAATAAGTTGCGATCTGTCAGACCAAAAAGAAGCAATAACTTCCGAATCATCGGCAAAGCAAATGCGAGATGGATGATCGCTGCCGCCAATGGAAATGAGAAAATCATCAAGACTTGCTGCTGGATCACTTGTTTGACTTCCTTATGGCTTAACCCAACTTTTTGCAAGATCTCAAAGCGTTCTTTGTCCTCCATCCCTTCGGAAACTTGTTTATAATAAATGATCAATGCGGCAGCTAAAATAAAGACCACACCAAAAATCAAGCCTAAGAAGAAGAAGCCGCCGGTAAAGGTTTTGGTCTCACCTTCAAAAAGATCTTTTGACTGAACGCTCGCATGAGCATCTGCTGCCAGAAGTTCGCTGCGAATCTCTTTTGCGATCGCTTCGCGATCGCTTGCTTGAAAATTAAAGACTGTTGTTGTCATTGGTTGCTGGTAAAGTTGAAAATCTTCTTTTTGATACCAAGAGCTTAGCTTTTCAGTAAGCCACTGATCATCCGCCACAAGAACAAGATGCTGAACCGGGTTTTCTGTTTTCGTGAATGTTGGCAGTTCCTTCAATTCCCGCAAACGAAATTGACGATCATCGATCGTGGTCTTTTCTGGTAATGCTTGTTGGGTCCAAGTTGCGGGAAAAACAAATAATTCACCTTCAGCAGGTCCTGTTTTCCCACTGATTTCATGGTATTCAGAACTGGTAAGAAAAATAAGATACACGGCTTTATCTAAACTACCGCTATTTTCTTCAAAAGTGGTTGAGGGAACAAAATTTGGTTCCTCAAAGGTAAAAAGCAATGGTCTTGTTGTAGTGACTTGCTGGCGCTCTTTGATCGTTAGCTTCTCTTCAAGTCCATCAATCACTGTGTTGATTTGCTGGGAATCAGCCGCTGACTCAATTTGAACATCGTATGGAAAACGAGTTTCGATCACATTCTTTTGTCCAAAGTAAAGACTGGCGGTCGTAGCAACTGTCACTAACACCATCGTTGATAAAATACAAATACTTGCTAAACCAGCCGCATTTTGTTTCATCCGATACAGCATGGTAGAGACATTGATAAAATGGTTCGTTTGATAATAATAGGTCGTTCGTTTTCTTAAAAACTGCAACGCTTTGATACTGCCAGAAATAAACAACAGATAGGTGGCTAAAATCACGAGGATCACTGCGACAAAGAACAGGCCTAAGGCACTGATGGGAGACTTGATCGTCACAGAGATCGTATAGCCGGCTACTAAACAAAGGACACCTAATAGTGCTAAAATGCCTTTCGCACGAGGCTCTTTTTCATTACGCTTGCTTCCCTGTAGCAGTTGAAGTGGGTTGGTTTTGCGTACTTGCAACAGGTCAATTAAAAATAGACAACCAAGCACGCACATAAAATAGAGGATCACAAATCCGATACTTTCAAATGAAAGTTTAAAAACAAAGAATTCGCCTACGGCTAAGATTTTCTTCAGGATCAAAAATCCTAATCGTGCAAACAATAAGCCGCTGATCAACCCGGCCGCAAGACTAATAAGAAAACTGTAAAAGAGTTCCCAAAAGACCACGAAGGCTATCTCGCGTTTTCCTAGTCCCAAAACATTGTAGAGACCAAATTCTTTTTTTCGCTGCTTGATCAAAAAGTTATTGGTGTAAAAGGAAAAGATCGCCGCAAAGATCATCAGGATGATATTTCCTAAATGAAACATGAAAATGGCGCTTTGACTACTAGGAAGTTCCTTCATCCCCGGATTGTTCACGATGATTTGCGTCATCATCAAAACAGCTACCAAGAAACTCATGGATACTAAAAAGGGTGTGTAGGCTTTGGCATTTTTACGTAAATTGGAGAAGGCGATTTTTTGAAAGAACATTCGTTACTCCTCCTTCGCAAAAACAGCAGTCATTGTTTCGGCGATTGCTTCTAGAAAAGCGGTATCACTCCGTTCTCCTCGATACAACTGGTGAAATACATACCCGTCTTTGATAAACAAGACGCGTTGTGCGCGACTGGCTGCGATCGAACTGTGGGTGACCATCACGATCGTCTGTCCGTTTTGATTGATCTGCTGAAATAATGTCAGTAGTTGATCAGAGGTTTTCGAATCCAGCGCTCCGGTTGGCTCATCTGCTAATAGCAGTTCTGGTTTTGTGATGATCGCTCGTGCGACGGCAACACGTTGCTTTTGTCCGCCAGACAATTCATACGGGTAATGCTGCAATAAATCGGCGATTCCTAAAGTTTGTACAATAGGCTGAAGCTGCAATTCCATTTGTTTGACGGAAACTTTCGATAAAACTAATGGCAATAAAATATTGTCCTTTACCGTAAAAGTGTCCAATAAATTAAAGTCTTGAAAGACAAAGCCTAAGTGATCCCGTCGAAAACTTGCTGCATCTTTTTCTTTGATGGTGGTCAAATCGATGCCATTCAGCTGCATCTCACCCGCTGTCGGTTGGTCTAACGTCGCCATCAAGTTCAGTAGCGTACTCTTCCCCGAACCTGATTCCCCCATGATGGCTACATATTCCCCTTCTTCTACCTTAAAGGTGATATTCTTCAACGCTTCGACGGGTTGCCCATTCAGCTGGCTTTGATAGATTTTTTTTACTTGTTGAATGTTTAAAAGTGTCATCTTGTTCCCTCCTTCCTTTTTAGAATAAGCTGACTGGCAGAAAAAAGCGACTTACAATAAAAACCGCAAACTTACAGTGTTGAAAGTTTGCGGCTATCGGTTATTTGTGGTGGGAAAAAGAAGTGTGACGATGGTTCCCTGTCCCACTTCAGAATCAATCGCTAAACGGCAGCCGATTTTTTCAGCCGCTTGTTGACTCATATATAAGCCTAGCCCGCTCGCTCGTTGCTGAAACCGACCATTGTGTCCCGTATATCCTTTCTCAAACACCCTTGGCAAGTCTTCCTTACGAATACCAATGCCGCTATCTTGAATCACCAAGGCATTGTCTTTAGTGAAAACATTAATGCCACCGGTTTCAGTATACTTCAAGCTGTTGAAAAGAACCTGTTCAAAAATAAAAATGAGCCACTTTCGATCAGATGTCACCGTCAAATCCACTGCCATATCCAGTTGCAGATTCTTTTTCGAGAAAAACAAGGCATACTTTTTGATTGTTTGACGAACAAGGGGCTCTAAAGCAATCGACTCAAAGACAAAATCATCATTCGCTAAATTTTGTCGCAAATAATTCAACATCATTTGCAAGTAATCGTTCACCTTAAATAATTCCGCTTTGACCTCCGTCGGTGACAGGGTATCGCTTTGAACCAAAAGATCCAACGCCGCTAGAGGCGTTTTGATTTGATGAAGCCACAAGCCGAAATCTTCATAAATTTCTTCATTTTTCACGGTCGCTTTGTATTCAGACAGAGTTTTTTCTTTTGCCATCTGCCTAAGAAGCGTTTGATACTCGTCTTCTAGCCGATTTCGAGTGGTCGGCAAGAACGCCAACGCCGCTTCCGTCATACGTTCTTTTCTTAATAAATGCTGTAGCTGCTTTCTTTTTTGTGCGTAACGAAAATAATGAAAAAGGGAAAGACCTCCTAAAATCACCCCTGAAAAAACCGCATAGTCAATGAAGGGTTCTAATGGAAGGCTGTGAAGAAAGAATAACCCTAGTAGACCCGCACTAAATAGCAGGTAAACGAGATAAAACTTTCCATACAACACGAAATATTCTTTCACATTAGTCATAGGCGTGTTCCTTTTCTATCAAATAGCCTTTATTCTTTACCGTTTGGATCAAATCGGATAGTTCGATCTGGCTCAATTTTTTTCGCAAACGAGTCATATTGACGGCTAATGTATTGTTATCGATGAACTCTTCACTATTCCAGAGCATTTCAATGATGGTCTCTTTGGCTACGATCTTCCCTCGATGCTGCAAAAGCAAGGAAAGAATCCGAGCTTCATTTGGAGAAAGCGGCAACTGTTCCCCCTGATTTTTTAATACATTTTCTGTTGGATAAAAGGTTACTTGCCCTATGTCAAAGGTCAGCGATTGTTGGTGGCTATACTGATAGCTGCGCCGCAGCAACGCTTGGATTTTTGCCAAAACGAAGGCTAAATCAAAGGGTTTTGTTAAATAATCATCCGCCCCCATGTTCATCGCCATGATTTGATTCATCTGCTGATCCATCGACGAAAGAAAAATGATCGGTACTTCTGACGCCTTGCGAATTTCTTGGCACCAATGATACCCATTGTAATAAGGCAAGGAGATATCTAAAAGAACGAGATCAGGTTTGATGTCGTGAAACTCTTGCAAGAGTTCAGCAAAATTCTTGGCCGAATGGCATTCGTATCCCCACTGCTGCAAATAATCGGCTAAAACAGAGACGATCGTCGCATCATCTTCAACCAGATAGATTCTTTGCATGTCTTTCTCCCCTCTGTTGATTATTCGGTCGGTTCTTTAGAGACAGTGTACCAGAAAAGAAAAAGAATCGTCTAGATGGAGGAACATTCCAAAGGACTGTTTTTTCCTTAATCTTCTGCCAAGTGAGCAAGGATTTCTTGGTACCGTCGGGTGGCGAAGGAACTAATTTGTCCTTTTTTACAAAAATTCAGTTTCCCCAGTTTTGGTACAACCCGTTCTACAATAACATTGCCATTTTTAACTTTCGATTCAAACTGCTGCAAAGCCTCCAGAAACCGTGCGTCTTTTCTGGCAGAAGGATAAAAAGACAAGACATACAGATAATAAAAAAGATTGTACCCTCTAAAGGGGTATTCTGTCTGCATAAACAATGTGCCCATTCCGTAATGACAGGGACTGATTGGCTGACGAATCTCCCAATGAGCAAGCAAGCATTCGATTGCTTGATTAAGTGTTTCCATCTGTTCACGATCATGAGTATATCGAAAGGCATCAAGGACCGTTAACGTCGTTCATCGGGGTTGAATAGCGGGTCTCCGGGCCGCGACCAAAACTGTATTTATTGCACTTCCAGCCGCCATCTGTTTCCTGAGTAGCAAGAAAATAGTGAAAGGTCTGTTGTAGCCGCGGGTCCCTTGCGTAACCAAGAGCACACAGCGTTCGCAAAGCCAGCGCTGTATGACAGGGATAAATCCCCCCTGATGGCGAAATTTTAAATCTGCCATCTTCTCTCCATCCTTGAAAGATCAATGCAGCGGTCTCTTTTAATAAGTTCTCCTCAGGCGACATACCAAGTTCAAGCAAATAATGAGGACACTCTAAGGTTGTAAAGGGTGCTCCTTTCAGTAATTTATGGTCTGGCGTCGACCATAAATCGGCGCCATGATCATATTGACGGGAAATGATCGCTTCGATATCTTGCTGAACCGTCTGATCCATATTGTTCCTCCTCCATTTCTTAAGTGCCCTGCAATCAACGCAACAATCCTTATTGACCCACAATGCAACAGCTTCTAGAATGATAAAATCGACGTTTTTCAACACATGAGTTAGATTTTTGTATTCGAATTGTCCAAATAAATTTTAGGAACCAACGAGTTTTTCAGGATGGACGTACTTAAAACAAGAGTGTTCAGATTTTCCTGATGACAGGTTCTAAAAAAGTTTCTCTCTAAACTCGCCTGATTATGCTAGCCCCTTAATGAAAGATCACCTTAATAAGAACGCGCTCACGCAATAATTTAATGCCACACTCTTCTAGTTAAAGGAATCAGGCATAATGAAATAGTTCAAAACGAATGCCTTCTGGGCTTTCAAAGAATAAGGCATAGTAGTTAGGAGCGATGCGCTCATTGTACTCCATTGGTCGATCGTGAAGGATCTTTACCCCTAAGGCTTTTATTTTGGGAAAGATCGCATCTACTACTTCGCGGCTTTCCGCCTTAAACGCCATGTGCTGAACCGAGCCAGGTTTTCTTGAATCGATTTTCTCCTTCTTCCATTCTTTTCGTGGGGAACAAATACCGAAATCAAATGAATCCCCTATATATTCTACTACTTCCATCTCGGCATGTTCTAAATACCCAGAATATTTCTTCTGAAGGTCGAAACCTAATAGTGCAAATAATTGATCATAAAAACCTTCTGCTTTTTTTACATCATTGACTGTGATTTGGATATGGTGAAACTGAATGTTCATAATCGCTCCTTTCTGGCTAACAAAATAAGTGTTTCAGGAAGAAAAGCCGCTTGCGGAAGTTTGATTCAATGGGATTAGCCAGGAAGCTCATTTAATGTAGAAATCACATTTCCCATTGCCTTTGCTACCTCTTTAGGCAACTTATTATAGCCATCATTTTCTGTTTCTTGAGCCAAAATAAAGTCCAGCCGTCCTTGCATCCGCTCTCTTAAATGAGCAACATAGGAGGCATCTTGAAAATCGACTTCGAACCCTGTTACTGGCAGGTAACTCATTTCTGTGATTTCACCAAACCTCTTAAAATTGGCCTCGCCTTCCACAATTTTTTCAATCGATGTCAGCGTGACTTCAGGTGTGACCTTCTTGTCTTTGTAAAAGCCTGTATTTAGAATATAACAAGCCGTTTGGTTTTCTTTGAATAAGTTCATGAAATGGGCAAAATCTTCTTTTAAAGGATAGACTCTAAATGGATTGGCATAAGGCTCGATGACCAGTTTATCTATATCCGTGGTCTCGACAACATGTTCAGCTGTCGTGCGCTTCGTAGCTAAGGTCAAACCAAAAACAGCGGCTAAAATCGGATCGTCAATTTTTACTACAGGAGGTAGCGTGTCATCTTTCATGATCCAAAATACTGCATCGATCGGCGACTCTAAATGATCCACCCGGTTAGGTGTGACATACCGTGATTTGACGGTTCGACCATTCCCGTTACGAATATCTTGGGTCACAAGCACCTTCTTTCCTTCCTCGTCTAAAGTAACCCCAACATTTTGACAGGTGATAAAGTAGCGGACATTTGGATTGGTTAATGGATAATCCTGCGTTTTATCAAAATAAGAAGGCTCCAGAGCAGTGGACGCACCGTTTGTTTGATTGATCACAAACGCATCGTCATGCAGAACCTTGATATCATATTTGCCATCATGTTCTGCCAATGTAATGGTCGATTTTCCTGATCCTGAAAGACCAAAAGCAGCCATCGTAAATGTTCGATTCGGTAGCTGATATTGCTTCATTCCTCCATGACACGCCACAAAGCCATTGCGATGCGCGGTAGCCCAAGCCAAAGTTAATGTCGCTTTTTTCAATTCACCAAAATAGTTTAAGCCTAAGACTGCCGCAACATTGTGTTCAGGATCAAAGAGAGATAGCCCATAGGGAAAATCAGGATGTGTCCAGTCCGGATCAGCGTACAAGAATATATCTGTCTCTGGATAGTTCTTGGAGTGTTGATACCTTTCCTGCCATGATTTCGTCAGCATTTGAAAATTCAACAAATAAGAATAAAAATTGGTTTCATAGTACTCTGGTAGCAACAGGTGTGCTTTGACCATAAACGCTTCGTCTAACCCTACAACAACTTCACCGCCATAGAATTTTTTACGTGTCCCTTGAAATAAAGCATCTCTTAAAATCCCTTCATACAATTTTCGATCAATCCCGGGATGTCCGATGATGCGTCGAGCTGCCGCTGTCCGTCCAACAACTTTTCCGTCATTAAACACGATGACTTTAGCATCCTCTGGTAGTCCTAACTCCTTGGTGTGTGTGACCGGCATATCCGTAAGAATAGCACCAGAAGATTCTTTTGCTAAGCAATAGGCCGTGGCTAGATCATGAATCCAAGTGACATTGTTCCCATAAAAAGCTGACTCTATCAACACTTTAAAACTCGACAAATGCGTATTCTGCGGTGTAATCTCTTTGTGTGAAAATGCACGAATCGTTGCCATGTGTAATCCCTCCTAACAAAAATTTTCTATTCACTACGTTTATTATAATACTTTCTAATCACCACACGCCATATTTTTATACACATTAACTATAAATTGCCGACAAACCATTTTGTTAAAGGATTTGGATCTCTGCATATTTGAAGCTTCACTGCTTTTTACATTGATTTTTTCCCCGCTCATCAATAGTGAGAAAGAACAAAAAAACTGGCACAGAAAGAGTATCTTTCAGTTCCAGTTTCTGGTTTTATATTTCATCCATTCTAAACGTCACAATCGACGTAACTAGATAGACAGATGGGTTTTAGTTGCTTATTTCTCAATTGACTTGCTTTCTCTAGTAACTTTGCTATCGTAAGATTTTATGACATTTACCATAAAAAGAATTCAAAATCAAAATTGCTGAAAAAAACTTGTTGTTTCTTAACCACGTTCTAACAACACGACACACTCCACATGGGTCGTTTGTGGGAACAAATCTACAGGTTGAACTTCTTTTGTCACATACCCTTCTTCCGCAAACAACGCGAGATCACGAGCCAAGGTTGCTGGATTGCAGGAAATGTAAACGATGCGCTCTGGTTTAACCGCAGCAGTCGTTTCGATAAAGCTAGCATCTAAACCTTTGCGAGGTGGATCAACGAAGACGACTGTCGGTTGAATGCCTTCGCGTAGCCATTGCGGCATGATTTTTTCGGCTTTACCGATAAAGTAATGCACGTTTTCGACACCATTTCTTTTGGCATTGGCTTTGGCATCGTTCACTGCTTCAGGAATGACTTCCATCCCTAACACTTCTTTCACGCGATCAGCCAAACTAATCCCGATCGTTCCGATTCCTGCATAAGCATCCACAACGACATCATTTTCAGACAGTTGCGCCATCTCGAAGGCGGTTTGATACAAGACTTCTGTTTGCGCTGTGTTGACTTGGTAGAAAGATTTCGCTGAGATTTGGAAGGTTTTACCTAATAATTGATCATCGATCGATGACTTGCCATACAACACACGCTCGAATTCCCCCATGATCACATTGGTTTTTTCTTCATTGATGTTTTGAATGACAGAAACAACTTCTGGAATCTCTTCGTGGATCACTTCCGCGATTTCTTCTCCTTTGAAGAATTTCGGTTTACGTGTCACTAATACGACCATCATTTCACCTGAGTGATGCCCACGACGAACGACAATGTGGCGTAAGAACCCTTCATGGGCTTCTTCATTGTAGGCTTTGACATTGAACCGCTGCAAAATATCTCTGACTTTGATGATTGCTTGATCGATGTTTGGATCTTGAATATAAAAGTCTTCGATCGGTACCAGAGTATGGCTGTTTTTGCGGTAAAATCCAGTCGTTAATTCCCCATGGATTTTTTGCACAGGGATTTGCGCTTTGTTGCGGTAACCAAATGGTTTTTCCATTCCGATTGGCGCATTGACTGTGATTTCAGGCAATTTGGCGATTTTAGCCAAAACATTCTCTACTTGCTGCTGTTTGAAGGCTAATTGTTTGTCATAGCTCAAATGACTCAATGGAGCGATACCGGTGCGCAACAATGCTTCATTCGGCAATTCTTGCCGATCAGGACTTGCTTGCAACAATTTCATCACTTTGGCAAAACCAAATTTGTTGCCGACTTTCAACACTTTGACTAAGGCACGTTCATTTGGCAGGGTGTTTTCAATAAATAATAAGTACCCATCGACTTTGGCGATCCCATTTCCTTCATGGGAAAGATCCAAAATATCAACTTCAAGTTCCTGATTCTTTTTAACAGGATAATTTTTCATAGATTTCTCCTTTGTGCTTGCTTTCTTCATTTTAAAAAGGAATGGCCGAAATTGCAAGCGGTGCTTATTCTAACGGTTCAACTTGACTTCGAGCAAAAAAGAACCGAAGGAGGGAAATCGGCTGATTGCTTTTTCTGGGTCCTGCGGCGAAGAGCCGCTGCAACACAGGAGCAATCCCTTTTCCATCCTTCGGAAAATCGAACAGATCAGAAGTGTTTAAAACTTTTGATCACTGTTTTAGTTATCAGTTATTTTTCTTTTTCTGTGATTTTTCCCGTTCGCTCTTGTTCAAGATTTGTTTTCTTAAACGAATGCTTTCTGGTGTTACTTCACAGTATTCATCATCATTCAAGAATTCCAGTGATTCTTCCAAAGAAAGAATACGAGGTTTCTTGATAACTGAGGTTTGGTCTTTGTTTGCAGAACGGACGTTGGTCATTTGTTTTGCTTTCGTGATATTGACCGTTAAGTCTTTGTCACGAGAGTTTTCACCAATGATCATTCCTTCGTACACTTCGGTACCTGGTTCAACGAAGACCGTTCCACGTTCTTCAATACTCATGATCGAGTAAGTCGTTGCTTTTCCTGTATCGATCGATACAAGTGCGCCTTGATGACGGCCACCAATTTGTCCTTGGATCATTGGCAAATATTGATCGAAGGTGTGGTGCATGATGCCGTAGCCGCGAGTCATTGATAGGAATTCTGTCGTGTAACCGATCAAGCCACGAGCTGGTGCCAAGAAAATGATCCGTACTTGTCCATTCCCTGTATTGATCATATCTTGCATTTCTGCTTTACGCATTCCCAATGATTCGATTACTGATCCCATGTATTCTTCTGGGGTATCGATTTGCACCCGTTCAAATGGTTCGCATTTCACGCCATCGATTTCGCGTTCGATAACTTCTGGACGAGAAACTTGCAATTCAAAGCCTTCACGACGCATATTTTCGATCAAAATTGACAAATGAAGTTCGCCACGTCCAGAAACGATCCATGAATCAGGTCCGATTGGATCCACACGCAATGAAACGTCTGTTTGCAATTGCGCCATTAAGCGTTCTTCAATTTTACGAGCGGTTACGAATTTTCCTTCGCGACCCGCAAATGGTGAATTGTTCACGATAAAGGTCATTTGCAAAGTTGGTTCATCAATGTGTAAAACAGGTAATGAATCTTGATGATCGATTGGTGTAACAGTTTCACCAACGAAGATATCTTCCATCCCAGAAACGGCAATCAAATCACCGGCTTTGGCTTCTTGGATTTCTAAACGTTTCAAACCGAAGAAACCGAAAAGTTTCGTCACACGGAATTTTTTAACTTCTCCGTTTAATTTCATCAATGCAACTTGGTCGCCGACTTTGATTGATCCGCGGAAGACACGGCCAATACCGATACGTCCAACGTAGTCATTGTAATCAAGCAATGATACTTGGAATTGCAATGGTTCGTCGCTGTTGTCGATTGGCGCTGGAATATGTTCGATGATCGTATCAAACAATGGTGCCATCGTTTTTTGTTGATCAGCAGGATCATCTGATTCACTTGAAGTTCCGTTAATCGCAGAAGCGTAGATCACTGGGAAGTCCAATTGGTCATCGTCGGCACCTAATTCGATAAATAGTTCTAAGACTTCATCGACAACATGCTCAGGACGAGCAGATGGTTTGTCGATTTTGTTGACAACTACGATTGGCACTAAGTGTTGTTCCAACGCTTTTTTCAATACGAAACGTGTTTGAGGCATCGTTCCTTCATAAGCATCAACAACCAAAACAACACCATCGACCATTTTCATGATCCGCTCTACTTCACCACCGAAGTCCGCGTGTCCTGGGGTATCCATGATATTGATTTTTGTACCGTTGTATTCAACCGCTGTATTTTTCGCTAAGATCGTGATGCCTCGTTCTTTTTCGATCGCATTTGAATCCATCGCCCGTTCTTGTAATTGGGTATGGCTATCTAACGTTTGGGATTGTTTCAATAATTCATCAACTAATGTAGTTTTTCCGTGGTCAACGTGGGCAATAATTGCGACGTTGCGGATATCATTTCTAATATTCAATTTATAAACTCCTTTTTTGGTGACATTGCACTCGACAAGCCATTATACCAGAATTTCTTTCTGAAATATAGTGCAAAGTTTTCATTTTTACAGAAAAAACCAGATATTAATAAAATATCTGGTTTTTTTCTTATTGATTAACGATCGCCAATAATTCTTCAAAAGCTTTCGGTGTACCGCCGACAAACAATTCCCGTCCATTCAGGGATAGTGGCTCTCCTTTGATGTTTGCCATTTTTAATCCAAGGGTTTCTAACAAAACACCCCCTGGCGCATAATCCCATGGCGCAAGATGAGAAAGATAGCCTGCTCTTTGTCCTTTAGCGAGGGCGATCAACTCTACCCCAGCACATCCAGTCATACGAATGCCTAATGCTTTGTCACTGACTTCAGTTTCGTGGTGGCGGTTATGGATCAACATGGGTGAATTCAAGCCAACGAGACCCTCGGATAAGGCAATATCTTTCGGCGGTTCGATCTTCTTGCCATTGTTATAAACACCAATCTCTGGACCCCCCCATAAGAATTCATCTTTCATGACATTATAGACAAAGCCAAAGCGCCCTTTGCCCTCTTCGTAGATCGCGATCATGATACAAAAGTTTTCTTTTTCCAACACGAAATTCATGGTTCCATCGATCGGATCAATGATGAAGACCCGTCCACTCATGTCGGCAAGTGTGTCCAGTCCGTTTTCTTCACCTAAAATTTTGGCATCCGGATCATAGGATTGGATCTTACCAATCAGAAAATCTTGCGTGGCTTTATCCAATTCTGTCACTAAGTCTTTCCGTCCTGATTTTGTCTCGACCACCAAGTCTTCTTTATTTAAATTGCCTTTGATCCTTTCGCCTGCAGCGATCATCCACTGGCGAACTTCATTAACGATTTCATGCATTCGTTGATCTACCCTTTCATTTTTAGTTTTCCCTCAGTCTTTTTCGCTGCCTGCACGGCATGGTATAACGAATAGCCTGATAGTTCTTCAAATTCTCTACCTAAACGGCGTTCCTCGCCAATGCTGGGAACGACTTTCTTAAAGGCTTGATACGCCTCAAGAAACGTGCTGCTAGGAAGGCCTTTTTCATAGGCTTGTTCTAACCGTTCCCACATCTTCATGACGACGACCATTTCATCCGTCGACCAATCTAAGTCCAGAGGATATTGATAATCCCGCATATTACCACTCCTATTCATCTTATTCAGTGTACCACAAAATTGAAAATAGGTCAGAGCCTCCGCTGCAAAAAAGGTACATTCTGGCAATGAATGTACCTCTGGTTTACAAACTATTTGGATTTCTAGAAGCTGAACTCCATGAATCTCAAATAAGAAGGAAATTCCTTTGTTCTTTCAACGAGATCGCTGATTAAAAGATGACCGATTTCAAAAAGGTTCGTCTAGAAAAGCCCGCAAAAACAAAAAATTTTTAATGATAGCAATTGATTTCCACCACTGTTTACTAATGAAAAACTCTGGGTAATCTGTTCCCCATTGCCATGGAATGACAAATGATCCGTCTGCTTGTTGGTGTTCTAAAATTTCTTCGGCTTCTTTTTTACATATTTCTTCACTAAAAATCCCAAGCAGCTGCTCTCTTGTAAAGAAAAAATTTGAAGGTTTGCTGACATAAGACGTGAACCACTCTTCTGGCTCGTTTGAGACAGTATGGCGAATTTGCTGGAATAAGATCTCGCGAAAGCGGTCATTTGCTAAAACAGGCTGATACTGGATTTCTTCACAGTCTTGTAATAATTCTAGATAGACGACTAATGTGTGCATTTCACTGGTTGGCTCCTTAAGGAAACTTGCAACTGCTGTTTCGGCGATTTCTTGTGCTTTTTGATAGAGGGTCGTTTCGCCTGTTCTTAAGATCGTACCAGCTAGACTGACCGTTGGGTTGTCTGCTGGCACGCCCACAGGACTCTCCCACCAAATCGCATGCGGATAGGATACCGTTGACGGCACTTGGTTGAGCCATTTCCCTTCAGAAAATTCTTTTCCACTAGCTAAATACCTTAGAATCCCTTGGACTTGTGGATTTGACGAATAAAGGCATTCAAGCTCTCGTAAAATTCGACATGCCTCCCACACTGCAATCGGTGTACTATTGGGATTCCAATAATCAGGTTCCAAACCATGCCCATAACCACCATCTTCATTTTGGTAGACTTGTAACGCCTGTAATACAGCCTCGCGAGATCCATTTTCAAAATGGTACTGCCAACGAGCAAGGTCTAAAGGGCGCGCGTTTTTGTAAATAAATTTTCGTGCTTTTTCGAATGCTTCCATATCTTCGCCTCCTTTGGCTTTCTTTTATTATCGCTTACTCCCCTAATGATTACAACGCTTACATCAATATCATTTCTCTGAACGACCATTCTCAGAATAGCTTCTTGGCATTTTTCAGGAAGCATACTTTTGGTGTTTCCCTTGGCATGATGTTACAGTAAGAATAACAAGAAAAAGGAGGAATTCTCTTGCGTTTAGAAAACAAAAAAATCATTGCCTTAGTCGACAATGATTTCGAAGATTTAGAACTTTGGTATCCGGTCCATCGGTTACGGGAAGAAGGCGCACAAGTCGATTTAGTCGGTGAAGAAGCGCATAAAACGTATATTGGCAAATATGGTGTACCCGCAGAATCAGCCTATGCTTTTTCTGATATTCACGCCGATGACTACGATGCCATCTTAGTTCCGGGTGGTTGGGCACCTGATAAATTACGGCGTTTCCCAGAGGTCATCTCTTTCGTGCGAACGATGGACAAAGACCAAAAAATCATTGGACAAATCTGTCATGCAGGCTGGGTCTTGATTTCTGCGAATATCCTGCAAGGCAAGACGGTTACCAGTACACCAGGCATCAAAGATGATATGACAAATGCTGGAGCCACATGGGTCGATACACCTGTGGTTACGGATGGACATATCGTTTCCAGCCGCCGTCCCCCAGATCTACCAGACTATATGCGGGAATTTATTGCTGTTTTAGAAAAGAAATAGTACCCATTGATCAGATTCAAAAGAGTTGCGACCGAAGGAAATACGGCCGCAACTCTTTTTTCTACCTATCGATCATTCGCTTATGATCGCTAATTTTTTGTTGCTTTTAGGGATTTTTTTCACACCGATAAAGGTCAATGTAGCACCCAAAACGGCAAACCCAGTCCCAATCAAAAGCATTTCCCAGACACCAAAGCTTTGGATCAGCATCCCCCCTAAAAGGTTGCCGATCACGCCACCGATCGTGGTAGCGATAATGATAATCGTTTGTCCAAAAACCCGGTCTTCATCTGCCAAACTATGGTTGAACAAATAAGCAGAAGCAGGAATAAACAAGGCAAAACTAACCCCTTGCATCAAATGGCTCATTTCCATCAGGATGATGGAGCTGATCAACAGCATCAGCACTCCACGAATGGCAAAGGCAACACTGGACAGCAACAGCCAAAAACGGCTAGACCGTATCCTCACTAACTGTTCAAAGAAAATCATGCCCGGCAATTCGCATAACGCCGCAATCATCAGGGCGATGCCAACTTCCTTACTGCCACCGCCAATATCGGCAAAAATTTGTGCCAAAAAACTGTTGATCATCGTGTGGAAGCTGAAGAGAAAGCTAAATCCGACAAAGAGAAAGAGTAAAAAAGGATATTTTTTCAAAAAGGCACCTGAATGACTTTGTTCTGTATGCATCACGGGCATTTCTGGCTTCTTGATCGCTGGCAGCAAAAGCAAAATAATGAGAAACAAAACGGCTTGCCCGATAGCGATCATTGGCAAAAGGGCTGCCGAAAACTCCTCTAAGAGCTGCCCCAGTAAAAAGGAGGTACCCGCAAATCCTAGTGACCCACCGGCACGGGAAAAGCCAAAATTGATTTTGTTGCCGCTATTTGTGTATTCAAACGCCAAGGCGTTGAGAAAGGACTGCATGGAAACGAGCAAAATCCCTCCTAAAACATAGGTCAGTATTGATAATCCAGGGACCATCACACCTGCTAAGAGCACCGCGACCACGCCGATTGTCATCGTTTTCAAGACAACGATCAGTGGTACTTTGCTTTTTTTGATAATGACTTGACTGATGAAGGGCTGCAAAATCGTAGACGCAATATTGACTAGGGCTAAAATACCGCCAATTTTTGCTGGATCGACCTTGAAATAAATCAAAAAGAGTGTCGCAAAGCCATAGATTGAGCAAAACATCATCCAATAAAGAAATTGCAAACTTGTGTAGTAAAACCGAATCCTCTTGTCACTTGCATGATTACGCATACATCCCCCACCTTATCCATATTCCTTAGCAACTAAATATAGCATAGAACCGATGGATTTACTATCCTTCTATCAACAGAAACCGCAGTTTTATTTGAAACACTAACCCACAACAAAAAAGCGCAGCATAGTATCCTGCGCTTTTCCTACTGCTTCAACTATTTAGAGCTGTTGGAAGGCTTGCGTGAGATCTTCCAATAGATCGTCGATGTTTTCCAATCCAATGGATAAGCGAATCGTCTCTGGACGAATTTTGGCTGCTGCAAGTTCTTCTACGCTAAGCTGAGAATGGGTCGTCGAAGCTGGATGGATGATCAAGGACTTTGCATCGCCAACGTTCGCCAGTAGCGAGAAGAGCTTAGTTGCGCCACAAAAGGTTTTGCTTGCTTCTGCCCCACCCTTTAATCCGAAGGAAAAGACCGAACTGGTCCCTTTGGGGAAATACTCCTGCGCCCGCTTAAAATAAGGACTGTCCGGCAGAGTTGGGAAATGAACCCAAGAAACTTCCGGGTGCTTGGCTAAAAATTCAGCAACTTGTTGCGCATTTTCTACATGACGTTCCATCCGCAACGAGAGGGTCTCGATGCCTAAAAGCAACACCCATGAATTGAAGGGAGAAATCGCAGCACCTGTATCCCGTAAAAGAATCGTTCGGGCCCGAGTGATATAGGCAGCGTTACCAGCGGCTTCTATCCATGAGATTCCATGGTAACTATGATCGGGATCGACCAGCTTGGGAAATTTGCCGTTTGTCCAATCAAAGTTGCCACTATCAATAATAGCCCCTCCTAAAGCAGCCCCGTGACCACCGAGGTATTTTGTCGTGGAATAAACGATGATGTCCGCCCCGTGCTCAAACCCTCGAAACAGATAGGGAGTCGCAAAGGTGTTGTCAATGATGAGGGGAATCCCGGCTTCATGAGCAATCGCTGCAATCTTTTTAAAGTCGGCAATATCAATATCTGGATTGCCTAAAGACTCTAGAAAAACTGCTTTGGTATTTTCTTGGATGGCTGCTTTTAGTGCTGGTAGATCTTCACTATCGACAAAGCTTGTGGTGATGCCAAAATCTGGCAATGTATGGGCGAACAAATTATAGGTACCGCCATAAATTGAAGCAGCAGAAACGATATGATCTCCTGCTTGCGCGAGATTTAAAATTGCATAGGTGATCGCCGCTGAGCCAGAAGCCGTAGCTAACGCACCGATACCACCTTCTAATAGGGCTAATCGCTCTTCTAGAACCGCGGTCGTCGGATTGGTAATACGGGTATAGATATTGCCGCTCTCACTAAGACTAAATCTCGCTGCCGCTTGGTCAGCATCATCAAACACATAGGATGTGGTTTGATAAATGGGTACGGCGCGACTTCCTGTGGTAGGATCTGGTATTTGTCCTCCGTGTAATTGAATCGTCTCAAATCTTTCTGTCATACTATTCCTCCTTAATAATGCAAATAAAAAAGCCCTCTGATATCGAGATATCAAAGGACGTGTTTACGTGTTACCACCTTTATTCAAGCAGACTTTCCAGCATGCTTCTCAGCAAGTACGCGACAAATAAACGTCGTTATACTCTGACGCGATAGCGGGCGCACCCGGATCTCCTTATCTTTCGTACAAGTTCAGAAGATCACCTTAGAGGCCATTTTCGATTGATCCTACAAGTTCTTCTTGCACCTTACGAAGACTCTCTAGGCTTGCCAAATCAATTTACTTTCCTCATCAACGGTTGAAATATTAAGAGCATCGTATCATTTCCAGAAGATTCTGTCAATAGCATAGGATCGCTTTATTTCTGGTGATAAAAAAACTCGTTCACCAAATGATGAACGAGTTTCACAAAGCTTAAATGTGGATTGGTAATCCTAGAGCTAACTCAGCAGCATCCATTGTGATCTCACCTAGAGATGGATGTGGATGGATCGTTAACGCGATATCTTCTGCGTTCATGCCAGATTCAATAGCTAGAGCAAGTTCTGAAACCATATCGCTTGCTCCTAGACCAGCAATTTGCGCACCGATGATCACATTGTCTTCAACCGTTGTTACTAAGCGGATGAATCCTTCAGTTTTTCCTAGAGATAACGCACGACCGTTACCTGAGAATGGGAATTTGAATGCTTTTGCTTCAATTCCAGCATCTTTGGCATCTTTGATCGTCATACCGACAGAAGCCAATTCTGGATCAGTAAAGGCAACTGCTGGCATTGCTTTGTAATCAACGGCAACTTTTTTACCAGAGATTGCTTCAGCAGCGATTTTTGCTTCGTAGCTGGCTTTATGTGCTAATGCAGCACCAGGTACAATATCACCAATTGCGTAGATGTTTGATACGTTGGTACGGCCTTGTTTGTCAACCGTGATCAATCCGCGTTCGCCTACTTCAACACCTGCTTGTTCTAAGCCCATGTCATCAGTATTTGGACGACGACCAACAGTAACCATCACGTAATCAGCAGTAACTGATTCTTCTTTACCATCTACGGCATATTTGACAGTTACGCTATCGCCATTGTCAATTGCTTCTTTCGCCATTGCGTTCGTAACGACTGTTACACCTTTTTTCGCAAAGTCTTCTTCAACCAATTTGACCATGTCTTTTTCATAGGTTGGCAAGATTTGAGGAGAGCCTTCAAGGATCGTTACTTCTGCCCCTAGGTTTGCATAAGCTGCACCTAGTTCAGAACCGATGACACCGCCACCGATAACAACGAATTTTTTAGGAACTTCTTTTAATGCCAATCCGCCAGTTGAATCAAGAACACGTCCGCCGAATTTGAAACCAGGGATTTCAATTGGGCGAGAACCTGTTGCGATGATTGCATTGTTGAAAGAGTATGTTTGTGCTGAATCTGGGTGGATGACACGCAATGTGTGATCATCAACGAAGAAAGCTTCTCCTTCAATCGTTTCTACTTTGTGTTTTTTCAATAGGAAACCAACACCTGAAGTTAACGTTTTAACGACTTTGTTGTCTTTCCATTCTTGTGTTTTGGTAAAATCAAGGGAAACATTTTCACTTGTTACACCAAACATTGTTGAATCCAAAGATTCTTGATAATGATGACCTGCAGCGATCAAGGCTTTTGAAGGGATACAACCAACGTTCAAACAAACGCCGCCGATGTATTCTCTTTCAATGATTGCTACTTTTTGTCCCATTTCAGCAGCGCGGATGGCAGCTACATAGCCGCCAGGTCCCGCACCGATTACAACTGTATCTAATTCAACAGCAAAATCTCCAACTACCATTTGTTAATCATCCTTCCATCATTAATAGCTCTGGATCAGCTAATAGACGTTTGATATTATTCATTGCTTGTTGCGCTGTTGCGCCATCAACGATACGGTGGTCGAAGCTTAATGAAAGTTTCATCACACGTCCGACAACGATTTCGCCTTCAGCGTTTACGATTGGTTGTTGCGCGATTGTACCTACACCCAAAATAGCTACTTCAGGGTAGTTGATTACTGGAGTGAACCAGCCGCCACCAACTGAACCGATGTTACTGATTGTGATGGTACCATTACGCATATCATCTGCAGCCAATTTGCCGTCATGAGCAAGTTTTGCTTTTTCGTTGATTTCATCAGCGATAGCAAACATGCCTTTACGATCTGCATCTTTTACGTTTGGTACATACAACCCATGGTCAGTATCTGTTGCGATACCGATGTTGTAATAGTTTTTGTATACGATCTCTTGTTTTGCATCATCGATCGACGCATTCAAGATAGGGAATTTTTTCACTGTTGCAGTCAATGCTTTCACAACATATGGTAAGAAAGTAAGTTTTGTGCCGTTTGCAGCAGCAACTTCTTTGAATTTCTTACGATTATCCCATAGGTTTGTTACTTCAACTTCATCATGCAAGGTTACATGAGGTGCTGTTTGTTTGCTGTTTACCATCGCTTTAGCGATTGCTTTACGTGTAGGTGTTAAGGCAACACGTTCTTCTAAATCACCTAAGTTTGATTTGAAGGCTTTTGCTGGAGCTGCTGGTTTGCTTTCAGTTGCTGCAGCTTTTGTTTCTTCTTTCGCAGGAGCTTGAGTTTCAGCTTTTGCAGCTTGTCCGCCACCTGATAGGAAGTTTTCGATGTCTTCTTTTGTTACACGTCCGCCTTTACCTGTTGCTGATACTTGGGAAATATCCACATCTTTTTCGCGAGCGAATTGACGGACAGAAGGCATAGCCAAGACACGTTTGTTAGGATCTGCTGCTTCAACAACACTTGCTGAACCAGAAGTTTCCACTTTTTCTTTTGGTGCTTCTGCAGGTGCGCTTGATGAAGCAGGCGCACTGTTGTGACCAGGTGCGTCGATTTCAACTAAAACATCACCAACATTTGCAACTGTTCCTTCAGCAACAACGATGTTTTTCACTGTTCCTGTTACTGGAGATGGGATTTCTTCGACTGATTTGTCGTTTTGAACTTCAAGCAACGTATCGTCTTCATTGATGGTATCTCCTGCTTTAACGAACCATTTTACGATTTCGCCTTCTGCAATTCCTTCACCGATATCCGGTAATTTGAATTGGAAAACGCCTGCGCCTTCAGAAGAACCAGCTGATGCTTCAGCCGTTTCCGTTGTAGGTTCTGCTGCTGGTTTTGCTGGTGTTTGAGACTCTGCTGCTACACCTGCATCGCCTTCGTTGTCTTCATGTCCTGGTGCATCGATCTCAACAAGGACATCTCCAACGTTTGCGACTGTACCTTCAGGGACAACGATGTTTTTCACTGTTCCTGTTACTGGAGATGGAATTTCTTCCACTGATTTATCATTTTGAACTTCTAGTAAGGTATCATCTTCATTGATGGTATCCCCTGCTTTGACGAACCATTTTACGATTTCGCCTTCTGCAATTCCTTCACCGATATCCGGTAATTTAAATTGAAATGCCATTTTCTATTCTTCCCTTCTTCAACTATTAAAAGTTCACGATTTCTTTCACTTTGTCTTCGATGTCTTTTGCATTTGGCAACCAAATGTTTTCAGCTTGACCGAATGGGAAGATCGTATCTGGTGCAGACACGCGTCCGATTGGAGCTTCTAGTGATAGAACCGCACGTTCAGAAATTTCAGAAACGACTTGAGCGCCAACACCTGCTTGTTTTTGTGCTTCTTGAACGACAACCACACGACCAGTTTTTTCAACTGATTTGATGATCGTTTCAACATCAAGAGGAGCAACTGTACGCAAGTCGATAATTTCAGCGTTGATGTTTTCTTTCGCTAAGTTGTCAGCAGCTTTGATTGCTTCACGAACCATTGCACCATAAGTGATGATTGAAACATCAGAACCTTCACGAGTTACTGCTGCTTTGTCTAAAGGAACTTCGTATGCTTCTTCTGGCACTTCTTCACGGAATGAACGGTAAAGTTTCATGTGCTCTAAGAAAACAACTGGGTCATTGCTGCGGATAGAAGCAATCAATAATCCTTTTGCATCATATGGGTTTGATGGAATAACGACACGGATACCAGGTGATTGAGCGATCAATCCTTCCAAGTTATCTGAGTGCAATTCTGGTGTGTGCACACCGCCACCAAATGGTGAACGAATAGTGATTGGTAAATTACGTGTACCACCCATACGGTAACGAGTACGCGCCATTTGACCAACGATTTCGTCAAATGTTTCAAATACGAAACCAAAGAATTGGATTTCTGGAACTGGACGGAAACCTTCTAATGCTAAACCGAAAGCCAAGCCGCCGATACCAGATTCAGCAAGAGGGGTATCGAAGACACGATCTTCGCCGAATTTTTCTTGTAAACCTTCTGTTGCACGGAAAACCCCGCCGTTTTTACCGACATCTTCACCAAAGACTAAAATCTCTTTGTCATTTTCCATTTCAACAGCTAAGGCATCTGTAATTGCTTGAATCATTGTTTTTTGTGCCATGACTATTTCGACTCCTTCGCTTCGTAAGTTGCAATTTGTTCTTTAATGTTTTGTGGTTGTACTTCAAACATGTTTTTCAAGAAATCTGAAACTTTTTGTTTTGGCACGCGGTCCGCTTCAGCGATCGCTGCTTTGATTTCTTCTTTTGTTTGTTCAATGACTTGTTCTTCTTTTTCTTCAGACCAAAGTCCTTTTTCAGTTAGGTAAGTACGGAAACGTACCAATGGATCTTTTTGTTGCCATTCGCTGTCCATGTCTTTTGAACGGTAACGGGTTGGATCATCACCAGACAATGTATGTGGACCGTAACGGTAAGTCAAGGTTTCAATCAATACAGGACCGTTGCCGTTTGCTGCCCATTCACGAGCTGCTTTAGAAACATAGTACACTGCCAATGGATCCATACCGTCAACTTGGATACCAGGG
The DNA here is from genome assembly GCF_050498765.1 of Enterococcus sp. DIV1096b. NCBI lineage: Bacteria > Bacillati > Bacillota > Bacilli > Lactobacillales > Enterococcaceae > Enterococcus > Enterococcus sp. DIV1096b. The sequence goes on along the minus strand of NZ_JBMHEK010000001.1, from coordinate 1,518,198 downwards.
ATCCCAGCTGCTGCAGCTTTTTGTGCCAATGTTGGTGCCGCGCTTTGTACTTCACGAGGTGTAGAGATCGCAAAACCATTGTTTTGGATATAGAATACAGCGTTTGCATGGTAAGCCCCTGCAAAGTTGATTGCTTCATAGAAGTCCCCTTGTGAAGAACCGCCATCACCTGTATAAGTGAATACAACATTTTTCTTGTTGCGTTTTTTCAATCCTAAAGCAACGCCGGCTGCTTGGACGTATTGTGCACCAATAATGATTTGTGGTGGCAATGCTTTTAAATCTTCTGGATAAAGGTTCCCAGCAACGTGGCCACGTGACCATAAGAAAGCTTCTTTCAATGGCAGACCGTGTTGGATCAATTGTGGTACATCACGGTAACCAGGTAATAAAACGTCTTCTTTTTCAAAAGCAAATTGACTTGCTAATTGGCTTGCTTCTTGTCCAGCAGTTGGCGCGAAGAAACCTAAACGACCTTGACGGTTTAACGCAGTTGAGCGTTGGTCTAATACACGAGACCATACCATACGAGTCATCAATTCAACTAATTCGTCGTCACTTAAATCTGGTACTAACTCTTGATTTACAATTTTCCCGTCTTTGTCCAAAGCTTGGTAAGTTGGAAAATCCGCATTGACTTGCTCCAAAATCGCTTGGAAATCAAGTGCTTTTTGTTTTTTTGCCATCTTGACACACTTTCCTCTCTGATATAAAAATTCACTTTCGTATGTAACAGGGTTTAAATCTGTACTATCGAAATTTCATTTACTCTTATAAATTATCATTTAACTTCGAAAATGACAAGTGAAAAGGGTATTTTTTTTAATAAAAGAATTCCCACTGTAGCAACTCTTAAGAAAACATTAGTGAAATTAATCACATTAAAGCAATCGCTTTCTTCAATTTTTTCTTTTCAGATTCTTTTTTTTATTTAAGAATAGTACAGCATCCACCATTCCGCTAAACAGATTTATCATTAACCTCCTTTTATCACTTGTGAAGGATTCGACTTGAATCAAAGAGAAATTTCTTAATATGAGAAAAAAATAATACAGAGAACGGATAAAAAGAAACAGATCGGCGATTCTCCCCCTGTTAGGAAGAACGCCGACCTGTTTTTTTAAATCCATTCTCTCGTGACATGAATGTAAATGCGTTTCGCAAACTCAACTGTTACTAAATAAGCTAGATTGATACCGACATACCATGGCCAGTAACTTGATGGCAGTGCTGCAAAATCAAAGACGGTATGCAATGGCGTCAAGATGACCAAGAAGCCAACTGCAATCGCTAGAACACTTGAAATCAAAACTGCAGGTGATGCGATACTTTTGATAAATGGTAATTTTCTCGTTCTGATCATGTGAACGACTAAGGTTTGTGTCGTCAAGCCAATCATAAACCATCCTGCTTGGAACAAGGCTTGCTCTTGGATGGTATTTGCACTAAAGACATGCCACATCATAAAGAAAGTCAAAATATCGAAGATGCTGCTGACAGGTCCAATGCCGACGGTAAACTTCAATAGTCCACCCACTTGCCATTTAACTGGTTTTTCTAACTCTTCTTTATCTACGTTGTCCCATGGGATCGTCAATTGGGCCATATCGTACACCAAGTTTTGAACCAACAGTTGAATGGACAACATTGGTAAGAAAGGTAAAAAGGCACTAGCAACTAAGATCGAGAACACATTCCCGAAATTCGAACTCAACGTCATTTTGATGTACTTCATCATATTGGTAAATACTTTGCGGCCTTCGATGACCCCTTTATCAAGGACATTCAAACTTTTTTCTAATAAAATGATCGAGCTGGCATCTTTGGTGATATCTGCTGCGGTATCAACCGAGATACCAACATCTGCTGTACGTAAAGCAGGCGCGTCGTTGATGCCATCTCCCATAAAGCCGACCGTATGGCCTGCCGCTTGAATGGTTTCAATGATTCGGGATTTTTGCATTGGATTTAATTTTGCAAACAGATTAGTTTTTGCAGCTTTCTCTGCTAACTCTTCATCTGACAGATGATCTATATCGGTTCCTAACAAGTATTCATCTGCATCAATACCAACATCTCGACAAACTTTTTGCGCAACGATCGCATTATCTCCCGTTAACACTTTGACATTGATGCCATGACCGTGTAAAGAAGCAATCGCTGTTTTTGCTGTTTCTTTTGCTGGATCTAAGAAGCCCATAAAGCCAATCATGATCATATCTTGTTCATCTTCTACAGAATAAACGGCATCTGCGTGGGCATCTCGTTTTACAGCAACAGTCAACACGCGCATTCCTTGTTTATTCAAGCGCAAATTCACTTGACGCAATTGTTTTCTCAATTGAGGAGTCAATTCCATCACTTTGCCATCAACTTCTACGTACTTGCAGACTTGTTCCATTTCCTCGGCGGCACCTTTAGTGACCATCAGTTGATGACCATCTGCATTGACAACAACCGTCAAGCGGCGACGTGAGAAGTCAAACGGAATCTCATCGATTTTTGTCACATCGTTAAATGGCGCTGCCAAGCCTTCTTCTTCATAGTAGTTTAAGACAGCAATATCCATCAGGTTTTTCCACCCTGTTTGATAGTAAGAATTTAAATACGTCATATCAAGGACTTGTTTATCTTCTACGCCAAATGGGTTTAAATGCTGTACCAGTACAACACGATCTTCGGTGATCGTACCCGTTTTATCGGTACATAGTACATCCATTGCACCTAAGTTTTGAATCGAAGGCAATTCTTTGACGATCACTTTTTCTTTTGATAAAGAGATCGCCCCTTTGGCTAAGTTACTGGTGACGATCATTGGTAGCATTTCTGGCGTCAAACCAACTGCTACTGCAATCGCGAAGAACAACGCTTCGCCCCAATCACCCTTGGTCAAACCATTGATCAATAAAACGATTGGGAAAAGAACCATGACCATTCGCAACAATAGCTTGCTAACTTTTGTTAAGCCATCTTCAAAGGTTGTTTTGCCCCGTTTCGTGGTCGCATTTTTGGCAATATCACCGAAGAAAGTACTTTGACCGGTTTTCAAAATAATGGCTTTTCCTTGACCACTTAAGACATCGGTACCCATGAAAACAAGATCTTGCATATCTAGTGCAGAAATTTGTTCATCGCTTTCTTTGATCCCAGCATCGACAAATTTTTCAACTGGCATTGATTCGCCTGTTAATGAAGATTGATTGATAAATAAATCTTTGGTCCAAATCAAGATCGCATCCGCAGGAATCATGTCGCCGGTTGCTAAGGTGACGATGTCTCCTGGAACGACTTCATCCATCGGAATTTCTCTCGTGATTCCATCTCGGGTTACGGAACAAGTATTTTCAATAAGTTCTTTTAACGCTAAGCTTGCTTTTTGGGAACGGTATTCTTGGACGAAAGTAATCATGACACTGGCTAAAATCATGATTCCCATCACGATCACTGCTTCAATATCGCCTGTTACAAAAGAAATAACCATTAATAATGCCAAAACTAACACAAAAGGATCTTTGAAAGCACCTAGGATCATCAACCAAGCAGGTGTTGGTTTTTGCGCATCCACTTTGTTTGGACCGTACTCTGCCAAACGTTCTGCAGCATCTTCTTCCGATAGCCCTTGGAAGGATGTCCGCATTTCCATCAGCAGTTCTCTTTCGGTCAATTTTGCCAGTAATTTTAGTTCTTGATCTTTCGATAGTTTTTTTAACATCTTTTTTTCCTCCTAGCACTTAGGAGTTGCTTACGCCACCCCTAGCGATTCGATAATTACTCCGCTGTTTCATCTGGGGACTGGGGTATTCCATGTGAATCTTCCTTTCTTTTTATTAGGTAAGTCACTGTGGAACATGCGTAAAAGACACAAAAAAACGCACGCTCCCAATAAGCATGCGTAAAAAACTCATGATCATTGTAGAGCTTTAGCACTATAGGGCGTAGATAGCAAATCTGCTATCAGCTACTTTGGGTTTAACCTTCACGATTAGACCTGTCCTACCAACTAAGTATCTCTCGATACTTTTGCGGCAGCAGCTTGTGTCCATATAGGAGCCTCACCTAACAATTATTTGTATAAAATGTCAGTTCGCCGGAAGTCTATCTTCCAACTACCCACATAATAACTGCTATCCTAGCCAATGTCAACCGCAACAATGGAAAATAGCACCCTTTTTTCATAGATTTTCGTTGGTTTTCAAATGAAAGGTCTTACAATAAAATAACAACGTTAAAGAACTGCTGTGATTTTATATGTGACAAAACTTCTTTTACACGAATAGATAGAGAGAAATCCTCTCAGGGCAAAACCCAGAATCCATCAAGTCACTTCGGCTATCTCATTGAAGGAGAGAATGTAATAAATTTCCAAACTCGAATAAAAAATAGACAGCCATTTAAATAAACAGCTGCCTATTTCTCTTTCATATCCGATTCTGAAAAATGATTTTTTCTATATTCTTTCGATCCAGCTCTCACGAAAAATGATCTGCTAAAATTTTCAAGATTCGCCGACTAGCTTTCCCATCGCCATAGGGATTTTCTGCATGTGCCATGGCATTGTAAGCTTCTGGATCCTCTAGTAGTCGCTTCGTTTCTTGATAAACCGCAGCTTCAGACGTACCGATCAGTTTTAACGTACCTGCAGCAATTCCTTCTGGGCGCTCTGTTGTATCTCGCAAGACCAAAACAGGAACGCCTAACGACGGTGCTTCTTCTTGGACACCACCAGAATCCGTCAAAATCAATGTGCTTTGATTGGCAACATTGTGAAAATCAATGACATCTAAAGGCTCAATCAGCGTGACATTTTCTAGTTCCCCAAGTATCTCCATAGCAATCCCTCGGACTTGAGGATTTTTATGCATAGGAAAAACCACTTTGATGGTTGGTTTCTCCTTAGCGATCTTCGCTAAAGCGCGGAAGACTTGCTTCATCGGAACACCTAAGTTCTCGCGACGGTGCATTGTCAGAAGAATCATGGTTTGATCTGCTGCAGAAAGTTCTGGATGCTGATAGTCCTCCGAGATCGTATAACGCATCGCATCAATGGCGGTATTTCCCGTTACAAAAATTGCAGCTTTATTGCGATTTTCCGCTAATAAATTTTCTTTGCTTTGGACAGTTGGCGCAAAATAAAAATCCGCTAATACATCGATCAGCTGACGATTGGCTTCCTCCGGATAAGGAGATTTTTTGTTCCATGTACGCAAACCGGCTTCCACATGCCCCACAGGAATCTGCTGATAGAAAGCTGCCGTCGCGGCTGCATAAGCTGTGGTCGTATCCCCGTGAACGAGTACGATATCAGGGGTTTCTTTTTGCAAGATAGGTTCCAGATCCAGCAAAACTTTGGTAGTGATTCCTGTCAAAGTTTGCCCTAAAGTCATAATATCCAGATCATAATCTGGTATGATTTCAAAAACCGTTAAAACTTGATCCAACATTTCTCGATGCTGCGCCGTCACCACAACGATCGATTCAAAACGCGGGTCGTTTTCCAATTCCTTTACTAGTGGCGCCATTTTGATGGCTTCCGGTCTGGTACCGAACACAGACATCACTTTGATTGTCATTTGGTCACCCGCTCCTCTACTTCTCATTGCTTCTATTATAACGAAGAAAACAGAAAAACAAAATGGTTGTTCCAACAAAAAAAAGAAACGACCGCTAAAAGGCCGTTTCTTCAGTATCCAGCTTAAATAGTATCTCCATTGAAAATCGAATTTTTCACGATTACGTAATCCACTTTACGAATCGATTCTAAATCTTTTCCACCTGCATAAGAGATCGATGACTGCAAGTCTTGCTGCATTTCAACTAACGTATCTTTTAAAGAACCTTTGTATTGAATCCAAATTTTCTTTCCTTCTACGTTTTTCTTTTCACCTTTTTGAAATTCTGATGCAGAACCAAAGTATTCTTTCATTACAACGCCATTTTCTACCTTGGTTTCTCCTGGTGATTCTTCATGCCCAGCAAACAATGAACCGATCATGACCATGGTTGCACCAAAGCGGACAGATTTAGCGATATCGCCGTGTGTCCGAATGCCACCATCTGCAATGATTGGTTTGCGAGCAGCTTTGGCACACCAGCGTAATGCTGCCAATTGCCATCCTCCAGTCCCGAAACCAGTTTTGATTTTTGTGATACAAACTTTCCCTGGTCCAATACCGACTTTTGTTGCATCGGCGCCAGCGTTTTCCAATTCACGAACTGCTTCTGGCGTTCCAACATTTCCAGCGATCACAAACGTTTCTGGTAAATGCTTCTTGATGTGTTGAATCATATTGATCACGGCGTTTGAGTGACCATGGGCAATATCGATCGTGATAAAATCAGGAACAAGCTCTTTCTCAGCTAGTTCTTCTACAAAGGCATATTCATTTTCTTTGACACCCACGCTGATTGAACTAATCAAGCCGCGGCTTTTCATTTTTTTGATGAATGGAATCCGTGCTTCTTCATCAAAGCGGTGCATAATATAAAAATAGCCATTTTCAGCTAAAAATTCTGCGATTGAATCATCAATAATTGTTTGCATATTTGCAGGAACAACAGGCATTTTAAACGAGTGTCCGCCTAATGTCACCGTGGTATCACATTCTGAACGGCTGTTCACGATACACTTGTTAGGAATCAGTTGTATATCTTCGTAATCAAAAACTTTCATGTCAAACATAAAAATATCCTCCAAATCTTACTAAGAGTGAAGCAAGCATCAAATGGCATCAGCCTATTTTTAACGCCCACAACAATTTAAACCACCTGGAAATGAAATACAAGCTTTTTAGAAATACTTTTTGAAAAAAAAGGATGAATGTTCGTCTTTTACGAACATTCATCCTTATAAGTACTGAAAAAAACGGAATTTACGTATAAATTACGGCAAGATGTTCCCTGCTGCTTTATACACCTCATACCATTCATGGCGGGTCAATACGATCGAAGATGCTTGCGCGATTTCTTCGATCCGATGTGGGGTCATCGTTCCAGCAATCACTTGCATGTTTGCAGGGTGACGTAAGATCCACGCAGAAGCAATACCTGTCGGTGTCGTTTGATACTTGTCCGCTAGTTCGGTCAATTTTTCGTTCAACTCTGGGAATTTCTCGTTACCGATAAAGACCCCTTCAAAGAAACCATACTGATACGGAGACCAAGCTTGGATCGTCATCTCATGCAAGCGAGAATATTCTAGAATTTCTCCATCATGATCGACACTACCAGCATCCGTCATGTTGACATGAATTCCTTGATCGATCATTCCCGTATGCATGATCCCGAATTGCAGCTGATTCGCTACTAAAGGTTGGGAAACATATTTTTTCAACAATTCGATTTGACCAGGTTTTTGATTGCTGACACCGAAGTATTTCACTTTACCGTCTTTTTCTAATTGGTCAAAGGCTGCTGCCACTTCTTCTGGTTCAAACAAAGTGTCAGGGCGATGCAATAATAACGCATCTAAATGATCAGTTTTCAATCGTTGCAAACTACCTTCCACAGAAGAGATAATATGCTCTTTCGAAAAATCAAACATTTCACCTGGAACGATGCCGCATTTTGATTGAATAAATAAATCTTCTCTTTTAGCTGCCGTTTTTGCTAACGCTTCTGCAAAAATCGTTTCACATTCACCGCGACCATAAATATCCGCATGGTCAAAGAAGGTAATGTCATTTTCAATCGCAGTCGTCAAGACCTTCACAGGATCTTTGGCATTGTTGATGCGCATCAATCCTAAAATCACGCTGGATACTTCTAAATCAGTGGGACCGAATTTAATTTTTTTCACGTAAAGTTCCTCCTTATTTAAACTACATTCCTATTTTATCACAACAAGATGAAAACGCTATACAAACGTCAAAAAAACCTCCCATAAAACGAAAACCACCAGCACAACCGATTGGTTCTACTGGCAGCCCTCCTTTTTTTCAGGTTGTGTTATGCACAGAAATATTCTTTACTTCATCGCCTTTGATGAGTTGCTATATTGCAAGGCTTTATCGCCGATATCGTTTCGGTAATATAAGCCAGATAAAGACAACCTGCTGATTGCTTCATAGACGTTCTTTTGTGCAGCAGCTAAATTCTCAGCTGATGCTTCCACAAGAAAAACGCGCCCACCAGCTGCCGTCAAACCACCTTGGTCGGCAGCTTCATCCACTCCTGCATAAAAGAATTGCGTTCCTTCTCCTTCTGGGCTTGGGACAGGCATTCCTTGCTGATACTTGCCTGGATATCCTTGAGAGGCAATCACGACACCGATCGAAGCCGATTGATTCCATTGGATCGTAGGTACTTGGTCCTGTAAGAGATCATCAATGATCTGGGCTAGACTGCTTTCTAAGCGACTTAGCACGACTTGTGTTTCTGGATCGCCAAAACGCGCATTGAATTCGATGACTTTCGGTCCATCATTGGTAGCAATCAGACCTGCATAGAGAATCCCCGTAAACGGTGTATTGTTGCGAATCATCCCTTTTGCTGCAGGAAGTAAAACTTCTGCTACCGCTTGATCGACCATTTCTTGCGGAATCTGCGGTACCGGCGTATAAGCCCCCATACCTCCTGTATTCGGACCTAAATCGCCATCGAAGGCACGTTTATGGTCTTGGGCAATGACCATTGGATAGACGGCTTCGCCCTTCACAAATGCCAATAGCGAAAACTCCTCGCCAGCCAAAAACTCTTCGATCACCACTTTTGCACCACTTTCACCGAAAGCATTTTGCTCCAGCATCGCTTCGACTGCTGCGTTTGCTTCTTCAATGGTTTCCGCGACAACCACGCCTTTGCCCGCCGCTAAACCATCTGCTTTGATGACGATTGGCGCACCTTTACGTTGGATATAGGCTTTTGCCTGGGCACTATCTGTAAAGCTTTGATAGTCTGCTGTTGGAATGTGATTGGTTCGCATCAATTCTTTGGCAAACTCTTTTGATCCTTCAATCATCGCTGCTTGGCGATTGGGGCCAAAAATTTCCAAGCCCGCCCCCTGAAAATCATCTACGATGCCATTTAGCAACGGAACTTCCGGACCAACGAAGGTCCAATCAACCTCCTGCTCTTGAGCAAAAGCAATTAGACTTTCATGATCGGACTCTTCAATTGCGACTGTCTTGATCCCGTCTTTTCGCATACCGGGATTGCCCTTCGCACAAAAGACTGTTTCCACTTGAGGATCCTGCAGAAACTTTTTTGCGACGGCATGCTCTCTACCGCCACTACCAATAACAAGTATTTTCATCGTCTTCTCCTATTTCTTAGTGTTTAAAATGACGAACACCAGTAAAGACCATCGCCACACCGTATTTATCTGCCATGTCGATCGACTCTTGATCTTTGATACTGCCACCAGGTTGAATAATCGCTTTGATTCCTTGTTGCGCTGCATATTCAACACTGTCATCCATTGGGAAAAAGGCGTCGCTTGCCAGCACTGAACCAGCCAGTTTATTGTTTTCACGGGCTTGTTCGACGGCGATTTTCACCGAACCCACGCGGTTCATTTGACCAGCGCCGATCCCGACGGTTTGCTGTTGATTGGCTAAAACGATGGCATTAGATTTCACGTGTTTCACCGCTTTCCAAGCAAAAACCAAAGCTGCGCTTTCTTCTGTTGTTGGCTTTCTCTTTGTCACCACGGTCCAATCTTCTGGTGTTTCCATTTGATCATCTGGTTCTTGCACCAATAAGCCCCCAAGGACAGAGACAACTTCTGGCTGTTTGGCTGCTTTTTCGAAATCAACAACCAGCAGGCGCAGATTTTTTTTCTTCGTTAAGATTTCTAGTGCTTCTTCTTCAAATGCAGGTGCAATGATGATCTCAAGAAAAATCCGCTGCAGTTGCTCCGCAGTTGCCACTTCAACTGGACGATTCAAAACAATGATCCCGCCAAAAATCGACACTGGGTCTGCTTCGTAAGCTTCTTGGAAAGCTTCAGCAATCGTTTCTCCACTTCCGATTCCACAGGGATTCATGTGCTTTAGGGCTACCGCAGTTGGCTCTGTAAATTCTTCTGCGATCCGCAAGGCAGTGTCAGCATCTTTAATGTTGTTGTAAGACAATTCTTTGCCGTGGATTTGTTTTGCGCTGGCAATCGAATAGGGCACGGGTAATGCATCTTGATAGAAGGAAGCTTTCTGATGACTATTTTCACCATAACGCAATGTTTGTTTCAAAACATAAGTTTTCGTCAAGGTCTCTGTTTCTGTTTCAGCCACCGCTTTGGTCAAGTATTCACCAATCAAGGCATCGTAAGCGGCGGTATGGCGGAAGACTTTGGCAGCTAATTTCTTTCTTGATGCCAACGTCGTATTGCCTTCCTTCAGCTCAGCTAAAACCCAGTCGTAATCGTTGGGATCAACGACAACAGTTACTGAGGCATGATTTTTCGCCGCAGAACGTAGCATGCTTGGTCCGCCGATGTCGATATTTTCGATTGCGTCGGCTTCTGTGACGTCAAGCTTACTGATGGTTTCTTTAAATGGATAAAGATTGACGACAACAAGGTCGATCGGTAAAATGCCATGCTCAGCCATTGCCTCCATATGAGAAGGCAGATCACGCCGTCCTAACAGACCACCATGCACCCTTGGATGTAGCGTCTTGACCCTACCATCCATCATTTCAGGAAATTCTGTGACCGCTTCGATGCCGATCGGTTGAAGCCCCGCTTGTTCCAAGGCCGTTTTTGTCCCGCCAGTTGAGATAATCTCAAATCCTAAATTGGTCAATTCTTGGACAAATGGTACGAGTCCTTCTTTGTCAGACACACTGATTAATGCACGTTTATTCACGATTCGATAGCCCCTTTTCCACGATTTCAGCTAAAACAGCTGGATAGATTTGATGTTCTACTTGATGAATTTTTTCTGTCACATTTGCTAATGTATCGTCGGTGTCGATCCGAACGATTTCTTGGGCAATGATTGGCCCTGTGTCAATGCCGGCATCGACATAATGAACCGTCACTCCCGTCACTTTCACGCCGTAAGCGAAGGCATCGGCGATCCCAGATTTACCTGGGAAACTCGGCAACAAGGAGGGATGGATATTGATGACTCTGCCTTCATAAGCGGATAATAGAGTGTTGCCGATGATTCGCATATACCCTGCTAAAACAATAAAATCGATGGCATGATCCTGCAATTCTTCGATCAATTTATTTTCAAAGGCTGCTTTTGATGCAAATGCCGCTGGCTCTATGACAAGCGTTTCATAGTCTCTCGCGCGGGCTTTTTCTATTACTGGCGCTGTAGGTTTATCGGAAAAGACCAACCCGATCTGCGCTCCTTTGATTTTATTTGCTTGGATCGCATCGGCGATTGCTGTAAAATTGCTGCCCGTTCCAGAAGCAAAGACGGCGATCCTCATCGGACTGCCTCTTTGAAGCAAACGGCTTCGTTGTTACGTTTGGTCACTTTACCGATCCGGTATGCTTGTTCTTCATTGGCGGATAGAAGTGCCATCACAGCCGCAACATTTTCTGGCGCAACGGCTAAGACCATACCGATACCCATATTGAAAATCTCGAACATTTCTTGATGAGGAATCGCGCCATGAGTAGCGATCATATCAAATATTGGCAACTGCGGCCAAGTGTCTAAGGCGATTTCTGCCGCCAGACCTTCAGGCAGCATCCGTGGGATATTTTCAACAAAGCCGCCACCAGTGATATGAGAAATTCCAGCTAACAATCCTTCTGTCAATAAAGGTTTCAGTGCATCAACGTAAATTCTCGTTGGCGTCAATAAACTTTCTGCAAGCGTTTGGTTACCAAGTTCCGCAAACGTTTCTGCTCCTGTATAGCCATGCTGTTCAAAAAAGATTTTTCTGACTAAAGAGTACCCATTGGAGTGAATGCCTGAAGAAGGCAAACCAATCAGCTCATCGCCTTCTTTAATGGTTTCTCCAGTGATCAAGCGACTTTTTTCGACGATCCCTACGGCGAAACCAGCAAGATCATATTCTTCTGGCTGATACATCCCCGGCATCTCAGCGGTTTCCCCACCAATCAGGGCAGCCCCCGCTTGCACACAGCCCTCTGCGACACCAGCAATGATTTGTTCGATCTTTGCCGGATCGTTTTTACCAACTGCAACATAGTCAAGGAAGTAGATAGGTTCTGCCCCTTGAGCGACGATATCATTCACGCACATCGCGACGCAATCAATGCCGATCGTTGTGTGCTGTTCTTGTTGGATCGCCAACAAAAGCTTGGTTCCTACACCATCTGTCCCAGAAACGAGTACCGGTTCTTTCAATTGGTACGATGATAAGTCAAAACAGCCACCAAAGCCCCCGATTGCCCCCATCACGCCTAGCCGTTCTGTTCGTTTCACATGCTTTTTGATCCGTTCGACTACTTCATAACCGGCTTCGACATCGACACCGGCTTTTGCATATGCATTTGCCACGTTCGTTCCTCCTCAATCATTCATCCGCTTTTCTTCATTCAGCTCATTCGTCGTTAACGCAAGTAAACCAGCGGTCCTTCACTGCTTCGTTTGAAAAACCATTTTTGCCTACTATTTATTCAGCTTATTCAGCTAAAGACGCGAGATAGTTTTCTTCATAATCATACAAAGGGGTTGGATAATCGCCATTGAAATAGGCCATACACAATCCTGAGTAAGGTGCGTCGAAATCTAAACCGATCGCTTCGATCAACCCGTCTTCACTTAAAAAGGCCAAAGAATCTGCTTCGATTTTTTCACAAATCTCAGCTTCCGTATATTTGGCTGCGATCAATTCTTTTCTCGTTTGAATGTCGATCCCGTAAAAACATGGATAGCGCAAAGGCGGCGAACCGATACGCACATGAACTTCTTTGGCACCTGCCTCTTTTAGCAGTTGCACGATACGGCGGCTGGTGGTTCCTCGGACGATCGAATCGTCGACTAGAATCACTCGTTTGCCTTCGACTACGCCACGAACAGCTGAGAGCTTCATTCGCACGCCTTGCTCTCTTAACTCCTGTGTCGGTTGAATAAACGTTCGTGCAATGTATTGATTTTTTACTAAGCCCAATTCATAAGGAATACCTGAAGCTTCTGCGTACCCGCTGGCAGCAGATAAGGATGAATTCGGTACACCAATGACCATATCCGCTTCGATCGGCGCCTCTTTTGCCAAGCGACGGCCCATATTTTTACGGGCACGATGAACATTGACGCCAGCGATGTTGGAATCAGGACGGGCAAAATAAATAAACTCCATCGAACAAATCGCCGGTTGTACTTCTTGGGTATACTGCTCGATTTGAATGCCTGCATCATCAATGATCACGACTTCGCCCGGTCGGACATCACGAATAAATTCCGCACCGATGACTTCCAACGCACAGGTTTCTGAAGCCACCACATAAGCACCATTGACCATTTTCCCGATTGACAATGGCCGAAAGCCATTGGGGTCTAGTGCTGCGATCATGGCATTTTCCGTCAGTAAAAGGTACGCAAATCCACCTTTAACTTGATTTAATGCCTCCTTGACCCGATCCATAAAAAGCGGTTCTTCGCTGCGACGGATCAAGTGCATGAGAATCTCTGTATCGGAATTCGAGTGGAAAATCGCACCAGCCTCTTCTAATGATTTCCGTAGACTTTTCGCATTCGTCAAGTTGCCGTTATGAGCTAAGCCAATCTGCTGATCAAAAAATTTGAATAAAAATGGTTGAATATTATCAACGCTACCATTACCAGCAGTTGCGTAACGAACGTGACCAATGGCAGCATCTCCTGTCAGACGCTGGAGGACACGTTCATCCGAAAACACTTCCGCTAGCAAACCTAAATCACGGTGACCATTGAGTTTTCCCGCATCATTCGTGACGATCCCAGCACCTTCTTGGCCGCGATGTTGCAAACTGTGTAGTCCGAAGTAGGTGACACGAGCGGCATCTGGATGACCCCAAACACCAAAAACCCCACATTCCTCGTTGAGGCTCTTTACTTCATTAAACATGGAATGGCTTCCTCCCATTTCAATTTCGCCTCAGTAAGGGGCATCTCGATCGTATCATCTTGTGCTTGCATGCGAATCTGGCCATCAGCAGTCACTTCCCCGATCGCTATTGCAGCAGCACCTACCAGTGCTTCAAAAGCTGCTTGCTTATCAGGTGCGACTGAAAGCACAAAACGGGATTGGGTTTCTGAAAACAATTGTGCTGCTGGCAATGACACGGTCACATTTAGACCAAAGCCCTTGTCAAAAGCGGATTCGGCTAAAGCGATCGCTAAACCACCTTCGGCACAGTCGTGGGCACTTTGAACAAGACCTGCTTGGATCGCTGCGGTAACCAAATGTTGGTTCGTTTTTTCTGTTTCAAGATCAAAGGACATTAAACGCCCAGCGATCTTTCCTGTCTGCAGTTTTTGCAATTCAGACCCATTGAAATCAGCATGGGTTTCCCCTAGGACATAGATCACATCCCCTGCTGCTTGGAAATGCTGCGTCGTGATATGCGCCAGCTCTTCGATCAATCCGACCATCCCAATTACAGGCGTTGGATAGACCGATTGTCCGTCCGTTTCGTTGTATAAGGAGACGTTCCCAGAGATTACTGGTGTCTCTAGTACACGACAAGCTTCTGAGATCCCGTCAGCAGCCGTAGATAACTCCCAGAATCCTTCTGGTTTATCTGGCGAGCCGAAGTTAAGGCAGTCAGTGATCGCCAATGGACGCCCACCGGAAGCGACGATATTTCGAGCAGCTTCTGCAACTGCGATCTGTCCGCCGACTTCAGGATCTAAGTAAAGGTAACGAGCATTACAGTCAGTCGTCATCGCCAAGGCTTTATTGGTTCCCTTGATTCGTAAAACGGCCGCATCACTGCCGGGTCCTACCACGGTATTGGTACGAACTTGCGAATCGTAGGTTTCAAAAATCGAGCGTTTCGAAGCGATCGTCGGCTGCTGCAGCAGATCCGCAAATACAGACGTTGCTGAATGAATCACTGGAACAAAGTCCGGTGTTTCCTTAAACACTTTGATCCGTGCTGGTTCTGCCATCTCTTTGTAGTAAGTCGGTGCATCTTCAGCTAAAGCATCCACTGGTAAATTAGCGACTTCCTGTCCATGATGGAACAAACGATAGTTGCCATCATCCGTCACTTCACCGATCACGACTGCTTCTAGATCGTATTTCTTAAAGAGAGCTTCCACTTCAGCTTCATGCCCTTTTTTGACACAGATCAGCATCCGCTCTTGGGATTCTGACAACATCATTTCATAAGGCGTCATATTGGTTTCTCGTTGTGGAACATCATCTAATGTTAAGCGCAAACCTGATCCGGATTTTGATGCCATCTCGGCACTAGAAGAAACCAATCCAGCAGCACCCATATCTTGAATTCCGACTAAAATGTCCGAATGATCCACGATCAATTCCAAACAAGCTTCCAACAAAAGTTTTTCCATAAAAGGATCACCGACTTGTACGGCGGAACGTTGTTGTTCTTCTCCTTCGACAAATTCTTCCGATGCAAAAGTCGCCCCATGTATCCCGTCGCGTCCTGTTTTTGCGCCGACATACATGATGGTGTTCCCAACACCTTTGGCCTGCCCTTTTTGAATATCCTTGTGGGCAATGATCCCTACACACATGGCATTGACTAACGGATTGCCTTCATAACAAGGATCAAATGCCACTTCACCACCGACGGTCGGAATCCCGATACAGTTGCCATAGCCACTGATCCCAGCAACGACTTCTTCCAAAAGATATTTCGTTCTTGGATTATCTAACTCACCAAATCGTAAGGAGTCTAAAACAGCAATCGGTCTTGCTCCCATACTAAAGATGTCGCGGATGATCCCACCAACACCAGTTGCTGCTCCTTCATAAGGTTCCACCGCAGAAGGATGATTATGGCTTTCCGCTTTAAATACGACAGCTAGATCATCGCCGATATCCACGATGCCCGCACCTTCTCCCGGACCTTGCAGTACTTGCGGCCCATCTGTCGGGAATTTCCGCAAAACAGGTTTGGAATTTTTGTAAGAACAATGTTCACTCCACATCACTGAAAAGAGTCCAGTTTCGGTATAGTTTGGTAAACGTCCCAAAATATCTTCTGAGATCATCCGATATTCTTCTTGGGTCAATCCCCATTGCTCGTATAATTTCGTATCTTTGATTTCTTGTGGTGTAGGTTCTTTTACGATCATTTTATCCATTTACCGGCACCTTCCCAAAATTTTTCAATAATGAAGCAAAAAACTTCTTGCCATCTTCTGAGCCTAATAAACTTTCCATCGCTCGTTCTGGATGAGGCATCATGCCTAGGACATTGCCTGCTTTGTTGCAGATACCAGCGATATTGTGTAGACTGCCGTTGACGTTATCTTCATAACGGAAAACGATTTGATTGTTGGCAACCAATTCCTGATAAGTCGTTTCATCACAATAATAATTGCCCTCACCATGAGCGACAGGAAGCGTAATGACTTGATCCGTTTCATATTCAGAAGTAAAAGCTGTTCGATTATTCACTTGCAGACGGACCGGCTTGCAAATAAAATGCAATGATTCATTTCTTTGTAAAACCCCTGGTAACAAGCCCGCTTCCGTTAAAATTTGAAACCCATTGCAGGTACCAAAGACAGGTTTGCCTTCATTTGCCAAACGAATGACCTCTGACATGATCGTAGAAAAACGGGCAATCGCTCCGCATCTTAAGTAATCACCATAAGAAAATCCTCCTGGAAGCAAAACACCGTCAAAACCGGCTAAGCTTTCTGCATCATGGCGCACATATTCTGCTTCTGCCCCCATGATATCTTTGATTGCCCACATCAAATCAACATCACAATTTGATCCAGGAAAGACGATCACTGCAAATTTCATAGGGCTGCTTCCTCCATTTGAACTATTTCATAACGGTAGGTTTCCATATTGACGTTTGCTAAAAGTTTGTCACAGATCGCTTCAATCTCCTCTGCTACTGCTGCTTGTGTTTGATTGTTGGAAGGTGTCACTTTGATTTCAAAGTATTTCCCGATGCGAATATCACTGACATCTTGATATCCTAAGCGATGAACAGCTCCTTTGACGGCTTCTCCTTGAGGGTCCAAAACAGATTCCTTATAAGTGACGTAAACTTTGACTAAATACATGTTGAATTCTCCTTTTCTAAACGATTTAAAACTTCTTCATAAACAGGAACGATGTCCCCTAAATCACGACGATAGACATCTTTATCAAGATGTTCATTTGTACCCATATCCCATAAGCGGCAAGTATCTGGTGAGATCTCATCAGCCAGGAGCAACTCGCCCTTCTTGGTTTTGCCGATCTCGATTTTAAAATCGATCAGTTGAATCTGGATACTTGCAAAGATTTCCAGTAACGCAGCGTTGACTTGTAGCGCCAGTTTTTTGATCTGGTCCAGTTCCTCTTTTGTAGCAAGACCCAGATAGAACACATGATCGTCATTGATAAACGGATCATCTAAGCGATCCTCTTTGTAGTAAAACTCCACGATCGGCTTTGGCAGTTTGGTTCCTTCTTCGATGCCCAAGCGCTTTGAAAAACTACCAGCAGCCGTATTGCGAACAACGACTTCTAAAGGAATCATGGTGACAGCTCGAATTAATTGTTCGTGTTTAGACACTAATTGAAGAAAGTGACTTGGGACATTTTTATCAGCTAAACGCTGAAAAAGATGCGCAGTGATCTGATTGTTTAGGGCACCCTTCCCTGCGACTGCATCTTTCTTTAAACCGTTCAGCGCAGTTGCTTGGTCCAGATAAAGGACTCTCAACACATCTTCTTCGTTGGTTTTAAACAATTTCTTGGCTTTTCCTTCATAAAGAAGCACTTCTGATTCCATATTCCACCTCAGTTAAGTATTATTTTTCACATAGCGATGACACACATCTTTATTTGTTTATTATTCTAACAACGCTGAAAAAGCGGGTCAACGATTATCTGTACATTTACACATTAATAAACACGAATGTTCGCCTTTTATCCCGTCAAGTAAGTTTACCTCTCCCGTTTGACTGGCGAAGGGTTTTATAAAGCGTTTACAACATTCTATTTTCATGCTATATTTAGGTCGTATTGTAGCTACATTCAAGGAGGAGTACTATATGTGGTCGCTAAAGAATCGTGCTGAACTTTTTTTAGCTCATCTAACAGACAAAGAAAAACAACATCTCCATAACGAATTATTGGCCGTGCAGCAAATCCTTTCCATTAACCAACAAACGAGTTTCTATGTATTCAGTCCCTTCAAAAAAGGGGCACGTCCTCACTATGCAGAAGAACAAAAAAGAGTTCTACAATTTCAAAATGGCCGCAATGACGAATTGATCATTCACCAGATACATCGTCAAAGCTTATTTAAACATACGTATTCTTTCCGTATTTATTTTAATTTAGAAGAAATGGACTTTTCTTTTTTAGACGATCTTTTGCATCTTTTGAAGGAACAAAGTCAAGCCCCTACCTTTAACTTAAGTCACGCTACGCACTGACGGGTGATCACTAAATAAAAATAAGATAAAAAAAACAAAAGCCCGAAATTTTACGGGCTTTTTTTGTTATACTGTTTTCAGACAAAAGAAAGGACACGATTATGCTATTTACAAAACAGTCATTTGATGCTTTTGCTTTAGAAACATTAGAAGAAAGAATGGAAAAAATCCGTTCAGAGATCCAGCCGGTTTTCCAAACCATCGGCGAGGCAGCGATCCCATTATTTGAAGAAAGCTGTCAAGACCCTTTTTATTTGCATATCGCACAGCATCGGCGTAGAACCGTCTACCCTCCTGCCGAAACGTGGGCGGGGATCGGCCCTAACAAGCGTGGTTATAAAATGGATGCCCACTTTCAAATTGGGATCAATCAAGAGTATGTCTTTGTTTGGCTCAGTGTGATCGATCAACCGAAAAATCAAGCAACGATCGCGGAATCTTGGCTGGCTCAAAAAGAATTATTTGATCAATTGCCAGCAGACTTTACGCTATCTCCTGATCATACCAAGTATGACCACTCTCCAATCGCTAAATGGCCAACCTACTTAGAACGATTACAGAAAGTCAAAAAAAGTGAACTTCAAATTGGCAAGATCTTTCCAAAAGAAATGATCGAAGACGTTGAAATGGCGGATATTTTAGCAGTTTATCAAACGCTGTTGCCGCTTTATCACGCCCGTTTGTCGGCACTAAAGGAGGAACAATAATATGTCAGAAAACCGGCGCTCTCGCAAAGAAAAACCAGCGAAAAAACCTAAGCGTTTCGTCTGGCTGGCACTCCCTGCCGCCTTATTAGTACTTGGTGGCGGTTATTATGGCTATACAGTCTATCAAAATCGACAAGAAGAAGCAGCAGCAAAAAAAGTCCTCAATTCCTTTATCGATGCTATATCTGATCAGAAGTACAGCGATCTATCTGCTTTACTGACCGAAGAAAGTTTGGAATCAAACGGCTTTACCGCAGACGAAGTCTCAGCAAAATACGAAGCGATTTTCACTGGTATCGGTGCCGAATCATTTAAAGCTTCAGGAATTGAGGTAACGCCCGATGATAAGGATTCCGATCAATTCAATTTCCAATACAACGGTTCCTTAACCACCTCGTTAGGTGAATTAACAGAGCTGTCTTATAGTGGCACGATTACTCTGACTGATGACCAAGCCAAGATCGATTGGTCGCCTCAATTGATTTTTCCGGGAATGGAAGGACAAGACAAAATCAGTATCTCTGTAGATAATGCCACACGTGGAGAAATCCTCGACCGAAATAATGAACCGCTAGCAGAAAATGGCACGCTCTATCAACTAGGCGTCATTCCTGGGCAGCTGGGTACGGGAGACGAAAAAACCGCCAATATCAAAGCAATCGCGGAGCGTTTTGACCTAACAGAAGATGCGATCGATCAAGCATTGGCTCAATCGTGGGTCCAAGATGAGTTGTTCGTTCCCTTAAAGATTATCGAACCAACCGATGAAATGCCAACTGGAACAAGTTTAAAAGAAACGACGGGACGGACTTATCCTCTTGGAGAAGCCGCTGCCCAGTTGATTGGTTATCTAGGGAACGTGACTGCAGAAGATATCGAAAAAGATGAAACACTAGCAAGTAACGGACAAATTGGTCGTAGTGGTCTGGAAGCTGCCTTTGACAAAGAGTTGCGGGGCGAAAATGGCGGAAAAATCGCCATCACTGATGAAGACGGTGCTGAAAAATCGGTTCTTTTAGAAAAAGAACGGGCAGATGGTAAAGATATCCAACTGACCATTGACGCACAAGCCCAAAAGACAGCTTTTGACGCCTTACAAAATCAGGCGGGCTCCACGGTCGTCACAGAACCAAAAACCGGTGATCTGCTAGTATTAGCCAGCTCACCAAGTTATGATCCCAATAAAATGACCCAAGGAATCTCACAAGAAGACTATGATGCGTATGAACAAAATGAAGCCTTGCCTTTCATCAGCCGCTTTGCTACGGCCTATGCGCCAGGTTCGACCTTTAAGACCATCACGGCAGCGATTGGCTTAGAAAACGGTACGATCGACCCTACCCAAAGTATTGCGATCGATGGATTGAAGTGGCAAAAAGACAGCTCGTGGGGAGACTACTTTGTCACCAGAGTCAGCGATGTAGCTTCTGTCAATCTAAAAGATGCACTGGTTTACTCTGATAACATCTATATGGCACAACAAACCTTAGCTATGGGTGAAGATGCTTTTCGTAACGGTTTGTCGAAATTGATTTTTGGTGAGACGTTGGATTTACCGATTGCGATGAATCCTGCTCAAATTTCCAATGAAGAGTCCTTCAACTCAGAGATTTTACTGGCAGATACCGGCTATGGGCAGGGAGAACTGTTACTGAATCCCATTCAACAAGCTGCTGCTTACTCGGTCTTTGCCAATCAAGGGAAGCTGGTCTATCCCCGTTTAGTGAAAGAGGCAGAGCAAAAAGACAAAGAAGTCTTTAAACCAGAGACGATTGAGCAAATCAATCAAGATTTGACAGCTGTTGTCTCAGATGCCAACGGAACGGCACACTCTTTGGCAGCGCTGAACATTCCGCTAGCTGCCAAAACAGGAACTGCTGAAATCAAAGAAAAGCAAGATGAAAAAGGCCAAGAAAACAGCTTCTTATTCACCTTCGATTCGCAAGATCAAGGATTTCTGATGGTTTCCATGTTAGAAGATCGCCAGGAAAACCAATCAGCAACTGGTTTAGCACCTGATCTATTGACCTACTTAGCTGAAAATTATTAAAAAAGCCGCAACCTTAAGACGGAGGTCTCAAGGTTGCAGCTTTTTTTATTCGGCTAAACCGACACGTTCAAAGATCGTGTCAACTTGTTTTAAATGATGGTTGTAATCAAAGGCATCGTCCAAATCAGCTTTGGTCAAAACATCCGTGATTGCTGGATCAGCTTCTAACAATGGGCGGAAATCCGTTTGTTCATCCCAAGCTTGCGCTGTTTTCGGCTGAACCAAGTCATAGGCTTGCTCTCTGGTCATTCCGTGATCGATCAATTTCAACATCACCCGTTGGCTGTAGATCAATCCAAAGGTCGCATTCATATTGCGCTTCATATTCTCTGGGAAAACGGTCAGATTTTTGACGATATTGCCAAAGCGATTCAGCATGTAATCGATCAAAATCGTCGTATCCGGAATAATGATCCGTTCTGCCGATGAATGTGAGATATCCCGTTCATGCCAAAGGGAGACATTTTCATAAGCCGTCACCATATGACCGCGAACGACTCTTGCAAGTCCGGCCATATTTTCAGAACCGATTGGGTTACGCTTATGGGGCATGGCAGAAGAACCTTTTTGTCCTTTGGCGAAGAATTCTTCAACTTCCCGCGTTTCTGATTTTTGTAGTCCACGGATCTCGGTGGCGAATTTCTCAATGCTGGTTGCGATCAATGCCATTGCTGAAAAATATTCTGCATGTAGGTCACGAGGCAATACTTGCGTGGAAATATCTTGCGCACGAATCCCTAGTTTTTCACAGACATACTCTTCGACAAATGGAGGGATATTTGCAAAGGTTCCAACAGCACCACTGATCTTTCCAGCTTCGACCCCTTTTGCTGCCCGCTCAAAACGTTCAACATTGCGTTTCATTTCTGAATACCACAAGGCTAATTTCAAGCCAAAGGTCGTTGGTTCCGCATGAACACCATGGGTACGTCCCATCATCACGGTATGCTTGTATTCTTTGGCTTTTTCACCAATGATCGTCACGAAACGGTTCAAATCTTCCCGAATCAAATCGTTGGCCTGTTTCATCAAGTAACCATACGCCGTATCAACAACATCCGTCGACGTCAAGCCGTAGTGGACCCATTTACTTTCATCACCCAAAGATTCAGAGACTGCTCGGGTAAAAGCAACCACATCATGTCGCGTTTGCGCTTCGATCTCTAAGATACGGTCGATATCAAAGGATGCTTTTTCACGAATCAATGCAACATCCTCTTTCGGTATCTCTCCTAATTCCGCCCAAGCTTCGTCAGCTAAAATCTCGACTTCTAGCCACGCTTGGTAGCGATTTTGATCGGTCCAAATAGCACCCATTTCTGGTCTTGTATAACGCTCTAACATGTTTTTATCTCCTTTAATCCCAAATATTGGTTTGATAGATTTC
This sequence comes from Enterococcus sp. DIV1096b, assembly GCF_050498765.1. NCBI lineage: Bacteria > Bacillati > Bacillota > Bacilli > Lactobacillales > Enterococcaceae > Enterococcus > Enterococcus sp. DIV1096b. The sequence goes on along the minus strand of NZ_JBMHEK010000001.1, from coordinate 1,495,566 downwards.
TTCAGTGGTTTCTGCAATGTCTTCCGTCAAAATAGTGATATGTCCCATTTTGCGACCGGTTTTTGCTTCTTCTTTGCCATAGTAATGAAATTGCCAAGCAGGTTTTGTGGCAATCAGATCATAGGTTTCTGTCAATTCATCTCCTAAGACATTGACCATGACTGCTGGTGAAAGCAAAGAAACTTCCGGCAACGGCCAGCCACAGATGCCGCGGATATGAGCGTCAAACTGACTCATGGAGCAAGCTTCGATCGAATAGTGACCCGAATTATGCGGACGTGGCGCCAATTCATTGACATACAAGCCGCCGCTTTTGGTCAGGAACATTTCGATGGCTAAAACGCCTTGCAGATCCAAAGCTTTTGCAATAATGTGAGCGATCCGTTTGGCTTCTTCGGCAACTTCTGGATCAATGTGCGCAGGAGCGATCGTTTGATGCAAAATATTGTTACGGTGGATGTTTTCTACCACTGGGAAAGTGGTAAAGGTTTCTCCATTACCGGCAACTAAAATCGATAATTCTTTTTCAAAAGGAATCCATGCTTCTAATTCGCAAGTTCCTTCGCGAAGTAAATTCATGGAAGGCGCCAAATCAGCCGTACTGTAAAGCACGTGCTGTCCTTTTCCGTCATAGCCGCCTCTGGTGGTTTTTAATACACAAGGGTAACCAATGCTATCGATGGCATCTTGGATGTCTGTCGGGCTGATGATCGTGGCATAAGGTGCAATCACGATATTGTTTGCCTCTAAAAATGACTTCTCTAACAAACGATCTTGAGTGATTGCTAACAGATCGGTGCCTTGAGGGATATGTGAGTAAGGCAAAATAGAGTTCAATGCTTCAACACTGACATTTTCAAATTCATAGGTGATTACATCGGCACGTCGAGCCATTTCTTCTAAAGCAAACACATCATCATAGGCAGCAACAATATGCCAATCAGCGACTTGGGCTGTTGGACAATTGGCAGTAGGGTCTAAAACGCCAACCCGAAAGCCCATTTCTTTGGCACTCATTGCCATCATACGACCTAGCTGTCCTCCGCCAACGATTCCGATCGTTGCGTTGGGCATTAAAGGTTTAATCAAGTTGATCACTACTTTCCAATACGATTTCTTTTAATGTATTTCTTCGTGCGTCTAATTTCTCCGCTATCTCTAAATCATACATGGAAAGCATCTGGGCTGCAAGTAGTCCTGCGTTAGTTGCGCCAGCTTTTCCGATCGCCGTTGTTGCTACTGGTACACCACCCGGCATTTGCACGATCGATAAAAGGGAATCCAAACCGTTTAATGCGCGTGATTGGACGGGAACACCAATGACCGGCAATGTTGTTTTAGCTGCCACCATTCCCGGCAAATGGGCAGCGCCACCCGCTCCTGCAACAATGACTTTAATCCCTTTTTCTCGGGCTGTTTCTGCAAATTCGAACATCAAATCTGGTGTACGATGTGCCGAAACGACTTTTTTCTGATAAGGTATCGCTAACTCATCTAAAATCAAGCAGCACTCCTTCATTGTTTCCCAATCTGATTGACTTCCCATAATCACTGCAACTGCTGGTTTCATTCAATTTTCCCTCCACTGAATTTTTACGATTCTCTTCTGAATAAACCTCAGAAGTATTTTTCTTACGAAAATCATTTTGTTAGCAACCTTTTGAAGCTACGTCTGAGATATCCCAAAGGCACATGGCTCTGCTAACATTCACTTTCACCTCTAAATAGTAACGAGTTGCCCGAGCAATGTCAAAATATTTTCGAACTATTAACAAATTTTACTTTTCATTGTTCGCTTTTATCTCAAAGATATGTATTCAACACGTCAGATATCCGATAATAAGACAAATAAAGGAACAATACAAAAAATCCAGACGAATCCTCGTCTGGATCAAATAAACTTACTGTTGCAAGCGCAATTCCGTCACTTCGTCTGTTTCTTTCGGCAGTCCATTAAAGAACAGATTCAAAACAATGGCAGTCAAACTACTCATGACGATCCCATTGCCTGTAAACATTTGAACGGTTTCAGGCATTTGACTGAATAAAGTGGGCATCATATTGAACCCTAAACCAAAACCGATTGATACTGCAATCACTAACAAGTTCTTGTCATTCATAAAATCAACTTTGCTCAGCATTCTCATCCCTTGAACAGCCACCATGCCAAACATCACTAACATGCCGCCGCCAAGCACTGCCTCTGGAATGATCTGTGCGATGGCACCGACTTTTGGAAACAACCCTAATACGATCAAAAAGATTGCTGAAAAGAAAATCGGACGGCGCGTCTTAATGCCTGAAAGTTGAACCAAACCTACGTTTTGTGAAAATCCAGTATAAGGAAACGTATTGAAGATCCCACCAAGGATCACCGCCAAGCCCTCCGCACGATAGCCGCGCTTTAAGTCATTGCCTGTAATCGGTTTTTCAGTAATGTCTCCCAGTGCAAAATAAACGCCTGTGGATTCTACCAAACTAACGATGGAAATAATGATCATCAAGACGATCGACCACAGATCAAAGGTTGGTAAACCGAAATAAAAAGGCTGAGGCAAATGAAACACAGGTGCATGAGTGATGGCAGAAAGATCAACCAAGCCTAATAATGCTGCTAAAATAGTCCCACCGATCAAACCGATCAGTACGGCAATCGAGCGAATAAAGCCTTTGCCAAACACTTGCACGCCAATGATCAGCGCAATCGTCACAAAGCCTAACAATAAATTCGTTGGATCACCAAAGTTAGCAGCTGCGGCATCCCCTCCACCGATTTTGGTGATGGCGACTGGAATCAAGGTCAAGCCGATGACGGTAATCACCGTTCCTGTCACCAATGGAGGGAACAAAACTTTGATTTTCGAAAAAATGCCGGCGATCAAGACAATGAAAATCCCAGCAGCAATGATCGCTCCGTAAATCGCACTGATTCCTGATTTGGTGCCAATCAAAATCAATGGGGAGACAGCTTGGATGGCACAACCTAAAACGACTGGTAGGCCGATCCCAAAAAAGCGGGTGACGACTAATTGCAAAAGCGTAGCGATTCCGCACATGAAAATATCGATCGAGATCAAATACGTCATCTGCGCTTCATTAAAGCCGAGGCCTGTTCCAATCAACAAAGGGACGGCAACAGCTCCTGCATACATCGCTAGCAAATGCTGCAAGCCTAAAACTGCTGAACGGCTATTCGTCTCTTTCATTAGGCATCTCCTTCTAAAAAGCTAACTTGACCTTCCGACAATGAGGCGATTCGTGCTAAGGAAACAACGGGGATTCCCATTTCTTCAAGCAATTGTCGACCAGTTTGGAATGATTTTTCAATGACGATCCCAATGCCAACGACTTTTGCTCCTGCTTGCTGACACAATTCGATCAATCCTTTTGCAGCTTGTCCGTTTGCTAAGAAATCATCAATTATTAATACCGTATCATCTGAAGATAAGAATTTCTTAGAAATCGATACTTGGCTGGTCACTTGCTTAGTAAAGGAATAGACCGATGCGGTCAACAACTCTTCATCCATCGTCAGACTCTTTGCTTTTCGAGCAAAGATCATTGGTACCTGCAACTTTTCTGCAGTATAAAGTGCTGGTGCGATCCCTGAAGCTTCGATGGTCACTACTTTGGTGATCCCACTTTCTTGAAATCGTTCTGCAAAAACTGTACCGATTTCTCTCATCAACTCATAATCCACTTGGTGGGTCAAAAACTGGTCCACTTTGAGAACCCCTTCACCCAAGACGTTCCCGTGTGTTTTGATACGCTCAACTAATTTATCCATCCTAGCTCTCCTCGTTCCTTTCTATTCCATCCTGAAAAAAAAGACACTCTTTTTGCCAAAGCAAAAAAAGTGTCTAACAGGCACGATTTTTACTTATAGTCCGATATTTACGGTATCGGGTAGAGACTGTCGACCATATTTCGACGATATACAAGTAATTTTTAAATGATAGATTCGATTATGCCTGTCTTTGATTAAAAACACAAGCATGGAATGCCCTTTATAAATAAAAATATTCTCATTTGTGGATCATTTGCTACTCTGGTTTCTCCATATCACGATAGTGCTCCATCTTTTTACTGAAAAGCTCCCCGTTGGAAGGCGGCGTGTAAGTGATCGCATTCGCACCTGCTTCAATCGTTTCTAAGATGCTCTCCTCAGTTGGACCACCCGTTGCAATGATCGGCAGCTTCGGATATTTTTTACGGAAGAAAGCCACGGTATCCGCTGTGTCCTTGCCGGCACTGATATTGATGACCTTCACACCAGCTTCAAGTTTGGCATCAATTTCAGTATACTTACTCGTTACGGTACTGATAACGGGAATATCCACGACTTTACAGACTTGCTCCACAGTTTTCAATGGCGTGGGTCCGTTTAAGACGACCCCGATCGATCCCTGAGCTTCAGCAAACATGCTCATATAAGAAGAGCGGAATCCTTGGGTCAAGCCGCCGCCGACACCAGAAAACACTGGAATATCCGCTGCTTCGATAATTGCTTTCGTAATTGCTGGGTGCGGTGTAAAAGGATAGACCGCTATCACAGCGTCAGCATTTGTATTACGGATGATCGCAATATCCGTAGTAAAAATAATGGAGCGGATTTGTTTCCCAAATATTTGAATGCCGCTAGCCTCTCGAATAACTTTAGGCACTTTGACGATATCTTTGCGTAAATCAGTGGTGATTTTTGGCATATATTTTTCTTCCATAAGCAGCCAACTCTCTTTTCTTATTGATCAAATCGATTCAATTGGTAGGTTTCAATGACTTGAATGATTTTGCTGGCATAATCTGGATCCGTTGCATATCCTGCATCTTGTAAGGCTTGTGCGGCACTGCGGTAGTCGTTTGCTGTCAAGACATCTACATAAAGCGCAGGATTCCAATCAACACCATTTACAAACAACATCGTATGATCATCCATTGATTCTTCCCAAGTATCATAGACACGAAAATCTCCTTGAATCGTGACCCATTCTCCATTATAAAACTCTTGGGTATCTAATGTCACCTTTTTTGAATGACCAAATGACTTGATGCCAAATAAATTATTGTATTTGCTGGCTAGAGAACTCTGGCCCCAATCTGATTCAAGAATCGCCTGACCTATAATGATACTTGGTAAAATCCCATAGCCTTTTTGCAGTTCTTGCGCGTAAGGAGCAATGCGATCGATAAATTCTTCATGAGAGATCGCTTCAGTATTTGTTTCTTCCTCTTTCGGAAGAGGATCCGCCAAACTATTTAAGGAAAAAATAAAAGCAATCCCAATTAAGAATAACCCTAGAAAGACTAATGGGAAACGAGTCTTCTGTTTTTTTCGTCTTGCGCTCATTTTTTCACTTCCTTTGTCTGACTAAACACGTTCTTAGCGAACAAGTCGCCTCCACTCAGCAACACCTCATCTTGTGTAAGCTCACTGCTTTCTTGACTTTTAGCAAGAGAACCCTCATAGATCCAGTCCTCTGACAAAGGATCTTCCCATTCGTGAGAGGACAGTTCTGCTTCTTTTCGAGCGATGTGTTCTTTTGCTTCTTCTAGAAACTCTTCAAAGGTCAACTCCTGCTCCTCAATGTAGGTTGCCGCTTCGACTCCTACATATCGTAGATGCCAAGGCTCATAATCGATTTGCGTAATAGCATGTTTTCCTTTCGGGTAACGGATGATAAACCCATACTCCCTTGCATGAGCTTGTAGCCATTTTCCACCCTCAGTATCACCGAACCCCTCATTGAGCAGCTCTCCTGTATGATTTTGATACCAATCCAGATCCACAACATCAACAGCAAGCCCAGTATGGTGTTCGCTATAGCCAGGCTCAGTAAAGGTCAGTTTCGTGATCCGAATTGCTTCTTCTTTTGTATGACCTTGACTCATCAGGGTGTTGACATTGGCATTGAATATCTCCTCTTGATACGCTACTGAACGGTAGGCAGAGACCATCACCAAAGGATGTCCTGCAGCTTTTGCGGCATCTGCCAGCTTTTCATAAGTTGAAACGATGCGTTGATCGACGAGATAGCCATTCGACAATTTTCCTAAATCTTTTTGGGCAATTTCGCTTTTGATTTTATTGTTTGGGCCTACCAAAACCAATGACCAATCATCCAATGAAACAGTTGGAAAATCCTCTTCGTTCACTTCATCACTAGCACTTGCTTGTTCTTGTGACTCTTGCGTGTTCCCATTTGGCTCTTTTTCATTTGTTTCTGTTGTTTCACCCGTTGATGCTTGATCTGTTGAACGAGCGATACTTGCACTCTTTGTTGGGGTGACTGCGGTCACTCGGTTCACTTGAATGGTTAAAAGAACCAGAAACAAGAATCCTGCTGCCGCAGCCATTCCATAATACTTTTTCAAAAAATACCCTACCTTTAATTATAAGTTTCTTCCAGATTTTCTTTAACCCACTCTAACAACTCGATTTTTTCATTGCGGATCTGCTGCTGAACAACAGCGGGCAATCGGAAGTTTAATATATCATCATAACCCCACTCATCATACGTAATACTGACTCTCAAATCAAGGTATTGGGCTGTTTCTTCAGATTCTGTTAACAATTCGACTTTTGCTAAATCGCTACCTAGCCACGTTCTGGCGATTTGGGTTTTCATTTTTTTGAACTCGACGACCGCTTGATTGCGTTTTTCTGGATAAATGACGGTCTGGCGAATGATTTTTTGGATCAGCATCCATTCATAATCCGAAAACAGCAGTTTCACTTTCTGATTTTCAGCAGGCGATAAACTCATTGTGCCGCTTTTCCAAGCTTCCCATTGCTCCTCAGTGATTCCTAAATGTGTCTCATAAAACTGTTTTTCTGATGTATATTGCTCGATAATCGTATTTAAAATAATGGCTATTGATACATTATGCATATGTTATCCCTCCTCTTCTATATTTTACTGAAAGTCAGCCGTAATGGAAACTTTTTGCGATTGTTTTTGATTATTTTAAAGAATTCATTTCTTTTGTTATACTAAATATGAAGGAGATGATCAATGATGAAAAAATACCGTTGGGGAATGATTGGACTTGGAGACATCGCGACACAATTTGCCGCTGGTTTTTCCAATGAAGCAAGTGAACTGTATGGAGTCAGCGCCCGCAGTTTGCCAAAAGTCCAGGCCTTTGCCGAAAAATACGCTATCCCCCATGCTTATGAAAGCACAGATGCTATGCTGGAAGATCCGCAAATTGATATTGTGTACATTGCAGTACCTAATGATCTTCATCACGAATTTATTATGAAAGCTCTAATGGCCGGAAAACATGTCCTCTGTGAAAAAGCCATTACGACCAGTGCCGATGAATTAGCTGAAGAATTGACCTTAGCCAAAGAAAAAAATCTGATCTTAGAAGAAGCTATGACGATCTTCAATATGCCGGTTTATGCACGTTTGAAAGAAGAGATCGATGCTGGACGCTTAGGAAAATTAAAAATGATCCAAGCACCATTTGGCAGCTATAAAGATCCTGATCCCACCAATCGTTTCTTCAACCCAGATTTAGGTGGCGGTGCGTTACTGGATATTGGCACATATGCCGTTTCATTTGCTCGCTTTTTCATGACGGATACGCCAGAAGTGGCGTTTAGCAGCATGAAGCCCTTCTCTACTGGTGTAGACGAACAATCTGTAACGATCCTCCAAAATCCAGCTGATGAAATGGCTAGTGTCACGCTGACTTTTCAAGCGAAAATGCCTAAAACCGGTATCGTCGCTTTCGAAGAAGGATACATTACCGTAGATGAATACCCTCGTGCGGACAAAGCCGTGATCCATTTCCGAGATGGAACAAATGAAGTGATTGAAGCTGGCGACAGCAGTCAAGCCCTTAATTATGAAATTGCCAATATGATCAAAGCCATCGATGGCGAGCTCGAAGGATCGATCCATTTGACCACCGATGTCATTGACGTTCTTGATCAAATGCAAGCTTTTTGGGAACAACAGTAAAAGCGAAAAGACTCCTTTGCAGGAGTCTTTTTTTTAGCGCTCCATCGTCTGAATCTGTTCAGAAAAGTCGGCTTTGGTTTCAATAAAACTTTTAAAGGTTTGCAGAAACTGAAACAGCTGGGCCCGATTTTCAAATTCTGCTCTTGTTTGCGGCAATGGTTTTTGTCGATAATCTTCGTATAAAGCTGCAATTTTTGCCAAGATCTCTTTTCCATCGTTATTTTCATGAAAGGACTGGGCGGTAAAGGATAGCAGCTCTTGAAACGCATTTGTATAGGCTTCTTCTACCCAAAACAATTGTAATAGATCAACCATTTCCAAGAGTAAGCGCGCTTGACTTTGCCGCATGGTGAAATACTCTTCATAATAAGAGGCTTCTCCTCGCCACTGGTTTTCACTATGAACCATCGCTTGCTGTTTGCCTTGCTTGATTTCTCCTAACAATGCTTGGCAAACATGAGGGAGCGTCGCCTTTTCTTTTTCTGTTAACGCGATCGACATGTCTTTTAAAAGACTTTTAAACGTTTCTTCCACCAACTGCTGTTTTTCTTTCAATGCCCGTTCGCCGTCTGGCATATACAAGTTAAATAAAAGTGCAAAGCCGATGCCAATACTCATCAACAAAAAAGCATTTCCAATCAATGGCCAAGCAAAAGAACGTTCCATCATATAATGGGTCACCAAGACCGAATTGACCACGATCCCATCGATTAATTTGAAATAGACTGCCGTCGGAATAAATAGGAAGAGAAAAAGAACAAAGCCCAGCGGACCAAAGCCTAAAAGATGAAAGCTGACAAAAGCTAGGAGCGTCGCGATCGCCAAGGAAACCAAGCGACCGATTCCTGTAAAGAGCGAGGTTTTCTTTGTATTCCCAACACTCAAAATTGCGATGATCCCTGCGGCTGGTGCATACAATAGACCGATCTGCTGAGCAAGAAACATGGACAAACCGGAAGCAACTGCTGTCTTCACTGTTCTCAATCCAATTTTCATTTTTGTCACCTCCTTTGAAAAGTATACTAAATTGTGAGGAATAAGACTAGAATTTCTCAACAGCATTGGGTATGATTAAGTAAAGGGGGCATTCTACCATGAAACTGGGGCGTTTTCGCTTAGGTATGCGAACGATAAAAACAGCCATCGCTGTCATGCTTTGTATTCTGCTCTTTCATTTCCTTGATCGCGGCCAGCCTTTGATTGCTGCCTTGTCTGCTGTCTTTTCATTGCGACAAGACCTGACAACAACAATCTCTTTTGGGAAATCACGGGTATTAGGAAATACGATCGGCGGCGGTACAGCCATTTTTTATTTTTTGACGAAGCAATATTTTCAAAATGATTTTCTGATCGAATTGTTTGTCCTGCCCGCACTGGTCATCTTTGTCATCGTTTTTTCAGATGGCATCAATAACAATTCTGGCATCATCTCTGCCATTGCGACGATGCTGTTGATCACTTCCAGTGTTCCACAAGGGGAATCGATCATCTTTGCATTGGACCGTGTGCTTGATACCTTTATCGGTACCTTAGTTGCCCTGTCAATCAATTTTGTTATTCGACCACCTGAGGAAGAGAAAAAGGATGAGATTCAAGAAGATTTGGTCGTGCTAAGGCAAAAAGAGCTTGAACTAAAAGCCATGCTAGAAGAAGTCCAAGGGGAAATCTCTGAGCAAGAAAAACAAGAAAAATAAAAACAGCCTTTTTCCAGAATGCTTCTGAAAAAAGGCTGTTTTTGTTACTCATTGGCTTTCAAGGCATCGATCATATTGACATGTTTCAACTTGAAATACATCGCGATCCCTACCACGCCTGAAAACAAGCAGGTCAATCCCGCTGCATACACATAGCTCATTGGTTCGACTGTCGGTGAAAACATGGCGATATCAACTTCGATGGTCTGTAAGACAAATTGATGCTGAAGCACCCCTAATAACAAGCCAAAACCAATACCGAAAATCGTTAAAAAGATATTCTCACGAAAGACGTACATCGTCACTTCTCGATCATAAAAGCCTAATACTTTGATAGTCGACAACTCGCGGATCCGTTCCGCTATATTGATATTGTTCAAGTTGTACAACACGATAAAGGCTAATGCCCCTGCTGACGTGATCAAGATCCAAATGACGATGTTCAAGGTTGCTGTCGTGTCATCTAAGGCATCCGCTGAAGCTGAGAGGAAGGAAACATTGATGACATTATCTTGTGCCATCAGGTCAGCTGCGATCGCTTCTTCATCTGTTTTGCTTAAGCGCTGATTGAATTTCAATAACTCACTATTGTAAGCAGGCGTTTCCTGAAAGATCTTTTCGTACGTTTCAGGTGTCAAATAAGCAAAATGGCCCGTGTAGTTTTCTGCGATGGCAGCTACCTTCAGTTGAAATTCCTCGCCGCTTTCATTCGTCAACGTTATCGTATCACCCACCGATACTCCAAACAACTTAGCAAGCTTTTCATTGATGATGGCACCCTCTCCTTCTAGCTCGTAAGCTTCTCCTGAAACCCGATCATTCAAGTGGACAAAACTCGATAAAGCCGCAGGTTCTTCTGGCACGGTGACGGTTACTTCTTGCTGCGTGACCCCCGATTGAGCCAACGTCAGACTTTCCGTATGCAAGAATAACCCTGCTTCAAAGCCTTCAATATCTTCTGCGGCGGCTTTTGTTTCACTCATTGCTTCCGAATCCTCATCATCAAAGGTGATCACCGCCTGATACTGCCAGATTTTCTCAAACTGTAAAGGAATGATATTGCTGATAGAATCTCTTAGACCAAATCCAGTCAAGATCATGGAGGTACATCCCGCGATCCCTAAGATGGTCATGAGCATTCTGGACTTGTAGCGAAACAGGTTTCGCATTGTAACTTTTTGAATAAAACTTAAGTGCCGCCATAAAAAAGTGATTCTTTCTAAGAGAATTCGTTTTCCTGTTTTGGGTGCCTTTGGTCGTAACAATGAAGCCGATGACTGTCTTAAATCAAAACGTAAAACCAGCAACGCGATACCGATGGTGCAAAGCAAGCTGACTCCCACAGCAATCAATGAAAGCCGCAAATACCATGGGGTGTCATACTCCGTGAGATTGTAAAGCGGTCCATAAGCTTGAATGATGATTGCTGGAAAAAAGGAAAAGCCTACTGCTAGGCCCAATACAGCACCTGTGATGCCTGCTGCAGAGGAATAAAGCAAAAATTTCTGTCCAATCTCCCAGTTGCGATAGCCTAGTGCTTTCAACGTTCCGATCTCACTGCGTTTTTCATCGATCATCCGCGTCATAGTGGTTAGACTCACTAAGGCTGCGATCAAAAAGAAAATGACTGGAAAAATCGTCGCTAACGAAGAAACGCGTTCCGCATTGTCTTGGTATTCTGAATAACCAGGATTCGCATCGCGGTTCGCGACACGATAAACTGCCGGTTTTAGCTCCAACAATTCCTGCTCTTTTTCCGCAACTTCTTTTTTGACATCTTCAAGCTTTTCGCGTTCTTTTGGTGCTCTTTCTTTAAATTCGGCAAGCTTTTCTTGAAGGGTTGCTTCGTTTTCTCGGTATTCCAGCCAGCCCTTGTCTAGCAAAGACTGACCATTAGCTTGCTCAGAAGCTAAAGTCTCACGAGCAACACTCAGCTGCGATTCTCCTTGAGTGATCTGGGTCTGAGCCTGTGCCAATTCTTGGCGTCCGGCACTGACCTGGCTCCAGCCAGCGTTGACTTGCTGTTGCGCCCGTTGAAGTTGCACTTCTTGTTCATTGATTGCAGCCAGTTGTCCGCTTAATTGGGCACGTTGTTGCTCACCTTCAGCAATGAGTGGATTCAATGTATCTTCAGCTGCCGTCAGCATAGTAGCAATCATCGTTTCATCGATTTCCTCCAGATCAGGAATCGGACCAAGGACATCTGTCGGTAGGTTCAACTGTGCCAGAGCGGCTGTTACTTGTGCATAGACGGTAGGCAGCTGGGCCATTTGCTCCTCTGCAGAAAGTTGACCCACACTTCTGATTTGATCCATGCCTTGGTATGCCAGCGCAAGTTGCTCCTCCACTTGTTGGATGCCACTTTGTAGTTCTGACTTTTGTGCCGAAATGGGCGCTAACTGGGCTTGGGCTGATTTTACTTGGGCTTCTTGCTGAAGCAACGCTTGTTCGCTTTGATCCAGCAGTCGTTGGTTTTCCGCCAACGCTTGCTTACCCTCAGCTATTTTTTGTGCTTCACTATTCAACTGCTCTTGGGCAGCTTGAATTTCTGTTTGGAATGCTGCTTCTTGTTCCGTCAGTTCCCGGTGCGCCTGCGCTAATTTTTCTTGTGCGTCGTCGAGTTCCCTTTGTGCTTCTTGCAGAGCCGTTTCTCCGTTGCGGATCTGTTCTTTGGCTTCGTCAATGGCTGGTTGTGCTTCATCGATCAGCTCTTGTCTGCGTCCTTGCGCCCGAGGAGCCAACTTTTTCTCAACTTCAGCACTTATTTGATCTCTTTTCGTCTGATACGCCACTGAATAGCTTTCCATTTGAGATAAGTCATCAAAGCGAACTAAAAATCGGGCGTACGCACTTTCTTTAAAATCCTCCTCAGGAATCACCGCAAAGTAATCCACTGTCCCATTACCAACGGTACTGTTCCCCCGATGAAAGTTCTCAATATATTCAGGACTATTGACAAAGCCCACGATCGTGAAGGTATGGTTTTTTAATTGATTTTCGCCACTTTCTGGAAACTCAAAGGATTCATCTAATTCGAAACCACCACTATTTTGTGCCGCTTGATCTAAGGCGATTTCCCCTGATTTTTGCGGCAATCGACCAGAAGTCACCTCATATTGATTGACAGATCGATCTGTTGAAAGAGAGAAGACACGAATCACAGCACGATGATTTTCGGCATTGATATCAGCGATCTGCTCCGTCTCAACCGCTGTGACACCAGGCATTTCCTCAATGATTTGCCGATCGGTATCCGACAACCCCAAAGTTGAAGCAATTGTAAGGTCGGCTAATTGTTGGCGAGAAAAGTAATCTTCAGCAGCTTGTTTCATATTAGGGCCGGTGGCGCTGATCCCGACAAAAAAAGCGACTCCTAAAAAGATAATGCCTAAAATGGACAAAAACCGCCCGGGTGCTTGCCTAATTTCACGTAAACTGGAACGTAATAATGTTTTTTTCATAGGCATTTACCAAGAAATAGAGGCAATTGGAATCGGATGAGTATTTTTTTCCATCTTGCGAACCTTTGCGTCATTGATATGGATCACGCGATCCGCCATGGGAGCCAATGCACTGTTGTGTGTAATGATCAAAACGGTCGTCCCAGTCTCGCGAGCTGTTTTTTCTAAAATAGCCAAAATCTGTTTTCCCGTTTCATAGTCAAGTGCCCCAGTTGGTTCATCACAAAGCAGCAGTTTGGGCTTCTTGGCTATGGCACGAGCGATCGTGACCCTTTGCTGTTCACCGCCAGACAATTGTGCAGGAAAGTGATCCAAGCGATCACCTAATCCAACTTGGGTCAAAATCTCAGCTGCATCAAGTGCTTCGGGTACGATTTGTGCCGACAGTTCCACATTTTCTCTAGCCGTCAAGTTCGGCACCAAATTGTAAAATTGAAAGACAAATCCGACGTCTTTGCGACGATAGGTCGTTAGTTGTTTAGCATCAAAACCAGCAATATCCGTTCCATCGACAATCACTTGGCCGCTGTCACATTGATCCATCCCGCCTAGTATGTTCAAAACGGTGGACTTACCGGCGCCACTAGGACCAAGGATCAGCGCGATCTCGCCTTTCTCTACGGAAAAAGAGACGCCATCATTGGCAGCAATCACCGTATCGCCCATTGTGTATTTCTTCACTTCTTTCACTACTTCAATATAACTCATTTTATTCCTCCAAGAATTCCAGCGCCGCATGCGCTTTCTCGCTTAACAGTGTATCACACTTTTTCCCTTGAAAGAAACCGCAAAAAAGCAGCACAAGGTCGTGCTGCTAAAAAACAAGTCATTTATTCAAAGTGATCCAGATTGGCAAAAGCAAAACAAATCATTTTGTGTGGTCCGCAATTCTTTGTTGCGTTTCTTGCCATAGTTTCTGTGCTTGTTGCTGCTCCTTCGGGATCTCGGTTAGGACTGCTTGACGATCAACAAAGTAGCGGCCACTGATACCCGCAACGTCTGGACTTAGCGCTAAGTAAATCGCTGTATCTGCCCCTTCTTCGGCTGTTTTAAAAAAAGGCGTCAACATTTTATAAATAGATTGACCAAATCCTGTTTGTCGACTGACCCCTAAGCTGGTCGCCACAGCTCCCGGATGCAAGGAATTAGCAGTAACGGTCGTATTGCGTAGCTGAAACGCAAGCGCATCCGTAAATAAAATCAGGGCTTTTTTTGAGCGGCCATATTCCCGCCAAGGGAAAAAATCCGGTACATCGAAAAAGCGCTGATCCTTTTTCTTTACAAATTTGTAGGCGCCGGATGACACATTGACGATCCTGCCGGCATCGGCACGTTTTATTAGCGGCAATAACTGACGGGTCAGTTCAAAATGCCCCACGTAGTTTACGCCCAGCATTTGTTCAAATCCATCGGCTGTTCGCTCTTTTTTTAAATTGACGATGCCCGCATTATTGATCAGTACATCCAATTTCTCAAAGCGGGCGTTGATTTCAGCGGCTGACTTGCGTACGCTAGCCAACGACCCCAAATCACCGATCACTAGATCGATGCTTGGATTGCCTGTCTCTTCCTTCAAACGTTGCTGTGCTGCCTGCCCTCGTTCGGCAGAACGGCAATACAAAATCACATGCATCCCCAATTCTGCCAATTGTTTGGCTGTTGCAAAGCCCATACCGGCATTGGCGCCGGTAACTAAAATCGTCTTCAAATCCCCATCATCTCCTTCATAGGATGTCGTTTTCTTTCATCATAACTGAAAACAAAAAAATCTGCTCAAAAAACAGATCAAGAGAAGCTCTCTTCTTGTTTCTTTAAGCAGATTGTTTTATTTTACACCTGGTAGCGGCAGACGCCATCTAAATAGGTGGCTGTTACATTCATTTCTTGATCCAAAACAATAAAGTCAGCTGGGCGACCTTGTTTGATCATGCCGCAAGCATGGTCAATTTTACAGCTGATTGCTGGAATCAAGCTGGCCATCATGACCGCTTCTTGAGGGGTAGCGATTCCCCAGTCTACTACATTTTTCACAGCTTCTTTTAGTTTCAAAATACTACCAGCAAGATTGCCAGTTTCCATTCGAGCCGTTCCGTCTTTCACCACTACTGGAAATTCACCTAAAATATAATCACCATCTGGCATGCCGCCAGCCATCATACAGTCAGTGATCAAGGCAACATGGTCGTGACCAGCTTTTTCCATCAAAATCTCAGCTGCTTGAGGATGCACATGGTGGCCATCACAAATCAACTCTGAAAAAACTTCTTTTAATGAAAGTAGGGCACCAACCATTCCAGGCTCGCGATGGTTTAATCCGCGCATACCGTTGAATGCATGAACAAAAACGCTAGCACCAGCTTCAACTGCTGTTTGCGCTTCTTGTAATGTACCGTTACTATGGCCTAGAGCAACCACTACGCCTTCTTCCGTCACTTGCGAAACAAACTCACTCACACCTTCTCGCTCAGGAGCCAAGGCGATTTTTTTGATAATTCCACCAGAAGCTTCTTGCCATTCATGGAAGGTATCGATATCAGGATCACCAAAATAAATTGGATTTTGTGCACCTTTATGTTCTTCAGTAAAGAATGGGCCTTCAAAATAGATCCCTTGGATTTTTGCTCCTGTAACTTCGTCTTTGACTTTCCCAACGGTTTCAGCAACATCCCGCAACCGTTCTTTGCTGGATGTTAAGGTTGTTGGCAAGAAGGAAGTCACACCACATGATAAAAGGCCTTCCGACATGGCTTTAATGCCTTCTGCATCGTTGTCCATCACATCATGGTTCATAAATCCGTGGATATGAGTATCCACAAGACCCGGTGCTACCCATTTGCCTGAATAATCTTCTACGTCTGCACCAGAAGGGACTTCATCGACGATCGCTCCGAATTTCCCCTCTTTGACCTCCAGGTAACCAGGGCCATGAACCGCTGATTTTAGAAAGAATTTGTCTGCGTAAATATATTTATTCATCTTGATCGCTCCTCTATTTCTTTTCTTCCTTAAAAGTACTCTTATTTAGGGAAGAAGTCAAGAAAGGTCTACACCACTTTGTCAGATTGGCGAATATCCATGACAGCACGATACAGCTGAAAACTTTTTTCGGCTGCATTTTCTTCTTTCAGTCTATAAAGTAAGTGTCCCTTCAGTTCAAACAATTCTTCTAGAAAATACAAACTGTTTTTTTCTCTGGCTAAGGAAATGCCTTCGTTCGTTACCTTTAGCGCGAGGCAATCTTCTTGTTGCTCCTTTAAAAAGACCGCATAATTGTAGTAAATTTTGGTCAATGATGTGGAGAGACGTTCCGGCGGCAGTGCGTGCATGGCATCGTAAGCTTTTTCTAAGTAAAAACGAGCCTCACCCAGTTGCAGCAAATCACTATAGACGCGGCCCATGCAGCTCAGGATACGAATTTCCATCACCGAAACATTGGTCTTATCCTGTTGATAGGAGTAGGCCAGTCCTTTTTTCAGCGCCTCAAGGGCGGCATCATAGTTTTGATCGAGGAAATAATCACAGCTGCCTAGATAGTAGTAATACATTTGCATATCTGAATCCAGATACAAATAATCCTTGATCGCCTTATCTTCCATTTTTTCCCGCATTTCTTGAAACTGCTTATGGACAAAATGTGATTCGATTTCGGCAAAGATTTGATTGGTTTTGTTGATCTCTTCCGAATGAAGCATCATTACTTGATCTAAGGTGACTCCTAAGCGTTGGCAGATTTGGTACATCACCCAGACATTCGGCAACTCTTCGTTGTTTTCAATACGGCTTAAAACACTTTGCGAACAAATATCTTCCGCTAACATCTTCTGTGTCATCTTTCGTTTCAACCGAATCGAACGGATATTTTGACCAAAAGATTCTTCTTTTTTCTTCATAATTGTCCTCCAGGGGGAATTCTTATAAAAACCGAACGTTTCTTGTCAAAAATGCGAATTCGCATTTTTAATTTTCTTTATTTTAGCACATAATGACAAAAAGGAAAGCAATTTCAAGAATGTCTTGTTATTTTTCCACAATTTCAAATGAGGTGTTAAGATGACGATCGACAGTACGATCTTTTTTACATGGGATGGCAAGAAGTATCAAGGGATCATCGAACGAGAATATGAGAACTCTGTTCTGGTTCAAGTCACCGATCCTAGTGCTGAAATGCTGGATAAATTTACCAATCGAATGATTGTGAGCAAAAAAATTTGTCAACCAGTTGCCGAATAAAAACATAAGCACCACTCCCTCACGGTTGTTGAAGGAGCGGTGCTTTTTTATATTTTTATTTCTGACGATAGGACGCCAAAAATTCTGTCATTTTTTCAGCAGTCGTTTTTAAGTCTTCCATATTAGGAAGATAAACGATTCGGAAATGATCTGGCTGTTGCCAGTTGAACCCACCGCCGTGAACCAGCAAGATGTGGTGCTCGTGTAAAAAGTCTAAAACAAATTGTTCATCATTGGTGATATTAAAGCGTTGAATATCAATTTTAGGGAAAATATAAAAGGCGGCTTTCGGTTTCACCGCTGACAATCCCGGAATGTCATTGATTGCCTTGTGGATAAACGCTCTTTGTTCATAAATACGACCACCTGGTAATAGTAACTCATCAGAACTTTGATAGCCTCCTAATGCGGTCTGAACGATTTGTTGCGATAAGACATTCGAACACAGTCGCATCGAAGATAGCATATTCAAGCCTTCGATATAGTCTTTCACATGGGACTTGTCGCCACTGAGGACCATCCAGCCCACACGGAAACCTGCCACTCGATGAGACTTAGACAAGCCACCTAGCGTCACAACGAATCGATCTGGCGCTAATGTAGCAATCGGCACATGGACATAATCATCCATGACTAATCGGTCATAGATCTCATCAGAGAAAATGATCAAGTCATGCTCACGAGCAACGTCGACGATTTGCTCCAAAATTTCTTTTGGATAAACGGCTCCTGTTGGATTGTTCGGATTAATAATGACGATCGCTTTGGTTTTGCTGGTGACCTTAGCTTTGATGTCCTCGATATCAGGATTCCAATCTGCTTGTTCATCACAAATATAATGGACGGGCTTTCCGCCAGCTAATGAGATCGAAGCAGTCCACAAAGGATAGTCAGGCATCGGCACGAGCACTTCGTCCCCATTGTTACATAGGCCCTGCATACACATCGTGATCAGCTCGGAAACACCATTACCTGTGTAAATATCATTGATGGTCACATCAGGAAATTTCTGTAATTGATAATATTGTTCGATCGCTTTACGGGCAGAAAAAATCCCTTTCGAATCAGAATATCCTTCCGATTCTCGCACGTTCATAATCAGGTCTCTAACGATCTCATTTGGGGCTTCGAACCCAAAAGGCGCGGGATTCCCCGTATTTAATTTCAAGATACTGATGCCTTCTTCTTGCATCCGATCGGCTTCTTCTAAAACTGGGCCGCGCACATCATAACTGACCCCTTCAAGTTTTGACGACTTCGAAAATTTCTTCATATTCCATTTCTCCTTTAACCATAGGTCAACGTCAGGTTATTGGTTCTCGTCGTTGATCTCTTTTCAGATTGAACCTATTATAGCAAAAAACTTTTACCTATGGCGAAATTTTTTTGCTTCTCCTTCATCTGTGCTTGTCCCGCTCTCATCTCGTAAATAGTGCGACAGTCAGTGATTTTCAGGAAAATACGTCAGATACAATTCATTTAGTGCCAAGTGCCCCACAGAAAAATCAGTGATCCCTGCAGCGATAAACCGTTGCGGTAGCTGAGGATCGCTGATTTCTATCAGATAGATCCGTCCTTGCAGATCGATGGTCACCGTCGTTAATTCTGGAAAAGCCACCAAAAAATCTGCCGAGTCCGTTTTTAAGTACAACGGTTGATTGACTAACGACTTGCGACCAAAGTATTCGTGAATGATCTTGCCGTCTTTTAAAAACAAGACCCGATCCGCGTAGGAATCCAAATTCGTCAAAATATGCGAAGCAATCACGATCGCTTTCTTTTGCGCTCGCAAGGCTTTTAATACGTTAGAGATCAATTCCACATTGGTCGGATCCAAGCCATTCATGACTTCATCCATCAGCATATAAGGCGTATCCGTCACGATCTGCATCGCAAAACAAAGACGTTGCCGCATGCCCAGCGAATAGGTACCCACAGGACGTTTGATATAGTCACTCATTCGCAAGCGCTCAATCGTTTCTTCCACTAAGTGTTCCTCTGAACGCCACATTCGCTGATACAGCTTGAGATGCTCGAAACCACTCAAATCATTGTACAAATCATTTTGGTCAGGAAAAAACGAAATTTGTTGATGCGCTGCCACTTCTGATTTTTTGGTCACATATACTTGACTGCCATTCAAAAATACTGCGCCTTCATTCGGCTGGATGAAATTCATCGCCACATTCAATAGCGTGGATTTCCCGGTGCCGTTAGGGGCGACTAACCCGACGATTTCCCCGGGAGAAAAGGCAATGGAAAGCTGATCCAATACTTTTCTCGTATACGTGACCGTCACATTTTTCAGTTCTAACATATCGTTCCTCCTATGCCAAATGAAATTTTTTGCGTTGGATCGTCACGAAGAAACACATTTCGATCAGAAGCCAAACGCCTCCTAATAAAAGCAACCCTTTTTCCATCGTAAACCCTGCAGAACCAAAATAAAAACGTGTCCAGCCTGAAAGGACTTGTCCCACATTTTGATACAGATAGACATACAGCGTTTTATCAAGGTAAGCACTGAACCAACGTCTTTGGAAAATATAGGGTGAAAGCAAGCAAAAACCAGCCAAAAGCAAATTAACCAGTTCTGAGCGAAACAGGGCACTGAACAACAAGATGCCGCGACAATAAATAAACTGCAAAAAAAGCGTCGCAAGAAAACATTGGCCTATAAAAAGACCGATGGCTTGTGTTTCAAAAGCGTTGAAATCTGTGATCGGGTAGCGAGCATCAAAGGTCGGTGATAAAATCGTGACCGGTAGTTCCAGGGAACCAAAGCCGAATTGAATGCCAGAACCCAACCAGAGAAAGAACATGGTCCCAAGCGTTGCAATTGCAGAACCGACCATCAATACTGCCGTTTTGCTCCAAAGGATCTCTTCTGCCGATAATGGCAGTGAAAGAAATAGGGATTTATGTCTTCGTTCTTTTGGCAAACAATCGATCGCCAAAAATAAAGAAACAGCAAGCAATAGAATCGGTAAATATCCAGTAAAACTTCGCTGCAATGCCTGTATCCCCGTTTTTTGCTCCATGACTGCTTGCGAGAGTTTCTTATTCGGCAACTGGCTGAAGGCTTCCATAAGCTTAGCGGTTGAAGCATAACCAAAGCGACCGTCATAGGCAGCGTAGTAATTTTGAAACGTATAATAATCCGGTGTATAAAAAACATTTCGTTCATCGGTAAACTGCAACGCCAACTGGTACCACGTAGTTGTTCCTCGTGCATAAGCTTGCCAGTTTTCATCAGCTAGTGCATCTAATCGTTGTTTTTCCGCTTCGTTCCATGGGGTAAACATTTCAACTGCTAAGCTTGCCGACCAATGGTCAGAAGGATTGGCTGCTTGTTGATCAAGAAAATCTTGTCGCACAGTATAGCGTTGTTGCATTTCTGTTTTATCTACTCGTTCAATCGGGCGAAAATCTTTTTGCCAAAAACTGTAAACGCCGCTATAGATAAGAAGCAAGCAAAAAAGACCAATAGTTTTCTTACTCTTTAAGAGTTGTCGTAATTCAAATAAAAAATAGTCTTTCATCCTTTGCCTCCTCTCAACAAGCGATTCTGTTTATCCGCAACGAGCATCAAAGCTATACAAAGGAAGATCCACACCACCGTCAGCAGCCAACTAGCATAGACTCCCCAAGAAGTACCAGAACCCAATGCAAAGGCGCCCGAATAAAATTTATCCATAGCAGCTATATGAACTGGTAACAGTGGGATCTTTTGCAGCATCGGAATCAAGCCGAGCCCATAAAAAAGCACCAGCAAAAAGAAAGAGACGTATCGATTGGCTGCGATCATGTTCATGACAAAACCTAAGCATTCGATCAAACCAATCAGCAAGCCAAAAGAAACCAGGCTATATAAAACGCTCTGCCAAAAAGGTAAGGCTACCCAATCCCCATTGAGATAGACGGCTACTGGATACTGCCAATCCCCGAACTCCCCCAGAAGGCTCATTGAAAGAAAGACGCCTAAGAAGAACACAATCAAAACGCCTAAATTTGTAATCCCTTTAACCACAATTTTACTTAACATCCGAATCGGAAAAATCTGCGGGTACGAGCGAATCAAAGAGAAGTGTTCTCTTTCTTCTATCAAATTGTCACTGGCAAAAAAAGCCCAAAAGAAGAAGCCAAAATTAAGCAAAAAGGTTATTGCCAAAGCGACAGCGGTCTGGGCATTGGCAGCCGTGAGGACCGGCTCTTTTTCTTGCTCGACTAAAGCTTGATAGACCTTCTGATCTTGTTCGATTGCCCATAAAGGTGGCAAAAATCCTTTGTCATCAACTTCTGACGCCCAAATCTGCTTTTTTAGTTCTGCAATTTGAATACTCGTTTGATTAAATCGTTCGTATTCTTCCATAATCAAGTTGGATAACTGTCGCGAAGTCAGTGTATTGTTTTCAAGCAAAAGTTGATACACCTCTTGTTCAGCAGGTGAACCCGACTGATTGGCTTGGTAGCGATCAACAAGCCGTGAGGCTTCCGCTTTTTCTGCAGTGATCGTGGCGGGTAAGTTGATGGGTTCCATCAGCTTCAAATAAATGGAAAAACAGCAACCTAAACTAAAGGCACCAATGAGCAGGAAGAGGAACGTTTTCTGTTTGACAGATTTAGCTAACTTGTTTTTAAAGTAGTTCATTTGCTCTCCTCTCAAAAAAATAATTATTCATTCTTTTAGCATACCTTTTATGGAAAAAAATGCAATCTAAAGTCTGAAAATTCTTTCAAATAGCATTAGGAAAAGTTATTGACAAACCTGTTGAAAATCAGGTAAGATATTTTCTAGACGCGGCGTGACAGAACTACCTCAGCCTGCGTTTCCTTCTATAGTATTTGCGGAAATGACGGAATGGCAGACGTGCAAGATTGAGGGTCTTGTGAGCAATCGCTCGTGTGGGTTCAAATCCCATTTTCCGCATCCTTACAGCTTCCCCATTGTGGGAAGCTGTTTTTTTGTTTGCTCAAAAGATTCCCCATGGCGATCCTTCGATGAATTCTTTCGATCGCTTTGATCTTGAGCGTCTACTCCTAGAAAGTTGATACGAAGCTTCCTTTCCCAAATGTAAAAATCGATAAAAACTCTTTTATCATTGCATTTCACACTATTTTTCATATAAAATGAATAATATAACAATTATTCTCAAAAGCTGGTTCGATGCTCCGCTTTTTCTTATTGGCGGATCAGAAACAGTTGCCTGAATTTACTGGTGATGAAAAATCTTTTCAGCATTTTTCCCATTCACCTTCTCTCCTCCTTCCCCCAGATAAACAAACCTCTTCCGACCGTTTTCTCAGTTACTTTCGATAGAAAGAAGGAGCCTAATGAAAAAAAGAGTACTGATCACCCTATTGTCATTCGTTATTTTGCTTATCGGTTGCGCAAAGGCAGATGAAAAACTGTCAGAGACCGTTGCACTTGGCATCGACGCACG
The DNA here is from genome assembly GCF_050498765.1 of Enterococcus sp. DIV1096b. Taxonomy (NCBI): domain Bacteria; kingdom Bacillati; phylum Bacillota; class Bacilli; order Lactobacillales; family Enterococcaceae; genus Enterococcus; species Enterococcus sp. DIV1096b. Next base: position 1,472,767 of record NZ_JBMHEK010000001.1, on the reverse strand, counting down.
ACTGGAATATACAAACCAATCCGGAACGGGCTGGGCCTATTATCACCCAGCAACCTTAGAGTTGTTGATTGCCGGCAGTCAAGCCGAATTGGCTATTTTGGAAGAGCTTGATTCTTCCGACGAAGATCTTTATCAGTTAATCAGCCACACAATTGATTTGATGGCAACCGCTGAACGAGCGTTAGTGGAGCGTCGGATCGATGTCCCTGCTTGGTTTGCTGCCCGCATTGGTTATAGCCAGGCTCTGGCTGCGATTCATGAACGGAGCCCTATCATTCTCAGTAATCAAGACAACCTCAACCGTCTACTGGAGGTAGCAAACGAAACGATTCCTGAAGCCGACCCGCGTCAAAAGCTGGGGCTTATGGCAGACGATATTGCGCAGCTTCAGCAGCTCACCGAAGATGAGCTAACTCTTCATCGCAGGATCAAACTTGACGACGAACTCACCGCCACTGTTTACCACACAAGTGAAACGAATGTTGACGTCTTCGTTTTTTCGAAGCCCGAAGAGGAGTACGCATCTGGATTTACTGTTCTTAATCGGGAAACTGCCGACGAGCAAAAAGCTGCATTCTATGAAACGATTTTACGAGGGCTGGTCGTAAATATTCCTCGTGAATCGTTGATGTTTATGAATCGATTCGATCAATCTTCAGATGAATATCAGCTGGCGGTGATGACCTATGGCTTTGATCATGACATTGATCAAGACATGGTCACTACCGTGTATCAACAGCTTCAAGAAGCAAACGCAAAACAAGAAGCAGCTACGGCTTTGCAGCAAGAGCAAAGCCAGCAAAACCAGGACGAACAAACTCAGACCGAGAATGAAGGAGCTTCAGAACAAAGACGAGCGATCGCACTTGCCGAATCCTATACGAACCTCATGGCTTTCTCACGTGCACGATTGATCCAACAATTAGAATTTGAAGGGTTTACCCATAATGATGCGCAATGGGCAGTTGATCAGCTCACGATTGATTGGAACGAGCAGGCGTTGAAGAAAGCAAATAGTTACCATTCCTTGATGAGTCTTCCTCCAGACAACATTCGCCGGTTATTGGCTTCCGAAGACTTTTCAGAAGAACAAATCGACTACGCGATGACAAACATGGGTAACTAAAAACTAGCGAAGAAAAGGGCATCGCGATGCCATATGCTGTTGTAGTGACCCCAAAAAATTTGGTTTTTTGGTCTAACTTTGGGGGTCAGTTGATGTCCCTTATACTGTGACTATGTTTATACCCAAGAAAGTGCTCGTTCTGATGCGTTCATTCGTACAAATTGGCGAGGTTTACTAGAGTCTCACGAGGAGGAGAAAAATGAAAAAACAAGTTTTGTTGCCATTATTACTGATACTATCCCTGATTTCAGGATGTGGGACGATAAATTTAGCAAGTCCTGAGGAACTTTCTGAGCGCATCGGTGCCGCTTTAGATGCCGGTTGGGAGCATACCTATCATGCAGAAAATCTGACTTATGAGTTAAGTATTGAAAATCTCGAACTGATGATTCGAGGCAAAGAAGCAGAATTGGCCTTTCTAGAACAGGTCAATAGCAACTCAAAACACAAGGCGGCATTCATTGAAAACACGGAAAAAATGATTCAACTCGCCCAAGAAGCGATCGAAGCTCGCTATCTGGATATGCCCAGTTGGGTTGCCGCTCGGAATGGTCGTATCGCAGCCTTACTTGCCATCCATGAGGAAAGCCCGATCATCGTCAGTAGACGAGCAAAATTGCAAGAATTATTCAAAGAATACGAAGAGGATTTAGCACTAGTGACCGCTGGAGCAAACAATCCTCTTGCCGATGAAGAAGGAATTAATGAAGATACACGAGAAAAGCTTGGTTTGACACCTGATACACTTGAACGTTTACACCAACAAAGCGATGACCAAGAAATCGAGTGGCAGAGTGCTATTGATTTGGCGAACGGTGTGACCATGAATGTCTTTTCAACAAAACATGAGCCAGTGGGGATTCTCACATTTACGAATGCTGGTGAGACCTACCCTTCCGCAATCACTTTGTTTAATGGGCAAACGACGGAAATCGTTCCCGAGATAATGACACCACACGAAGCCGTTTCCGCTTATTTTTCCGAAATAGCTGATGCTGTTTATGAGACAATTCCACCTGGTTATCTCTTTCTCGTTGAATCACTAGGGCTTCAACTGGAAAACGACAATCGCTTTCATTTCAGAACCTATGTTTTTGACGATGAGATCACCGAAGAAACAATTTTGACAGGATTCCACCATAGCCCTTCTATCGCAGCACGCTATGAGCGCGAAAACAATGCGACAGAACGAGAACGTGAAGCCTTTTTCCTCGTTAGAGCGCAAGGAAATCGTCGCTTTTATTCAAAACAAGAGATGGCAGAACTGTTAGAAACAGAAGGTTTCACTGCGGAGGAAACACAATGGGCACTAGAGACCCTTGACGTAGATTGGTATCGCCATGCTTTAGGGCGCGCCAATCAATCCCGCCGGGTGTTAGGAATCCGTCAAAGAAATATGGCCGCTCATCTTGAAGGGAACGGCTTCTTACCTGATGAGATCGAATTTGCGATTGAAAACATGGAAAATTAGTATGTAGTGGACGAGACAGATCCCATTCCCCATTTTTTCTTAGCGTAAACAAAAAACCGACCAATCTTCCTGTTTAAGATTGGCCGGTTTCTTTATTTTTTGGTTTTGATTGGTACCATGGCTTTGCGCCGATGCTGTTTCATTATTGCTTGAAGACCATAGACACCAACTCCGATAATTCCTGCAAAAGCCGAAAAAGCAATAAAAATCACAGGAGACGCCCCACTTTCTATTAATTGTTTCCCTTGGACAAAGAAAAATAAGCCCATGCTGATCAATAATGCTAGAAATAGTGATTGTCCCGCCCCGTTTTTTTTCATGCTTGCTCTCCTTTTACTTGATTATAGGTTATTCTCTCATTTCATGAATGAAAAAACCTCCATCTTAAGGCTGATTCTTTCTTTCGATGATCAGATTGATCCCATTCGGATCAGTCAAATGCAAGCGGCTGTCTGTTTCTAACTCATAAGAAACGCCACTTGCCTTTAGATGACTTCGTAACGTAGAAAAAGCAAAAGCTGGCAAAACGATCGTAAAGTACGCTAAGCCTAGATCCTTTTCCTCCATAGCTGGAACATTTCTTCCCATCCAAATATTCGATCCGATATGGTGATGATACGAACCAGCAGCAAAAAACTTTGCTTGGCTACCAAAATCTGAAGTCAAACGCATGCCTAAAACTTCGGTGTAGAATTCTTCTGTTTTTGCCAGATCCGCCACTTTCAAATGGACATGCCCCACCGTGGTGCCAACTGGAAAAGTCGTTTGTGATCGGTCAGCGGCTCCCAGCACGCCTTGCGCGTCCATTTCGATAGTAACGCCCACGATCTCACCGTCTGCTCGAATATCCCAGTCACTCTTCGGTTTGTCACGATACACTTCGATCCCGTTTCCTTCTGGATCGGTCAGGTATAACGCTTCACTATACCCATGATCGCTAGCACCATCCAGAGGGGCTTTGGCCTCCAAATAATGAATCAGCATATTTCCTAGGTCTTTACGGCTAGGCAAAAGAAACGCCGTATGGAAAAGGCCTGTTTTCCGTGTCAAAGGCAACGGATCACTTACCTTCTCTAGGACTAAAAGCTCTTGTGTCCCCACGCCCAATCGCGCGTGATCTACACTTTGCTCCAATAAAGTTAGGCCAATCACGTCCGAATAAAACCGGCTCATTTTTTCCATATTCGCTACTTTTAAAACGACTTTGCCAATTGCGGCTGTTGCATCGATTTGATAGGTTGATTGAATCATTGTCATCGCTATTTCCTCTTTTCTAAACAGTTAAGTTCACTTGTACCTTTAAGTATAACACTAACTTTTAGTAAGTAAATAAATCTGCTTGTTGAGGAAAGGATTCCTTGATCTCCCGTGACTCCTTGTAACAAAGCTTTTCCTCATCAGTCACAATCAAAGACAGCTCGCTCACTTTTGCAATGCTTCAATCAGTGAAATGGCCGGCTGCATCGCTTCTTCGGTCGTCCCTTCTAACACAACATAACAAAATGGCTTGTATTCAGCGGTGATGGCCAATAGTTGTTGATAATCAATCCTTCCTTCTCCCAATGGCACTACCTTGATTTTACCATCGATTACTTGATAGTCCTTCAAGTGCAAGCAAACGATGGCATCACCAAAGCGGGAAAAAGCTTCCCTTGTCAAAGCGACTTGCTCTTGATAGTTCTTCGCCGTAATCAGATTGGTTGGATCAAAGATGATCCCTAAATAGTCAGACGGTACTCGTTCCAGCAATTCTTCGATTCGATCGATCGATGATAGTGGATGATTCAAGCCCGCTTCAATCCCTAGCATCACTTGATGTCTCTTAGCCACTTGGACCAAACGCTTGATCACCTGAACCAAATCATCGAAAACGATGTCACTGAAATTTTCCTCGGTATACCCCATATTTGGCAAAACCGAACCAGTTTCACTTGCAACCATAGCTGCATCAAAGTATTTGGCATGTGCGAGATAGGTCTCGAATCTGGATAAAATCGCTTCCCGTTTTTCCAGATCAGGATGGATCAGATTACTATAACAACTCAATAAAGCGACCTGAACATAAGATTGACCAAAAACACGTTTGAAAAAGCGGCCTAAACCAGGGCTTAATTGCTCTGGCTCTGCCCATTGCGGGAAGGATTTATTTAATGCAAATTGAATGTTATGAATGTTTTTGGCGACAATTTTTTGCGCTAATTCTTCTGGGGACCCATAATTCTTTAAATCATGCCCCCGAACAGTTAGTTGAAACATAGCTTCTCCTTTCTTCACTGCTTTTGAAGCAAAAAGAAGACCAAGCAGCGAATCACTTCAACTGGTCTTGGTCTTCCAATCATTCAGCAGTAGCGGCTCCTCACTTCATCCATTCCTTCTCAACAGATGATCAGAACCTTTTGTGACCTTTATTGTTGTGAACGATAATCTTCCGTGAACTCATCAATGATTTGCTGTCCACCATTTCTTAAGAAGGTTTCGATCGCTGTATCAAACCCATCGATCTCGATTTCCCCAGTCATATATTGGTAGTAAGCGTCTGAGATTCCTTCAATCAAGCTTGACCATGAACGATCATAGGTTTCAGAGGTCAGCGATTGTGCAGGATTGATCACCGCAAATTCTTCATTTTCCCGAATCTTTTCATTGGCTAAGTTGACATAGGGGTTGCTTGAAGGGAAAACTGTTACTAATTCTGATGGACGAGACGAAGAAAATGGTTGTACTTCTTGTTGCCACTTCGTATCATCTAAACGGACATAGACACCCTCATCATCAATTTCATAATGGACCCCTTCGATCCCTTGCGTCATCAAGGTAAACGGCTCTTCGTCCATCAAATCGTTGATAAATTTCAAAACAACACGTAAGTCTTCTTCGGTTTCAACATTGTTTTTCGGAATGGCTAACCAACCGCCCATTCCACCATTGGTATCAGAAAGGATACGACGTTCCACATTTTCATGGACGATATCATTGATCAAGACCCATTCCATATGCTCTTCATCAGTACCAGCTGCATCATCAATGTAGTTACGTACTTCTTGCAAACCACTCAATACAATCCCACCACGACCTTGAACGATATAGTTCTTCTGATCATTTTTCGCCATTACCGCAAAATCAGAATTCATCCAGCCGTTATCATAGATATTACGGAACCATTCCATTGCTTCTTTGTATTCTGGTTGCATAAAGGATGGCATCACTTCATCATCATCCGTGATCGTAAACCAATTGTCTGCACCAAAGTAACCTGAAAGTGAACGGAACCCAACATTAAAGGACTCATCACGTTCAACGAATCCGACCGTGTCATCTACCCCATTGCCATCTGGGTCTCCTTCTGTAAAGGCTTGTGCCACAGCTGATAATTCTTCTAAAGTCGATGGCACGTCCAACCCTAAATTGTCTAACCAATCTTTTCTTACGAGGACACCATAACGAGCGATCGGTTTTAGAAACGGTACACCATAGATATGACCATCGATCCGAGAAGATTCTAAGCGATCCTCAGAAATTTCTGCCAGATTCGGAAACTCTTCTAAATAGGGTTCCACATCCCAGAACATTCCAGATGCTAGCGAACTACGGACGGTTGTGTTATTGATTTCTGTCAAACTTACGATATCTGCTAAAGAATTTGACGCTAATGCTGCATTCAAGCGTTCTGTTTTTGATGCGTCCGGCACCCATGTAAAGTCGATCTCGACCCCTGTATATTCTTCTAACTTTTGTGTTACATCCCCAGACGGAGGTGAAGCGGTATGCAGCATTGCCATCCAAGAAATACTTGTTTTTTCATCACTTTCTGGTCCATCAGATGAACCTCCGCCATCGCCGCAGCCTGCTAAAAACAGTCCTGCACATAATAATAAACTTGCTACTTTCAACTTTTTCATTCGTTACCCTTCTTTCTCTATTTTTAGGGAATCATCATCGAGCGGATCTTTCCCTTGATACTTAAAGTACGTAAAATCGGCATAGCTTCCAGCAAAGTGATCTAGATCATGGGCACTGATTCCAATGAAATTCCCTGTAAAACCACCAGACAAGAACTGGATGTTTTGCTTTTTATAGGGATGCCACGTTTGTGATTGCCGATAGAACCATTCTGCTTCTAGATAAGAACCGACTACTTTCAATCCGATCGGCTCACTTGAAGCAGCGAGGGGCAATTTATCTGGGAACAAGTGAAATTCTCCTTCACAACACCGAATCAGACGAAGGATCTTGCCGTCTTTTTCATCATAAGTCACATAGAAAAACAAATAGTTTTCTTCGTTTAAAAACAGCGACAATCCAGCCATCTGATTAAACGATTGGGGGTGGTATTCCATCACTGTTTCAGCTTCAAAACAAAAGTCTTGTTGACGAATCGCCAATAAGTGCTTATGAAAGTTCGATTGCATCGATTCTCCGCCGATCAATCGCAAATACCCTGGTCGCTTACTCAGATTGCACCACTCTTCATTGGGCAGCAATCGCCTACCGTTCCATGCTTTTTGCAATGATCCTTTAAAATCATCCATAAAAACAGCAGGTGATGCCCTTTGCTTCTGAGCGTCGCTAGCGAGCCTGATGGTTTGATCTGGGATCGTATCATCATTGCTAAGACGCAGCCATCCTTCGTGATCCCAATAGACGGTTTGGAGTGCCGTCTCTCGTCCAAGGATCGCTGCCTCTTCTACTGGCCGAGTCATCAAATAGCTCATGACCCATTCTCCTGATGGTGCAATCGTCAAACTGCCATGACCTGTACATTGAAAAGGGGAATCTTCGCGCTGATAGGCACGCATCATGGGAAAATGCGGATCTACTTCATAAGGCCCAGTGATGGTTTTACTACGACAAACCGTTACCGCATGACCTGCACCCGTTCCTCCTTCTGCCGTCAGTAAGTAATAACACTCATTGTGGTAATAAAGATGCGGTGCTTCAGTCTTCGCCAGCTGGGTTCCAGAAAAAATTGGCACTCTGTCACCGATCAATCGGCCTTGTACTTCAGAGTATTCTTGGAGCACGATCCCCACCGATTTATTTGGTGTATCCTTACGATAATCCCAAAGCGCATTCAATAACCAGATACGCCCCTCTTGATCATGAAACAAGGACGGATCAAAGCCACTACCATTTAAGTAAATGGGCTCACTCCATGGCCCATGAATCGTAGGAGCCGTGATGAGATAGTTTCGACAGTCTTTGAAGGGGCGTGTCGTGTTGCGAACATTTGTATAGACACAATAGTATTGTCCGTTTGCGTAACTGATTTGCGGTGCCCAAATGCTGCAATTTGCTGCGTTGCCTAATAAATTCACTTGATTGGTCAGAATATCTGTTTCATGGGACCAATTGACTAGATCTTGGGAACAGTAGACCCGAATTCCTGGTAACCACTCAAAGGAAGAAACCGCTAAATAATAAGTATCCTCGACTTTTAAAATACTCGGATCAGGATGAAACCCTCTTAAAATCGGATTATTGATCATTGCCTTCATGCAACCCCTCCTTGTTTGCTGACTGCGTCCGTTGTTTTTTTCTTGTGTCCGTCATCGCGATGGAGAAAACAAAAACCCGCCGCTAAAAAGAAACAAAAGGCAATCGGAAAAGCGATCATTTGACTACCAATCAATGTCACGACACCAGTCAAAAAATAAATAGCACAAGATTGCTTTCGATAATTACGATAGCGAACAAGCATCGTCGCCACTGAAACCAATATCAGGAGTGCCAACAGCGTGAAGCCAAACCAAGCACCGAGTGTTTGAAATTGCGCCAATGCTGCTTCTGCCGTCATTTGCTTCAGTACAGAGGGAAACGCACGTTGAAAGATCTCTTCGAACTGCTGGACAGTCATTTGATTGATCGCCAAGGAAAAGCCGCCCATCAACACCAGAGCGAGAACCATCCCGATCCATCCAGACCATTTTGCCTTGCTCATTTTTCTATCACTCCTTCGATAGTCACCCATTCAGGACGTTTGGGGCTTGTTTGGTAACAACACATTCGCTCCGTGAACGCGACCGTTTGGTGGTTTGCTGTTTTTCCCCAATCAGACCATCCGCAAGGGACGAGCTGTTGATCAAAGCAGCAGGATAAAAAGGTTACTTTGGCTTCATTGCGCCAAGGGCGGCCTAGATAATAGGCTTTGTCCCCTGTCACCCGACACCGATCGAAGGTTAACCCGCTTGCTTGTTTGCTAGTTGAGGCAGCAGTAACGTAGTTCGTTTGTGGTGTATTTTTACAATGCAAGCGACACTCTTCAAAGGTGGCGGAACCACCGCCAAAAATAAAATCGACTGTTCCACTGATCCTGCAATGCAAAAACAAACTCTGTTGTTGGTCAAAGATTATCTTTCGCCAAGGACTGATCATTGGTTCACCTTCTTTGGTATATTTTGGCAATGGACCCAGACACAAGGTATCTTGAAAAGCATCGAGATGACAGCGTTCGAAGCGAATGTCATCCCCTTCGATATAGACGGCAACTGCTTGCCCGACTGCTTGCCCATACCCTGCGTCATTGATGATGGTCAGGTTTTTTACAAAGACTTCTCGGCTATTGATAAAGAGCGTCGCTGTTTGGAAGGTTCCTCTTTTTTGCCCATTTTCATCGGTTTGCTCGGCAGCCAAGTGGTAGCATAAGAACGTGTTAGTTTCCCCGATCAACGTAAGCTGGTTTTTATAGATTTTCACCTGTTCTTGATACACGTCAGAGGCGATCGTGATCTCACAAGGTGCGTTTAAGGCTTCAGCAGCCAACACGGCTGCTTGGATACTCGTAAAATCACCCTTTTGCGGCTCTTTACTAACCTTTAGCTTGATAGGAGGTGTTGTTTTAGAAATTCGATCCACTGCGCTCTCATCTCCTTGGTTTCTTCATGACCACCTGGCAAGCAACACGCCTGCCAATGCTCCTTGTAGCCTATTGCTTCATAATGCTGCCCGACCTGCTGATCCAAACGAGCGACGCCGCTTGAGGGGCAGCCACGATCCTCTTTGCCAACCAAACTCAAACGCGGGCGTGGTGCGATCTGTTTTTGGATCGCCGCAGTCGTAAAGTCTTTCAACACATTAGGAACATAATAGTAAAACCCATGTTTGCTTAGACGGTCCTCTTCGATCAATGCTTGATAGTCCACTTGTGCTGCCATGTCCACCACCACTGATATCCGTTCATCTAGCGCTGCCAACCACCAGCTCATCAAGCCCCCCATAGAAAGTCCCAATGTGGCGATAGCGGACTGTTTCACTTCTTTACGGGAAGCAAGATAGGTTAAAAACTGTTGATTGTCATAGATTCGTTGTCCCCATAATGTTTTGCCTTGCAACAGAAACCGCTTGTAGCTATCATTCTCACCGTTTTTTCGTTTGCCAAAGCCCCACATGTCGATCACTCCAACGGCGACGCCCAGCTTCATAAATGCAGCGAATAGGCTTTCTTTTTGCATATACGGCGGACTTTGTCGCAGTTCTTCTTTCCCCATCGTGAAGTCGCCGCCATGAGAATGATTGAACAAAACGAGTGGAACCGGTTGCTGAGAGCTAGGATAAGCAAAGTATGCAGGGACATCCTCTTCTTGATTTAATCGTAGAAGTAAATGTTCCAAGGTATAATTTTGCACCTGCTCTTTTGTTTGCTGAACCACTTGTGGTGCAACTTTCATATCAGGACCTAGCAGCTGAAGTAACTGAGGATCCCTCACAAAAAATCTCCTTGAAATCCCAGAGGCTGACGATTCTCAAATGACTGTGTGACGGTGATTTCCCGGCTATTCTCGATATGGAACGCTTCAGTTACACCTTCCAAATTGATACGATCAAACTGAATATTCCGTCCACAGCCAATATAAAAACCTTGTTTTGTCATCTCTTCGATACCTGTCATCATCGCAGGCTTTCCTGGAATTGGGTGCTCAGCCATAGAGACGGCAATATCTTGGAAAGTGATATCTGAAATAAATTGTTCAGCCAAGCCATAAACAAACCCAGCGGCCGCATGGACATTCCGAGCCGAGATATTTGCAAAATGAATTCTCCGGAAATGAGGGGTTTCCTCGGTGATCGGGTACGGATTTTTATCCCAAACATACTTTTCTTTGCCTTTCGGTCCACAGAAATAGTAAAGATTTAAAGTGAATGGACAGATGACATTATCCATCACAATGTTATTCACTCGAATATCTTCGATCGTTCCGCCACGTCCACGACGTGATTTCAAACGAATCCCACGATCGGTATCTTGAAAAATACAATTACTAATAGTGACATTACGAATATCGCCGCTCATCTCACTCCCTAGAACGACGGCCCCATGCCCATGAAGCATATGGCAATTTACGATCGTGATATTCTCACAAGCGACCCGTTCTTTAGTGTCCTCCGTTCCTGATTTGATGGCGATGCAATCATCGCCAACATCGATATGACAGTTACTGATGCGGACATTTTTACAAGATTCAGGATCGATCCCATCTGTATTTGGCGAATCCGCTGGATTTTTGATGCGAAGATTATCGATCGTTAGATTTTGACAAAGAATCGGATTGACGGTCCAACTGGGTGAATCGACAAGACGGATATCTTTCAACGTAATTTGCTGGCAAGAGTCAAAACTGATTAATTTTGGTCGTGGATAAGCAAGCTGTTCACGATTTTCCCGAAAGGTCTTCCACCATCTTTGCCCTTGTCCATCAAGCATTCCTAGTCCTGTGACAGCGATATTTTCCGCATTCTCGGCATATAAACAAGAGGCATAAACTTCCCGTTTGACCCCTTCCCAGCGAGACACGACGACGGGATAGTCTTTGGGATCATCAGAAAATACTAAGGTCGCCCCCAATAGTAGGTGCAGTTCAATGTTACTTTTTAAAAAGAGCGCACCCGTCGGATAGCGTCCTGCTGAAAAAGTGATTCTGCCTCCTCCTTGTTGATGCAATTCATCAATTTTTTCTTGAATCGCTTCTGTCAACAGACCTTCTTTTCCTTGTAAATCAGCTGTAGTCAATTGGATATTCATTTCTTGCTTCCTTCCTCCGTTAATGGTTGCAGCAGTAAACTCGCTTGTAAAAAGGCACCGTATCCTTTGAAATCATTCGTGATAACGGGTTCACTGATATAGTAAACAAACGTACCATCCCGATTATCTGGTCCACCAAGACCAGCAACTTCACAGTTTCTGATCAGATTCAACCAACCTTCTTTTGTTAAAAAGACAAACTCATCCAGCAATCCTTGATAGGTCTCTTGGGCAAACACTTGCCATTTTTGATCGATGATCCCTGCTTTGACCGCTTTCGCTGTTGCGTAACAAATCATTGAAGAAGCGGATGCTTCTAAATAATTCCCACGCTCCCTGCCTTTATCTAAGACTTGATACCACACTTTTTTCTGGGGATCTCTTACTTTAGCAAGAGCTTCTAGACAGGAGACAAACATATTTTCTAATGGATTCTTCAGCTCTGATTCCCCTAATAGCACCATCGTATCTGTGAGAGCCATCATGAACCATCCCATTGATCGTCCCCAGAAATTTTTTGAACAACCGGTCTTGGGATCTGCCCACGGCTGGACTTTTTGTTCATCCCACGCGTGATACAAAAGACCCGTTTTTGGATCTAGGGTATGCGTAAAGCATAAGGTGAATTGCTTGATTACATCTGCCAATGCTTCTTCTTTCTCAAATGTCAGTGCGTATTCTGTCAAAAATGGGGCCCCCATATATAAGCCATCTAACCACATTTGATATGGATAGATTTTTTTATGCCAGAACCCGCCTTCGCTTGTTCTTGTCATCTGCTGTAATTGTTGATACAGCGTGTCCAAGGCGATCTTGTATTTTGAAGCACCTGTTTCTTTGTATAGTAAGAATAAACATTTGCCATTATTGATGTAATCGATATTCATCGCATCCATCTGATAGTTTTTGATACAACCGTCTTCGTCAATATAAACATCCATCGTGTTTTGGATATAGTCGAAATAGCGTTTATCACCAGTTTGCTCATAGGCTTCTTTCACGCCTTGTAAAACGACCCCGATGTCATAGGACCATTTTCCGTGATAAATTTTTTCTTTGCATAAGTAGTCATAGCGCTCAAATAATGTGTTCAAAGCAATTTCCGAATAGTTCTTCATGTACGATACTTCCTTTTATTGTAGTCTCCTCAATTCATAGAGCTGTTTCAATGAATCCGTTTTACTGGCTATATTTCATGAGGGTTCAACTTGTTTTGCTATTTTTCAGGTGTTTTCTAGTGACCGTTTTGTTCACGGACCAGTAAAAGTCTTTGAGCCGTTTTCTTTAGATAATGACCTCATCTCCTTTACTGGCAACGGTTTGCTCCGTAGTCGATGCCGTTTTTGAAACCACCTGATCTGTTTCAATTGGGTGGATATCTTGAAGAATTTTTTTACCAGCAAGGGCAAAAACACCACCAACTAAGCTGCTCCCCATCAAAATGAGGCCGATCAAGAAATAGCTGCCAAGAACTAAATAGCCAACGATCAAAATCGACCAACTAATGATCGAATAATGCAGATAGCCTAAACCTAACAACGCACTCCCTCGCAGGATCTCAAACACGGTCACAAAGTTAGTGGCTGCCATGACGGTATACACGTGCATGAATAGAAAGAGAAACGCAATCAAAAAGAGGACATTCGCTACTTGGATAAACCATGGAAATGGCGCAAATATATTGGTGATCACGATTGCTGCGATGATCAGAAACAACCAACTGATCAGCACCGATTGTCGGAACCGTTCTTTACTATAGTAGAAAAAACTTTTGATCAAAGGCGGTCGTTCGTGAAGACGAAGCCAGCGATCATAATATTTCATCATGGCATACGAGGCTGGTCCGATTCCCAAAAAGATTCCCCCCAGAAGTGTCACACTTAGCCAAAGAAAATGAAGGGCGATCAGGGTCAAAAACGCGGTTAGCCCATCGTTGATTTTCGTGATTTTCTCAATCGTCATATGATCCCCTCTTTCTTAATAGATACCATCTTCCCCAATTTTTTTCGCCAAACGATTCGCAAAAACAACGAGGATCAAACCTACAAGACCTTTAAACAGCCCAACAGCTGTCGAGTAACTCAATTGACCATTTTGAATCCCGGCGGTATAGACAAAGGTATCAAAGATTTGGGCAACCTCACGGTTCATTGAGTTCATTAATAGGAACATATGCTCAAAGCCCATATCTAAGATCGAACCGATTTTTAAAATCATTAAGGTCACAATCGTCGGACGAATACACGGCAACGTGATGTGCCACATTTTACGTAGTTTGCCAGCCCCATCCATATCCGCAGCTTCATAAAGCTGTTCATCAACATTGGTAATAGCGGCTAGATAGACGATCGTCCCCCAACCGGCACCTTTCCAAAGATCTTGGAAAATGTACATTGGACGTAGCCAAGTACGGCTAGTTAAGAATGGGATACGTTCCCCACCAAGACTTTCGATCATGTTATTGATCACACCGCCTTCAGTCGTCAACAGGACGTAGAAGATTGAAACTACGATCACCCACGACATAAAATGAGGCAAATAAATAATCGTCTGGATACTTTTTTTCAAGCGACGGTTATTTACTTCATTTAACATAAGCGCCAATAAAATAGGAAAAGGGAAGGAAATCGTGATATTTAAGAAAAACATGATCAGCGTGTTGCGCATCAACATCACAAAAGTATCTTCAGTAAAGAGCCGAATAAAATGAGTAAACCCAACAAAGGGACTGCCTAAGATCCCTAAGAATGGCTGGTAGTCTTGAAAAGCGATGACTAAACCGCCCATTGGAATGTAACGAAAGATAATAAAATATAAAATACCTGGCAATACCATAATATAGAGCGCACGATTTTTTCTGATTTGCGCCCATTTTTTCTTTTTCAACCGCAGTCGCTGTTCTTCTTCAGTAAGTGGTGAGAAGTAATTATCAACTTTTGTTTCCATACTTGTTCCTCCGAGTTTTTTTGATTTGATAGTCCCATGGTAGCGTGTAAGAAAGATAACGTATATAATCATTTTCTCAGCATTGGAAGGGCATACATTTTTTAGGATTATTTCTCGGTCGAATTGGAAAACCATTGATTTATCAACGTTTGTCATGATTGTGATTTTTTTAACATGTAAAAGTGATTATATACGTTGTCCCCGCCTCATGATACGTTGGAAATACCTATTTAAGTAAAAAAAGATGGAGGTTTTTCCTATGCAACAAACCCTAAAAAAAACGAATCGCCCGAAGAGTGAACGGGTTGTTCAAGGATTTATTATCGGTTTTCTACTACTCTTTACCTTAATGTGTCTCTTGCCTTTTCTGAACATTCTCGGAAGCTCCTTTGCTTCTTCTTCTGAGATTGCGACACGAACATTTATCATTATCCCACGTGAATTTAGCTTAAATGCTTACCGGTATATTCTCTCGACTCCCACGATTTTTACGAGTATTGGTGTTTCCCTTTTTGTGACCATCGTCGGAACGGTTCTTTCAATGATCTTGACCTCTTTTATGGCCTATGCTCTTTCAAGAAAATATTTGCATGGACGTGGCATCTTCAATTTTATTGTCGTATTTACGATGTTGTTTAGCGGAGGGATGATCCCAAGTTTTATTTTGGTACAAAGCCTTGGCTTGATCGATTCTCTCTGGGCACTGATCTTACCGAGCGCCATCAGTGCATATAATATGATCATTATGAGAAACTTTTTCCAAGGGATTCCTGATAGTTTAGAGGAATCAGCAAAAATGGATGGTTGCTCTGATTGGGGCGTCTTTTTCCGTATCATCTTACCTCTTTCCTTACCATCGATTGCGACGATCTCTTTGTTCTACGCTGTTAGTTATTGGAATACTTATCAATCAGCGATTTTGTACATCAATGATTCAGCGAAATGGCCGATCCAAGTGCTCCTTCGACAAATCGTGATTGTCTCCAGCGGGATGAACGCCGATGCCGCTAGTGTCGATGTTGTCCCCCCAGCACAATCCGTGAAAATGGCCGTGATCGTCGTTGCGACTTTGCCAATGTTGATCGCCTATCCATTTGTCCAGAAGTATTTCGTGAAAGGTGCCATGGTTGGTTCCGTCAAAGGGTAGCCAACAGGCAGCAAAGAAAAAAAGCGTTTTTTGATCGTTGATCAAAAAACGCTTTTTTTCTTTTAATCTTTGGATCGTTTGCGATACTCTCCGGGTGTCATCTGTTCTTTCTTTTTGAAAAAGCGGATGAAGTTTTGAGAGTTGGTATATTGTAGGTTGGCGGCGATTTCTTTGATGGTCAAATCGGTTTCTCTTAACCACTTTTTCGCGACTTGCAATCGATAGTTTTGTAAGTAATCGGCAAAATTGATGGATAATTCCTTTTTAAACACATTACTTAAGTAATTGGCATTATAATGCAACTGTTCAGCAATGCTATCTAAGGAGAGATCTTGGTCGTATTGTTGGTGTACGATCAAGACCATCTTTTCAGACAAGGAGCGAATTTCTCGATCTGTTTTGGCTTGTGTCGTTTCAACGATAGGTAAAACTAACTCTTGATAGATGATTTGCTCAACTTTGAACAAACTGGTTTGGTTGAGCACGGATTGATAGACTTTACGACTATTCTGCAAGCTAGTATGATCTGCTCCTAGGAGTTGCCCTAGCTGAACGATACTGTTGATCAACTTAAACAAGGCACTTTCAATCGTCAACGGATTTTTGTTTTCATGAATGATTTCGCGTACGACTTCTGTGTAACTCGTTTTGATGGTCGCTAGATCCCCACTACGCATTGCATCCAAAAAGGTGCTTTCTGCTTCTCTAGGGTACTGAACGATCGCGTTATTGTCTAATTGTGCCGCAATGTCGTCAAAAAAGATAATGACTTCTTCCCCTAAATTCATTCGATAGTGCAAGGCTTCTTTAGCGTTATCAACCGCTAATTTGGTTTCTACGAGGCGGTCGTAGGATTGTGAGACCCCACAACTTATTTTGATTTTCAAGTAATCTTTTGCCGCTTGATGGATCTTTTGACAATAGGTCAATACTTGTTTTTGGTCAACTGATTCAGGAAGCTTTAAAATTGTTCCTTGGGTTTCTTGACTGGAGATGATTGGCTGAAAACGCAAATTCGCCGGAATGATTTCAGAAACGAGATTCTCGATGGCAAGCAAGAAAATATCAATAGTCGCTGTTTCTCGTCCACACAAATCATCGATTTGAATCAGTAATACGGCATAGTGTTCCGTTTCGGATACTTCATACCCAAATTGTGACAGTTTTAAGTGACTATCTGCTTCTGAGATACAGCCGCGAAACAAGTTTAATAAAAACAAGGATTCTAACTCGGGCTTTTGGTGTTCAACTTTGACGGCGAGATCGTGGTTTTGATGTAAGACCTGGTCGATATCGGAAATCAACTGATTGACTTCTAATTTCTGACCTTGTTTTTTGGGCTTTAAAAGCTCACCGATCCGATTGATGGGTGAGGTAGCCACGATCGCAATGCGATAGGATACTAATAAAAAGAGGATGATCAAAAGACTGCCAATCACGATCAAACCGCTTCTTAATTCACGGATTGCTTGCGAAACACTGGCAGGTGCCAGACGGATCACATGATACCACTTATTGTAATCCGATTGTGTGACCACATACTTATTGTTTTCTTTGTCAGTGAAGATGCCATCGTCGTGGGCAGCTGCGATCATTGTTTCGTGTAAGTCAGAATCGATCACTTCACCATTATCGAAAAGCAGTTGTCCGTCCGCATGAAAAATATTCAAAAAGGAATCGTCATGATCTGCCACCAACTGCGCAATGGTATGGTCTTGGATTTCAGCGATCCCCAAAGCAGTGGTTTCCTGTCGAAAAACAGGCAGCGTCATCACCATTTTTAAATAGCCATCTTCTGGCAACCAATACAAGTAGCGTTGGTTGTCGATCAACGCTTGAAAAGCAGCGAATTCAGTATCATCGATCTGTTTTAAGGAGCCTTCTTCGATTTTCCAATGCTGATTCAAATTCACCAATTGGTAGCTGGCGTTTTCGATTCCCATCACACCAATGTAAGCCAGTTGCGAATTGATCTCGCGCACTTGTCGATAATTCGTCACGGAAAACGGCTGTTCCATCGTATCGGAAAAGCTTTGCGTGCTGCTATATGTAGAAAAGGCATACTCCACCATCTGAATTTTTTGATCCAGATTTTCTTTGACTTGGTTGACCAAATTATGTTGACTTTGCAAAAACGTTTCTTGAATGTTTTGATACGTTCGATGATAAATGACCCCACTAAACCCAATGATTAAAGCGCTACCAATTAGAAAAATCAAAATAAATATTTTATAAAACAAGTTGGATGTTTGATGATAGCTTAAAAAGAATTTCATAGACTCCCTCCCATTACCTAACTATCTTCTTTTATACTAGCACATCCCAGAAAAAGTTCCTATGTTATTTTGAAAAATGTTTCACGTGTGCATCCTTGGTGTATTGACATTCTCGTGGGAACAAGCTATGCTTGAATCAAGCAAAAAGGAAGAAGGTTTTCTATGGTCACGATCAAAGATATCGCCAAAGTCGCTGGTGTTTCACATACAACTGTTTCTCGTGCGTTAAACGATAGCCCATTAATCAAGCCAGAAACAAAAAAGAAGATCGCAGCCATCGCTGAATCTTTACACTATGTGCCCAATGTCAATGCCAAAAGTCTGGTGAATCAGAAATCTTATATCATTGGTCTTTATTTTTCTCATCTATCCATTGGTACTTCCGATAGCTTTTTAGTCGAAGTGATCAAAGGAATCAGTGATACCCTACCATCCGAATATACTTTGGCGGTTCATGAATTATTGCAATCCGATACATTTGATGAAGAGCCGAATCGCCTAGATGGAGCGATCGTGATGAGTCAAAGTGATCGTGATGACGGCTTTATCGCTGCTCTTTCAAAGAAAAACATTCCCATCGTCGTTTTGAATCGTCAATTGCAGGATGCAACCTTGATGAATGTCACTAGTAATGATGCCCAAGGGGTCTATCAAATGATCACCTATGTGCTTGAACAAGGCTTTCGAAAGATCGCCATGATCGAAGGGATCGCTTCCTTTGGTTCCGCTAGAGAGCGTCGCAAAGGATTTATGAAAGCGATTCAAGAAAAGCAGCTTGTCTGCCCGAAAGAATACTTCGTAGCTGGCGACTACTCGTTGGAAAGTGGTCAGCTGGGTGCCCAGCAACTACTCGCTTTACCTGAACCACCTGAAGTGATTTTTTGCGCCAATGATGATATGGCGATCGGGGCGATCAATGCCTGTCATCAAGCAGGACGAAAGATCCCAGAGGAGATCGGTATCATCGGTTTTGATGATAGTTCTTTTTCTCCCTATACGTATCCCCCTTTAACAACGATCCGCAAACCAGTCTATGAAATGAGTCAATTGGCAGCAACTCTGCTGTTGCAAGCATTTGCCAATCAAGTAGTTGAGAAACAACATTTCTTTGATACCTCGTTAATCATTCGTCAATCGCTGTAAGCCTCTTGTTTTCAAGAGCGCTTACGCAAAAATGTTAACGTGTGCATAACTATTTTTTAAGGAGGATTCTATGAAAAAAATTACCGAACAACCCCATCAAACCTATCCAGCCCGAGTGATTCAATTCGGGGAAGGCAATTTTATGCGGGGCTTTTTTAACTGGCAGCTGCAGCAAATGAACAAACAAGGGCTTTTTAATGGCAGTGCCGTTGTGGTACAGCCGATTGATCACGGCTTGAAAGAGCTGTTGGCACAACAAGAAAATCTCTACACCGTTATCTTAGAAGGACTTGTCGATGGCGCTCCTTCTCAAACATTTGAAGTCGTCTCCACCATTGATCAAGTGCTGAATCCTTATCAGCAATGGGTAGACTATCTTGCTTTAGCCGAAGATGAGCAACTCGAGATCATCGTTTCTAATACGACGGAAGCAGGTATTGCGTTTCACCCAGAGGATACCTTACACGATACCCCTCCCAAAAGTTTTCCTGCAAAACTGACCGCTCTTTTGTATCGTCGTTTTCAACGACAAAAACCGGGATTTTTGATCATTCCTTGTGAATTAATCGATCGGAATGGGGAAAAACTAAAAGAGATCGTCTTACAATATGCCGCATTATGGTCTTTGGAGTCAGACTTCGTCAACTGGTTAGAAAAAGAAAACACCTTCTGCTGCAGCTTAGTCGATCGGATCGTTCCAGGATATCCTCGCGATAAAGTGGCACAATACCAAGAGATTCTTGGCTATGAGGATGCCGTAATGGTCACTGCGGAACCCTTTATGCTCTGGGTGATCGAAGGAAGCGGCGTAGCCGAAAAGCTTCCCTTGCAAGAAGCTGGGTTGAATGTGATCGTGACAGAAGATATGACCCCTTACCGTGAACAAAAAGTACATTTATTAAATGGTCCTCATACGGCGATGGTTCCTCTCGGTCTTTTAGCTGGTTTAGAAACCGTTGAAGAAGTAATGAACGACCGTGATTTTGCAGCCTTTTTGGATGGTCTTTTTCTGGAAGAGTTGATTCCAATGCTTGATTTGCCTAAAGCGCAGCTTGCAGCTTATGCGGAACAAATCAAAGAGCGCTTCAGAAATCCTTATGTGAAGCATCAGCTGCAATCGATCGCTTTAAACAGCGTCTCAAAATTCCGTGCGCGTCTTCAACCAGTCTTAACTCGTTATGTCCAACAAAACCAGCAGTTACCAAAACGAATCACTGCCGCACTGGCAGGGTTGCTGACTTTCTATCTCACTCGACCTTTTCAAGATGATGACCTAGTGACAACCATATTTCAGCAAGTGAAACAATTACCAGCAGAAGAACAGATCGCCACTCTATTAAAAAATGAGCAACTCTGGCATGCAGACCTGAGCTTTATGACAGCGACAATCAATGAAATGTGCGCATGTCTAAAACAAGACGGACCCCGCCAGTTACTTGCGTCGATTGACACCCCTGAGCCAAGTTTGAAATAAAGGAGAATCTTTATGTCCAGCACATTAACAGAAACACCCGCGCAACTATTGAAATTGCACCCTAATGATAATGTCGCAGTCGCATTAAAACCACTAGCTGCTAAAACGACCCTTTCATTTGAAGACCAAACGATCACCCTTTTTGAGGATATTCCGCAAGGACACAAAATCACCCTCAAAGACCTAGCTCAATCACAAGACGTGATCAAATATGGCTACCCCATTGGACATCTCTTAACTGATGTTAAAACTGGCCAATGGTTGCATACCCACAATGTCAAAACCAACCTTTCTGGTACCTTAGCATACACCTATGCCCCCGATTTGCATCCCGTCCGTTATCCAAAAAGGGCTGCGACGTTCCAAGGGTACCGGCGGGCAAATGGCAAAGTTGGGATTCGTAATGATTTACTGATCGTGCCAACAGTTGGTTGTATCAATGGCATCGCTGAGATCATTGTTGAAAACTTCAAGAAGAATCATCCAGATCTTGGCACCTTTGATCATATTACGATCCTTAAACATCCCTACGGCTGCTCCCAGTTAGGCCAAGATCATCAAAACACCCGTCAAATTTTAATTGATGCGGTGCATCATCCAAATGCCGGTGGCGTCTTGGTCTTTGGCTTAGGTTGTGAGAACAACACCGTTCCCGAGTTTAAGAAAAACCTGGGTGACTACGATCCAAAGCGCGTCAAATTTATGGTGGCACAGGAAAGCGACGATGAAATTGCGGTCGGCGAAAGCTTATTAGAAGAATTACTGGAAGCAGCAAAAGAGGATCAACGAGAAGCCGTTCCCTTGAGTGAGCTAAAGATCGGGTTAAAATGTGGGGGTTCTGACGGGTTTTCTGGGATCACCGCCAACCCTTTGTTAGGGGCATTTTCTGACTTTTTAGTTTCTCAAGGTGGCAGCACGGTCTTGACGGAAGTACCCGAAATGTTTGGCGCTGAACAAGTCTTGATGGCGCGTGCACAAGATGAAGCAACCTTTGAAAAAATCCTCCATCTAATCAACGACTTTAAAGATTATTTTCTTGCTTACGGTGAACCAGTCTATGAAAATCCTTCTCCTGGCAATAAGGCAGGCGGCATCACTACGCTAGAAGATAAGTCATTAGGCTGTACCCAAAAATCTGGGACTTCCGCTGTCGTCGATGTCTTAAAATATGGGGAAAAACTCCGTAAGCCAGGCTTAAGCCTGCTGGAAGGTCCAGGAAACGACCTTGTTGCCGCTTCTGCACTGGCTTCTGCCGATTGCCAACTCGTCTTATTTACCACTGGTCGGGGCACGCCATTTGGTGCCTATGTGCCGACCATGAAAGTTGCCACGAATCAAGAGATTTATCATAAGAAACCCCACTGGATGGATTTCAACGCTGGTCGCTTGTTGGAAGAGCCGATGGAGGTCGTGCTGGAAGACTTTATTCAAGCGATCATCGATACTGCCAGTGGAAAACCGACGCGTAATGAAGCCAACAACGTTCGTGAGATCGCCATCTTTAAAAATGGTGTGACACTATAACCAAAGAAAAGAGGTTCGACATGTTTTTAAATGAAAACTATTTACTGCCAAATGAAATTGCTCAAACCCTTTACCATGAATATGCCAAAGATCTGCCGATCATTGATTACCACTGCCACTTAGACCCGAAAGAAATCTATGAGGATCGGCCCTTTAAAACTATCACCGAGGCATGGCTAAGTGGCGATCATTACAAGTGGCGATTGATGCGCGCTTGTGGCGTACCCGAAGAAGCGATTACGGGCAATGCCAGTGATTATGAAAAATTTTTGGCATGGTGTCAAACAGTGCCAAAATTGGTGGGAAATCCCCTTTACAGTTGGACCCATTTAGAGTTAAAGCGATTTTTTGCGATCGATCTTCCCGTTACTGAAGAAAATGCCGAAACTTTGTGGAGGCTATGCAACGAAAAATTGCAGCAAAAAGACTTTACCCGAAGAGCTTTGATTGCTCGCAGTAAAGTCGAGATCGTTTGCACCACAGATGATCCAGTCGATGATCTTCACTATCATCACCAATTAAGCCAAACAGAGCAACGTTTTCGGGTCTTGCCGACCTTTCGACCTGACAAAGCGTTACAAATCGACCATCCGAATTTTCTTACCTATGTTACCAAACTCGAAAAGAGTGTCGAAAACGCGATCACTACCTACGATGCTTTCTTGACAGCCTTGCGGGACCGTGTAAGCTATTTTCACCAGCATCACTGCCGCTTGTCTGACCATGCGCTGGATACTTTAGTGTATGCTACAGACGAACAGTTATCCCTTGAAGCAATTTTTGCCAAAGCATTAGCTGGAGAATCTTTGGAGGAAAAAGAAGTCTCGTTCTTCAAAACCAATGTTCTAGTTGAACTGATGCAGCTGTATCACGAACATGGTTGGACGATGCAACTGCATGTCCATGCGTACCGTAACTGCAACCAACGAATGTTTGAGCGCTTGGGACCAGATACTGGCTACGATGGCATCAATGATCAACCACTGACTCAAAACTTGCAGAAATTATTGAACGCTGCTGATGCGCAAGACCATTTGCCTCAAACGATTCTCTACTCCTTAAATCCCAATGACTATGATGCACTCGTCGCTTTGATGGGGTGCTTCCAGCAAGAAGGCAATAATAAATTGCAGTTAGGATCTGGTTGGTGGTATAACGACACCCGCGCAGGCATGCGTCACCAATTGACGAAATTCGCAGACGGCAGTGTGATCTTTAACTTTGTCGGCATGCTGACGGATTCAAGAAGCTTTCTGTCTTACACCCGTCATGAATATTTCCGACGCGTCTTTTGTGAATGGCTTGCTGAGATCGTTGTACGTGGTGAAGCACCTGCTGATCTTCGTCAGCTAAAACCATTAGTAGAAAATGTCTGTTATCAAAACGCCAAAAACTACTTCAAATTTCAGGAGAAAGACAATGGAAAAAATCGTCATCGTCGGTGATTCCACCGCATCGATCAAAGAGCCTAGCGCTCGTCCAGAAACGGGCTGGGGAGAAAAAATCTCACGCTATCTACCCCAGCATCAAATCGTCAACTTGGCAAAAAATGGGCGTTCCTCCAAGAGCTTCATTGAAGAAGGACGCTTGTTGCAGGCAGAAAAAGAACTACATGCTGGTGATTATCTCTTGATTCAATTTGGACACAATGATCAAAAAACAGATAGTCGCGGTACGACACCTGTTGAATATCAGCATAATTTAACAACCTACGTGCAAACGGCACGCCAGCAGCAAGCGACACCGATCCTATTGACCTCGATCACTCGTTTGCATTACGTGGACCAACAACAACTTGATCCTTTGGCAGTCGGTCCTTACCCAGAAGCAATGCGTGCTTTGGCTACCTCCTTGGATGTGGTCTGTCTGGATCTTTTTGCCGCAACACAACGGTTCTTTTCAGCGCTGGAACCACAACAGGCGAAAACCTATTTTCTTCATTTAGAAAAAAATCAGCACCCCAATTATCCAGCCGGCATTACGGATAACACGCATTTGAATGACCAAGGTGCTACAGCCGTCGCCAAATTAGTTGCAGAATGTTTGAAAGATGCTCCATTACCGCTTGCACAACAAGTTCTTTTAGATTGAAACTCATTGTTTGTGTTGAATCTTCCCCTAACATAAATACGCTACCTGATTTGAAAAAGAGCTACTCAAGCAAAACGCTGCGAAGAACATTTTCCTTCACAGCGTTTTGCTTTTGATTCTTATTAAAGGATTTGTTTGCCATTCCTTTGCTTCAACCCATTTATCGCCAAGCTACCTTTTAAAAACTTGCATTTCTTAGGTGTTGCACCATAAAAATGGGAACGATTGCAATCGTCCCCATCCTTACTACTGATTGTTTTATTCAGGTTGTTTCCCGATATACGCCAAGATACCGCCGTCTACATATAAGACATGGCCATTGACAAAGTTTGATGCCTCAGAAGCTAAGAAAACCGTTGGTCCTGCTAAATCTTCTGGCTCACCCCAACGGGCAGCAGGTGTTTTCGCTACGATAAATTGATCAAATGGGTGACGAGAACCGTCTGGTTGGATCTCTCGTAATGGTGCGGTTTGCGGTGTTGCAATATAACCAGGTCCGATCCCATTACATTGAATGTTAGCTGAACCAAATTCAGCACAAATGTTTTTCGTCAACATTTTCAAGCCGCCTTTAGCCGCTGCGTAACCAGCCACCGTTTCTCTTCCCAATTCACTCATCATTGAGCAAATGTTAATGATTTTTCCATGTCCTTTTTTGATCATTGACGGTAAGACTGCTTTTGAAACGATAAATGGAGCGTTCAAGTCCACGTCAACGACTTGGCGGAAGTCTTCAGCAGACATCTCCAACATCGGGATTCGTTTGATGATCCCAGCATTATTGACTAAGATATCAATCACGCCAACTTCTTCTTCGATCTGCTTGACCATTTCGTTGACTGCTTTTTCATCCGTTACATCACAGACATAGCCGTGGGCTTCGATCCCTGCTTCACGATAGTTTGCTAATCCTTTATCCACTGATTCTTGATCCAAGTTGTTAAAAACGATCGTTGCTCCTGCTTCTGCTAATGAACGAGCGATCGTAAAACCGATCCCATAGACAGCGCCTGTCACTAATGCGATCTTACCATCTAAACGAAATTGATCCATTG
The DNA here is from genome assembly GCF_050498765.1 of Enterococcus sp. DIV1096b. Classification (NCBI taxonomy): domain Bacteria; kingdom Bacillati; phylum Bacillota; class Bacilli; order Lactobacillales; family Enterococcaceae; genus Enterococcus; species Enterococcus sp. DIV1096b. The sequence continues at coordinate 1,447,498 of NZ_JBMHEK010000001.1, read as the reverse complement.
AAAAATCCATAATTGATAAACCCTCTTTCTTTTTATTTTAAGTCGTCCATTGCCACCATATCCATGTCGGTATAGGTGATATTTTCGCCACACATTGCCCAGATAAAGGAGTAGTTACTGGTTCCAACACCCGAATGGATCGACCAGCTTGGAGAAATAACTGCTTGTTCTTCACTAACGACTAAATGCTTCGTTTCATCTGGTTTGCCCATCATATGGAACACTTTTGTGTCTTCGTTGGCAAAATCAAAATACACATATGCTTCCATCCGACGTTCATGGGTATGACTTGGCATCGTATTCCAAGCACTGCCTGGTTCTAAGATCGTGTACCCCATTTGTAATTGACAGCTTTCACAAACATTTGGGTGAATGTATTGATAAATTTTCCGTTCATTTAATGTCAAGCCCTCGCCTGTCTCCATTGGTGTGACTTGATCAATACTGATTTTTACATTTGGGTATTTCTTATGTGCTGGCACGCAAGATAGATAGAATTTCGCTGGATTTGCTGGATCATCTGAGTGGAACAAGACTTGTTTGGTTTCCTTGCCGATATAGTAGCCGTCTTGTTTTTTCATTGGTTCTTTTTGGCCATCGATCGTGATCGCACCAGGTCCTCCAATATTGATGACGCCTAATTCGCGACGTTCTAAGAAGTATTCCACCCCTAATTCGCTGCTTAATTGCACTTCTAACGCTTCTTCTGTCGGTGTCACTCCGCCAAAGATCATCCGATCATTGTGGGTATAGGTCAGCATGATTTGTCCTGGTGTGAAAATTTTTTCTACCAAAAATTCTCTGCGTAATTCCTCGGTACTATAGTGACGAATATCAAGTGGACTATGGGTATAGCGTGTTTCCATGTGTTGCATGTTTTATTCCTCCTATCGAATAATTTTTCCTGAACCTGTTGCAATAAATTCTTGTATCTCATTGGCGCTAAACTGATTACAGTCGCCATGGATCGTATGTTTCAAAGCAGATGCGGCAGTGGCAAAATCAACGATTTCTTGGTCTTGTTTCTTCGTGACAACACCATGTAGGATACCAGCTGAAAAGGCATCGCCGCCTCCGACGCGATCAACGATTGGATTGATCTCATGGGTAGCAGAAACGACATAATTGCCGTTATGCCATAGGCTTCCTGTCAATTGATTGTGACTTGCTGAGAGCACCTGACGACTAGTTGAATAAAAGAGCTGGATATTTGGGTATTTCCGATGCATTTCTTGATAATAGTAGTCATCTTCGACTTCCTCTGTTGGAGCTGCTACATCCATAAAGACTTGTGCATCTAACTGTCCTGCCGAGCAATAATCGACATAGGGGAGCACTTCTTGCAAAAAGTCGCGCGCTTCAGCGGTCGTCCACAGCTTTCCACGATAATTGATATCGAAACTGATTTTACAACCAGCTGCTTTCGCTTCTTTGATCAACGTCAGCAAAAGTGTCTGCCAAGTCGATGAAAGAGCTGGCGTGATCCCTGAAAGGTGAACAATGTCAATCCCATCAAAAAGGTCAGACTGCCACTCATTTTCCTTCATTTGAGCAAAGCTAGAGCCTGCGCGATCATAAACCACTCGCGCTGCTCGTTCCCCGATACCGGTTTCAATATAGTAAGTACCTAGTCGGGAACCGCCACGAAGCAAGTGACGACAATCGACGCCATAGCTTCGTAAATGATGAAAAACGGCATCTCCTAAAGCATTTTCCGGCACTTTACTAGCAAAAGAAACGTGATGACCAAAATTTGCCAAGGAAATCGCAACATTGGCTTCCCCGCCACCATAATGGGCAGCAAACGTCGAACTATGGGCGATTCGGTCGCCTAACGTTGTCGATAGACGCAACATGATTTCTCCTAGTGTCAGAATGTTTGCCATCTTACTTTCCTCGAATCTCTTTTAATTTTGCCGCATATTGTTTCGCTACTTCTGTTACTTTGTCAAAATCCCCACTTGCTGCTGGCGCTAACAAATTCCCCCCTACACCAACGGCTACAACACCCGCTGCAAACCATTCTTGCATGTTGTCTAAGCTGACACCACCGGTCGGCATAATGTTTAATTGTGGCAATGGCGCTTTGAAGGCCGAGATGATACTTGGTCCATACGCACTACCCGGGAATAGTTTAATGATATCTGCGCCTGCTTTTAAGGCGTCCTTCATTTCTGAAATGGTCATGCAACCAGGCAGATACGGGATTTGATATAAATTACATAATTCAGCCGTTTCTTGATCAAAGGTTGGGCTGACGACATATTCTGCTCCTGCCATGATCGCTAAGCGGGCGGTCACTGCATCAAGAACGGTCCCCGCACCAACAACTACCTCTGGATTCTCTTTGAAGGTTGCTACTAATTCAGCGATTACATCCGCCGCTTGAGGCACTGTAAAAGTCAACTCAATGCCGGTGATCCCCCCTGCAACGATCGCTTTACTTGCTTGTAGTGCTTCTTCTTTTGAAGCGCCACGTACAACAGCGATCACACCGCTTTCCTTTAGTTTCATTAAATTCGCTACTTTTTTCATTAAGACCCTCCACTTATTTCCTATTTGGAAAATGGTATTTATTATAAAGAAACTTACACGTTCATTATACCGTTCTCGTTTTTATTTGCAAGGGCTTTCCATTAAAAAGTTTATAACGCTTGTTCAATTTGTTGTTTTGTCGCAATAATCGCATCGATCAATGTCGTTTTGTATTCTGGGGTCAAGCGGTATTTCGGTAGGCTGATAGAAAACGCCCCAACGATCTCCTGATCTTTTATCAGTGAGGCGCCGATGCAATAGATTTCTTGTTCCATTTCTTCATCATCAAAGGCTACTTGGTTCGCTTTTGCCTGTTCCAATTCTTTCTTCAACTTCAACTGATTTGTAATGGTATTTTCGGTATAAGCGGTTAAAGGCGTTGCTGCCAAGTACTCCTCTACTTGAGGGGCATCAAACTCCGCTAAAACGGCTTTCCCCATGGCAGAGCTATACAACGGTCTTGTGATTCCTACTTTTGAAGACATGCGGATCGTTTGATTCTGAGGCTCCAATTTATTGACATAAAGAATCTCATTGGCGGTCAAGACCCCTAAGTGGATCGTTTCATCCGCCGTTTTCTGCAATGCTTCCAAGTATGGCAAGCTGATTTCCACTAAATCAAGCTCTTGAATGTTTTGATTCGCATACTTGATCAGCTTAGACCCTAAGCGATAATTCTTCTCTTTGTCGCGTTTGACATAGCCGATCATTTGTAGCGTTTCCAATATTTTCAAAGCTGTGGATGGGGTCAGTTTCGTTGCTTCTGAAATTTCTTGCAATGGTTTACTTGGCGCTTCTGCGAGGTAATCTAAAATGGTTGCTGCTTTTAGTAGTACGGTTCCATATGGTTTTTGTGTCATCATTTCTCCACCTTTATTTTCTATATAAGAAATTATAATATCTTTTTAGGAAATGCACAATCTTTTTTCCTATATATCAGCATGACGCGATTCCTATTTTACTTTCTGTCGTTATTCATTGTATGATGAAGACAAGACAAAGGAGTGCCGAACAATGGACTTAAATGTATTGATCAAAGGAAAAAAATTGACTGACAATGAGCTGCAAATTCTTGATTATTTGCTTGCAAATACCGCTGCGATCGATGGACTGCCCTTAAGAGAAATCGCTAAAACGATCTACACTTCCCCAGCAACCATCGTGCGGCTTGCGCAAAAACTAGGTTTTTCTGGCTATCTAGAGCTGCTTTACTTCTTAAAGAATCGCTTGAAAAATCAGACGATCACTGAAGCCGCCATCGATTACCAAATTGACGCTGCCAGTATTGCAGATACGATCGAAGCGATCAAAGAAATCTATGGACAAAACAAGAACAAGTTTATTACGATTTATGCCACAGGTTTTTCGGGGATCGTGGCAGAATACCTCCACAAAAAAATGCTTGTCAACGGCATCAAAACCTTATTAGTCAGTGCTTCTGACTCAGGTGGGATCATTAGTAACAACATCGAGAACATCAGTATGTTGATTACTATTTCTAAATCTGGCGAAACACAAAAAGTGCTGGAAAAGATGGCATTAGCCAATGAACATCACATACCAACTGTTTTGTTTTGTGGGAACGGTGAGCATCGCGCCAATCAACTAGCGACCTTTTCCTTTGAAGTGACAGATGAACGTCCCTACGACACCCAAAACATCCAGTACACCAGTTTCTTTGGCAAACTGCTCTTATTGATGGAATATATCGTCGACGCTTTCACGTGTGTTGAAAAAGAAAACCAGCAACCCTAGTGGATTGCTGGTTTTTGCTTATGCATGAAAATACGTTTTTGCCAGTTCTTGATAAAGCGCGTGGTTCTGCGGATCAGGAACAAATTTTTCATCTGGCTGATCTTGCCGCACAACAGAGCTTTTGTACAAATCATACAAGCCGAATATCGGTTCATTTTCATCGGAAAGATAACAGGTTAGCCCCAACACATCCGCGGTCATTTGACCTAATAGTTTTGTTTGAAAGAAACCACCACTTACAGTGACTGCTCCTTCCAACTGCGCCATTTGCTTTAATAAATCGATGTTCATCAGCATGCCTTCGAGGACTGCCCGCAACATATCTGAGCGATTGTGTTTCAGGGTCAAGCCAGAAAAGCCACCTGTGATTTCATTCGTCCAAAAGGGTGCCCGCTCGCCATTTAAATAGGGGAAAAAACGTAAACCGTTGCTGCCGATCGGTGATTCCTCCATGACTTGCGGCAGATAATGATAAAACCCATCAGGATCTTCTGATAAGGTCTCTTTTGCCCAAGCAAGGACACAGCCACCATTATTCGAAGGTGCCCCTACGACATAGAGGTCATCTTGCAGATAGTAGCAAAAATTTTGTTTTTGGTCATCAAAGACGGTGGTCTCACTTACTTTACGAACCGCCGCACTGGTCCCGATCGTCAAGCTGTTGCGGATCCCTGTAGAAATATAGCCAGCATATGCTGCCAAACACCCATCGCTAGCCCCACACATCACTTCTACCTCAGGCTTCAAGCCACACCGCTGCGCCATCTCCTCGGTAATCAAAAAACGATCAGTCGGTGCACATAAAGGCGCTAATTGGGCTTTTGAAAGGGATAAATAGGTGAGAATCTTTTGACTCCATTGCTTTTCTTTCAAAGAAAAAAGACCGGTTGCTGATGCGGTACTATAATCGATCCGTGCTTGTCCGGTAAACAACGCCATTGCTAGTTCTTTTAAGCCTAACCATTTCGTCTCTTTGGAATATGAACCACTTGTTTGAAAGTAAGCCAGTTTCGCAAAGGGAGACATCGCATGGATCGGTGTCCCTGTCTCTTCATAAAACGTTGCCGCCAGATCCGTTTGACGAAAGGCCGTCATCGTTTGATTCGCTTGATTGTCTGACCAAATGTAAATCTCTTCTGCTGTCTCACCAGCCACTGGCATCAAACTGTGCATGGCGGTACTGAACCCGATCACTGTGATTGCCGCTTTTAATTGAGCGGGAATCGTTGTGACACCACTGATCAATTGGCTACTGATCTGGGTCGCTGATTGGGTCTGTTTTAACCCGTGGCTATGGGTTTTGATTGGTAATGACTGTGAGTAAATGATTTTCCGATCTTCAATGACCCCAAATTTTATGGCTGTTGTGCCGATATCAATCCCTAAAAACATCGCATTGCTCCCTCTCATCTGATTCAATTAGCTTTATTCTACCATAGTTAGTGGCATATTCTAGCATACCTGTCTGATCGTTTTGTTGAGAAGACGTTTAGTGGTGATTTTCTTCAGAGAAATATCCTTCCACAGCAAAAATAAAAAAAGAAAGATTCTCGGAGAATCTTCCTCTTTCCAGTTAGCCAATCAGCAAATGTTTCGCAAATGTGAAACAAATCAAGACAATCCTGGCCAGTAATCACCATTTTCCGAGACCAAATCATCGAGTAACTCTTTGGCTACTTTTGCGCTAGGAATCGTTTTGGAAAGGCTTAACGCTTGCCACATTTTTTGATAGCTCTTTTCCACATATGCTTCGACCACTAATTTTTCCACAGTCACCTGTTGGAACATGAGCGCTTGTTGGAAGGCAGGAATTTTTCCTTGAGCGAGGGCTTCTGGTCCATCAGAACCGACGATACATGGCACTTCCACCATGGCATCATCCGGGAAGTTCGCAATCGCGCCGTTGTTTTCCACAATCATGACCATTCGCTCATGCGTATTAAAAGCGATGGCGCGTGCCAAATCAACGATAAAGGTTGCATGGGCATCAATCTCAAAAGCGATCCCTTCAGCAGATCCTTGTGCAGTGATCTTTTTGGCATGATCGAACACTCGTCTTTCCCGTCCTTCCATCACTTCATTGGAACGCGTATACTCTGGGTGTTCTTTCATGTGTTCGTAGACGTAATCTGGGTATAAATAATACTTCAAGTACGTATTTGGCAGATATTCTGGCGTGAGAGCCAAGAGGTCTTTGGCTTTTTTGTGGGTGTCTTGCCAACTTGGGTCTGTATGTTGGGTATCCACTTCGATCTGCGTCAAATAGCCATGTTCTGCAACATAGTCACGTATGGTTTGAATGTACTCCGTGCCTTCTTTGTCTTTGACACTAGTCCACCAGCCAAAATGATTCAAGCCAAAGTAGCGAACTTCTAACTCCTCTGGCTGTTTGCCAATGATTTGCGACATGCGACGCAACGTGCCCACGGGCATGTCACAGATATTCAGAACTTTTGATTTAGGACGCAAGACTCGACATGCTTCAGCTACGATTGCAGCCGGATTGGAATAATTCAGCATCCAACAATCGGGGGAATACTTTTCCATGTAATCAATGATCTCCAGCATACCAGTGATGCTGCGCATCCCATAAGCGATCCCTCCTGGACCACAGGTTTCTTGACCAAAGACGCCATGACGCAAGGGGACTTTTTCATCTTTTTCCCGCATATCATACTTTCCTACTCGGATATGCGCCATACAGAAATCGACATCGCTGAAGGCTTCTTCAGGATCCGTCGTAAATGAAAATTCGATTTGCGGTGCTTGTTCTTTTAATAAAATCGCCAGGGCTTCGCCGAGGATCGCTTGGCGTGCTTCATCATTGTCGTATAGTTTCAGCTTTCTTAAAGGAAAGCGTTCTTGATTGTCAAGTAGCATCATAACGATTCCCGGGGTAAAGGTACTGCCGCCCCCTGCGATCACTACTGAAAAATTTTTCATCATTCAATCTCTCCTTCTCTTCCAAGATAATTTTCTAATTCTTCCCGCACTTTCGGCACAGTCAACCCGTAAACGACATGGACATTTTCACCATTTTTGATCACGCCTTTGGCTTGTGTTTCGTCTTTTAGTAGCGCTTCATCCACGAGTTCAGGATCCTTTAGTTTTAAACGTAAGCGGGTATAGCAGTTGTCGATGGTTTTGATATTGTCATCGCCACCTAGCGCTTTGGTGATGATTGCTGAGATACTTGTTTCACCAGTCGGACTAATGGCGGCTTGGTCACTCGCCATGACCCCGACACCTGCTCCAGCAAGTTGTTTTTCTTTGTACTCTTTCTTCGAATACAGTTTGGTCTCTGTCCCATCTTCTTCACGCCCGACCGTTTTCAAATTCAGTTTCGTGATCAAAAAGCGGAACAAGAAGTAATAAAGAAAGAAGAAGACGACTCCGACGATCAAGTACACTGGCCAGCGAGTTTTCTCGATCCCTAAGGGCAAGTTGTACAAAAGAAAGTCGATGAAGCCATTCGGTCCGATGGCGCGAGAACCAAAGAGATTTAACGCCACCATGCTCAAGCCGCTAAGTGCAGAATGAATGACGAACAAAACAGGTGCCACGAACATAAAAGAAAATTCGATTGGTTCAGTCACACCTGCAATAAAGGAAGTGACGACAGCTGGAATCAAAATGGCTTTGACTTTGACTTTATTTTCTGGTTTTGCCGTTTGATACATCGCCAAACAGGCACCGATCAGTCCAAACATTTTTGAGATCCCACGAGCGTCCCAAATGACACTTTGCGATAATACGCGGACTGCTGGGTCAGCAATTTCCGCAAAATAAATGTTTCGTGCCCCTTCAAAGACTTGACCGCCAACTTCTGCGACACCACCTAATGAGGTATACAAAAACGGCGTGTAGATCAAGTGATGCAAGCCAGTTGGAATCAATAAGCGTTCCAACATACCGTACAAGAAGATGCCAAAGTTGCCCGTTTGTTGAATGATGCCGCCTAAACCGTCGATGCCAGTTTGTATTACTGGCCATATAAACGTGAAAACGATGGCTAATAACACGACGACCGGAATCAAGACAATAAAGACGAAGCGCGCGCCGCCATAAACTTGAAAGGCGTTGTTAAAGGTCGTATCGATAAAACGATTATGGATCAATGCTACGACGATCCCTAAAATGATCCCCAGAAAGACACCCATATCCAACACTTGGATTCCTAAAACGATCGCTTGTCCTGAACCTTGAAGGGCATCGGCTGGAACCAACATCCCCCGAAGTTCCATGAATTTATTCATGGCATTCAAGAAGACGAAATAACCTAACAACGCGGTAAATCCCGCTTCAGCTTTTTTCTTATTAGCTAACCCTAGAGCAATCCCGACACAAAAAATAATGCCCAAATTGGTTAAAATCGGTAATAAGGAAGCGGACAAGATACTACCAAAACCGGTGGTTATCGGATTATCCAAAAAGGGAAACTGCTCAAGCAAGCGGACATTTGTAAACACATTCCCAACGGCAATCAATATCCCTGCGATCGGCAAAATCAAGACGGGCACAAACATTGCCTTGGAGAATTTCTGCATCGCATCCATCACTTTTTCTTTCATTGAGGAAACTCCTTTGTAATTGATTTGTAGGTTCATTATAGGAAACATTTGTTACTAATAGAATAGCAAACGTTTTCAATTCAATGCGTTTCAAAGATTGGAATGTGTTTCATCCTGTTTACTTCCTTGCTAGTGGCGATTACAAGCAACAAAAAAAGAGTGAATCAAGATTGATCCACTCTGTTTAGATGCAACACTTTTTGATAGAAATACAAGGGCCCAGACAGACAAAACAGATAGAAGATACCTGGTGCTGATCGCCATGTGAAGAAATAGCCGATCGCTGCTAGGACTAAGATTCCGATCCCTTTATGGTAGTGCATCATCGTAAAGAAAAAACTACTACGAAAAAGGTCAAACAGGTTTTGCCGATCTTGCATTTTTGATTGCATCACATACAGGTTAATGTTGTAGGACAACAAAAAAGTAAGAAAAATGATGGTCAAAAAAGAGAAAAACAATGAATTCGTCAAAGTAGCAGAACGCCACAAGCTGAGTCCGCATAAAAATGAGAAGAGATTGAAGACCCCTAGTGGCAGAGTCTTCAATAACGCGCTTTTACTATTTTTCAAAAAGGGTTTTAGCAGTTTTGCTTCAGGATGTTCGTAAGCATCGACCACTGCTCGCAAAGCGGCTGGAAACGTGATGATCGGAAACGATACCACTAAAAACAAGAGATTCAATACCAGCATACGAAAAACGATTTCGCAAAGACGATAAAAACGACTCTCTAAAGCAAACATCACACTCACACACCTTTAGTTTAATTTTTCAATATTTTCAGCGATTTTCTCATTTCGATAATCAACGATTGCTGACCATCCATTGTTTTCTCGTTCTTTTAGGTAGTCTTCCCAAATCTGACGGCCCGCTTCTTCCGAGTCTGCTTGAATAAAGTTGACCAACGCTTGCACTCTTGCTGTGTTGATGGAAGTGAGGTTTCTTGCTTCAGAACCGGTGCGAGGATCAATGTCTTCGATCTCAAAACGCGGCGCCAATTTGTCTTGCGACCATTCCACCATCTGCCGAATCGATGTTGCTGGTTTTTGTCCCATTTGAATGGCGTAATTGTCATTGCCAACAAACCAATAAGAACCTAAACCAATTTCCTTATCAAAGCGAGCAATATCAGAATTTCGTAACGCTTCTGTTTCTTCTGAGTACTCAACCACGCCATCCACAAGATTGTATGTTTCCCCTTCGATACCAAAGGTAGTGACCATCGTGCCATACTCACTTGCTAAATACGTCAAAAGTTCCATGGCTTTTTGGGGTTCTTTTGTCGACGTCGTGATGAAGGTTTGTGTCCATCCACCAATATTTCCGCCAGTAAAAGTGGAATCATCGCCATTCGAATTTTTCGGACCATCGACGGCAATATAGGTTTGCTCAGGATTACGGGCATTATTATCGGACATAAACTCATTGAGTCCCTTCGTATTCGTATGCAGGTAAGCAAAATAACGCCCTTGTCCTAGTTTTTCCTTCATCGTGTTGTCATTGTCTGAAAACTGGTCATTGTTGATGTATCCCTCATTGTACGCTTTTCTAAATGTCTCGATCCAAGTGATGTACTCCTCATCAGCGTCACGATCATTGAATTGACCGTCTACACTTGGTGCGATACTGAGAAAGTCTTGCAAAGTACCACCATAGGCGCCATCCCCACCATTGGAAATATCTAGTGCAGTCGAAGCAAATGGGACTAGAGCTGCACCATCATCTGCTGTCGGAAATGCTTCTTTTGCCCGTTTTAACGCATCTAAAAATCCTTCTGGCGTCGACATATCGGGTTCACCTAACGCTTCGTAAATATCTTTGCGGACAATGAAAACTTGGTCTCCCACTACATTGCCGTCCTCATAATCTTGTGCAGTCGTGGAAAAGCTCGGGTATCCATAAATGTTGCCATCTTCTAAAGTAAACCATTGAACAGATTCCGGTTTCGCTGCATGTTCTAAGAAGTAAGGGTCATATTTTTCTGCCAAAAGATTCAATGGCAAGGCAAATTTTGTCGCTTCATTTGCAGCAGACAGGTTTTTATCGAAGGTCATGATATCTGGAAGATCGCCACCAGCTAGCATCGTATTAAGGTTCTCGTCATTTCCTGAAATAAATTCGACATTGATATTCATGTCTTCTTTGATTTTTCGCGTCACAGTGTCTTTGCCCCACCCCGGCTGAGCATACCAATCAAAATTGACATACCATTTTAAGGTCGCTTCATGGTCGGTGTCTTTTTGCCAGCTTGGTGTATCTTTGTCTGCTTCAAAGCGAGCTTCTGGCAGATCTTCTACCTCAGCAGCTCCTTTTGACTCGCTGCTGGAATTACCACAGGCACCTAATACCATGACTGATGTACATACGAGACCGATCCCTAAAAATAATTTGCTTGCTTTCATTTTTTTCTCTCCTTTTGTCTATTCTTTTACTGATCCAAGAGTCATCCCTTGAATAAAGTACTTTTGTAAAAATGGGTAGATCACGACGACAGGAACCGTCGTTACCACCATGGTTGCTAATTGCAATGACTGTGAAGTTGTATTTCTGACAACATTGGTTCCGGTCGCCACTGCGGGCGATAGATTTTCCGAAACGATCCGAAATAGTAGCATTTGTAAAGGATATAAACTACGATCATCCACATAGATATTGGCGGTCATGTAGTCGTTCCACTGAAAGACGCCGTGGAATAATGCAATGGTTGCCAAAACTGGAAGGGACAATGGCAAAATGATTTTCACGAAAATAATAAAAGGATTGGCGCCATCCATCATGGCAGATTCTTCCAGCGAAAATGGAATGCTCCGGAAAAAATTCATCAAAATCACCATATCGTAAAAAGAAAATAAGACAGGAATGATGTAAACCCAAAAATTATTTAACAACCCTAATTCTTTGAATAAGAGAAAGGTTGGGATCATTCCTCCGGAAACGAACATCGTTAAAATCCCCATGTTCATGTAGATTTTCCGTCCCATTAAGTTTCTGCGACTCATCCCATAGGCGACCATCGCCGTTAATGCCGTATGCAAAACAACGCCAATCACTGTTTTTGCAACTGAGATAACAAAAGCTTTATAGATCGCAGAATCTTCAAAAACGGTGTAGTAACTTTCTAGTGAAAATTCCCGTGGCCAGAAATAGATCCCCCCTCTTGCGGCATCGGTTGCATCATTGAACGACAAAGCGACGATATTCCATAATGGCAACGCAATGATGGCTAAAAAGAATACCATGAAAATCACATTGGCGGTATTGAAGATCTTCTCATCTTTTGAAAATGTTTGTTTCATACTTTTCCTCCTCTAAAAGACTGATTCATCACTGATTTTTTTGGTCAAAAGATGACTTCCTACTACAAGGATCAAAGAAACAACCGACACAAACAGGCCAACGGCGGTCGCATAGGAGAAGTCTCCTTGTTGGATCCCCATTTTATAGACAAATGAATTAATGACTTCACTGGACTGATAATTGACAGGGTTTTGTAAGACGAGTGTCTGATCGAGGTTTGAACCCAATAACCCCCCCACTGACAAAACAAATGTCAAGGCGATAATATGACGGATCGAAGGAATCGTGATCCGCGTGATCTGCTGGAACTTCGTGGCGCCATCCATTCTAGCTGCTTCATAAAGAGCTGGATTGATCCCCGTCATAGCAGCGATGTATAAAATCGTATTCCAGCCAACTTCTTTCCAAATATCGGAAATGACTGCAATCGCCCAATATTTTTCGGGATCGGTCAAGAAGCGGATCGGTTCATCGATCAACCCAAAACCTAACAGTAAATTATTGACCAGACCGGTATCAGACAACCACGTAATAAACATGCCACCTAAGATGACCCAAGAAAGAAAGTGCGGTAAATAAGACACCGTTTGAACGACCTTCTTCAAGCGCACATGAACGATTTCATTGATCAATACCGCTAAACCAATCGCCGCTGGAAAGCCAATCAGTAGTTTAAAAAAGCTGATGCCCAATGTATTACTCATCACCGTCCAAAACATTGAATCACTAAAAAATTCTTGAAAATATTGAGTACCGACCCACTCCGCATTTGCGATCGAATCAAGAACTGAGTAATCTTTAAACGCGATAACGATCCCATACAATGGGATAAAATTAAAAATAATCATCAAGATAATACCTGGCCAAACCATCGCTTGATAAAAGCTTTGGCTTTTTAGTTTTTGCAAAAATGACCTTTTCTGTGGGGTTGCTTTTAGCATGACACCTTTTGATTCCATTTTTCCACCCTTTCTAAAACGCTTACTTTTTCACCCAAAGGAAATACATGCTTTCCTTTATTGGTTCATCAATTGATAGACCGCACCAATCATACCAGCATCATTTTTTAATTTTGCTCGTTGAATCGGTGCAATCGTGCGACCTTCTAAATAACCAATACTTTCATGGCGAGCTTTTAGCTGGCTCATGGTCTCTTCAAGCCTTGTCATGAAACCATCATTTTCACTGACCCCACCACCAACCAAAATCAGCTCGGGATCAAATGTACTGATCAAATTCAGTAAGCCCACTGATAAATCTTGGAAAAATTGAGCAATCACTTGGTTCGCTACTACTTCTCCTTGTTCTCCTCTCTGGAAGATCTCGACTGCATCTTGAGGCAGATCACTTCGCCCTTGTTGCTGAAGTGCCAGTTGATACTGATGGCAAAGACCACCCACGATGGCTGCTCGTTGATTCAAGGAAACTGACTCTAGATTTCCCTGTTCAGGCAATCTGTCGATCAGCATCCACCCAAATTCACCTGCCATGCCATGACTGCCTCGATAGAGCTGATTGTTGACGATGATCCCGCCACCAATACCAGTTCCCACAACAAGACAAAGATAGTTCTCACAAGCCTGTGCATGCCCAAGCCATTTTTCAGCAATCGCTGCAGCATTGGCATCATTTTCAACAAGGACTGGCAGCTTGACACGTTTCTCTAATTCCAACTTTAGGTTGATTCCATAAAGCGGTTTGATTGATCCTGCCGTGATCATCGTGCCATCTTTTTGGATGATGCCCGGTGCGCTAATACCGACACCTTCGATCATTGCGTCTTGCTGCAGCGATTCGATCAATGCTGTGACGGATTGCAAAAATTTTTCTTTTTCATGAATGGTTGGCATCTGTCCTTTCTTCACAATTTCACCCGTTCTCAAAATCACACCATATTTGATAGCCGTTCCTCCAACATCAATTCCAATAAACATTGCTTCACCCTCATTATTCATTTACTTGTTTTGTCGATTGCTTAATACTCAATTCTCCTGGTAAAACGTAGGAGACACCACATGCATTTTCCTCAATCATTTCGATCAAGTGGTTTACTGCCGTGACCCCTTGCAATTGGATTGGATTTTTCACAGTCGTCAACCGAGGCATGAAATAGTCCAAGAGATCGATGCCATCAAAGCCAATTACGCTGAAATCATCCGGCACCCGCCACTTGGTCTCATGGATCGCCTTGACCGTTCCGATCGCACTAAGATCATTTCCCGCCAGAAACGCTGTGGGTAAATCTTTCTGCTCTAGCAAAAACTGTTGCACGCGGACTCTCGTTCGTTCTTCTTCAAAGAACCCCTGCAATTGATAGTCCGACCGTTTAGAAACCCCTGCCTCGTTTAATGCTTCTAAATACCCTCTTAAACGCTCATCACTATCATAAACACCAGTAATACCACTGATAAAGGCAATTTTTTTGTGGCCAAGTGACAAAAGATACTCGGTGGCTGCTTTCCCTTTTTCGAAAGAATCAAAGACTACACTGCCGAAGTTCTTCTCTTGAATGTTTCGATCGATAAAGACGGCTTTGATTTGTTCTCGTTCCATCGCAGCCAAATCCTGCTTCGTTAAAAAATCTTCAAATCCAATAATGCCATCAACAACACCACCTAAAATACTATTGAGGACAACGCGCTTATCTGCAGATAAAAACACGTTGACTGCATACCCATGTTTTTCTGCCTCTCTGGCAATGGCTTCAACTAGTACGCTAAAGTAGGGGCCCTTAATGCTGGTGGTGTAAAAACCAAGCATCTTGGTTTTCGTGTTTTTTAATTGTTTGCCCATCAAATTTGGGACATAATGCAACCGCTGCGCGGCAGCCATCACACGTTCTTTCGTTGCGGGCCGAACAACATCGACACCGTTTAATGCTTTAGACACGGTCGCAATCGACACGTTTGCCTCCTTTGCCACTTCCCGAATCGTGATTCGATTTGTCAAATGATTCTCCCCTCCTGAAGGATTCTTCCCAAAAATAAAAACGTTTTTATTTTGCTGAAAAAATCAACGACCACTCTAAGGTTGGCCATCCGATAAACCAACTATATATAAAAACGTTTTCACCCACAATGGTTCTAGGACTAATTGGCGCATGTACCAGCACCTTGAAACCTGTGCCACTTTGGTACAAGTTGTACCCGAAAAAAAAAGCCTCGAAAGGCTTTTAAATCGTGAGCGTACCAATCAACTTCGCTGAGGCAGCAGCAAAGCCAAGGTATAAGGAAATCGTACCAGGATCACTTTCTGTCGAGAAATCGGAATGAACATAAGCAAAATCCTCTGGTGTAACATAGAATGAATGCTGCCTTTCTTCGGCTGCAGCAAGATGGATTTTTTGCCATTGTTTCAATTCCCTCATCGGTCGTGCTACTTCCGTAACATCGTCTCTGCTATAGAGTTGCAATGTCGTTGTATGCGGCACATCGCCCTCATTTTTCAGTGTGCAACTGATCTCAAACGGCGCACCCTTTTCCTGAGGAATAATGATTTGGGTGTGGGTAATCGTGCATTTACTATAGCCTATCCCCGAGCCAAAAGAAAACAACGGCTCATTTTTTTCATCCATATAGCGCGAAATATATTTTTGATCACTATTCTCTTCTGTCAGTGGCCGACCTGTAGAGAGTTGAGCATAAGTCAACGGCAACTGTCCTTCTGCCCTTGGAAAACTCATAGCTAAACGTCCTTGCGGTTCAGATTCGCCCATCAACAAATCTGCCAATGCATTACCGCCTTCTGATCCAGGGAACCAGGCAATCATGATTGCTTGACAAAGAGGCTCGATGGCGGTCAAAACCAGTGGTCTGCCACAGAAAAGAATCGTTGCGATCCTAGGATTGACCTGACTTACTGCTTCAATCAATGCTTCTTGCTTTCTTGATAAAGAAAGTTTGGTCAGACTTGCCGCTTCTCCCGCTTCCTCGCTGGTTTCCCCCAGAGCCAATAAAACGACCTCAGCTCCTTTAGCGACTTTACACGCCTCATCAAGAAAGGCGCTCGTCAACATTTCCCCATCAGGGTACGGTAAGACAGTTAAGTCAATTTCTTTTTGAGAAAGACCTTCCGCTAAGGAGACCGCAGCCTCTGGTTTGCCGATCCACGACCAAGCCCCCAAAAGATCCTTTGAATCTGCTTTGGGACCGATCAGCGCGACCTTTTGTTTTTTCTGCAAAGGCAACAGTGCCTGGTTTTTCAGAAGAACCGTTGTTTGCTTTGCTGCTTCTCTTGAAAGAAGACGGGTTTCCTTTAGGAGTCTAGGCGTTAAGTTTTCCGGTGCTAACCCTCTATAAGGGTCTTCAAAAAGGCCTAGCTTGTTCTTTAAATGTAGCACATGAAAAACCGCCTTATTCAACTGCTCTTTCATAGCAGGATCTGCCTGAATGATTTGCTCTAGTGCGTTCAAATAGCAATCACTCATCATATCCATTTCGACACCTGCAGTAAAAGCTTTCTGTGCGGCTTCCTTTCGATCAGCAGCTACACGATGCGCCATCAATTCCGCCACCGCTGCCCAATCTGAGATGATCAAGCCATCAAACCCAAGCTTTTCTCGCAATACTTCCTGCAACAATGGTTGATTGGCTGTGGCCGGCACACCATGGATCGTATTAAAAGAAGTCATGACCAATTCTGCACCAGCTTCAATCGCCGCCTGAAACGCGGGCAGATAATTTTGGTAGAGCTCCAGATCAGACAAATCGACAGTATGGTAATCCCGGCCGCCTTCTGCAGCGCCATAGCCGATAAAGTGTTTGACACAAGCAGCAATTCGCTGTTTATTTTCTGCAAGGGAAGCAGTTCCTTGATACCCTCGTACATAAGCAGCCGTCAACACCGCAGATAAGGTCGGATCTTCCCCATTACTTTCCAAGACCCTCCCCCAGCGCGCGTCTTTAACATGATCCGCCATCGGTGAAAACGTGACATGGACACCAGCTTCTGCCGCTTCTTTTGCTGAAGCTTTAGCAACCTCTTCCACTAACTGCGCATCAAAGGAAGATGCTAAGGCCAGTGGAATTGGGAAAATCGTTTCATACCCATGGATAACATCTGCCATAAAAACAAGAGGAATCTTTAAGCGACTTTTCTCAAGATAAGACGTTTGGATGGCATACACTTGTTCCGCAGTATGAGTGCCCAACACAGAACCAATCGAAAATAATTGGTCTTCACTCATGTGCCATTGTTGCATCGGACCGGTGATTTCTCCTCCTTGCGCAAAAAAATCTGGTGTCAATTGGACCAACTGGCCCACTTTTTCAGCTACAGTCATTTGGTCAATCAGTTCTTTTAGTTTTACGGTTTCCACTATTATTCTCTCCAATCATTAGGCTCTATTCTTTTGCTTATCGAACTTGCGGCATTTGCTCCTTCTTAGCAGAAGCAACATGTTGCCGATTCCTTTCATTCAGTATAATTAAAAACGTTTTCAAAAAAAGACGGTCTTCATACTTTGGTGCAACTCATGGCAAAAAGGAAAAATCTTCATCATGGTACAAGGTGTACCATAAATAATGGATAACACCAAATCCCCTGGTACATCCGACATTGTGTCTTCTCCGATGCTAACAAAAAGAAGCTGCAATTCGCTGCAGCTTCTTTTTGTTTATTGTTAAGGAACAAATGAAAGTTCCCAAAGAATGGTTGCTGAATATCTCGTGGCTTGAGGAGTCGCACTAATTGGCACCTCAAGTTTGACACTTTGATCCATTGTTTCTCGATCGCCAAAGCGCTGGACCCAAGTGCCTCTGCCTTGGTTGGCACCTGCTTGTGCGATTATCTCCGCATTTCCAACAGTCAGTGCTGCTTGCTTTTTATGAGTAGGTGGCTCAGACACGTTTTCTCGAGTCGTTACTACATCGATATTGTCTAATAAAATTCTAGCACCAGTCAGTTGATGCCCTTCATCACTTTCAAAAGGCTCTCGTAAGGTTGCACGGAGGGTCCAACCGGAATTTTCCCGCCTCCGATCTGAAACCTGCACATAATTAGGGCGTAGATTATCATTTGGATCAGCCGGCTGAAGCAGTTTCTGCGGCAGGGCATCGTAGGTCGTCGTTTCTGACCGAATGCCAACTGTCCCAAACTGGAATTGGGAAACAAAATCCAAGCTGACAAACCCTTGTTCTGCATCAATCTCAGGCGGATTCTCAGGATTTACTTGCGTATCCGGATCAAGAGGGTCTACTGGTTGCGGAGTACTTTCCAAACCATAAACCAGCCAGTATTCTTGTTCATCTCGGGTGACTCTTGTTTCCAGCGGCTGACCGTCCCGCTCGTAAAGATATTGATAATAAGGAATTGTCAAAGGCAAGATATCAACCGATTCATTTACGAATTCTCCTTGATAGGTTGGTTCCCTCAATGCTACCCCTTCTTCATCTATGTGATTGATCTTGATGTTCGATGGCACGCGATCAAATAAAAAAGTAACATTCTGATGGAAAGGCTGCGGCATAATAGCAAATGTACCTGGGTCAAAGTGTTCTGTGACATACTCAACCCCGTAATAGTCATACCCTAACTGATAGGGTTCATCGCTCTCTCGGTTCTTGGGGTCAAGGGTATGAAGGAAACGTAATGGTAGTTCTAATGTTTCAGTTGGTAGAATATCCTCCCCTGTCTCTCGATCTCGATAATCCACATGGACGGTTCCGGTACCAATGTGATATTCCATCCAATCAAAAGTAAAGGTATGGCGATCACTCCTTGCACCTGTACTTCCAGTAATAAGAAAAGCCATCGCAGAAACATCCTCAGGTTGCCAATCACTAATATCTCTACGCCATGTCCGATTGTCATAATCGACTTGAAACCATCTCCCATCTTCATCCGGCTGATATTGAATAAGTACATCCAAATCATGTCCCAAGCGATTTCCAGCTCTTTGCGGTAATGCATCATTGCCCGTGTAGGTCGCCATCGTTCGCGGACCTGTATGATAGATGAATCCAGCGAATGGCGCACCGCCAACAGATATTGGATCTCTAATCACCTCAAATCGATTCGTGAATTCATCAAAAATACTAGGTGAATTATTATAATTATTGTCCAATTTAAACCCAAAGCCATCGATCAAACCGCCAATACCAAACGCATTTCCTGGATACCCGACTTCATCTGTAGCCGAATTGTGAAAGCCAAAAGCAATGCCATCGGCTCCGTCTAATCTCGTTCCGATATTTGCTTTGCCTTTTAGCGTAAATGGACGATCCAAACTGAGCCTTTCTTTTAAAGTAACATTACCAACGTGATTTGATAGATTGGGCGTTAACAGCACTTCTCCTGTTTGCTCGTTATAAGTAGCATCGATAGGGTGTCCTTGCAAATCAAAATGATCTAAGAAATCTGCTCGCTCAATTCGAATTTTAGCTGTAGGATCACTTCTATCATCTACTTCTGCCTCTATTCCTACTTCATCCGCAGCCTCATCTGCTTGATCTGCTTCCGCAGAGTCATTCTCTTCTTCCGTCGAATCAGTGTCTTCGGCATCCGTATGATCTAAGATCAGCAGGCGCTGCGTAGCAGTCTCGGCAACGATGATCTCATATTCTCCGATCGTATCCACAAGAATCGGTAAGACAAAAGTCGTTTGTGGGGTCTCGCTGTTCAGCTGCCACACACCTTCGTGGTCTGTTGCTACCACCGTCAGTTCATCGTTCAAAGCTTCCTGATCAATGATTATTTCCTGAGGCAACGCGATGTCCACCGTTTCGAGGGCAACTTCTGAGTAGAAAATAAAATCTATTACGTGCTCGACCTCGCCTTGGATCAGTTCCTCCGCAAAGGAGATTTCTCCACTCACTTCATCGTCGGCCTTCTCCTCGTGTTCTTCCTCTGGTGTCCACGAAAAAATCGTCTCGGCATTCATGATTGTTAATGTTGTAATCAGTGGGAGTAAGGCAAGTAGAACCAGCAACCACTTATTTTTTTTGCGAAAAAATGAGTTCATCGCATTCACTCCTAAATGTCATTTCTCTTATTTTCCCCATGGGATCTAGCCCCACTTAGGGAATGTTGATTTCCCTTTTTTGATAAGTTGTTTTACTACGTATATGTTAAGTGCGGTGATCAGCAAGAGACTTCCAAGAATCACCCAATCCAACCGTTGAATGAAGTTTGTCTGGGGCAGCTGCCCGCCGGGTTTACCCGTGTCTTGCGGTGGACGCGGAACAGGACCGGTTGGTGGAGATGGTTCTGGTTGATCCAAAGGCTCATAAATCCCGGTAAACCCCACTGTCCCCTCCGTTTCCGTTGAACGTCTCTCCTCGCCAAAACTCGTTCTTGTAAATCCGAAAGCGAACAATAAGACCAAACATACTTTCAAAGCACTTCCTCTAATAGATGCACCGTTGATATCCATTCTCCCTCCTCCTTGTGAGTTGTTCATTTCGAAAACGATCGTTTTTGAGACGTGTTATTTTATTAAAGCCAATCTCTTTACAAAAGCCTAAATAGTACTGTTTATATGGAATTCATTCTATCTTGATCCTAGTCGTACTTGATATCTCAAAAACCATGGTTTTCAAACATGTCATACTAATTATATCGATGTTCTACTTAGAATAAAATTCACGATATTCCTCGATCGATGAATATCCTGCATGAAGTTAAAAAAAACATACGTTTCATTCATATGTTATTGTTGCAACTATTTTAGAAACTTGCCATCTCCCTTTTATACAACAAAAAGCTCAATGATCATAGATTACGTTATTCCTTTAATCCTCGACACCTTGAATCGACGCTTCATGTCAGGCGTCCCTCTCATTTTCTATCAACAAGACTGAACCGTAATTAGCTTGCTAAAATGCAAAAAAACAAACAGGTCCAAAAGTCATCAAAAGAAAAGTCTCTTGATCCATTAAACCTGTTTGTTTTTTTCATTTATTTAAGGAAAAATGTAGCTTATTCCCCTGCGGACAAAGAAAACTGACGAACCGTCTCCGACAACGCTTCGACTAAGAAAAGGCAAGGAATTTGCGTCGTCAAATCTTCATACTTGTTGATGCGTTTCACATCAACTGAATAGTCTAAGACATAATCGGACATTCGCCCCAGTGTGCTGTTGGCGTCACTGGTGATTGCTACAGTGGTGAAGTCAGGATTATTACGAAAGCCATTGACCACTTCAATGATCTCGGTGGTCGTTCCGGTGATTGAAAGGACCACGATCATATTGTCTGACGTATGCTTCAGCTTCGCAAAGATTGGATAGGTATTATCCACCAAAGCATAACTGTTAAATCCGATCGTGGCAAAACGGCGGGCAGCATATTCACACATTGAACCTGACGCACCGATGCCATAAAAAATAATATTCTCACATTCCAGCATTCGTTCAGCGATTCGCCGGATTTTTCCTTCGATGTCTCGCGGGAAGCGTTCCGGATCCAAAACGGTCATACTGCTAAAAAAACTGACAGCATCTAACTCAGGTGCTTTGAACTGGGTACGAAATTCTGTAAAGCTCTCATACCCTAATTTACGGATAAAGCGCATAACAGAAGAAGCTGAGGTGTGGGATTCAAGCGCGATCTCACGGACCCGCATATAGGGAATCTTATCACTTTGGCTCGACATATAATGATAAATCGCACGATCGGTCTCTGATAACTCATTGAAATCGATTTTTCCAAAAAAAGACATAGTAAACGCTCCTATTTTCTCATTCTCCTATCAATGTACCACAAGCTAGCAAAAACATCACAACTGTTTGATAAGAAATAATTCCATCGGCTGTTCAAATCCAGGACTTGTCAAAAGTAACCCACCGGCATCTTGGTAACCAAGGTTGCGATAGAAATGCTGTGCCTGCTCGTCGACTTGCGTGGAAGTCAAACAAAGAGCATGGCCGGCTGCTTTTTGCTGTTGTTCCCAATAAGTAACCAACCGTTTTCCAAGTCCCTTGCCTTGATGCGCCTCTGCGATCACTAACATGGTACAAAAAGGAATCGTGTCCCAGAAAAAATTGTAGCGCAGTAACCCTACTGGCTGTTCGTCTGCAACTATCACATAAGCAGTTTTTTCCATTATCTTTTTGGCGAAGACTTCCTTTGGTAAGTGAGTATCCAAAGAAAACCAAAACGCTTGATCTGCAGCTATTGCCGGTCGAATCGTAATCACTGATTTTTCGTCCCTTCCTGCTGTTTTTTTGTCTTATCGTAGAGAAAATGGTCTATTTTAGTCACTTTCCGTCTTTTCGTATTCAGAAAGCAATGCTAAAAAGGCATCGCCATACTTATCCAATTTGTTTTGGCCAACCCCTTTGATCTGTAAAAAATCGATCGGCGTTTTTGGCTGAACTTCCGCCAATTCTCGCAGTGTTTTATCAGAAAAAACGACATATGGCGGCAAATTTTGTTCTTGTGCGAGATTCAATCGTAAGGTGCGCAGTTGATCGAACAGTTCATCATCAACCACTAACTGTTTGACTTTGGTTTGTTTTCTATAAACTTTTGCTTTTCCAAGCAACACATCAATCCCCGCATTGGTCACACTTAACAAAGGGTATTGCCCTTCTGACGGCAAAAGATACCCTGATGCTGTTAAATAATCGATCAGCTGATTGACTTCCTTTTGAGACCAATCTTTCATTAATCCATAAGTTGGTAACTTTTCAAAGCCCCACTGTTTGACTTTTTGGTCGCCAGAGCCCGTTAGCACTTTCCCCACCAAGGCTTTCCCGAAGCGTTCGCCCATTCGTTTCACACATGACAACACTTTTTGTGTATCCACTGTGATATCCACTTGTTCTCTTTCATCAAGGCAATTGCTGCAACGACCGCAATCGGGGCCATCTTCTCCAAAATAACGCAAAATATAGCGCTGTAAGCACAGTTGGGTATGTCCGTATTGGCTCATCTCCCGCAATTTCAAGTATTCGTTTTGGCGATAAAGAATATCTGATTCGGATTGATCGATAAAGAATTGCTGAATCTGCATGTCTTGTGGAGCATAAAGTAAGATCGCATCACTGGGTTCGCCGTCTCGCCCGGCACGCCCGGCTTCCTGATAATAAGACTCCAGATTTCCAGGTATCTGGGCATGGATCACGAAACGGACATTGCTTTTGTTGATTCCCATCCCGAATGCATTGGTCGCTACCATCACTTGCAGGCGGTCATAAAGAAATTCTTCTTGGAAAAATGAGCGCTCTTCTTCTGAAAGTCCGCCATGGTAATACCCGACGGACACGCGTTCATGTTTCAACAGGTGATAGATCCGTTCCACTTCCTTGCGGGTACTGGCGTAAATGATACCTGATTGTCCTTGGTTCATTTTCAAATACGTTGTGATGTAGGTATCTTTTTGATCCTTGACGACTTGAAAAGCCAAATTTTCCCGAGCAAACCCGGTTTTGACTTGATTTTCTGCCGGAATTGAAAGTAAGTTTTCGATGTCTTCGGCAACTTTGGGTGTAGCTGTCGCGGTAAGGGCAACGATCGATGGCTTCTGCTCCCAGTTTTCGATCGTTTCGGCGAGTCGCAGATAGCTCGGGCGAAAATCATGTCCCCATTGGGAAATACAGTGGGCTTCATCAACGGCCAATAAAGCGATCGGCATCTGCCGCAATGAGTAGCGGAAAGATTCTGAGTCTAAGCGTTCTGGCGAAACATACAGCAGTTTGATTCGCCCTTGGCGTGCTTCTTGCAAGCGTTGATTGATCTGTGCTCCTGTCAAGGAAGAATTGATATACGCTGCTGGGATCCCCATATCAACGAGGCTATCTACTTGGTCTTTCATTAATGAAATCAAAGGGGAGATGACCAAGGTCACTCCATCCAGCAAGAGCGCTGGCAATTGATAACAAATGGATTTCCCTCCACCTGTGGGCATGATTCCCAAAACATTTTGTTGTGTTAAAATAGATTGAATAATCGTTTCTTGACCTTCACGAAACTGTGAATAGCCAAAATGTTCTTTTAAGACTGTTTGAATAGTTTGCATAATACCCTCTTTTCCATTTCCTTATTATACGCAATTAAGTACGCAAAGAAAACGGCATTAAGAGAACTTTCGCTTTTTATTCGCTTTTCAATGAAAACAAACAAAGGAGTCTTCTACTATGAAAAAAGTTATGATTATCGGCGGTGGGATCATCGGTTTGACCCTCGCCAATTATCTTGATAAAACCAAATTTGACGTGACTGTCATTGATTCCCTCATCGGTCAAGCAACATCTGCCAGCGCTGGTATCATTTCCCCTTGGCTATCCAAACGCCGCAATAAAAAATGGTACCAGTTAGCACAAGACGGAGCCGCTTTCTTCCCGAAATTGGTACGGGATTTTGCTTTAGATGAATCCATCTATGCCCCATGTGGCACTTTGGTAGTGCGACCCGAAAAGGCGCTTCAAGAACTGGCAGAATTAGCTGAAAATCGACGTAAGGCGGCACCAGGAATCGGCGAAATCGACTTACTGACGGGCTCACAAACCAAAGAGGTATTGCCATTACTAAAAGAAATGCCCTCTTTACGAATCACAGGCGGTGGCCGCTTAGATGGTCAGGCTTATCTTGCCCACTTAAAAGCAAACGCTCAGCAGCAGCAAGTGACTTTTATTGAAGAAAAAGCTGAGATCGTCAGAACCGACAACCATTGGCAAATCAAAACCAAGGATCACTTTCTTGAAACCGAGATTCTTTGCCTGACAGCTGGACCGGGATTGCTAGACTTGTTATCACCTTTAGGGTATCAGGTTGATATCCGTCCGCAAAAAGGCCAGTTGCTCTCTTTTGCCACCAACCTGCCGACAAACAGTTGGCCGGTCGCCATGTTAGAAGGCGAAGGCGACTTGATTCCCTTCTCTAATGGTCAAATTTTATTAGGCGCTACTCATGAAAATGATGCTGGTTGGGATTTGACACCTACTGAAGCAGCCCAACAGCAATTGATGACAGGAATCGGTGCTTTCCTTGAAGACCCCGAAGCACTCTTTGCTGCCCCAATGACTATGCGAGTCGGCACACGCGCTTACACCTCTGATTTTGCGCCTTTCTTTGGGGAAGTGCCTGATGAAACGAATTTGTTCGCCGCCAGCGGGCTAGGTTCTTCCGGTTTAACGACGGGACCTTACACCGGTTATCTTCTAGCAAATCGGATCAATGAGGTACATGCGCAACCAACAGACTTCTCGTGCTACACCAAACCGATGACAGAGTATATCAAGAAGCGCCTTTGATAGGAAACCATTAAAAAACCACCAGAACCGTTACGGTCTGGTGGTTGTGCTGTTTGATTCTTGTAAAATTACGGACAATTTCCGAACTACTAGTTAAACATATTCTCCTGTTTCCCAATAATCGAGTAAAACTTCATTGATGATCTCACGATCCAGTGGTTCACGGATATCATCATCAAAGGCATCTTCGATCGGGACATCGCCCACAGCTTTGATACAAACCGGGACGACCGGATTCGGATGATCCTCTGCTGTCAACACTTTTTCAATCTTGATCTTATGTGTCCAATCTGCCCCCATATCATAAATATAGGTCATGGACTTACAATACTGAAAATCTTGGTCAATAGCGGACGCATCCGTTGGAACGGAATTGCCTAAGCCGATCGATTTCGAGCCGGCAATAAACAAATACAAATGTTGATTCATCCACTCAAAGGCAATCTGGATCAAAATATGTAGCTGTTCATAGGTCAGCCCTGCAGGAATAATCAAACGACGCCAAATTGGCGGACGGTATCCTTCTAAATCAATACGGACCTGATAGGCGACCGGCGTATCTGCTGCGTCATCAAAGGCCGTATGCTTTGTTGGAAATGGGACGATTTTTGGCGAGATTGCAGCAATCCGTGGGTCATCAACGGGCAATAGATCATGTTCTTCGGGATCGGTGTCTTTAATCATTGCTAACATCGCTTCTTTCTTTTCAGCTGACCAAAACTGTGGTTTGGACATCCGAGCGAAAAAGATAGGTTGTTTTTCAGCCAATACAAAGGCAATTTCTAGGTATTGCGATTTGGTAATATGCTTTTCTTTATACATGCAGTAATAAAAGTCTTCAATGGCTGTTTTGGCAAACGGAAGAAAATTTAGACTGTACGGTACTTCTTGAGGCAGCATTTCAGTATATACCCATTCAACAAAGACTTTGTCTTTTAGTTTGGTCATGCCGCCATCTGTTTCCGCGCAAAAGATCAAGTAAAAAACAGGATCTAAGTAATGCTCAAGATCGTCGTCACTAACCACACTGGGTCCGCCATACAAATCAACGTGATCCATCATCCGGTCAATCACTTTCGCTAATTTCTTCAATGTTTTTTCCAAAAAAATCTCGCTCCTTCCTATCAAGTTTACTTTGACGAAAAGAGCGAAGATTGTCAATCTTTTTTTTAATGGGAGAGCATTTCCTGTGCAATTTCTAATCCGCTCATCCCCGTTGGGTAATAGGTCGGCCAATGCTCCATTTCCTCTAGTAACGCTTCATGACTCTCGTTGCCAAAGTAGATATGGAAATGATGTGAAGCACCTGGTGCGATCATATGGTCGCTAAATTGGATATATTTGAACGCCGCATCTTCATCGGTGCTTTCAAATAAGAAGCGTACGCCACGATTACCAGCTGAGTAGTTCAAAACCTCTTTGCCAGTATACACATACTTAGCTTCTTTCTCTGTACCATCATCAAAAATAAATGTCATTGTATTGTCTGTGATCTTGATCTGAGCAACATCCGTTTGATACCCTGTCGTATAATACTCTTTGTATTCGTCAGCTGTCATTTTCTTGTCCATTTTTGCTTTATAATCAAACACTTGATCCAATGTTCCGTCTTGTAAAAATGGGTAAACGGATTGCCAGTCTCCTGCCCAGTCAGATAAAGGACGGTCTTGTACATCGGCATCCTCAAAGTAGCCGTTATAAACTGTTTTTTCTTTTTCGGCTTCAGCCATTTCTTTGTCATTTGCTACATCGGTGGTTTTTCTCAAGGCATCGCGGTTTTGCTCCATAATTGAAATGTAGTCTTCCCCGTTATCCATCTGCTCTTGGGTCAAGCCTTCTAATGGATTCAAAACAGCCAGTTCGACTCCTGCTTCTGACGCTAACGTCCGGGCAATGCTGTCTTTGGCATTTTCTTCAAAATAGATCGTCTGAATGCCTGTTTCTTGAACGAACTCTTTTAGTTCTGCGATCCGTGAAGCGGAAGGCTCTTCACTTGGTGAAAGACCGGAGATCGGAACTTGGGTCAATCCGTATTCTAAAGCTAAATAACCAAAAGCGGCGTGCTGCGTTACAAAATGATTTTGCGCCGGATTGCTAAATGCTTCTTCATACGATTCATGAAGATCTTGTAACTGTGCTAAATAATTTGCAGCATTTTCAGCAAAGGCTGTCGCTTTCGCTGGATAAGCCTCACTCAGCTGGTCACGGATAGCCTCTACTTGTTTCATGGCTAAGCTTGGGGCTAACCAGACATGGGGATCTAATTCATGAGAATGACCATCATCGCCGTGGTCATGATCGTGATCGTGGTCGTGGTCATCGTCACCGGGTAACAGGACCATTCCTTCTGTGGCTTTAACCACTGTCACATCCCCGTCATTTAACGTGGCTTCAATCGAAGGAACCCACATTTCCATGTTCTCATTGTTGTAGACGAAAACATCCGCATCTTGGATCTTTGCCATATCTTTTGCAGAAGGTTCATAATCGTGGGAATCAGTGCCCGCGGGCATCAATAATTCAACCTCCCCTTCATCCCCTACAACTTGACGAGTAAAATCATACATCGGATAAAACGTAGCCTTGACCTGGATTTGTTCATTATCAGAAGCAGCGTTGCCTGATTGTTCAGTTGCATCAGAGCCTCCTTGTCCACAGGCCGCCAAAGCTAGGGCTACTGTTGATAACATCGTTATTTTAAAAAACTTCTTCATTTTCAAAATACACTCCTTTTTATTTTTCCATATTTCCTTTTCCTCGGCAAAACACTGATAAATCAATTACGATTTACAAAAACAAAACGTAACGTTTACGTTTTACCATCGGTTTTCTACTTTACACAACTATTTACTCCTTGTCAACAGCTTTTCAAGATGTTTTTTTATATGTAAAAACTTTCATATGTACCACTGCTGATATCATTATTAACTTACTGAATGGATCGGTTGATTCGGCAACAATTGGCAAATGACGAAAATCGCTATCTATTGTCCTTTGTCGCCTCCTGTGCTACACTCGGGGGGTAATTGAATAGAAGATTATCCACTAGGGGCGCTTTATGCTGAGATAGACGTATGTCTGGTCCCTTAGAACCTGATTTGGTTAGTACCAACGTAGGGAAGTGGCAGCGCATGATTTTTCGCGTTCCCATTTTTTCTGTCTACGTGTGGATAGAAAAAGGAGGAACGCTTTTTTTGTAGACAGAAAAACCATCGAGAGGAGAAGAGAAAAATGACAAATGAACCAATCGCCTGTGCGGCAGATGGGATCGATATCACGGGGTGCCGAGTTAGCTTGTACCCAATGAAAGACCATTTCGCGCAACAAATTTTAACAAGTATCGAAAAAACGAATACGAGCGCTGTTTGGCAGCAGACCGATCTGTTCAGTACCCTTTTTCGAGGGGAAGCGCCTAGTGTCATAGACGCAGCAGAGGCGCTATTTATCAACGCCTACGAATCAAAGACACACCTCGTGGGTGAGTTTACTTTTTCCAAAGGCTGTCCCGGAGACACTGCGGGTGACACATTCTTGAATGGCGAACAGGCGCAACCCAATAAAGGAAAGAACCTTGCGAATGGTGACTTTTTGGTTGATTGCAAATATTCGTTTTACGTATTTGGCGAAAATCATTATATGGAAGAAATCGCCACGATCGTCCAACTGGCAGAGACTCATGGCTTGAGCCCTCGTTCCGCTCACTATGTGACGATGCTGACCGGATCAGCAAGCCAACTCTTTGCGTATTTTGAAGCCGCATTAGCTTATGCCCATGACCATCTCCCCCACTATGTTCTGGAAGCGACTGTTTCGGTCAATAGCCCTTCAAAAAAGGAGGCGATGCCACATGACTAAGTGGGCTTTGAAAGATGTCATCATGGTAGGAATTGCTTCGTTGATTTTTGGCGTGATCTATCTTGGGGCTGTCCATTTCGGATTGTTGTTAGGTACGCTTCTAACGCCCTTTGGTTTATCTGTCTTAGCCAATGAGTTTATCTTTGGTGTTTGGTTCATGGCGGCAGCTTTTGCCGGATATGTGCTACGTAAGCCGGGAGCAGCTACGATCACTGAAATGATTGCGGCTCTTTTAGAAGTGTTTATGGGAAATTTTTATGGACCTATCATTTTTATTAGCGGTTTTGTACAGGGGATCGGAACAGAAGCCGGCTTTGCATTAGGCCGCTACCGACGATACGGGTGGTTCCCTTTAGTTACTGGAGCCGTGGGCGCCACGATCACGAGTTTTCTTTGGGGAATCATTCGGTCAAATTTCATTAACCTACAATGGCAGTTGCTGTTGGCGATCTTTCTTATTCGCTTGCTTTCTTCGTTATTCTTTTCAGCCTTTTTAGTGAAGATCGTCTGTGACCACCTGACACGGATGGGGGTTCTCAACAGTTACCCCATTGCTGAAGATCAAACGGTCATCGTCAAACGGAAAACCGCATGAGCCTGTCGGTAAAAAACGGCAGTTTTTTGGTGGATCAAAAGCGACTTAAATTGACTCTGTCTTTGGCCCCTGGTGAAACAAAAGGGATTTATGGTGCTTCAGGAACAGGAAAAAGCACCCTTTTCCATCTCTTAGCGGGACTAAATGAGAAGGGGTTTGATGGAGGGACGTATACGATTGACGGCCAAACGATGAACCAGCTTTCCATCCGGGAAAGAAGCACGTCCGTCAGCTTATTGTTTCAAAATCCTGATATGCAATTTTGCATGGCAACACCTCGCGAAGAGTTGCTTTTCTGTTTAGAGAATCAATGTATTCCCCAAAAAGACATGCCAAACAAAGTGGCTGAAGCTTTGGCATTTTGCGAGATTACCCACCTTGCTGATCAACCTTTCACGACCTTGTCTGGTGGTGAAAAACAGCTAGCCGCATTGGCTTGTTGTCTGATATTAAAAAGTCGTTACTTGCTTTTGGACGAACCCTTTGCCAATTTGGATTCGGACACAAGTCAAAAAGTCATACGAAAGCTGCAGCAAATCCAACACAAAAATGCTCTTGGTATTTTATTGATCGATCATCAAATCAAAGAGACCGCTAACTGGGTCGATGAGTGGCTGCTGATTGAAGAGGAATTCAGAACGATCAATCAAGCAGCGCTCCGCCAACTTGATCAGCACCTACGCAAGTCGCTGCCGCTTGTGAACATTAAATCGACTTCTAACGAAAAACGGCTTTCATTTCAAAATTTCCGATTACCCATCCGAAACCATGAAATTGTTTTCCCAGATCTTGCCTTTGATAAGGGCTCACTGATTGGAATCACTGGACGTAGCGGCAGCGGCAAGTCTTCGTTTTTAAAAGCTATTTTACAGCAGCAGGCCTATAAGGGGGATATTCTTTTGGCAGGTAAACCAATCAAGAAGTATCCGTCACCTTTTCGCTCCATCAGTTGGATCATGCAAAATCCGCAAGACCAATTTTTGGCAGCTACCGTTGCGCAAGAGCTTAGCCAAGGAAGCGCCCCGACCGAGAGCGAAAAACTACTCGAAAAATTGCGTCTGCAAAACAAGAGTGCCCAGTCGCCTTTTCTACTGAGTCAAGGACAGCAACGACGCTTGGCTGTTGCCTCCTTACTGCAGCGCCCGGTCGACCTACTGCTAGTAGACGAGCCGACATATGGTCAAGATGTCACACAAGCTTGGCAG
Source organism: Enterococcus sp. DIV1096b (assembly GCF_050498765.1). Taxonomy (NCBI): domain Bacteria; kingdom Bacillati; phylum Bacillota; class Bacilli; order Lactobacillales; family Enterococcaceae; genus Enterococcus; species Enterococcus sp. DIV1096b. Next base: position 1,416,493 of record NZ_JBMHEK010000001.1, on the reverse strand, counting down.
ATCATGGAGCTATTAGCTGCTAAAGCAACCACTGGCACGTTAGTTTTGATCGTTAGTCACGATGTTTTATTGTTGCAACAGTTTTGCTCGCAAATCATTGATTTCAATTGCTATCAAAAGGAGGTCGCAGATGCGTACACTCAATCCCACAGTCAAGTTATTCGCCATTTTAGGACTCGCCTTAGTGGTTTCTTTTCAAAATAATTTCAGATTGAATTTATTGCTCTCTGTCCTATTCTTCGTTATTACTGTAAAAGAGCGCTCCTTGAAAAAAAGTCTTTTGCTCTTTTCTGCATTGACATTGGCAGCTGTAGGGGTCTTTTTCACTGGTCTCCTTTACTATCAAGACCATCAAGGCGATCCCTCCTCAACGACAGCTATTCACTATGGGCTTGACATGGCGAGCCGTATCTACTGCTTCGGTATTCTGGGCAGTTCCTTCAGTGTGACGACCACGATCAATGAATTGATTTATTCGCTGCAGCAACAGCTGCATCTACCTGCCGTTTTTGCGTACGGTCTGCTCGCTGCGTTTCAAATTGCTCCGATCATTCCAGCAGAGTATCAAAACATCCGCAATAGCATGCGTTCCAGAGGAATCTCAGTCAATTCGTTTTCTTTCAAAATGTTGATTCCTTTACTCGTCAAATCCATTCGCTGGTCCGAACTTTTGGCGACGGCAATGCTTTCAAGAGGTTTCGACGGTGAAGGAAAGCGAACTTATGCCAAGACATTTCGAATCACTTTTATGGATACGCTGTTTTTATCCTTATGTTTGATGGTGGGACTTGGCGGAACACTCATCCTATAAAGGGGAAAGAGACAAAAAGACAAAGAAACGTAAGGGTTTCTTTGTCTTTTTTCATTGATTTATTAAGAAGTGATCGTCTTTTTTACTGAGCCAGATTTGATTTGGTAAAACGTAACAAACATCGTCGTTGCTAATATATACAAGGCGAAAAGAAGATACATGTTTTTAAACAGCTGGATCGTCGTTTGGTTCAACCAGGCCCCTACTTTGGGAATATAAAATATCGGCTGGCCAATCAATTGACTTTTTTGAATTTCGTTTGGTTCCATCTGATTTTGATTGTCGCCAATGGTATAGAGCACCGATTGATTTTCCCCAACCGCAACGATTCGCCGCGTCCGCATCTGTCTACCTTGATCAACATAATACGTTACTTCGTTGCCAACCACTAAATTATCTTCAGAAGCTTTTTTTACAAAAAGGAGTGTCCCTTCAGAATATGTCGGTTCCATTGCATCACTAGCAACAATAGCCATTGTGAAACCAAACGCATGTGGGATCACCACAATTAGTACAGACAGCAGCATGAACATCAGTACAAAAAGTGAGAGCATGATACTTTGTTTTGGAAAAAGCTTCATTTTCTATTCTCCTTCTAAACCTCAGTTTCTTTTATGATTCTATAACATAACTCTATTTTTTTCAAATATTTAAAAACGTTTCATTGAATTTTTATACGAAGATTACTCGATTATTATTTGACTTTATTTAATTATTTATATTATGCTAAAGGCGATTAAAAAACAGAGGAGAAAAAGTATGCCTTTTTTAAATAACAAGTTTTTTTTAAAGCGTTGGATTCCCTTCATCCTTCTGGTCCTATTTTTACTGGGAAGTATTGTCTTTTTTCTCGTTCTTTTTTTATTCCCAACTTCTGATATCCATGCAGTGGAGAAAAAGGAAGACTGGATTTTCTATGCTGAGGACAATCCCGAATCTACTTTTATTAGTCGTTATGTGAAACATTTACCTAGTGTAAAAGCGAATGATCGTTTTGTGATGAAGCGAAAAATGACCAACGATTATAAATACCCTACAATGTTACTAATTGGCGATCATCAACACATGACTGTCTATCTCGATGACCAAGAAATTTACACCAACGATGAGCCCAATGATCCACTGACTCTCAATCATCCAGGCAAAACATTGTCTTTTATCACCTTGCCTGAGGATTATGTTGGTAAAACCTTGAAAATATACGTGACTAGTCCTTTTGACACCTATTCTGGCTTCCCAGCAGAAGTCTTTTTTGGCCCTGCAAATGCACTGATCGGCTATGTCTTCAGTCTGTCAATTTTAAATATTTACATTCTTTTATTTACTGGTTTTATTTGTATCATCAATTTATTTTATGTCTTAGTTTCTTTTATCAATCAACGAAGGCTGAAAACATCTTCTCTCTTATTCAGCGGCTTTGCCTTAACAGCAGGCTTGGAAGCGGGCTTCAGCGATATGCTTGGTGGACTACTGTTTCCCCCAATCGTCAACTCTGTAATGTTAAATATTCTTTCTATTATTACACCAATGTTTTTGATCGGCTTTTACTGCACGAATATGCATTTTATTCGCAAGTACTACCAGAAATGGTTATACTTCCACTATTCATTCGGTCTGTTAGCGATACTTTTCGCACTTTTCCAAGCACAAAGTTTGCCCGTCATCATGAATTATATGTTCTTGTTGAATATTACCAGTACCTTCGTTACTTCTTTTGCAGCAATCTATGAAGCATTGAAAAAAAATCCTTTTTATGTCATTTGTGCGCCTTGGATCGTGATTGCGGCTATTGGTCATTGTTTCTTGTATATTCAGGATATTTTAGTTTTGCCACAATCTGATATCAATTGGCGTTCGATCATCTTTTTCTTATTAATTATCATTTTTACTTGCTACGGCTTCCTTGAACTCTTTTTTGCCAGCGAGGGTAAAAATAAGCAGATCGATACAGCAGACATCAAAGTGCGTTTATATGAGAACCAACAAGCGATCAGCCCTGAACAAACGTTAAAATGGCAGCAAGTTTTACGGACCATCAAACAAAGAACCCATACGGTCAAGGATATGTTAGAAGATCAGCAGTTGGCAGCGGCCTATGAAGGCCTTAGTGAGATTGAAGAACAGATCAAGCAGCAGTTAACGAGTCCTTCCGTTGAAAAAGAATCACTCACGACGATGCTGCTTGCTAATTATAAACACACAGCTGCTCAAAAAAGGATCACCTTTGCCTGTGATGGCATCATAGAACCACCGGAACAATTGGCGGAAAATGATCGTCTATCCTTGATCGCTCATTGCCTAGAGTACGCCATCCGATACACTTGTGCGGTCACTGATCCTCAAAAGCGAAGACTCGCGTTGAGGGTGAATGACACGAACGGCCAGTTGCATATCGACTGCCAAATGCCGCTTCTCTCAAATGAAGAAGCAGAAAAACTACAGAACAATGAAACCAAACGACAGGCGATGCAGGCTGACATGCAAATGCTAGAACAACTTTGTTTAGCCTACCAAGGAAGTATCCGGATTGAAGAAACTGACGGGCTTCACCTCTTGCATTTGACACTTAGGGCGAAAATAGATCCGCTGTCTTTCGACTGACCGTCTTGCTACATTAGTTTTAAAGGAGCGATTTTAAGAAAAAGCGAAAAAACTCTTGCTTTTTTCGCTTTTTCGCTTTAGCATGATAAAGAACAGCAACAAGCATTGGAATAGTAGTTTTATGATGGTCTTAGAGAGTCGATGGCAGCTGAAAAATCGACACCCACTGATAAAATGAACCTACCCAATGGCAATGACCGCAAAACGGTCGGTGGAAAGGCCTTATCCTTTACGAGTTGGATTATCCCGATAGATAATCAACAAAGGTGGTACCGCGAAATCCAAGCATTTCGTCCTTTTTTAGGACGAGATGCTTTTTTATTTTTTTAAGGAGGAAAAAGAATGACACAAAAAAATGATTTTACAGAATGGTATATCCAAACGATCCAAAAAGCCGAATTGATGGCTTACTCCCCAGTGAAAGGCTCCATTATTTTCCGTCCTGACGGCTTCGAACTTTGGGAGCATATCCAAGAAGAGTTCAATCGATTCTTGAAAAAAGAGGGCATTCGCAATGCGTACTTCCCAATGCTGATTCCGCAAAATTTCTTTATGAAAGAAGCCGATCATATTGAAGGTTTTGCGCCTGAATTGCCATGGGTCACAGAAGTCGGCAATGAAAAATTGGAAGAACCTTTGGCCTTGCGTCCAACCTCAGAAACCATGATTGGCTCTGCCTTTTCTGATTGGATCAACTCCTATCGTGACCTACCTTACGAAATCAATCAATGGGCAAACGTCTTTCGTTGGGAAAAGAAAACATTGCCTTTCTTGCGTACCTCAGAGTTTTTATGGCAAGAAGGTCATACCGCTCATGAAAACGAAGAAGATGCACGTCAACGCACCATGAAAATCTTGGATGAATATGCCCGCCTTTGCGAAGAATTCCTAGCGATCCCTGTTTATCGCGGACAAAAAACCCCTTCTGAGCGTTTTGCTGGAGCAGTTGATACTTATTCGATCGAAGCGATGATGAAAGACGGCAAAGCAGTCCAAGCAGGAACCAGCCACTACATGGGGACAAAATTTGCTGAAGCATTTGATATTACGTATTTAACGAAAGAAAACAAGCATGTCCATGCCCACACAACCTCTTGGGGTGTCTCTACCCGCTTGTTGGGGGCCTTGATCATGACCCATGGCGATGAAAATGGGTTAGTTTTCCCACCAACCATTGCACCAACCCAAGTTGTGTTGTTACCAGTCGGTCCATGGAAAAAGAATCCAGCCATCTTAGAAAAATTAGAAGAACTGTATGCCAACTTTAAAGCCAAGGGCATTCGTGTTCGATTGGATGATTCTGATAACTCACCTGGCTATAAGTTCAATGAATGGGAACTAAAAGGCGCTTGCTTGCGAATCGAATGTGGCCCAAGAGATTTAGAAGCTGGCAAAGTGATGGTCAAAGTCCGCGACTTGACTGACAAGCAAACAGTCGCTCTTGAGGACTTGGAAGCCTTCGTTGATCAAGAACTGCAAGCAATGACCCCACGCTTATTGGCAGCTGCGAAGGAACGTAACAAAGATAATGAGTACACCAACATCGATACATTGGATGAACTAAAAGCCCATATCGAAACGTGCAAACAAGAAGACAAAGTGACTGGCTTTGTTTTGATCGGTTGGGACGGCTCGGAAGAAACGGAAGCGAAAATCAAAGAAGAAACCGGCTTTACTACCCGAAACATTCCGTTTGAAGCACCAATGGAAAAAACAGTCGATATCGTCAGTGGCAAACCTGCCAAGCATACCGTTTGGATCGCCCGCGCATACTAATAGAAAAAACGAAGCAGCCAGATTGAAAAGGCTGCTTCGTTTTTTGATTAATAAATCAATGAAAGAAAATCTTCAGGCGTGATGTTGCCAAAATATTTTTTGACATCAATGTTGGCGATGACTTGTGCCAAATCTTCCTTGGCATAACGAGTACCGATCAGGGCTTGTTCGACATCTGCAATGTCCCCTAGTCCGAAAAAGTCGCCAAAGATTTTGGCATCCGTGATTTTTCCTTCTGCCACATTCAAACGAACTTCGATGGAGCCGATTGGGAAGCGATGACGGCGTTCAATATCAAAAGCTGGAGATTTACCGTAATTCCAATCCCAGTTGCGATAATACTTATCGGAAATCTCATTGATCTTGACCCAATCCTCTTCAGTCAGTTCATAGGTTTTGACTTCTTCCACGGAATCGACACCAAAAATCTTCAATAAGATTTCTTGACGGAACTCTTCAGTCGTCATGTCTTGCTTCTCTTTTGGCAAGAATGGTTTGATGTTGGTCACTCTTGAGCGGATCGATTTGATGCCTTTTGATTCGATTTTGTCTTTGCGGACTTTCAAGGCGTTGACCACTTCATTGATGTCACTGTCAAACATGATCGTCCCATGAGCAAACATCCGGCCATTCGTTGCGTACATCGCATTCCCAGAAAACTTCATGTCATTGATCACAAGGTCGTTGCGCCCTTTTAGTTGCGCCCCTTCAACACCCATCTCATGCAAGGCTTGGACGATTGGTTTGGTCAGTTTTTCAAAATCTCTGAAAGAATTGCCATCGTCAGGCATAATAAAGCTGAAATTCAAGTTTCCGAAATCATGATAGACTGCACCGCCGCCGCTGAAACGACGAACGACATGAATCCCATGTTCATCCACATATTCCTTATTGATCTCTTCGATCGTATTTTGATTGCGTCCAATGATAATCGATGGTTCATTAATGTAAAAAAGTAAGATTGGTTCATCCACTTTCATTTCTTGAAGAAGAAAAATCTCGATGGCTAAATTGATGCGTGGGTCGTTCAGTTCATTCGGTACAAAAAGCATACTATTCGTTCCTCCTAATTAGATGATTTCTACTATTTTTTGAACAGCCGCCAACTCAACAGGGATTCCATTGGCAGCTAGCGCAGCCTCTTCTCGTAACTGTTCTAAGTCACCGTGTTGCGGCAAATGCGTCAACATTAATTTTTTCACCTGCGCTGCATGGGCGATCTCCCCTGCTTCTTTTGAAGTAAAATGAGCCTTGTGCCGCTCATTTCCTGCAAAAAGATAAGTATCTGCCAAGAATAAGTCAGCCCCTTCAGCAAACGGAACGAAAGATTCTAAATAGCCAGAGTCTCCAGTAAAAACAAAGACCTTGCCCGTACTTTTCTCAACAAATCGCATGGCATAGCAAGTGACTGGATGAATCGTTTTCATAAAGGTAATGGTGAACGGGCCCAATTCCAACGACTCAGACTGAAGGTAATCAAATCCTTGGGTCACTCCCGGCATCGTCAGACTTTCAAAATGAACCCTGTCCTCCCCATGACCGTAGATCGGCAAAACCTGCCGTTCTTCGTTTTCGGGATATAATTGCCAATAGTATTGTAATACCCCCAGATCCGCAATATGATCGTGATGGTAATGTGTCAAAATCACTGCATCTAAGTCTAAGGGATCAAGGATCTTTTCTAATTGGACCAAGGTGGTACTTCCCGCATCAAGCAGCAAATGAAAGCCATCTGACTCTACTAAATAGCCAGTAGTCCCTTCACCATTATACGGATAGGCACCTAAACAACCTAAGACAGTTATTTTCACATGTGTTTCCTCCTCTTTGGCTCCAGCTGATTTTCTACTTCTTTTATGCTATCACATCTCAGCTGATTTGACTAAAATCTGACCATTTTTTTTTGCGAAAAAGGATCAAGAAAATGAGAAAAAAACGACGTCTATTGATGAATCCCTTGAATGAGTGTTCTACTCTATCCTTAAGGAACCATTCCAATGGTACGTCGTCTTTTTTTACTTATCTGATCAGCGCTCGTTGTTCATTGATCAATTCTTCATAGAATGCTGCGTTGACCGCATACGCATAGGCGTTTGCCCACAACATCCCAATCATAAGCGCCAAGAAACCCAGAATAAACCAGCCAATCAATGATAATTGCAGCCAAATGTATTGGCCCAGATGCGGTCGCAAGAGAGCGAAAGCTGCTTTAATTGATTGAAGGACTCCTAATTCAGGCTGATCATAGCGCAGATAGATTGCTAATTGGATCACACCGGTAACAACTTGCGACAAAAAGAAGAACAAGATGATGGAGAGAATCGTCCCAACCACAAAAGCGATCGAACCGTTAAACATCGATACATCAATAGAAATTCCCCGATTAAAATTGAATACCAAGCCCAAATATTGATTAAGGCCTGATAAGACAAATTGCGGTAAGAAAATCGCAAAACTCAAAAGATAATTTAAAAGCGCGCTCACTAAGTTTAATAACAAAAACGGTACATACAGACGCTTATCAAAGACGAGAAAAATATCCGCCACCTGGATTCCTCTGCCACGAACCAGATAGAGTGCCATAATACTCAATGCTACCGAAAACGCAAAGAAGACAAAATTGTCCAAGATCAGATCGATCCAGCTCTCTGCATTGTTTGCACCAAAAGAAGTCCCAATACTACTAAAAAGCGAGCTGACCACCGCTTGTACGGCAACCGTCGCTAAAATACTTAAGACGAACGTTCCCCAGAATCCGCGCAAGGAGTTTTTAGCCGTCTCACGAATCATTGTGTTTGATCTCATAAGCTCACCTTAATAACTGCGCAATGCTTTAACGGTTTTATCGTCTAAGCGGCGAACCACTTCCGTTACAAGCTTGACTGTATTGAAGTAGTCATCCTCATGAATGACAGAAGTATGAGAATGCAGGTAACGAACGGGCACGGTAATAGCGATCGAAGGGACCCCATCACGAGTCAAATGCATTTGACCAGCATCGGTTCCTCCACCAGTGATCACGGTATATTGGAAAGGAATTTCCATCTCTTCGGCGACATCGATCACAAAATTCAATAATTTCTTGTGAGGAATCATGGAAGCATCGAAAATCAAGACTTGTGGGCCTTTCCCTAACACAGAATCCGCTTCTTTTGGCGTCATTCCAGGTGTGTCCCCAGCAGTACCAGTATCTAGGGCGATAGCGATATCAGGATTCACTAAATGAGTGCTTGTTCGCGCACCTCTTAGGCCAACTTCTTCCATCACGTCACTGCCGGCAAACAAGCAGTTTGGATGTCCTTCTGCTGCCAAGGTTTCTAATACCCGCAGTGATACCGCCGTACCGATTCGATTGTCCCAAGCTTTTGCTAGCAAAAATTTGCTGTCGTTCATCCGTTTGTATTGGATATAAGGGGTGATCATGTCTCCAGGACGGATGCCCCAGCCTTTGGCTTCCTCTTCGCTTGACGCGCCAATATCGATGAACATATCTTTGATATCGTAAGGTTTGTTTCGAGTCTCTGGACTCAACACATGGGGTGGTTTTGAGCCGACGACACCGTGGATCACTTTGCCTTCATTGGTTTTGATCTCCACTTGCTGTGCCAGCATCACTTGCCCCCACCAGCCCCCAAGGGTTTGAAATTCAATAAAGCCTTTTTCTGTGATTTTTGTTACCATAAAGCCGACTTCATCCATATGTCCCGAAATAAAAATTTTCGGACCGCCGCCATCACCAACATGTTTGGCAATGACACTTCCTAAACCATCAAAAAAGATATCTTCAGCAAAGTCTTTGGCATATTCTTTAAAGACTTCACGCACTTCCTCCTCATTCCCAGGAACCCCACGTGCAGTCGTTAGGTCTATTAAAAGCTGTTCTTCTTTTTTCTCCATCTTGCTTCCTCCTTTGTCTCATTGATTATGATTATACCATTCTCTTAATCTGGTGCCAGAGGGAAATACAAAAAGATTGGTTAAACGAAAAAAAACGATCCTAGTTTCCTAGAATCGTTTTATCGTATAAATAGATCAAGTTTCAATAATCCGCAGACACAGCTTGACGGTAATCAAATAGGCAAACAGATAGACGACTGCTGCCACTGCTGCAAACAAATGAGCAACCCAATACCCGGGACTATCGATGATCTGTGTGAAAGTATTGATGGCAAATACCGCATGCAAAATCGCCAATAAGGTGCCAGGCATAAAAATCCAAATGTTTTGCCAGTACACCAACTTGCGCACTTCATTACGGGTGTAGCCTAATTTTGTCAATAGTCGGTAATTGTACTTTTCCCGCTCCGTGTTAGAAAATTGCCGAACGATCAAACTACTAGACGTGGTGATCAAAACGATCACCCCAACAAATAGCGATACGAACAAAATGATTCCTGCTTGTCGTCGCACCCCGCGCATTGTTGTAAAGCGATTGGCTAACGTTAGCCGATATGCGGTCGTCTGACCACTATCACTACTTGAATCCCGAGCGGTCTCTGGATAAAAGCGTACGTTTTTTTGGTCGTCGCTAAATTCATAGGTCAATGGATGCGCCCACTCGATTGGCAGCTCTTCATCCAACAACTGTGTCAGCGCGTCTGTTTGCACCTTTTCGGTCTGTAAATAAGCAATGGTATAGGTGAATCCTTTGATTTGTTGGTACGCCTCATCTTGAATGACAAGGACATTGGGTAAAGAATAGCGTAAAGCACTATCACCAAAATAATCTTGTTCGGCTTGAATGAGTTTAAAATTATGCTGACTGCCGACTTTGACTTCATCGCGATATGTGATAAATGAGCGAGTTACGTCGTATTGACTGTCAAAAAGTACAGCTTGCTTATCAGTACTCAGTCGAATCTCAGGAGCACCCGGAACCAGTTTTCGCAGACGCTGATAATCCGAAAGTGCCACCAGATTCACCATCATATTTTCGACACTTTCATCTTGCAACTCTCCTAGGTAGCGTGTCTGCACCGTCATATTGGTCATTTTGTAGGGAATTGCTTGTTCCGCTGTAATTGGCACATCCGACTTTTCTAAAAGGGTACGCAAGGCCCCTGCCTGCTCTCCTGACACCTGAAAGGAAGTTGGATAGATACGGTTCGTTGCTTGGTAATTCAAAGAGATGACCCCCATTGTTCCCCCGATCAATGAAATCGCGATTGCAGTGATAATCGTCAAAAGGGCGTAGCTTTTCCACGTCCTTTGCAAGTAAGCACGCACGTTATTGTAAGCAATCAACTTCGCCCCTTTGATAAGGCGTTTTTTTGGTTTACTCAAAAAATACAACAGTGCTGGCAAGGAACAATCAAAAAAGAGATAGGTTGCCGTTATACAGCAAAATAGAATCAGTAAAGGGATCCATAGAATCGCTGAAAAATCTTGCGTATACGTGATATAGTTGGTCCATGTTTCCCTTAGGGTCAATGACAGATAATACCCTACCCCAAGTAAAATCAGACCTAGGACCCCCATCAATGTACGAAACGGAGTCATTTTCATTTTTTTGATCGGTAAGCGGTATTCAGTCTTGATCAGCTCACTCATTGGGGTACGCCATACAAAAAGGATCACTTGAATACTCAAAATAATCATCGCCGCGATAAAGACAAAAACCGTTGAAAAAATCGATTGGGGTGAATTAAAGAAATGACTCGTTAAATTCAAGCCCATCGCTCGAATCAAAATCATAGAAAAAAATTTCGAAAAAATAATCCCCATAAAGATGCCGGTCACTAAAGAGAAAAAGTTCAATAGAAACGTTTCCCGCAGCAACAGCCAAGCCAGACGACCTTGCCGCAGCCCCAAAAGCTGGTAAACACTGATTTCTTTTTGCCGCTGACTAAGAAAAAAATGATTGGCACTCAGCATAAAAAACAAGACGACAAAGGCAACCACACTGCTGCCGAATCCTAAAACCCCTTCAATGCGTATATCTTGCTGGACCCGTTGATTCAGCAGACGATCATTCATCAAGGCGTTAAAGGAATAGAAAATCATCACGGCGGTCATCATACAAATAAAGTACACCATATAGTTGCGAAACTGCCGTAAAAAACTCCGCCAGCCGATTTTAAACAACATGGCGCGGACCGCCTCCAATCGTTGCCTGCATATCGATGATTTTTTCAAAAAATTCCTGACGCCCGCCTTTTTTGACGACTTCTGCAAAGAAGACACCGTCTCGGATGAATAAAATTCGGTTGCAGTAGCTGGCGGTGAAAGGATCATGGGTGACCATCAAGATCGTTGTTTTCTCTTGTTGATTGATTTGTGCTAAATACCGTAATAATTCTGTCGCCGCTTTTGAATCAAGGGCGCCAGTGGGTTCATCAGCAAAAAGGACCGCCGGACGACTGATGATTGCTCGAGCAGCAGCGACCCGCTGTTTTTGCCCTACAGACAATTCTTCTGGGTAGCGATCTAACAAGTGCTCGATCCCTAACAAATTGGCCGTCTCCTCGATACGTACTTGGGTTTCCTTCACGGGCAAGCGATCAATCGCTAAAGGCAGCAAAATATTGTCTCTGGCTGTCAATGTCTCTAAAAGATTAAAATCTTGAAAGATGAAGCCAATCTGCTGACGGCGAAAATCGCTGAGGGCTTTTTCCGACATTCGGGTAATGTCTTTGCCATCGATATAGATCGAGCCTAAGCTAGGTCGCATGATTGAAGACAAAAGATTCATCAAGGTCGTTTTCCCAGCACCGCTTGGCCCCATGACCCCAACAAATTCTCCTTGATCCACTGCAAAAGAAAGGTTATCTAATACTTTGGTTTGATTGAAACGGGTGCCGTAACTTTTTGTCAGATGCTTCACATCGATCATATTTTTCACACAGAACCCTCCTTTAAAAAAATTCTCTCCTTATGGTAGCATACTTTATCATTGAATACTTCTGCTTCAAAACAGAGAAAAAATAAATTTAAAAAAGTTTTTATTCATTATGTGAAACATGGAACAACCAAATCCTTAATCTTATCAAGTTTTCTCGGAAATACCCAAATGAATATACACCATATATTGTGTATATCCAAAACACAAACCCTTTACGACTACTATATATAGTTGCTCATTTCTACAATTTGTTTTATTATATTGTGGAAGATAAGGAGTGGTAGAAATGATGAACATTAAGAGAAATCCTGAGCAAGGGTTGGAAAGACAGTCCGCTTTGCGTCAGTTAAAAATCGTAAAACGTGATGGACGGCTTGTCGATTTTGATGATCAAAAAATTTATGATGCGTTAGTGAAAGCCCTGAGAAAAATCAACGGTGAGCTTTCTCCCATCGACCACGAAAAAATCACCGAGATCGTTGACAGTGTCGATCACGAGATCGCGGAACGTTTTCGTACAAATGTAAAAATCTATGAGATCCAAAATATCGTCGAGCATATCTTGTTAGCAAAGAACGAGTATGCCTTGGCTGAAGAATATATCAACTACCGGACCCATCGTGATTTCGAACGCAGCAAAGCAACAGACATCAACTTTACGATCAATAAATTGATGAATAAAGATCAATCGGTCGTCAATGAAAATGCCAATAAGGATAGTAACGTGTTCAACACACAACGTGATTTGACCGCTGGGATCGTAGGAAAATCGATTGGTTTGAAAATGCTGCCTCCTCACGTGGCAAATGCCCACCAAAAAGGCGACATTCATTACCATGACTTGGATTATCATCCATATACCCCAATGACTAACTGCTGCCTAATCGATTTTAAAGGCATGCTAAATAATGGGTTTAAAATTGGGAACGCCGAAGTGGAATCGCCAAAATCGATCCAAACGGCCACCGCTCAAATCTCACAAATCATTGCAAATGTAGCATCGAGTCAATATGGTGGCTGTTCTGCTGATCGAACAGATGAATTATTGGCTCCTTTTGCTGAGTTGAATTACCAAAAACATTTAAAAGATGCCGAAGAATGGATTGAGACACCCGAACGTCGGGAAGCTTACGCGAAGAGCAAAACCCGCAAAGATATCTACGATGCAATGCAAAGTCTAGAATACGAAATCAATACGTTATTCACCTCTAACGGACAAACGCCGTTTACTTCCCTTGGCTTTGGTTTAGGAACCAACTGGTTCGAACGGGAAATTCAACGAGCGATTCTCCAAATTCGCATCAACGGGTTAGGCAGTGAAAAGCGTACCGCTATTTTCCCAAAATTGATTTTTAGTATTCGCCGTGGGGTCAACTTGGCACCTACCGATCCGAACTATGATATTAAAGAACTGGCTTTAGAATGTGCCACTAAACGGATGTACCCGGATATTTTGAATTATGATAAATTGGTTGAATTGACTGGGAGCTTTAAAGTGCCGATGGGCTGTCGTTCTTTCTTGCAAGGCTGGAAAAACGAACGTGGTGAAGAAATCAATGTCGGTCGGATGAATCTAGGTGTCGTGACATTGAATATTCCACGGATCGCCTTAGAAGCAAATGGCGATCAAGAAAAATTCTGGTCACTGCTGGAGGACCGTCTGCAAATCGTTAAAGATGCCCTTGTCTATCGAGTGGAACGCTGTAAAGAAGCGAGTCCCGCCAATGCGCCGATCCTTTATATGTATGGGGCTTTCGGTGAACGTTTGGATCGCAAAGACAATGTCAACGAATTATTCAAAAACAAACGTGCCACTGTTTCGCTTGGTTACATTGGTTTATACGAAGCTGCTTCGGCTTTTTACGGTGGAACTTGGGAACAAGACCCAGAAGCAAAGGCCTTTACGATGGCGATCGTGAAAGAATTGAAAGCTCATGCCGATGCCTGGGGCGATGAATACGGCTATCATTTCAGTGTGTACTCGACCCCTAGTGAAAGCTTGACCGATCGTTTCTGTCGCTTAGATACCGAAAAATTCGGTGAAGTTGAAAATATTACCGACAAAGAATATTATACCAATAGCTTCCACTATGATGTGCGGAAAAATCCGACACCATTTGAGAAACTTGATTTTGAAAAGGACTATCCAAAATACTGTTCTGGTGGCTTTATTCATTACTGTGAATATCCAGTCTTGCAGCAAAATCCAAAAGCGTTAGAAGCGGTTTGGGATTACGCATATGATCGGGTCGCTTATCTTGGAACAAATACCCCTATCGATCACTGTTACGAGTGCGGATATGAAGGAGACTTTAATCCAACCGAACGAGGCTTTGAATGTCCACAATGTGGCAATCACGATCCAAAAAGTTGTGATGTTGTCAAAAGAACCTGCGGGTATCTTGGAAATCCTCAAGCTCGCCCGATGGTCAACGGTCGTCACAAAGAAATCTCTGCTCGGGTCAAACATTTGCAAGAATAATCATAAAAGGAGTGTTAGATTTCTTCTACACTCCTTTTATCGAACAACCCCTGTAATTCACAATAGAAAGAAGTTTTCTTATGAGAAATCCTAAGCCCCAAGAATGGAAAACAAACGAGTACAGTCAAAATTATATCGCTGATTACAAAGCCTTCAACTTTGTGGACGGTGAAGGCATCCGAAATAGTTTATATGTGAGCGGCTGCCTGTTTGCTTGTGAAGGCTGTTTCAACAAAGCCGTCCAAAACTTTCGCTACGGCACACCTTTTACCCAAGAGCTAGAGGATCGAATCATTGAGGATCTGCGACATGACTATGTTCAAGGACTGACCCTCCTAGGCGGCGAACCTTTCTTGAACACGACGGTCTGTCTGAAAGTTGTTGATCGCGTTCGCGCCGAATTTGGTCATAGCAAGGACATTTGGAGCTGGTCAGGCTACACTTACGAAGAACTGCTCTTGGAAACCCCTGACAAACTAGAACTTTTATCCAAAATTGATATTTTGGTGGACGGCCGTTTTGAACTCAGCAAGCGAAACCTAAACTTGCAGTTTCGTGGTAGCAGCAATCAACGAATCATTGATCTTGCTGCATCTCGAGAACAAGGAAAAGCGGTTATCTGGGCAAAGTGCAAAGATTCTGAAGCAAGTTACGAACAAATCAAAAAACAAATTTAACGACTCAAAACACCGTGCATCTTGAGATGACCCCAAAAGTTAGACCAAAAAATCGAACTTTTGGGGTCACCACATCTTCCTTCAAAGATGATGCACGGTGTTTTTTTTGTTATATAAAAATCAGTGACCAAGCTTTTTAAAGGTACTTACTTGCTTCACGAACCGTCAAAGGCGCCAGACTTTTTTGATGGCGTAGAAGAAAATCTTGGACCCACAGAGGATTCGTCTTGGCATAGTCTCGCAAGCTCCAGCCAATGGCTTTGTTGATAAAGAATTCAGAACTCCCCAAATTGTTGACAAGGATCTCTTCAAGTAATGGTCGATCCATCTGTTCTTTTTGCAACAATTGGTGAAGAATCGCCACTCGCCGTAGCCAAAGATTATCCTCAAGACTCCAACGAAGCATCTCAGCCTTTAACGCTGGCAGTCGGCGAACAAGCTTTCTGACGACCTCACTTAGTGCGTCCACGCTATCCCACCAAGATTTCGTTATGACTAACTGTTCAATTTTTCCTAGATCAACGGCTGATAAAAAGGGCTCCAGCGCCACTAAATAATCAATCGCAAGGTACTGGTGTTCCCGATAGCTGCTTTGCCAACATTGATCGATAAATTCCCAATCGATTCGTTTCATTTGTTTTGCTACTTTAAAGGCTGCTTTTTCCTGCTGACGCCGCAACGGTGTAGGGATGCCTAAAAACTCAAACTGATGCCGCATATAGGCGGCCATTTTTTCACTTCGTTCTTCATCAGCCAAAGCAATCATCGTTTCATATACTTGATAGATCGTCATATTGGTCCTCCTTTTTAGGTCTACTGATCGTCAGATGTTTGCCATAAAGGCAGTACGATATTTTCATAGGTCAGAGGATCGAGATTTGTGACGGTGACTCCCAAAAGACGAATGCCTTTTTCAAGACCTAAAATCTCTTCCCAAATGAGACTGGCTTCCGAAAATAACTGTTCTTTTTTATGAACGTAAATCGGCAAAGTCACTCGTTTAGTGATCGTAGAGTAATCACTGTAACGGACTTTCAACACGACTGTTTTGCCATGTTTCTGTGTGCGCTTTAGTGATCTCTCAACTTCTTCTGCGATGGCGCGTAATTGACTTAAGACTTGTTCTTCACTCGTTAATGGATTGCCGTATGTATGCTCCTTACCGACTGATTTTCGTTCTCTGGTCACACTGACTGGTGAATCATGGATTCCTCTAACTTTACGATACAAAGAATACCCCATTTTGCCAAATTCGCGGATCAACGCCATCTCACTCCAAGCGTATAGATCTGCTCCTGTAAAAATGCCTAACTCATGCATCCTGGGGACAGTTTTCTTCCCGATCCCATGAAATTTATCGATGGGTAGTTGTTGTAAAAAGGCCACTGCCTCATCCGGCATCACCACTGTTAACCCTCGTGGTTTATGATAATCCGAGGACAATTTTGCCAAAAACTTGTTGTAACTGACGCCTGCCGAACAAGTCAAATGGGTCTCATGCCAGATGTCTCGCTGAATCAGACGAGCGATCTTAATTGCTGAAGGACAGTTGATTTTGTTCACTGTGACGTCCAGATACGCTTCATCAATTGAAACTGGTTCGATGATGTCGGTGTATCGGTGAAAAATTTCTCTGACTTGCTGGGACACTTCACGATACTTTTGATGATTCCCCGGTTTAAAAATCGCTTGCGGACAAAGCTCGTAGGCTTTTTGTGCGCTCATTGCCGAATGGATGCCATATTGTCGCGCCAGATAATTCGCTGTCGTGACCACTCCTCGGCCGCCGGTATCACTTGGGTGACGGGCAATGACAAGGGGATGCTTGGCCAGCTCAGGATCATCCCGTTCTTCCACCGAAGCAAAAAAAGCATCCATATCAATATGAATAATTTTGCGGCTCGTATCATTTTTTAAGGGAAATTGCAGTTCCGACATCGTTGCTCACCTCGCTTCTTATTATAAACGAACAGAAGTTCCCTATCAAGCAAGGAATCAAGACAAAGACGCAAAAAGGACCAATTTTCATTGGCCCTTCCCTAAACGTTCGCTACTTTTGCTGCACGGTTCATGACCCAAGAAGTTCTGCTATAAGGCAGCTTCTCCTCGTTCATTGGTGCGAATCCGAATCGCTTCTTCCAAAGGGTAGACGAATATTTTGCCATCACCGACTTCATCTGTCCGACAGATCGATACAATCAGCTCAATCACGGCATCGACTTTTTCATCTGCCAAAACAAAGCGGACATTTACTTTCGGTAAAAGAGTCGTGATCACTTCTTGGCCACGAATAAACTCTTTTAACCCTTTTTGATTGCCACACCCGAGAACTTGACTGACCGTCATCCCACTGATCAGATCCGATTGATCCAAAGCGGCTTTTAGCTCCTCTAATTTTTCTTGGCGAATAATCGCTTCAACTTTTTTCATGACTGCTCCTCCACTCTTAAGAATCTAACCCCATAAAGGTAGGATAGGCCGTTTCATCATGTTCGATCCGATCCATCCCCACCGCTTCTTCTTGCTGAGATACGCGAATCGGCATCACCCATTTGATCAAGGTAATTATGACAAAGGATAGGATACCAGCGAACAAAATCGTAAATACGATACTTTCGGCTTGTGCGATAAAAAGATCAACACCGCCATAAAGCAATCCTGAATGTCCACCAACAGCGGGATCGGCAAAGATCCCGGTCATCAAACCACCGAAGATTCCGCCTACCCCGTGACAACCAAAGGCATCCAATGCATCATCTAACCCTAATCGATGTTTGATGACGGAAATAAAGAAGTAACAAAACGGACTGACTAAAGCGCCAATGATAAAGGAAGACCAAAGGGAGACAAACCCCGCCCCTGGTGTGATGGCAACTAAGCCCACAACTGCACCTGTACAAGCACCGACGATTGTCGGTTTTCCCACGACGATTTTTTCGATCAGCATCCAAGAAAGCATCGCACTGGCTGCTGCTGTATTCGTGGTCATTAGGGCGTGGATCGCTAGACCATCAGCTGCTAACGCAGAGCCAGCATTAAAGCCAAACCAGCCAAACCATAAAAGACCGGCACCTAGTACAACAAAGGGAATATTATGAGGACGATATTCGGTTTGATGAAATTCTCGTCGCTTACCGACAACGATCGCTAAGACTAGCCCACTGATTCCCGAACTGATGTGAACGACATTGCCTCCTGCAAAGTCGATCGAGCCGATCGCATCTAAGAAGCCACCGCCCCACACCATATGCGCCATTGGAAAATACACGAAAACCAGCCAGAAGCCAATAAATAGAAAAATAGCAGAGAACCGCATTCTTCCAACGACTGATCCAGTGATAATCGCCGTCGTGATCAAAGCAAACATCATTTGAAAGGCAGCAAACAACCCTTCTGGAATTCCCTCTCCTTCTGACATCGAAACATGATTGAAAAAGACTTTGTCTAAATTGCCAATAAATGATCCTGTCCCGCTAAAGGATAATGTATACCCTAGAGCGACCCAGAGGACGGACGCCAAGCCCATCGTACAAATCACCATCATCATGGTATTGAGGATGTTTTTGCGTCGTTCCAATCCTCCATAAAAAAATGCCAATGCTGGAGTCATTAGAAAAACCATACCGCTACAAATTAAAATAAATGCAATATTCCCTGTATCCATTTTACACGCTCCCTTTCTATATGTTAGCTATCCTAACACCATATTTTCGAATAATCTAGATTTTTCTGAGAAAAACATGAATTTTCTGAAAATAGCTGACTTTATATGTTAGGTAATATCACATAAGTGAGCGTGTGGTACAAAAAAATACCGAGAGAAGTCTCGGTATGATTACTCTTCTATTTGGTGATACGCTTGATAGACAAGCTGTTTCTTTACTTGATTACGTTTAGCCACTTCTTTGATTGCTTCTTTTGAGGACATTTCGGCCTCTTCCATCAAGGCAGCTACTTGTTCTGCGTAACTTCCTTCATAAACAATTTCATGTATTTCAGAAGAGCCTTCCACCAACAGACAGCATTCTCCTTTGATTGGCTGCTGCTCTAAATAGTCGATCAATTCAGAAAAGGTCCCTCGCAAGTATTCTTCATGGATTTTTGTCAATTCTCGGCAAATGACTGCCTGACGTTCACCAAATACCTCTAGCATTGTTTCAATCGTCGCGGCGATTCGATAGGGTGACTCATAAAAAATCATCGTTGCTTTCTGGGTCGCTAATTCACTCAAGGCTTGTTTTTGTTCTTTTTTCTTACGAGGTAAAAAGCCATAAAAAAGATTTGGTTGCGGCGATAAGCCTGAAGCAATCAACGCTGTCAAACCTGCCGTAGGTCCCGGAAGCGCAATCACCGCGATTCCTTCAGCTAGACAGGCCTTGACTAATTCATGCCCCGGATCACTGATGGAGGGCATACCAGCATCGCTGCATTGGGCAATGGTCTTGCCCATCTGCAGCTGTTCTACCAAATGCGGAACTCGCTCTTTATAATTGTGTTCATGTAAGCTTTTTTGCGGTGTCGAGATCTCAAAATGATTCAACAATTTCTGGGTATTGCGAGTATCTTCACTTGCAATCAGGTCCGCTTCTTTTAAAATTTTGACACAACGGACCGTCATATCTTCCAAGTTCCCGATCGGTGTCGGAACAAGATACAGTTTTCCAGTGTCTTGTTTATAACTTTGTTGCTTTTGCATGTACTGCTCCTTTCGAAAAAAAGACCAGTGGAAACTGATCTTTTTTCTAACGAACCTATTAGACTGTCAGTCAGTTATTTGCCGCTTTCACGATAGATCACTTCTAGACAAAATGCACAAGGTTCATCATGTTCTCTGCGAGAACCGTATAAGTCATAACAAACATGAAATCCTTCTTCGTAAATCTTTTCTAAATTCATTCGTGATTTAGAAAGTTCTTGTTTGACCGATTCAGCGGGTGCATCTGCCACTTGGTTCAACTCACGAATGTGTTCACGTAAGCGTTGATTTTCCAATTCTAATGTCGTATTTTTTTCGACGATTTCTTGCAAAGACTGCTTCATTTCCGCTAGATTATTTAAGGAATTTTGCAACTCCGATTCTAACTGATTCAATCCGTCATATATTGATCGTTTGTCCATGCTCATTATGGTCACCTACTTATTTTGTCACTAGTTCTTCATAATCATATTCGATTGGTGTTTGCCGATCATGCAAACGGACTTTGATCACTCGGCTCAACAGATCCAGCCCAACCACACGTCCTTTGCCATCTGGCGTTTCAACTTCCTTGCCGCGATCCGGCAATTCTTTTTTCGCCCGCTCATATTCTTCACTTTCATACTTAAGACAGCACATCAAACGACCGCATAATCCTGAGATTTTCGCAGGATTCAAGGAAAGTCCTTGATCTTTAGCCATCTTGATGGATACAGGGATAAAATCCCCTAAAAACGTCGCACAGCATAGTTTGCGACCACAGGGCCCAACTCCGCCTAGTGCCTTCGCTTCATCCCTGACACCGATTTGGCGCAGTTCAATCCGGGTATGAAATTCACTTGCCAAGTCTTTGACTAATTCGCGAAAGTCAACACGGCTTTCTGCAGTAAACGAAAAAATCAGTTTTGTCCGCTCAAAGGTATAGGCTACTCGAATCAGTTTCATTGGCAACTGATGTGCGCGGATTTTTTCTTTTCCAATTTTTAACGCTTCATCTGCCGCCTTTTGATTGGCTGCTGCCTGTTCCAAATCTTTCTTCGTCGCCCGACGTAAGATAGGTTTGACTACCTGAGGCAAATCGCTCTCATTCATTTCTCTGCTTTTGGTGACGACTGTGGCAAGACATTTAGCATCTTGTGATTCCACGATGACTTGGTCATTTATAGTATAGGTCTGTTTTTTCGGTGTGTAAAAATAAATCTGGCCTACGTCATGATAACGCACTCCGACAACTTCGATCATCTCTGGTCTCCTTTTCCGGCTGCTGCGTTTTATCCATAGATGATTTTCACGGAAAATTGTTCTGCCACACCTTGGAAAGACACATTGGCTTGCAACTTTTTTTGTGCTTGCAATGCGGCTTCAATGGCACGATTGATCTCTTTTCCCCATAAACCTTGCCCCAACAATCGATCCCGCTCCTCTTGAAAGTAAAATAACAAGAGCAAAAAGATTTCTGATTGCTGATTTTTTTCTTTTGCTAGACCCAATAATTTTTTCTGAACAAAAATAAATGCTTGCGGGTCTTTCTTCAAAAGGTAATTCACCCAACGCTTAACAGCATCCTTAGTTTCATTAAACCATTCATCTTGCGAGATTTCAACTGCTTTATGATAACTATTGGTCAAGTGGCTTAGAAGTCGGCTTGTCTCTTTAGAAAGTCCCTCTTCTTGTAACTTTTCTTGCAGTTTTTCTTTTGACAAAGGAGAGAAATGAATGATCTGACAGCGAGACTGGATGGTTGGCAAAATACGACCAAGGCTCTCCGTTTCTAAGATCGCCAGAAAGTTTCCCACTGGTTCTTCTAAAAACTTTAGTAAACTGTTGGCAGCGCTGTTGTTCATTTTGTCAGCTTGAGACAAAATAAAGATTTTCAAACGGCTTTCAAAGCCGCTTTTTGAGAACTCCTCTTGCAGCTGTCGAATCTGGTCGACTTTGATCATCTGCCCATCAGGTTCAATTTGGATAACGTCAGGATGCTCTCCTTGGGCGATCCGTAGACAATTGCTGCATGCACCACATGGCGCTTCTTCTTGTACATTGGCACAAAAAAGGCGTTTTGCGAGCCATAGACTTAGTTCATGCTTGCCAGTCCCCTTGTCCCCTTCAAAAAGATAAGCATGAGCAATGCGCCCATGCTTGATACTTTTTTTTAGTTGGGCAAAAACAAGAGGCTGGTATTCTTGTAGAAATAACTCCTCCATGAAATGCTCCTTTTTTAATATTGATGGAATCCGTCAACTGGCAGCACGAATACGGTGGCGCCACCGACTTCGACTTCGACCGGATAAGGAACTTGACCATCTAAGGATATATCTAGTGACATCGGTGTCGAGACATATTGCTTTCTTGATTGACAGGTTTTTTTAATCAATTCTAACGCATCTTGCACACGGTCATCTTCAATACCAATGATAAACGTACTATTACCAGCCTTTAAAAAACCACCCGTTGATGACAATTTTGTAGCACGGATATTGGCATCAATAAACTCATTTGCCAAACGATTACTGTCTTTGTCTTGTACGATTGCCATAATTAATTTCATGGGACCATCTCCTTTGTGTTATCCAACCTACCCTAGATTGATTTGAAGTAAGCAGGATACGATTCAACGATTGCTGAATAGCTGGATTCAACAACTTCTTGTAACCCCATTCTAGCATCAATCTTATGAATGCGTACAGGATTTTCTTCCGCTAGCTTTAGATACGCATGACGAACCCGTTGATGAAACTCCAATCCTTCCGAATCTAGTCGGTCATATTGATGTGCACGATTTTCTTGGATGCGACGCAAGCCAGTATCAGAGTCAACATCTAGATACAAGGTAAAATCAGGGGTCGTTCCTTCCGTCGCAAACTCGTTGATCCGTGCGATCTCAGGAATCCCGATGCGACGTCCAGCTCCTTGATAGGCAAGCGAACTGTCAACAAAGCGGTCACAGATCACGATGTGTCCGGCGTTCAATGCCGGCAGGACAACCTCAATCAAGTGTTGGCGGCGTGCCGCTGCATAAAGTAAGGCTTCGGTCCGCTCATCCATTTCTTCATTTCGCGGATCTAAAATAATTTTACGAATTTTTTCAGCGATTTTAACTCCGCCAGGTTCTCTTGTTTTAACGATTTTTCTTGTTGCTTCAAGCTGTAACCGAGGATACAATTCTTCGATCACACTGGTTTTTCCAGCACCATCCGGTCCTTCGATGGTTATAAACAATCCATTCACCCTAATTGCCTCCAATATCTTTATAATTCTCGGCGACCTTCTACTGCTTTTAGCAAGGTCACTTCATCCGCGTATTCAATATCGCTGCCCACAGATAAGCCATGAGCCAAACGCGTGACTTTAATACCGGCAGGCTTGATCAAACGCGACATATACATCGCCGTCGCTTCGCCTTCCGTGGTCGCATTGGTCGCAATGATCACTTCTTTGACCTGATCATCATGCAGCCGCTGTATCAGGGATGCAATGTTGATATCTTCTGGACCTGTCCCTTCCATCGGGGATAACACGCCATGCAGCACATGATAAAGTCCATGATACTCGCGGACTTTTTCTAATGCCATGACATCTTTAGGCTCTTCAACTACTAAAATCGTTTCTTTGTCTCTTGTGGGATCACTGCAGATTTCACAAGGATCTTCTTCCGTTATATTTCCGCAAATACTGCAAAAGTGCAAATCTCGTTTAACACTAAGCAACGATTTAGCAAACTCATTGACGACTTCTTCTTTCATATCAATCGTATAAAATGCCAAACGTGTTGCGGTTTTTTGTCCAATTCCCGGCAGTTTCATGTAACTGTCGATCAATCGGGCGATCGGTTCAGGATATTGCACCGTCATTTCTCCTTTTATAGACCCGGAATGTTTCTTGTATATTTGCCCATTGTTTGTTCCGATTCTTTTTCAATTTTCTTTAATCCGTCATTGATGGCTAAAATGATCATATCTTGCAGCATTTCCACATCGTCAGCATCAACGATTGCTTCATTGATAGCAATGTCTTGTAACGTCTTATCGCCAGTAAAGGTCGCTTTGACATAGCCATTTGTCGATTCGCCGATAAATTCTTTGCTGTTTAGTGCTTCTTGTTCTTTCATCATTTCTTTTTGCATTTTTTGCATTTGTTTCATCATGCCTTGCATATTTCCCATGCCTCGCATCATTATTCATCACTCCATATTCATTAATTTTCTTCAATGCTGGTTAATTCACCAAATAACTCTTGCGCTTTTGTTACTAAGTCGTCATTTTCTGGTTCGACAGGAGCGGCTTCGGTCTCTTCTTGCTCTACTTCAATTTCTGACTCTTCCGTTGCTTGACCGCCAGCCAAAAACTCTTGTCGTAGCGTCGGCCAACTTTCTTTTGTAATAAAGACAGCCTGTGGGGCGTAGTCTTTGATCATACGGGACAATTGATTATGGATCATCAATTGAAACTCTTGGTCGTTACTTGCTCGCTGACATAAGATCTCATAGTCAAAAGCGATCACGACGCCCGATTCGCTGGCAGCTTTTGCTTCACTGGAGTGCAGCATAGCTCTTTGCGTCACGGAAAGAGACATCAAAAGATCGTCCCAAACATTACGAACATTTGCCAAGTCTTTCTTCGTTGCACTTTTCAGTACTTGGAACACGCGTTCCTTTGGTAAACGGAACGTAGTGGTCGCCTTGGTTTTCTTCACTGGCGCGGTGGTTTCAGCAACGGCACCTGTCGGTCGATTCTCTTGCAGTCGTTGCACCTCTGCCTGAAGTTTTTGCAGTGCTTGACGTAACTGCGCCACTTCTTGACTATTGTCAGCTGAATTGCTGGCAACAGCAGCACTTTCTGGATCATTGGCTAATTTGACCACAGCCACTTCCAAATAGATCGTAGGATTGTTCGTAAATCGTACTTCATTTTGCGTATCGTTTAAGACCGTGATCCAGTGATAGATTTTTGATGGCGGGGTAATTTTTGCCAGTGTTTGAAACGCTTCAGTCAACTGCAGAGACTTTTCAGATAGCAGCTGCGGCGCTTGTTGATACATCAGCAAGTCTCGACAATAAACCAACAAGTTTTCCAATAAACGGCGGGCTTCTTTACCAGAGGCTAATAACTCCCGCAAGGTCGCTAACGCATCGGCAACTTCTTTTTCCCCACAAGCCTGCATCAGACGGTCCATCATTTCATAGGACAAGCTGCCCGTCACTTCTAAAGCATCTTGGGTCGTTACGGTTCCATCACTAAAAGCGATCGCCTGGTCGGTGATACTCAAGGCATCCCGCATACCGCCTTCTGCGGCTCGCGCAATGATCTGTAAAGCTTCTGCTTCGTAATTGATCTCGCTAGTAGTAAGGACCGTTTCCAAATGACCCACGATGTCTTGCGTATTGATCCGTTTGAAATCAAATCGTTGGGTTCGGGAAATAATCGTTGCTGGAATCTTATGGGGCTCTGTTGTTGCCAAAATAAAGACAACATTTTTCCGTGGTTCTTCCAATGTTTTTAGTAATGCATTAAATGCGCCTGTTGACAGCATGTGCACTTCATCAATGATATAAACTTTGTATTCTGCTTGGGTCGGTGCATAGTTCGCACGATCACGAATAAAGCGAATTTCTTCTACACCGTTGTTACTTGCCGCATCGATTTCGATCACGTCTTCTTGCGTTCCAGCTGTGATTGAGCGACACATGTCACACTCATTGCAAGGCTCGCCATTGACTTGGTTCGGACAATTGATGGCTTTGGCAAAAATTTTCGCTGCACTTGTTTTCCCGGTTCCTCGAGGGCCCGTAAACAAGTAAGCATGCGAGATTTGATTTTGATCGATTGCATTTTTTAAGGTTTGGGTAATTGCTTTTTGTCCGACAACATCATCAAAACGCTGAGAACGCCAAACACGATATAATGCTTGATAGGCCATAGTTTTCCACACTCATTTCAAAATTCGCTACCTTCTATTATACGTAATATCAGCTAAAAAAACCACCGTTTGCGTGGTGGAATCTCAAAAGAAATGGAAATTTAATTCGAAGAGCCATTCCGCGCGCTTTCACTCACTATATCCTTTTATTCCTCCCTATTTTCAAGAAAAAAGACCATTCCTCTTCTCCAACTTTAGACTGATAACGTAAATCTCACCTCCTATGGTATAATGAATCTACGTTCATCTATTGTGATGAAAACAATTTAAAGGAGGACTGAAAATGGGTATTATCAAAGCGGCAACAAGCGCAATTGGCGGCGGATTAGCAGATCAATGGCTAGAGGTGATCGAGCCTGACAATATGAGCGATTCGACAGTAATGACAAAAGGTGTCAAAGTGCGGCGTAATGACAAACGCGGTTCTAACAGAAAAGGCACGGAAGATGTCATCACTGATGGGTCAGTGATCCATGTCTATCCGAATATGATGATGTTATTGGTTGATGGCGGGCGAATCATCGATTATACCGCTGAAGAAGGCTACTATACCGTCAAAAATGAATTAGCGCCTTCGATGTTGAACGGTTCATTGAAAGATGCGATTTCTGAAACCTTCGACCGCTTTAAGTTTGGCGGCGTTACACCACAAAAACAACAAGTTTTTTATATCAATCTTCAAGAAATCAAAGGAATTCGCTTCGGTACTTCATCGCCTTTGAACTATTTTGACAACTTTTATAACGCAGAACTATTCTTACGGGCGCACGGAAACTATTCCTTACGAATTACCGATCCAATTTTGTTCTATACGAATGCGATCCCAAAAAACAAAAGTCAAGTCGATATCAACGACATCAATGAGCAGTACTTAGCTGAATTTTTGACCGCCCTACAAACAGCGATCAACAAAATGTCCGCTGATGGCGAACGAATTTCTTACGTTCCATCTAAGAGCATGGAATTAAGCAAATATATGGGAACGGTTCTTGATGACAGCTGGCGAGAACTCCGCGGCATGGAAATCGTTTCTGTTGCCGTCGCAAGCATCTCTTATACGGATGATTCCGTAAAACTGATCAACATGCGGAACCAAGGGGCAATGTTAGGCGACCCTTCGATTCGTGAAGGCTATGTTCAAGGTTCGGTTGCTCGTGGTATGGAATCTGCCGGTAGCAATGCCGCTGGGGCTACGACTGGGTTTGTTGGCATGGGCATGGGGATGAACGCTGGTGGCGGGTATTTGAACCAAGCGTCACAAAACAACCAACAGCAAATGCAGCAACAGGCTTCTGCACAAAACAACGCAGATCATTGGGACTGTCCACAATGCGGCACCTCTAATACTGGTAAATTCTGCAGCAATTGCGGGACGCCAAAACCAACGAGCGATGGACCAAGCCTGAAAATGAAATGCAGCGATTGTGGTGAAGTGATCGATTTAGCCAACGGCATTCCAAAATTCTGTCCGAATTGCGGCAAACCTTTCAAAGGTGTCCCAGTAGACTAATTGAGGAGGATTGCTGATGGATGTTATCACACATAAGTGCCCCAATTGTGGGGGCGCTTTAACCTTTGAACCTGGTGATCAAAAATTTCATTGTCCATTTTGTCTGAGTATTTTTACTGAAGACGAAGTCACTGCCTTCGAAGAAAAGCAAAAAGAAGCGCAGATGGCCGATACTCCTGTCTCAGATACTTCTGCAGCGACCGAGACTGAACCGTCCCTTCAAGAAGAAGTTAGAGAGCAAGCCGATGCACAAGCGGGGCAGATGGACCTTTTCACCTGCCCCAGCTGCGGTGCTGAAATCGTGACGGATGCGACTACAGCCGCAACCTATTGCTACTTTTGCCATAACCCGGTCGTTTTGTCGGGACGGCTTTCAGGAGAATTTTTACCTAACAAAGTCCTCCCTTTTGCCATCGAAAAGGAAGAAGCAACTGCGAAATTCTTAGAATGGGCGCAAAAGAAAAAATTTGTGCCACGGGATTTCTTCGATCAAGCACAAGTAGAGAAATTGACTGGTGTGTACTTCCCTTATTGGGTCGTCGATGCTGAGATGAATGGCTCGCTTTCAGGTATGGGTACCTCTTTGCGTATTTGGCGCGTTGGTGATATTGAATATACTGAGCACAAACAATACGATGTCTTGCGACGAGGAAAAATCAAGGTGAATGAATTGCTCAAGCATGCGCTGTCAAAAAACGTTCAGCAAAAAATGGTGACTGGCGTTCAGCCGTTTCCCCTTGAAAAAGCTGTTAATTTTCGCAGTCAATATTTAGCCGGCTTCCAAGCAGAAAAAAGAGACATTGAATACATTGATCTTTCTGACGAAGTCAAAAACGAATTATCGGGTTATGCTGAAAATCTGCTAGCAGGTACCGTCAATGGCTATACTAGTTTTAAACGCAACAATCGTTCCATCAATCTAACAAAAGAAGAAAACAACTACGTTTTGCTTCCTGTATGGCTAGTGACCTATCGAGCCGATGATGAAAACAAGAGTGCCTTTTATTATGCGATGAATGGGCAAACCGGAAAAGTCAGCGGTGTTTTACCGATTAGTTACAAGCGCTTGGGAATCGTCAGTGGCGCAATTTTCGCGGCAACGACCATCCTCGCATTGATTGGAGCGTATTTCTTATGAAAAAACTATCTTATTTGTTGTTACTGCTGGTTGGTTTTTTCTTAACCGCCCTGCCCGCCTTCGCAGCCGAAGAGACAGTCGCAGACCACGCTGGACTCTTTACCGAACAAGAGATCCAGAAGTTGAACGAAGAAGCAGAAGCGCTGAATGCAAAGATCAAGGGCGAAGTTTTTATTCAAACAACAAACAGCAATACGGGAGATATCGAGTTGTACACTGATCGATATCTTTCAAGACGGATCGGCAACGACAACAACGGTTCGGCATTGGTGATCGATATGGCGCAACGGAAATTTCACGTTTCGACTTCCGGAAATATGATCGATTATCTTACCGATTCACGTCTAGATAAGCTACTTGATGCGGTATTTGACCAGATGGCAGAGGGAAATTATTATCAAGCTGCATTGGTCTATCTGCAAAAAGCAGAGGGTTTTGTGGAAGCAGGTGTTCCAGCCGATCATTATCGTATCGATCGTGATACCGGAAAAATTACTTATTACAAAGTGATAACGCCACTAGAAATTGCTATTTGCTTAGCGATCGCGGCAGTGATCAGTATCGCTTTTTTCATCATTGTTAAATCCCGTTACCAATTAAAAATGGGCGGCTACAAATTTAACTATCTAGAAAAATCAAGTATTGATCTGACCCAAAAAGAAGATCGCTTAGTCAATTCCTTTGTCACAACCAGACGCATCCCCCGTCCTTCGAATAATGGTGGAGGCGGTGGTGGCGGTTTTTCTGGCGGCGGCGGTGGCAGTACGACCCACTCTTCTGGTGGCGGAACATTCGGCGGCGGCGGACGCAGCTTTTGATTTTTCAAGAGTTCCTTTAATCAGGAACTCTTTTTTTATTGACAATTTTCATAAAAACATCTACCATTTAGGAAAATATAGGAAATGAGTTGATTTTATGTTTGAAATTATTAGAAACAATAAACTTTTTATCAGTTTGAGTAGTTTGCTAGTTTTTTTGACTGTCCTGACAAACCTCGCTTTCCCTTTGCTTCTACAAGAAGATCACGCACTGCGCTTTGATCATCTCGTCGGCTTATTAGCGTTCATATTAAGTATCACTTATTGCGCGCAATTCTTATTGATTTTGATGAAAGAGCGCTATGCAGCTTCGATGAATGTTCGCCATCTCTTAGAATTGTTAAAAAAAATGAAAAGGAAGAGTTATGTAGAACTCTCTGAAAAGGAGCCCACTTATCTATTAAACCGCATCTTTGGCGTTGTTGATTCCTTATACTTGTTTATTTGCGGTAGTTTTAGCGAATCCATTCGCTGCTTTTTCTTATTGCTGATCCCACTTTTTTTGTGTTTCCAATTGCATTATTTACTGGGTTTCATTTTACTATCGCTATTTCCCATCAATGTTTTTGGGTTTCGATGGATCAATCAACAGTTGAGTATTAAGATGAAAAATATGCAAGAAGCATTTGCTCTTAGCAATAAGGAAATGTTAACAACATTGTCCCATATTGATACAATGAAGCAATGGAGTGACGCTGTTCTTGAGCAGCTGTTTTCCTCTCAATTGACATCGATGTATCAAACATTAGCAAACACCAATACTTTTGCCCAAACGACTAGTTTAGTCCTTAATGCGATCAATCAGATCGCCCAGATCGGCGTCTATTTGTTTATGATTCAAGGAATATTACAAGATGAACTGCCAACCTCTGCGTTGATTTTGATTGGCGTGCTATTACCCATTTACTTTTCTGCATTAAGTGGTTTAACGAAAATCAATCTTGATACAGCTACTCTGAGGACCAATCAACGTTTTGTTAACGAAGAATTGGCTGCTCCCGATGACCGCTGGAACCAAACGTGTGAAGCTACTCTGAGTCTTACTTTCGACCACCCTGTCGTATCCATTGGCAACCACAGCTTTTCCTTTCCCATTGAAGAAACCTTGAAACCTGGTGAACATATTTACTTGGCTGGCGCTTCAGGAAAAGGAAAATCAACGTTTTTAAAGGCAATTGCTGGCCTTTATCCATCAGAAGGAATTTCGCTTTCAACGAAGAGTAAACGCATCAAGCCAAGAAACCCTGAAACAGATAAAACCCTCTACCTTGCTCAAGACCCTACGATTCTCTCTCGGACAATTGAAGAAAATCTTGTATGGGGAAGAAAAATGACGAGAGAAGAAAAAATAATTATCGAAACCTCTGGTATTTTAGCGCCCATTTTTCAACAGCGCTCATGGACTAGCAGGCTTACGGAAAATGGTGCCGACTTGTCTGGAGGAGAAAAGCAAAGAATCGCTCTAGCTCGCATATTATTAAGTGATGCCGAAATCATTCTTTTAGACGAAGCTACCAGCAGCCTTGATGATGAAGCTGCCGAAAAGATTATGAAGTATTTAAAAAAACATGCAGAAAAACGCATGATCATCTATACTAGTCATAAGAAAGAGGAGCAACGCTTTTGTGATCGTACAATCGCTTTGTAGGAGGAACCGATGAAAGATTATTATACCGTTGAAGAAGTCGCTGAAAAACTGGGCGTAACGACTCGAACCATCCGAAATTATCAAAAGACCAACCAACTTAAAGGGACAAAAATTGGCGGGCAGTGGCGCTTTTCTTACAAAGATGTGGCTTCGTTGATGGGCGAACCATTTGAAGATCCCCTGCTTTCTTTTGCTTCAATACGTTCAGAAAAACAGATACCCGAAAGCTTACTTGCCATTGATTTCTTTATTGAATCAGAGGAATTGCTACAACAGCAAAAAAAAATCGTTATTGATGAGTTCAATGCACTTTACTCAGGGGAAAGTCGGCGTTTTTACTTTGAAAAAATCAACCCAACGATGGCACGATTTACATTGATCGGACCGTTGAAATATGTAACAACCTTTGGACAGTGGATCGAAACAATACTTTCTCTCCCAAAGTAATCATCTGAGCGCCTGCTTTGAATTTAAAAGAAGAGACCCAATTAGGAGAATGTCTAATCAGGTCTCTTCTTTCTTTTTTGGAAGGCTTGTTGCACTCAGATGATTTCCTTAAACACAGAGAAATCAATATTGCCGCCGGAGACCAATGCCACAGTTTTCTTTCCTCGAAGCAAATGATCGATCTGTCCGCTTAAAATCGCCGCCGTACTTAATGCACCAGCCCCTTCTGCGATGACTTTTTCCCTCAATGCTAAGTAATGGATCGCTTGTTCGATATCGGATTCTTCAACTAAGACCGTTTCATCGATACGGGTCTTTAAAACATCATAGGTCAGTTCCCCTGCCAAAGCAACATCACAGCCATCGGCGATCGTTCTACTGCGGCGATTGGCTACTAGCTTTTGCTGCCAAAGTGAGGCGATCATGCCATAAACGCCATAGGATTGAACGCCGATGATTTTGACTTCTGGACGAAGTTCTTTTAAGGCTAAAGCAATCCCAGCAATCAACCCACCACCGCCGATGGGAATAATGACATTATCAACATCTGGAAGATCCTCCAACAGTTCGATCGCAATCGTTCCTTGCCCCTCCATTACTGCACGATCATCAAAGGGAGAGACAAATACTTCGCCACTATCTTTCATGGCGTCTAGTGTCAGTTGTTTGGTTTCATCAAACGTCTCTCCTGCTAAAACGACTTGTGCGCCATAACTTCTTGTCGCCTCTATTTTTGTTTTGGCAGCCGTTAATGGCATAAAGATTCGGACATTGATCCCCAGTAACGATCCGGCGAGAGCAACACCTTGCGCATGATTTCCTGCAGAACAGGCAATGACACCGCGAAGTTTTTCTGCATCAGTCAATGACGCGAGTTTGTTATACGCCCCCCGCGCTTTAAAGGAGCCGGTACGCTGTAGATTTTCTAATTTCAAAAATATCGTGCCCTCTTTTTCTTTGCCTAAAATATTACTTGGTGCAAGTGGTGTATGGATCATGATTGGTTTCAATCGTCGATACGCAGCAGCGATCCCCAGACTGTCCGTCAACACTTCCTCAATCACAAACGTTCCCCCTTTTTTGTTTTTTTATACTCTCATTGAAGCACAGAACTTGTAGAAAAACAATCTGGGGAACTCGTACAAGCAAAGATCGGTTCCCCTTTCTTTACACGTCACTGTCACCAAATATTCTTATAGAAGAATTTTCAGAAAATAATGACATTTCTTTTCTGAAGTGCTATACTTAGAAAAATTAAAAAAGGGTGTGAACGAATGACAATCGATTGGTCAAATTTAGGGTTTTCTTATATCAAAACGCCATGGCGTTTTTTGGCAACATGGAAAGACGGTTCTTGGAATGAAGGCGAACTTACCGAGGATAATTATCTGCATATCCACGAGGGATCAACCGCTCTTCATTATGGACAGCAATGTTTTGAAGGACTAAAAGCCTACCGAAGAAAAGATGGCGGCATCAATTTGTTCCGTCCAGACGAAAATAGCAAACGGATGAACCGCAGTGCCTATCGCCTGCGTATGCCAGAGGTTCCTGAGGCCTTTTTCTTAGATGCGGTAAAACAAGTAGTAAAAGCAAATCAGGAATATGTTCCGCCTTATGGCAGCGGCGCCACCTTGTATATTCGTCCTCTATTGATTGGCGTCGGAGAAAATATCGGTGTCAGCCCAGCACCAGAGTATATTTTTACGGTTTTTTGTATGCCGGTCGGACCTTACTTTAAGGGCGGATTGACACCAACCAATTTCATTGTTTCTGACTATGATCGCGCGGCACCAAATGGTACTGGCGCAGCCAAAGTTGGTGGAAATTATGCGGCGAGTTTGTTACCTGGATACGAAGCCCATCAACGGAAATTTTCCGATTGCATCTACCTTGATCCAGAAACGCATACCAAAATCGAAGAAGTCGGTTCTGCCAACTTTTTCGGGATCACGGCTGCTAATGAATTTGTGACACCAAAATCTCCTTCTATTTTACCAAGTATCACAAAATATTCATTGCTGCATCTAGCGCAACATTCATTAGGATTGACCCCTGTGGAAGGTGATGTTTATCTCAATGAGCTGGATCGTTTTGTCGAAGCGGGTGCCTGCGGAACAGCTGCTGTTATTTCCCCGATCGGCGGGATCCAAAACGGCGAGGATTTCCATGTGTTCTATAGCGAAACGGAAGTTGGTCCACAAACAAAAGCATTGTATGACCAATTGACCGGCATTCAATTCGGCGATATTTCGGCACCAACCGGTTGGATCTTTGATGTTCCATTGGATTAAGCGAACCGGGCTACATCCTCTTCAACCGAACGATCACTACGGACCGTTCGGTTTTTCTCTTACTATCGATCAATTTATCATCACTGCATCAGAATTGATTGCCACAACTCTTTTGACTTGTTACAATCATAGCAAAGGGAGGCGTAATGATGGGCAAACGATTCGGCTATTCTTTGCTAGCAACAGCCTTGTATTTGGTGGTTTCCAATATTGGTAATCTCGTTTTTGGCATTAACCGCAGCTTTAGTTGGACCACAACGTTGTGGGAAGCATTTTTCTTTTTTATTTTCGTGTTCTTATTCCAACAATTTCGAAAAAAATAAGCAGCGATCCTCGCTCATAAAAAAACGAGGATCGCTGCTTATTACTTTTTAGGAATCTCAGCCTCTAACAAAAAAAGCGCCAAATCCCTTCATACAAAAGGATTTGACACTAAGAAAAATTATTTAACTGTTACTGAAGCGCCAACTTCTTCTAAAGCTGCTTTCAATGCTTCAGCTTCGTCTTTAGAGATGCCTTCTTTAACTGCTGAAGGAGCTCCGTCAACGACTGCTTTCGCTTCTTTCAAGCCTAAGCCAGTTGCTTCACGAACTGCTTTGATAACTTTAACTTTTTGATCGCCAGCTGCAGTCAATTCTACAGTGAATTCAGTTTGTTCTTCAGCAGCACCAGCATCGCCAGCTCCACCAGCTACAGCTACAGGAGCTGCAGCAGATACGCCAAATTCTTCTTCGATAGCTTTAATTAAATCGTTTAATTCTAAGATTGTCGCGCCTTTTAGCTCTTCGACAATGTTTTCAATGTTCAATGCCATTTTGTTTTCCTCCATTTAAGTAAGTAGTTTAGTTTTTAATACTGAAAAATTATGCGGCAATTATGCTGCATCTTCTTCTTTTTCTGCCACTGCTTTGACAGCGTAAGCCACGTTGCGGATAGGTGCTTGTAGCACAGATAGCAACATAGAAAGAAGTCCTTCGCGGTTTGGCAATTTCGCCAATGCAGTAATTTCTTCCAATGAAGAAACTTTGCCTTCGATGATACCGCCTTTGATTTCTAAAGCTTTTGCGTCTTTTGCGAAATCGTTAATGATTTTTGCAGGTGCAACAACGTCTTCGTTACTGAATGCTACGGCAGTAGGGCCAGTGAATACTTCACCTAAACCTTCTAGACCAGCTTTTTCAGCAGCACGAGAAAGAATTGAGTTTTTGATAACTTTCATCTCAACGTTTGCATCACGCAATTGTTTACGTAAGCGAGTTACTTCATCAACAGTTAGTCCACGGTAGTCAACAACGACTACAGATGCGGCTGCAGAGAATTTTGCACTCACTTCATCAACGATCGCGGATTTTTTAGCGATAGCTGCTTCACTCATTTATATTTCACCTCCTGATTTTGATGGAAGAGTTTCTTCGAAACAAACTGTTCCTTTGTCCTATAAAGGACAATAAAAAAACTCTATGCCACCGTAGACATAGAGGGACTATTGAAGATTCTCAATAAACGTCCTCGGTAGGAAATTAAGGCAAATGCCACCTACTGTCTTCGGTACAGTTAAACTTTTAACCTTGACTACCTTACCATAGATAAGGTAGTCAAGTCAATAAAAGTTTTGAATTTTTGTATTAAATTAGAAAGAAGCTTGTTCTACATGGATCCCAGGACCAAATGTTGTTGTAACTGAGATATTTTTCATGTATTGACCTTTTGCTGCTGAAGGTTTAGCTTTCAACAATGTTTCATGGATCGTTTTGAAGTTTTCAATCAATTTGTCATCTTCAAAAGAAACTTTTCCGATTGGTACGTGGATGTTTCCAGCTTTGTCAACACGGTAAGTAACTTTACCAGCTTTTACTTCGTTAACTGCTTTTGTTACGTCCATTGTTACTGTACCAGTTTTAGGGTTAGGCATCAAACCTTTAGGGCCTAATACACGACCTAATTTACCAACAGTAGCCATCATGTCAGGCGTTGCAACAACAACGTCAAAATCGAACCAGCCACCTTGGATTTTTTGAACCATATCGTCGTCACCAACGAAATCAGCACCAGCTACTTCTGCTTCTTTGGCTTTATCGCCTTTAGCAAAAACTAAAACTGTTTGTGTTTTACCAGTACCGTTTGGTAATACAACCGCGCCACGGATTTGTTGATCCGCTTTTTTAGGGTCTACGTTTAATTTGTAAGCAACTTCAACCGTTGCGTCGAATTTTGCAATATTTGTTTCTTTTGCCAAAGCTACTGCTTCTTCAACTGAATAAGCTTTTGTAGCATCAACTTTTTTCAATGCTTCTTGCATTTTTTTGCTTTTTTTAGCCATTTTGTTTCCTCCTTGATGTGGTTATAACGGTAGAACCTCCCACGTGTCCCATATTTTTCAATATGAAGCCGACTGAGAAGCTACTTCCTTAGGGCTGTAATTATTCTACAGTGATCCCCATGCTTCGTGCAGTTCCTTCAACCATGCGCATTGCTGCTTCAACGTCAGCTGCGTTTAGGTCTTCCATTTTCAATTCAGCGATTTCTTTTACTTGATCGCGTGAAACTTTTGCAACTTTTGTTTTGTTTGGTTCGCCTGAACCTTTTTCAACGTTTGCTGCTTTTTTCAACAATACTGCTGCTGGTGGTGTTTTTGTAACGAAAGTAAATGAACGGTCTTCGTATACAGAGATCACTACTGGAATGATCAAACCTGCTTGATCAGCTGTACGAGCATTGAATTCTTTAGTGAATCCCATGATGTTGATACCCGCTTGACCTAGCGCAGGACCTACCGGCGGAGCTGGTGTTGCTTTACCTGCAGGAATTTGCAATTTAACGATTTTTTCTACTTTTTTTGCCACGAGACATACCTCCTTGAGTCCGTGATGTGGTTAATTGGAGATCCAAATTTCTCCTCCCACTTTGGTGATTCATGTGCACACACAAAAAACGTGTGACGAAAGCACACTGGAATATTATAACATCTTTATGGAATAATTCAAGGTTTTTCAGCTGATTTTTTTGAAAAAATGCTCACCAGCGCTTTTCGTTAGTCCATCGCTAAAAAAAGAAATAAAAATCACTTGCTTTTGGTCTGCTTTTTTC
Source organism: Enterococcus sp. DIV1096b (assembly GCF_050498765.1). NCBI lineage: Bacteria > Bacillati > Bacillota > Bacilli > Lactobacillales > Enterococcaceae > Enterococcus > Enterococcus sp. DIV1096b. The sequence continues at coordinate 1,379,751 of NZ_JBMHEK010000001.1, read as the reverse complement.
ATTCTCTCATTTTTTTATGCTACACTACTACTGGAATTCTTCCCTATTCGTTTACTACTATCGAGGTGAAAAAAATGGAACAATTAAAATACCGCAGTGTATTTGACATAATCGGACCCATCATGGTGGGTCCCAGCAGTTCTCATACCGCCGGTGCTGCCCGGATCGGAAAAATCGTTCGCAGTATTTTTGGCGAACAGCCAGACAGTGTAGATATCCTGTTGTATGAATCGTTTGCTAAAACCTATCGCGGTCATGGAACCGATATTGCGTTAGTTGGCGGTCTCTTAGGCATGGAGCCAGATGATGCTCGCCTAGCGGACTCTTTAAAAATCGCTTATGAGAAAGGGATCGAAGTCTTATTCGTCCCTAAAAAAGAAAAAGCGGAACATCCGAATATGGTCAAGATGATTTTGACAAAAGGTAGCCACAAACTATCTGTCACTGGCATCTCGATAGGTGGTGGCAACATTCAAATCTCAGAGCTTAACGGCTTCAAAATTTCTCTGACACTGGGTACCCCTACTTATGTGATCGTCCATCAAGATGTTCCGGGAATGATTGCGAAAGTAACCAATTTACTATCAGAGGCTCAAATCAATATCGGTACGATGACCGTTACGAGAGAAGCTGTCGGTGATAAAGCAATCATGATCATCGAAGTCGATCAGCGCAATGATCAGCTGGCGCAACAAATCAAAGTTTTGCCGCACGTTTACAGCGCTGCGTATTTTGATTAAAGGAGATAAGCACATGTTCTATACAATAGAAGAGTTAGTAATAGAAAGTAAAAATTATCCTTCCGTTGCAGAGATGATGATTGCGATCGAAGCAGAAAATACTGGTCGTAGTCGCGAACAAATCCTTGCAATCATGGAAAAGAATTTAGTTGTTATGGAACAATCAGTCGCTGAAGGTGTCGCTGGTGTAAAATCGGTGACGGGATTGACCGGCGGCGATGCGACTCGCATGAACGACTACCTTGCTACCGGTGATTTTTTAAGCGGAGAAACCATTCTACAAGCGGTCCAAAATGCCATTGCAGTCAACGAAGTCAATGCGAAAATGGGCTTGATCTGTGCAACACCGACTGCCGGTAGTGCGGGTGTTGTTTCTGGTGTATTGATGGCCGTACGTGAGCGTTTGGCACTGACTCGAGCGCAACAAGTCGACTTTTTGTTTACAGCCGGCGCCTTTGGTCTGGTGATTGCCAACAATGCCTCGATTTCCGGTGCCGAAGGCGGTTGTCAAGCAGAGATCGGTTCTGCTAGCGCAATGGCAGCGGCGGCTTTGGTTTGTGCAAAAGGTGGCACCCCCCACCAAGCGGCTCAAGCGGTGGCGATCACCCTCAAGAATATGATGGGCTTGATTTGTGACCCTGTCGCGGGCTTAGTCGAGGTCCCCTGCGTGAAGCGCAATGCCCTGGGATCTTCCCAGGCCTTTATCTCTGCCGACATGGCATTAGCAGGAATCGAAAGTGTCATCCCACCTGATGAAGTGGTCTTAGCGATGTATCAAGTAGGACGACAAATGCCTAGCATTTTCAAGGAAACGGCTGAAGGTGGTCTAGCCATGACGCCGACTGCCCAACGCCTACAGGCAGAAATCTTAGAAGCCAATCGTTGATGTTTTTTTAGAAATGAACACGAATAAAAACCAACCAAGAACAACCAATCTTTGCTTGTTCTTGGTTGGTTTTCATTTTCCCATTATTTCCAACGACGAAAAGGCAAGCACTCCCTACTTGTTAAACAAGTAACAAATGACATTGGCGGTTTTTCTACTCCCACTCGCCTACCCTATAGTGTTTCTTTTGGGCAACGGGTTTTAATACCTTCACAGGCTCGGAAAATTTAGGTTTTCCTTCTGTTTGATCCAATGGGACCAATGGCTGCTCGCTTTCTTGTGCTTTCAAGTCCATTTGTGGTTTTTCATCCTTGGTAGCTTGCGCCTGATCGGCTGATTTTTGCCAAAGCTGTTTGCTGAGATCCAATAAGGGAATGATCATCATGGCGACTAGCCCGCCAGAAAAACCATTGTTATACAGATTCAAACCTCCATGTAAGAAATCAATATTCAGTACCATTGAGGCGTGCACAAAACCGACCACCAAGCCGCCTTTCCAGCCATAGGCATTTGTTACTGCACAGAGCATCATCGCAAAAATCGCTGACGTGACTGTAACCGTCTCGTTGATGGTGTATACGCTCAATAGATTGGCAATCGTCACCCCTGCCAATAAAGGCAGCGAGTTAAAGACATGAGAGCCACAAGCAGAAAAGCCGATGACGCAAAAGATCGCACCGATAACTGGTCCATTTAAAACCGCTCCAATACTGACAACATATGCCACAAGCAAAAACGTCATCAATCCCATGTTGATCATCGTATTATAAACGCCGGTATCACGTAAGATATCTCGTTCGATTTTGCCACTATGAGACCAAATCGCTCGCATATTCAATCGTTTTTTCTTGATTGCCATCAGCGACCCATAGCCTACGAACACACTTCCTAAAACCAGCATCATGAGAATCAAACGCGGCTGCTGTTCTTGCGACACCAATGTTCTTAGCTCAATCGTTAGGCCAAACATCCGACAGATAGCGGCGACTAATGTACACAACATTCCTGAAGTGAATCCAGCACTGTATAAACTGACGCTTTGAAAAAGTCCTTGAAAATATAAGGCCATGGGAACCATCAAAAAACCGGTAAAAATTCCAATACCGTACCCCATCACCAAGCTAAAATAAGGCGGTAGTGAGTCATTGAATGCAAAATAGCTGACGATTGGAGAAACCGACGATCCATACAATGCAATCAACAGAAATTTTTTCAATGGTTCATTCATAAAATACGAATACAGACGGACGCCTAAAAATATCGGGATAAAATTTAGTAGATTTTTCCCAAAAAAACCATACCCAGTCACCATAAAGATAGCAGACACCGCGCCTCCTGTGATCGGCACCCGATAATGATAGCAAATCGAGATCGCTACAAACGTCATCAAACTGCTGTTTAATAAAGCCGACCCTACAGAAGTCATAGCAATATAATCTGTCACAAGATGACTTTCCGAAAATAAAATCAACTTGAGCTCTTCGACTGCCACCCTTGGATCGAAAAACAACATGGCAAAGAAAAACAGCAGCAAATTAAAAAGAAGCAACAAGCTATACCCATTATGTACAGAGATCATCCCTTTAGTATGGGGATGAAAATCATTGTGAAACTTTACTCTAAAAAAAGCAAATAATTTTGACATAAGACCCCTTCCTCTTATAAAGCGCTTACTCATTTTGAGAAAAAAAGTGGGCCAACGAATTGGTCCACTTTATTCTCATTACTGTTATTTTACCGTAAATGAGCCGTTCATGCTAGTCTATCCAGCAGTTAAATTTTATCTACTTGCTCAAAATCAAGTTCTGTACTGGTTTCACGACCGAACATATCGATGTTCACTTTTAGTTTTTGTTTTTCTTCATCGATTTCTGCTACTTGTCCTTCTAGACCAGAAAACGCACCTTCGATGATTTTGACGGTTTCGCCAATTTCGACTTCCAGTTCAACTGTCCGAGTACTCATACCGATCGAACGTAAAATTGAATTGATTTCTTCTTGTAATAAAGGCGCTGGCTTGCTTCCTGCACCATGAGAGCCAACGAAACCTGTTACCCCAGGAGTATTACGTACAACGTACCAAGATTCATCCGTCATGACCATTTCAACTAATACATAGCCAGGAAATGTTTTATGAACGATTTCTTTGGTTTTGCCGTTTTTTTCTTCTGTTTCTACTTCTTCGGGAACGACGACACGGAAAATATAATCACCCATCCCCATGCTTTGTGCACGTGACTCTAGGTTCGCTTTTACTTTGTTTTCATAGCCAGAATACGTATGCAGTACATACCAATTTTTTTCAAAAGATTCCATTTTTTTCGGACTCCCCATCTTTTTTGTAAAATAAAAAAACCTCAGCTGCACCGAAGTTTTTCCTCAAAGCGATTATAGCACGATTTGTGATAAATGACTAGCGCTATCAGTAAGAAGTGTTACTTTAGGATCCAATTGAAGACCGTTTGAATCAGTGTGTCCATCACAAAGAACATCAATGCAAAAATAATTGTTGTTTGAATCACCACAAATGTATCTTTGCGTAATTGTTTTTTTGATGGCCAAGAAACGTTTTTCATTTCTTCAACAACATTTTTCAAAAATTTCATTCGATTCCCTCCTTACTTCGTTTCACGATGCAACGTATATTGATTGCAATACTTGCAAAATTTGTTGATTTCAAGGCGTTCGCCTTTTTTACCTTCACTGACTGATTTTGAATAGTTGCGGGATCCGCAGACAGAACAAGCCAAAGCAGCTTTTTTCGTTGCCATCTTAGTGTCCTCCCCCTTTTTATAAAGTTTTCCAACACTAAAAATACCATTTATTTAAGATTGTGTCAATTTTTGATTTTCTGTCGTATAAATATAGTTTCTGCTGATTTTGTGGTATGATAATGGTGTTAAATGGGTATTTGGGAGGGAAAATTATGTTATTAAAAACAATGGTTTACAAAAAACGCGATTTAACAACGGTAAAGGAAACAGCTACCTTAGAAGAAGCGCTGGCAATTTTAGAAGAGTCTGGTTATCGTTGTGTGCCTATCCTAGATGAATCAGGAAAGATTTTTAGAGGAAATATTTATAAAATGCACATCTATCGCCATAAAGCAAATGGCGGTGACATGACTTTACCCGTCACCTATCTGCTAAAAAATGCGACGAAGTTCATTTATGTCAACTCTTCATTTTTTAAGGTTTTCTTTACAATCAAAGAATTGCCTTATATTGCGGTACTAGATGAAAACAATCAATTTTACGGCATCTTGACTCATAGTTCCTTATTGAATATGTTGTCACAATCATGGAGCGTTGAACAAGGAAGCTATGTGTTGACGATCGCATCAACAGGTCAACAAGGCGACTTAGCGGTTATCTCAAAAATAATCGCAAAATACAGCAGTATCGCTAGCTGTATCACTCTCGACATCGGTAAAGACGAATTTATTCGTCGTACGATGATCACTTTACCAGCAAACACATCAAAAGAATTATGCGACAAGATCGTTGCGCAACTAGAAGCGAAAAACTTCAAAGTTGTGGAGATCGAAGACTTAAAAGCAGAATAAAATAAAAGATCATTCCTTCATTTCTTAGGAATGATCTTTTTTCTTGTTTTTTGAGAACCATCAAAGCAAAAAACAAGCTTTTTTTACACGCGCTTATCGAAGCGAACGGCACGATTGATGATATACATCACCGGTGCCGTAATCGTCATTACAATAAATTCACTCAATGCCGTTGTTGCAAATGTTGGCCAGAAAGGCAATGCTAAGGTGATATTTAGCATAATCGCAATCAGGAACATACTTAATGAAAAAACAATGGTATTAAATGCCAGTCTTACGAAAACATTTGGAATCTTCTTATATACCAATGCAGTTGCTCCTAAAGCCAAGAAGCTTCCGAAACCGCCGAATACGACATCCAAGATCCCCATTCCAAAGAACATGTTATACACTACAACCCCGCCAACGACACCCCACATCAATTTTCTGTTGAAAACGACCAAGTGATTCAATCCTTCAGATATCCTAAATTGAATCGCTCCTGAGGCAACGGGTGAGACTAGAACCGTTACAGCAACATAAAGTGCCATAATGATCCCATTGGCTGCGACGACACGCAAACGTTGATTGGTTAGATTTGTTGATTTTTCCATTTGATCCCTACTTTCTCCGAGTTTTGATTACGCGGGATGGTTGATGAACCGCGGTGCGCTTCGCACAAGTACTTATTATACACATTAATAGCCATATATCAATGTTAAACCGGCCATTTAATCATCAAATCATCTCGAAATCACCTGACAAAACTTTATGCAGATGGAATTGCTCCCTCTGTTCCTTCATTCGTTGATTCAAAGAAACACTTCGCAGCTTTCATTTTCTAGCCCTATTCGACTATCAATGAATCATCCATCGTCAGATTTCCTAATAGCTTGTGATTCAATCTTTAACCTTGAAAGAGATGGCAAAAATATTATTTTTACGCCTACCGAAGAAATGAACGATGAAGATGGTGGCTTTGTGTTGAAACCTCGCTAAATCAAGGCGCATCTCGTGATGAAAGGTTAAGTGCTGAATTACTTTAAGATTCGTCGGATCTACGCACAGAAATCATCTTGAATACGTAAAACATCCCTTTTCGCTAACGGAAAGGGATGTTTAGAATGAATCAGACGATTCAGTTACTTTTTGATCAAAAATAGCTTTCTTCTCGTTGCCTCGTTACCTTTTTGGTAAAGCAATTTCTCATAGATGTTTACTCAGCGAATGCCTGCCACACCTCTATTTAGCTGGTCGAAAGCCCGCTTTGTAGGCTTCCACCTCTGTCTTGAACATCCGAATTGGACTGGTCGTTTTATTATAATATTGACTCCCCGGTATATGATAAATCTTTTGTTTGGAGCCTTTGATCAGCCCTTTGCCCCGTTTGTCTACATATTTTTTCAGTCCATCTCTAAATGCATCATTCGTCGTTCCAGGTGCTTTCCCACCTTTTTTCACCAGTTTGACCTGGATTGCTTCCAGTTGAAAACCAAAGCCAGACGTTCCTGAAGACTGTCCGTTTTTCGCCCACCCCATCCAGCCAAATTGTTGTGCATTGACTCGATAATAGACATCGTAATACTTAGCGATCTCACCGGTGAGTTTGATTTGGATCGCCTCCAACCGTTGCCCTTTTCCACTTGTACCAGATAGAGTCCCATTTTTTCTAAACGATTTTTCCCATCCTTGTTTCTGAATGGAGGTTTTATATTCAATATTCCCTTTGTATTTTTCGTTAGTAATTTTTATCTTGATTGCTTCAAGTCGCTTGGCTTTCCCTGTGGTCCCTGACGTCTGACCGTTTGTTTTCCATGATTGCCACCCTTGAGACTGGATATTTGTTTGATAGCTCACACTTGGTGAAGATGCAGCAAAAACTGTCATCGGAAAAACAACAAAGCCAAGTAAAAGAACAAATAGTATTGACACTTTTTTCATTTTAAACCCTCCTTATTTTGATTATCTCAATATAATATCTAAAAAACAAACTTTTTATGAACAATAAATATTTTTTTATCAAAACACTTATTTAAACGTTGAACAGACTGAGAAATAAAAAAAGGAGTCTTAAGCGATGGCAACGAAAGTCAATTCATTTAGGGTTGGGGTCACTTATTGTATTCCTTTCAACACTCAAAGTTGAAAATTGCATGGTATCAAGCTAGCTTCTCGACGACTGATAAAATTTGCCTGTCAACGTACGATGAAAGAATCGTTGTTCATTTTTCTGAAAATCTAAGCAATTGACCGTCTGCAATGTGGTATAATCGACTTCGTTGAAATTTGTTTTGAGAGGATGGCATGATTGAACTTATTTGGATTGACCTTTGGCTTAAGAAATGTAAAAACTGGAATCAGTGTATTCCTCTGTATTTTGATTAGTGTTCTTTTGAATCGTGAAACCTACGTCGTATCAACGATCACAGCTGTTTTCACATTAAGAGAAGATCATGAGAATACCGTCAAATACGGGAAACATCGGATTGCCGGTAACAGCTTCGGCGCAATCGCTTCTGTATTTTGTATTGCGATATTTAACTTTTTCGGACATTCGTCCTTTATTCAAATGATTGCAATCCCTTTAGTGATCATGTTAATGATCGCTTTATTGGTCAAATTTGATTACTCCGAGGGAACAGTTGGTGCTTGTGCCACACTATTGACGATTTTATTTATGATTCCTCAAACTGAATCTTACTTGTATGCTTTTAATCGAATTGTTGATAGTTTTATCGGCATGACGATTGCAATATTGGTGAACCGCTTTTTTCCATTTCCGAATAAAAGTACCGCAGGGACGAAGACGACAACAAATGAGAGTGATTCATTTTAAAAATGAAAAAGAAAAAAACCATCTCAAAACAGCTTTGAGATGGCTTTTTAAGAATGGATCAGTTACTGAAAAGAACTTGTTGGTCTTCAATTAATGGATAAGAAATCGGTACATTACCTTCCAAATCTTCTTTATTCATATCAACTGCAACGATTTGACTATTTTCATACGTACGATAGTAATAGATTCCTTTATCTGTATTGCAGCAAGAAGAATAAATCGTGTACTCATAGCGCTCATTGCCTATGTCACAAAGTCCTTTTTGTTGCTCAACCGAACCTAAAATATGGAAGAACTGACTAATGCTTTCGGATTCAGATTCTCCAGAAACGGAATTCAATCGGGTAAAAGCTACTTTGACAAAGCGAGACATCGAAGAAAGATCTCCTGGCAGACCTAAGCCGCCCATTCCACGACTATATTCATCAAAATCCACCTTGTCAGAAAAATGAGTTTCCGGAGTTTTCGATGATAACACACGGTAATTATTCAAATTGAACAATTGATAGTCAAATGGTGGATTATTTGTCAAAACTCCCACCGGATTTTCATGAATATGAAGGCCATCACTCATACTTTCCACAACGATGGCACTTTTTTTATCAGCAATCATCCAATGCAAAGGCGATAGAGGCAAATCTTCACTAAAATTGATCCGAACGAGATTGACATTGGCTAATAGCCCTTTTACCTCTTCGACAGTAGCGCATTGTCCTAAGAGCCATGGGATGAACTCAAAAGGCGTAACATTCTCTTTTCCTTCTTGAAATTCATTGTAGACAGCATTTTCTGGAAAATTCAATCCAGCGATACCTAAACCTTTTTCATTGACCGCATCATAATACAGTGGATACTCAGCGACACCAGCAGCAATCCCAATCATTGCGTAATGGTGATCTATTTCACTTACTTTGCGAAATTTGAATGGATAATTTCTCGGAGTAATGGTCACTACTTCTTTATAAGAAACATCATAATCAAAATTTCTGCCAAAATAATGATCTTTCGTTACATAAGTTAACGCAGTACACATAATACTTCCTCCTAAAATAAGTTTTTTACACTTCTAATTTACTCCTATCGCTTTTTTTTAACAAGGAAAAAGCAATAAATAATAATAAAAAAATAATTAGATATATTATAGTTATTTTAATATCTTTTCTCCATAAAATGCAAACCTTTTGAATTTTTACACAAAATAAAAAAACGCTTTTTTTATCACTATTTATAACAATATGCATAAACATAGTTAAATAATGGTTAAAATAACCAGATACTTCTTTATTCGTGAGGCTTTTCAAGGTAAAATAAATAAAGTATCTAAAAAAGAAAGGATATGTTCTTTTTTAGATACAAAAAAATATTTCTTCATAAATTATAATATAAGCAAAATATTACAATTTATTTTGAAAAAAAGGGGTTTAAAAATGAAAAAGATTTTATTTGGTTTTGTACTAGTATCCACTTTATTCCTGGCTGGTTGCTCTAGTGAAGATGTGGAAAGTGATACTGTCGAATCGTCACAACAAACAACTGAAACAACAATGGAAAGCTCCGAAGATTCTGAGGATGTCGCTGCTTCTGAAGAAGAAGAGATTGAAACTAATGAGAGCTCAGAAGAAGAAATTGACAGCCAAGCGAATGAGCAAGCTTCTGATGAATTGGAAGCACAACTTGAAAAATTATCTGATACGTACGCTGATCTGATCGCAGAAGTTGAAGGGTATATTGCCAATCCTGAAACTTATGATTTGTCCGCTTACACTTCTGTTATGCGTAGCTACACTGATTTGATGAGAGAATTTCAAACAACCACTGAGACAATTGAAGCGGCTGATCTAGGTGACGGCTGGGCTTACTACGATATCTATATGGATATTTTAGAAAAATCTGTGAAACTAACTGAAGCCTTCGCCAATCTACCAGAAATGCAGCAATAACTAAAGGAGCTCTCCTATGAAAAAAGTACTAATTAAGCTAGTACGGATTTTATGTGTGATCACAATAATCCTTAACATACTAGGCACCTCTGCTTTATTTTATCTTGCCCATACTCAAAATTTACTGGGATTTATGTTTCAAACATGGCAAAATAATCCGTTTAATTTTAGTAATTACGATGTGCTGATAATCAATAATGCGATTATATTTTTAGTGGTTCCAATTTTGATTTTAATTTTTGTGAAAAATCCAAAAAAAGAATGACTGCTACTTTCTAAAAGACATAAAAGCAAAATCGAATGAAAACTCGGTTTTGCTTTTCCTTTATCTTTTATTTAAACTATTTAAATTTATCTAAAAGACAACTACCAAATCACGTAAGCGATTGCTAAAAGAGAAAAATGTGCTATACTATAAGTGTAAGGAGCAAGGATTCCCAGTAAAGCAGACGAAGCAGGTTCTGCAAGAAAAGAATTGTTGTCAACTTAGAATAAAAGACAAAGGATGTGGGAATTTGAGTTACTCCTTACTAATTGAATAGGATTCGGCGATGGGCATCATTACCTGAGGATCAAAGTGGACATAAGAACCTTTGAAAACCCAGAAAGCACAATCGTCGAATCTATTTTTTTGCTCTTTTTTCAGGCATCGTCTCCCCGCCTTCTGTCGAAACATGCTATAATTAACCGCATTGAACGAAAAAACGATATGGAGTTATTCATAAAATGAACTATTATTATCACTTCCTCGTAAACCCTGCTTCAGGTAGTGGACGAGGAAAAAAAGCGGCGGAACGTGTGCAAAGAATCGTAAAAAAACATCGTTTCCCCCATCAAATCTATCTAACCAAATCACCCGGTGACGAACGGAACATTACCAGAAAACTCTTAAAAGAACGCCTTTTGCCTTGGGATGATGTCTATTTAGAAAATGGCGAGATGCTTTATCCATTATTGGTGGTTATCGGCGGTGATGGAACGCTGCACCAAGTAGTATCAGAGTTACAACTGGAACAACAACAAATTCCCGTTGCTTACATCCCCGCTGGCTCGGGAAACGATTTTGCGCGAAGTATCGATCTGCCACGAGAGCCGGAAAAAGCGTTTTGGAAAATTGCCGGTACTACTAAGCCCCAAGAATTGGCCATTATCCGCTATGAAGAGCAGATCCAAGAGGAAAACGGCATCGCTCTTAATAATGTGGGTATTGGTCTTGATGCGGCAATCGTCTATACCACCAATCACTCTGTGGCAAAAAGCAGTCTTAATAAGTTCAACCTCGGCTCCTTTTCCTATATCGCTGCAATTATCCGCGTTTTGTTTCTTCAAAGAGGTTTTCCGATCTTAGTCGAGTGTAATGGGCAACAATTCAGTTATAAAAAAGCTTTTTTGTGCACCACGACCAATCATCCTTACTTTGGCGGCGGTGTTGCAATCGCCCCAACCGCTTCAGTCAGAGAGAAAAAGTTTGATTTCGTACTCGTTGAGCGTGTGTCGATTTTCAAGATTTTCTGGCTGATCGGTTTACTGATGCGTAAGAAACACATGAATTCACGCTACTTTCATCATCTCTCCACGTCGAAGCTGAGAATTATCTCTACCGTGCCCCAACATGGACAAGAAGATGGCGAAGAAATGGGCCAACGTCCCTTTGATATTACCTTTACTACTGCCAATCAATTATTTTGGTGCCCATAAAGAAAACGATACAAATCAGCAACGATTTGTATCGTTTTTTTCTGTGTACCTGTTAGTTTTTCGCTGAGTTGTACTGCCAACGAGGACTGCCTTCTTTTCCCAAAACAAAATGAATCATTGAAAATACTGCTGCAAATGCAACCAAGACAAAGCCATTGAACCAAAACGATTCAGTAAACCCTTGATTGTACGTGAGGGTCTCGCTAATCAAGGTATTGTTTTGAACAAACCAATACGTTGGTGTAAACGCCGCGATTTTATTGACGATATCTGGCAGGAAATTAGCTGATACAAAGACACCACCGATAAAACAGCTGCCGGTTATAAAGATATTGCTGATCCCGCCGATTGCTTCTGAATTTTTCACCAGGGAAGTGACACACGCCGAGAAGCTGATGACTGGTAATAAAAACAAGAACGTGTTCAAAATGTGGTACCAAGCTGCTGTATCCCAAGACGTGCGGATCACTAATAACACCATCAGTAATAAAAAGCCGAAAGTTAAGAGCAGCGAATAACTGATCAAGCTTAACAGGATTTTCCGCTGTAAGACACGTTTAGCAAGAGGGGCGCTCTGGTTTCGCTTGCTGATTGCTTTGCGATTAAAGGCCATATTGATCACGCCAAACCCGCTAAATATTGATAGAAAGAGACCATATGACAATAAGTTAAAGGTCATGCCTGTTAACATTTTTTTCATTCGTTGACTATATTCTGTACTGAGTTCAACTTGCCCAGTGACGGCTAGCGCTGTTTGTGCTTGTTCTATCGCCTCACTAACTGTTTTACCTTCTTCTTTAAAAAGCAAAAGCGTCTGTAAGTACGTGTTCACTTGCTGGGTGACAATGGTTTTAGAGAAAGCATCTGGCCGGCTTTGAATCTCGATTGCTGGCATCTGGCCGGCCTCCACCTGTTCCGTGAAATCTACTGGTAAATGCAAGACGATGTTTATGCGATTAAAATAAAGGGCATCATCAATTTCTTTTTGTGAGGTACCCTCCAAAGTGACCAAGGTCTGCTTCTCCTTCAAGTAGTCCCGAAGACCGTCAACGACTGGCGACTCCTCTTCACTGATCAAAGCAATGTTGGCTTCTTGTAAAGAGGTGTTTTCGACGTCGATGCTTTGTGCATAAAAGAATGTAACTCCCACAGTGATCAGTACTCCAATTAGTAAATTCGACTTATTGGCCTTCAGTAAAGTCCAAATCGTTTTATAAAGCGTCATAGCGCACCCCTCTTTCGATCCAAGTATTTCCAATTGCGAAAAGGACGATAAAGCCAGTCAACCATAAAAGATTGGTATAAAAGCTAGCCAGATCTGTATAGTAGTATAATTGATAGAGACTTTCACTGATCAAATTGACGAGATTTATTTGCCCCAGTATCGGCACATGTAGATCAAGCCAATACTTGATTTGTTCCGAGCCCATCATCCCGGCAAAAAAGCTCATCGCCATCGTCACGGAAATCAAAATGCCATCCTTTTGCACCAGATTCATTTTTGGCGTCAGATTTCCAATCAATGTTCCTAGCAAAATCGCACACAATGATCCCAACGCGGCAACCAGTAGTAGCCACTGCCATCGTTCACCAAAGTCTACTTGATAGACAAAACGAAAAACCGCTAAAATAATGTAGACTTCTACTAACACAATCGTAAAACTCGCCGCTAAATTCGCACTTGAAACCAATGTGCGTTTTCTTGGTATCAAGGAAAGCCGAATCCCATTCGCGGATTGATTGGCTTGCTGATCCTGAACATTGCGAACACCCCACATCGTCCCATAGAGGATCGCCATCCCAATCAAAGTAAAGAAATAAAAACTTTTAACACTCATGTCACGATCAGCATTCACTTCTTGAAAAGTCGCTTCCTGTTCAAACGCGGCCATAATTGGTGCAAGATCAAGCGTTTCAAGTTCTGCTGCTTTACTAGAAATAATCGCTGTACGTTGTAAAAATTGATCCATTACATTTTTCATCAACGTCTGACTCATGCCCGCTTGCCCCACATGGAGTGAAATCGTTTCGTCAGCTATCAGATAAAACCCAGCTAAATCACCCGCATTCAGCTCTTCAACTGCCTCTGCTTCTGATAGTTCCTTAAGATCAAATAATGGTTTTTCATTGATTTCCACTTGTTCAAGGACCGCGGAAAAATTTTCCGAAAGCGCTGATTGATCCCCGTTTTTTACGATTCCCGTCGTGATTGTCTCTAAATTTCCTGCTTGATCGATCTCCCCAAAGGCCGCCATAAACATTAGGCCTAAGAGAATGGGAAACGCCAACGTCCAAAACAGCATGGATTTATTTCGCAACAGCACTTTTGTGCGATATTTGTAAAAATGCCAAAACATGTTTTCCCCTCCTTTAGTCTCTCAATTCCTTGCCCGTGATCTCTAAAAAGACATCATTTAAGGTCGCTTCTTTGGTTGCAATTTTTCCGTAACTGATTTTCTCTGCTTGTAAGAGCGTCAAAATGGGGAGCAAGACCGTATTGAGTTCCGTCGTTGTTACTTGGAGCTGTCCCTCTTTATAAACGATCCCGTCAGCAGTAATGGTGGTTTGAATTGTAGCCAATACATGGTCTGGCAGTAAGGGGATGTCGATGGTCAAACGATCTGCCGTGCGTACCATGTCTTTCAGAGATTCCTTGGTCCCTTTGGCAATCACCTGTCCCTGATCCATAATCACGATCTGGTCACAAAGAATTTCCACTTCTTCCATGTAATGGGTCGTATAAACGATCGTTGCTCCTTGGCGATTCAGCTCTTTGATGCTTTCCAAAATTTTATTACGACTTTGGGGATCGACGGCGACTGTTGGTTCATCTAAAAAAATCAAGCGTGGCTTATGAGCGATCCCACAGGCAATATTCAACCGTCGTTTCAAGCCACCACTCAGCTCACCTGGATGGAAAGTCACGAAATTTTCCAATCCCACTAATTGTATGACTTCTTCGATCAATGCTTGCCGTTTCTCTTTGTCAGCAACATATAAACCACAAAAATAATCGATATTTTCTTGTACACTTAGTTCTTCAAAGACGGCAACATCTTGAGGAACGACGCCGATCATTGCTTTAACGGCATAGTTTTCAGGGGTCATGGTTGATCCAAACAGTTTAATGGTGCCTTTGTCATAATTTAGCAAAGAGAGCATACAATTGATAGCAGTCGATTTCCCACTACCGTTTGGTCCCAATAATCCTAAAACTTCCCCTTCTTGTACTTGCAGATCAAAATGATTCAATGCCACAAAATCACCATAGCGTTTAACTAATTTATCAATTTCAATAATCATGATGAAAAACTCCTTCCAAATTTCTTGTTAATCTGACTATAATAAAGTTTAAGAAAAGAAACTAGTGACGATTGACCAAATCAACTATGACATTTGTCACAATGAAGGAGTCTGCCATGTCCAAATCTCGACTACTCAGCGAAGCTGGCTTTCTACTCGCAATCTCGTTGCTTCTATTGGTAAATCAAGGATTTGTTGCCGTACAAGTCATTTTTTTGCTGATCGCTATTTTCTTCACTGGTGTCAGTTATTTATTGCCTAGGAAAGCAAGCTGGTTTTTTCAAGTTATTCTATTGCTTCTATGTACTTTTTGGCCAGAGCTTGCCCTCTTTCTGCCTGCAATGATGCGGGTGATCGCTCCTGAAGAAAGAAAAGATGACATTCTATCTTTATTAGGATTTTTATTGATCGCAACAGTTGGCAATCAATCCCCCTCCAAGATCGCCTTTGTCATCCTTTTGTTGCTTTTTGCTTTTTACTTACGTAAAAAAGAACAGCGAATGTCTGCTCTTGAGAAAAAGTACATCGCTTCAAAAGATACTCATTGGGAAAAACAGCAGCAATTATCGCAGCAAAACAAAGTACTAGCCTTATCACAAGAAACAAAATTGGCCTTACAAATTGCCGAAGAACGAAATCGAATCGCGCGAGATATCCATGACAATGTTGGCCATCTGCTGTCGAGTGCCATTTTGCAGATTGGCGCACTTGAAATGATCAATCAAGAACCAAAACTGAATGAGCCCTTAGCAAATTTGAGTGCTACGGTTCACACTGGGATGGATCGTATCCGCCAAAGCGTTCATGATCTCCATGAGACATCGATTACTTTCCAACAGTCCTTAGAGTTTCTGATTGCTGATTTTCCATCTTCAGTCACGATTGAAGGAACCTTATTTGAAGGATTGAACGAAGCCCAGCAAAATTGTTTCTTAATGGTGATCAAAGAAGCCTTGACCAACAGCATCAAACACAGTCATGCCAAAACCGTTGTCTTGCATTTTCGGACACTGCCTGCTTTTTTCCGCTTGCAAATCACCAATGATGGGGTCCGCGGATCTCAAATTGCTAAAACTGGAATCGGTCTGAAAACGATGCGTCAACGGGTCCAAGAACAACAAGGACAAGTTCATATCTTACAAGAAAACCAACGCTTTCAGTTGACGATCATTTTACCAAAGGAGGAACACCAATGATTACTGTAGTTATTATTGACGATGATCCGTTTGTGACGACCTCGTTGCAAACCATTTTAGAAAGCACAGAAGAAATTCGTGTATTAGGCATCGGTCATTGTGCCAAAGACGCCATTGACCTCTATGAAACTCATCGTCCTGACGTTTTGCTGACGGACATCCGCATGCCGGAACAAACTGGGATCGATGCTGCCAAAGAAATACTGGCTAAATTTCCCCACGCGATCCTTTTGCTATTGACTACCTTCAAAGATGAAGAATACATTCGAGAAGCCTTTTCCATCGGTGTGAAAGGTTATTTGATCAAACAGAATTTACAGGCAATCATCCCTTCTGTCAAAGCCTCTTATAATGGCCAAGTTGTCTTTGGGAATGAAATCGTTGAGACCTTCACGCAGCTAATGAAGAACGAACCATCAATTGACAATCAAGCTTCCTTTAGCGAACGTGAATTTGCGATCATCAAAGAAGTAGCAGCGGGTAAAAACAATAAAGAAATCGCCGATGCCTTGTATTTGAGTGATGGAACCGTTCGTAATTACATCAGCCAATTACTAGAAAAGCTGGGGTTACGGGATCGCACGCAATTAGCAATCTATTTTTATCAGCATTTACAGTGAGTCTCGTTAGACACAAAAAACCTGAAGAAATGCGCCTTTGCATTCTTCAGGTTTCTTTCTATTCGATTATTCAACAGTTGGTTTCTTCTTGGTAGAAAATCATGGATTTCCAGGACTGCCAGGATTCGTTGGGTTATTTGGTGTGTTAGGCGGGAAAATCGGCGCCTTATCTAACGTTTTTTCTAATCCTGATTCTTCCCGTTCGCCTCGTTCTGCATCAGGGCTTTCATCTAATTTAAATTCTTTTTCCATCTCATCCAATTTCTTAAAGTCGTTGCCAGATTCTTTTGCGAGTTTTGCTAATTTGTCTTCGGTTTCTTTCGCCATAATGTAACGCCTCCTTTTGATTTCAGCTTAGCATAAGAAGCTGAAAAACCAAAAGAAAGCGCTCACTAACAACCCATTTTTAGCATTTTCTCATCGTTATAA
Source organism: Enterococcus sp. DIV1096b (assembly GCF_050498765.1). NCBI lineage: Bacteria > Bacillati > Bacillota > Bacilli > Lactobacillales > Enterococcaceae > Enterococcus > Enterococcus sp. DIV1096b. The sequence goes on along the minus strand of NZ_JBMHEK010000001.1, from coordinate 1,362,559 downwards.
TCCCTCGTTTTTTACGGGCATAAAGTCGTACGGAGAACAGTCCTTCATCCCAATCATTGGATCTACTAAATGCTTTTTGACCATCGTTAAGGTCAGCACACCATCGTTTTGCGTTTCTTCGATGAGTGCTTCTTCCCCCGTAGTCCCTTCACTTAGGACCTTATCCCCTGACAGAGGCTTGGCCGTTTCTGTCTGATTTGATGCCGACGGATCAGGTTCGGCAAAAGCAAACAAGTCCAACCCACTATCTGGTGACTTTTCTGTCGCTTGCTGGTTAGCAGCAGCTTCAGTGCTGGGATTTTCCTTTGGCTTCGAAGCTACCATTTTTGCCTTCGTGTTCTCAGAGGAATCATTATAAAACGGATCATCGGCTTCCTCAAACTGAGCCAATTTCGCCCGTTGCAGCGGCGTCATTTCTTCCGTGCCATTGATACGTTCTTTTAATGTCGTTAAGCGAGTGGCAGATTCGTGACTGACACAGGTTTGGTAGGCTTGCGGTTCACCAAGTAAAATCAGCATCTCTTTGCTGCGAGTCACAGCGGTATATAGCAAATTGCGCTGCAGCATACGCTGGTATTGATGAACCATCGGCAAAATAACCATTTGAAATTCACTACCTTGGGATTTATGGATCGAACAACAGTAGGATAATGTGATCTTGTTCCATTCATTACGCTTATAGGTCACTTCGTTGGCATCAAATTGAATGACCAGTTCGTCAACCTTGTCTTCCGACTGTTTGGCTAGAGTGATCCCAACGATTTGGCCCATATCGCCATTAAACACGTTATCTTCAGGAGAGTTTACCAACTGCAAGACCTTATCGCCGATACGATACACCGTATCATTGAAGGTGACCTCTTTTTTGGTTCCATCGTTGGGGTTAAAAATCTCTTGCATCATTTTATTCAGAGCATCGATCCCAGCTGCCCCACGATACATCGGCGCCAACACTTGAATATCTTGCGGCGTATAACCTTTGTCTTTCGCCCGTTTCACGATCTGAGCGATCAACGGTTCGATCTTGTACGCATCACACGCAAAGAAAGAACGATCTTTTTGGTTTTGTGTAAAATCAGCAGGCAGCTGCCCGTTTTTGATGGCGTGGGCCAGTGGAATAATACTTGATCCATCTCCTTGACGATAGATTTCCGTCAATTCTTGTTTCGGGATCGCATCGATCGCTAGCAAATCATGAAGGACTTGTCCTGGTCCCACAGAAGGAAGCTGATCTTTATCCCCCACAAAAATCACTTGCATGTTTGTAGGGATCGACTTAAAGAGCGTATTCGCCAACCACGTATCGACCATTGACATCTCATCGACGATCAGTAAACCGCCTTCTAACTCTTTGGGACTAATCGATGGTGCTTTTTCACGGCCATTCAATCCTAACAAACGATGGATCGTACCACTTGGCAAACCAGTCGTTTCGTTCATCCGTTTGGCGGCTCGACCAGTCGGTGCTGCCAAGAGAATCGGAAAGGTTTCGTCGCTGTATCTTGATGGTTCTAAGTCCAAATCGTTCAACTCAGCAAATAATTGTACGATCCCATTGATTACTGTTGTTTTCCCGGTACCTGGGCCACCTGTCAAAATAAACAATGGCGATCGGATTGCTTCTTTGATCGCTTCTTCTTGCGAGGAACCATAGGTGATGCCTAAGTGCTTTTCTATTTTACGTAACGTTTTGCTGATTTTTTTCTCAGGATAGACGATTTCTTTTTTGCGGGAAAGCAAGCGTTCGATGGAACTGGCAATTCCCCATTCAGAAAAGTACAAACTATTTTCATATAAACGGGTTTCTTCTTGTTGGATCTTTCCTTCTTCCACTAGATGAATGATCGTTGATGCCAAATCGTCAGGCGCAATCTCAATGGGGCGGCTCGTTTCTAATAGGCGCAGTGTCTGCTCTAACAAATCTTGGGCGTGGATAAAGGTATTGCCCGTCTGCAAGGACTGGGCGAAGATTTGATGCAAGACCGCCGCTCGAAACCGTTGCGGTGACGAAGCCTCGATCCCCAGCTGTTCAGCGATGCCATCTGCACGTTTAAAGCCAATGCCTTCAATGTCTTCCACCAGCTGATATGGATTCTCCTCAATAATGGATAGCGCCTCATTTTTGTAGGCTTGATAGATAGCAAAAGATAGCTGGCTACCAAAGCCATAGCGACTCAAGCCAACGATTACTTGATCCATCCCATGGTTTTGCCGAACGGTATCTAAAATCATTTTTTGCTTACTTTCATTTAACCCTGGAATCTGCTCCAACAATGCCGGTTCTTCCAGCATCCGGTCGATCGCTTCTTCTCCTAACAGGTCAACGATTTTTTCAGCAGTCTTTTTGCCGATGCCCGGAAATTTTTCACCAGAAAGGTAGGCAATCAATCCTTGTTCAGAGGTCGGTTGTTCTTGTTGGTAACTCTCAGCCTTCAACTGGACGCCATACTTGGGATGATTGACCAGCTCACCAAAAAACCGATACTTTTCCTCTTCTTGGATCTCGCCGAAACTACCAGTAACGACGATCTCCGAGTCTTTGTAGTCGGCATTATTCTCAGTGACTTTAACTAATAGTACTTTATAAAAATTGCTGGGATTCTGGAAAAAGATGGCGGCAACATGGCCGACAAAAAACGTTCTTTCTGGAATCATGGTGCCGCTCCTTTCATGGTTTACAATAAAGCGTCTAACCCTGCCTGATTGCTTAAAAAGCTTGCTTCATTCCAAAGTTTCAGTTCAAAAGGCAGTACTTTTTGGTCATTGGTCTCTAAAAGGCTTAAGCTGTTGTTGACTAGTCCACCTTGCTCTCTTAATTCGGCTAATGGTTTGCCTGCAAGCCACTGGATAGCAGCCGTAAAGGATGCCCCATGACCGACGAACAATAATGGGCCTTCATGCTGCATCACCGCATCCATGACGACGGTCTCGATCCGGCTCAATGTTTCTTGGATCGGCTCTCCCTTAAAGGCACTGGGATCGTAGCGATCAAGATGATTACGCAGATCAGTCAATTGTTGAGGATACTTCTCATGCATTTCATCGATAGAACGTCCTTCTAATTCACCAAGTCCGATCTCACGCAGGTTCTCATTATAAATAATTTCAACAGGGTGATGGAGCCTTGTTTGGATCTCTTGGGCAGTTACTTTTGCTCGTAAAGACGTGCTTGAATAAATCTTCTCAAAAGGAATAGCAGCCAGATGATCACCGAGCAGTTTGATCTCTTCATGACTTTCCGGCAATAACGGTGAATCCCCTAGCATCCCTTGAAAGCGGCGCGCTTGGTTCCACTCTGTTTTTCCGTGACGGGTAAAGTATAATTGCATCGAACAAGCCTCGTTTCTTAATCTAGTTTGTCGTTCTCATAATGGTGTGTCAATTCCAGCTGTGGGAAGCCTTGCTGCCGCAAAACTTCATAAATGATCAAAGCAGCCGTATTTGATAGATTTAGGGAACGAACATGCTCATCATTCATCGGAATGCGTAGGCATTTTTCGGCATGCTCACGCATAAAGCTTTCCGGAAGCCCCGTCGTTTCTTTCCCAAAAATAAAGAACTGATCATCATCTGCGGTATAATCGACGTCAGAATACACGCGATTGGCAAATTTCGAGATCAGGTACAACGGACGCTCTCCTAAAAAGTCCATAAAAGTAGCCAAATCTTTGTGATAGGTGATATTGACATCATGCCAATAATCAAGTCCTGCCCGCTTCAATTGCTTGTCATCCGTTGAAAAGCCTAGTGGCTCTATTAAGTGTAAATGAGTATTTGTTGCTGCACAAGTACGTGCAATGTTCCCCGTATTGGCCGGGATCTGAGGTTCAAAAAGAACGATGTGATTCATAGATAAAAACTCCTTTCGATCGGATATTGCCGATCGGTTCTCGCATTGATTTGTGTCTCTGTATCTTGCGTTTTACAATTGATTCTCAATAGCTTCTTCAATAACTTCTATAGTACCATATTTTGGCACGCTTGTTTTTTGAAAAAGACATTTTTTAAGTTGAATTTTGGGCATAAAAAAAAACGTACCAACTCGGTGTCGATCACTGCGAGTCGTTACGTTAGTGAAGCTCTTTTCACTAACTTTTATCAGAACAGGAACCTGATAAAAACCAATGAAAAATGACTTGAGAACAATATATCACTCCCATGGCATGATTGCAAGAGTAAATAACAAAAAAGTTCAAAATATTTTCAGGAAATTTTCGCAATCAACACCTCAACATCAACAGTTATCTGTGCCAAAGGGGTTTGACGCAGCTTTTCTTTCCTTTCCTCCGAAGCCCCCCACTCTAACGGCGACATGGCAAGTAAATCTTGCCGATTTTCTTCAGGAATCGCAAAAACATGCGTTACTCTTTGACGGGATGCGGTGGGATAGTGTTCAAAAAATTTGCTAACGACCCGTTCATTCGAATACTGCTGTTTTGTTTCGTCATCAGGATAAAAAGCGGCTCGTAGTTCTTTTAAATAATCCGCTGCTGGGACGACTTTGATCAACTGGCCACCCTTTTTTAGAATGCGGTTGAACTCCCCGTAATTTGACGGTGAAAACAGATTGAAAATCGTATCAAAGCTCGCTTCAGCAAACGGCAGGTTGGTCAGATCCGCCACACACCAAAAAGCCGGTACGTTTTGATTGGTTGCTAGATAGACCCCGTCTTTGGCGATATCAAAGCCGACAGCCGCCTGAGTCTTTTCATTGACCATCTGCGCAAGGAAACTGCCTTCACCGCAGCCGACATCTAAAAGATACTCAGCAGCCCCCAAAGCTGCTTTGATGGTCTCAAGGACTGGTGCATACATGCCGCTAGCGATCATACGTTGACGCGGCAAAAACAGTGCTTGATCATAATCTGCTTTAACTTGATGATCCAAAAAGAAAAGTGTGCCTTTCTTTGATAAGTCAAATCGATGACGATTTGGACAAACCAAGCCATTTTCGGTTGGGAAAAATGCTTGGCGGCACAATGGACATTCAAATAAGTGATAATGGGCGTTTAAAAAAAGGCGCCCCCGATCGATTTTTTTTAACATTCAACTTCCCTCATCTCTGCTCTACTTTAGCATATTCTTGTGGTAGAATGCTAGTGGATAGAATAACAAATCAATTGAACACCCATCTATTGGAGGTAAATCATGTTAAAAGAATTTTGTGCAGAAAATTATACCAATATTCCCTTAGCAATCGCACGAGGCGCACAGCGGATTGAACTCTGTGATAATTTAGCGGTCGGCGGAACAACACCAAGTACCGGCGTGCAAGAAGAAGTCCTGCAGTATGCTGGCGAAAAAGGAATACCCGTTATGACGATCATCCGACCTCGAGGCGGTGATTTTGTTTACAATGACACTGAGTTGAAAATCATGCATACCGACTTGATCGAAGCAAAAAAATTAGGAACAGACGGCGTTGTTCTAGGTTGCTTAACTCCTAGCGGCTGGTTAGACGAAGAAGCATTGGAGCTATTGTTAGAAACCGCAGAAGGCTTGCAGGTTACTTTTCACATGGCCTTCGACGCGATTCCTGCAGCGCGCCAATTTAAAGCGATCGATTGGTTAGCTGAGCATGGCGTACAGCGGATTTTGACCCATGGTGGTGCTGCAGGGACTCCGATTGAAGACAACTTCGATCATCTGAAAGAATTGATCGCCTATGCTGGTGAGCGTTTAACGATTTTACCTGGCGGTGGCATTTCCTTTGAAAATGCCCAACAAGTTGCTGATACATTAGGTGTAAAAGAAGTTCATGGAACCAGAATCGTCGACTTTAATGATTGAGCTTGCGTGACACAAAAGAATCACGCAAAGAAATCCCCACAAACGATGAGAACGCATCGTTTGTGGGGATTCTTTTTATATGGCTTGCAATAAGTCGTATTGTGATTGATACAAATGATGGTACAAGCCTTTTTGTGCCATTAGCTGATCATGGTTACCAGATTCAGCAATCGTGCCCCCTGCCACGTAAAAGATTCGGTCAGAATTTTTGATTGTGGACAGCCGGTGAGCGATGATGAATGAAGTTCTGCCTTCTAACAGCTTCAACAGTCCTTCTTGCAGCAATTCTTCTGTCTTCGTATCGATACTAGAAGTAGCCTCATCTAAGATCAAGATTTTTGGATCAGCCAACAACGCTCGGGCAAAGGAAATCAGTTGCCTTTGCCCCGCAGATAAAGTGCTTCCTCGTTCTTCGACGACGGTTTGATAGCCGTCTTTCAACTCCGTGATAAAGTCGTGAGCACGGACGATTTTCGCTGCTTCAATGATCTCTTCTTCTGTCGCATCTAATTTTCCATAGCGAATATTCTCTATGATCGTTCCTGAGAAAATAAAAGTATCTTGCAGCATGACCCCCATTTGTGAACGCAGCGATTCCAGCGTCACGTCACGAACATCCATCCCATCTACTTTAACACTGCCTTCATTGACATCATAAAAGCGGCTCAGCAAATTGATGATCGTGGTCTTTCCTGCACCAGTAGGGCCAACCAAGGCAATGCTTTCCCCGGGTTCGATGTGAAAATTGACATCAGAAAGAATGTTTTTGCCTTCTTCGTATCGGAAGGTCACGTGTTCAAAATCAACGGTCCCTTTCATCGTCGGCAATACTTTTGCATCTGGTTTGTCTTCGATATCTGGGACTTCATCCATCGTTTCAAAAATCCGTTCAAGATAGGCTGTTGCTGTAATCAAAGAATTATAAAAATTCCCGATGTTGATGACTGGATTCCAGAAATTATTGATATAACTGATAAAAGCGATCAGAGTACCTGTGCTGACAGCGACACCGATTTGGCGAATGCCGACAAAATAAATCAAACAAGTCGTAATGACTGAAATGTTTTGCACCCCAGGCCACATGAGAAACTGAATTTTGACAGCTTTCATCCAGGAAGTCCGATAATCATTGCTGACTTCTTGGAAAATCTCTGCATTTTCTTCTTCCCGTGCGAAGGATTGGGTAATCTTGATGCCGGCAATACTTTCATGAATGTAAGCATTTAAATTGGACTGTTTATTGCTCAACTCCTGATAGGCTTTGCGCTGGTTATTTTTGATTACCATCACCATGATGAACAAAATTGGCAGCAACGCAAGGGAATATAGGGTCAATTTGAAGTCGATTGCAAACATAAAGATCAAGGTGATGATGACGTTGAAAACATCGGAAATCAAATTGATCAGGCCATTACTCAACAGGTCACTCAGTGTATTGATATAGTTTACGATGCGGATCAAGATCTTGCCATGGGGCCTTGTATCAAAATAAGAAAACGGCAGCCGCTGCAGATGTTCAAAAATATCAAAGCGCATATCCTTCAAAACATCTTGCCCAATATTCGTGATATGGTAAATACGATAACGCATGCAGACGCCAATAACGATCAAGGTCACTAGAAAGGCAGCTCCTAAAAGCAGCAATTGATTGACATTTTTCTCAGGAATCGATGAGTCGATGGCGATCTTCGTGAAAACGGGCGCCAGCATTCCTGCTAAGTTTGCCAGGATGATCGTAAATAGTACTTTCCCAATGCTTTTTTTATACGGTACGACGTATTGGGACAAACGCTTGAAATCCTTCCAGCTAAATTCCTGGTCTAATTCCTCATCCACATCAAATTTATTTCTCGCCATCGTCTTCACCTCCTGACAAACCTAATTGTTTTTGATACACTTCATAGTATTTACCTCGCAGTTTGACAAGTTCTTCGTGGGTGCCTTGTTCAACGACCCGCCCTTTTTCCATCATCAAGATCTGATCGGCTTCTCGAACGGAGGAGATGCGATGCGCAATGATAAACGTTGTCTTCTCTCCAGTTAATTTCGTTAGTTCTTGTTGGATCTTCGATTCTGTTTCCATATCGACGGCAGATGTCGTATCATCCAAAATCAAGATCGATGGATCTTTCGCTAGAGCCCGTGCGAGGGAGATCCGTTGTTTTTGACCACCAGAAAGTCCGACGCCTCTTTCACCGACAATCGTCTCATAGCCTTGAGGCATTCGAGAAATAAAGGTATCTGCATCGGCGACTACCGCCATTTGCCGAATAAAGCCTTCATCTGCTAAAGGATTTCCAAAAGCAATATTGTCAGAGATGGTATTAGAAAACAAGAAGACATCTTGCATCACCATTGAAATGTTTTCCCGCATTTGTCGCACAGGATACTCTTTGGCATTTTTCCCATCAATGAATACTTCCCCTTCAGTCGGGTCATAAAAACGACCGACTAAATTCACTAAGGTCGTTTTCCCAGACCCAGTTTCGCCTAAAATCCCTAACGTTTGTCCTGGCCCGATGGTGAAGTTGATGTTTTCCAACACATTTTGATCCGGGTCATCTGAAAAGTGGAACGAGACATCTTTGAATTCCACAAACCCTTTGATCGGTTCTAATTTTTCTTGTTGGTGAACCGGTATTTTCGATTCTTGTGCTAGCATTTGTCGAATTTTGATACAAGCTGCAGAAAATCGCTGAACATCGTTGATCAACCAACCGCTCATACGCATAGGGTTATTCAACATCCATAGATAGCCATTAAATGCAACGAGATCACCTAATGTCATCTCCCCATTGATTACGAAAATTCCGCCTAAGACTAAGGCAATGACTGACAAACTTCCTGCTAAGCCATCAAGCCATGGCAGATAGGTACGGGATACTTTGGCAGATGCCATATTGCGGGTCTTAAAATCTTCGTTGTAGGAGCGAAATTTTTCAATCTCAAAATTTTCACGAGCAAAAGCTTTCACTACTCGATTGCCGCCGATATTTTCTTCCACCATTGAATTCAAGCGCGAAAAGCTCTCACGAATGTCAAAAAACAACGGGTGTGCTTTCTTAGACATGCGATTGGTCAACAGAAATATGATCGGTGTGACAGCCACCAGCGCCAACATCAATTTCCAATCAATAAAGCTCATGACCACCACCGCTGAAAAGAACCATAAGATACATTCAGCGATATTGTAAGTCACCCAAGAAACAAAGTGGCGAATGGCATCGGTATCACCAGTCATCCGTGCCATAATATCTCCCACGCGAGTGTGATTGAAAAAGTCGAAATCCAATTCTTGCAGCTTCTGATACAAATCTTCCCGTAAATCGTATAGCGTATTTTGCCCGACCCGTTCAAATAAAATTTGATAACTGTAGCGGACAATGGTACGAATGACGGTCGTTGCGATCATGATCAACAATAATGGAATCAATAAGTGCGTTTTTTGCTGATTGATGACATCATCGATCACCATTCCTCCCAAGTACGGATTAACAATGATCAGCGCTGCATTGATCACTAAAAACAGGACTGCCAATATGATTTTTCCCCGGTTCTTTTTGGCATAGCGCCAGATCCATTGTGTATTACTCATCTAATTCCCCCTCTCGTTGTTAAGCTTAGCGTTTTGAAAAGCGATTTGAATGGTTTTTCTTACTCATTTTGATGTAAAATATTAGTAAGAAGCACCATTCCCTTTTTTTATCGGAGATGGGCACCCAATTGGAGTGAATCAGCCATGAATTTAGTTAACCCTCGGACCTTCAATCCCGAAATCATCTATCTCTTTGACCCATGGACGCAAGCAGAAAGTCATGGAGAAATGCATCATCATGACTTTTTAGAAATCAGCGTCTTGTTAGAAGGAGAAAGTACGTATTATTTTGAAAAAGAACCAGCGAAGAAAATTCGTGCTGGCAGTGTCATGCTTTTTAATCCTGGTGTCGACCACTGCGAATTACAGCCTAAAGGCACTCGCTCCCACCAGTTGCATATTGGACTGAAGAATATTTCCTTGGAAGGATTCAAGCGAAATTTTTTCCCCAACAAACACCCATTGTTAGAATTAGGCAAATACCATCATCAAGTTTTGGAAAAAGCGTGGCAGTTGGTGCGAGAAAGCAGTGAAGAGCGGGATGAGTTTCAGTTGATGCAAAAAGCTGTCTTGATGGAGATGCTCGTCTATATTTTACGCGGACTAAATGAAGACCACATCAATGTCGTTCCTTACCTTTCCAAAAGCCAAAGAAGACAACAACAAATCGTCAACTATACCGTCTATTATTTGGAAAATCATTATAAAGAAGAAATCACCTTGGAAAAACTGGCACAAGATCAATTTCTCAGTCCAACGTACCTTTCCAAGATTTTTAAAGAAGCGACAGGGGTCAGCCCCATTAACTATTTGATAGAAATCCGCCTAAAACGTGCCAAAGACATGCTAAAAAATGACAACCTCACGATCAAGGAAGTCGCCTCTGCAGTTGGCTATCAAGATGCCTATCACTTTAGCAAGTCTTTTAAAAAACTTTATGGCGTCTCTCCTTCTGGGGTGTTGCCAAAACCAAAAAATTAAAAAGCAAGCCAATGATTCTTCACTCGAAGAAAAATCATCGGCTTGCTTTTATTTTTTATTCATTGAATAAAATAGTTCATAAAAAGACTGGCAATATTGAAATAGATCAAAACACTGGTCAAATCACTGAGGGTCGTAATAAACGGACCGCTCGCCACTGCCGGATCAAACCCAAGCTTATCCATTAGCATCGGAATCAAACTTCCCGCTAAGTTGGCTACTGTGATGGCACACATCATAGCCATCCCGATCACAAACCCTAGAATCGGATTTTGTTTCCAGACAGCCACAATAGCAAAAATCGTCAATCCGGTAATAGCTCCTGTGAAAAGTCCTGTAAGCACCTCACCGACCACTGTTTTCATAAAGCTATTTTCTTTATCATCATTGATCGCCAAGCGGCGTACGGCTACCGCTAAAGATTGGGTACCGGCATTGCCGGCAGTTCCGGTGATCAGTGAGATAAAGACGGCGAGAATACTTGCTTCACTAACTAACTCTTCATAATGGCTGATTAAACTGGCGGTTGCCATTCCGAGAAAGAGTAAGGTGATGAGCCAAGGTAACCTTCTCGAAGAAGCTTTGATCGGGTTTTCACTGACTTCTTCTACATTGACCCCTGCTAAACCCGAGTAATCACTGGCTGCTTCATCATCGATAACGTCGATGATATCATCGACGGTCACGATCCCTAATAGGTGATCGTCATAATCGGTGACTGGCAATGCGAGAAAGTCATAATCCCGGAAGGTCTGAGCGACATCCTCTTGGTCATCTCCAACATGAACCGACATCACCCGCTCGTTCAAAATATCAGCAATCATGGTATCTTCATCATTGATGATCAAGTCTCTTAAAGAAATAACGCCCACAAGTTTGTTGTCGGTATCCACGACGTAAATATAATAAATCGTCTCAGCAACATCTGCGGCATTTTTTAAGACATACATCGCTGAACGAACCGTTTGGTTGGCAACAATGGAAACAAACTCGGTTGTCATCAATGATCCAGCTGTTTCATCTTCATAATGCAATAGTTCTTTGATCTCGCTAGCGGCTTCAGCAGTCATCAGACTCAAATATTTGGCCGTTTGTTTCTTGTCCAATGTATTCAGTAGATCGACAGCATTATCGGTATACATCTCTGCTAACATCGTTGCAGCATATGCCGGCCGCATTTCTGAAAGATAGTCCACCATGTTTTCATCGTCTTCTTCAATGACGTCAAACATGTCTGCCAATTCTTTCGGCGATAGATACGTATAGACGATTTGTCGATCGTCTGCTTCTAGAGATTGGTAGAATTGACCCTGCTCGTAGATATGCAGATCCAAGAATGCCTCACGAAATCCCTGGATATCATTGTCTTTTAGTGCTTGATTCAGTTGATCAAATCGTTTGGTTAATTCTTGATTTTCATCCAATCTCTTCACCTCATTTGTTATTGCTTATCGATAGCTGAACAAACAGCGGCCATGTCTGCAGGTAAAGGCAGTTCAAAAGCCAACGGTTCATTCGTAAAGGGATGCTGGAATTGCAGCTGACAGCAATGAAGTGCCTGTCGTCTGATCCCAAAAGCCATTGGTCCCCCATACATCTCGTCTCCTAGTAAGGGACAACCGATTGCAGAAAAATGGACCCTTATTTGATGTGTCCGGCCTGTGTGTAGTTGAATGTCGACTAATGCGCAATCTGAATTGCGCTGTTTTAGCCAATACTCCGTACGTGCCTCTTTTCCTTCTTCACTGACCTTGCGTTTCAAAAGCGAGGTCAGGTCCCTAGCGATAGGCAAATCGATCTCGCTATGGGCGGATAATGCGGAAAGATCTCCCGCAACGAGGGCTTGATATTTTTTAACAACTTGCTTCTTCCGTAACTGGCTATCCAGCTTCGCATGGGCAAAGCCGTGTTTTGCAAAAAGCATCAATCCTGATGTGTCACGGTCTAAGCGAGTCACTACATGGATCACTTGATCTTCATAGTGTTGCGCTTGATAGTAGGCCTTGACTCGATTGGCCATCGTGCCAGTCGGATGATATTGCGCAGGAATCGATGAGATGCCAGCCGGCTTATTCACGATTAACAGATGGGCATCTTCATACACAATCTCAATAGGTGTCGGATCAGCCAGCATCGTTTCATGTTCCCCTTCAGGAGGAATTACAATAGTTACCCTATCATTTTGCGCCAAAGAAAACAAGACGTTTTGCTCGTGGTCGTTCACAAATATCTTTCCGCCTTGAAATTTTATTTTCGCTAGCAGACCTTTGGATACTCCTTGTTCCTTCAAAAAATATTTGACTTGCTGCCCTTGTCCAGTATATTGATACGTAAATTCCATGAGTTTATTCTTCTCCAATAAAGGAATCTTTGACACGATTCCAAAAATGCATATGCCGATAAGACGCAAAATGAATCCGTTCGTCGGCAATCCGGTAATAGATTGCATCGATTTCTTCTTGCTCGATGGTAAATTGATCAATCGTCACTAAATAGTCGGTACTTTGTTGCAGTTGCACTTTGACCCACTCGTGATGACCCACGACGATCGGTGATCCAAGTGTCCGAAAGACGCGATTGTTCAAAGAAGCAATCTCTGCTAATTGAAACGCATTGATACTTGGGTGCAATACTGCCCCACCAACACTTTTGTTATAGGCAGTTGAGCCGGTTGGCGTTGAGATCGAGAGGCCATCCCCGCGAAACTTTTCAAAGAGGTCTTCTTTAATAGAAATATCGGCAACCATGGTGCGATTGCCGCGTTTGATCGTTGATTCGTTCAATGCCAGGAAATGCTTGTCTGGTTTGCCATTTGCATAAGTGATTCGGACATCCAATAAAGGATAACTGACACTCTTTTGATGGTCATTGCATAAAGACTCTACCAATTCATCCAATTCATAGTCACGCCAATCTGTATAAAAGCCGAGGTGTCCCGTATGGACCCCTAAAAATTGTACTTGATCTAACTTATGGTTGAACAAGTGAAAAGCAGAAAGAAGCGTACCATCTCCACCAACAGAGATCACTAATTCAGGGTTCTCTTGATCGATCTTGTTTTCAGACTGCTCCAGGAGGACAGTTAAACGCTTCGTCACTTCTACTGACTTGCTTTCTTGATTATGGACGATTGCCACGCGGATGCCTTTCATTCTGATTCCTCCTTCGGCAACTTGGGCGTGTCATGTCCGCCGCGTTTGCCTTTCCCATGAGAAAACAATCGCTGTGCCTCTTGGATCTCTTCACGAATATTAGACATCTCTTCATCTAGCTGGTAGGCTGCTTCTGCCGAACGTCGTAGTCGCTCGCTAATTTCATCGGGAAATTCCCCTTGGTATTTGTAGTTCAATGAATGTTCAATCGTTGCCCAAAAGTTCATCGCCAGTGTACGAATTTGTACCTCTGCTAAGATAATTTTTTCTCCATCGATCAATTGAACTGGATACTCGATCACCAGATGATACGAGCGGTAACCACTGACTTTTTTATTGGTAATATAGTCACGTTCAATAATGACTTTCATGTCTTTACGTGTCCGCAACAGTTCAACGACTTGGTGAATGTCTTCCACAAACTGACACATGATTCGCAAACCGGCGATGTCAGACATTTCTTCTTCAAGACGATCCAGTGCGATTCCTCGTAATTTGCTTTTTGTTAAAATGCTATCTACTGGCTTGACACGCCCCGTGACAAATTCAATGGGAACATGTTTGTTTTGTTCCCGATATTGTTTTCTTATGCCTCTTAATTTTACTTTTAATTCTGAAACCGCCTGTTCATAAGGCGCTAAGAATTCTTCCCAATCTCGAATCATTCTTCTCCCTCGATTCTGTTCATAACATACCTCTTATTCTACCATACTCTTGGAATAAAACTGAATGGACAGAAGTGCAGAAGCAAAAGATTTTTTTGTCTGCCCCAATCGTTTCCGCTTTTCTTTGTTTAGTTTCTTTGACGGAATAGCTGAAACAGCGTACACTATGTTTGCAATAGAAAGAGAGTGAAAATCAATGGTCGAACAAGTAGAGATTGAATATAAAACAATGTTGACGGAAAAAGAATACCACCAGTTGCTTGCTTATTACAAATTGTCAGAAAAAGCCTTCAAGACGCAAACCAATTATTACTTTGATACGCAAGACTATAAACTGCGAGAAAAGCATTTTGGCTTACGCATTCGCACGACTCCTACCAATGCAGAATTAACGCTAAAGACCCCCATTGAACACGGTCTGTTAGAAACGACTGATCCTTTGACAATCGAAACCGCAGCGTCATTGATCGCATCAGAAAAAATTTTAAAAACAGGTGTGGTTGCTCAACGCTTAAAAGCAGCGAATATCGAACCTGATTCATTACACATGATCGCAGCATTAAAAACGAAACGGGCGGAATTTCCGATCAATGAAGGATTACTTGCTTTGGATGAAAGCTGGTATGGTCAACAGCATGATTATGAGTTAGAGCTAGAAGTCAGTGAGCCAATTCAAGGAAAACTTGCCTTTCAATCGTTATTGCATTCTTTTGGTGTTCCTTACCGACCAGCAAAAAACAAGATCATTCGAGCCGTTGAAGAAAAATCATTGTAGGATGCCCTTTTGCTTACTTTTTTCGCGTTTTTTTGCTATATTTAATAAAACATACTTATTTTGTTTTTCAAGTTACTCAAGAATCTTAATTGGGGAGAGATTCAAATGATCGAACTTTTTTTATTTATTAATCCGATTGGGCCTATTTGTTATGATATCGAAAAAGAGATTCTCAACAAATTAAACACGAGCCGCAAAAAAATCCATTTGCAGATCCTGCCTTTCGTTAACTTGTTTTCCGTAGGTGTTTCAATGGACTATTTGTCCATGAATAAGGCGGATTTGGTCTTGCGAAATGAACAGACCAACCAAATCTATGCTGCGTCATTGGATTATAAAGCAGCCCAGTTGCAAGGAAAAAAAATTGCTCGGGATTTCTTATTGAAATTGCAACAACGGATAGGGATCGAAAAACAGGAATATTGTGACACCTTAGTGAAAGATCTATTTTCAGAAACGAATGGTGATTTAGAGATGTTCCTAGAAGATCGTACATCTGAGTTAGTGAAAAAGAACTTTGCCACTGATCAGAGGGTAGCGAAAGACATGGGCATCACGATCACACCTTCTGCTGTGGTGTATGATTTTTCAAGTGAAGAAGAATATGGGGTCCTTTTAGAAGGATCAGAGGAACTGAGAAGTCTTCCTCTCGTCTGTGGTACAGCAACAGAACTCGATACATTTATGCAAAAAGCTCAGTCTTTGAAAGCACCAAAACTTTCCACTATTCATGAAATTGATCGAGGGTTGATTCTTTTATGAAACCCTATTCAATAGCGACGCTGCGCAGCGAGCCAAACGATGATCTTGTGTTTGGCTCGCTGCGCAGCGTTTTTCATTGCGGGAGGAACAAAAAAAACAAACCAATCCTTTTCGGACTGGTTTGTACTCTTTTCAATTATGCTTCGATTTCTTTTACGAGTTCTTCCAATTCATTCAAGCGTTGCTCAAATACTTTCATTGCATCTTCAATATAATCTGCTTTCGTCATATCTACGCCTGCTTTTTTCATGACTTCGATTGGATAATCACTACGTCCGGCTTTCAAATAGTTCAAATAGTTAGTTAAGGCATCAGGTTCGCCAGCTAAGATTTTCTTCGCCAAAGCAGAAGCTGCCGAAAAACCAGTTGAATATTGGTAAACATAGTAATTGTAATAGAAATGCGGAATGCGTGACCACTCAAGACGAATCTCCGGATCTTTTTCAACTGATGGTCCGTAGTATTTTGCATTTAACTCGGCATAGTTCTCGCTTAAGAATTCACTGGTCAACGGCGTTCCTTTCGCATCTTCCACGTGCATGAAGTGTTCAAACTCGGCAAATTGCGTTTGACGGAAAATCGTTCCTTTGAAGCCATCAAGAAAATGATTCAAGACATAGGCTTTGACCCGCGGATCAGTCTCAGTCTGAAGCATGTATTCCGTTAAAATATTTTCATTCGTGGTTGAAGCGATTTCTGCTAAGAAGATCGAGTAATCCCCATAGGCATAAGGCTGGTTACTCCGTGTGAAGTAACTATGCACACTGTGTCCCATTTCATGAACGAGGGTAAAGAGTTGATCCAATCGATCATTCCAGTTCATTAAGATATAAGGCAGTGTGTCATAAGCACCTGAAGAATAGGCACCACTGCGTTTGCCTTTGTTTTCAACGACATCGATCCACCGATTGCTGAAGGCTTCTTCAACTACAGCTAGATACTCTTCCCCTAATGGTTTTAACGCTTCTTTCGCTTTTTCGACTGCTTCTTCATAGGTATAGCGAATCGGTGCTTCCCCTAAAATCGGCGTGTACACATCATACATATGAAGCGTGTCGACAGCCAACAGGCGTTTTCTTAATGCCATATATCGGTGTAATAATGGCAAATGCTGATTAACGACGTCCACTAAGGTATCATAGACACTTTCAGGAATATGATTGGCACTCAAAGCGGCTTGGCGTGCCGAGTCGTATTTACGGGCTTTGGCTTTAAAGTTGTGGGCTTTGATATTCGTACTTAAGGTTTGGGCAAAGGTATTGCGGAATTGCTCATAAACGCCATAGAGACCTTTAAAGGCCGCTTCCCGAACAGACCGATCCGTGCTTTCCATCAACTCACCGTATACACCATGAGATAGCTGTACTTTTTCCCCGTTTTCATCTTCAACTACTGGAAAATCCAAATCAGCATTGTTTAAAACAGAAAAAATGTTGCCGGATGCTCCAAAAATTTCGCCTGCTCCGGCCAATAGCGCTTCTTGATCGGCAGGCAAAACATGGGGCCGCTCGTTAATAGTTTTTTCGATCATATGACGATAAACAGCTAGTTTCGGTTCTTGATCGAAATAGCCCCAAATGGTTTCATCGGACATCGTCAATAACTCGGGATCAAACCAAGCAACGGCTTCACTTACTTGCGCAACTAAACTGCTGGCTTTCGCATATAAGCCTTGATAAGTCGTATTAGCGGTATCTTGATCATTTTTCAAATGACTGTAAACATACAGTTTCTCTAAACGGCGAGAAAGATCTAAGACAAATTCTAAAGCGGATAGGAAGGCTTGTGGCCCATCTGCTAAAGTGCCTTGGTAACTGCTAGCTTCTTTGAGCTGTGCTTGGATTTCTTGAAATTCTATGTCAAAAGCCGCATCATCGGCATAGATTTTCGTTAAGTCCCACGTTTTTTCGACTGGAATCGATTCACGTGCTGGTAATTGTTTTGTTTCTGACATTCCCTTCACTCCTTGTTCATTGGTTAAAAATATCTTATCACACTTTTCAACGAAACCAAATCATTGGCTTGAAAAAGAAACCGAATTTTCTAAATATTGGCATTCTTGAAAGATTTCTCTCAGTATTTCTCTTTGATCAAGCAAAGGAAAGCACCATTGCCAATGCAGCTTCCTCAATTGAATCAACCACTGTTCAAAACTAATGGGACATTCACTTAAATAGAGAAAGCGAAAAATCAGTATGTGGTGTTCAAATAAAAAGCCAAACCGACTTTCACAATAGCACCAAAGAGGCAACTGTGAGACATTCCCATTCAACGGGTATACTATTTCTTGAATCTCTCTGATTTTAGGCAGTCTGTTTCGCAGTTTTCGAATCACCCACAAACGATAATCGACCGCTACCCATTCAATAGAATGGTGGGTATCTGATTCATCTGCTTCGTACAAAGGTCGAAGTGTCTCTTTCCTGTATGGCTCCCCTTTTTGTATAGCGCTTCGTCGACTGATTACCCCTTCTTGATAGTGCCATTTGATTTGGTGCAGCCGCACCAATGCCTGATTTCGCGTATCAATGAGCCACAAGCAAAAGCCAGTAGACTGATAAGTACAGCAGGCTTTTGCCAAAAGCGACCAATGGCGTTTCGGATACATTTTGGTCCCTAGGATCCACCAAGGCTGATAACCATTTGCTAAATAAGTGCTGGTTCGTTCCAGAAATCGTGAAACCTTGAGTGAAGAACACTGGACTTCAACGGCAATATTTTTGTAACAGAGATCAGGTCGCTGCTTAAGTTGCGGCAAGTAGGCTTCAAGTTCAATATCCATCTCTTGATACCATTCAAACAAAAGTTGTTTTGCTTCCAAGTGCTCCTTCGTCTCCCCTTCACTGTATGTCTGACAATCAGTGGTGGCTTGATGGGCAAAGTGGGATTGTCGCTTAAGTCCTTGCCTCAAAATCACTTCTTTCTGACAGCCTGGGCAATAAAAAGGGCCCGAGGATTTCTTTGCCCCTTTCGCTAGGATGACTTCTTTTCTTTGGTTCAACGCTTTCAACATCTGGCTCACCTCAATAAGAGGTACGCCAGATTCGTCAAACACAATTAAAAAAGCCAAAAACATTGTCAAAATGTCCTTGGCTGGAAATGATTTTCATTCATTAATCATTCTTGAAATAGAAACGAGTCAATTCAAGTGCATCGTTTTCCATGATCAACTCACCGTATTCTGATAAAACTTCGGGCGTCACTGAAGTCCTTTGGGCAAATTCCATCAAATAAGAAAGTGCATTTTCCACTTCAATATCAGTAATATCTGCATCCATAAATCGAATTTCAATATAATAATGATTGCCCATTTGGTAAAGATTGGTTGCAACGGAATCCAAATATACTTCGGATGCCAATTGAATCATATCTTCGAATCGCAACAACTCGAATACAAAACGATTGCCGATTTCTTCTGCTTGCTCTGACTCTTGTAATTGAGCCGCCACATGTTTTTTCAACATATCGGTAATGTCTTCATTCGCTTCATCGTTCATCTCATCAAAATTTTCCATTCCTTCTGGTGGAAGATTTTTGCTAATAAACAATTCTAACCCATCGCCTTTAGGCAAGACTTGGAAAGTTACAGCTTCACTGCCTTTAAATTCTTCGTCAATATCAACTTCTTCAAGAATACTGTAAAAGAAGTTTTCAATTTCATTGTGATTTCCTAGAAGGTCAAGAAAAGTGATGCCTCTCGCAGCTAAGTCTTCACTTTTGATCAATACACGAATGGTGTTCTCATTGATATGTTCCATTTCCATATTAGCTACACCTCACTTTTGCTACTCACTATAGGTTCATTGTATCGAAACCTGATAAAAAGTAAAGAGAAAACGAATATCCTCTTAAGAAAAACGTAAAAACTCAAAAAAAGACTCACTTTCTACGAGAAAGCGAGTCGATGAAGTCAAATTTATAAGCCTGCCATTAATTGCGCTTGTCTTAGTTCCAGTTGGCGAACATCCCTAGGTAAGAACCGACGAATTTCATCTTCATTAAACCCAACTTGCAATCGTTTTTCATCGATCATAATTGGCCGACGCAATAATCCTGGATTTTCTTGAACAAGTGTCAATAAATCTTTTAGGGGCAGGTCATCTAGATCCATATTCAACTTTTGGAATACTTTGGATCTGGTGGAAATAATTTCTTCTGTGCCATCTTCTGTCATTTGTAGAATTGCCTTAAGCTCAGAAATATTTAACGGTTCTGAAAAAATATTTCTTTCAACAAAAGGGATTTCGTGCTCTTGTAACCACGCACGAGCTTTGCGACAAGATGTGCAACTTGGGGAAGTGTATAGTGTCAACAACGTGCATCTCTCCTTTTTAATTTTCAATCAAGCAAGTCCTGTTCCCTCGCTTGATTTCAATTATACAGGTTTAACTAAAAAAAATCTAGTCTAAATCTCATATTTTTTAATAAAACTCGAAAGTTATATTAAAAGCGAAACCTTTTAGGCAAAAGGTTTCACTCAAAAAGTTTATTTTTAAATGAGAAAAATCAAATTTTTTTTTAATATTACTTCTTTTATACAACAGTGTGTCAAAGGTGTATCAAAAAGATGTCAGAATATTAAAATACTCTTTTAGTTGAATCCCGCGTTTTTTAATTTCCCCTCTGTAATTACATGTGTAATCAAAAAAATGGAGAAAAAAACCAAGTCCATGGCTCAATCGTTTTCAAAGGAAAAATTTCACGATACCTTGTTGCCTTGGAAACGACAGGGCTACAATAAAAATATATGTTATTTTTTCCAGAGAAGATTCTCAACCAATGTCTTCATTCTTGATTCCATTGTATCACATTCCTTTTTAATCAGAAAACCATACAAGCATTTCTGTCATAATCGACAATAAAACAGTAGGAGAAATGAATATCTGCTTATAAATGAAAAGGGTTTCTCACAAAAATTTAGTGAAAAAAGATCAACCTAAGAAACCCGTCTTTTATGCTTTTTCCTGACAAAGTATAAAAAGACTAGTGTTTTCTTGGATTGATCGTTCATTTCTTTCTTCTAAGGAAGAGAAGGTTCTCCATCACGAGCGAATTGCGCATCATGCAATGCGCGATAATGTCCCTTTTTCGCCATCAAATCTTCATGGGTCCCCTCTTCTAAGATGCCTTTATCACTAACGACAATGATGCGTGTCGCATGTTTGATCGTTGCGAGGCGATGGGCAATGATCAAGGTTGTACGGCCATCTGCCAAAGAATTCAATGACTCTTGAATCACTTGCTCGGTTTCCGTATCCAACGCTGATGTTGCTTCATCTAATATCAAAATCGGCGGGTTTTTTAAGAACATCCGAGCAATCGCTACCCGCTGCTTTTGACCACCGGATAATTTGACTCCTCGTTCACCGATGACCGTATCTAACCCATCCGTCATTTGATCGATGACCTTTTCTAAGTGTGCTAATTTGACTGCCTTTAAAATCTCTTCTTCTGTTGCATCAAGTTTGCCATAAGCAATATTTTCTCGAATCGTTCCCGGGAAAAGAAAGACATCTTGCTGCACAGTCCCAATCTGCTGACGTAAAGAAGCCAGGGTCATCTCCTGAATATTGATGCCGTCAATCGTAATGGCGCCTTCAGTGACTTCATAAAAACGCGGCAACAAGTTGCATAACGTGGTTTTCCCTGAGCCACTTTGCCCGACGAAGGCGATCGTCTCGCCAGCTTTGATCGATAAATCGATGTGATTCAAGACTTTCGTCGCATCCGCATAGGAAAAAGAAACATCTTGGTAGACGATATCCCCTTTTAATGATTGAACAGCCCGTGCCCCTGGTTTGTCTTTGATCGTCGGTTCTTTATCCAATTCTTCGGTCAATCGTTTGAAGCCAGCGATGCCTTTCGGATAGCTTTCAATCATCGTATTGACCTTCTCAATTGGTCTAACAAAGACATTCGATAATAAAATAAACCCAACAAACTGGCCATTCGTCAGTTCACCACGAATCACGTAGTAAGCACCAAAAATCAGAGCAAACAAGTTGATCAAGCGAATCAGAAAGTAATTATACGCTGAACTGATCGCCATTACCTTATAAAAAAGGATCTTCGATTGCCGATAGATTTCGCTCAATCCATCAAAGCGTTTATGTTCGAACGTTTCATTAGCAAACGATTGGGTCACTCGAATGCCGCTAACAGATGCTTCCACTCCGGCGTTGAACTCACCGAGGTTGTCATAGATCTGTGTATTGACTTTGGTCATTTTCTTATTGAAAAAAACCAAGGCAATCGTAATCAATGGAATCAACGCAAATGTCGCTATCGCTAATTGAACGTGCATATTCAACATCAATAGGAATGCCCCCACCAAAGTCATGATGGTAATAAAAACATCTTCTGGCCCATGGTGAGCGACTTCAGAGATTTCAAAGAGATCCGTGGTCAAGCGACTGATCAGCTTGCCGGTCTTTTGATTGTCATAATATTCAAAAGATTGGGTCTGCAGATGTCGAAACAGTTCTTGACGCATATCTGTCTCAATATTGACCCCAAGTTTATGACCATAAAAAACCACGATATATTGCAACACAGTATTGATCACATAAAACAAGAACAAGCCTAAGCAAGCCAATAGTATCAAGCGAAAGTTGTTCTGGGGCATGATCTTATCGATTACTTGGTTGACGGCAACGGGAAAGGCCAGTTCTAATAAACCAGCAAATACCGCACAAGTAAAATCTAGCATAAATAGTGACCGATACGGTCGATAATAACGAAAAAACCTTTTTAACACATTTCCCCCTCCTCAATAGCTTTCATTATAAGCAACTCTTTGAAGAAATGCAAAATGAGAAACATGTGAAAATGGGTAAAATTCACTATAATTTTGAAAACGTATCAAGACGCGGATTTCTAAAAACAGTAAATAAAACCTTTATTTCACAAGGTTTTTCCTCTTTTTTTTAGAGTCATAATGGCTTATGATTGATTCGAAAACAAACTGAAAATTTTCACTAACTTTGAAAGGCGTGTCTCTTTTGATCACTAGTATTCTTTTTGATGTCGATGATACCTTATATGACCAGCAACAACCATTTCGTAATGCCATAACCTCATGCTTTCCACAAATTGCCCGCAAGGACCTAACCGCTCTTTATTTGCGTTTTCGCGTACATAGCGATGAACAGTTTGGAAGGGTATTGGCGAATGAATGGACGCTGGAGCATTTTCGTTATTACCGGCTGACTCATTCTCTAACGGACTTAGGTTATTTCTCTATTACTATGGAAGAGAGCTGCCAGTTTCAGCTGTGCTATGAACAAGAACTAGATGCTATCACGCTACATCCGGAAGTTGAGTCAACCTTGAGTTATTTGTCCAAATTGCCAATCAAATTAGGAATTATTACTAACGGTCCCACCGACCACCAACAAAAGAAGTTGAATCAGTTGCAACTGACTCGATGGATCAAACCAGAGCATATGATCATTTCACAAGCAACCGGTTATCAGAAACCAGAGCTAGAAATTTTCCAATTGGCAGAAACCGCCTTTGCTCTTGATCCAGAAACAACACTGTACGTAGGTGACAACTTTGATAATGATGTAGTGGGCTGCAAAAAAGCCGGTTGGCAAGCCTTGTGGTTCAATCATCGTCTTCGTCAGGCGCCTAATGGATTGGAAGATTTACCCGATGTGTCGATCACTGCTTTCTCGCAGCTCCAAGAAAGTATTGACGCCCTCTTGCAGCTTCCTGCATACGCCTATAACTAAAAAAACATGGACCTTCGCTTCAAGCGGGTCCATGTTTTTTTGAATGCTTAATTTTCTTCGCCGATACTCAAAATTAAGCGAATATCTTCTTCGGTCATTTGTTGAAGCTGGGTTTCATTGCCTTGAATCACTTTTTGGAAAAGCTCACGCTTTTCTTGTTGCAATGCATCCATTCGTTCTTCAATGGTTCCTTCGGCGATCATTCGCCAGACTTCGACTACATTTTTTTGACCGATCCGATGGGCTCGTCCAGCGGCTTGTTCTTCCACTGCCGGGTTCCACCATAAATCGTATAAAATCACTGTATCTGCACCAGTCAGATTTAGTCCAGTTCCTCCTGCTTTTAATGAGATCAAGAAGACATCTTTTTCGCCACTATTAAAAGCATTGACCATCGTCAAACGATCTTGCGGCGGTGTGCTGCCACGCAAATAGAAGGATTCAAACCCTTCCTGGGCTAATTCTTCTTCAATGATCGAAAGCATACTGGTGAACTGAGAAAATAGCAGGACACGACGGCCATTTTCTTTGGCTGCTAAGAGTAAATCTTTGACCTGTTCAAGTTTCCCAGAAGACCCTCCGTAGTCCTCCACGAATAATCGAGGGTCACAGCAGATTTGCCGTAGACGAGTCAAGCCAGCCAAAATACTGATCCGATTTTTGCGGAAAGACGTAGAATCCATTTGCGCGATTTCTTCTCGCATTTGTCGCAAATACGCCAAATAAATTTTCTTTTGTTCCTCTGTTAGGACACTGTAATAATTTGTTTCCAGCTTTTGCGGCAAATCATGTAACACAGATTTTTTATCTCTTCGCAAAATGAAGGGTTTGATCATTTTTGCAATTTCCTGTGTAGATAGTTCCTTAAATTTCTGCTTGTTGGGGAAAAAGCCTGGCATAATCATTTGGAACAAGGACCACAATTCTTCTAAATTGTTCTCGATCGGTGTGCCACTGAGGGCGAACCGCTGCGGAACTTCCAAGGATCGCAATGCCTGTGCCGTTTTGGTCGCGCTGTTTTTGACCATCTGTGCTTCATCTAAAATCAAACACGATAGCTCTAGTGCTTGATAGGCATCAATGTCCTGACGCAAGCTTGCATAAGAAGTAATTCGGACGTCCGCTGATTGCGCCATCTGCGCTTCTCGCTCTTCTTTCGTTCCACTGATGACAGTCGCTGAAATTGAAGGTGCGAACCGTTTGATTTCTTGCTGCCAGTTGAATGTTAGACTGGCTGGCGCCACGATCAACGCATTCAATTTTTGATGCTCTTGTTTCTCAGAAAGCAAATAGCTAATGGTTTGGACGGTCTTCCCTAACCCCATTTCATCAGCAAGAATGCCGCCAAATTGATAATGGCTCAACATTTTTAGCCAACGAAAGCCAACTTCTTGGTACTGCCGCAACTCAGCATGCAAGTTGTCTGGCAACTGTGCCTCAAAGTTTTCTGGATGGATCAAATCTTCCGTCATTTGCTGAAAGCCTGTACTAAAACTCGCTTGATCGGCAAACTGTTCTTGCAGTAATAGCCCTTGATTCAATGGGACTTGGATTGCCCCGTTTTTCGTATCTAACGATAGCCGTAATTTTTTGAGGGCAGCACTTGCTTCTTGAAACTCTTCCGACTCCAGCGAAAGAACTTGCCCATTTTCTGTGGTATAAAATTGCGCAGATTGCAACAGACTCCGCAAAACATCGTTGATCTCTGATTCTTGAATGCCGCTAACATCAAACTTGATATCCAACCAAGAACCATTCTCTTCAATCACGATTTCTGGTCGATGATGCTGGGCATCAAGGTAGAGTTCCCTCAGCTTCTTGCCGATCCGCACTTCCCCTAATTGTCTCAAGACCGGGATCTCTCTCGTAAAAAAGGTATAGAGTTGCTCACCTAGCGGTAGATTTTTTTGCCAATTTTTGCTGCTGGCTTGATAGCCAAAGGTTTCAATAATGGCTTCGATCCGTGCTTCTTGTTGGAAATCACGTAAAATCTCTGGATGATTTTCTGGCATGTATTGATGTTTTTCATCACTTGAAAAAACGACTTCTCCATAAGTAAAATCAACTTGTAGATCTACTTGACCTTTGATTTTCCGCAAGGAGAAAACTGCTTTCAATTCAGATTCTTCGATGTCATTTTGAACCTCAGGAGCCACTTGGACACGCCCAATTTTTCGCAAATAAGGCAAAACTTTCATAAAGAGATTCGCCAGCTCTTCTTTTGGATAATCAATGATTGGCTGTTCAAAACGTTTAAACAGCTGCTGCATCGTGACATAGATCTCCTTTTGCTCGACAGTCAATTCATAAAATGTTCCGTCCAACAGCCCCCAGTTATAATAACTAAGTAAGTGGTCGAAGTCTTTTACGAACTGCAGCGGAAAATGATCCGCTTCTTTTGTAACTGAAAACGTCAATGGTTCCCCCGATTGGAAGTCTACTTGGCTGACCTTGGTTTCACCAATGGTGATTTGCGTGTAGACATCATTGAATTGCAATAGCAGTTCCTTGCCGAATTCAACGGGCAGAAGCAAGTATTTTTTATCAAGTTTGCCATTGATTTGAATGCCCGCTTGCCCCATTAATTGTTGGGTTTGCGCGATTCCTGTCAATCGATTCAATAAAGCTCGATTTTTCTCATCAAAGGCATCCGCAGAAAGCAAAAAGGTCTGTTGCTTATTGGCCGCATAGTGCTTGTTCTCTTGATACATCTGTAAAAATTTATAAATGTTTTTGACGACATAGGTCCTGGCCGTGCCGCGATGCCCGACCTTCAAAGAGACCCCTAAAATATCCATCTCTTGGTGATAAGGATTTGTCGCAATCGTATCTACCCGAAATTCAATCTGTAATGGTTTACTCGCTTCCTTTTCGCTGTCTAAGCGAGCAAAACCATTGGAAAACATCTCTGAAGCAGAAAAGGCTTTTTTGATGGGGGTTTGTTCATTGATTTTCCGTGTTTTTCCTTGTTGGCGTAAATAGAGTTCGACGGCCACCGTATGTTTGCAATAATGATGTTCTTCCCAATAGGGACATTGGCAATAATCCACTTCTTTGGCAGTAGCATCCAAAGTAACTAAATACAATTCTGTTCCGAGTACTTCTGCATGCCACACATTTTTTTCTTTATCCGGGGTGACAGACAGGACACGGCCTTCATTAAGATACGTTCTCCCCCGCTCGATTACTTTTTCTGGAATACTCCACTTCATAAGAGCCCTCCTCTCCTTATTCTTTTATTCGGATCCGGCTTTGCCCGCTGCCGTTGGTTTCTACGAAAACTTGCTGCAGGATCCTTGCCCGCAGTTCTCGAACATGACTGATGATCCCAATCATGCGCCCTTCATTTTCGATCATTTCTAATGCTTCCATCGCCATTTCTAATGATTCTTCATCAAGCGAGCCAAACCCTTCATCGATGAAAAGTGCTTCGATCTCAATCCCGCCAGCTCGTTGCTGGATCACATCTGCTAAAGAGATTGCTAACGCTAAGGCTGCAATAAAGCTTTCACCGCCTGACAGTGTATGTGCTCTTCTGACTTGACCAGCATTATCGTCATAGATGTCAATTTCTAAGCCTGTTGAGCTTCGATAGCTCCCAACTTTATCCGCTAATTCAAATTGATAGCGGCCACGAGTCAACCGAGCCAAGCGTTCATTGGCGACTTCTAAGATCTCTGTCAGAAATTGCTGCAGTACATACCGTTCCAAGCTGGTTTTTTTGACGTTTTCGCCGTTGATGGTTTCTGCCAACTGCTGAAGTTGGCCTAATTGGGCCAGTTCTTCGACATTTTGCTGATAAATGACCTGCAGCTCGTCAAACAACCGTTGATTGCCGTTGACTTTCTCCTGTTTGCGAACTGTTTCTTGCTGTAGTTCCTCCATCACGGTCTGCAACTGAAGGTAGTCAGCTTCCAATTGGTTTAAATCAATCGCAGCTTGCTCTTTTAACTGTGCATCTAACAATGCTAGCCGTTGCTGAACAAACACCGTTTCTTGCTCATAGGTTTTGATTTCTTCTGAGAGAACGGTTGTTTGAGCGGCTTGGGCAATCAATTCCCGCATCGTTTCCTCAGTCATACCAGCTTCTTGAAGTCGCTGCGTCAGTCGTTGTTCTGCTTTTGTCTTAGCCGCTTGCTTTTGTTCAAAAAATTGCT
The DNA here is from genome assembly GCF_050498765.1 of Enterococcus sp. DIV1096b. NCBI lineage: Bacteria > Bacillati > Bacillota > Bacilli > Lactobacillales > Enterococcaceae > Enterococcus > Enterococcus sp. DIV1096b. Next base: position 1,334,946 of record NZ_JBMHEK010000001.1, on the reverse strand, counting down.
GCAGATTTTTCAGCTTCTCTGAAAGAATCGCTTGCTGTTCGTTTAGCTGCGCTTCTTGTCGGGCATCAGCCTCAATTTGTTGCGTATATTCCCTCAGTAAACCATTGGTTTTTGCTAAATCGGCTTGTAATTGTTCATACGTTGCGCCTGCAAGTTGTTCCTGTAAAGAAGCCAATTTCCCCTCCGCAAGCTGGCGCGCTTCTTGGGCTTTTTTCGCTTGCTCACTGACTTGCTGATAGGACTCATTTAACGTTGCTAATTTCTCATTTACTGCCTGATGTTTCTTCTGCGCGTCTTCATAAGAAGCGGCTTTTTGTTGATTGAAAGATTGCCGTTTCTTTAGTTCCGCTACCGCCGTTTCCTCGGTAATCGTCTCTTGGTTTTCTATCGGCTGCAAGGCAGCAAATGCCTGTTGAACTGCAGTCCAAGCGAATGCCACTTGCTTCTGCGCAGCAACACTGGTGGCTTGCCATTCGCTGATTCGCAATGTGGCTTGCTCCTGCAGCGTTTGATTTGCCGATACTTGCTGCTGGATCTTCGTCAATTTTTCTTGTGTTTGCTCAAGTCTTTGTTCACTGGCAATGATGTCTTCGATGCGATAGGTCGTGTGCTCCTGTGTATTCGGATGATCCAATGATCCGCAAACCGGACAGGGTTCATTTTCTTCCAGCAAAAGACGAAGCCGAGCAATTTGCATTCGAGCATTTTGACTGGTTTCTTGTTTTAACGTTTTTTGCAGCTCCAGCAAGGATGCTGCTAATTGCTGTTTTTCAAGAACCAACTCCGAATGAATTTGTTGCTGTTCCCCTGCTTTTTGCTCGGCTTCACGAAACTGCGCTTTTGCTTGCTGCCATTTTTCTACCAGAGCCTGCGTTTCTACTAATTTCACCGCTTCTGCTTGAAACCCTCGCAATGCTTCGATTTCTTCTGCCAGATGCTGCGCTTGCGCTTTGGCACTTGCTTGCGCTTGGTTTATCTTCGTTAATTCGGTGGTCTGTTTTTGTGCGGCTTTTTCAAGTTGCACCACTTCTTCTTGCTGCGCTTGTGTGCGCTGTGCTAGCGGGATCTGCTGCTGGATTCGTTGAACTTTTTGACTAGCAGCTTCCTGTTTTTTCTTGATGCCGTCAATCAACGCTCGTTGGTCTTGCCAGCTTACTTGTTGCTGCTGAATTTCTTGCAGCTGCTGCTTTGTTTCGTTGATTTGCTGAGTAGCTTGCTGTGCTTCTTTCACTCGTTCTTCTTTTTGCTGCATGATTTCTTGATGTTCAAGCGCCCACACCAACTGGTTCAACTGGGCTTTTTTCTGAGCGATCTCGGTTTTTTTAGCATGCAGCTCTCGGGCTTTTTCTTGTAGACCTTGCCATTCGATCCGTGCATTTTCAATTTCTTTTGCACGGTAAAAAGCGTCTTGCGCAGCTTTCATTTCTTGGATCGCTTGGTCTTTTTTGTGCAATAACTGCTGAAGCTGCGCCTGTTGTTTTTCTAAATCCTGCGCCCACAAAGTAAGACCTTCCGCAACCGTTAAAACCTCCTGCGCTTCTTCCCATTCAAAGCGCTCCATGATTTGCGAGGCGAGCAGCTGCTGATGCTCAAGCTTTTTACTTTGTGCTTTGACTTGCTCTTTCAACCATTCATTAAATTGTTGATACATTTCCGTGCCAAATAAATTCCGTAAAACGCGTTCTTTCTCATTGCTGCTGGCAATCAAAAAATTACGAAATTCTCCTTGCGGCAACATCATGATTTGAAAAAACTGTTTGGCATCCAGCTGCAGCAGATCCTTGATAAATGCATCAACCTCTGTCCGTTTACTGATCTGCTTTTTCTCTTTGCCCTCGGCGTCAAAAATTGTCAGCTGGACTTTTGCCGTTTGGTTGGTGACCCCGTCACCACGTTTTTTTGCTAAGGTCTGTTCCGGTTTCCGTTGGATCTGGTAAGTAAAACGCTGATGTTCAAAAGTAAAGGTGACGCTGGTCTCTTCGGTTGGTGAAGCAAACATCGATCGCATTTCTTTGCCTGAGCGCAGATTCCCCGATGTTTCACCGAACAAGGCAAACGTCATTCCATCGAAAATCGTCGTTTTTCCTGCACCAGTTTTACCGCTGATCAAAAACAACCCGCCAGCTTGCAGCTGACTAAAATCCAATTTTTCATCAATGAATGGACCAAAATTTTTCATTTGTAAAGACTTCGGTTGCATGACTATTCCCTCTTTTCCACGACAAATGCTTCATTTAATCCTTGTTCGATCCATTTGGTTTGTGAATCGAGCAATGAATCTCCCGTCATTTCTTGAAAAAAATGACTGATCAAGGTCTGCGGGTCGGTTTCTCGTGTCGTTAGCTGTCTTTTTTTCGTCTGTTCTCGTCCATTCAACCGTTCGACAGACAAAATAAATGGATAGATTTTTCGCAACTGATTCATCATATTTGGAATCACAGCACGATCCGTCAGCAGAAAATGCCAAAACGCCTCACGATCCAGATCACGGTAAAAAACCGGATCGATCAACTCCTCAAAGGACGCCGTCAGCTGCTGGATATCCCTTTTTGGTGTCAATGGAATAAATTCATTGGTATCTTTTACGGTATCAATAAGATAGATCCCTTTTTGGTTCGTCCGTTCAGAAAGGGAAAATTTCAGTGGTGAGCCGCTGTACCCGATCTTTGGGTGTTTGAGAGCCGTATTGGCATGTAAATGGCCTAAAACAACCCGATCAAAAGGCGCAAAAGCGGTGGTCGGTACGCTGTCCAATCCGCCAACTTGAATTTTTGTTTCTGAATCTGTTTGGCTAGAACCCGCCACAAAGAAATGGGTCACTAGCACTTGCTTTTTGGACGAGTCAAAGTTCTTGGTCATCTCCTCAATGACTCTTTGGACACTATCAGAAATCTTCATTAATGGTTCATCAAAAAACAAGCGGGCCTCGATGGGTTCGAAATACGGTAGTAAAAAGAATTGTGTATCGTCAAACTCAACCGGGTGCAAACTTTGTTCGATGCTGGTGGACAGGTAAAAGCGTGTTTGTTGAAACCACTGACTGCCGGTTTCTAAACGAGTTGGACTATCATGATTTCCTGAGATAGCCAATAATGGCAGTTCATTCGTTAAATTGATTTCAGCGATTTTTTCATTTAGTAATTTGACTGCATCAACAGCAGGAACCGAACGATCATAAAGGTCCCCCGCAATGACGATGGCATCGACCTTTTCTGCTCTTGCTAGCGCTATGATTTGATCAATGATTGCTCGTTGGTCTTCCAGCAGATCATAGCCATGTAGTTTTTTTCCGATGTGCCAATCAGCTGTATGTATAAAGCGCATTTCTTCACCTTCTTAAAAAATATCCTTCCAATCATTATACCACTTTCCCTGATCGTTAGACATCTCTCTTCCAGCGAAATTTCATTTACCACCCATTTTTGATAAAAATAGCGAACACCTAACATCATTATGTTGAAATGTTTTTTCAATTATAAATTTATATCTTGAAATATAATTACACTTCATTTACAATGAGTGTGAAATCGAATTCAACAATCGCTTTCATCACTATTCTAAAAGAAAGGAGAAAAGATATGCTTGCAATAGGACTCATGTCAGGAACCAGTTTGGATGGAATCGACGCTGCTTTAGTAAACATCAACGGCTGCGGTACCGAAACTGACGTCCAGCTGATGGAAATGCTCACACTGCCCATTGGTGAAGAATTGAAGGAACGAATAAAAACTGCTTGTGATCCGGTGGAATCAAATGTTCCCCTCATCTGCCAATTAAATACTGAATTAGGGTATCAATTTTTGAAAGCGTGTCAAATCCTCTGCCAAAAAGCCGGTATTGAAGAAAAAAGCATTGATTTTGTTGCCAGCCACGGACAAACGATCTGGCACTCCCCCGATGCTGATCCAGCGAATAACAGCACCTTGCAAATTGGCGAACCTTCGATTATTGCTTATGGCTTACAAACGAAAGTCGTCGCCGATTTCCGAGTGATGGATATGGCTGCTGGCGGGCAAGGAGCGCCCCTTGTACCTTATACGGACTATCTGCTTTATCAATCAGGCGATAAAAATCGCTTATTGCAAAATATTGGCGGCATCGGCAACGTTACGGTTCTGCCTAAAAATGGTGGCTTAAGCGAATTATATGCTTTTGATACAGGTCCAGGAAACATGGTCATCGATGAACTAATGGTTCAGCTATTCGGTCAGCCTTATGATGCGTTTGGTGAAACAGCCCGAGCGGGAGCAATTATACCCACCTTGCAAAAGGAATTAAGAACTCATTTTTATTTGTCCCAGCAACCGCCGAAAAGCACTGGACGTGAACAATTTGGCAAACATTTTGTGCAGCAGCTAATGACCGAATATCCCCAAGTAGCATCGGAAGACTTGGTGAGAACTTTAACCGATTTCACCGCATTTTCCATTGCTGACAGTTACCAAAGGTTCATTTTCCCTCAGTTGGGAACAAATGATATTGAAGTGATTCTTTCAGGTGGTGGCGCCCATAACCATCTGCTGATTGAGATGATCAAAGGCTATTTACCCGAAACAGTAGCCGTTGTAACACAAGATGACATTGGCGGTTCGAACGATGCCAAAGAAGCGGTGGCTTTCGCCATCTTAGGAAATGAAACCCTTCACAGCCGTGTCAACAATGCCCCTGCAGCAACCGGGGCAGCCCAAGGCGTGATTTTAGGAAAAATCATTCCGAATCCATGGGAAACAAAAATGTAAAACATCTTAGGAGGATAAACCATGTTAGATAAATTCACTCAGTTCATCGAACGCCATCTGGCAGGACCGATGGAAAAACTTGGCAGCCAGCGTCATTTGCGAGCGGTTCGTGACGGGATCGTTTCAACATTGCCATTGATTATCGTCAGTTCGTTCTTTATGATTTTAGCCTTTCCACCGCTGCCTCAAAGTTGGGGCATCTATCAATTCTTGTCTAGCAATGCCACAACCATCTTATTGCCTTATCGAATGACGATGTACATTATGAGCTTGTATGCTGCATTCGGGATCGGATACAGTCTTTCTCGCTCTTATAAGCTTGATGGTCTTTCAGGCGGGATCTTAGCAACGACCGCCTTCTTACTGACCTTCACCCCGGTCAATATCCCAGCAGAAGCGTTGGATGCAGCTGGAACGGTCGGTTTTGTCTTGCCAATGGCCAATTTAGGGAGTGCTGGTATGTTCGTGGCGATCATCACCTCGATTCTTGCCGTTGAAATCTATCGGTTAACGGACAAATCGAAATTCAAAATCACGATGCCAGAACAAGTCCCACCTGCAGTTGCTCGCTCTTTTGAAGCCTTGACTCCCACTTTAGTGATCATTTTAGGAATGGGCGCGATCACTTACTATATCGGTTTTGACTGGCACACGATCGTGGCAAAAGTCGTCGATCCTTTAGTCAGTGCCGCAGATACCTTGCCAAGTGTGCTTTTGATCACCTTCTTGACGACCTTCTTCTGGTCATTCGGGATCCATGGTGCTTCTATCGTTGGTTCACTGGCTCGTCCATTATGGTTACAGTTGTTAGAAGGAAATACAACAGCGCTTGCATCGGGAGATATGATTCCCAATATTGCAGCCGAACCATTTTATCAATGGTTCATCTGGATTGGTGGGGCTGGTTCAACGATTGGTTTGGCTATTTTGTTAGCTTTTCGCACAAAATCGGAATTCGGTTCAAAACTAGGAAAAACAGCCTTAATTCCAGCTATTTTCAACATCAACGAACCACTGATTTTCGGTACACCGATCGTCTTGAATCCAATCTTGATCCCACCGTTCATCATTGCGCCTTTAATCAATGGTGTCATTGCATGGGTCGCCACCTCAGCAGGTTTAGTCAATGCCGTCACGGTCAATGCCCCTTGGACATTGCCTGGACCAATTGGTGCTTTCTTAGCGACTGGCGGCGATTGGCGTGCGATCGTGCTGAATGTTCTTTTGATTCTTTTATCGATTCTGATCTATTACCCATTCGTAAAAATCTATGACAAAAACGAATTGGAAAAAGAAAATCAACCAGTCACACAATAATTTGTTGATAAAGGTCGGACGAAGCACCCATCAAGACAATCGGAAGAAGCGCTCCACAGCAGCATTTTTCGATACTAAGAGGTGCTTCGTACGATTTTTTTAGAAAGAGGGAAAACCATTGAAACGAGAAATTGGCCTTTCGATTTACCCCGACCATAGCGATCCTTTACTGGATCAAGACTATTTAAAAAAAGCTGCTGCCCTTGGTTACTCTCGCTTATTTATGAGTATGCTAGAAGTCAGTGAAGGCAAAGAGACCGTCAGAAAAAAATTCTCTTCGATTATCGGGTTTGCCAAGAACCTTGGGTTTGAAACGATTTTAGATATTTCCCCAGCTGTTTTTAGTGATCTGGCGATCTCTTATGACGATCTAAGCTTCTTTGCAGAATTAGGTGCGGACGGTATCCGCTTGGATCAAGGGTTTGATGGCAGCAAAGAAGCCCAACTGACCTTCAATCCATTCGGCTTGGCGATTGAATTAAACATGAGTAATGATGTGAACTATTTAGAAAATATCCTTTCTTATCAAGCCAATGAACCTTTTTTATATGGCTGCCACAATTTTTACCCCCAACGAGGCACAGGCTTAACGGAGGCTTTTTTCCGCAACTGCAGTCAACGTTTTAAAAAATATGGGTTGAAAACAGCCGCCTTCATCACTAGTCAATCAGCCAAAATTGGCCCTTGGGAAGTCAATGATGGCCTGCCAACCTTAGAATCTTGTCGCGATTTACCTTTGGCGTTGCAAGGAAAGCTGCTTTTTGCTTCTGGGTTGATCGATACGGTGATTGTTGGCAATGCCTATGCGTCGGATGCAGAACTGAAAGCTCTGGCAACGATCGATCGCTACAAACTGACCTTTGGCGTTTCCGTAGAAGCAGAAGCCAGCGAAATCGAACGGAGGATATTAGCTGAAACCAATCATTTTCGTCGCGGTGACAGTAATGCGTTAGTCGCTCGGTCCACACAATCACGGGTGAAATACCGTCCCATCGAAAACCTCCCTCATACAAACCAAGAACCGTTTGCTTATGGGGACATCGTTATCGGCAATGATACCTTTGGTCAGTACAAAAACGAATTGCAGATCGTTTTGACCCCTCACCAAGACGCCCGAAAAAACAAAGTCGGTGCTATCCCAAAAGAGGAGTTGCCTTTGTTGGAATATTTGAAACCATGGACCAAATTTGCTTTCGAATTGTTGGATTAAATCATTAGAAAAAAGCCGCTGATCACAAAAGGATCAACGGCTTTTCTTAGGTATTAATCTTCTCTTTTGGACTCATCGATTTGATAAACAAATGACGGATCGATCGCTTGATCCAGTGTGTCAAATGCACCTTGTATGCGCCGTTCCACTTCCGCCAAGCCCTCTTTGTCCATCTTTTTGATGTCACTGATATCGATTGGCTCCCCAAAACGGACAGTCACTCGCTTGCGTTTAAATAAATCCTTTAATGTCAGCGGTCCTTGATAAACAGAGGGAACGATCTTGACTTTGGCCATTTTCGCGATCAACGCCATGCCACCTTTTAAGGCCGTTGCATGTCTCGTACCACTTGGGAACATGATCAAGCTAAGATCGGTTTCCTTCAAGATTTTGACTGGCGTCTTTACCGCGCTCGGTCCTGGTTTGTCCCGTTTGACTGGAAAAGCATTGGCATGAATCAAAATGAACCGTAAAATCGGGTTTTTGAACAGCTCTTCTTTCGCCATAAAACTGAATTTCTTTGGCCGAGCAGCCACTGCTAGGTACAATGGATCCCACCAGGTTCGGTGAGGAGCCACTAAAATATAGTTTTCATTTTTAGGTAAAACCTCTTTGTTTTGATAACGAGCATTGCCGTTGATCAAAAATAATACTACGCGAACCACACCGCGCATAAAGCGAAAAAACATACTCATTTTCCTTTCTATTTCTCTCCTATTCAAGTATGCAAAAAAACGGTTTAAATGACAAGCCTTTTTTAGCGTTTCCCATTATTCTTAATCGTAGTATAATACATTGAAATGAATTTAGAACAGGAGTATGCTTCATGTTGCAACCGAACGAACGCATTGACCAATTGTATGCCGATGACATCAAGATTATTCAGAGTTCCGAAGTTTTTTCTTTTTCATTAGATGCTGTCTTATTAGCCAATTACGCTAGAGTACCAAAAAGAGGTGTGATCGTTGACCTTTGTGCAGGGAATGGCGCAGTCGGTTTATTTATCAGCAGAAAAACGACTGCTCATATTTATCAGGTCGAATTGCAGGAACGCTTAGCGGATATGGCGCAGCGCAGTATCGAATTAAATGACTTGCAAGAACAGCTGACGGTCTATCCTATGGATTTGAAGAATCTCTTTCAAAAAATCAAACCTGATTCCGTCGATCTTTTGGTCTGCAATCCGCCTTACTTTAAAAATATACCGACGGCGATCAAAAACCCGAATCCTTATTTAGCGATCGCCCGGCACGAGATCACCACAAATTTAGATGAAGTGATCCAAACCGCCAGTAAAGCGTTAAAAATGAATGGAAGGTTTGCGATGGTTCATCGCCCGGATCGCTTTCTCGATATTTTGGACCATATGCGCACCCATCGAATCGCGCCAAAACGAGTCCGCTTCGTCTATCCGAAAGTAGGCAAAGAGGCCAATATTTTATTGATTGAAGGAATCAAGGATGGTAAGGCGGAAGGGTTTAAAATTGATTCTCCTCTCATTACCTATGATGAAACGGGCTCTTATAGTCCAGAAGTGAAGGCGATGCTCTATGGCTGCTGACAACCATTACTTTTATGTCTTACGTTGCAACGACCAATCCTTTTACGGCGGCTATACTACCGATTTGAGTCGCCGCTTATTAGAGCATAACAAAGGGATCGGGGCAAAATATACCCGTCCCGCTAGTCGCAGACCCTTGCAAATGATCCATGCGGAAAGCTTTTCCACTCGCAGTAAAGCCACTCAAGCAGAAGCCGCCTTCAAAAAATTGCCTCGCAAAAAGAAAGAGGACTACCTGATCAGTCATAGGAAAAGCAATGTTCTCTGACCAAGCATGCAAAAAACTACCTGCGCACGGAAGTTTCCTTCTTGAGGGAGCTTTCTTTCGTGACTTAGGTAGTTTTTTTATCGTTATTCATTCCTATTCGGTAACGCCCATTGGGTTTGACTTTTCCCAAATTCTTTCGGGATCACAGAATCAACGGATTGATATTCGAGGGTTTCTTGGGACTTTGGAATCGTAATTGCCGTTAAATAGTTGTTGGTTTCGGAATAGAAACCAATTGTTTCAAAGGAAGGATCAGTCAAATGGTATTGAACCCCCTGCAGTTTAGCAGTTGTTTCCTCATCCACAAAAGTCGGTTGATAGCGAGCATAGTAAACCTGGGCGCCCATTTTAAAATATACGGAGTTATGAGCAGAACCAAGAAATTCAATCGCCCGTTCCACCGGTATTGCTTGATAGATTCCTAAAGTTTCAATCGCTTCATTGCTTTGGATGCGCTGATAAATTGCTGTAGTATCAGATTCGTAATATTTATAGCCTAGAAACATCTTTTCGCGATCTCGGATATTCGGTGTGATCAGCGCATTATACGTTTTGAATTCACCATACACTTGATCCCCAATAAAAAAACCTAATAGACACGTAACGACTATGCCGCCAAGCAATAGCGTCACTTTTGGGTTGCGGTTTTCTCGATAAAGCAGAACCATCAGGAACCCTAATAACGCAATCAGACCAACTACCATGAGAATTGGTAGGATCACATAATAAAAACGCTCACTTTGCAGCCATTTTTCGCTCGTCATAAATGCAACCATTTTTTATTCCTCTTCGATTCCTCACTACTCACTGTCTTACCCTTGGTAAAACAGTAGAAGGATCGTCCTTTCATCCCTTTTCATGCCAATTATCCTCAAGGCGCTCAATTCCCATATAAGTTCTTATGAGATTAATTTTACCATAACTATGTAGAAAAGATAAGTGTTAGATGAATTGCTTTTCACAACAAACATCCATTGACAAAAGGAGGGTTTTATCAGATAATATTGATGCTAATCGGGAATGAATGTCTCCCTCAGTTCTTACTGAAACCGCAATTTTGCTAATGACTTCTACCACTTTTTTTAGTGTGTAGCAGTCATTTTTTTATTTTCACTAGGTCGTCGTATTTGCAGGAGCATTGTTCCTATATTCTTTTTAAAGGATCGTGATAGAAATGATGAAACAAAAAACAACTAATTGGGAACTGACTGCTTTAGGTGTGGTCAGTCTGGTTATTGGCGTATTCGCTGGAGCCGTCGACACCTTCTTTGGGAAGATCCTACTTTCCTTAAGCGCCTTTCGTGATAGTCATTTTTTGCCCTTGATTCTCTTTTTACCCATTATCGGCATTTGTTTTACTTACCTGTTCCAAAAGTACGGTGACCGAAGTCCTCAGGGAATGAATTTAGTGTTTTTAGTCGGACATGAAGAAGAAAAAGACATTCCGTTGCGCTTGATTCCTTTTGTAATGGTGGGAACCTGGCTGACGCATTTATTTGGAGGAAGCGCTGGCAGAGAAGGGGTTGCGGTTCAGTTAGGTGCCACCATCGCCAATCGCTTAGGAAAATGGCTGCGACTAGAAAAGTACGCCAGCACCCTGATCATGATTGGGATGGCTGCGGGATTTGCTGGTTTATTTGAAACCCCGATCGCTGCGACGTTCTTCGCACTGGAGGTACTTGTCATCGGTAAATTCAGTCATCATGCACTCTTACCAACTTTGCTGGCTGCTTTCACTGCTAGTACGACTTCTCAATTGTTAGGATTAGAAAAATTTAGTTTTGCTTTGTCACCGTCCCCCGATTTGACTTTGGCTGTTTTTCTGAAATTACTTTTGATTGGCTTACTATTTGGTATTGTTGGTGGCAGCTTTGCGGGATTATTAGAAACGATGAAACGGATCATGAAACGACGCTTTCCTCATCCTCTCTGGCGCATCGGCATCGGTTCACTCGTGCTAGTCTTACTTTTTGTCCTTTTGTATCATGGTCGTTATTCAGGTTTAGGAACGAATTTGATCAGCGCTAGTTTCACGAATCAACCAATCTATTCTTATGACTGGCTGCTTAAGATGGTGTTAACTGTACTGACTATCAGTATTGGTTTTTTGGGCGGAGAAGTCACCCCTTTGTTTGCGATCGGCGCCTCTTTGGGCGTCGTGCTGGCACCGCTCTTCGGACTGCCTATCGAACTGGTGGCAGCCCTAGGCTATGCCAGTGTCTTTGGCAGTGCTACTAGCACTTTATTTGCACCGATCTTTATCGGTGGGGAAGTCTTTGGCTTTGAAAATCTGCCCTTGTTTGTGATCGTCTGCTCCGTCGCCTACTTTATCAGTAAACCCTATAGTATTTATCCCTTACAAAAATCATTGGCAGACGGGAAATGATTCACTTTTGATCCCTCCTCCAGAGCAAAAGAAAAAACCGCGAACAAGTCGCGGTTTTTTTCTTATTTCGCACGTTTTAAGTAGGTACCTTCAGCTGTATTGATTTCTAGCATTTCGCCTTCTTCAACAAAGTCAGGAACATTGACAACTAAGCCCGTTTCCATCGTTGCTGGCTTGCCTGAACCAGTCACAGTCGCCCCTTTGATCGACGGCTGTGTTTCAACAACCTTTAAGATTACGCTTGATGGTAGTTGAACGCCGATTACTTCGCTGCCGAAGAATTGGATTTTTACTTCCATGTTTTCAAGAATAAATTTCATTTCTTCTTCTACCACTTCAACTGGAATTTCATATTGTTCATAGGTTTCCAGATCCATGAAGAATGCTGTATCATCCATTGTGTATAGATATTGTACAGCTTTCGTATCAATATGCGCTTTTTCAAATTTTTCTTCTGGACGGAAGGTTGTATCATAAGTCGAACCAGTCCGAACGTCCCGTAATTTCATACGCATAACCGTATTTCCCTTACCTGGTTTGTGATGGCTAGCATCTAATACTTTGATAAGTTTGCCGTCTTGAACGAATGTCATTCCAGCTCTTAAGTCACTTGCATTGATCATAATTTTGAAATCTCCTTCACTATGTGATAATCCTTGTCTATTGTATCAAAAAAAGCTGCTTTATTCTAGCTAAATCAGTGGGAAGGTCGCACAAGTTTGCGCCGTTTCTCCATATAGTGAGGGTCATACTCATCTGTCTCAATATAAATATAGACTTTTTTATCTGCCATCTGGTGTCGAATCTCGGCTTCAATCTCATTAATGATCTCATAGCCGACCTCTTCTTGTTTCGAGGCAATATCAACTTTTGCCGCAATCAAAATTTCTGATGGTCCTAAATGCACCGTTTTAACATCAATCAAGCGATCAACATCTGGCCGTTCAAATGCTCTTTTGATCACTGCTAGATCCCGTTTTGTGACACTTTCGCCAATCAGTAGACTGTAAAATTCGCGGGCTAAGAAAATGGCTGCTACCATCAATAAAAGACCAATCAATAAACCACTGAAGGCATCAAAAAATGCGTTACCCGTAATCATGGTTAAAATCGTACCAAATAGTGCGATCATTAGGCCGATCATTGCACAAAAGTCTTCTGTGAAAATGATCAGAATCTCACTATGCCGACTTTCTTTCAAAAAACGATAGATTGGTTGACGTTCCACATTCAGTTCGCGGATCTCCTTGATCGCGATCCACAACGAACTTCCTTCAACGATCATCCCGAAAATCAAAATAGCGATCACCAACCAAGCGTTACCAACTTCATGGGCAGGATGCAGCAGCTTTTCTACCGCTTCCATCACACCGAGTGCGCCCCCACCAAAGAAGAGCATCATCGCAACGATCGTGCTAAAAAAATATTTCGCCCGACCTTCTCCAAACTGATGCAGTTCACTTTGGCCCTTTGTTGCCCGTTTATCCCCGATCAATAAAAAGATTTGATTGCTACAATCCACGACACTATGAATGCTTTCATTCAACATGGCTGCACTGCCACTTAGTGCATAACCGACAAACTTACTAATAGCCACCAAAATATTTGAGATCAGGGCAGCGATGACCGCCATCATACCATTTGCTTTCTTTTCCACACCTTACGCTTCCTCTCATCAATAAATTCCCTGTCTTTTACTCTGCTATTCTTCTCAAATGAATCACGGCTGACTGAGTTTCTTCAATCAACAGGTGCTTGTTTTTTCAACTTTGCTTCTCGGCGACTGATTTTTTTGGTCCAAAATCCACCTGAGATATACTTGGGTTCATAGCTGATGATAAACGCTCGTTCTTCCACCGCTTTGATGGTTTGATAGAGCTTTTTCTCACTTTTTCTTTGGGAAAGAATCTCTAAAATCAGTCGTGGCCCTTCTAAGCCTTCTCCATAACTTTGTGTAACTCCGTAGCCTTCTTGTCGTAAGATCTTAGGCAAACTTTTTTCCTCATCCGTATTACTAGGTAGGATCACTGTGACCATTGTATAGCCCAGAGCCAGCTTATCTTCGATTTTGATACCAATACTGACTCCTGCAGCATAACCTAATGCATAGAATAAGAGATTCAGCGGGTTATCCAAACGATCCAATACCATAGATAAGCCTAAAATATAGATCGTGATTTCGATCATACTCACTAATGGGGCAATCACGCGATACCCTTTCATTGTCAATAAAAATCGCAGTGTGTTCAATGTAACATAGGCGAGATTGATAAAGAAAATCATCGCCAGCATTTGTAGATCAACTTCCATCTTTGATTCCCCCTTGTTCTTAGCATATCAAAAGGCAAGAGAAAATTAAAATATTTGAGCAGGATTTAATTACTAAAATAGCTAAATAAAATTTATACTGGGGAAGATATAGTGCTTAAGTGATTTCATTGATCACTACCATGTCATGATTTTACTCATTGATCCATTGCCTGTGGTTTCACTCTCTTCTATTGATCGAAAAGCATATCCACCAAAGTGGAAAAAGCAGTTTAAACCACCGCTCGTCTGTTTCAGACAAAAAAGAAGTCCAATGGCAAATGGACTTCTTTTTGTCTGATCAACTTTTACAGTGTTCGATCATATTCACGATTGCAGAACATACTTACTTGTTTTCCAAGGGGTTATTCGTCAGCACCAGGTACGAAACTCAGCTCCCAATGGATGGTTCCTTGATAACTTGTTGCTTGCGGCCTCGCGCCAATAGGGATTTCCAGCTCGACACTTTTTTGCATGGTATCCTCGTTTCCATAGCGTTGAATCCAAGTTCCCGCCCCTTGCTTTTCATTGGCACGTGCAATCACTTGGTTCTGCGGTCCCAGCTCGATTGCATCAAAGTAGTCTGGTGCTTCAGAGGGATTTTCTCTAGAGGTAACCATTTCAATATTCGTCAAATGCACACTCGCTCCTTTTAAGTGGTGCTTAAACGCTTCCGTGCTAACGAACCCTTCCTCTGATAATCGGGCACTCAAGGTCCAGCCCTTTTGAAGAAATCGACGATCGGAAACCTGAATGTAGTTTGGTCGTTCGGTTGATTCATGATCATCCACTAAAGAAATTCGTTGCGGACGCGCCGGATAGCGGCTTGTCGACGAGCGAATCGGTACTGTACCAAAATCGAATTGTGAAACAAAGTCTATACTGATAAACCCGCGATTTTCTGGTATCAAGGGTGGATTTTCAGGTAGAATCGGTTGATCAGGATCAAGGGGATCTTTTGGGTCTACGTCACCAATGGGTTCCACAGTGGTTGATGCTTCTGCCCATTTGCCATCAAGAAATGCCTGAGCGGTGACCACCTCACCTTGAGTAAAATACTGGAAAGGTTCTAAATCAGATAGATCAAGTAAATAATGCCCGTTTTCATCCGCTTGGGTGTGAAAATACGTGCTATTGCCAGCACTATCGACTGTCGTTTCAAGCGTCGGTTCTGGCATCAGTCCCTCTCTTTGGAATCGAAGGTAGCTACCAGGATTGGCGGTTCCCGAAATCGTATAGGCATTAGGTAAGGTTCTATCTTCTGTCAAAGGATCGATGGTCACCGTGACGTCTGGTATGTTCTCAAACAATAGCCGTTGCGAACGAGAAGCAAACTGCGCGGCAAACCCTCGACTTGTTTCCTCATTTAGCGAAGATACATTGGTCACATTGGTATTGGTTCCTGAAATCGCCGCAGTCATGGACAAAATCGGTTGCCACTGAAAATCAACTGTCTCTCCTGTATTTCCATGCCGCCACTGGCGAATCGCCTGATTCTTTGCAGTGATTCCTCCCCCTTCAATTAGACCATTTGTGGTGGTCGTTATGGCGCGGGTTCTTTGCAAATTGACACGCTTGGCATCGTCGATCGTCAATCTTGCGGGATTGTTGGCACCGGTAAAGAAAAGTAGCCGTTGGACAGCTTGTGGGCTGTCCGAACGAATATCTAAGGTAGCATCTTTGCCCACGTTGAGATTGCCAGTCGTGCCAGAGAAGTGGAAGATATTTGCGGTTGTATTTTGATTTGTTGCTTCAACCTCTAAGGTGCTGCTGTCTTCTAAGGTGACATGCGTATTGGCACTTAACCAGAAAATATGACTGTACAACGTTCGGTTTGCAGCAGCAACCGACAAGCGACTTTTTTCCATTAAGCGAATATCATGGGGCGTGCCTGATGTGATGACTGCTGGGCTGTTGTTTTGTGTATTTAGTGTCAATTCCGCGCCTTTTCCTAACTCAATGCGTCCATTGCCAGCGACAAAGCGAATATTAGCACCGCCTGCTTCACCAGCTGAACCGTTGGCATTTAATGATAGTCGGGCATTATCCCCTAATACGAGACGCGCATTTATATTATAAAAATCAAGATTTCCTGAGCTGATCGTCGACATTTCGACGTTTGCTCCCTCACGAAGCTCGATTTGGTTGATTTCAAAATTCGCTTGGGTGTTCGAGTGAATCATCCAAGAAGCATTGAAGTCTGATGTATATCTAGGCGTTTGGTGTGAAACCGAATGTCCAGAAAAGCTGGCTCGAGAGTGCAACCCGTAAAACAACTGATTGCCCGTATGGTTGAGATTGTGGTACCGAATGATTGAACGCTGCTGATTTGACATGTTCAAATCATGGTATTCAATTGCCCCCCAAAAGTTTCCATGGTAGAGTTCCAAATTTTGCAAGGTAATGTCCCATGGGGAATCAGGATTGACACTGGAATCGCGGAAACAGATCGCTACGGCTCTAAGATCCATCTGAAAGGTGTCGAGACCATCGATGATTAACGTTCTTGAAACTCTCGAGGCATTGATATAAACATAGGCTAATCCGCCATTAGGATTGGCACTGCTGCTCCAGCCGTCAATTCCCGTAATGCCTAAACGAGGATTATCGTTCGTTTGAAAACTGGCTGTCAAATAAATATAATTGACCGTCGGATCGACCATTGCAGCCATAAATTCGACCCAGTTAGCAACCCCTCTCTTTTTTACGTCGTCGCCTAACAGATATAGATTGCCAGGATCTGACTCTGATTCGTCAGGAATCTGGCTTTCTATTTCCTTCTCTTTTGGTAATTGATCCTCTTTGTCCTCTTGATCGAATTGATCAGTGGAGTCACTCGAATCGGTTAGCGCATCCTCTTGTGTATCCGTAGGGTTTGTCTCCCGTGCTTCCTTTATTTCAAGTATTATCATTGATTCTGCTACTTCAAATGGAAACGCCCCTGCTGTATCAACTACCAATGGAACCAAAAAATCACTTCTAGGGATATCAGTCGTTAGTTTCCAACCATTCTCTTCAGTGGTTGACGTAATTTTGACTCCCTTTGGCAACTTCTCTTCAACAAAAACTGCAGATTGCGGCAACCGGATCGCTATTTCACTAATGGGACGGCCCGTATGAAACGCAACTAGTAACATGTCTCCTACAGTCCCGGCTTTCGTTGATTCATCAAAATAAATGGCAACTTTTTCCTCAGCCTCTTTCTCTCGTATCGGTTCGAATGGGTCACTCGCAACCGTTTCTTCCTCCAGCTGTGCAGCAAAGAAAATGTTTGAAGAAAACACACTCATGGTTGAAAAAAAGTAGAGTCCTCCAAGTAAACCAATAATGATGGTGAAATATACCTTTCTCTTTTTCTTGTTCATTTGTTGATGCCCCACCTTTCAGCGTATCTTTCCCTTGAAATCGATCATGGATCAGTCCTTCCCAAAGAGCAGCTTTAACCATCAGGACGCTTGCTTCCTTTTTTCAATTACGGCTGATCAGAAAACCACAATCCTGCCATCGATTTTAAATGACAAAAGAAATCGCCAATTAAAATAACAAACATTATAAATAACGATGGTTTTGATCGTTTCACTTTATTCTATAGCCCACGCTATTGCTTAGTAAAATCAGAATATTCCTCAGTCGGTGAAAAATGTAATTCGACTAAGTATTTTGTGAAATCGGCAGTTTCAGCACACAAAAAAAACAGCTAGATGTTCGCCATCTAGCTGAAATCATTCATCGTTATGCTCAAAGGACTACTTCTATTAAAAGTAACTGTCTCTGCTATTTAGAACGAAAATAGCCATTTGAAGATTCTGCTTGTTGATCGTCTTCAATCATTCCTTTTAATGATCGATCTAAAACGGACCGTTTTTTCTCACCATTTTTTTTATTGTTGGCTCGAAACTCGCTGCGTGTCATCCCAACAGAGGGGTGGCGATTGAATTTTTTGACGGTTGGATCGCTTTCTTCTTTGACTTGATAAGCTGCTGGTTCAGTGTCAAATAACAAATAACTTTCTTGTTTTTTTGCCATTGCATCCATCAAATCGTTCGGCGTAATTTCAGGTTTTTGCTCATCTGGAATAATTGATGCAGGAATATATTTAGGCACGAAGTAAGAGCGTCCCGAATATTCTTTTTTTGAAGAAACAGGAACCTCAGCTTTTTCCTTCTTACTAGTCACTTGATAAGAAGAATGGTTCGCTTCTTTGCCAAAAAAATTGGTTTTTCCTGTCGGCATCTGCTCTTTCACCGGACGTTTTCCGTACTGAGGCAAGTTGGCACGGTGATTGGCAAGCTCTTCTTTTTGACGAACATTGTGCCCTCGATCGCGTTGGCTGGACTGCACTTTACGCTGCAAAGATTGATTTTCTTCCTTGTGAGAATGACTCACGGGATCTTTGATTTCGGTTAAAATCCAATCATCTGCTTTACTGAATGCGGGGCGATGCTCGGATTGAAGCTTCACACCGTCTGTATCATCATAAGCAGGAAAACGGAAGTGTTTTCGTTTCACATCTAAATAATTTGCCACTGTACTCATCCTCTTACATGCATTTTTTTCATCATACCACAAATAAAAGAGAATTTCACGAAAGACTGCGCCATTTCAACCGAAGTCGCTTCAATTGTCTCCCCTTGGAGGCACTGACTCCGTCAAGCTTGCCGCATTTGGTTCTTTGATATGGGCAAATAATGGATCGATCTGCCAAATATCTGCTGCATAATTTCGCACCGTTTCATCCGCCGAAAACTTCCCAGCATTCGCAATATTCATTAGACTGATTTTTTGCCAGCGATGAGTATCTTGATAAGCAATATCCACCCGATGCTGTGCATCACAATAGGCGTGGAAATCTCTTAATAAAAAGTACTCATCATTGTATTTCAAAAGTGAATCAAAAATCTCGCGGCCTTCTACTTGAATATTGGGGATTGTCCCGTCAATAAAGGCATTGACTACACGTTGCAATAGTGGATCTGACTCATAATACGCATAGGCAGAATAATTACGCTGGGCGTAATACTGATACACTTCTTCTTCGGTTAGCCCAAAGATCGCGATGTTTTCATCACCGATTGCATCTCGAATCTCAATATTGGCACCATCTAAAGTGGCGATCGTTACTGCCCCATTTAGCATCAACTTCATATTACTTGTCCCTGAAGCTTCTTTGGAGGCCAATGATATTTGTTCACTGACATCCGCTGCTGGGATAATTTTTTCTGCTAAAGAAACGTTGTAATTTTCTAAAAAAACAACCTTGATTTTATCATTGATGGTTTCATCATGATTGATCAGATTCGCCACTTCATTGATGACTTTAATGATCGATTTTGCGTAGTGATAGCTTGGTGCGGCTTTGGCACCAAAGAGAAAGACTCTTGGATGAAACGCAGCAGTTGGTTCGTCTTTGACCTCAAAGTAGAGCTTTAGAATATGCATAAGATTTAGTAATTGTCGTTTGTATGCATGCAGACGCTTGATCTGCACATCAAATATTGCCGTCGGATCTACTGTGATGCCCGTTGCTTTTTGAATGTACTGTGCCAGTGCACGCTTGTTACTCATTTTTGCGTCGGCAATTTGTTGGAGAACAGTTTCGTCCTCATAATAGTTTTTGAGTAGTTGCAGGTCTAATGGATCATTGCGCCAGCTTGTACCGATGGACTGATCCAATACTTTGGCTAACGGTTGATTGGCTAGCTGAAGCCAACGCCGTTGCGCGATGCCGTTGGTCTTATTGTTGAAACGGGCCGGATAAATAAGATAAAAGTCATGGAGTACCACTGATTTTAGTAAATCAGAATGGAGCTTGGCTACCCCATTGACACTGTGGCTGCCGATGATCGCGAGATGTGCCATATGGACTTGATCATCAATAATGATTCGTGTCCGTTCCAGTAACGCTTGCGGATGGACCCCTTGCATCGTTTCCACAAAACGGCGATCAATTTCTTTGATGATCTGATCCATTCTCGGCAAAACTTCTTCAATCATGCGCACGGGCCATTTTTCTAAGGCTTCCGCCATGATTGTATGGTTCGTATAACTCATGACTTTCACGGTGATCGCCCACGCTTGTTCCCAAGCAAGACCTTCTTCATCAACTAAAATGCGCATCAGTTCTGGGACACAAAGGGCTGGGTGCGTGTCGTTGATATGGATTGCTACTCGTTCACTGAGCATTGCTAAAGGCAGATTCGATTTTTTATAATAGCGAATGATACTTTGAATGCCTGCAGAAACAAAAAAGTATTCTTGCATCAATCGTGTGCGTTTGCCGATCTCGTTTGAGTCATCTGGATATAAAACAGCAGTCAAATTTTCTAAAGCTTGCCGTGATTCCAATGTCGCATAATGCGCCTCATCTTCAGCAGGTACTTCGACACTCCACAAGCGCAGTGTGTTGATGTGTTGATTCTGATAGCCAACCATCGCGGTGTCATACGGAACTGCCCGCCAGGTAAAGCCACCTTCATAGACCGGTGCTAGTTTTCCGTCCTCTCCCGTAACGAGATAGACCTGGCCCCCGAAACGAATAGGCACCGCCTTGCTTTCTTTGCGGACTTCCCAAACATTTCCCGAACGCAACCAGTCATCGGGCAACTCTACTTGATGGCCGTCAATAAATTTTTGTTTAAATAATCCGTAGCGATAGCGGATCCCATTGCCATTTCCTGGCAAACCTAAAGAAGCCAATGAATCCATAAAACAAGACGCTAAGCGACCGAGGCCCCCGTTGCCTAAAGCCATGTCTTTTTCCGTCTCTGCAACATCGTCAAGTGAAACCCCTAACTCTTCAAAAACGGCTTCCGCTTGCTCCAACAACTGCATATTTAACAGATTACTCTTTAACATTTTGCCGGGTAAAAATTCGATTGAAAAATAATATGCTTGTTTTTGATCCTCCAACAAGAGATTTTTTCTGGTCTGGCGCCAGTCTTCTGAATACACTTGCTTCACCACATTGGCTAGTGCCTGAAACAATTCCTGCGGCGATGCTTCATCGATCTCTATCGCAAACAGTTCGTGCACGTTGGTTTCTAACAGATCACGCAATCGTTCTTTTGTCATAGGGTTACACTCCTTTATGCTAACCGTTTATAAAAAAGAAGAATTCTTGCCGCCAGAATGGCTAGTCATACAACTAGCCGCTCTGTTGCAGACAAGGATTCTTCTGTCTTAAAACAATCAAACTTTGATATTATTATACAACTCAACATAAAGATCTGAGCTTTGATTCCAGCTAAAATCTTTTTTCATTGCTTGCTTGACTAATGCCGTCCATGTTGTCGGATCCGATTCATATAATTCAATCCCCTGTTTTAAGGCATTCATCAAGTAAAAAGGTGAAAACTCTTGGAAGCCAAAGCCAGTTCCTTGTTTCGTGATCGGATTATAGGAATCCACCGTATCTTTCAAGCCACCGATTTCATGAACGATCGGTAATGTACCATAACGCATCGCGATCATCTGCGATAGTCCACATGGTTCAAAAGCCGAAGGCATCAAGAAGAGATCCGCTGCTGCGTATAACTTTTGCGCCAGTGCAATATCAAAAGAAATCGCGGCAGCACATTTGTCAGGATATTTCTGCGCAAAGTAGCGAAAGCCTTCTTCAAAATCATGCTCACCGGTTCCCAATAGGATAAACTGTACATCAAACTGCAAGAGGTTTTCCATTTCTTCAAGAACTAAATGGAACCCCTTTTGAGTGGTCAAACGACTAACAACGGAAATCAGCGGAACCTCTTTACGAGTTGGCAAGCCAAACTGTTCTTGTAGCGCTCGCTTGTTTTTAGCTTTTCCTGATAAATCCTCGACACTGAAAGGATAGTCCAAATGAGGATCGGTTTCTGGATCATTCATTTCATAATCAATTCCATTCAAGATACCGCTTAGCTTGCCACTTTCCATGCGTAAAATGACTTCAAGACCACAACCAAACTCAGCTGTTTTGATTTCTTCACTATAGGAAGGACTGACGGTCGTGATGCGGTCCGCATACAAGATTCCTGCTTTCATAAAGTTCAAGCAATCGTTTAAACGCAAGGTTCCATCATCATATCTTTCCGTACCCATCCCAAAAAGATCCGGTAAAATATCGCGACTATACCACCCTTGAAACCCAATGTTATGGATCGTCAAAACGGTGCGTATGTTTTGATACGCTTGGATCCAATGATATTTTTCTTTGATCAAGAACGGAATCATCGCCGTATGGTAATCATTGACATGTACGACGTCTGGAATAAATTCAATGCGTTCCATCATTTCGATCACGGCTAATTGGAAGAAAGCAAAGCGTTCCCCATCATCATAAAAATCATAGAGCCGTTCGCGACCAAAATAGTAGAGATTGTCTATGAAATAATAAGTCACAGCGCCTAGAACTAATTTTTTGATCCCACAATATTGCTTGCGCCAGCCGACCGCCACTTCAAAGGAAAAACATTCTTCCATTTGGTCTTGGTATTCGGCAGGCATTTTCGTGAAATAAGGTAAGACGACAACTGTCTCGACGCCTTTTTTGACCAACTCTTTTGGCAATGCACCTGCAACATCCCCTAACCCGCCTGTTTTAAAAAACGGAGCGCACTCTGCTGCTGTAAACAAAACCTTCATGCGCTTGCTCCTCCGATTACATCTTCTGTCACATGAGAATTCTTCTTAATGACAATCGGCGTTTCTTTGGTTCCCTGCACTTTTACACCTTCTGCGATGGTTACATTTTTATCTAAGATTGCATAAGAGACTTCGGCACCTGCTTTGATTTCGTTATTTCCGAAAATGATCGCGCCTTTGACTTTTGCCTCAGGATGGATTTTCGTACGGCGAGCAACCAGTGACTGCTCGACAGAGCCTTCAACGATGCAACCAGAAGCAAAGTGGCTATTTTTCACCTCAGACGTTTCCGAATAATAGGTTGGTACTTCATTCTTCAATTTGGTATAGATTTTTTGATTCGAATAAAGCAATGAGGTGAATTTATGCACATCTAGCATGTCCATATTTGTTTGATAATAAGAAGAGATATCATAAATGTTACTTAAGTAACCAGTGTACTCATATAGGCCAGTGTTCTCCACAGAGATCATCTCTCGTAAAAATTGACCGAGATCTGCCGTTGCGCCAACTTTTTGCCCTTCTTTAAGAGCCGCGATCAGACGATCCGTTTGAATGATAAAAATATCCGTACACAAGTTGACTAGGGAGCCAACTTCCCCTTTTTTCGCTTGGATCGCTTCTTCTAAGTGTCCTTCACTGTCAACATTAAACAACAAGTCACTTTCAGAAACATTGTCACTGCCGATGCGTTTATACACCACAGTCATTTCATTGCCTTGTAGTTGATGAATTTTCAGCAAAGCACGCAAATCGATGTTGCATAAGATTTTGCTGCCCATAAATACAGTGTGATCTGATTTTGATTTTTCCAAATAGTCAATGACGTTATAGTAGTACTCTTGCCCTTCGGCTTGCTTTTTCAATGAGTCTTGGAATAAGTGGATAAAGAACCGGTTTTGAACACCGTCCAAGTTCCACTCTTTTCCACCACCGATATGATCAAAAACTGACTGGGTCTCTCCTTCATTGAAAATCATGTAGACTTGTTTGATGTTGGCATTTTCAATACTTGAAAGATTGAAATCCAGCAATCGATATTTGCAGTCAAACAACAAGGTCGACAGCGGACGATTCTCCGTTAATGGCATCAAGTCTTGGTATCGCTGTAGGTTCCCTAAAATTGCACACATTTTATTAGTTCTCATCAATCGTCACCCCTAAAATTTCAGAATAGCCGACTACGGCAATTTCGTCTGTTCCATCGATCTCTGCGTCGTCACCAATCACTGCATTTTCCCCAACGATCACACGATTTAATTTGACATTTCTACCAATCACCGCTCCAGGCATGATCACGCTATCTTTGATAGTCGAGCCTTCTTTCACTTGCACGTTCTCTGATAAAATACTGTGCTCGATCTCCCCAGCAACATAGCAGCCGTCCATCACAAGCGAATTTTTAGCAGCACCGGTTTCAGTTACAAAGTGCGGTGGTGCGATTGGGTTTTTGGAGAACACTTGCCAGCTTTTATCCCGGATATTCAACTCCATGGCTGGATCAATAAATTCCATGTTGGCTTCCCACAATGAATCGATCGTTCCTACGTCTTTCCAATAGCCAGAGAAGCGATAGGCAAAAACGTTGTCGCCGCTTTCTAGATAAGAAGGAATGACATGTTTCCCAAAATCGACCATTTCGCCGTCTTTTGTGTAGTTACTCAATAGCATACTGCGTAGACGACTCCAATCAAATATATAGATCCCCATCGAAGCAAGATTGCTTTTTGGTTCGGCTGGTTTTTCATCAAATTCGATGATGCGGTCATTTTTATCAGTATTCATGATCCCGAAACGAGAAGCATCTTTCATCGGAACTTCGAGAACTGCAACCGTCAATGAAGCATCATTTTCTTTGTGTTTTTCCAGCATTTCTTCGTAATCCATTTTGTAGATATGGTCGCCGGACAAAATCAAGACATATTGCGGGTCCATCTCATCGATATAGGCGATGTTTTGATAGATGGCATGGGCAGTTCCCTCAAACCATTTTTCGCCTTCTGAATTTGAATATGGCTGTAAAATCGTCACACCGGTACTGATTCCATCCAATCCCCAACTGGCACCATTGCCGATATGGTTGTTCAGTGCTAAAGGTTGGTACTGCGTGACTACACCCACATTTTTGATTCCAGAATTGACACAATTACTCAACGTGAAATCGATGATCCGATACCTGCCGCCAAACGGAACTGCTGGCTTGGCAATATTTTTTGTTAGTTTCCCTAAACGAGTCCCTTGTCCTCCTGCGAGGATCATTGCTAACATTTCTGTTTTCATTTTGTTTGGTGATCTACTCACCGTTCCCCCTCTACTCTTTTTTTATGCTTTCTTTACTGCTTTTTTACGAGTCATTTTGATTTTTTCTGGTTTGATAATCAAAGCCCCAAGTGCAGGCAAAATTGTTTTGATTTGATAGTCGTATTGTTTAAAAGGGGCATTACTGGTCTGGCAGTCTTGGTTATTAGCCACCCAAGTTCCACCAAATACATCCCGTTCAGTGTTTAAAATCTCTCGATACGTTCCTTCGTATGGCACGCCGATCGCAAAATCGTGACGCTCCACTGGTGTCAGATTGACAACAACGATCAAGAAATCTTTTTTCGTTTTTCCTTGTCGTAAGAAAGTCAATGTCGTTTCATCTAAGTTGTCTGCATCGATCACCATCAATGAATCTTCTTGATCATCCAATTCCCAAAGGGCTCTTTCTTCTTTGTATAGTTCATTCAAGGTCTGGGTGAAGAATTGCATTTTTGCATTTAATGTGTCGTTTAAATCGCCCCATTCAAGTCCATGATCATATTTCCATTCTAAAAACTGTCCCCATTCACTACCCATGAATAACAGTTTTTTCCCTGGATGCATCATCATGTACGTATAGAGATTTCGTAGTTGTGAAAACTGTTTGTAGCGGTCCCCCCACATTTTATGCATCAAACTTTTTTTACCATGAACGACTTCATCATGAGAAAGTGGTAAGATATAATTTTCTTGCATCCGATACATGAAAGAGAAAGAAAGCAGATTTAAATGATCTTTACGGAAAATCGGGTCCATTTCATAAAAACGCAGGACATCGTTCATCCAGCCCATATTCCATTTATAATCAAATCCTAAGGCGCCTTCTTCGACCATTCCTGTTATTTTGGTTTCAGACGTACTTTCTTCTGCAATCATGACCACTGCTGGATGGGCTAACTTGATAACAGAATTAAGCTTCTGTAAAAAGTAATAGCCTTCAAAGTTGCGATTGCCCCCTTCGTGATTTGGTTCCCATGGACCTTCATCATAATCGCGATAGATCATGTTGGAAACGGCATCTACCCGAATACCATCAATATGATAAAATTCGATCCAGAACAAGGCACTTGAGATCAGAAAGCTTTGGACTTGTGGTTTGCCGAGATCAAAGTTGATCGCACCCCAGCGAACATTTTTGGCACGGTTTTCATCCATGTATTCAAATGTCGGCGTGCCGTCATAATAAGCTAGGCTGTCATCATTGACACAAAAATGTCCTGGTACCCAATCAACAAAGACACCAATATTTTCTAAATGGCATGCCTCTACAAAGTCTTGAAATTCTTCTGGTGTCCCATAATAGGAACTGAGCGCAAAATAACCTGTCAGCTGATAGCCCCACGAGGTACCTAATGGATGTTCCATCAAAGGCATAAATTCAATATGGGTATAACCCATTTTTTTCACATAAGGAATAAGTTCATCTTTTAATTCAGAGAAGCGATAAGGGGTGCCGTCTTCGTGATGCTTCCACGAGCTGGCATGAACTTCATAAATATTTAGAGGTCGATTAAATGTTTTCTGTCTTTTTTTGCGGCCTTGCCATAGTCCATCCCGCCATTTTTTTTGTGGGATCGAATGCAACACGGCAGCAGTTCCTGGTCGAGCTTCGAAATGGACAGCAAAAGGATCAATCTTCAATACTTCTCGTCCATTTGCTTGTTTGACTTTGTATTTGTAAAGCTGTCCTTCTTTTACTTGGTTGGTCTCAATCTCCCAGACCCCAGATTCTGCCCTTTTATTCATTGGCAAAGTGTCTGTCCATTGGTTGAAATCACCAACCAGCCAAACTTGTTGAGCGTTTGGTGCCCAAACACGAAACACATAGCCATCATCCGCTTGATGGGCTCCTAAGAAATGTTGGACATAAAAATTTTCACCGCTCAGAAAGTCCTTTTCTGCAGTCAGTACCTGTTGTTTGGTAACCACTCTCTCATCAGTCCTCCTTCGACTCATCTTGATCGCTTATTCTTTAACGATCGATCATTGTCCCATTTTTTAATAGAGAAGCATTTGCAATCAAACGATCTCTACTGTTAGCATAGCATAAAATAAAATTCTAGTAACCTAATAACCCTATGATACGAACGAATTATTCAGGACAGAAAAAAACAGCTTGAACGTATCTGTTCAACCTGTTTCAGCTCTACTTTTTAGCTTTTGGAAAATGAAGTATGTGACTACACTTAACTGAAACAAATTTGCCAAAACCAGGATGAAAACAACCATCACCGGAAATGTCTCAGTTAATTCAACATATGCCAGCAGTGTCCCAAATGCAGAAGAGGCGGAGCAAAAACACCAGAATCGAAACCCGTAAAAACTCGTCACTACGGTATAAAGACTAATAATCCCCAATAAGAAAAGCTGAGTAAATCGGTCAAATACCGTATCGGTATAATAAATTTCACCTAACATGACTTGTATCGTACCAAAACTAGTTGGTACTTTATAAAGCGTCAGCAATGCACCGATCAAACTGAATGCACCAATCAAAAGATGACTGCCAGCTAAGCTGATTCGAATGTTTAGTTTCACGCGTCCTTCACAACCTTCAATCTTCGATCCTTTTACGAAAACAACTGCTTCTACAGCCGTTTCCCTTCTTCGCTAGAGCCGAAATCACCTTCAATTATTTTGCTTGCCAAAGCTCTTTTACTTGCCCATCGGTGTAAACTTTATAGGCTTTATTTACTGCCAAGGACTTGTCTGCGTGACCAATTAAGTAATAATTGCCATCACAGTCAAACTCTCCCTCACTCAATAATTTATAACTCGTTAATGGACCATCTGCCATTTTTTTCGCCAAATAACGAAGGGCATTCGCGGGATTCACTAAATAGTTTTGATTCACTAGCCAATCAATAACCACTGAAACGATCGTATTTGCCCCAAATCGTTCCTTTTGCTTTAATGCGAGAATGAGATCTCCATCAGAAAAACGCGTTTCATCGATCCCCGCATTTGTAATTGCTTGCCGTGCCGCTTCTATCTCTGACATTGATACGAATGTAATCATTTCTGCTTTCGTTTTATTCCGTTCCAACTGTTCAAAATCAACCGTTTTATATCCTTCCATTTTTATATCCCCTTTCAACGTTCTAAAATCATCATATCATCCAGAAATCAAATCTCCAAACAAAACGATCGTTATATTTTAATTTTTATTCATCAAATTATCATTTTAGCGAACAAGAAAAAAAGCTATTAGAATAACATCTAACAGCTTTGTAATATTCAGAAATTTAAAACAAATAACATAATTATTAGAAATCTCAATTATCATTGAAAAAAAACGTGTTGTATGAACCTGCTTTTTTCGCTAAGTGAGCGAGCACTGATCGTTGCAAGAAAATATCCTTTTCAGCAGATGGATAACGGCCGTTTTTTAGATTATCACAATTTATTTCTTCCAGCAAGAAATCTAGCTCGGAACTAACGATTTTCAACTGTTGAAGCGATTCTAGAAAAATACTCGGACGCACTTTTTTGTTTTTACGGATACGTTCAAAGATGACACTTACTTGATCTAAGTAATAGACCGGATCGACATCGCCGATCAAATCCATTAGTTCGTCATAAACCGATAGATTTTGCAGCTGGCGATTTGCTTCAAAAAAAGCCGGCAGCGTTGGTGGCCATGGCGCTTCTGCGTATGAGATCATCTGAAAACTTTCATGGGCCAAGGAATAAACAATCCCCTGCTCCACCTCCTGCAAACAACCATAGAAGTATTTATTTTCATTACTTAATGTCGCAAAGTTTTTGAGAAAACCAGCGATTTCTTGTGTTGACCAATCAAGGGCATCTTGATAAAAACCGTCACTTTCTTGCAGCTGCTTTTGATCTTCTTCAGTATAAACAGGAAAACCTAAAAAATAGCGTCGATTTTGGCGGATGATCAAAGCTGATGCGATCAGACGGTCAAGGGTTTTATCAAATGACACCTCTGGAAACTTCGCTTTTAGCTCTCGTAGTGTCGGCGGTTCCTGACAGCTTAAAAGCACATGAACCAAATCATGGAATTCAGAAGATGCCAGGATCGGTTGCAACGAACGATAATGGGGACTATAAAAAAATTTCACTGTGTGTACTCCTTATTAAAAAAATCATGAAAAATGCTGGCTTGATCTACCAAAACAGATCTCACCAGCACTCTGACATTTATCCTTATTATCCTTCGAAAACCGCTGTTAATTGAGGAACGATTTGTTTTTTACGAGAAACAACGCCAGGTAAAAAGGCACGATGGTTCGTTAATGTCGTTTCAAACGCTGCTTCTACTGGGGCAATTGGTTCACCAACAACTAATAGCTCAGAATTACTGTCTAAGATATCAGTAGCAACAAGCAAGAACAAATCATAGCCATTTGCTGACATTGATTCTTTCATGGCAGCTTCCAATTCTGCTTGACGGTCAAAGACCTCTTTTAGGTCGACTGTATTGACTTGTCCGATACGGATGTTTTTCCCGCCCATTGGGAAGCTTTTTGCATCAAGATCCAGCAATTCTGCGGCTGATTTCGTTCCAAGATTTGTGCCGGCTTTCAACATATCCAATCCGTATGCTTCCAGTTCAACACCTGCTAAAACCGCTAATTCTTTTGCTGCCGCTACATCTTCATCGGTACATGTTGGCGATTTGAACAACAATGTATCGGAGATGATCGCTGAAAGCATGATTCCTGCGATCGCTTTTGGAATTTCCACTTGATTTTCTTTGTATAACTTCAATACGATCGTACTGGTACAACCAACAGGTTCTGCACGATAATACAACGGATTGGCTGTCTCAAAGTTAGCAATACGGTGATGATCAACCACTGCCAACACTGTAACATCAGCGATATCTGCCGCACTTTGCTGAAACTCATTGTGATCCACCAGCATTACTTCTTGTGTTTCCTTAGTTACTGAATCGATTACACGAGGAGCAGCCAGGCTAAAGGTGTCTAGTGCAAATTGTGTTTCTTCATTCGGTGTACCTAGCGCCACCGCTTCACAGTCTTTCCCAAGTTGATTTTGTAAGTTTGCAAAGGCAATCGCTGCACCAATAGCGTCGGTATCAGGATTTTGGTGACCGAATACTAATATTTTCGACATTTCTTCATCGCTCCTATTTCAATTGATATTCACTTTCTAATCATAGTAAAAAAACAGGAAAGAAGCAATAGCAATCTCTTCTTTCCTGTTTTGATCAACGGGTTAAGTAGCCTTTATAGTCATCTACATGGAGCAAACGTTTGGCATTTTTCACCCGATCTTCGGTTGGTGGTTCGATCCCTTCAAGGGGATATTTCAAGCCTAGCTCATCCCACTTGTATTTCCCCATCGTGTGATAAGGTAAGATCTCAACTTTATCGACATTCTTCAACGTCTTGATAAATTCATCCAAACGGATCAAGAAGTCATCATAATCGCTTCTAAAAGGAACCAGCACATGACGAATCCAGACGGGCTGATTGATCTCTGAAAGATAATTTGCCATATCCAAAATATTATCATTGGATTGGGTGGTCAGCTCTTTATGGGCTTTGTTATCGATATGTTTGATATCAAACAACAGCAAATCAGTCACAGTCATCAACTCTTGAAACTTACTGAAAAAAGGCTCTTCTCGTGTAAATGGTTTTCCGCAAGTGTCCAGTGTTGTGCTGACCCCTTCTGCTTTGGCTTTGCGAAACAGATCGATCAGAAAGTCCATTTGAAGTAACGGTTCCCCACCACTAACGGTGATCCCACCTTTTTGTCCCCAGAATTCGCGATATTTCAACGCCTCTTCTAAGACGTCATCAGTCGTTCGTTCGATACCCGTGCCAATCTTCCAAGTATCTGGATTATGACAAAACTGGCAACGCATGCGGCATCCTTGCATGAATACAATAAAACGGATACCTGGTCCATCTACTGATCCAAAACTTTCTGTTGAATGTACTTGTCCTGTTACTGCCATAATGCTCTTCCTTTCTTCGAAACGACGGATAACCATGCTCCGTCTGATACTCTCAAAACAAGAGGCGGCGGATTTTCCCGTCCGCCGCCTGAAGTTGTTGCTTATTACATTGCTTCGTGCATTGTACGAGCAATGACATCATCTTGTTGTTCTTTGGTTAATTTAATGAAGTTAACCGCATAACCAGAAACCCGAATCGTTAATTGTGGGTATTTTTCTGGGTGAGCTTGCGCATCAAGTAATGTATCACGGTTAAATACGTTGATATTTAAGTGGTGACCACCTTTTGCTGCATAGCCATCTAGCATTGTTGCTAGGTTTTCTTGTTGTGTCTCATCGTCACGACCTAATGCTTTAGGTACGATTGAGAAGGTGTTTGAAATACCATCTAATGAGTAATCATATGGTAATTTCGCAACTGACGAAAGACTTGCTAATGCACCATGCGTATCGCGGCCATGCATTGGGTTTGCACCTGGAGCAAATGGTGCACCTGCACGACGTCCATCAGGCGTGTTCCCTGTTTTCTTCCCATAAACCACATTAGAAGTGATTGTAAGGATCGAAGTTGTATGTTTTGCATCACGATATGTTTTTGTGCGTTTTACTTTCTTCATGAAAGCTTTCAACAAGTTGACTGCGATATCATCTACACGGTCATCATTGTTTCCGTATTTAGGATAATCGCCTTCGATTTCGTAATCTTCAACAATGCCGTTTTCATCACGAATCGTACGAACTTTGGCATATTTAATCGCTGATAATGAATCAACTGCAACAGAGAAACCAGCGATACCAGTAGCCATCGTACGTAGAATATCTGTATCTTGGAGCGCCATTTCAATGCGTTCATAAGAATATTTGTCATGCATGTAATGAATGATGTTCAATGTGTTCACATACAGATCACAAATCCAGTCCATCATTGTGTCATATTTTTCCATTACTTCGTTGTAATCCAAGTATTCAGAAGTAATTGGTTGGAATTTTGGTCCAACTTGTGCTTTTGATTTTTCATCGACCCCACCGTTGATTGCATACAACAATGTTTTCGCTAAGTTGGCACGAGCACCAAAGAATTGCATTTGTTTCCCGATGCGCATTGCGGATACACAACAAGCGATTCCGTAATCATCGCCCCAATGTCCACGCATCACATCATCGTTTTCATATTGAATCGCTGATGTTTGGATCGACATTTTCGCACAGAATGTTTTGAAGTTATGAGGCAAACGTGTTGACCATAAAACAGTCAAGTTTGGTTCTGGTGCTGGACCTAAGTTTGCTAGAGTGTGTAAGAAACGGAAGCTGTTTTTTGTTACCATGTGGCGTCCATCTTCACCCATACCAGCGATTGACTCAGTTACCCAAGTTGGGTCACCAGAGAACAATGCGTTGTAATCAGGCGTCCGAGCAAATTTCACAAGACGTAGTTTCATGACAAAATGGTCAACGATTTCTTGTGCTTCTTCTTCAGTGATCACGCCATTTTTTAAATCGCGTTCAACATAAATATCAAGGAAAGTTGACGTACGTCCCAATGACATTGCCGCACCATTTTGCTCTTTGATGGCTGCTAAGTAACCAAGATATAACCATTGGAATGCTTCTTTCGCCGTTTGAGCTGGTTTAGAAATATCAAATCCGTAAATGTTTCCTAATTCTTTCAATTCGCTTAAAGCGCGAATTTGTTCACTTAATTCTTCACGTTGGCGGATAATGTCTTCAGACATGGTTCCGTTTCCGCAATACAATAGGTCTTGTTGTTTTTCTTTGATCAAGAAATCCACTCCGTATAATGCAACACGACGGTAGTCACCAATGATCCGGCCACGGCCGTATGCATCAGGAAGACCTGTGATTACACCAGAACGACGAGCTGCTCTGATTTCAGGTGTATAGGCATCAAATACCCCTTGGTTATGTGTTTTACGGTAGTCGCGGAAAATGTGAGAAACTTCCGCATCGATTTCATAGCCGTAAGATTCTGCTGCTTGTTCTGACATGCGGATGCCGCCAAATGGTTGCAAGCTGCGTTTAAATGGTTTTTCCGTTTGGAAACCAACAACTGTTTCTAAGTTTTTGTCTAAGTAGCCAGGTCCATGAGAAGTAATCGTTGAAACGACTTTTGTATCCATATCCAATACGCCGCCAGCTTCACGCTCTTGCTTGTTCAGTTCCATGACTTGATCCCATAGCTTCGTCGTTGCTTCAGTAGCATCTGCTAGGAATTCATCTGTTCCGTCATAAGGTGTGTAGTTTTCTTGGATGAAGTCGCGTACGTTTACTTCTTCTTTCCAAGTTTTTCCTTTAAATCCATTCCATTGTTCCATCTGATGGACCTCCTTAAATTTTCTGTTCACTAATGTAACAGCTTTACGTGAACAGTATAACACACACCCTAATGATTGCAAGTGTTTTCAAGAATTATTTTGAACAATTTAGTTTTTTTTAAGATTTTTATTATTAAAAACGTTGATTTATAAGCATTTATCAAATGTGAATCTTTTATTAAAGTTCGTTTTTTATTAATGTGAAAGATTAATTAAGAGGCAAAAAAGCAACCATTCTGTACTGGTACAGAATGGTTGCTTTGTTATAATTTATAGTACAGAATCCTCTGCGATTGCAGGACTGATTTGTGTTTTCACTTCGTAGATTTGCCCCCCTGTTTTCTCATCCATGATAAATGAGCCGTTGGAGGTCCGATCATTGATCGGGATTTGATTCGTGATGACTTCAAAGGCTTGTCCTTTTTGGTTGGTTACCAGTAGCTGCTGGTTCTCTCCATTCCCCATATAGACTACGCGATGAGGGTTTTTCTTCAATTCCCGTAAGACCATCAATCCACGCTTCGCCCGTCCTAATTGGGTGATCTCTTGGGCTAGCATGCGTTTTGCTGCGCCACGTTGGGTAATCAGAACGATCGGTGTATCCCCTTCTGAATAAACTAACAACCCATTGATAAGATAATCATCCGCTTTAAGGTTCATCGCTTTGACCCCAGCTGCTTTTGGTCCCACAACGGGCACTTCATTAAGCGAATACCGTAAGCCAAAGGCAAGATGACTGACTAAAAAGACATCCATTTCTTCTGTTTGATCAGTCAAAAAGACATTGACTAATTCATCTGATTCATCTTTCAGCTTCATGATCGTCATTGGCCGTGTCTTATAGGTGCGCCAAGGTTCAAATTCCGTCATTCGTGTTTGTTTAATCATGCCGTTTTTACTGATCAGCACAAAGTTTTTCAACGGATCGATCTCTTTGTAGGCAAAGACCCCAATGATCATTTCATCTTGCGCCAGTGTCATAACCGTTTGCGAAATATGTTCGCCTAGATCTTTCCATTTTAAATCAGGCAATTCATGAACCGGACGATAGATCGTGTTTCCTTTATTGGTTACCAATAACAGATGATCCAACGTATTCATTTGGTTGCTGTAAAGTAAAGAGTCGCCTTCTTTCATGCCGATCTCTTCTGGTTTTGAGGCACCGTAAGAACGCAAACTGCTGCGTTTGACATAACCGTCTCTTGTGACTGTCACGACGACTTCTTCTTGCGCGACTAAAACTTGTGTTTCGATCTTGATTTCTTGAATTTCGGCTTCGATCTCAGTCAATCGCGGTGTCGAATATTTTTTCTTGATCTCCCGCAATTCCTTTTTGATCACTTTCAGTAATTCACTTTCCTCATTTAAAATCGTTGTCAATTCAGCGATCGTTTCAGCAAGTTCTTTCGCCTCTGCTTGCAATTGTGTGATATCCGTATTGGTCAAGCGGTACAACTGTAAGTTCACAATGGCTTCTGCTTGCTCTTCCGTAAAACCGTGCTGAACAACCAGATTGTTTTTGGCATCTTTTTTGTCTTTACTGCCGCGAATGGTGGCGATCACTTCATCAAGAATCGATAAAGCTTTGATTAACCCATCGACGATATGCTGTCTCTTTTGGGCTTTTTGCAGTTCAAAACGACTGCGTTTTTCGATCACTTCACGCCGATGCTTGATGTAGCTTTCTAAAATCCGTTTCAAACCGACTTGTTGGGGGCGCATATTGTCGATAGCCACCATGTTGAAGTTGTAGTTGATCTGCAATTCGGTATTTTTAAATAAATAATTTAAAATTCCTTGTGCATTTGCTTCTTTTTTCAGCTCGACAACGATCTGCAAACCAGTACGGTCAGTTTCATCACGCACTTCAGCAATCCCGTCGATCCGTTTATTCAAACGAATCTCATCCATTTTTTTGACTAGATTGGCTTTATTGACCTCATAGGGAATCTCATTGATAACGATTTGCTGCTTGCCACCTTTGATGTCTTCGATCTTGGTTTTCGAACGCAGGATCACTTTGCCTTTGCCTGTTTCATAGGCTTTTTTGATTTCTTCTTTCCCTTGTAAAATCCCTCCTGTTGGAAAATCAGGGCCGGGAATATACTTCATCAGCTGATCCAAAGAAGCTTGCGGATGGTCGATCAAATAGACCGTTCCATCAATGATTTCCCCTAAATTATGGGTGGGAATTTCCGTTGCATACCCAGCTGAGATCCCAGTTGAGCCATTGACTAACAGATTTGGGTATTTTGCTGGTAAGACCGTTGGTTCTTTTTCGGTATCATCAAAATTCCACACCAATTCGACGGTGTTTTTTTCGATATCTTTTAACAGCTCACCGCTTAATTCTGAAAGTCGTGCTTCGGTATAACGCATGGCAGCTGGCGGATCACCATCCATACTCCCGTTGTTTCCGTGCATTTCAATCAAAATCTGACGCAATTTCCAGTCTTGGCTCATGCGGACCATTGCTTCATAAATACTCGAGTCACCATGGGGATGAAAGTTCCCCATGATATTCCCGACTGATTTCGCTGATTTTCGGAAGCCTTTGTCATACGTATTGCCGTCTTGGTTCATGGCAAACAAGATGCGCCGCTGAACCGGTTTTAACCCATCACGAATATCTGGCAATGCCCGTTCTTGAATAATGTATTTGGAATATCGACCGAAGCGATCTCCCATCACTTCTTCCAATGTCAATTCTTGTATATTGCTTCTGTGTTCCAAGAGACCACCTCCTATTCCTTAACTAAATGTTTGCTTTCTGCTTGTTCGGTATCCATTAACTTTTCATCAACTAATTCCGGTACCGTATCTTCTTTTTTATCCAAAATACTGCCATCTTCTTCTAAACTGAATTGAACATGGCTTTCGATCCACTTCCGACGAGGTTCTACCTTGTCCCCCATCAAAGTGGTGACGCGACGTTCTGCTTGAGCCGCATCATCGATTCTTACCCGAATCAGCGTCCTTGTTTCTGGGTCCATCGTC
The DNA here is from genome assembly GCF_050498765.1 of Enterococcus sp. DIV1096b. Taxonomy (NCBI): domain Bacteria; kingdom Bacillati; phylum Bacillota; class Bacilli; order Lactobacillales; family Enterococcaceae; genus Enterococcus; species Enterococcus sp. DIV1096b. Next base: position 1,298,952 of record NZ_JBMHEK010000001.1, on the reverse strand, counting down.
GTTTCCCACAATTGATCGGCATTCATTTCCCCCAACCCTTTGTAGCGCTGAAGCATATAGCCTTTACCGATTTTTTGGGTCAGTTTGCTTAGTTCATCATCCGTCCAAGCATATTCGACTACTGCCTTTTTCCCTAACCCTTTAGACACTTTATACAAAGGTGGCAAAGCAATGTATACTTTTCCCGCTTCGATCAAAGGTTTCATATACCGGTAGAAAAACGTTAAAAGCAGCACTTGGATGTGCGCCCCATCGGTATCCGCATCGGTCATGATAATGACTTTGTCATAATTGCAGTCTTCAATCGAAAACTCTGGGCCAACACCGGCACCGATAGTATAGATCATGGTATTGATCTCTTCATTTTTCAAAATATCCTGCATCTTGGCTTTTTCTGTATTGATAACTTTGCCTCGTAACGGTAAAATCGCTTGGAACTTGCGGTCACGGCCTTGCTTCGCTGACCCGCCGGCTGAGTCCCCCTCCACCAAATACAATTCATTTTTCTTAGGATTACGAGATTGAGCAGGCGTTAATTTTCCAGAAAGCAGTGACTCACCTTTTTTGCGTTTCTTTCCAGTGCGGCTTTCTTCTCTCGCCTTTCTGGCAGCTTCACGGGCCTCTCTTGCTTTGATCGCTTTACGAACCAGCATTTGACTCATTTCACTGTTTTCTTGCAGGTAATAGCCTAGTTGCTCGCCAATCACATTGTCTACAGCATTTCTTGCTAAGGGTGTTCCTAATTTCCCTTTGGTCTGTCCTTCAAATTGCAAAAGATTTTCTGGAACACGGATCGACAGCACGGCCGCTAAGCCTTCACGAAAATCACTACCTTCAAGGTTCTTATCTTTTTCCTTCAACAAATTGACCTTGCGGGCATATTCATTGAAAGCTTTCGTCATTGATGTTTTCATCCCAACTTCATGGGTACCACCATCTTTGGTACGTACATTGTTGACAAAGGACAAGACATTTTCCGAATAGCCATCATTGTATTGAAAGGCAAGTTCTACCTCGATTGCTTCTTTGGTACCGGAAAAATAAACCACCTGGGTCAAGGTATCTTTTTCTTCATTTAAATAATCAACGAATTCTTTGATGCCTTCTTCATATAAAAAAACTTCATGAATTGGTTCTTCCCCACGTTCATCCGTCAGGGAGATTTTGACCCCTTTTAGCAAGAAAGCCGATTCTCTTAAACGTTCTGCGAGAATTTCATAGGAGAATTTGGTTGTTGAAAAGATCGTGTCGTCAGGTTTAAAGGTGACTGTGGTTCCAGTTGGTTTACGAGTTTTGCCGATTTTTTTCAAAGTACCCGCTGGTTTCCCACCGTCTTTGAAGCTCTGTTTGTATTCGATGCCATCACGAACGATGACTACTTCCAGCCAGCTGGATAGAGCATTTACAACACTGGCACCAACCCCATGAAGGCCGCCAGAAGTTTTGTAGCCTCCTTGGCCAAACTTCCCGCCGGCATGTAGCACTGTGAAGATCACTTCAACAGTAGGGATTCCCGATGCATGTGTCCCGACCGGCATTCCTCGCCCATTGTCTCGAACACTGATACTATTGTCTTTGTGGATCGTAACATCGATTTCATTGCCGTATCCAGAGAGTGCCTCATCAACCGCATTATCGACGATTTCATACACTAAGTGATGTAAGCCGCGGCTATCGGTCGAGCCAATATACATTCCTGGCCGTTTTCTTACTGCTTCTAGGCCCTCTAAGACCTGAATGGAAGCATCATTATATTCTGTGGTTTTCTTTGCCAAACCCACCGCTCCTTTAATCTTGATCAGTCCTTTTTTACTGCTGAAAGGACTGCAAAAAAAATCTTAACACAAAATACGCTTTTTTCAAGCGAACATTTTTCTAAACTATCTTATCCTTTTTCCTTTGTTTGCACAAGCTAGAGTCACAAAATGGCTTGTTTGTGTTTCACAGCTCCGAGGAAAGCTGTTTTTCTTCTTTCCCTGACTAGCGAAAGATTTTCTTATTGTTGGAAAGGCGTTTTCATGCTAAAATTGCCCTAGCCTTGCAAAGAAAGTTGGTTATTATGAATACGATTCTTTTATTTATTGTTGCTTACCTTTTAGGTTCGATCCCCTCGGGTGTTTGGATTGGCCAATTGTTTTTCAAAAAAGATATTCGCCAATTCGGCAGCGGCAATACGGGAACGACCAATACATTTCGCGTTTTAGGAAAGAAAGCCGGGATCGTTGTTTTATTGATGGATATCTTAAAAGGAACTTTGGCAACCAGTTTGCCTGTCCTCTTTGGTCTCCATACCGTCAATCCGCTCTGGTTTGGGGTCTGCGCGATCTTAGGTCATACCTTTCCGATCTTTGCCAAGTTTAAAGGCGGCAAAGCGGTGGCGACAAGTGCTGGGATGCTCTTAGGATACAATCCGCTCTTTTTCATTTATTCTTCATTGATTTTTGTTATCTGTCTTTATGTGACAAGTATGGTAAGCCTGACCAGTATGATCGCGGCGTGTTTGATCACCTTATCGACGGTCGTTTTGCCTTTTATCGCCCCTGCGATATTGCCTGAGCAAAACTGGTTGCTGACCTTCATCGCGATCGGCGTAACGATTTTTATCTTTATTCGCCATCGCGAAAATATTTCACGTATTAAAGACGAGACTGAAAGTCGGGTACCGTTTGGTCTGAATAAGCGTCAAGCGAACAAATAAGCAGAAGCTGAGAAAAGTGCAATGACTTTTCTCAGCTTCTTTTTGCCTGCTTTTATTTGACTGTGATCGAGTACTTTGTTTCAAATAACTCCTCAGGCGAAAGTGCTTGAATACCCAATTTTTCTGAAAGCTCACCGGAAGCTTCCAGTGTATCTGCGATACCGCACCATGGTTCTATACATAGAAACGGCGATTTTACGGGATACGTGGACCAAAAACCGACATACGGCATATTATTGTAGCTTAACGTAACACTATGAGGCGATTTCTCACTGCGAATCGTGTAGGAATGTAATCCTTTCGTTTCATAAACCAGCGCATCATTTGCAAACATATCGTGGGTCAAGCGCAAATCCGTATTCGTTTGACCGAGTGTGCGTTGTTCATAATCAATATAATTGCCTTTTAATGGCAATTTCACTCGTGATTTTTTTGGAGAAAAAGAAAGGTAGTAGTCTTCAAATGTCAGCCCTTTTTCAAGTGGGACGTTGAATGCAGGGTGTCCTCCAATGGAGAAGAATAGTTCTTTTTGACCGCTATTCTTTACTTGGTATTTGACGACTAAGCCATCACCGCCTAATTCGTAACTGACATACAGCTGAAAATCAAACGGATACTTCACTTTGGTTTCAGTTGAACTTTCTAATAGAAACAAGGCATAGTCTGTACGTTTTTCAACGACAGTAAACACCATGTCTCTGGCAAACCCATGACGGGGCAAATGATAACTTTTGCCCTCATGCTGATAGGTGTCCTCTTTTAAGGCGCCAACAATCGGAAATAAGATTGGCGCATGCTTTCCCCAGTGGTTTGGATCAGCTTGCCAAATATATTCAAGGTCATTGCTTGTATCAACTAAGCTTTGTAGCTCAGCCCCTTTTTCTGCAATTTTTGCTTGCAGATGACCCGCCGTGATGGTAACTGTCATGGTCTCATCTCCTAATATTGATGTTTCGTCAATTCCTCTTTAAAGCGGCTGTTAAGCACTTTTAAATAGGTGCCTTTCATCCCCAAAGAGCGGGATTCTATAATGCCGGCAGACTCTAGTTTACGCAAAGCATTTACGATCACCGACCGTGTAATTCCAATGCGATCAGCGATACTTGACGCGGTCAGACGACCTTCGTCGCCTTCTAATGCCTCAAAGATCGCTTGAACAGCTTTCAACTCACTATAAGAAAGGGTGTTGATTGCCATTTGAACAGCTGTGGTACTGCGAACATCTTCTTCGATACTGCGGGATTTTTGGTACAAGAATTGCATACCAACAACTGTCGCACTGTATTCCGCTAATACCAAATCGTCGTCATCAAAGGACTTATCGATTCTGGAAAGAATGATCGTACCTAAACGTTCTCCTGCACCGTAAATCGGTACGATGGTCGTTAGTCCGTTGGGATACAACTCACGGCCTTCTACAGGAAAAGCGGTCATATCATCACTGATTGGCACATTAGCTTCTGTGGAAGTCAGGTGATCGACTAAATCTGTATAATTTTTAGGAAACTGTTTTTCAACAAACATTTTTTTGATGCGTTCATTATTGACATCATGGTTCTCAACAAAACCTAACACGCTACCGTCAATGCTAATAATATACGCATTGCTGTCTAGGATGTTTCCTAAAATGACAGCCATCTTGTCGTAAGGCAAATCAGAAGCTAAATTAAAGGTGTTTTTTTGCTGCAATAATTCGTTGATTTGTCTTGTCTTTTCTAATAATGTTTTCATTGGTCCGCTCCCTTTATAAAATATACCGGCTTAAGTCTTCATCTTTTGCGATGGACGCAAGTTTTTCTTCCACATACGCTTCTGTGATGGTGATTTCACCCATTTGCATCTCAGATGCTTCAAATAATAAGTCTTCAAGTAGTTTCTCTAGAATCGTATGCAAACGACGAGCACCAATATTGTCGGTATCGCGATTCACTTGATAAGCAATTTCGGCAATTTTCTCGATAGCTTCCATCGTAAAGACTACTTTGACATTTTCGGTTCCTAACAAGGCAATGTATTGCTTGACTAAGGCATTGTTGGGCTCCGTTAAAATTTTAACAAAGTCTTCTTTTGTCAAATCATCTAGTTCCACACGAATCGGGAAACGCCCTTGCAATTCAGGGATCAGATCGCTTGGTTTCGACAGGTGGAATGCCCCAGAAGCAATAAAAAGGATATGGTCTGTTTGTAGGGTTCCGTATTTCGTATTGACTTGCGATCCTTCAACGATCGGCAAGATATCTCTTTGCACCCCTTCACGAGAAACTTCTCCTGACTGCTGTGATTTCGAAGATACTTTGTCGATTTCATCTAGAAAAATGATGCCACTAGATTCTGCTAAACGTAATGCTTCACTATGAATATCCGCGTCGTTGACCAGTTTTGAGGATTCTTCTTGAATCAGCAATTCTCGTGCTTCTTTTACGGTTACTGTGCGTTCAATTTTCTTTTGCGGTTTCAATGCTCCTAAGGTTTCATTCAAATCGATCCCCATTTGTTCTAAGCCATTGTTCATCATCGGTGCTTGATTTTTCGGCTCATCGACTTGGATCGTCACTTCCCGGTTGTCTAAAAGGCCCTTTTCTAATTGCTCAAAAATGGCTTGACGGTTGCTGCGAATCTCATCCGTCAATTCTTCTTTTGGCTCTTCTGGTTGTTGTGCGGCGTTGAACATATTCATCATTTGTTCATAAGGATTGGTATTCTTTTTCTGTTCCTTTTTAATACCAGGAACTAAGACTTTTACTAAACGACGGTTGGCTTTTTTCTCTGCTTGGATCCGCACGTTTTTATATTGTTCTTTTTTCACGATTTGGATCGCATTCTCAACGAGGTCACGTACCATCGATTCTACGTCTCGACCGACATAGCCGACTTCCGTGAATTTCGTCGCTTCTAACTTAACGAAAGGTGCATCAACGATCTTTGCTAAGCGTCGCGCAATTTCCGTTTTACCAACCCCTGTTGGTCCGATCATCAAAATATTTTTTGGTGTGACATCTTGTTGCATCTTTTCATCTAATTGCAGCCGGCGGTAGCGATTTCTCAAAGCAACAGCCACTGATTTTTTGGCGTTGGTTTGTCCAACGATGTATTCATCTAACTCTTTCACGATTTCTCGTGGTGATTTGTTTTGGTTTGTCATATCGTCATCCCTCTTTAAAACTCTTCTACAATGATATTGTGATTCGTAAAGACACAAATGTCTGCGGCAATATTCAAGGCACCTTCAGCAATTTCTTTGGCAGATAGTTCACCGCCATAACGTTTCATCGCACGGGCTGCTGCCAAGGCATAGTTTCCACCTGAACCGATGGCTAAGATCCCTTCATCTGGCGAAATGACTTCGCCTGTCCCAGAGACCAAAAGCATCTCCTTATCATTCATGACGATCAGCATCGCCTCTAATTTTTGCATCGACTGCTGAGTCCGCCATTCTTGTGCCAATTCTACTGCAGCTCGCTGCAAATTTCCGTTGTATTCATTTAGTTTTCCTTCAAATTTTTCTTCCAAGGTAAAGGCATCTGCCACACTGCCGGCAAAACCAACGATCACTTCACCGTTGTAAATTCGACGGACTTTCCGAGCGGTTCCTTTCATAACGACCTGTTCTCCCATCGTTACTTGTCCGTCACCGGCCATGGCAAATTTCCCATCTTTTTCAACCGCACAGATGGTGGTTGAATGAAATTCTGACTTCATTTATGTTCCTCCTGTACCAATTTTACGCGCGTGGATGAAATTGGCGATAATTTTTTTGTAAACTGTCTTTGGTGACATGCGCATAAATCTGTGTCGTCGATAGATTGGCATGCCCCAACAATTCTTGAACGGTCCGCATATCGGCGCCGTTGTTTAATAAATGGGTTGCAAACGTATGCCGAAGCATATGAGGATGGATTTTACTGTCTAAACTGCTTTTTCGAATGATTTGATTCAAAACATATTCGATCCCAGTTGCAGTGATCCCGTCACCAAGATGATTCACGAAAAGGATCTCGTGTTCCTTGTTCTGCTTTTCCATCAGCTGTTTGCGTCCTGAGGAAAGATAGCGTTTGACTGCTGCTTGTGCGTAACTACCGAAAGGAACATAGCGATCCTTATTCCCCTTCCCATGGATCAGTAATACGCCACTTTCCCAATCGATTGCCCCCAGTGTGAGACTGCTGCACTCACTGACCCGCAAACCTGAACCATAAAGGACTTCTAACAATGCTTGATTGCGCTGTTGTAGTGGCTCATCGCCAGCAACACTTTGAAAGAGAGCATCCATTTCCTTCTCATAAAAAAAACGCGGCAATTTGGCGTTTTTCTTTTTTAAATGAATGTAGGCGAAAGGATTCTCTTTGACGATCTCATGCTTGGTTAGAAACTGATAAAAAGATCGCAAACTAGCCATTTTACGACTGATGGAATTACGGCTGTACTCTCGTTCCGTCAAATAGCTTAAATAGACGCGAACATCGCGGTATTCCACTGCTAATGGGTCTTCATTGCCAGACTCTTTTAAGAAGTGAAAAAAATCGCCCATATCTTCTTGATACGCTTTTTTTGTCTTTTCCGAATACCCTCTTTCAACAATAAGATAACGAAAAAACTCTTCTTGAAACTGATCTGTTTGCAAATTAACCCCCCTTTTCATGATTCGAAATAACTTTAGCATAGACCACAAAAAAAAACAAATGAATTGTCAGAATTTAATCAATATTTCAAAGTTTAGACATAATTGTGAAAACTTTCTAAGAATCTACGTAAGATTCTTATCTTTGTTCAGAAAGATCCGTTAAATGCGCCAGAAAAACGTACCAGTCCCTCTCCTCAAAAGAAAGAGGGACTGATACGTTTCCACTTATTTGCTTTTATTCGATTGGATCAGTTGTTGGCTGATGCGAACCAGTGCTTTCAGATACAACCTGAACTAGCTCTTTGTTTCCTTGTTTTGTGGACATCGTGTCATTGATTAACCCAACTAAGTCTAATCCGGTTGTCTCTTTGATCGTATCAAAGGTTCGCGCTAAACCAGCTTCCCCCATTGATTGAAGACCATCATTGCCGCCAAAGCTAACCACTTTATCAATATTGCTCAGTGGCGCATTGACCTCTTTCGCGATTTCAGGCAGCACTTTGATGAACTCCATCAAAATACCAGCTTCGTTCAGTTTGGTCAAAGCAATCGCCATCTTTTCACGGCTTTCCGCTTCGGCTTGACCGACTTTTGCGATCCGTTCCGCGTCGGCACTACCTAGTTTTTCAATTCGTTCGGCTTCTGCTTGGGCAGCTAATTTGACTTTTTCCGCTTCCGCTTGTGCTCGTGCGATTTCTCTTGCTTTGTCTGCTAAAGCGTTTTGTTCAACCACATATTTATCCGCTTCGGCTTTTTTACGGACAGTTGCATTCAATTCTTTTTCCGTCAATTCCGCTTGTTTTTCTTGAATCTCGATATTTTTTTCTTGTTCGATCAATTGAACTTTCATTTGTTCGCCGACCGCGATCTGTTCCGCTTTCGCATCCGCAACTTCGCGTTCTTGTTTGTATTGTGCTTGTTTCAATGCCATATCTTTTGTCGCTTCTGCAATTTCTGTTTGGCGACGGATCTCTTCATGCTGTGCCAATTGCTCATTCTCAGCTTGCTTGATTCGAGTTTCTCTTAAGGCATTGGATTCCGCTACTTCGGCATTTTTTTTCACTTCAGCAATCTGAGGGCGTCCTAACGCATCCAAGTAGCCATTGCTGTCGCTGACATCTTTGATCGTAAACGAAACGATCTCCAACCCCATTTTCTTCAAATCCGTAGAGGCAACTTCTTGCACTTGTTCCGCAAAATCATCGCGGTTTTTATAGATGGCTTCTACCGTCATCGTTCCTAGAATCGCCCGTAAGTGACCTTCTAAGACTTCTTGGGCTTCATCTTCCAATTCACCTGTGGATTTGCCTAAGTATTGCTCAGCAGCTGTCTTGATCGACTCGGTACTGTTGCCGACCTTTACAAGCACCGTCGCACTGGCTTTGATCGGTACGCCTTGTTCCGTATAAACTTCTGGTGTCCCAATCTCTAACTTGTGGGTCAATAAACTTAATTTATGGGCTTTTTGAACAATAGGAATCACAAACGTCCCACTGTTTTTTAAGATTTTGATGCCTTCTTTTCCTAAAAACGACCCCGTAACGATCAATGCTTCATCGGGTTTCCCAATGCGATAGCGTATCATCAAAAAAGCGATCAATAAAACAACGAGGACAACACCCCATAAAATCGGATTACTTAAAAAATCTACTGCTGATCCTGTATCCACCATAACGTAACACTTCCTATTCTATAAAATTTTTACTTTCCACCACCAACGCGATCCCTTTTTTATCAAAATCGACAATGATGACTTTGGTTCCGACTGGCAATCGAACATTGTTTTCACGATCTTCTTCCCGAAAAAAACGTGCAGGATAAACAGAACGTGCACCTTGACTCCCTATCTCCATGACTTCGCCGATTGTATCTCCGACAATCTTTTCCGTCAGTTCACCGATCACAAAATCATTGCGACTAATGACATTGCTGCGGTTTTTGTCTGTGATGCGATTGTAAAGCCACATAATGGGACCTAACAGCAAACTAAATAAAACAAAGACAACGAAAATGACCCCGACCAACAGGATCAGCCATCCTAAAAATTGAATTACTGTAGGAAAACGCTGTAAATAGTTTTGAATCAAATGAATCCATTCTCCAATCACCATCTTCACCACCTTCTGTCATTGTTACTGTCTATCATAAGTCACCTTGATTAAAGTTTCAAGACAAATTAAAAAAAAACCTTCTTACCATTTATTAGTAAGAAGGTGATGACTCATCGCTCTTATAGTTGTTCTTTGGCTTCTTCTAAGGCAGCTAATGCCCGGTTTGCCAATGCTTCATAACGAGATTTTTTATCTCTGATTCGTTCTGGAAGTTCTGGCAGCAAACCAAAGTTGGCATTCATCGGTTGGAAGTGTTTGCCTTCTGCATGAGTGATATAATACGCCATACTGCCAATTGTCGTCTCTTGTGGCATAATGATCGGCGCTTCCCCTTTTGCAAGTTTGGCAGCGTTGATCCCGGCCATCAATCCACTGGCTGCACTTTCAACATACCCTTCAACGCCTGTCATCTGACCAGCAAAAAAGAGGTCTTCACGTTTTTTCGATTGGTACGTTTGTTGTAACAACTCTGGTGAATTCATAAAACTATTCCGATGCATCACGCCGTAGCGCACAAATTCTGCCTCTTCCAAACCAGGGATCATCCGGAATACCCGCTTTTGCTCGCCCCATTTCAAATGTGTTTGAAAACCAACGATGTTGTACAGAGAAGCAGCTGCATTGTCTTGCCGCAGCTGAATCACTGCATAAGGACGCTTGCCGGTTTTCGGATCTTCCAAACCAACGGGTTTCATCGGACCAAACAACATAGTTTTCGGTCCACGGCCAGCCATAACTTCGATTGGCATACATCCTTCAAAGAATTTTTCTTTTTCGAATTCTTTCAAAGGGGCCACTTCCGCATTGACTAAAGCTTCACGAAACGCATAAAACTCCTCTTCGTTCATTGGACAGTTCAGATAGGCTGCTTCGCCTTTGTCGTAGCGTGATTTCAAATAAACTTTATCCATATTGATGGTGGATTTATCGACGATCGGTGCTGCTGCGTCATAGAAATAAAATCCTTCTGATCCGTTAAAAGCTTGGATCGCTTTTGATAAAGGTTCAGAAGTCAAAGGTCCAGTTGCAATCACGGTAATCCCTTCTGGAATTTCAGTGATCTCCTCTTCGATGACAGTGACTAAAGGATGTTCTTTTACACGTTTGGTTACTAACTCTGAGAAATCATCACGATCCACAGCTAAAGCACCCCCTGCTGGAACAGCTGTTTTGTCTGCAGAGGTAATAATGACTGAATCTAAGCGGCGCATTTCTTCTTTCAAAACACCGACCGCATTCGTTAAATTGTTGCCCCGAAGTGAATTCGTACAAACAAGTTCAGCAAAATTATTTGTGTGATGGGCTTCTGTCGATTTCTTAGGACGCATTTCATAAAGCTTTACTGCGACACCTGCTTGCGCTGCTTGCCAAGCAGCTTCGCTTCCGGCTAAACCGGCACCAATAACATTGATTTCTTTCATAGTGCTCTCCTTTTATTTCAAAAGCTCGCCTCTTCTCATAAGAAACTGCTTGTATTAATCAAAAGGACCGGCACTTTCTTTTGTCAGCCAACATCGAGGCTGACCGTTCAAAAGAATGCGCCGATTCTTTTTTTAACAGGGAATCCTGCTAGTTATTTTTGCACATTTTCTTCATAGTCCCCATTGATACACACGACTTGCTTGCCGCCTTTGACTTTCTTCTCGACTAAGTAATTATCACATTTCGGACAATTACGGCCTACAGGTTTGTCCCAAGAAGTAAAGTCACAGTCCGGATAGCGGGTACATCCATAAAACAACCGATTTTTTTTCGATTTGCGTTCAACAACTTGGCCTTGGTGACAGACCGGGCACTCAACGCCGATTTCTTTGACGATTGGTTTCGTGTTGCGACAGTCAGGGAAATTGCTGCAGGCATAAAATTTTCCGTAGCGACCTAATTTGATCACCATTGGATGGCCACAAAGGTCACAGTCAAAGCCTGCAGGTTCGTCTTTGATTTGGATTTTTTCGATACTTTCTTCTGCGGTCGTCAATTCTTTTTCAAAGGGACGGTAGAATTGATCGACGACTTTGACCCATTCTTCTTTCCCAGCTTCAATGCTATCCAAGCTATTTTCCATTTCAGCAGTAAAATGCATATCAACGATTTGCGGGAAGAATTCCTCGATCAATGAATTGACGATCTCACCAAGTTCAGTTGGCTCAAAACGTTTTTGTGTCAATTTCACATAATAACGTCGTTGGATTGTTTCCAACGTTGGTGCATAAGTTGAAGGACGACCCACACCGTTCTCTTCAAGGGTTTTGATCAAGGTGGCCTCACTGTAGCGGGCAGGTGGTTGAGTGAAATGCTGTTTTGGTTCGATCGATACGGATTGGACCACATCTCCTTCAACTAACTCTGGCAAAATGTTCTCTTTGTCTTCTTTGCCATCATCGCGCCCTTCCACATAGACCTGCATAAACCCTTTAAATTTGATCTTTGAACCATTGGCAATAAAGATGACACCATTTTGATCCAAGGTAACTTTCATTGTATCCAAAATCGCCGGCGTCATTTGACTAGCCACAAAGCGAGACCAGATCAAGCGATACAGTTTCAGTTGGTCTTTGTCTAAGAATTTCTCCATGGCTTCTGGCGTACGCATCACACTTGTTGGTCTTACCGCTTCATGGGCATCTTGTGCCCCTTGTGCATTCGCGCGTTTTTTGCCACCGTGCGCCGAGAACTCTGAACCATAAGTACTTTCAATAAATTCGGCCGCTTCGCCTTTGGCTGTGTCTGCGATTCGGGTCGAATCGGTACGCATATAGGTGATCAAACCAACGGTTCCTTGTTTACCAAGAGCGATCCCTTCATAGAGCTGCTGTGCGACCATCATGGTTTTCCGCGTTCGAAAGTTCAGTTTACGGGCTGCTTCTTGTTGCAAGCTACTGGTGGTAAACGGTGCCGCCGGGTTGCGTTTGCGTTCTTTCTTTTCAACCTTCGTCACTTGAAACTCTTTACTAGAAAGACGATCGGTGATTTCTTTTATGCTTTCAGCATTCGGTAATTTTTTCTTTTTGCCATCTAGGCCCCAAAAATTGGCTTTGAATTTTTTCGTGGCTTTTTTAAAGTTCCCATCGATGCTCCAATATTCTTCAGGAACAAACTCACGGATCTCTTTTTCACGATCTATAATAATCTTAAGCGCCACCGATTGAACACGGCCAGCACTCAAGCCTTTTTTCACTTTACGCCAAAGGATCGGGCTCAATGAATACCCCACCAATCGATCTAAAATCCGGCGCGCTTGTTGAGCGTCAACGAGATCTACATCGATCGTTCTTGGTTCTTTGAAAGCTGCCTTGACCGCATCCTTAGTGATCTCATTAAAGACGACTCGGTTTTTATCTTTTAAATCTAACCCTAGTAGAAAAGCTAAATGCCACGCAATAGCTTCTCCTTCTCTATCCGGGTCACTTGCGAGGTAGACTTTTTCGGCTTTTTTCGCAGCTGAGCGGAGACTTTTGATCACATCGCCCTTGCCACGGATCGAAATGTAATGCGGTTCGTAGTCATTTTCGACATCAATTCCCATTTTACTTTTAGGAAGATCACGAATATGACCGACACTTGCGACGACTTTGTAATTTCGTCCAAGGTATTTTTCAATGGTTTTCGCCTTTGCCGGCGATTCCACGATTACTAAATATTTATATGCCATATAAAGAATGGCTCCTTCCTGAATTTTTCCTACTATTATATTCTATCAATCAGTGAACCTATCGTATGCAGATGAAACATACAAATCGTAGCTTATCATAGCTTTCAAGAAAAGGTTTGTCAAGGAAGGTTGATTGGAAAAATCAAAAAAAGGCTAACTCCTGTAAAATATCTGACACACTAATCGTACATTTTGCGCCATCTTGAATCAAGTGGTGACAACCTTTTGACTGATCGGAAATCATTTCACCAGGCACTGCAAAAACTTCTCGGCCATTTTCCATTGCTAATTGTGCCCTAATCAAAGAACCGCTTCTTTCTTTAGCTTCAATCACACAGATTGCTTTTGAAATACCGGCAATGATGCGATTGCGTAAGGGGAAGTGATGTCTTTGCGGTTTGGTGTCGTGAGAATATTCACTCAGTACTAGATGTTCTTGACGAATCTGCTGGAACAACGGATACGCAGAAGTAGGATAACAATGTTCCAAACCAGAAGCAATCACGGCAATGGTTTGTCCCCGATTTCTGATGGCTGATTCATGGGCAAAACTGTCGACGCCATTTGCTAATCCACTGACGATCGTATAGTTTTCTGTCACTAAAGGCGGGATCAGCTTTTCGCAAACTTTACGCGCGTAGCGAGAAGCTGTTCTTGCGCCGACAAATCCAATCATGGGCGTTTGCAACAATTGCAGATTTCCTTCGTAAAATAGTAATAATGGTGGGTCCGCAATTTGTCTTAAAAGCATCGGATACTCCGCTGAAAAGAAGGTGAGGTAGTTTTGTCCCCCCATCTTTTGTGTGATATGCTCTTCTGTCATTTGCTCCCACGATCGGCGAAAGACCGTCCTATGCTGTGCAAGGACGCCGATGGCAATCATCTCTTCCAACGAACAACGCATTTCTTTTGTTTCCAGCCAATGCCAAATAATCTTCCAGCAACCTTGCAGACCGATTCCCTGACAGTAGTACAGTTTTATCAACTGTTTTTCAAAATCTGTTGCTTGTTGATATTTCATAAACAAAGCCCTCTTTTCTTAGTGATCTTACTTATAAGATTCGCTAAAAAAAGAGGGTTGGATGAAATTTATAGGTATTGTTTAACTGGGGCAAAGGTTTTTCGATGAATAGGGCAAATTCCATGGGCAGCTAACCCTTCTAAATGAACTTTGGTCCCATACCCAGCATTTTGATCAAACCCATAAAAAGGATACACATCATGAAAATCTTTCATTAAATTGTCACGATAGACTTTGGCAATGATACTTGCTGCGGCAATCGAAATGGAGCGGGCATCGCCTTTGATCAAGCTTTGTTGAGGGATGTCGGTCTCGATGGTCATCGCATCAATGAGCAAATGTTCCGGCTTGACCGCTAAGTCGATCAAAGCTTCTTTCATCGCCAGGCGGCTCGCTTGATAGATATTTATCCGATCGATTTCTTCAGGACTAACCACACCGATACCGACAGCCACGGCTTTATTTTGAATTTCGATAAACAGTTCTTCTCTTTTCTTCGCAGAAAGCTGTTTTGAATCATTCAGACCTAAGATCTGACATTCTTTAGGCAGAATGACCGCAGCTGACACCACGGGTCCTGCTAATGGTCCACGCCCCACTTCATCTAAACCGGCGATAAAACGGGCACCTTGTTGAAATGCTTCGTTTTCAAAACGCATCATTTCTTCGTATTTCTCCTGCAAAAGCTGCTGTTTAACTAATTGTTTCTCATATTGTTGCAGTAGCTTTTGGACCCCCGCGCGTTCATCTGCCTGCAATTCCTGTAAAAATGCCAGGTCATTAAATGTTGGATCAAATAATCGCTCTTTGATTGACTTAATCGGTTGTTTCATCTTGGCTTTCCATTTCCTCCACTCGATCTAGTGTATAACGGCCTAATTTTCCTTGCCGAATGTCAAAGACAACAAGCTCGCTTCCTCGATCATAGTTATCTTTATACCCACGTTTTTCAGTGATTTTCATCAACAGGTCTGGCGCTAACAACGCCTCTTCCTCCGCCTTTAGTTGGTAACGATTGGCGATTCTTTCAGGATAATAACGGGCAAAAAAATCAAGTCCATACAATGCGATATCATCCAAATGGATCAGCTGATCTTTAATAGCCCCCGTCAATGCCAATTTTTTACCAATCTCAGGATCTTCAAATTTTGGCCATAAGATCCCAGGCGTATCTAGCAGCTCTAGATCAGTCCCAAAACGCAGCCATTGCTGTCCTTTGGTCACGCCGGGTTTATTACCCGTCTGAGCAATTTTCTTCCCTACTAAACGGTTCATCAAGGTTGATTTTCCGACATTCGGAATGCCAATCACCATCGCTCGAATCGCACGGGGCTTCAATCCTCTGGCTTTGTCACGAGCGATTTTTTCCTTCAAGACTTGCTTAGCCGTCGGGACAATGGCTTTGACGCCTTGATTGTCTTGGGCGTTGATCGCCAAGGCTAAATAGCCTTGTGCTTGGAAATAATGCTCCCATTTTTTGGTTTGAACGGGATCTGCTAAATCCGCTTTATTGATCAAGATCAATCGTGGTTTTTGCTGTAATAATTGGTCCAGCATGGGGTTGCGGGATGAGATCGGCAAGCGTGCGTCCACGAGTTCAAAAACGATATCCACGAATTTTAATTTTTCACTTACTTCACGTCTGGCTTTCGCCATATGGCCTGGAAACCATTGAATGGTCATTTGAACGTTTTCCTCCTTGGTACTTCTTCGAATTGGTAAAAAGACAGTAGTGTCTAAATCCATGCAGTATATATCTGACAAGAACGAGGACTATTTGCTCTAAAACCATCAGAGAAACTAGTCACACTGGGCATTTTGCTAAAATTGCTTTAGGACAATGTTCTTGTTCCAACCTCGTGCATAGGTAAAGCTTTCAGCGCGATTCTCATGCGTCATACGCGCTTTCTCGCTTTTTAATTTTGGGGAAGTGGTTGGAAAAAGCTTGTCTATCCACTCATTCTTCCTTTTTTCTGACACCTTTACCATTAGACCGACTGCTTTTTACTACCTTTTATCTTCGTTATTGTACCATATTTCACACGACATGTTTCGTTCTGAGTAAGGTTAACAAGTCATTTTCTAGTGGATCTAGAGGAAAACCTGCTATCTTTTCTTCTTATCACTGGGAGTGATCAAATCATGCTGTTTTTTTCTTTTGATTCTGCTAATCACCAGCAGGAGTAGTAATAGTATGGTGCTTACAACTAGCAGCACCCACAAATCCTGCTGGTTTGCTTTTTTTGCGGCACTTGTTTCATTTTCTTCATTGTAAGAAACCCTTTTGCCGCGAACCAATAAACGATGGCTATTGACCATATAGGGTGTGCAGGTTAGTAAGGTGACATAATCACTGCCTTTGACAATTTTTAGTGCTTCGGTATCATCAGGGGCGACCGTTTTAATCTGATCTATTTGATACGCCAACGTATCATCAAACGTTTCGATATAAAACTCATCGCCGATCTGCAGCTTAGGCAGATCCGTAAAGAGGGTTGCACTCGTTAACCCACGGTGTCCGCACAGAACTGCATGGGTATCTTCACCACCTATTGGATACGAAGCGCCCTCCAATAATGTTGCTCCTCTTTTTAACAACGTATCGGTGGTTTGATCAAAAATCGGGAGAGCGACACCAATCACGGGGATCTTTAAAACGCCGATCGTATGTCGTTCATAGTAATCAGGTGTATCGCCTGATTCTGAGTCCCTTGTTTCTGATAAATCTTGCGTTTCTTTGATTCCAGGATTGCTGGGATGCTGTGCCAGCTCTTGATTTACTCGTTCCAACTGGTTCCTTTTTTGTTGTTTTTCTATTTCACTCATTTTTTTAGCTTGGCTTTGGTAGTAGCTGATCAACTGTTGATCCAAAAAGGTGTTGAGCTGATTACTTACAAAAGGATAACTGATGATCAGAACACCTAGCAGCAGCAGAATACCCATTAGAACATCCAACAAAGTCACTTTTTGAGTAGGTACTTTCGTGCCATTTCTTTTCCTTTTGATTGTCATCGTGCATTTTCATCTCATTTACTTACCCTTTTTTCCGTTTAACAAAATAACACCCAGCTAAACCAACGATCACCACTCCGATGGCGCCCATTAAATACGTGCCGGCACCACCAGTTGCCGGTAAGGTTCCTTTGCGGCGGTTAGGGACTTTTTCTGGATCTCCCAATTGCTCTTTCGTTCCATAAGACGTTTCATGTACTTCAAAAGCGATGCGATTTGTTAGCAGTACATAATTTTTTGGTGCTTTTACTTCTTCCAAATAGTAGGTGCCAAATTTTAACCCGATGATATCAACTAATCCATCTGTCCCTGTGGTAAATTTCGTCGCTTCATCCGCTGTTTGCACCCAAGATACCTGTTTGGTTCCTTCTTCGATTTTCAGGTAGTTGGCATCATCACGGTCTTGATCCCGTACAACAAAAACTGCATCTGCCAATGCTTCGGTAGCGGTCACAGCCCCATCGACTTTTAAGAACCGTTTGCCCCCTGTCAAAACTTCCACGCTTGGAGGCGTTTGATCCGTCATGAAATCCGTTTCTACATTTGCTTTATTCGTAAAGCCATTGATAGGCATAGCTTGTTCATTTAAATACATATAATACACAAAGCGCAATTGATTTCCCGGCGTTAATTGCGGCACGAATTCTGGATTGATAGTTACCGTAAAGCCATGCTCTTTTTCCGTTACTTGGTAATTCGTCGCATCGATTTTCTGCTCTCCATCATACAATGCATAGCCCGTTTCTCCTTCAGCTGTATTTTCAAAAGTTAATGCTGGATCATGGGCATCGATCAATTGAAAATGTTTGTATTTGTTTTCTGATCCTACTTTATCTTGAATACCTGATGGGATATTGACCGTTAGGTGATATTGGATTCTTTCGCCGATCTCCACGTCTTTGCCGTCTAATTGTGGTGTTGTTTTTGTAACATTTGTTGTGTCATTCTTGATTGTTAGCTCAACAGTAACGTTACTTCCTGAATCAATCGAGAAATCCTTGATTCTTTCTTCCTCGATTAAGGCGGCTTGACTTGGGGCTTTCGTTTCCTCTAATTGATAGGCGCCTGTTTCTAGTTGCGCAATCTTTAGCTGTCCTTTTTGGTTCTCACTCACATCGATACCAGCGTCTCCAGCAGCATATTGTTTGCCTGTCAAAAAACGGTATGCTGCCTGTTTGTCAGTTGTCCATGTATAAAGTCCATCGGCTGCACTTAAAATGTATTTCTTGGTATTTTCGCGTCCTTCTTGCTTTGAAACAACAAATTCCGCATCATTCAGTGGTTCGTTTTCCCCCGTTCCTCGCTTATTCACAAGGAGCGTTCCTTCATTTGTGACGATATTCTTCGGATAAAGATGGATCGTGTCTAGCTCTTCTTCTCCATAAACATATGAGCCATCAGCTTGTTGGATCATTTCATATACGGGAAAGGCGATCACCATATTCTCAGCAGTTGTAACGCCGTCTTTAGGGGCTTCTACAATGGTGTAAACTGCATCCCGATCGGCTTGTTTTTTCGGCAATTCAAAAACCAAATCACCGGCTGCATCTGTTTTCCCGCTAGCTATAGGGGAACCAGACGTCAAGGTTTGAACTTGACGCTTGGCTTCTTCAACGGATGCCCCTGCAGATCGTTTTTCATAAAATGCTGCTGTCACATCATAGACAGAAAAAGTGACATCGGCTAAGCCTTGGTATTGATCAAACTCTTCCATCTCAGTCCCACTATTTTGAATCAATGAACCTGGCAGATTGACCATTTTCTTTTTATGGAGATGGATCTGTGCCAAATTGCTCTCTGCAGACACTTGCTGATTTTTTGTTCCAAAAAAGACAAATGGCAAAAGTAAAAATAGGAGACAAACCATTTTCGTATGATTAAAAATCTTTTTCATTGTTCTTTCCTCTCTTCTAAATTTTTTTTCGTTTTTCATTCGCTAATGGAAAAATTACTTTAATGAAGGCTTATCTTTGCGCTTAACGTGCAAATAGCTACCAGCTAAAAGGACTAGCAGACTTGCTGAAAGAATGACCATCCATCCATGCCAATTCCCTCCGGTTTCAGGAAGAGACACTTTCACTTGATTGGTTACGATCAATTCTATTTGATTGTTCTTTTCTCCAGAAACAAGAAGATTCGGTAGTCGTTCTTCATCGATAAAGACCTGACCATCCTCTTCAATCTTGATTTGGACAGGTGCTGTTAAACCTGCATAGCCTGCGGGTGTACCAGTTTCTTCCAAGGTATAGCTGCCGGGTGTGAGATCTTGGAAGTGAAATACCGCTAGTGCTTCTCCGTTTTCAGGCAGTTCGACAGTCCGTCCGTTTCCACTTAGCCGGAATTTTGCCCCCTCAAGTGCTTGTCCCAGTTCATCCTGTTTATTGACCACCAAATCAAAAGGTTTTAACTGATTGCCATGGGTAAGGGTCCAACAGTTGGCATCCCCGTCGACATTTTCCCCTTGATACTGGATTTTTCCGTCTGTACCAACGACAAATTCATAGTCACCGGCAACCGTATCATATCCGAGCGGACCGGCTGTTTCTGAGATACGATAAGCGCCAGGCTCAAGGATCGTAAATTCAGCCATCCCAACATCATCCGACGTTTCTGAGGCGATTTCTTGATAATCCCCTCCTGCTGTTTTTTGTTGAAGAGAAAAGACAGCGCCTGCTAACAATACTTGCTGCTCATTTTGCAACGAATATTTTCGAATAGCGACTGGAATTTCTGTAAACGGATTGGTAATCTCCAGGATAATCGTATGCTCGACCAGTGTGACAGGTTGTCCATCAATCGTCGCATGCCCTTGCTCATCAATATGGATCAGCCACTCTGTTTGCTTAGCCAAATGATGTCCCGCCGGTGCAGTGACTTCCTTTAAACGATACGTCTGACTTTTTTGCAACGTAGTATCTGCTGGCATCCCGTACGTTCCATCCCCTTGATCCACAAGGGTTACTGTCTTTCCAGCGCCCGTCAATTCAAAAACAGCACCTGTCAGCTTCACCTCTCCTACAGCGGATTTTTTGATCAGATTTAATGCGAGGGGCACAAATGTCTTTGTGTTTTTCCATGTAGAAACGTCCACTCTTGTCGATTCGTAGCCTGATACTGCCAGTTCATTTGTGACTTGATAATTAAACGTTTCTCCTTGATTGTTATAAAGCGGCAGTAGCCGGGTTTCTTCGTAATCCGTTCCATCCTTTTCAGAAACCGCGGAAACCTTGCTTCGTTCCCAACTTGTCTGATCTTGTGCATCGGTCTCAGTAAGTTTGAGATATCCTGTTTGCCAGCTCTCCTTGCTAGTAACTGGGCTTCTGCTTATTTCAAAATAGACAGATTCTGGGCGACTTGACGTATCGCCATCGTATTCCTCCCAGACTTTTTTGATCGTCAACTCTTTCCCAGGTGCTTTGGCAGAAGGCACACCAAACAATGCCTTTTGATCGGACTGATGATTCGGATAAAACACCGTTTCTCCATTCATTTGATACCAAGTATCTGGTTTAAAATCCGCTGCTTCCGTTTGAATCCGCACTTGATAATGAATTTGCAGTTCCTGTCCTTCGCCTAAATAAAGACCAGAAGCATTGAGTGTATTGTCAGATATCGTGACCTCAGGCTGCACCGTTAGAGCAGCAGAACCGACACTTTTGATGGACAAGCTATTTTCTTCGTATAAAAATGGCTGCGAAATGGGGTCAGTAATCTCTCCATCAGTGACTGTCGCCGAAATATGAAGGGCTTTTTTCTCGAGATAGTCGGCAATATCCGCTGCTTCATTGGCTGACTCATAATAAAGATGCCCCTCTTCATCAGCAGAAACCATCTGTCTCATTTTGTTCTCAACATCGGCCTTTGTATACCCAGCTGTTTGATCCCCTTGCAGTTGAATCCCCAATCCGTGAATCTCAATCCCGCGCTCTTTTAACGCCATCGCCTCACCGATCGTGGCGACAAACGTATTGTTGATCCATTTAGAGTTACCGTACTGATCAGATGCAAAATACCCGTTGTAGAGATGTGAAGTATTCATCGGCTGGTCTTGAGAAAGAGAAAAGGCGGTTCCATAATAACTACCATCTGCTTGTGTATGCACTTTGGACACATGATAACTGTAGGTCGGCACGCCATCTGTTAGCAAAACGATGACTTTCTTATGTCCATTTTGCGTTGATAGCATATCCCCAGCTTGGCGAAGCCCTCTTTGGGTAAAGGTCCCCCCAGCTGCTGTTTCTGGCGTCATCGTTCGGATCGTCTCTTTGACTTCAGAAAATTTTCCTAACTGGCAGGTTTTGTTTTGGTAATTGTTACCATCACTGGAATAACCGACATAGCCCATGTAGACACTGTCTTGAATGCCGCTTCCTTCAATTTGATTCAAAAAGCGATCCACACCTTTTTTTACCTCAGTGATGCGTCCCATCTCATTCATACTCCCTGACCAATCCACTACCAACACAACATCGATCGGATCAATTTGGCGTTGAACATTCCCTCGTACATTTAGGTAGACATCAAACAGTCCTGGAGTATTCGTCTCTTTTGCAAATTTCCGTAAAGCAAAATCCGCTTCATCTCCCACACCACCATACTCAATATACGAGTTGGTCAAATTTTCTGGATCACCATTCCATGTAGTTACGCCATCCCAGGTTTCGCCTGCATCTTTGTTCCCCTGATGATTTAAGACATTGCTCTTTTCATCAATTGTCCAATTAGCCGAAGGATACGTCCCGCTTTGGTCTGTCGTATAATCTGGTTCAATCGAAGCAAAAGCCTGTGAAACGGTCGTTTTTTGATAAAGACGTTCTTGTTTAAACGGTTCAATGAGTGTTTCGTCTTCAGAAGAACTTGTCGTTGTTCCTGTTTCCTTTGTCTCTTCCTGCGTTTCTTCATTCGAAACACCTTTTGAGTCTTCATTCGACACTTGTTCCGAAGTTGACTCCGTGCCGGTTTCTGCAGCTTGTGAATCAGTTGAGCTGACTTCCACCCTATCTGAGGAAGCAGATTCTGTCGCAAGCGGAATGTCAACTATCAATTCATCCAAAGACGCCAATTTGTGCGATTCTTGATTTTCGTGATCATATTCTTCAATCTGAATCGCCAACTTCAGTTTTTTTGTTTCATTAGGTAGTTGAAACGTTACTTCTTGTTCACAGGGTGTTTTCAAGAAGTCTTGTGTTGTTAGCCAAGACTGCGCGGATTCATCCTCAATAAAAACCACCTCTTTGTTGTTCGTTTTCGTTAGCGGTTGTTCTTTTGTTTCATCAAGTGCATATAATTGCAGCCAGATGCGTTGCTGTTTGTTTTTTTGTGATAGCTGATATCGTAAAGTAAATTGATTGCCCTCCCGTTGACCTGTCAACTTGATCTGCTCCGTTTCGGTAATAGCGATCGTATTTTCTTCTTGTGCACTTGCTATCCCATTTGTTTGCAAACTCGAATAAATGAAAAATAATATCCCCCCTAACATACAGAAAATGAAAGAGAACCAGTGGTGTCTCTTTGTCAAAAACATAAAAAGACCTCCTTTCAAAGAATCAAAAATTACAAGCTGATGATACAAGAAAGAAGCGAAAGACACCTCTTTTTTTTATTTTCTGAAAAACAGGAAAAATTTACGCATCTGTAGTTATTCATAAATAAAAAAGTTTTTTTATTTCAAAGTGGAACCAATTAACCAACGTTATTTAATAACTAAAAAAAACTAGCGTTTTTCACATGCGATTTCTATTTTTGTTCTTTATGAGACAGCTCTGGCAAAAATTTGTCTCAGTTTTTCTAAAAAAAAGCAAAAGTTTTGAGACGTGTCTTTACACAGTAATATAAATAAGTTATTAATAAAATAAGAAGGTGATCATTTGATTGAAAAAATACTCTTAGATACCCGAGCATTAGACAAAATCGGACTCTACGGAAAACTACTATCAATTGCTCCGGGTGAATACAACATAGAGTTCGTGAAAAATCTGACCCATTTAAGTGCAACGAGATTGAAAAGTTTACTTTCCTCGATCCAAGAGGACCTGCAAAACCTCTCCCCAGTAAATCTTTCATTACATAAAAACACCCTTAGTCTCCCTAAAAATTTGATTGAATACAATCAATATCAGCAGTTTTTAGCCCAAGAAAGTATTTCTTATAAAATGTTGTTAAGTATCTTGACCAATCAAGATGAAAGTTTGCTGGCATTTTGCCAAAGAAACTATATCAGTCGTTCGACTTGTTTCCGACAAACTAAAAAGCTTCAGGATCATTTAAAGGAATTCAACGTAACCTTAAATCAATCCGCCATGACGCTTATCGGTTCAGAGATGGTGATTCGCATCTTATTGTTTAATTTTATCTGGCACATTTCTTTAGGGGATAGTTTGGTGAAGGCCTTTGACCAAGAGATCGAAGAGCTTTTTGTTACCTATGAAGGAACGAAATACAAAAGCAAGTATGAAATTGGCAAAAAAGAAGCCTTACTTCATTGCAAGATTTGTCTGTTTCGTTTAAAGGATGGTCACAAGACAAATCTTTATCAGTTAACGAACCGATCATTTATCCCCAGTGGTGAAAAGCTTGATTTCTTCTCTGCTTTCTTTATGATCATTGATTCTGCAATAGACATTCTTGAGATCAATTCTTTGTTCTTTCTTTTTTATTACTGGCCGATGCTGACTTCTGCCAAAGATGTGCGTCTTCCGATTGTAGCGGATTGTTACAATCACGAAAAGCTAGAATTAAAAGAGCTGATGACTGAGTTTGAAGAACATTGCCAAAAATTTCTCTGTGATTTTGACTTCGACCATCAGTCGTTCCTTTATATGAATACATATCTTACGTTGCTGAAGTTCTGTATATTTAAGCAAAAAGTCCCCCTTTCAAATTTTTTCGAAGCAAATGTCATTAAGGATAAATACCCATTACATACGATTTTGACAAATACCATTCAAAGTTTTTGGCGTAAAATAGCAAATCGTAAAGGTTATGAGTGGTTAAAAACCTGTTATACCGATCTTGCTTTTTATCAAGCCTGTTTGCTTTATCCCATTTACATTGAAAAGGAACAAAAATATAAACTTAAAGTTGCTTTTGTCTATGTATCTAACTACTTGGTTTCCATGGAAGTTTTTAATATATGTGAACGGTTGCCCTACGTTGAAATTGAACGGATCACGCTGCCAACTGAAGAACCTTTTGACTTTTATATTTTGAGCTCACCACAGCTTTTACCCCCTTTTACAACCGAAGAAAACTCGGCGATCATTGATTTTTGTCGCTATCGTGATTTTGAAACGAATTTATGTCAGAAACTATCGAATGCTTTTAATGAAAAAATAAAAAAATTAACAGCAATTAGTGACTAAACAAACGCTTTTTTCGATGCTAACCATTTCCCTTTGGAAAAAGAATAAAAAGCTAGACAAAATCCCCCCTTGGAATCAACGGATGATTCCAAGGGGGGATTCATTATTTAATTATTTATTGATTTTACACAGACTAAATCAATCGAATATGAGTCAATGGATAATAAACAAAACGAGCATTGCCTAAAATGGCCTCTCCTGATATTGGTCCAAAGGAACGGCTATCTTTGGAGGCACGTCGATTGTCTCCAATGACAAAGTAACTATCTTTCCCTAATTTCTCAACACCTAATAAAGATTCCAAATCAAAGTCATTGGTGTAAGAGACAGACTCGTGATCATTGCTGCGGTTCTTCACTAGAAAATCTTCATCTACCGGTTCATCATCAATGTAAAGCTGATCATTGACATATTTCACTGACTCACCCGGTAAGCCAATCACCCGCTTGATATAGGTCGAACCATCCGGCAACTGGAAAACAACGACATCAAAACGTTGGATTGGCGAAATCTTCTCAATGACCACCATGTCTCCTTGTTTTAAGGTTCCTTCCATCGAATTTCCTTCAACAGGAACTGGGATCAACAAGAATGCCCGAATCAAGAATGCTGTTGCAAA
The DNA here is from genome assembly GCF_050498765.1 of Enterococcus sp. DIV1096b. NCBI lineage: Bacteria > Bacillati > Bacillota > Bacilli > Lactobacillales > Enterococcaceae > Enterococcus > Enterococcus sp. DIV1096b. The sequence goes on along the minus strand of NZ_JBMHEK010000001.1, from coordinate 1,273,857 downwards.
AGCGATCAACGCATATTTCACTACTAGCCAAAAACGATCAACCCAGAATTTTTTCGCCTCCACACGTCTGCCTCCTCTCCAATTTTTCACTTAGTTTATTCTTCAGAAAGCAAGGACAGTGCTTTTAAATATGCTGGGTCCTCTGCTTTGAGTTTCTCCGTTACTTCTTTTTCGATCGCTTGGGCAGTGTCTGCATCGACTTCCCCAGTCACTTTTAAATCATGAGCCTCTTGTAAAGTCTTCACTGCTGCTGTCGTCTCATCATTGAAGGTATCACCACTAGTGGCATACCCTAACGCTTTAAGAAATTGATTTAGGTTATTGACTGCCGTTGATGATTGTCCAGCTTTTAAGGCATTGTCCCGTGGTAATGGCGGGAAATACGCATACTCTGGATAGTCCTCTTCATAATCCGGCATCACACCTTGATCATTGACCCAATTTTCATCCGGTGTCAGCCATTTCATGACCGTCATTTTTAATTCACTATTATCCCCCAGATCTTTCACGTTCTGAACGGTTCCCTTGCCGAAGGTTTCTGTACCAACAACTGGGATATCCGCTGATTCTTGCAAGGCTGCGGCAAAAATCTCCGATGCAGAGGCACTGCCGCCGTCGACTAAAACAACGACCGGCTCTGTGACTTTGAATCCTTCATCCAATGCTTCGCTCGCTTTGGTCTCACTGACCACCCCTTGATTGTTGGCAAACTTCACGATCGTTTGGCCGTTTTCTAAAAACATACTTGCCATGATCTGTACTTGGTCCAGCAGTCCGCCAGGATTTTGTCTTAAATCCAAGACAAACGACTTTGCGCCGGCTTCTCGCAGTTCGGTGATGGTTTCTTTCAACTCAGCTGCTGTGTTTTCACCAAAGGAAGTAATATCGATACGACCGATTGTGTCATTATTTTCAGCAATTTCTCCATGGACCGTTTCGATTGGGATCACATCACGAGTGATCTCCACATCAAAGGTGTCCTGATCACGTTGAATCGTTAAGGTGACTTTCGTCCCTTTTTCACCACGAATCTTACCCACAACTTCAGATAATTCCTGTCCCTGCGTATCTTCACCGTCTACCTTAACGATTCGGTCATTGATCCGCAGACCACTTTTTTCAGCAGGCGTATTTTTTATCGGCGCTTGTGCGACTTCTGGATAGTCTTCAACGATCGACAAGGTAGCACCAATCCCTTCAAAACTTCCAGAAAGTGATTGTTCTAAGCTATCCGCATCTGATTGGTTCAAATACGTCGTATAAGGATCATCTAGCGCATCAGTCATCCCTTGAAGGGCACCTTCTATCAAGGCATCCTCATCCACTTCTTGGTAATAATTCGCAAGGATCTGGTCATATAGCGACTGGATTTTCTCCATTCCGCTGGCTTCTGTGGTCGTTTCTGTCACCGGTTGCGCCGTCTGCTGATTTTGCTGAGCCGTTTGCCATAAATAGACACCGCCTCCTGACAAAATTGCGACACAAACGAGAGAAACGATATATCGGCTCGTCGTTAAACCTTTCATTCACAACACCTCTCTGAGAAAAAACAGCTCCGTTCTGCGGATTTTATGCAACCATACAAAACGAAGGATAGTTTTTTTATTTGTTATTTTCGAGATACTCTGCCCAGATACGATCAAAAATATCCATGGATGGCAAATAATCAACATTTAGTTCCAGATAAGAAGAGACTTCATCATAGTCATCGCTGTGCTTCGGAAACTGGATATCATGACTTGCATGAGTAGCAAAGATCTGGGCCTCATCTGTATGACTCGGTCCTTTGACTGCCATTAAATAGGTATAAAAACTTTTACGCATGTTCTTGCTCCCAATGATTTTCTAAAAAGGCTGCTCTACGGGCATGATTGCGAGCAAAATTCTCAGGATTCTTTTTGTAATACTCTTGGTGCTCTTCTTCCGCTAAATAAAAAGGTTGGGCTGGTTCGATCGTGGTCACGATCGGATCGGTAAATCGACCGGAAGCCTGAAGCGCCTCTTTGCTGGCTTCGGCTTTTTTCCGCTGCTCTTCATTAAAATAGAAGATAGCCGGACGATAATTGTCGCCGCGATCTTCAAATTGACCAAAAGCATCTGTCGGATCCGTTTGCTGCCAATAGATCGTCAAAAGGTCTTCATAACTGATTTTTTCAGGATCAAAAATGATTTCCACTGCTTCAGTATGCCCTGTTTGATGGCTTTTGACTTCTTCATAGGTTGGATTTTCGGTATGTCCTGCGGTATAGCCGGAAAAAATTGAATGCACCCCTTCTAATTCATCAAAGGGTTGGATCATACACCAAAAGCACCCACCGGCAAAAATTGCTCGTTCCATTATTCATCCTCCGTTTCAGCTGGTAAATATAAACTCATTTGAATTTCATCATCCACAAGATTGATTTTGTTGGCTTTGATAAACAAGCCATTTTGCATACGGAATTGATCCAAACGTATCAAAATGATTTGTTCATCGGCATTGACATCGATCCAGTCAGGAAATTTAAAACTACGTTTGATCATTTTCATTACTTCACTGGTGGGCAGATCCAAGGTGCCGATTGATAAGCTTTTGGCTTTCAATTGAACGTTACCTTCTTCGGTCACGTAAGGATCAAAATAGAGATAGAAGGTGATAGGAAATCCTAATACTTGAAACTCTCCCGTCAACAATGCCTCATTTCTTAGCTCAAAATTATACTTGACCTCTTGATCTTTTTGAAAATCTGACAGATAAAAATCAATCAATTGGTTGACCTGGCTCTTGTTGCTGTTAACGGTCAGAACAGGACTGCCCTCCCGTTGAACAAGTTCAGCACTTTCATTTAAGCCGGTTTCTCGCTGTTGAAAAATTCTTGAAGCAAAGAAAACCGTTGTGCCTAAAAGGATACCGACCAACACTAGAAAAGCAATTTTCCAGTAGTTGATCGATTTTTTTTTCGTTGCAGCTGTTTTTTCCGGCTGCTTCGTTGATTCGCTTGGTTTCATTTTGCTTCCTCCTCTAGCAACCAATAATTTTGCGTTTTGATCACTTCATCGCGAACGGCATTCGCCATCAGTTGATACCCAAGATTATTGGGATGGAAGCGATCGCCTTCATACAAAACATTGTTTGTGATATTATTCCCGACAGTTTGCGATGAGTCAGTTGTCGTTGAAGTACTGCTTTGTGATTCGTCCGAAGCTGTCGTCGATGAATCAGATAAGCGTTCTGTGTCCGATGATTCGGCAGTTTTCTCTGATTCTCCTTCTTCTGTATCAGCAATACCGACCTCATCACTTAACCCTTTATAGAGCAAATCGTTGATAGGAATAAAAAAGGCATTGTCTTGCTGATTGACGAACGTTTCCGTTTGTTTATTCCAGTTATCAATGATCGTCTGCATATCCGTGATTTCTGGGAAATTCAGATAAAATGGATTGTAGATGCCCAAGACATAGATTGGTGCATCACTATTCAAATCGCGGATTTGAGCAAACAAGTCTTTTAAACGTTCCTGGTAATCTTCCATCGGTTCCGTAAACGTCTCAATGCTCAAGCCGAAGAAATTGCTCTGAATCACTTTTAGTACGTCGTTACCGCCGACAGTCAAGGTAATCAAATCCGCTTGACTAAGATCTTGGCGTAAGTCTTCATCGTTTTTCACTCGCTTTAAAATCTGATCGCTTCTTTCACCAGCGACCCCATAATTTTTAGTTACCAAATTGCTCAAATCATAGCGATCCTCTAGATCCCCAGCCAAAATGGGCACAAAGCCACCACGAGCTGTTTCATCACCAACCCCTTCTGTCAAGGAATCCCCAAGAGCGAGATATTCAATGGCGGATTTTTTTGAATCATTGGCTGCTAGCTTGTCCACAGGGGTCAGCAATGGTTGGGCTTTGGGAACAGTAAAATGAAACAGTAAGCCAGTTCCAATAGCTATCAATCCCACAACGAGTAGATAAGTTACTAATTTCTTCCATTTCACAGGTATTCAAACTCCTTTGTAATCTTTGCTATTTTAACAAAATTCTCATAAAATTCCTAGTCGCAATCCTTCAAACTTAAGAAAGAAAACAGCTACCTGCCAAAGAGTCGACAAGCAACAGCAGCTTCTTTTTTTGTTTTTTCTTCCTGACAGCTTGTCATACGCCAAAAAGCGATTCGTCATTAAACGAATCGCTGAAAGAAAACATGCTTTTTTATTCCGTACTATAAGTAATCGCAAAGGCACCTTTACCTGTGTGAGTGGCGATGATCGGTGTCGTGTGCAACAAGGGGATATCCAACTCGGGGAATAGTTCCGCTAATTCCTTTTGGAAACGTTCTGTGATTTCTAACCCTTCAGCATGAGAAATACCAATTTTCGTCACTTTAGGCATACTCTTCAGTTCAGCTTTTAACTCTTCAAACCATTTATTGAAGGTCTTGACACCACGTCCTTTGACGACTGGAATCAGTTCTGAATGATCAAAATCCATAATCACTTTCATGTTCAGCAAACTCGATAAAAGACCTTTGGCACGACTGATACGACCGCCTTTTACTAAGTTTTCTAACGTTGAAACGCCGATAAATAATTTCGTATGCTCCCGCACCAAATCCACCTCTGGTAAAACTTCTTCTAGTGTCTTACCGGCTTTAGCCAATTCTGCTGCCCGAATCACTTGAAAAGCCAACGCTTGGTCTGTCGTGTCACTATCGATCACAGTGACTTTGGCTTTTGATAGATGACTGGCTTGACGAGCCGCTTCCACGGTTCCGCTAAGCCCTTTGGTCATATGAATCGATAGTATTTCACTGCCATCTTTGCCTAATTCATCATATAGTTCTACAAAATGACCGATCGGCGGCTGGCTAGTTTTAGGTAATTCTTTGGCTTGCGCCATCATTTGCATAAATTTTTCTCCCGGCAGCGTTTCATCATCTGGATAAACGACACCATCGATCATTACAGATAAAGGCACGACATGGATAGCCAAAGCATCACGGACACTTGGTTCCATCGTACTGGAAGAATCTGTCACAATTTTAAGATTTGCCATCATATATTCACTCTCTCTTTAAATCAAGTCTTTTTTCGTGGTAAAATAACCACAGACCATTTATACTAAGTATAACAGAGAGAAAATTTTTTTTCATCTAATTTCGATTCGAAAGGACGGTGCCGAATGCAGCACATGAAGTTTAGTCGCAGATATTTGATCGTCAATGAAGTATTAAATGCAGTAACCCACGGGATCGGATTAGGACTGAGTATCGCAGGACTGGTCATCCTCTTAATCAAGGGGGCAAATCTAGGGTCACCTATCCACATCGTTTCCTATGCCATTTATGGGTCGATGATGATTTTGCTCTTCCTCTTTTCTACCTTATTTCACAGTTTGATTTTTACCAAAGCAAAAAAGGTCTTCCAAGTCTTTGATCATGCCTCCATTTTCTTGCTGATCGCCGGAAGCTATACACCTTTTTGCTTGCTTAGTATCCAAGGCTGGCTTGGCTGGTCACTCTTTGTCTTGATTTGGCTACTAGCAATTAGCGGCATCGTTTATAAGTCACTGACTCTTCATAAAAAAGAGACTGTCTCAAAAATCTCCACCCTGATCTACATCATCATGGGCTGGCTATGTGTCGTCGCCTTCAAACCTCTGATCGAACATTTAGGCTACTGGGGAACATTTTTACTAGCAAGCGGTGGTGTTTCTTATACTGTAGGTGCGCTATTCTATAGTTTAAAATCCGTTCGATTCATGCATGTGGTTTGGCACTTATTCGTTATGTTAGGTGCTGGACTGATGTACTTCTCCGTCTTGTTGTATACCTAAAAATGAAGCATTGCTTACAAACAAAGAACAGGAAACTTTCGCTGCAGAAAGCTTCCTGTTCTTTTATTTTCTATGATAAAATTCAAATTGATGGGGGTAACGGTTCTTTTCATCGACGATCCCATCGATCACATGATCAAGTTTCCATTGCGTCCAATCAATCTCTGGGAAATACACATCTCCGTTAAATTCCGCATCGATCACTGTACGGTACAATTGATCGCAATCGTCAATCATCGCTTCAAAAACACCCGCTCCACCAGTTAAAAAAACGGGATGCTCTTGTTGCTTCACATACGCTAAGATTTCCTCTCGGTCATGCATCACTAACGCGCCGTTGGCTTGATAGTGTGGATCACTTGTCAAAACGATCGTCGTACGCTGCGGCAGTAATCTTTTTCCCATTCCTTCAAAGGTTTTGCGCCCCATTATAATCGTATTATTGATGGTTTGCTCTTTAAAAAATTTCAAATCATTTGGCAAATGCCACGGCAACGTGCCATCCGCTCCGATCAAACCCTTTTGATCTTGTGCCCAAAGTGCGATCAACATAAAAATTACATCCCTTCTGTATAAAATGATTCAGAAATAGTAGCAGCAACCTGCAGCCGCTGCATCAGCTGAAAAGCTGATTCATGCTCAAATGGATCTTTGTTGCGTTCATCAAAGCGCAAGCCATCACAGGCTTGGTAAACAATTGTGCCGCCGCTTCTTTGGACATTTCTCGGCCATTCCCCATCGTTTAAACGCGCGTTGTTGTTTTTCAGTAAGGTCGGTATCAGGGAGATAGGAAAGAGAGCACTACCAGCTGCGACATCAATTTCTTGTATTTGAAAAAAGTCAGCTGCGATCTCGTTGATCAAGCGCTCCGTTCTTTGCCACGTTTGCGGATGACTCGCAAACGCCCTTGCAGTTCGCCCTAGGATACAATACGTATTCTCTGGTAACGGCTGTTTGCTTATTGCCACAAGTTCTTCTGGATACGTCTCGATCCAAGTCACTACGCGATCAAAATCACAAATATGCAATGAATCCAGCATTGGTAAAGTATGCTGTGCCGCAAAAATAAGCCTTCTGCGGGCATCCGCCGCCCCTTTAGCTGGTATAAAAAGGGCAGTGCACTGCTGATTTGATCGAATGGCTTCTTTTAGCTCCGGCACAGTTTCCTCGGATACGGATAGCCAAACTGTATCATAGTGCTGATGCAAGAAATCAATGCATTGATCAATGAGCAATGCATGAATCGATCCAGCATGTCTCTGATGAAAGGTCGCCGCAAAGCCTCGTTTCTGGGTATTTTCCATTACGCCTCATTCCTTTCTTTATGAAATGAAACCAAACAACCACTTAAACTGCGATCGGTGCTTTGATTGTTGGATGCGGATCATACCCTGCCAGGGTAATATCTTCCATTTCAAAATCAAAGATTGACTGTTTTTCAGGATTTAACTGTAAGCTTGGCGCCGGACGTACTGAACGAGTCAACTGTTCCTTCATCTGTTCTATATGATTACTGTACAGATGAGCATCACCTAATGTATGGATAAAATCTCCGACTTCTAGTCCAGTTTCATGAGCAATCAGGTGCGTTAATAGCGCATAACTAGCAATATTAAAGGGAACGCCTAAAAAGACATCGGCACTGCGTTGATATAACTGACAGCTTAAGCGACCATCATGAACATAAAATTGAAACATCGTGTGACAAGGGGGCAACGCCATCGTCGGTACATCTTCTGGATTCCAAGCAGAGACGATCAAACGACGAGAATCTGGCGTCGTCTTGATCATGTCGATCACTTCTTTGATTTGATCGATAAACCCGCCCGTACTTTTTTCCCAATGGCGCCATTGGTACCCATAAACGTGTCCCAAATCGCCGAAGGCTTCAGCGAAAGTATCATCAGATAAGATTTTTTCACAAAACTGTTTCAACTCGTGTTGGTACTGTTCGTTGAAAGCTTCATCCACTAGGGAACGACGGCCAAAGTCCGTCATGTCAGGACCTGTGTAAGCATCACTTTTAATATAGCGCTCAAACGCCCATTCATCCCAAATGTGGTTATTATGTTCTAGGAGATAACGAATGTTGGTATCTCCTTTTAGAAACCACAATAATTCGCTTTTGATCAAGCCAAAAGGAACTCTCTTGGTTGTCAACAATGGAAAGCCTTGGGACAGATCAAAACGCATTTGGTGACCAAAGACACTGCGTGTTCCCGTTCCTGTACGATCACTTTTATCATTGCCTTCTGCTAATATTTTTCTTCCTAGATCTAAATATGCTTGTTCCATCGTTCTCTCCTTTACTCTACACAAACTCGCTCAAATATTCCCAACGATCCATTTTTTCTGCAAGTTGCGTTTCAACCTCGCTGATTTCTTGCTGTAATTTTTGGAGCTTGGTAAAGTCAGCTCCTTGATGATTCATCTCTTCAGTCAAAGCGGCAGCTTTTTCTTCTAACGCCGCGATATCATCTTCAATTGTCGCCCACTCTTTTTGTTCCATATAACTCAGTTTCTTTTTGACAGGCGCTGCAGCAGACTCCTCACTATCAGGAGAAAGTGAATCGTTTTTTGATTCTTTTGGCTCTAGTACACTTGAACTAGCTTTATTGGTATTGGCTGCTAGGTACTCATTAATGGAACCAAAGTAGGACTTAATCCTGCCGTCTCCTTCGAAGATCAGCAATTTTTGGGCAACTTTATCTAAAAAGTAGCGGTCATGGGAAACAGTGATTACTGCACCTGGGAATGTTTCCAAATAATTTTCCAAAATCGTCAGGGTATCAATATCCAAATCGTTGGTCGGTTCATCTAACAAGAGAACATTTGGCTGCCCAATCAATAGCTTGAGCAAAAATAGGCGTCGTTTTTCCCCGCCAGACAGCTTGCCGATCTTAGTGCCGTGCATGGATCGCGGAAACAAAAACTGTTCCAGCATTTCTGCGACACTGACTTGTGAGCCATCCACTTTTTGCACTTCCTCGGCTGCTTCTTGCAAATAAGCAATCATTCGCTGATCAGGGTTCATCGCTTCAATCGTTTGCGTATAATAAGCCATTTTCACAGTCACGCCAATCGTCCGCTCCCCTTCTTCTAAAGGCAGGCGACCAGCTAAAATATTGAGCAACGTAGATTTGCCCGCACCGTTTTCTCCTGTGATCCCTAAGCGTTCTCTTGATTGAATCAACAGATCAAAGTGAGACAAAATCGTTTTGTTTTCAATCTGGAAACTCGCATCTTTTAGCGCTAAGACTTGTTTGCCTAAGCGTGTCGTAGCAACATCAATGGCCACTTCGCCGTTCCGTTTTACTTGATGTAGGTTTTCTTTTAAATCATCGAAACGATCGATCCGTGCCTGTTGTTTCGTTGTACGGGCCTTCGCTCCGGTGCGAATCCAAGCCAACTCATGTTTGTATAACTGCTTGCGCTTGTCTTCTTGCGTCTCCTCCACTCGTTCTCGTTCTGCTCGAGCATGAAGATACGTCTCGTAATTGCCTTGATATTCATGCAGCTTGCCAAAGGACAATTCAAAGATCCGGTTAACGACTCGATCCAAAAAGTAGCGATCGTGGGTCACCATCAATAACGCACCCCGATAATTTTTTAGATAGCCTTCCAACCATTGGATCGCATCATAATCTAAGTGGTTAGTCGGTTCATCCAATAACAACAGGTCTGGCTCATCGATCAATACTTGAGCCATAGCCACTCGTTTCTTTTGACCTCCAGATAACTCACTGACCTTTTTCTTTAAATCACTGATCCCAAGTTTTTGGAGGATAATTTTGGCTGTTGTATCTGTGTTCCAAGCATCCGCTTTATTCATCGCTTCTTCTGCCAATTGATAATTGCGCTGCGTTTGTTGATCCATACCATTATTTTCTAAAGCAATCAGCGCTTTTTCATAGTCGCGAACAACGCGGATCAGCGGACTGGTCCCTTGAAAAACAGCATCTACAACGGATAATTCTTCTTGTAGCTGATTGTCTTGCGCTAAAAAGCCAATTCGATAATCTTGACTAGCAAAAACAGTTTGGCGATCACCATCTCCACGATCCAAACCTGCTAAGATTCGCAGCAAACTTGATTTCCCGGTGCCATTGACACCGATCAAACCGATCCGATCTTTTTCATGTATCAGAAAAGAAAGCTGATCAAACAGTGTTTTTTCACCGTAAGTTTTGGTTAATTCACTTACTTTTAATTCTTTCACAGAATCCCTCCTGAGTTTTTTCTTCGCTCATTGTACCACATTTCATCCGAGGAAACGATGAGAGAAAGGAGCAGTTTTTGCAATAAAAAAGAATGCCTTCGTCAGTTTATTCCCTCTGATCATCGATGTTGATCATCTTTTAGGAATAACCTGACGGAGACACTCCATAAAACGTGCATCAAGTTGCGCGCCTTTTGAGACATATTATCGGCGGAACATCCGCTGTTTCGGTTGTTCTTCCGCTCGAGACATCGCATACGATTCTAACAGATTGACATTGCGTCGGTACTCATTTGCAGAAATCGTTGAAATCTTCTCTGCCACTTCATATTCATCGATCGTCTTGCGCTCAAGATAATAGCCCCAAAGGACTTTCTTAACAAAAATCGGGTCTTGCTCAATCATGATCGTTTCAATGAAATTGCTATGTTCAAACCGTTTGATGCTCATTTCTCGTTGACGAATAAAGAAATTGATCAGCGAGGAATCATAAACATCTTCTAAATTGCTCAAACTGTGAAAAATGTATTCGCTGTTTTTTAAGTAGATTTTTTGTACTTCAGAAATGTCTCGTTGTTTCAAGGCATCTTTCAGTTGCTGCTGCCGCTGTAAAAACAAACGTGGATGGATCAGTACACGAATAAAACGCTGAATAAAGAAGAGCCAAAAACTAAAGAATGAGAGAATTTGTTTTGCGAGGGAATGCTGCTGCTGAGAAATAAAGCGTGAATAAAAACGATAGCCATTTAGGCTGACTTTCCCATTTCGATAAGCTTCATCCAAGCCGTCTTGTTCGATCGATAAGATCAATCCTTGAATTTCTTGGATTTCTTGTTTTTCTGAATCAGTCAAACTATTGCGATACAATTCCCAACGACGATTTTCATAGGAATTGATGACAGCATCGATCGCTAAGCGACCTTTATCAGAAAGCTCTTGTTTTTCTTCTGCTTCCAATTGTTCGATGACGTCTTCTAAGATCAGCAAGTGATTGAAGTCGACACTTTCGGCAGCTTCACCATCTGCCAAATAAGGTAAGACCATCACGCTGATGATCAATGTCAGCAAAATTACACAGGCGGTCAAAAACAGGAGCAAGCTCCGTTCCTGAAACGGTGTATCATGCACCATCACCGGTAAAATGAAGATGGCTGCCAAACTGACTGTTCCCTTGACGCCACCAAAGGTCAACAAGGCGACTTGATTCATGGATACTTGTTTTTTTGACTGTAAGAACCAATAATAAAATAGCAAAAAGATAAATCGTACGAGGAAAATCACCGCTGTGACGACTAAAATCGTGATGACTAGATGCCAGTTTGCATAGTTTTTGCTTTCCCAGATCGGTGAAAAGACTTGTGACAACTCGATCCCTAGAAAGAGAAACACTAGTGCGTTCAATGTAAAGACAATGGTCGACCACGTGCTTTCCGAAATGTTCGCTAATTCTGCATCAAACAACGAGATCCGGCGTTTTCTTTGGGCTTGGGCTACACCTGCCACAACTGCTGCGATAATCCCTGAGACGCCAATCATTTCTGCCAGCAAATAGGCAGCAAATGGCAAGAGCAGTTCAATCAATAAGTATACTGTGACATCTTGTGCCGAGATTTTTTCAATAAAACGTAAAATCCGGCGTTTCAGCCACACGATCAAGTAACCGACAAGCCCGCCACCGATACTAGAGAAAAGAAGTTGGAAGCCTGCGTTGGCTGCTGAAAAACTCCCGGTAGTCAAAGCCACGATAGCAAACTGTAATGCGGTAACCCCCGAAGCATCGTTCAGTAAGCCCTCGCCTTCAAGAATATGCATAATGTTTTTGGAAATTTTCAAACGCTTTGCTAATGAGGAGACTGCCACCGCATCAGTTGGTCCTAACGCAGCCCCGAAAGCGAAGCAAGCAGCCAGAGGTATCGTCGGCATCAACCAATGGAGGGTTCCGCCGACCGCAAACAGCGTCATTAAAACGCCACCAAAAGCCAAAAACAGCACGATCTTGCTGTTTTTTAGGATCTCAGGTACATCTGCTCGTTCCCCTTCTCGAAATAGCAATGGACCAATGATCATTACTAAAAACATTTCCGGTTCAAAGGCGATCTCTTGACCCATTTCTGTAAGACCTAATAAAATTCCTAAGATGATTTGAATAAAAAAGATCGGTACTGAGGGCAATATTTTGCTCGCCACATTTGATAATGTGACAAGAATTGCAATGATAATGACGAGTTCAATAAATTCCATCCATTACCCTCTTTTCTTTCGAATGGCTAATAACAGCTCAAGAAAATCTTCTTTTTTTAAAAGGATCTTGTCGTTTAGAAGACCTAACTCCTTTTCGTTATTTTCAATCTCGCATTGGACACGCCGTGATTCCAAGCGATATAAATCGTGTTTCATTCGTTCAAATTTTCGGAAAAGCAATGGATTTTTCCGTTGCAAATAATCCCGAATCTCCTTTTTTTCAGCTGGTGTAAATTGTCCCAACTGCTTCATTAGTTCTTGCTTACTTAAACATTCCTTGTTCATAATTACGTTTTTTACCCCTTTTATCATCAGTTTATCTTTTTATTTAACGTGCAAATCAAAATTATCTCTTGACCGCTAGTATTCTAAGCCAATCATTCAAAAATAGCAAGTCTTTCTCACTAAATGTTGGTTTTCTATCAGTTTTCTTATAAAACAAAAAAACCGCAGTCTTCACTGCGATTTTTTATGCTTATTTCATATATAAGTCGTAGTAAGCATCCATGATCTCTTTGGCGATTTGAATATTTGGATGGGTATCTGTGTCGCCTTTTAATTGAGGCATTACGATCGCAATCGCAATATCCGCATCACTGCTTGGCCCGTAGGCAACGATGTTTAGGTTAACTAAGCTGATGGTATTGCCATTACTATCCACAATTGGTGTTTCGGCAGTACCTGTTTTGGCAGAGACCTCCATTTTCGCAGAAGCCAAGCCTTTGGCAGTTGCCCAAGCATCCGTTCCATGGACTGCATCATAAAATCCATTTTGAACAATTTGCATTTGAGCATCTGTTAAACCAACTTCATTCAATACCGTTGGTTCGATCTCTTCAATCAGTGAGCCAAGACCGCCAGTTTCATCATTGCCGTAAATACCGTCGACGATATGAGGCTGCAATCTTTTGCCACCATTAGCAACAGTTGCTGCATATTGTGCCAGTTGCAACGTGGTATAGGTATCAAACTGACCAAAAGCCAAGTCAAGGATCTTCCCACCATCACTGACCGGGTCCATGTTATCGATCGATGTGCTGATACCAGTCGCTTCTCCTGGTAAATCGATCCCAGTTTCAGTTCCCATACCAAAAGAGGCAAAAGACGAACGTAGTTTTTCATAGACATCCCCTTGACGATCCACTGTTGGAATCGAGATACCTGACTGATAATTGATGCCCATCAAACGTAAAGCGACTTGCATCATATAGGAGTTAGAAGAAACTTCCAACGCCTGCTCCGCAGAAAGGTTACGATTATTTGCCCCAGTTGGGTTGAAAATTGAGGCTTTTACATCGGAGCCAATTCTGATTGGTTGATCCAATAACACTTCATTGCCGTTTAAGACCCCATTTTCCCAGCCGGCAGCCAAAGTCCCTGCTTTGACAACGGACCCTGGTACAAAGGAATTAATGAAGGTACCAATGGCATTTTCCTGCAATTCATTTGAACCTGTATCATGATGATAGCCGGACATTGACAAAACGCCGCCGGTTTTTGGATTTAACGCCACTGCGTAAACCCCTGGAGAATATTCTGCTGCCCCAGAATCAATCAGTTTTTGGAAATTGTCTTGCAAGATTTTATCAACTCTCGCTTGAAACTCAGCATCTAATGTTAATACAAGGTTATCCCCTTTTGCCCCAGCAAAGGTTTCTTTTTGACTTTCAATATTATTATTGTTATCAAGGGAAATCTCGGAAATGGATTTTGTGCCTTGTAAGACTTCTTCATACTGCTGCTCTAAATAACTACGTCCAACGCGATCATTACGAGCATAGCCTTTTTCTAAAAATTCATCCAAAACTTCTTCCGGAATTCCTTGTTCTTCACTAGTCACCGTTCCGATCAAACTAGCCAGAGAACTTCCTTCAACGATGTTTCTCGTCCAATCAGTCCCCGTGGAGATTCCCGGTAAATCAACCATATTTTCAGCGACAACAGCTAATTCACGGTCAGACACATCCGACGTCTTAATAAAGACCGTACTCAAAGATTGGGCGCTATTCATCCGCTTAAAAATCGTGGCTGCTTCTAATTCTGCATCAGAGAAATTGATTTCATCTTCTGTCACTTTATCAACGGTTGCCGCATATTGTTCAGAAGTACCTAAAGAACGCTCTTCATCACTCAATCGGTCAGTTGCTGCTTCAAAATTTTCTTCATCGGCCAGCCAAAAGTCCTTAAGATCACGATCAGACAAGTTTTTGTCCACAGGTACTTCGATCAACTCGCTCAATTTTTTGGCCGTTTCTAATAAATCTTGAGCGGTCATTTTGTTTCCGCGGGTAAATGTGATTGCTGCATTGGCTTGATTTTCCACCAGCGCTTTTCCAGAAGCGTCATAGATCATTCCCCGAGGGGCGCTTCCTTTGACTTCCACTACAGATGAAGCTTTCAACTGCTGCTCAATATTGTCGCCATTGACGATCTGTAGATAGCCTAATTGAACGATCAAGGACACAAACAAAGCAAAAATAATAAAAAACAAAAAGTTCAATCGAAATGGAACATGAGATTTGCGATACGATTTAGCCTTTGGTTCTTCTGGCCCCTTGCGTATCCCTTGGACAACTTTATCTTTCAAATTCTTCATCTCATCTATCCTTCCAATCTATAATGACTACTGTCCTATTTTACCAAAAAATTCGATTCGAAACAGAAAAAACAAAAAATATCCATTAATCCTTAGAAAAAACTATAAAAATTGGCGTGAATCCGAGTAAATGTTTCACAGTTTGATTGTTTCATTTTCATTCTTTCATGAAAAAATTGTTTTTTTAAGCTTTCTTATGTTTTTTCATTTGATGGTTTCGTGAAACAAGATTTTCGTTGGTGCTTTTGTGGAAAACTAAAAAGCAGGAGGACTTTCGGTCATCCTACTTTTTAGGCTTCTAAAGAAACTAGCTACTCTCCAGTTGTTGAGTTTTCTTCTGAAAAGGTCAGGCTGTCGTCGTATAACTGATAATTAGGCGATCCGTTAGTAAATTCGTCGCCTTGGGTCAAACCATCGTTCGTCGGAAGCTGCAACTGCTCCTTTAATAAATTTTGCGTATGCAACAACTGATTCGTCCCCAATAACTGATAATACACTCCACCAATCAGTTGCCCTTCTCCTTGGAGTTGCTCTTGTTTGATGGTCGTAAAAGCAGGGATATAATTGGTACCGATGTCCATCATATCATCCCACGTAAGATCCGTCTTCGAATTCTTTTCAACCGCCTTAAGAATCTTTTGGTAATTACTGATACCATCCAGACTCATAACTTTTTGAAGAATTTTCGTAACCACTTCTCTTTGCCGTATTTGGCGACCGATATCCCCTTCCGGATCTTGTTTTCGCATTCTTGCATAAGCCAAACCTGTCTTACCATCTAAAGTAATTTGCCCTTCAGGGACATGAACACCTTCTAAAGTAAAATCGATAGCATTTGTCACCTCGATGCCCCCAACTGCATCAATCAGATCCCGCATACCCTGCATATTGATCGTCACATAATGGTCGATAGGAATGTCCAAAAGATTTTCAACAGAATCCATGGCCATGGCCTCCCCACCAAAAGCATAAGCATGATTCAGCTTATCGATCGTATTGTACCCAACGATTTGTGTATAAATATCACGGTCAAGGCTAATGATCGTTGACTGTTTTTTTTCTGGATTGACCGTCACCACCATCATACTATCCGAACGACCTTGTTCGGTTCGCCCTAAAGCCCCAGTGTCGATTCCCATTAGCAAAATGGAAAACGGATCTCGATCTTCAATGCTGATCGCTTCCTCTCGTTTGTCTGTTTTCCGATCAACAGCGTGAGAGATTTGATTAAAAGTGGCATTCGTCTCTTGATAAACCTGCATCCCGTAGATCGTTACTCCAATGATTCCAACCACTAACACGACTAAAATACCTAAAATTACCTTTTGATATCTCCGCATCTTACACCTCACCAGTAAAAATTCACTCATCAAATAAATTTTCCCACAAAACGCATCTTTCAGCAATCGCTATCATGCATCAACTTCATATTTAATCCTTCCGTAACTTCTTTGAAATAAACAAAAATAAAACAAAAATAAAGTGCACCCTCTAAGTTAGAGAGTGCAGCACAAATAGTCACTTTTTTAAATATAATCCACAAAACGAGCACGAAACTTCATATGCAGATGGCTTCCTAAAATAAGAAGCATCAAAGTTAGACACCAGAAGATAAGTGTATAAGTTGTTTTTTCCCAAACCCATGCACGAGAAAGGAAAGCATCACGAAATCCTTCGATTAAATAGTAAATTGGATTTAAATGTAACACTTTAATTAGCCAATCTGGTAAATTACGATTATTGATATTCCAAATAGGTCCTGAAACATAGAATAATAAACGAAGTACTGATTGTAAGAAAATATGATAATCTCGAACTAGTACTGTTATTGTGGCGTTCAATAGACCAAATGCAAATAAGAAAACAATCATCGCAAGAAAGTAATAAATAAATTGTAACCAATAGATACTTGGCGTCACACCAGCTATGAATAACGAACCTACCACGATTGCCACCATAGGGATGTAGGATGATAAATTACTTATAATATTGATCGATGGTAGAATACTGACTGGAAACTTCATTTTCGCTACCATTCCTACTTGTCGGTGAATACTATTCGAGGCTCCTAAGATTGACGCACTAATATAAAACCATGCCGTGATCCCAATCAACATCCAGATAATAAATGGTACGCCGTCAACATTTCCGTTTTGATTAACGCCTAGACCAAAAACCAAGTAATAGATTCCTACTTGAATAGCGGGATTTAAAATCTGCCAAGCTAAACCTAGATAGTGACTTTGATAGGTTGCTTTATCTTCATAACGGGACATCCGAAAAATAATCCCCGCATTTTTAAATTGTTCTTTTATAACTGCAGCAATCTCTTTCACAAACTTCTTCCTTTTCTATATGAACTAAACAAAGAAACATCTTCTTTATTTGAAAACTTGACTAATCGTTTCAATAGGATTCTTAATTGCGTAAGTAATCGAACGCCCACTAAAAGAAACCAGCGAACAAAATATCGTTGCGGCTACTACCAAACCTAGGATCCCTTTGGTTGGCCAGCTCATTTTTTCCCCTAAAGGTGTACGTTTCAAGTTTTTTTGGATCATTTGGTCCGAAAGATTTTGTTGTTGCAAGAAGTGATCTTCACGGCTTTTTTCTGCTAATTTCTCCAAATTAAAGGCTTTCTGGTCTTCTTTATAATTGTCTTGATACGCTTTTTGCTCTTTCTTTGGCTGCTTTTTGAACCAATCAATGAATTTGCGATATTCAGCCATTACTTCTTCAGTAGGACCAAACATCCGTAAATCACCATAGTGCATCCAAATCGTTCGGTCGCACAGTTTTTCTACCTGTCCTAAAGCATGACTGACAAAAAAGATGGTTTTTCCGGCTGCTTTAAATTCCATGATTTTATCCACACATTTTTGATAAAAAGTTTCATCACCGACAGACAAAGCTTCATCAATAACTAAAATATCTGGATCATTATGAACAGCAATAGCAAAGCCTAACCGTGATTTCATCCCACTGGAATAGCTTTTAACTGGTTGATTGATAAAGTCACCCAAATCAGCAAAGGCCACGATCTCAGGCATTTTTTCATCAATTTCTTTATTAGTCATTCCAGACATCAATGCTTTGAGCCGAATATTTTCTAACCCAGTCAGCTGATATTTTAACCCCGCACCGATTGCGATAATCGAGGTGTCACCATTTACTTCCATCGTACCAGATGTCGGTGGGATAATCCCACTGATCACGTTGGATAAAGTTGATTTCCCAGAACCATTGATTCCAATGATCCCTACTGATTCGCCGGCTTTCACATCGAAGCTGATCCCTTTTAAGGCCCAAAATCGAGGAACATTGCGATGATAGAACTTGAATAGCGCTTTTACTTTATCCGCTTTCTTTTTATATAAGTCGTATTCTTTCGTCACTAAAGTTGCACGGACTTTGATTTCTTTTTCCACTTTCTTCATCCATTCTCATAGAATTTCTAATTGATCGAGTCAACTCACAAAACATCATACCATATTTTGTGTTCTGAACAAATAATCAATGAAAAACTAGTAATAAAATCTTAATTTCTTGAAGTTGGGCTCAATAAAAAAAACATCTGTAAAAGATGCTTTTTTATAATAGTCCTTTTAATTGTTAAGTTTCAAATCTTTTTTGATTTGAGTAGTTGATATTTCCGGGGTCCGTGCTAGATAGATCACTTCAGCATCGGTTTCTTCTTGAATAAAATCAAATTTGCCAGCCCAATCGTCTCCCATAACAAAGGTATCCACATGATATTCTTTGACATCGGAAACTTTTTGTGCCCACCCTTCTTCAGGAATCACTAGATCCACATACCGAATCGCTTCTAACAATTGCTTTCTTTTCTCATAAGAAAAGTAGCATTTTTTTTGTTTTTCGTTCCAATTAAATTCATCCGTTGATAGTGCCACGATCAAATAATCGCCTTGCTCTTTTGCACGACGCAAAAGATTGATATGTCCATAATGCAATAAATCAAATGTTCCGTAAGTAATTACTCGTTTCATGCTTATCCCTCTTCGCTTCCTAGTCTTACTAATGTATTGAAGATACCAAATATGGCGAGAAATAGCAAATTAAAAAAGCTGAGGGCTTACTCAGCTTTTCCGTTCTGATTTAGACTTTGGTCACTTCTGCTGCTTGAGGTCCGCGGGCACCTTCAACGATCGTAAATTCAACTTCTTGACCTTCTTCAAGTGACTTAAAACCGTCTCCTTGAATGGCAGAAAAGTGAACAAATACATCATCGCCACCGTCAACTGTGATAAAACCAAACCCTTTTTCGTTGTTGAACCATTTTACTTTCCCATGTTCCATAGTGTGTAAAGCCTCCAATAATTATAATCCGACGATTCCGTCGCCTTTATTATAGCGGATTATGTAAGCGTTAGCAATATCAAAACGATTCTTTCTATCCACAAAAAAAGAAGCCTTTTAGCAGGCTTCTTTCTAGTAAATTGTTTAAGCTTTTGCGAAATATTCGTTTACTTTGTCCCAGTTAACAACACTCCAGAAAGCATTGATGTAATCTGGACGAACATTTTTGTATTTCAAGTAATACGCATGTTCCCAAACATCTAAACCTAAAACAGGTGTTTGGCCATCCATCAATGGTGAATCTTGATTCGCTGTTGAGGTGATTGCTAATTTGCCATCTTTAACGACTAACCATGCCCAACCTGAACCAAAACGTCCGGTTGCAGCCGTTTTGAATTCTTCTTTGAAGTCTTCAAAGCTGCCGAAAGCTTCGTCAATTGCCTCTTTGATAGCTCCAGTAGGTTCACCGCCAGCATTTGGGCCTAAGATTTCCCAGAAGAACGTGTGGTTAGCATGGCCGCCGCCATTGTTACGAACCGCTGTTTGAATATCTTCTGGCACAGAAGAAAAGTCAGCTAATAATTCTTCAACTGTTTTTTCACCTAATTCAGGGTGTTTTTCAATCGCTGCGTTTAAGTTTGTTACATAAGTGTTATGGTGTTTATCATGATGCAAATGCATCGTTTCTTCGTCAATGTATGGTTCTAATGCATCGTATGCGTAAGGTAAATCTGGTAATGTGTAAGTCATAAAAAAATTCCTCCTCAATGATAATGTTTACATAAGTAACATTATCAGACTATCAGACTTTGTTCAAAAAATATGCTTACTATCTTTCATCATTTGCTTCAAAATTTTTTATTTTCACCTGATTAAATATCAGGAATTTACTAAATAAATAATTAGCGAGGACAACAATGATTTGAGTAATAATTTTTGCCGTTAAATTCGTTGTATCCATTAAATCGATCATGACATACATCACCCCCATATCCATCCCTAGGGAAAGGACACGATAAAAAATAAACTTAGCAAATTCAACTAAAAGATCTAACTTGCCTTCTGTCTTTGAATGGAACACCCATAATTTATTTGTTACAAATGCAAATAAAACGGAAGCTACCCAAGAGATTCCATTTGCCAATAAGTAGTGCAGAAAGAGCCATTCTATACAAATAAAATACGTCACAATATTAACAATCGTTGCAAGGCCACCAAAAAAAAGATAAATAAAAAGGCTCCACAATTTTCTTTCTTCTAATGTCTCTTTAAACCTTAAATAAAATTTCAAAAAGAACACTCCTATTATATTAACGCTTTTTTCTATATCACATTATATCCTATAAGTAATTAATATACGAATTTTTTCATAAGTTTATCTTTTTCTCACTTCTTTTTACACTCATTCATAAATACCTTGGAGAGCTTCTTATACTATTTTCTCAACTTCCATACAATCATTTTTGTTAAAACAGTAGAGAAAGAGTTGAAATGATTTTGATAGCAAAGCTAAAAAGTGCCTTATATAAATTTGTCAAACTCAGTCAAGTCAGTGAGGTAACATTTTGGAAAATTGTTGTTATAATAGCTTCATCCATGCTTTTACACGTCCAATTAAAATTCAAGTAACCTCAATATTCATCACATAAAAGAAGACTAAAATTAATATTTGATATATCATAGTAGAATTTCAAGCATTCACGAAAAATGAGATAGACGACAATGTTGACTACAGTCGTTAATCCACCAAAAAATAAATACGTAATCGGCTCCCACAACTTTTTTTGCTGCAAGAACTGTTTGTATTCGTTGTACTTTTGCATTCTTTTGCCTACTTTCATTTCTTTATTTATTCATTCCTACGATAATTGGTTCTTTTTTTGTGAATTCCTTGTAATTCAAAGAACCCTTCGTTACAATTACTCTAGTTATACCACAAAGGAGTTCATCAGCAAATGACTATCGTCCAACTATTTAAAATTGCTTTTTTCCGAATACCTGATTTAAAATTTGTCAAAAAAGCAGAATTTTCCAAAGTAATCGTTTTTCTATTAAGCGCCTCCGTGCTTATCGCGGTACCGATGACCATCAATGTATTAGGTGTCTTTCGCGATGTGCAAGCAGACGGACAAAAAATAGGCGAATCGATCCCAGATTTTACGATTGCAAATGGGCAGCTTGCTGCAGCGTCGGATACGCAAGGTTTCATTTATCAAACCGATTCGATCATCTTTACTTTCGATCCAGATGGCAACCGTACGCCAGCAGATATTGCATCTGATGTCACTGGCTCTGTCATCGCTGTTGGCTTGTTAAAAGATCAGCTGGTCATCCGTATCCCCTCTTCTGGCTTATCGACGTCAATGTTAGATTCTAATCAATTAGAATTTGATTACAGTGAGCCTGCGCTGCGCAATCTTAACGGTCAGGCGATTCGAGAAGCGCTATCAAACCAAGCGATCCCCTGGCTAATCAAACTCATTGTCTTTTTTGTTGCATTGTATCCATCATTTGTCAGCTTGCTGATCACCTTAGTGATGGGGACCTTTATTGCAACGATCTATACAAGATTAAAACGATTCTCCTATACCTTCTTTGAAAATTTAAAGATTCTAATCGTAAGTGCTGCATTGCCTACGCTTATTAGTGTAATCGTACAACTACTATTGCCTTCCTTCGATGCAACCACCTTTATTTTGTTTGGTTCTTTATTCTTATTCACACAAGGGGTCAAACATTCTCCAAAAATTCAGTTTAAAACCTGATCTAAGCCATGTTCAATTCCTTGAACATGGTTTTTTTCTCATTCTTTGCTACACTTATGTTAAAAGGAGGCTAGGCAATGAAAAAAATAATCTTAGCTACTCGAGAGTTTCGCGACATATATGTGAAACAAATCGAAAAAGACTATCAATTTCTTGTGTACACAAAGGACCAAGCAATTGATTGGTCACAAGTAGAAATCACCATTGGTTGGAAGTCGGAATGGAAGGACTACCTGCTAACGGAGAAAACAAATTTGAAATGGGTCCAAGCGATTTCAGCTGGCGTAGACACCTTACCATTAAAAGAGTTTGCGAAATACAATATTCGCTTATCTAATGGCAGCGGCATCCATGCCGAATCGATCACAGACCATTTGTTGGCTCTACTATTTATGGAAAACCGCGGGATTTTCCAAGCAATTCAGCAACAGAGAAAACAGCAATGGTCACCGAATACAATTCACTATACAAAATTGTCGGACCAAGAGATTTTGATCGTTGGTACAGGACAAATTGGCCAAAAGTTAGCTCAAGCATTGACCTTTTTTGGTGTAAGTCCTATTGGTATCAATACTAGCGGGCATGACGTGACAGGTTTTGAAAAAACGTTTGCGTTATCTGACTTACACGCTTGCGCAAAAACCGCTGATTGCGTCATCAATATTCTTCCCCTGACAGAAGAAACCACACATTTGTATGACGAAGACTTTTTTGCACAATTGAAACCTTCTGCTTCTTTTTATAATGTCGGCCGTGGGCCTAGTGTGGATACCACTGCATTAGCAAAAGCCCTAGAAAAAAAGCAGATAGCATTTGCCGCACTGGATGTTTTTGAAGAAGAGCCATTGCCCGAAAATGATCCGTTATGGCACATCGAAAACCTTTTGATAACCCCCCATATCTCAGGGCATACGCCCCATTTTCAAAAGGCATTTATGGCCATTTTCTTAGCGAACTTCCAACATTTTTTGGCAAAACAAGAACTTGTAAAAAATGAGATAAACTTGGATAAAGGCTACTAACATATTCTTTCCGCAAAAAAAGTGTACAGTCGGAGGCAAACCCTTCAACTTGTACACTTTTTTTATTTTTGTTTTTCTTGATCTTTTTCGGTTTCTTTCAAAAAATACAAGGGTCTATTTTTAGTCTCTAAGAAAATTTTTCCGATATACTTGCCGATGATTCCTAAACAAAGCAATTGTAGTCCACCAACAAATAAGAAGATGCTGACCATCGAAGGCCATCCTGATGTCGGATCTCCAAAAATAAAAGTTCTTATCACAATAAATACCAAAGCAATCAGAGAGCCAAAACAGGAAAGCGCCCCAATAAACGAAGCAATATTCAAAGGCGTATCTGAAAAGTTAACAATCCCGTCGATCGAATATTGAAACAGTTTCCAAAATGACCACGAAGTTTCGCCAGCGACTCGTTCCCGGTTCTCATAGGCGATGTATTCTGTATCAAAGCCGACCCAGCTGAAGATCCCTTTTGAAAAGCGATTGTACTCTGACAGTTGTAAAACGGCATCCACCATATTACGACGCATCAAGCGAAAATCTCGGGCACCATTTACCATTTCGGTATCGGCAATCTTGTTGATAATATTATAGAAGGCATCTGAGAAAAAACTACGAATTTTCGGTTCTCCTTTGCGATCTGCTCGTCTGGTCCCCACACAATCAAGGTCTGGTTTTGCTTCCAGCATCGCAAACATTTCTGGCAGTAATGTCGGCGGGTCTTGTAGATCTGCGTCCATCACAGTGACAAAATCGCCTTTCGCCGCTTGTAAACCTGCATAAAGTGCAGCTTCTTTGCCAAAGTTTCTCGAAAAAGATAAATAGCGAACACTTTCAGGATGGGCACGATATAACGCTTTTAAAACAGGTAGTGTTTGATCTGAAGAGCCGTCATTAACAAAAATATATTCAAAAGGCATGTTTAAATGCTTCTTCACCTTTTCTGTTTCCTCAAAGAATATCGGCAAGCTCGCCTCTTCATTAAAACAAGGTACAACAATTGATAACATCGGTTTCATCTCCTAGAGCCAATCGTGGAAAGCCGGTCAGCTATGACCGAATCCACATTATTTTTTATCTTCACTAAAATCGTACTTCGGTTCATCCAACGTTTGATCATAATCAACTGTCAGATTATAGCCTTTGAAAAACCACTCATCCGCTTCATCAATAAAAAAAAGCAATCCGTCAATGGTTTGTTCAACGATCGGACGTTCTGGTTTGTCTACTGACATCCCCACGGAAAATCCGTCATGCACTTGTGTCTTTCCATAAATTTTTCCAAAAAAACGAATTCCGCTTCCTTGGTCTACCACCAATTCTTTTTTGAACCATTGCATTGCTTCAGGACTTATTGTTAAGTTCATTTTCTTCACTCCTAATCATTCATATGTTCATCAAGTATATCTACATCATCTGTATTGCCGATCACGAGTAAATTGTCATTTTCACGCACGATCGCCTCTGCATCAGGCGAAACGATCACTTGTCCTGGTCCCCGACGAATCGCAACGACTGTCAGACCATACTTTTGTCGAAAATTCAGCTCAATCAGGGATTTATTGAAAAAGCGTGGATTGGACACGCGAATCTCTGCTAGAGAAAATTCGTCAGATAGTTCAATATAATCTAAAATATTTTTGGAAACAAGATTATGGGCGATGCGAATCCCCATGTCACGTTCGGGATGAACGACACGGTCTGCGCCGAGTTTTTCCAGTACACGGGCATGGTATTCGTTTTGGGCTTTCGCTAAGATATTAGGAACACCCATTTCTTTGACCATCAAGGTCACCAAAATACTAGCTTGAATATCCTCACCAATCGCAACAATGACATGGTCAAAGTTACGGATACCCAATGAGCGTAACGTCATCTCATCTTGTGCGTTGCCGACCACCGCATGGGTGGCGATATTCATGTACTCATTGACACGATCTTCGTTGCTATCGATTGCCAACACTTCTTGACCTGATTCAATCAACGTACGACAAATACTTCCACCGAAACGACCTAATCCAATAATTGCATAATTTTGCTTCACCACAAACGCTCCTTTGTTTGCCAGATCATTATTTAGTATAACAAAAACCTCCCCTGCTTGCCATGAGGAGGTATGATTATTAAGATTTTATTTTATCAAGCCATGTTTAAAAGCATATATCGTAGCTTGTGTACGATCTTCTACTTCTAATTTTGATAAGATATTTGACACATGTGTCTTCACTGTTTTCAGCGTAATGAAGAGTGAATCCGCAATCTCTTGGTTGCTCTTTCCTTCAGCGATCAACAGTAACACTTCTTGTTCCCGATTGGTCAAATCTTCATGTAGGATTGGTGTCCGATTCGTCAAACGATCCATCATTTTCGTGGTGACTTCGGGTTCTAAGACCCGCTCTCCTCGCTGGGTTGCACGAATGGCTTCCGCAATCTCATGAGCAGTAGACGTCTTTAACAGGTAACCGGCCGCACCCGCTTCAATTGCAGGATAGACTTTCTCGTCATCAATAAAACTAGTGACAATGATGATTTTTGCTTCTGGCCAATCATTTAAAATCAATTTCGTAGATTCGATCCCATCCATTTCATCCATCACCAAATCCATCAAAATCACATCTGGACGTAATTCCAATGCCTTTTCATACCCGACTCGACCATTTTCCGCTTCCCCAATTACTTCTATATCGTCTTGAATTGATAGATAAGAAGAGACCCCCAGACGAACCATTTCATGGTCATCAACTAACAACACTTTAATCATACGTTATGCCTCCTTCAACAGTGGAACTTTGATTTCAATACTGGTTCCTTGATTTTTAAAACTAATAATTTTCAACGTTCCGCCAACAGCACTTACCCGTTCTCGGATATTCATCAAGCCATAGCTGCCGGCCTTTTGATCTTGGGGATCAAAGCCAACTCCGTCATCGATCACCCGCAATAACACGTTATTATCGATGCGATGCAAGTATACTTCTAACTCATCAGCTTTCGCGTGACGCAGTGTATTAGACAAGAGTTCTTGGATCACACGAAAGAGTTGATCTTCAATCGAACTAGGCATCGTAAAGTCTTCAATATCCCAAGTCAATAGAATTTTGATTTTGGTCTCTAATTCCTTTAACAATTGCTCGATTCCTTGCTTTAGACTCTTCCCTTCCAAAGTTACAGGTCGTAGATGAAGCAAGAGCGCCCGCATTTCAGATTGCGAAGCATTGATAATGTCTGTGACCATCGCTAACTGTTTCTTTTGGCTTTCTGGAGCATCTGTTCGAATCGCTTGCTCATTCAGTGCAGACATCATCATCATGGCGGCAAACAGCTGTTGAGAAACAGAGTCGTGCAGTTCACGAGCCAGACGCTGCCTTTCTGCTTCTAAAATCTCTTCTTTCGTCTGACCATCAACAAACTGCGGTTTCGCATTCAATTGCTGTAATTCCATCGACATCTGTTTCATCTTCGATTGGATACTGGCAATATCACGATCCACATTCGCAATCAAATGGTTTTCAGACGCATGTGGGATCTTTGTTTCCAATAAAGGGCTATCGATATAGCCGCTGGCTAACAGTCTTAGCTTTTCTTCCACCGGACCGTATTGACGGTTGCGAAAAAAAGAAATCAGTAAAAAGACAGCTAAAGCAATCAATGCAGATATTACAAGTAAGTGAAAGATAATTGGGATAAAAAAGAGTTTGATTTGAAAGACTTCTATCAGCCAATTATTTTTCCCACTGGCATACAAATAGGAAAACAGCATCAATATCATGGTGAAAAAACTTGCTAATCCTGCGTAAAAAGCGATCATGCCTCTTGAAAATTTCCCAATCATACCCGAATCACCTCAACATCACCAACAAGGGTATTCGTTAAGATTTTCAAACGCCGACTATTTTCGCCATAATCCGGGCTGTAAATCGTCACTTTTTCATTTTTCAAGCTCGTTTCTTCGCCTTCAAAGATAACAGAGCCAATAAAAGTACTGTGCTCTAATTTGATCGCTATGCCAGCAGGCACTAAAATACGAGTTCTACCAAAGCCTTTTCGTACGATCACGACGTTTTCTTTCTTAGGCAATAAAGTGTTGCCTAGATCGATGAAAGTGTCTCCCGTCAAGATATCTAAATTGATATCGTCCCATTCATAGACTTGACTGCCGATCCGTTCATTGCCTAACCATTGCTGCTTTTGTTTCAGCGGATGATCAGCTTTGGGTTCTTCAGTTTCAACGATAATCATTTGTTTTTTGCGCCAGAATGAATTTTTAGTTAAGTCGATTCCGGTAATCTCGACTCCTTTTAAACCAATAAATAAAATCGCAAAAATCAGCATCAGCCACAGTGCTGGACTATTTAACAAACTGATCAAAATAGCAATGGAACTTGAGACCATCAAGAAATTTTTAAAATTGCTCTTGCGCTCACTTCGGTTCACAAGGACCAAGCACGTCACACCAAGTATTAATAAAAATAATAATGGCGGATTAGATAAAATTTGCCATACCGCAAAAAGCAGTAAGAGCGCTTCAACAATAAAGAAAAAACGCCAAGGACTTTTCATTCAAGCTCCTCCTCCTAGTAATTCTACTTTATCATACCCGAAAAAAATGGTTTGTCCATCCGTCGCTGGTCCGAAAAAAGACCCTGTTTGATCAAATTCCCTTAAGGAGAATGAACAACAGGGTCAACTAGTTTGATCGAGTGATCAAGCAATTAGCTTTTCTTTACTTCTGTGATTCTTACTTGCATATCTCCGCCTGGCGTTGAGATCGTCACTTCATCATTGACTTTTTTCCCAATCAAGGCACGAGCGATTGGTGAATCATTGGAAATTTTACCAGAAAACGGATCTGCTTCAGCACTACCAACGATCATGTACTCTTCTTCGTCACCATCAGGCAACTCAACAAAAATCACAGTTTTTCCGATGGAAACTTCATCAGAGTCTACACCCTCATTATCAATGATCTCTGCAAAACGAATCATATTTTCTAAAGTAGTGATTCGGCCTTCGACAAACGCTTGTTCATCTTTTGCAGACTCATACTCGGAGTTTTCGGATAAATCGCCAAAACTGCGGGCTACCTTGATACGTTCAATGATTTCCCCGCGTTTTACCGTTTTCAATTCTTCTAATTCTTGTTCTAGCTTTTCTTTTCCTTCAAGTGTCATTGGGTAAACTTTTTCTACCATAGTTCTTTTCTCCTTTTAGTAACTTCTAATAAATCGCAAAAGGTAATCTTTTGCGATGAGTCCACAAAAGATTACCATGCTTTTTTTTAAATGTAAACTATAAACCTATGAAAATTTAATTTGAGGTATTGTTTACATATTGTTCCACTAATTGCATATGCTGTTCATAGGTTTCCGCAAAGTAAACTTCTTGGGTTTGAATTTCAGCAACGAAATAATAGTAGTTGTTCGGTGTTGGATCTAAGACTGCTTGGATCGCTGCTTCGCTTGGATTGTTGAATGGTCCAGGTCCGTAGCCAGTATGCACATAGAGATTATAAGGAGAGTCAACTTGAGTGTCCTCATAAGTGACTAGCTCTTTGTGCTCACCTAACGCGTATAGAATCGAAATATCCGATTGCAGCGGCATATCAATCGCTAAACGATTGAAGAATACCTGTGCGATATTTTTACGATCTTCTAGCTTACTACCCTCTTTTTCAACAAGTGAAGCCAATGTAAGGACTTCTTGAACCGTCATTTCTTTTTGAGCAATTTGATCGAAATATTTGGACAAGACTGAATTTGATTTATCCACCATTTGGGTAACGACTTCTTCTAGGGTATTCCCTGTATAGTAGTCATACGTCGCTGGGAACAAGTATCCTTCTAGTCGGTAACGCACGCCTTGCGCATCGCCGGCACTTGCTAAAAGCTCAGGATAGGTCTCTTTCATTTTTTCAAAGAACTCATCGCTTTCCATCAAAGCTAAGAAATCGTCTTTCGAGATATTTGTTGCTTCCGCTAGAGCATCACCGATTTGATCCACATCAAATCCTTCTGGAATCGTCACTTTTGCATCAGAGGTGACCGAACCTTCGCCATTTTGCAGCATCTTTGAGATTTGATCCAATGTCATACTAGGAGAAAAATGATAATTTCCTGCTTGAAATCCAGTTAAATTATTGAATTTCGTATAATAGTTAAAGATCATACCACTTTTAATGATATTGTCTTCTTCCAATATTTCTCCAATTGCTTTGTTGGACGATCCACTAGGAATCTCAACTGCCACCGTTTCTGTATCTTCTGGATTCAACGGCTGCAATCCTGATGTTACATAACGATACATTGAAAATCCTAAAACACCACCGATGACGAGCAGAGCAAGGACTACGATCAAAACGATCCGATTGACAATCCGATCTTCTTTTTTGCGTTGCTGCTTGCGCAATTGCGTTTCCCCACCTTCAGCTATGGGCACTTCTTCCGCTGCTGCCCTACGACTTGTAGCAGCTTGCTTTGCTTGTTTATTTTTGGTCTTTCCACTTGCAGTTCGCGAACCCACCTCTTCTTGAGGTTGTTGAATAGGACGCTCGTTCAAACCTTGGTCTTCATGGGTTTGATCTGATTGAGGTTGCTTTAAAGCTCCTAATACTTCGTCTTTAAAGGATTTATCCTCTGGATGTTGTTTACTCAAAACAACTCCTCCTAACTTTCGTAATACTGGCTTGTACCATTATACACGAAAGTTAGGAGGAGTGGAATCAATTTTACCATTGGATTTAATAAACTTTACGATATCACTGAATCTCTTTTCGATAAACAACTTATTCCTATTTGCGTTTCATCATTAATACCTTTTCAAATTTATTATTTCACTCAAATCACCATGAAACTTTGTAATTAAACACATTTTTTAAATGTTATATGAACCAAAAGCGTTGTCTCCATCTTATGTTCTATTTTTATTCAAGAAAGCAACAATTACGATTGTTCGTTCTAAAGCTAGTAAAACTTATTCTTTATCCTCCGAAGAAAAGACTATACTACTCGAATCCATCATACTAGATTCTTCAGAGATACTTGGACTAGTTTCTGATATTGCTTCTGATGAATCTTTTGTTTCTGCTACACTGTCTTTAGATGTAGTAGTTGTTTCCTCAGTCTGTGGCTGTTCACTTACAGATGGAACAGCTTTTAATCCAATGAAGTTTCGAATATCAGCCCATGCAGTCATACTACCATCCACTGTTTGGAATTGATAATATTCACCACTTGCCGTCTTCACATAGTTAATTAGCTTCACATCTTTATTCACGTAGGCGCTCGTATTACCGATTCGTGTTGCTCCATACGTATTCCATGGGCCTGCATAAATACCATCATACTTGGTTGCTTGTACTTTACTATATTGATTCATTGCTTTTTGTTCGATGATCGTATCGTACATCTTGAAGTTTCGAATATCAGCCCATGCAGTCATACTACCATCTACTGTTTGGAATTGATAATATTCACCACTTGCCGTCTTCACATAGTTAATTAGCTTCACATCTTTATTCACGTAGGCGCTCGTATTACCGATTCGTGTTGCTCCATACGTATTCCATGGGCCTGCATAAATACCATCATACTTGGTTGCTTGTACTTTACTATATTGATTCATTGCTTTTTGTTCGATGATCGTATCGTACATCTTGAAGTTTCGAATATCAGCCCATGCAGTCATACTACCATCTACTGTTTGGAATTGATAATATTCACCACTTGCCGTCTTCGCATAGTTAATTAGCTTCACATCTTTATTCACGTAGGCGCTCGTATTACCGATTCGTGTTGCTCCATACGTATTCCATGGGCCTGCATAAATACCATCATACTTGGTTGCTTGTACTTTACTATATTGATTCATTGCTTTTTGTTCGATGATCGTATCGTACATCTTGAAGTTTCGAATATCAGCCCATGCAGTCATACTACCATCTACTGTTTGGAATTGATAATATTCACCACTTGCCGTCTTCGCATAGTTAATTAGCTTCACATCTTTATTCACGTAGGCGCTCGTATTACCGATTCGTGTTGCTCCATACGTATTCCATGGGCCTGCATAAATACCATCATACTTGGTTACTTGTACTTTGCTATATTGGTCCAAAGTCTTACTAGAAAGAATTTTGTCATATAAAGTAAGGGTTCTATAATCAACCCAGCCAACAATCGTCCCATTTGAGTCTTTAAATTTATAGTACTTATCTGTCGCAGTCGATGCTTCTTCAATCACTGTTAATTTTTGACCATTATAATTTGATAGATCGCCAATTTTTGTATAACCAGGCGTATTCCAAGGAACATTATAGATGCCCGAATATTTAAGATCTTTTATTGTAGCATCGTTATCTAATGTTTTACTCGATAATACTTTGCCATATAATTTTATATTCTTTTCAGCTACCCAGCCTAAATAATTAGATCCCTCTTTAACTAAATAATATTTACTGTTGCCTGGCATAGTAACTTCTCGAATTGCATTTAATTTTTTATTAGCATAACTGCTAATATTCCCAGTTATTTTAGAATCAATATTACCTTGAGGTTCAGAAAAAATGTACCCGGTACCAGTCACTAAAGCATCGTTATTTATATTTTCTATCTTCGTAGCAACAGACCCACCAATCTTGTTATATATATAAACAACTAATTCATAGAAATCATACATTGAATAATTATTTGCACTAAAGTATCCCACAGGATCAGTATGATCCGTTCCTCCTAAAAACCTAGTAACTGCATCGTGACTCCAAACAGTTCCTTTCCCATCACTATGAGCATTATCTGGAAACAAATTATATTTTTTTAACATATATGCTGTATAAAAAGCGTCGTTATATACAGATCGATCAAAATTTGAACTAGAAACTCGCACCAATTCTATTTGAATAAATTTGGGATTAGCTTGTCGACCGGCCCCCCAACTGTAATAGTCTGTAGGATGGATTTCAATAATATTATTATGATCAACAAAAGCATGCACAAAAGCATTTTGCCAATTTCTTTTCATATATGCAATCTCATTTTGGATTGTAGAGTTTGAATTTGCAGTTTCATGTATGACAACACCAGTAGGCAAAGCATATCCATCTTGATAGTTCATCTTATCAAAATTACCAGAATAGTCTTTTTGAATTTTAAGAAATGGGTAGTTTTTACTAATAATCTGCGAGTTTCTCTGACTCCTTAATAATGCAGTGATTTCATCATTAAGAATATTTGAGTCAAATATATCATCCGCATGAGCATTAGTAGGGAGCATTAGTATAGCTACGAACATACATACTTTTAGTAATTTTATAAGTACTTTTTTCATAATACCTCCTTGAATAATTAAAACTAAATTTGATAATCCTATTAGATGCTTACTTTTTAAATTGTACCATAAAACAAATCAAGGCTATAGATTGCAGATGAATTTATTTTATATAAATTCATCTGCAATCTATGACTGTCTGGGATTTTATTTCTAAATTCCTTTCAAATTGGTAATTTAATGAACACTCTTTCAAACAACTCTACATAAAAAAAACCTAAGACAGAAAAACTCTATTCTGTCTCAGGTTAAATTCAGTAGTTATACATACCATACTACTTAGTATATGCTGTTACATAGTTAGTTATACCAATCAGTGATTTATGAGTATTATTCTATTCAATCAATGCATAGAAGCGATTTAATGCGTCTTGATTGTATTGATCCACATTTAATGATGAAGGAATTTTTTCTCCAGCCAAATAGCGATTCATACCGCCCACCAGCCCCTCAACACTATTGTCCACTATCATTCCATTTTGATCTTCCAAAACAGAAATATTTCCTGGAATATCCGTTGCAACAACTGGAATTTGAAGTGCTAGACATTCTAGCAAAGTCATTGGTTGTCCTTCGTGATTTGAAGGAAAGACGAATAAATCACACTTATCTAGTATCTCCATTGCATGTACAGTTTGCCCTACAAAAATAACATTTTTTTCTAAGCCTAATACATATGCTGTGGTCTTAAGTTTTTTCTCTTCTTTTCCAGAACCAATAATATAAAGCTGGTGCTGATCATTTGATTGCATCATAATTTCTTTAAAAGCAAACAATAGTTTTTCTTGATCTTTTTCAGGTGATAACCGACCAATTGTCACAAAGTTTTTGGCATTCTTAGTAGGAGCAGTCACTCCCACTAACATATTTCTTCCAAACTCACTAGCTTCTTCAATAATTAACTTTTCTTCCCCTAGAATCTCTTTGATTGATAGTTGGGGATTATTTCGATGATCGAAAAGGTATTCCTTATCCAATAAATTTGGAACATAAACAAATTTGTCATTTGAAACAAATTTCGAAAGATTTTTTTTGTTCTGTTCCATTGTAAGTTTACCAACGGATGCAATATAATCAAAGTATTTATAGAATTCGAAAATAGTGGTTAAATTTTTCTTATGAACGTATCGACCTTCTACAACTTTATCAAACTCTGCTTGCATGTCATTATGCTGATAAATAATTTTTCTTTTCGCTTTAGAAAATGCCATCATATATGACCAGAACGGAGCGTATCCGCCAAAATCAATAGCTCTATCAACTTGAGTGTTCCCCAAAAGCCGTTTCCATTCTCTAGCTACAAATACCTGATGTGTTTTGATATCTTCTACAGAAGAACGGTTAAATAATCTATTATACTTAATCCACTCTGAATAAGTAAGGCTTAACCCATTATTTCTATAGACAACATGTGCTTTCTCCGATAATCTACCAATATTTGCCTCAAATTCTTGGTTAACCTTGTTTTTATCAACAATGATAAGATTGTACTTATCATAATCAAAATTTTTGCTTAGATTAATTAAAGAAGAGGTAATCCCATTATTTAATAGCCCTCCGCCATATACAACAACATTCGGTTTGTGATTATCAAAAGAGCGAACATTAACAGCCTTATTCCCGTTCATTATAAAGTTTATATACTTCTCTGTTACGTGACCGTCCTCGTGAGAAATATATTTTTCCTTAAAAATAGTTACATTCGGATTAGCATGAAATTTTTCATTATCTGCCGACAAAATAGAATCCACTAATTTTTTCGTTGTAGTACAAATTTCTCCAGGCATTTCATTTAAATCGAAATATAGACCTCTTGAGTGCTCATATTCTTCTTTATCATACATATAAAACAAAATTGGTTTATCTGTAACCAAGTAATCAAAGAAAATACTACTGTAATCAGTAATCAAAATATCTACAAAGTGAAGTAATTCATTGGCATCGATCCAATCTGGTACTAGAAAGATATCATCTAAGGGAATCTCTTTTATAAATTGATAAACTAAAGGATGTACTTTAACAATAAACTGTTTATTACTTCCAGAAATCCCCTGAGAGATCGCGTTCAATCGTTCAACCATATCCGTAGTTGTATCTTGTACTCGACCAGTAATTCCTCTCCAAGTCGGCGCATATAAAACTAACTCTTTATTTAGATCAATGTTATTTTTTTCTAGAAAATTTTTTACAACTTCACTGTTGCTGAAAATGCTATCTATTCTGGGATACCCATTTTCTAACACTTTTCCTTTGTAAATGCCATCGATATCATAGGAGTAAACCATTTTTTCTGTAGTAAACGTATTTGGGGATAGTAAAAAATCACTTTGCAAAAAATTTCTTTGAACATTGTAGTTCTGAGCAACATTACCAGCCATTTCATTTCCTAATGTTTTTAAGGGAGTTCCATGCCAAGTATTTACATATACTTGGCCTTCGTTTTTGATGTAATAAGGAGGCAAAGTAACATTACTGTAGATATATTTTGCTACCGTTAAATAGTAATAGTAATCCTTCGTATAAGGTGTTACAAATTTGACATTTTTAAACTTACTGTAATATTTTACGTATTCATTATCTGTAACATCGTTCAAAGACCACACATGAATTAAATGATCATACTCATTACTATTTACTAAATATTTAAATATTGCAAATGGATTATCATTCATTGCTTTTCCATGAAAAGACTCATAAAAAACAATATTGCTTTTCACCTTGTTTCTAATGTAATTTTTAGTGAACTGAGTTCTTCTCGAGAATTCTTCATTTAGCATATTCCTACTGAAGTTTTTAAGTATGCCTTTAAAATCCATTTTTTTTCTCCTTTGTACCAAATACTTTTTCTTGAAGATGATGAAGTGTTGTAGAAAATAAATGCATCACCACATTTATTACAGGTAATAAAACGATATAGATGACAATTCCCGTAAGGAATATAAGTATAGAAATGAAAAATCCATACAACACAATATTTTTACCCGAATCAAATTGACTGCCGTTCACAAGTATAGGCCACAAATACTCAGTGCTAAACCATTGGCTACTCTGGATCAAATAAACTCCAAAAGAAGCTCTTGCGACAAATGAATATATCTTTCGTGGTCTAATTTGTAATTTTAGGAAAAATACAAAGATAAGCACTGCAAATATCAATAAATACGGGCTAGAATCACGTGTATAAAAAATTGTCTCATTCCATCCCAAAGCAGTAAAAACATTTCCAAAAAAACTATCCTTGTTTGCAAAAATAATCTGCAAACTAATATTAATTCCAATCCCTATAACCAACATCAAAATATTCATTGTAAATAAAGGAATCATTTTAATTTTCTTAATATTTTTCTCGTTCAATTTTATATAAGCACCGATGGCATATAAAAAAAGAAACCAGACTGGATGAGAGAAATTTAATCCTTTATTATAATAAATAAACGTATATGGACTAAAAATAATAAAAGAAAATATCAAAACTTGTTTTATTTTTTTTATATCCGTACTTACCATTAATTTGTTTATAGCGGGAATACAAAAATACATTAATGTATAAGAGGTAACAAACCAATACTTCCCAAAAACAACTGGGAATAGTCTGAAAATAAACTCTTTCCATTCAAAATGAAAACCAATATCTGGATTAAAAACTAAAAAGAAATAGATAATTAGCGAAATTAAAGTTGTTTCTACCCAAACTTGAAATAAGCTTCTAATTTTAGGAATGGAAGAAATTAGAAAATATCCAGTAATCATTACAAAAATATTTACTCCAAGTTTTCCTCCGATTAATAAGGTCTGAGCTGCTAATTTGTTCAACTGAAAACCCGAGGAAAAATCCCATCCTGACCACAACGCGTAGTGGTGGACTATGATAGCCAGAATTGCCAATATTTTCAACACATCAAAACTTCCTACACGTTGGCTAGTTTTCTGCATTTTCGGACACCCTTTCTGAGAATCGTCCCTTTACAGTAGCCAGCCCCAAAATCCCGATAAATATATTAGGCAATGCATATCTAATATCTTGCGCAGGAATTGCAACAAAAATTGTACCCATTACTAATACATACGGCATAAAAGCAATTATTAGTTTTGTTTTATTTTTGACAATAAACATAACCATTGAAAAAAGAAACAAAATAAAGTAAAGAGCTGGCATTAATAAAACATAAAGTCTACTTTTTAGAATCCAATTTTGTAACTCGAGCAATTGGTTTCTTACACGGTTATTCCCTTTAGTTATTTCATCTAAATTTAACCCTTCGTAATCCGGATCAATTTCCTCTCTCTGTTCTCTAGTCATAAAGAAAAAAGGACCTTGTTGACCGCTTAACTGGTTTCTAAAGATTGGTCGTAAATTATCCAGTTCTAAAGAAAAGTTTGCGTGCCATAAAATTTCGGTTTGCTTCATATATGCTTCTAATGTTAAGCCAGGATTTCTAATTATGAGACCAAGAACTGTTTCTAAAAATTTTTTAGGATCATCCTTTATTACTTGCTTTTTAAATCGTTCTTTAAATTTTATATTATCAACATTATTCGGTTGGTATAGGTTCTTCCAATCCTCTTTTGGCATCAATGTTTCCAAATATGTCATTTCCTCTTTAGATATAGTCCCGTCATACTTGATAATAGCAGCGGAAATTTGAACAAAAATTCCTAAAGATTCAGTTGAATCACTTCTAATAACGTTGAAGTGATTATAAATAGGACCCGTAATAACTTGATAGCTAAAAACAACTAATCCGATTACGAGGAATAATTTAATAAATTTTTTTCTAAATAAAAATACTGCAAATACTAATGTAGATACAAGCAATGCCGGCCATCCATTATGTCTAAAAAAAACAAATCCTAATAAAGTAAAATACAGTAGAGCTAGATTTGAGATTTTATTTAGCCATTTTCCTTGGCTTATAATGATTCTTACCAAGTATAAGGTAACTAATAAAAGTGTATAAGTAAATAGAGAGTCTTTAACTATATATATACTAGCTAACGGAAAGATCGGTATAGCTATAAAAAAGATACAAGATATCGTCGCAAATTTACTTCCCACAAACTCTCTAATAAAATCACAAAAATATGCCATAATCAAACTATAAATAACAATTTGGAATACTATAAATCCTATTGGATATTTTCCTAACGAAGTAGCCATAATAACAAATGTGTGCCCCACTGGATGCCAATCATTCCATGGTACATTACTTGTCTGGATTTGATCCCATTGATTGATAGAATCCGGGAAAAATATTCCTGGATAATATGCATATAAATAAATACTTGACATAAGAAAAAAAGCTAAAGTATATACCCAAAAGGATGTGACTTTTCTTTTAGAATTTTCTTGGGAAGAAATTAATAAGTAATCTTGTAAAGCGGAAAAAAAGCAAAGAAAA
This sequence comes from Enterococcus sp. DIV1096b, assembly GCF_050498765.1. Taxonomy (NCBI): domain Bacteria; kingdom Bacillati; phylum Bacillota; class Bacilli; order Lactobacillales; family Enterococcaceae; genus Enterococcus; species Enterococcus sp. DIV1096b. The sequence goes on along the minus strand of NZ_JBMHEK010000001.1, from coordinate 1,236,172 downwards.
TAAGCAAATGTACCCAATAAATAGATTCCTTGCATACTAAATATTAGATTAAATGTTGTCAATATTTCTGAAGGTATTAAACTAATTCCCATGATCGTTGCAAATAGAAAAGATATAAAAAAATTGGTCAACCTACTATAGGGTCTTTTTTTTACACTATCACTTAAAAAAAACAATAGAATAAAATTAATTACAGACATTCCAATTATTACTTTTATATCTTGGAAAAGCATCATGCTGAATAATACCGATGCTGTCATCCAGAAGAAATACTTAATATAGGTCCTGTTTAGCAATTATTTCCCTTCCCTCTTTAACTCAAATAACAGACGATAGACATCCATTTCGTATTGAGCCCTTGACTTTCTAGCCACTGTATCTAAGATTAGTCCACAAACAAATGCTAACATAGCCATTAAAACAAGTCCGACAGCTAGCACTGCAGATGGTAATTTATCGATTAACCCTGTTCTATAAAATTCACTTAAAACTGGAATTCCCGCAATTAAGCCAAAAATTAAAAAGATTAACGCCCACCAAGAAAAGAAAATTAATGGTTTATAGTCTTTAAATAGATTGAATATTGTTTTCAAAACCTTAAATCCATCAGTGAAAGTATTTAGTTTGGATTCACTACCTTCTGGTCGATCACGATATTCAATAGGAACTTCTACTAAATTAAAACGTTTATCCAAAGAATGAATGCTTAACTCTGTTTCAATCTCAAAACCTGGGCTTAAAACAGGAAAGCTTTTAACAAATAACTTGTTGAATCCTCGATACCCTGTCATAATATCTTGATAGTTTGCTTTATACAATCCATTAATTAAACTTCTGACCAAGCTATTGCCTAACCCATGAAAAGCACGTTTATTTTCTTCTGCATAAGTCCCATTTGATAATCGGTCACCAATCGTCATATCTGCGCGCTTTTCTTGAAGTGGCGATAATAGTTTAAAAACTTCTTCAGCTGGATAAGTATCGTCCCCATCTGCCATGATGTAATAATCTGCATCAATGTCTCGGAACATGGATCGGACTACATTCCCTTTTCCTTGCTTAAATTCTTTTCGAACAATTGCTCCTGCGGCTTTAGCTATTTCAAAAGTATTATCGCTTGAATTATTATCATAAACATAAATGTCAGCCTCTGGTAAAACATTTTTAAAGTCTTTAATAACTTTCTCAATGGTTTTTTCTTCATTGTAACATGGTAATAATATTGCTATTTTCTCTTTCATTAACTATTCCACCTTATCATCAATTGTTTTATTATATTTTTTTCGGTATCAATCGCATCCCACGAAAGTAGATTCTGAAGTATTTTCTGGTTATATAATTTTTCGTTATTATTCTTTATTTCACAGGCAAGTTCCTCTTCTGTATATGAATGTCCTATTAAGCCCGTTAATTTTTCTAGATCAAAATACCAACCTATACTATTCTCATAATCTACAGCATCTTCTTGTAAAATAATGATTTTTTTATCTAAGTGAGCAAAATCAAACATAGCAGATGAATAATCTGTAATCAATATATCAGCTATTAAGTATAATTCCTGTATATCAGATATTTCATTAAAGAAACAATGAATACGTGGGTCTAAATTATTGTAATAATTGATTAACTCTGATTCTAAAGGATGCAATTTTACAATTAGTTCATATTCATTTGGCAACTGATTTAAAACTTTTATAAAATCAAGTTGACTGATAGCATCTCTTTTTTGTTTTCTCCAAGTTGGACAATACAAAATATATTTTTTCCCTAACTCGAAATTATAATTAAAATACTTCCCTAACAGCTTATTTTTTAATGCCGTATTATCTTTATTTTTTATCAAAAAAGCATTTCTTGGTGCGCCACTTTTTAAAATTTTTAATTGCGTGTTTTTTTCTAATTGAAAAGCACTTTCAAATAATTTTAAATTCCGTGGAGAAGAAGTAATCAAGTAATTCCATTTTTTCATTCTTGGGATAAATGCGGATACTTCAGTTTCTCTTTGACGAAAATCAACTAAATCTGCAACCATTTTTTTTAGAGGAACACCATGCCAAGTTTCTAAAAAAATCTGGCCCTCTACTTTGCCTGCTTTATCCAACGAATTCCCGTTCAATATCACTAACTTTGATTTTCTAAACTTTGTGACATATTGTTTTCCGCCTAGACGCACCGGTATCATTCCGTAAGAATATATTTCCATGTCAACTAATTCATTCACTGAGCTAACGTAAAACGTGTATTCAGGAAAATTTTTCTTTAACGCTATGGCAAGATATTTCGGATCACCTGTGAAAGATTTGCCATGAAAAGATTCTACAAAAACAAAATCATCCCTCAGATTTCCCTTTAACAGTATATCACTTGTAGGAGTTGCCTCTGTTTTTCTCATCAATCTCTTTAACATTTCTTTAGTTTTCACAGAAGAAACAACAGGTCCGATAACCCTCATCTCTTTTAATCTAAGATAAATCTTAAGAGCAAATGTATCTTTACTTAGATTATTCTGATCATAAATCATTTGATATAGATTATCTGTTTTGCCTTCGAAACGTTGCTTATTTACTAGCGGCGCGGATAGAATTGTTTCTTCATATTTCTTGCCATAATCTTCCAAGGGGCTCAAGTCTTCAACCAAAGGGATGTCGTGTTTGAACAAATGCAGCTTTTCAGAGTAATTATCGTTTACATAATGAATAATCTCTTGTGCATCTTTTATAATGTTCTTCTCTAACCAACAAAAACTTTTGAAGTCACGATAAATATCCTTTAGTGAATTGTCGTCTCCTTTGTATAAAACGATTGGAAGGCCATCTATAAATGCTTCAATAATAGAATAACCAAGAGTTTCATAACGAGCTGTTGACAAATAGATTCCATATTCAGGCACTTTATGATTCAAGAAAACATTCTCACTTAATTGATACAATTCAATTAGGTTTTTATATAAAATTTCACCGGTTCCAGTTCCATTAATATATAATTTATAATGATTTTTGCCTGCTCTGTGAACTAGATAATCCATTAACTTAATACTATAAGCTATATCTTTCTGTGATTCATCAAATCTTGAATATACTAAAAAATTGACTTCCGAATTTATATTTTTCAAAGAGATATCTTTATTTTGTACCTTGTTTGCCAAATGACGAATACTTACTGGAAAAACAACAATATTATTATCTTTAAATTTATCCTTTAGTGTTTGTTTGATCTTTTCTGTTGCTACTCGATATGTATCAATAGCATCAGGTGCAAAATCGGTTTCTGGATCAATTAAACTCAGAGGTGTGTGGACTTCTCCAATCACTTTTACTTGAGGGAATTTTTCCTTAATTATTTTTGCAAAGACAAAAAGGCTTTCTCGAGTGATGATATACGTATCTGCTTCCTGACTCTCTGAGAAATCTTTTAACTGATAAAATTGAATTTTGTCTGGATTAATAAATAATTTTTTTATTTTTTTCACTTTCAGGCTAGAAAAAGGTAATAAATTGAAATAGATAATTTCTTTATTATCTGCTAAAAATTCATTGATTAGATTTGTATTACTTCGAGTTGTTCCTCCTGTACCAAATAAATCATAACCAACTATTCCTATTTTTCTTGTCATAACTTAATCGTCTCCTCTAACCTTCCACCACAAACTTTTCACCACAAAGATAGGCAACTGAATAATCCGACCAATCCGTTTCGGATTACTTAACGAACGATAAAGCCACTCTAAATGTAAGTTTATAATCATTTTTGGCGCTCGTTTTACTCGTCCGCTTAAAACATCGAAACTCCCTCCTACATCTTGTAGGACAGTAACATTTAAGCGAGATGTGTTACGAGCCAACCATTGCTCTTGACGTGGAAATCCCAATGCTACAAAGAGAAAGTCTGGCATTGCTCTATTAATCATTTCAACTACTTCCACTTCTGATAAAGAAGTGTAACCATCTATTCCACCAGTAATTGTCAAGTTAGGATATAATTCACGAGTATTTTCTATGGCATCAAATAAAACTTCGGGTTTCGCTCCATAAAAAAAAACTCTTTTTTGATGATTATTAGCATATTCTAAAAATTTCACCATTAAATCAAATCCAGCTACGCGTTCTTTAATTTTACCACCAGTTAGTTGGGAAACTAGCACTATTCCAATTCCATCGGGAATACGATGTGTACTTTGTTTGATAAATTCTACTATGTCAGGATATTTTTTTGCGTCAACAGCTATTTGTGGATTTATGCTAATCGCCGTCATTTTCTTTCCATTCTCAAAATATAAAGGCAATTCTGCCAAAATAGTTTGATAAGTAACCTGATCAACAGGTAATCCCATGATTACTTCAGTATTCATATTGTGCGTTCACCCACTCTACTAGTTGTTCTATGGCATTCCCTTTAACATATGTGTTCCATTCTTGGTTGAATTGGTTTAAATCACTTGTTCCCTTTTGTATGATTCTGACAAGTTCATCTTGTGTTTTAGCTATGCTCTTTTGTTTTTTGAAACAATCTTGGATACCAACAGTTTTATCATATAAATCATAATCATAACAAAAATAGCAAATCATACCACTCGGGTTGCTTAAACTATACTCAAAAGGTATTGAAGAATAATCAGTCACTAAACAGTCGATTATCGGAAATAAATCTTGGATTTTGTAGCCTTCAAAATTCGTTATGATTCCTTCAATTTTTTTTAAATGTTGTAACTGCTTTAAATCATGGGGATGAAGTTGCACAAGAATGTTCCACTCAGGTAACTCTGTTAGTAATCTGTTAAAATCAATAAAAAAATCTCCTCGTTCTTCCCTGTAGGTTGGTGCGTAGAGGAGCAATTTTTTTCCTCCAAAAATTTTTTTCATTTCTTTTATTTTTTCATCATCACGTTTAAAATACTGATCCGTTGGTGGATAGCCAAAGGGTAAAAAAGTCAATTCACGTTGATAGCTTCTCTCAAAAATTGACGCCATTTTAGGTGAACTTACCACATAGTGGGTATATCGACGATAAACATCCTTATAACGTTTTTGATCGGCCTGGGTTGCTTTTTTAGCATAGTGAGCTTCTAAACCGAATTTTTTAATTGCTCCATTAGCATGCCATAGTTGAACTATTTTTGTTTTGGGTAAAAAGTCAATCCCACCTAATATAGCAAAATAGTTATCGCACAATATAACTCTTGCGCTTTTCAATAAAGGAACAATATGTCTAAATAAAATCAGTTGTGAATCGATACAGTAAATTGGACATCCTTTTTCTTGATAAGTTCTTGCTAAATCAGTTGCGTTCTTTGTATAACAAATTGTCAGTCGTTTTTGATATTTCTGAAACAACTTCTCAATTATATAATTGCTTGTACTAGGAAAACTAAGTAAATAAACAATTTGCTGATGCTGTTTCTTATTTTTTTTAGCAAATCGCTTAATTGTGAATAAATAACTTTGCTTAATTTTCGCAAGAAGCCATGATTTCATCACAGTATCCCTTTCTTTTTTTACGCTACCTTTCATTTTACCCGATATTCATCTAAAAGAAAATAATTGTAATAAAACCGTTATATTGTTACCAATAATGAAACATAAATGAAACTTCAAAATAAAAAAATAACAGATGATTGAATAGTTACCAACCATCTGCATTTCCCTAAGGATAAATCCGATTCAACAACCGTGGAAACGGAATGGATTCTCTTACGTGCTCGATTCCTGATAACCAGGTAACGGTCCGTTCTAGTCCAAGTCCAAAGCCGGTGTGAGGAACTGAGCCGTACTTGCGTAGGTCTAAATACCATGAGTATTCGTTTTCGTCCAAGCCATGGGCGCGGATTTGCTCTAGGAGGTATTCATGATCGATGGCACGTTCAGAACCACCTATGATCTCGCCATAGCCTTCTGGTGCGATCATATCGGCACAGATCACGACATCTTCTCTCGTTGGATGTGGCTTCATATAGAAAGGTTTGATGGCTTTTGGATAGTTTAAGATAAAGACGGGCTGATCGAATGAATTGGCAATAAAAGTCTCATGTGGTGAGCCAAAGTCATCGCCCCATTGAATATCATCAAAGCCGTTCTTTTGTAATAATTCCACTGCATCATCGTAAGAGATTCGTGGGAATGGTAATTTGGTGTATTTTTTCAAGACTTCACGGTCACGACCTAAGACGTCTAACGCATAGGCACAGTTATCGAGCACATTTTGCACTAAGAATGCCACGTACTGCTCTTGGACTTCTAAACTTTCTTCTTGGTGCATAAAGGCCATTTCTGGTTCAATCATCCAAAATTCAATCAAGTGACGACGTGTCTTTGATTTTTCGGCACGGAAAGTTGGTCCAAAAGAAAAGACTTTGCCAAACGCCATAGCGGCAGCTTCCATGTACAATTGACCGGACTGAGATAGATATGCTTTTTGATCGAAATAGTTGGTTTCAAATAAATCGGTCGTTCCTTCTGGTGCTGATCCGGTTAGGATCGGTGGATCGATTTTGATAAAGCCATTCTTGTTGAAGAATTCATATGTTGCCCGAATGATTTCGTTTCGGATTTGCATGATGGCATGTTGTTTTGAAGAACGCAACCATAAGTGACGATGATCCATTAAGAAATCTGTTCCGTGTTCTTTTGGTGTGATTGGGTAATCGTGGCTTTCACCGACAACTTCTAAACCAGAAATGCCAATTTCATAGCCAAATTTTGAGCGGCTGTCTTCTCTGATTTCCCCAGTGACCAGTACGGCAGTTTCCTGATTTAAATTTTTCGCTAATTGGAAAACTTCTTCCCCTACTTCACTTTTTACAACGATTCCTTGAAAATATGCTGTTCCGTCGCGAAGTTGTAAGAAGGCGATCTTGCCGCTAGAACGTTTGTTAGCAACCCATGCTCCGATTTGAACGGTTTCGCCAACGTGTTTTTTTGCATCTAAAATTTGAATAGATTCCACTTGATTCTCTCCTATCTAATTAATAAAGGCACCATAGAGCATTTTAAGCTTTTTGGCGCTTCTTTTCAACAAAATCATGGATTCGTTTGATAGCTTCCGCTAACGTGTCCCAATCAGTTGCATAGCTGATCCGTAAATAATCCGGTGTGCCAAAACCAGCACCAGTCACTACTGCCACGTGGGCTTCCATTAGTAAAGCTTCTACGAAGGCATCAATGGTTTGATAGCCGCACATTGTCATGGCTTCTTTGACATTTGGGAACAAGTAAAACGCGCCTTGGGGTTTCGTCACCTTAAAACCAGGAATAGCGGCAATTAGCGGATATAGTTTATTCAAGCGTTCTTCGAAGGCCTGACGCATCACTTCGATCGATTCTTGATTACCAGTCAGTGCCTCAACTGCTGCGTATTGGCTAGCAGCCGGCGGGTTGCTGGTAGCTTGGGAAGCGATATCGACCATCGCTTTGATGATTTTTGCATCGCCGACAGCAAATCCGATCCGCCACCCAGTCATAGAATAGGTTTTTGAAACGCCGTTGATCACGATGGTTTGTTTGCGGATCTCTTCAGATAGGCTAGCGATTGATGTAAAGGTATTGCCGTTATAAACCAAACGACCATAGATATCATCCGCTATGATCCAAATATTATTTTCCACTGCCCAGTTGCCGATTGCCGTTAATTCTTCTTTTGAGTATATCGCCCCTGTTGGGTTGGCAGGCGAGTTTAAAATGATGGCTTTCGTTTGCTCTGTACGAGCGGCTTCTAATTGAGCAACAGAAACTTTAAAATCTGCTGATTGCTTAGCTTCAACAAACACAGGTGTCCCTTCTGCTAAACGGACTTGTTCCGCATAACTGACCCAGTAAGGAACTGGAATGAGTACTTCATCCTCTTCATCAAGAAGCGCTTGAAACAACGTATACAGGGCAAATTTCGCGCCATCTGTCACGATCACTTGGTTTGAATCATAGTCAGCACCATAAAACTCTTTCATATAAGCAAGAATCGCCTGTTTTAGCTCTGGAATCCCAGCAGTTGCTGTATAAAAACTAGCTTTGCCGCTCTCAATCGCTGCAATCGCTGCTTGGCGAATGTTCTTCGGGGTAATAAAGTCGGGCTCACCGACGGTTAGACTTAATACGTCTACACCTTGGTCTGCTAATGCTTTTGCCTTAGCAGATGCCGCTAACGTAGCGGAGGGTTCTAATTTTTCTGCTCTTTTTGAAAGTACCATGTTTATCATCCTTCCTACGATCCAAATTTCTGTCTATCAAAAGCGCCTTTTTATAGTTCAGTGACCGCTTTGATTTCTTCTCCATCTTTGAAACCAATCAAATAATAGTTCAAGCGGCCTTGGTCGTCTTTAGTCATGACTTCCCAAGCGGGCTCGCCTTTAAAAATACCCAATGCTGCTTTTTGGATTTCCTGCCCTTGATGGTTGTCGCGAACGAAGGCTTTGGCCTGTGCTTCCGTCAATCCATCCCCTTGATTAAAAACGGAAACCTTTTCGCCGCTTTTAGGAATGATCACGACGATCTCATTGTTATTCGTATCTTTTCCAACAATGCTAAAAGATGTTTCCTCACGGGTGAACCAATAAAATTGTTCGACCTCTGCTAAATCGGTGTATCTTTCTGCTATTTCGATCGCTTCGTTTCTTGCTTGCCGCATTGGACGAGAAGAACGGAGATAGAAAATAGAAGCGAAGAGAATAACGACCAGTAAAACCGTGATCGCACTCAGCAAAATAATCACTCGCCGATGTTCTTTGTCTTTTGTTTTCACACTTCGTACTCCAATCTTAAATAAAACTCATTATATCAGATGTTCGACTCATTTTTCAAAATCAACCGCCGCTTTTTCCTCTTGCGCAAAAAAATGTTGAATATCTTCGGCAATTTCGGTTGGACTAGCTTCAATCAGAGGTAAGTTTTTAGGCAGACCTTTGACCATCCGTTTGCCATACTTCGTTGATAACAAGCGTCGATCAAGGACGACCATCACGCCTGTATCCTCTTCAGAACGGATCAAGCGCCCCAACGCTTGGCGTAGCCGTAGAATCGCTTTAGGTAAGGCATCTTCTTTGAAAGAATCGATGCCTTCTGCTTCCAAGAAGGCATGCCGTGCTTGGACCATTGGTTGCTTAGGATTCTCAAAAGGTAAGCGAGTCACCACAGCGATCTTCAAGGCCTGACCTGGTAGGTCGACCCCTTCCCAAAAACTGCTAGTCCCTAATAAGATGCCATTTTCCGCTAATAAAAATTTCTTTAAGATTTTCTCACGGGTTCCGCCAGTTCCTTGAGCAACGATTTCTCTGCCATAATGCAGGGCTTTTTTATTCAATCGATCATAGACATTTTTCAAAGTTTCGTGCGCCGTAAACAACACAAGCGCTGGTTGCGGATTGTCAAACAAAATTGGGACTAACGCTTCGACTAAATAATCCGCGTATTCAGCAGCTGATGCTTGTTGGATCGAGAGTCCTTTTTTAACTACATAGAGTCGAGTTTGTTTGCTGTAGTCATAAAAAGCGGGAATCGTTTTGACTGGCACATCGGTCAAGCCAATCTGATGGGCAAAATATTCTTTATTTCCTGGGATCTTCAATGTCCCCCCAAGATAAATGATGTGCTGATAGCGTTGATACCACGTGCTTTCCACGATCGAATGCCCTTCTAGATCAGCTAATTCAATCACAGCATTTCCTGACTGGGGATGCTTTTTCAACCAATGAACGTAACGAGGATGCCACCAAGTCAACCATGCGGTCACCGTTTGTTCCTGGGTTTCCATTTGACCAAAGAAATCAAACAAACGAGCAATCACGATTCGTTGTCTTGCATACCACCGATCATTGGTCAACTCGAATCGCTGACGCAACTGTTGTTGGATCTCATTGATTTCTTGATAGTAAAGGCTCAATTTCTGATGAAGCTTGTCTTGTTCTAACGTGCCATCATAGAGGTCGTCATGGTGCACGACTTGTAGCTCTGGCGCATCGATCGACAAACTGCGAAAATACTGTTCTTGTGTTTCGACCAAGATCGACAACGCGTTTCGATACAACGAGAACATCCGTTGCAGAAAGTCATCCTCGGTAATGATTTGGGCAATTTCTTCAAATAGCCCTTCTTCATTTAGCTGTAAAAACTGCCGCTTGAAGTGAGCAGAGTCAAAAACATGTTGACTAAAGCCTTCTGCTTGCTGCGGCAACTGTTGGGCTTCATCAATCAATAAGTAATCACTCGTTGGCAACAGTGGCTGAGCTCGCCGGTTTTCCTGCATCAAAAAGGCATGGTTGACGATCAAAACATTGCTTTGCGCCATCCGCTTATATAAATGTCGAACAAAATCTTGTTCATAGAAGGGTTGATCTTTGGCTAAAAAAGCAACGCCGCGATGGCGGATGTCGGTAAATAAAGGATGATCAAGTCGAACCAAGTTCAATTCATCGAAATCCCCCGTTTCTGTTTTAGTCAGCCAAACTAAGATCCCCATTTGGTATTGCGCATATTGCTTTTGCTCTATCGGTTGATCAAGGGTCGCTTTAAAACGCTGCAAATCAATGTAATGACGATGACTTTTGACCAAAACTGCTTGCAAAGGTTGCTGCAGTACTTGGTTTACCAAAGGAATGTCTTTGTTGATGATTTGATTTTGCAATAGAATTGAAGAGGTACTAACGATCAACGGATTTTCTGGTGTCACTAAATAGGCGGCTGGAAACAAGTAACCAATGGTTTTCCCCATGCCTGTTTCTGCTTCAATGATCAGATTTTTCTCTGGCTGGGTGTAATGCGTATACACTGCATTCATCAAGCGTGCTTGTTGTTTCCGATAGACTAAGTGCTGGCCAAAGCGCTGTTCTTTTTCCGTTTTAACTTTCGGATACGTTTCTTGAAAATGCGTAGATTCAAAAAGCGGGACGGTCTTTTTCCGCAAGACGATACCGTCGATCACTTCTAAATCTTCTGCCAACTCTGGGCCTTTTTCTTTTAAGATTCCATGGATATAGTCACTCGTTTGCATGCCCATTTGACCGCTTAAAAGCGCAATTTGTTTAAGGGTCGTTCGGGGCAGTTCTCGCATGATCGCTTCGATATACAAAAATAAAGCTGCGGTCACTTCTGCATCACTATCAGCTTGATGCGGGTTATCATGACGAAAGCCGATGCTATCTGCCAGATCGCCTAAACGAAAGCTGCTTTCTGTTGGTAGAAACACTTGCGCCAATTCCACCGTATCGATTCCGGGAAGTGATAAAGGCGGTAGCCCGCAACGCACAAATTCATTGCTTAAAAAATGATAATCAAAATAAATATTATGCGCCACAAAAATCGTGTTGCTGAGTAAGTTATAGATCGTATCAGCTACGTCTTCGAAATATGGCGCTTTGCTTACTTGTTGGTTTGTGATGTGTGTCAATCGTTGAATTTGCTTAGAAATTCTGCGGTCAGGGTTGATATCTGCGGCAAAACGATTGATGATCTTGCCATCTTGGACTAAGACACAGCCAAATTGAATAATTCGATCAATCGTCGAATCGGTTCCTGTTGTTTCAAGATCCACCACAGCGTATATGGGTTTCATTGTATTCCTCCTTGCACACTGTCTGCATTATACTACAAAATCAATGGCGATTACATCTGTTTTCCCACTAGATAAGAGGGTTCTCGGGAGGTAAAATTAGAAAACCAACCATTGGCGTTTCCTAGCTGAAGAAGTTTGTTGCTGTTCGCTGATCGCTTTTTTCGACAAAAAAAGGGATCTTTTTTATAATTTACTGTAAGGAGGCGAAAAAAATGAATGATTTCAAAAACAAACGAGTGATTGTAACGGGGGCTGCTTCAGGGATTGGAAAAGCGGTGGCAGAACAATTTCTAGCACAGGGCGCACTTGTTGGGTTAATTGATCGCAACGAAGAAGAGCTGCAGGAGTTTCTTGCTGACTATCAAGCACAAGCCCATTATCGAGCTGTTGACGTCACTGAAGCGGATAAGCTGCAAGAAGCAATAAGTGGTCTTGTAGAAGAACTAGGCGGTCTCGATGTACTCCATGTCAATGCCGGCATCAACGGTACCTGGACACCGATCGAAGAGCTGACAGTGGCAGAATGGGATCAGACGATCAACACAAACTTACGTAGTACCTTTATTACCGTCAAAGCAGCCATTCCCTTTATGAAAACGAACGGTGGCAGCATTGTCATTACGAGTTCAGTCAATGGAAACCGCATCTTCAGCAATTTTGGTGCGACTGCTTACAGTACGTCTAAGGCAGGTCAAGTCGCCTTTACAAAAATGGCTGCGCTGGAACTTTCTGGTTATAATATTCGGGTCAATGCCATCTGCCCTGGGGCGATCGCGACGAATATCGATGCCAGCACAGAAATTGAAGAAGAGGTTGCTCGCGTTGAGATCCCCGTCAAATATCCAGAACGTTCTCGACCATTAAAGCAAGAAACAGGCGTGCCAGAACAAGTCGCCAACCTTGTGCTTTTTCTATCTTCAGAGGCTGCCGGCAATATTTCTGGAACGGAAGTCTATATTGATGGAGCAGAATCTTTGCTTTAATCCAACAAAAAAACGAAAAATCAAACCTGATCCCCTCACTTGTTTCATTGAAGCCCTTGAGATGGATCATTTCTTGATTTTTCGTTTTTTCGTTTGGGTTATTTTTCCACCAAAGCCGCGATTTCTTCTAGAAAAGCAGTCTTGCCATAAAAATCTGCATTTAGTAACTCTGGAAAAATGGCTTCAAAGAAATAAGTGACACACGGTCGATGCTGAAACTCTTTGACGGTTAAAACGGCCTCTCGAAACATTTCTTTGTATACTTTATCTGGGTTGCTTTTTGAGATCTCTTCAAAAGATTCATACAAAAGATCGATCTTATCCGCAATTGCTAATAGCTGCCCTTCAAGGCTGTTGTCTTTGCCATCCGCTAAGCGTCTGCGATACGTTGCTTGAAAGCTTCCTGGAATTTCTTCTTCGATGAAGGCATCGGTCATTTTTTCTTCAACGGTTGATAACATTGCCCGCAATTCTTTGTTCGCATATTTGACCGGCGTTTTGATATCACCGATGAAACGTTCAGTGTAATCATGATTCAAGGCTTTTTCGTAGAGAATTTGCCAATTGACTTGATTCCCCGCCTTTTCTTCGATATCAGCTAAGGTCTGGGCAATCATCGTTACTCGAAATGAATGAGCAGCTACACTGTGCTCAGTAAACTTAAAAAAACCCGGCGCTCGTTGGATCTTCTCTAAATTAGCCAATCCGAGAATAAATTCATTCAATCCCATAAATGTGCCTCCTTTTTTTAAGAGTATAACAACTCCTTTGTCTGCAAGCAACTATCTCGCGCACAAAAAAAGAGCAGCTAAGCTGCTCTTAAAAGGCATTCACTAATTATGCTTTGTTAACGTTAGTCGCTTGAGGGCCACGTTGTCCGTCTTCGATATCGAAAGTCACTGCTTGACCTTCTTCTAAAGTTTTGAACCCTTCGCCTTGGATAGCTGAGAAATGAACGAATACATCGTTACCGTTTTCTGCAGTGATGAATCCAAAACCTTTGTCTGAGTTAAACCATTTCACTGTACCTGTTTCCATAATAAAAATCCTCCTTGTGTTTATACACATATTTTGCAATTACTTGTATAAGGTGAAAATGTGGAAGATGTTTAAGATGAAACAAGCTACCATAATTTACCGTAACAAAAACTACACTTTGTATTATAGCACATTATCTTCATTATGACTAATAGAAAATCAAAAAAAATGAAAACGCCTTTATTTTTTTATAATTCGCAAAAAGGCTGCTGCATTAAAGATCTGCAACAGCCTTCTCTTTTTTGGAAACGATTTATTGGCTAACGACGCAACTGCGTTTAGTAGCGCAAAATCGCCGTCAAACTTTTTTCTCCAGGGGCATCTTTTTGTTCCAAGATAGATACCTCACCGCCGTTCTCTAAAACATCGATTGCCAGTGTATTTAACACTTGCCGCCGATCGTACTCTGTATCAGGATCTTCTCCAAAACCATCGGCGAGATTTGAGGTAGCCACAAACAGATTGGCGATCCGGCCTTCTTTGGCTGAAGGCACGATATCAACCAATTGGTCAATAAATTTTCGATCCAACAGCTTACCGTATTCCCCAACTTCTTTTTGTGTCAACTCTGCAATCAACTTATGCGTACACGTTTGGATCTCTTTCAAGGATAACGATGCTGGGGAAGAGGAAATACTTGGTTCTGCTTTGAAAAAGTTCGTTTTTGCCACTTTTTTAAACAGCGTTTGATTTTCTGGTAATGCAAACAGATACATTGGTAAATGCTCTTCATTTGAAAAATCATTCTTGAAAAATGCATCAACTGCTTGGTAGTAGTTGACGTGATCGATCTCGACTTCTTCATCTTTGGCACTAAAGCCGTGATAAGCAACGCCTTCTCCCCCTGAGTTAGGGCCACCTTGAGCACTGTAATTAAAGTTACCACCACCAGTGACTTCTTCCCCCAGCGCTTTTTCAATCGTCGTCGGTGCCTCTTCTGGCAACTCGACTTCACGCACTTGATTGTTTTCAACTTGATAGACTTGCATTGAATCGCGATTCAACGCTAAGAGATAAAATGGGTAATTAAATTGTGCATTTTTGATGACAGCTAATACATAAGGGGTTTCCCCTACGTAATATTGATCATCCACACGAATACTTAACCGATGGACCAGTACCTCTTCTGGGGTGATAATCACCGCCACACTTGTTGTACTGTTGCGCCAAAATGATTGATCTGCAAGCAGTTCATCAACTTTCGTTTGAAAAAGATCCCAAGAATGTTCTGGGTATTTCTTTTCAAAGCGGCGCTTCGCATCTTTGGCAAAGTTCTTAAATTTGATTTGATCCTTTTCGACATTCTGGTGGCCGACATGCGTATTGAGCATGATCGTGACAAATGGTCCTTTGATTCCGTCAGATATTACCTGCGATAAAAAACTTTTTCCAAATTTTCCCATTCCACATTACCTCCTGCTTAATCAAATACAAATAAAGTGTACCATGCTTATTTTCTTCCATAAAGTAAAACGATTGCACAATTTTATTTCCTCATTCGTTTTTCTGATGACTCACTATACCGACTATTCTTCAACGGATCTGTCAATGTGTTTCTGGTGGCCCATAGAAAGCCTCGCTTGGTCCAAGTCTGAATGGTCGGCTCTTTCAGCTCTTTTAGACTGTGTCCAACAGATTGGAAAAAGACTCGGCCCTTGCCCCATTTTTTGATCCACATCATTGGCAGTATGACTTCTTGGTTAGCTGCATTCGGATGATCTTTAGCGGCAAATGTTGAGGTAGCTAACACAGTGACGGCTGGATCAACCAGACAATAGTATTGCTCCGTCGTCAACTGAGGGATCGATTGCGTATTTGCCGTAATATAGTGATTTGTCGTAAGATCGATGCTATAGGTCGTTTCCAAGCCGCCAGGATGTGCCAAAAAACAGCCGCCAGTCAGAAACAACCAGCCTTTACTGGCTTGAAAAGCCGAAGCAAAGCCGCCATGAACTCCTGCTAATCCTACTCCTTCTGCTACAGCCTGAGTGACATTTTGCAGCGGCTCATCAGGCAATTCTCCACGCGTCCAATTCATGATCAACAGATCCAGCCTTTTTAATTCTTCTTTATGATAGAGAGGTTCAAAATCTGAGGCGAGTGTCACCTGATATCCTTCTGACTCCAGCAACGTTTGGTAAAACTGACTGGTTTCTTTTGGGGCGTGTCCTTCCCATCCTCCGTAAATGATCAATGCTTGTTTCATTTTGTGTTTCCTCCTTTCTTTCTAACTTAGCGAAAAAAACGCAAAAAGCGAAGCAGAACGATTCTTCGTTTTCCTTCGCTAGTAATTTTTTCTGATTTAACGATTAATTGAACGCCCGACACGATTGATCGTATGGCGCATGCCTCTAATTGCAACCGATGTTTCGAAAATATTTTCGGTCGGTGCCATACCGCCATAGCCGGCATCACCGATATGCTGCAGATCGACCCCACAGGTTTTGTTGATAATGGCTAATTGCCGCAACGTTTCTGGACGTGCGCTTTCTTGACTCGTTCCGATCGCTGACATCGTCAATAAGTCATATTGTTTGGCAATTTGAACAGCTTCAATCAGATCCTTTTCTAGAAAGCCTTGAATCGAGCCAACGGAAGGCAGTAACAAAATATCTGCCCCAGCTTCAGCGTAAGAAATGATGGCTTCTCGATCAACCACAGGCTCATCTGAGCCGGCACTGTGCATTTTTCCAGCGATGATCAACCCAGAGAAATGTTCTTTTGCCAATTTTACTGCTTTAGCGATTTCTCGGTTGGTCACACCTGTTCCAGGATTGCCTGTAAAGCAGAGAAAGTCCACCCCGAGTTCTTGGGCTTTTTTGATGGTGTCAACCGAACTTGTTCGGCCTTGACTGATGCTGATCTTTTCACTCATCATCTCCGTCGTAGCTGGGATCGGCTCAAGATTGATGCCGACAGGTCGTCCAATCAGTTGTTTTAGTTGAGGAATCGGGTTTTCAATCGGTTGTGTAGGATCAAGCAGCTGCTCCAATGTGATACCAGGCATCCCAAAAATAGCTGGACGATAACAATCAAACCCATTCAACAAAATTAAGTCAGCCCCAAAAGCTGCCGCGACTTCTGCGTTGGTGATATCGCCAGCTTGCGGCATGGTTTGAACCACCGTTTCACAGACGATTACTCGTCCTTCGCTCGCTTTAATGGATTGTTTCAATTCTTGCGCCGACATTTCTTTGATTTCACTATAGTTTGCACTTATCAATCGTTTGACCATGTTTTTCTTCCTTTCTTTTCCTTCTCATCTTGCGAGAAACACGAATAACAGGTAAAATATAGCTATTGTGTTCCCTTAGTTAAATGGATATAACAAGTCCCTCCTAAGGATTAGTTGCTGGTTCGATTCCGGCAGGGAACGTTTTTTGAAGAAAAAGATTCCTTATTTTTAAGGAATCTTTTTTTGTTAGAAAGTGAATGCGTCTGTGTCGATTTGCTTAGAAATAGTCTTCCAATAGTGGTTTTCCTGTTGGCAAGTTTTCCTGAATCAACACTGCAGCTTCCTGGTCCGTTTCCATTTGCTGGAAAAAGACCAGAGAATCGAGGGATTGTGCCTGCAAGAACAGCTGCACAAAACGCTGAATCGACAAGGTTGCTTTTGGCAGCTTGGTGGCCGCCGTTTTCGTGACTTGATGCTGAGCGTTTTCGATTGTCACTTCATAACACCCATTATTCCATGGGGCATATTCATCCCCTTGAATTTCTATGGCAAAACCGCCGGCTTTTTTCAATGTGAATGGATAACTTTTTAGAAACCCTTCCACATCGATGACGCGCGCCATCATGTCCGGGCGCACTTGGTAGTGAGCCAATGGTTTGGCCGCGTTTGCTTGTAGGACTTCCCCATCAAACCCTGGTCGATAGTTAATCTGTGCTACTGAATCTGCATGGGAGACGATAAACCGATTAAATCCTTGGTAAGCATTCGCAGTCAAATAGCCCCACTCTTGAATATCGAAACGTCCTCCCTCGATAAAGTAAATCAAGTAGCCTTCAGGGACCCCTGCTTCATTGCGATAAATCGCAAACGTATACGGTCGGCGCAAAACAAACTTGATTTCTTCCCACCAGGGTTGGCGAATCAGTCCGCCCTTTTGATGGCGCGGCAATTGATGATAAATCTCGTGAATGATCGGCTGTGCTTCCTCCCAATTCATGCGTTGAATCGTTCCATTCACTTTCTTGCCATCGGGCCATTGATGCGCATCGACTTCATAAACCGTCCGTTCAAAAGTATACTCATACCCATATCTGCGATAAAAAGCAAAGGAGAAAGGTGCCAGATAGGAAAGAACGATTTTTTGTTCATAGCAGTCCTTAATGATTTGTTTCATGATCCGATCGATCCGACCTTGGCTGCGATACTCTGGATACGAAGCCACAAAACCGATCCCTGCCATCGGATAACTCGTTCCATGAAAGTTCACATCAAAAATCGTTGCCATGATTTGGCTCGCCAATTTTCCATTCCCATCGTAGGAACCATAATTCCAAGAATTTTCCGCAAGCTTGCGATAGCGCTTGATATTTGTTTCATTCAATTCCCACTGAAAGGCATAAGAAACCAAGTCCAGTACTTCTTGCGAACCAAATTCGGTCATTTTTTTGACATCTGTCATTCCTTCATCTCCTCTACTTGAAAACACGCAAGAAACGCAAAAAAGGCGTCAGTCGACCCCTTAATATGCTTCTTCCATCATACTCAACATTTTTTTAAATTGCTTGCGTTTGAAATATCCTAGAATCGTACCTAAGAGCATGTCATTTAATTGCTGAATCATGCCTTCAGAAGTCATTTTCTCTTCATAGTGCAAGGTGCAATGCGCGTCATCTATCGCTTCAATTTGATAGTGTACACGGAAGGTATTTTTTTTCGTCGCCGTTTGGAACGCATAGGCTTGATTCTTCTTGACTGTTTCAATCGTTATGGTGGCATTGCTATCTTTATAAAATTGTTTTAGATAACTATAGCCTTCTAATTGCTCTTCAGTAAGTGTTTGATCTGTCGCTTGTTTAATATCATGTAAAACGGAATCGATGATCGTTTTATATAAAAAGTCAGCGGGTACATTCATTTTTTTAGTGATTTCCATCTTGCGCCTCCTTGTCTTTCTTGTTGCGTTTGTGTCCAATTGAAGCCATGATTCCTCCAATAGCCATTAGAATGACTGACGTGATGAGATTCACCCAGTGGTATTCACCTGACTGCGCGTTAGCGCTGTATATAAATAACATACTACCGATGCTTATAAAAAACAATCCATTTTTAAACATGATATCACCTCACTATTGACTAACGACGTTAAAGTATAGTACTCGACCCCAATCAGTATTTTTGATTGCGTCTTTGGCAAGTTTCGCTGCTTTTTCTTTGTCTTCTGCCGTTGTTTCAAAAATCAACTGAATCCCTTTTTTTTCTTTAAAGGTATACTTGATCTCACCTTCTGTCAGAGACTCAAGTAATGCTTTGATGTTGTCTTGTTGCATCGCGGAATTTACAATAATCATTTTTTCTCCTCCTAAAAAAGATAGCTAGATGGGTGAAGCCACCCATCTAGTTTATTTGATTAGTTCTCTTGGTCTGCTGGATTGATTTTGTTGGCAGCAATAATAAATGGTGCCCAGATCAATAAAGCTACAGCCAAATTAATAATTGTCAAGATGATCGCACGCCAGTCTCCACCGGTAGCTAAGAAGCCGCTTAGGATCGTTGGCATTACCCAAATCACATTTACCACAACTGGTGCAACTAACCCTAAAGTTGTTGCAAAGTAAGCAATCGTTGCTGTAACTAACGGTGCAACAATAAATGGAATGATAAACAATGGGTTTAACACGATTGGTAGACCAAACATTACTGGTTCATTGATATTGAACAACCCAGGTCCAATCCCTAGTTTACCAACTGTCTTATAGTCGGCACGTTTAGAGAATAGCAAGATTGCGATCAAGAGCATTAAAGTCACACCTGCTCCACCAGGCCAAACAAATGCTTCGAATGAACCTGCTACCCATTTATAAGGAACAGCTTCCCCTAATTGATAAGCATTAGTATTTTCAACCATTGCCACACCGTAGATCGATTGTAGAACAGGTCCCATGATATTTGTTCCATGTAATCCAAAGAACCACAAGACATGGACAAGTAAAACAATGATAAATACGGCAAAGTACCCTTGAGAGAGACCCAATAATGGTTTTTGGATCGATTCGGAGATCCAGTCAATTATCGGCATACCGACAAAGCGTTCAAATAGATAGTAAATCAAACCTGAAGCATATAGTCCGGCAATCCCAGGGATAATCGCTGCAAAGGCACGGGAAACTGCTGGTGGCACTGAATCTGGCATTTTGATAATAATATTTTTTTGCATCAATTTTGCAAAGATAATAACTGAAACGAAACCAAAGATGATTGCCGTGAACAATCCAGAGCCACCCATATAGGCGCTAAATGGGAAGTAGCCCCAGCCTGCAGCGCTGATCGTTGAACCATCTGCTGCAAATCCTGATGTAGCACTTGTACTGTTGATCATGTCTACCACGTTTGCTGGTAGTGCTTCTTCTAACGCTAAAGAAAGAGAAGCAGATTGTGGAATACCCATAATAAATGCTGCTAAAGAGACCAACGCACCTGATAGTGCATCAACATTGTAAGCCTTCGCTAAATTATAACCGAATGAAGCTGAGAAGATAACCGCCATAATTGCTAAGGTACCTGTCCAAACTAAACCATTGACTGCGATCACTGGTGTGAAAAATTTCGTAATTGCATTGTCCGCACCAAGATAAGTGTTTGGAAAATCACGCATGAAGGCGTTCAATAATACTGCAATTGCCCCAGCCATCGTTGCTGGCATCATTCCGATAAAAGCATCCCGCAAGGCAACCAAATGCTTTTGCGCACCAATCTTAGCTGCAACCGGGAGAATGTGTCTCTCCATCCAACTTGTTAATCCATCCATTCTTAATTCCTCCTATAAGTTCTATTCGTCAAAGAAGATTTTTTGATTCATCGACAATAACTACTTCTATCCGTTCAAAGATTATTCGTTATTTAGACGTCGATAGACATCAATGATTTCTTTCGCTAAATCGGTAAATGCGATTGATGTCATTAGGTGATCTTGTGAATGCACGGTCAACAATGTCACGGTCATATGATTGCCTTGCGCTTCTTGTGTCAACAATCCTGTTTGCGAATGATGCGCTTCCACAAGAGATGCTTCAGCATCTTTGATTTTTTGGTCAGCTAATTCGAAGTTCCCTTCTTTTGCTGCCGCGATTGCTTCCATTGCGTCACTTTTTGCATTACCACCATACATGATCAATCCCATAATGGCTTCCAAATTTTGCTCATCCATCTTTAAAAATCCTCCTTACACTTCGATCCTAAAAAATCTTAGTTCATTAATGTTTCTGCTTGTTGCAATACTTTTTCGCCGTTCATCATGCCATAGTCTGCCATGTTGATCACGTCCAAAGGAATGCCTTTTGGTGCTAATTTTTGTTCAAATTGTGATTTCATGAAACGTACTTGTGGTCCTAACAATAGAACATCGACTGGTTTTGACTCCAAATGTTGGTCGGCTTCTGAAGCTGAAACAGCAAAGATATCTGCTTCCATTCCTTTAGCTTCGGCTGCTTTTTGCATTTTTGTCACCAATAGACTGGTACTCATTCCTGCTGAACAAACCAGCATAATCGTTTTTTTCGCCATCGCGCATCTGCTCCTTTCTGTTGTAAGTTACACTTTACTATAAAGCAAAAAGCGTGCCAAAAAAAAATAAGTTCAGACCTTTATTTATCAATGGTCTGAACCAATTTCTCGTTTACACACTCGCAGTTTTTTCATTACACACTAAAATTGTGTGCGGATTCATCATAATTTTTGATTTTGTTTTCTAAAAACATTTGGGTTAAATAGGCGATCTCATCTTCAGAAAATTTGATTTGATAATTTTTTTCAATTTGTAATAAATGGGTTCGTAAAACATCCATTTCAATTCGGTACCGTTTTTGGAAAGTAGCTAAGTTGACGAAAGTACGGGAAGGCTCCTTCTTCAATAAACTTTCTACCAAAAAGGCTAAATGAATGACTAATCCTGCATCGACGGTTGGTTCTACAATCACATGCAATTGATTTTGAATCTGATGAACGATTCGTTGCAGGCTTTCGATCAGATGATAGACGGACCCAACATGAGTTATCGTATTTTCCAATGAACGCACGATCTTTTCGATCGGCACTTCATCTGAAGCGATTCGTTTTAGCACATTCAAGCGATTGTCATCAAAAACATCATAGGCGGAGAAAAACGGAATGTTTTGATAATCGATCTCGACGGTGCCGGCAATAGCTTTGATCTCATATTCTTCTAGCAAGCCGTCAATATGTTTTTTGAAGGTTTCTTTTTCAATAAATTGCATTTGGATGATCTCGACTTTTGATTGATCGACGACGGGATAAATTCGTTGATAAAGTTTGGCAGCGACACCTTCCCCAGTAAAGCAAGTAACGATGACTGCCTTTTTATTTCCTTTTGCTTCACGAACCGTACGGAACTGTTCTTGTACGATGGTTTCAAAAGAACGCTGAATGTTTTGGTAGATATCTTCTAAACTGCGCCCACTCTCTGCCATCCGCAAAGCTTCTAAAACAATCATCGTGCTGACCATCGAAATAGCTTTCGTACGAATCCCCGTCTCTTCGGAAATCAAATTCGCAAATGAATTGAGGGAGCCCATATCGGTTAAAAGCAATAAGCCATTGCTCATCTTCTCTTTGTTTTCATTGATATAATTCAACAGCTGGTCATACATTTGCCCGACTTCCATATCCAAAGACATATTCATTGCCTTGCCATAGTCGGTCTCCAGCAGCTCTTGGGCTGTCTCCAGCATACTGCTGGCAGTTGCCTTGCCATGCATCAAGACAATGATCTCGATTTTTTCAAGGGGCAATGGCGAAGGCTGTTTGACTTGAATCGCTAAAAACATACTGATAAAGCCTATTTCATCAAATGGGATCTCGACATGACGTTCCTCTTCAATGATCGTCGATAAATCCATTGCCACTTGAAATTCGGATTTTAAGTTTTTTCTAATCGTGTTCAAATCGGGATGAACGATCATATGTCCCTCTTTAACACGTTCCAGCGTACTTTGCAAATGCAACGCAAAGGCAAAACGGGCTTTTTCACTATAAGTTCGATCTAACCTCTGACCTGCCAAGTCATAAAGAACATTGGTCAGTTTCCAAATGTCTTCTGGAATCAACTCTTTATGAACAGGGTTTTGGATCAATTCTTCGACATATTTTTCAAAGTAGGCATCCACATCCTTAGAGATCAAGTTTTCTAAATCAACATTGGCTACACCGGTTTCAATCAGTGTGCTGACTTTTTCTTCGATCTCATTGTACACCTGCATATTCCGTTGCGGATCACGAGACCAGACAACATCTGGGTCGCCGGGTTCGAAACTCAGAAAGTCGCCTTTGCCATCTAAAAACCGATCCAAGCGTTCTGACATTTCTTTGATCTTCAACAGCCCTTTTTGAACTTGCAGTGAGCAATCGCCTTTTCGAATCAGGAGGTGTTTTTTCCCATAGGTCCGATAATGTAAGAATGCCTTCGCACAGACGAGTTTCAGGTCTCGCTTGATTTGACCGATGTTGCCTTCTGCATCATAGAGCATAAAGGCCAATATCGCATCTCGCTCGACATCGATCCGCTGATTTAGACGGGTCGCCTCTTGCTTGATAAACAAGGAAATGATTTCATACCGTTCATCTAGCGAACGACTTTCCACATTTGGCAAAGTAATAGCCATGGGAATTCGCCGATTGAAGGTCGTCAAAAAGGTTTCTGATGATTCAGTGGTGGCACCAATGATCTGCACGGCGGCTTCATGAACTTGGTTGCTTTCCCCTAATGGGCGGTAGATCCCTTTGTCAATGAAGGTAAAGAGCATTTCTTGGCCTTCTGGCGGCAGTCGATGGATCTCATCCAAGAACAATATACCGCCATCGGCTTTTGCCATAAGTCCTGGACTATCTTCTGCAGCACCTGTGTAGGCCCCTTTTTTGATGCCAAAGATGTGACCAAACAACAACTGCGGATTTTGTGCATAATCCGCACAATTAAACGATACGAAAGGAGCATCTTTTTCTAACATATTTGATTCAACCGCAAAGTGATACATACATTCGGCAAATAAGGATTTACCGGTACCTGTCTCTCCAAAAATAATGGTATGGAGTCCTCTAGGCGGATATAAAATTGCTGCTTTGGCTTGCTGGATACTTACTTTTAAAGAAGCTTGAACCCCAACAAGACTTTCAAAACTCACTTCAGAGGAAACATCCACATGCACCGTTTCTTCTAATGGCTCATAAACGACCGGACGGCCGGAACGTTTGCCGATTTTCTTTTCTTTATAAAGCTCACTGAGATAACGGCTTGCATTGCTGCGATCGATTTGTAAGATTTTAGCGACGTCAACTGCGGTCAACCCTTGCTTATGCAGTTCGATCGTTTGAAAAATCTCTTCTTTTCGCGAATTCATTCGATAGCCTCCTCATTTTTTTACACACTAATAATAAACAACGTTAATGGTAACACAAAAAGACGCTCAATGGCGTCTTTTTCCTTTGTCTTTTTGCTTTTTCGTCTTTTTCTTGGTCTTTTTAACAGGAGTGTGTAATTTTTCAGATGTTTTCTTGGAAATTTTCTGCACACTTACTATTTTCGTTTCTTTCTTGCTTTCCTTTTCGATAACAGGTGCTTCTGTGTGTAATTGTCCCCCATGCAGATAGACTTCCTTGAGTTCTATGAACAATTGATTCGCGATTTTTTTCAAATCCTTCAACGAATGGTCTTGAACGATCGTGACGACGGTTCCTTCTTTGCCCATTCGTCCAACACGTCCTGCCCGGTGCAGATAGGATTCTTTTTCTAACGGGACTTCCGTATTGATGACATAAGGCAAATCCACCACATCTAAGCCGCGAGAGGCGACATCGGTCGTCAATAATTCTACTAGTTTTCCTTGACGGAAGCTCTCCAGTGCGCCTTTTCGGGCAAGTTTGTTTTGGTCAGATGCTAATGATGCCACCGGCAAGCCGTGAAACAGCAGTTTTTCTTCTGCATTTCCCATTGCGCTTAATTCATTGAAGAAAACCAAGGCTTGAAAGTTTGGTAAATGAGCAAAGCGCCTTAAAGCATCCACGATTCGTCGTTGCGGATAATTCAAATAGTAGTGATGGATCACGCCTTTGCTCTGATCTTCTTGGGTAACATCAATGATCAGCGGCTCTTTTGTCACCAATGGTCGAATCTCATCAATCACTTCGTTAGCGGTTGCTGAAAAGAAACTACGCTGGATTTGTTTTGGCAATGTTTGATTGATCTTGGCAGCCAGTGTGAAGGCCCCTTCTTTCAATAATTGGTCAACCTCATCTAATACCAACGATTGCAACTGCTGGGTCTTGATTTTTTTTGCTTTGATCAATTCTAACACTCGGCCTGGGGTGCCAATCAAGACCTCGGGCTTGTCTTTCAGTTTTTCCACTTGGCGTTTTGTACTTGCGCCACCAATTAGCGGCAGAACGGTCAAACCAATGGCTTGGGCCCATTCCCGGGCCACTTCTGTGACTTGCATCGCTAATTCTTGTGAAGAAGTCAAAATCAGCAACTGATTACCTTGCTTTGCCTCGACTTTTGTTAACAGTGGCAAGAGGTACGCCAAAGTTTTACCAGAACCGGTCGGTGAGACTCCAATGACAGACTCACCATCTTTTAAAGGGCCAAAGGTTTTCTCTTGGATCAAGGACGGTGCGTGATACCCTGCCGCCTGCCATTTTTCTTGCCAGATGTCTGGCAATTGTGTCAATTCAAATACTGTCATAAATGTTCCATTCCTTATTTTTTATCTGCATCAAAAATGATGCCTGCTTGTTTACGCATAAGAGCGATGGTTTCATTGACACTGCGAGCAAGTTCCACCCATTCCTCATACCGTTGTCCTTGTTGGGGATCATTTTTGTTTTCGATGATGTCTGCAAAGTCTTGTGCTTCTTCGATCATCGGGTTTTCTAAAGCACTTACTGCTAATGCCTGGGTTTGTTTTGTTTTTCGCTCATAAAATGCGGCTTCTTCGATGGCATTGACGGCATTTAGGTCTAATGTACCGTCTTCAAAATAGATTTCTGAACGCAACTCTGAATCAGCGATTTTTCCTGTTTGGATTGTGACATCAAAGTCAGCATAGCGCAACACTGCAGTCCCGATACCATCTACACCAGTCGGTAATTTACGGGCAAAATAATGAACATCTTGCGGTTTGCCAAACCAAGCGACCGCCGCATAAATCGGATAGACGCCCAAATCCGCTAAGGCACCGCCAGAAAAATGTGGAGAAAAAATATTTGGTTCCTCCCCAGCTAGTACAGCGTCATAACGAGACGAATATTTCATATAAGAAAAGTTCGCCCCAAGAATGGCACCGCGTGTCGGTAAGAATTCGGCTACAGTAGAAAAACTTGCTTCATGGATGTTGCGAGCTGCTTCAAAGAATAATACCTGTTGCTGATTTGCCAATTCGATGATCTCCGCCATTTCCTCAGGCGTTGAAAAGGCTGGCTTCTCCACAATGACATTTTTTCCTGCTAAAATACCTTGCTTGGCTTGTTCAAAGTGCAAACTATTCGGAGACGCGATGTAGACCGTGTCCATATGAGCTAAGCCAAAAAAAGTGTCCAGATCGGTCGCATACTCGATGTCCCCATATTTTTCTCCAAAACGTTGTGCCGTTGCTAACTTTCTTGAGTATACGGCAACCAATTGATAGCGTTTGGTTTCGTGGGCTGCTTGTACAAATTGATCGGTGATCCAATTTGTGCCGATAATCCCTAAATGAATCATGTTTTTTCCTTCTTTCTTCTATAGATTAGGGTCGTCAAAGACGACATTCAAATCAAAAGGGATTGGTTCTTTGACCGTGATCATCCCTTGGTTTACTTGGCAATTATAGGCAAACACTTCGACACCCTTGCTTTGCGCTTCAGCGATTTTAGTGGCCAGATCCGGTTGCATCTGTCGATGGATCGTGGCGATTTGCACCGCTTCAAATTGGATCATAAACAAAACCGCCGCATAATAGCCAGCTTCTTTGGCATGGATCAATTCATTGACGTGTTTCAAGCCACGAATGGTTGGTGCATCTGGAAAAGCACCGACTTGCTTGTTTTCAAGGGTCATTCCCTTGATTTCTAAAAAGCCTTTTTCTTGTTCATCTGTTTCAAAATAAAGGTCGAATTTTGATGTCCTATAGACAACTTCCCTTCGCAAAAGCGCGATTCTCCCTTTGATATTTGGCAACTGGATCGTGCCATCCAAGAGGCCTTCATAGCCTAAACGATTCGGTACTTGACTATCGATGTTGATCCATTGGTCTTGTTTCTTGACTGAGATCAAGTCGTAATTGGTTTTGCGTTTCGGATTGTCCCAATATTGCAGGGTAACAAGCGCACCTTTGTGCAAGAGCTCTTTTCCTCGTCCGGTATTTTTTACATGGACGATTACTTCTTGACCGTCAACGAGACATCGGGCAATGAACCGGTTGTCTCGCACGAGAAACGTGGCTAAAAGGGTATTCGGATAATTCATTTTCTCACCTACTCTTTTGAATCATAGCATATTTTGATAAAAACTTCTAAACTTCAAACTAAAGTACCATGCTTTTTTACCTTCTCATGGTATACTTATGGCAATTATTTTCTAGTGCGAAAAAGTGGACACCTGTCCACAAGGCACAACTTGATGAATCGTAAATGATAGGACGTGTATAAATGAAGAAAAGGTCTATTTTGATTGGTTTATCTCTTGCAACGGGCGTGGTCAGCTCCTTGCTGTTGCGAAAAGAAAAACAAAAAAATGAGAATCGCCAGAATTTCATTGGTAATTGGCGTTTTACTTCCAAGACAAAAGAAGATGTCACGATAGAAATAGCCAATGATTATTCGTTGACCATCGAAGGCAAGCCTTTGACTGCTTCCATCGTTGAATTGACTCCGATGCGGTTAGTTTTACTGGACACATTTGGCTATCATTTAGTTCTTGAACAAAAAGGCTCCGTCATTACTTTATATGATGAAGCTGAAGATTGCCACTATTCTTTGACAAAAATCATCTAAAATCGCTGAGAAAGACAAGTTCATGTTTTCTTCACATTTTCTTCGGTCAATTCTCAGACTTTTTATCAGCATTTCTTGGCAATCCATGCTATCATTAACTTAACAAGTGGTTGAACAAGGTGTTCCGTTGAGTGATGTTTGATCGTTCATAGATTAAGGTGTAGGTTCGATTCCTACCTTCCACATTTATTTTAAATAGAAAGAAGGGATTTTTATGTTAACGACCTTTATTTCACTCTTTTCCATCTTTGCTTTAGCTGCATTGTTAGCTGGGACATTCTTTTTAGCAAAATTGGCTATGCAACAAGAAACGAAGGCGGTGAAAGTTCCCGTCAGAGTCCAAAACCAAAACCCGAGAATCCATTCCAATCGTCGCTAAGTGAATCAGTTTGACCCTATGTCAATTCACAAAAACTTGCCTTCTATTTTATAGGAAGGTAAGTTTTTTTGTTAGCTATTATTTACAGTAAACAACCTTAGTCACGTAACGTCTCAGTTTGTCTACTGAGGGATCGGTCTTACGCAATTAAATGCTAAGTTTTCTCTTAGAGTATTGCAACAGTGGATACTCTTTGTTAAAATTTTTGCTTAGATACAACTTTAAAGGAGCTACTACATATATGCAGAAAATAACCAAGTTCGGGTATTCCATCGTTGCTGCTTTGGCAATCCTCTTTGCTGCTGCCGGCTTACCCGTCGTTTCGTATGCTGATGATACAGCTATGAGCGCCGAAGAGATCCAAGATTTTTCAGTCGATGCAAAAGCCGCTTACTCCATTGATTTTGACACAGGCAAAGTGTTGTATGATCAAGATGGTGAGACCGCCATGGGCATCGCCTCCATCACCAAGATCATCAGTCTCTACCTTGTAGCTGAGCAAGTAGAGCAAGGAACCATCGCTTGGGATGATCCTGTCCCTATTTCAGATTATGCCGCGAATCTCAGCGTGTCGCCAAACTTATCGAATGTCCCTTTGCATCAAGACGTTACCTATACAGTAAAAGATTTGTATGATGCCAGTTATATCCAATCTGCAAATGCTGCAATCGTAGCGCTCGCGGAGCTGATTGCTGGGTCTGAAAGTGCCTTTGTTGATCAAATGCAAGAAAAAGTGCAATCATGGGGCATTACCGATGCAAAGATCGTCAATGCTTCTGGCTTGAACAATACTTATTTAGGGGACAATATCTATCCCGGGTCAACTTCCACTGACGAAAACGAACTATCCGCAAAAGATGTCGCCCTGATTGCTCGCCATTTGCTGCAAGACTTTCCAGACGTTTTAGAAGTAACAAGTCTTTCCACCAAACAATTTGGCGAAGGTTCCTATTCGCCTGTCGAGATGGTCAATTGGAACTGGATGCTTCCAGGTTTTACGAATACTAAAGATGGTGTTGACGGTCTTAAGACTGGTACGACAGATATGGCAGGCGCCTGCTTTGTCGGAACCGCCGTCAAGGATGGTCAACGAATTATCACCGTCGTGCTAAACGTCAATGGTCATGCGGAAAATCCAAGCGTACGTTTTATCGAAACAGGTCGGTTGATGGACTACTCCTTCGATGCTTGGGAACAAGTAGAAATTCTACCAGAAAATGCACAGTTAGAAGATACACAGACGGTGTCAGTCAAAGATGGGAAAGAATTGAGTGTTCCCGTTGCCTTAAATCAAGGTTTGACCTTATGGGTACGTGGAGATATGGATGCAACAGCCTTTGAAACAACCATTGACTTTAATGAGCATTATCGTGATTCTGCCCTGCAAGCGCCATTGACTGAGGGCACAGAAGTCGGTACTGTAAGTGCTTCGATTCCAGCTGATACGCTTGGTTATATTGATGCTTCTGATCATGACGAAACTGCAGGATTGGTCACAACACAAACGGTAGAAAAAGCCAACATCTTTGTTCGTGCTTGGCGCGGTGTGTCTACCTTTTTCGAGAATCTTTTTTAATCCAAACCAAAGAAAAAATCTGTCCTGAGCAAAGATTGCTTCTCGGACAGATTTTTTTTATTCTACCGTTTCCACCGTTGCTGCTGCCAAAGGCTCAACAGGGAAAAACAATTCAACTTCCCCTTCTTTAAAATGAGGAAGATATCTTTCTTGGATCGCTGCTGACAAGTGGACGTTATTTTCTGGTAAAACTTCCATCAACATTTTTTCAGTCATCATGGTCAAGTTTTTTTCATCCGTTTTTACAACGAGATAGGTCATTGCGGGCATTTCCCAACGGACCCAACCGACGGGAGGAAAATTTTCTGTATGGACTTGAACGCCTGCCAAATAACGGCCGGTTTCTTGCCAAGGCTCTAACCAATTAGTGCCATCACTCATTAAGCCCCAAAATTCCAGTTCTTCTGCCTTTTGATCGCTCACTAGAAATTCGATCTCTTCAAAATCCTTTGTTGCAAGTTCCCATAGCGCTGGTACCCAAGAAGCTCCTTCTTCCGCTAATCCCTTGCCTTCTTTTCCGATCACATAAAAAGCGGGCCGTTCAACGCGAATCACTTTACCTAATTGCATGTTCCTTCCTCCTTCTTTTCTTCATTTTAGCGAATTGCAAGAAATTCAGCAACTTTGACCTTAGCAACAAGCAATTTTTGTCATTTTTCGGTATACTAGGTGTATCGTTAAAGGAGTGAAAAACATGGATTTTACGCAATTGCTGATTTTTGCCATCAGCTATTTGACGGGTGTGATCGTCGTTCAAAAGTGGCGCAAGAGTAAAGATGAGCCAGATATTTTCTTTTTTGAGTGCTGTTGGACGATTTTAGCCCTGCTGATTTATTTAGCCGTCTCAGAATTACGGACAGGCAGTTTCTTTATTCTAATACCAGTCGCCTTCGCCGGCCTTTTTTTATTTTCTTATCGGCGCAACAAGCACCGACTCGTAAATGGCTTGCTCTTTAATTTGTTTGTCTTAGCATTTGGTGGCTACCTAGTCATTAATCTATACCGAACACAAGATATTCTTGTAGGTGGTCTATTGGCTGTTTTGCTAGCGATCTTCTTTGCTGTATTATTATTCGGCTTAGCCATTCTCGTGGTCTTTCTTTACTGGAATTCCATTATTGTTTTACGAAGAGAGTCGCGATCAATCGCCAATCTATTGACCCTGATCTTAGCAGTGGTTTTGACCGTTTTATTATTTTCAGATACCCTTTTGCACTTTTTCCCGGATTGGATCCGAACCTTATTCGGCGTTGTTCCCCTAAGTCTGATGTATCTATTTGTGGTCTTTTTGAACTTTTTATCGATTTCAGTCATTTATCAGTTCAATCATCCTCGTTACAATCAAGATTTTATCATCGTCTTAGGAGCAGGTCTTTTGAATGGCACCACGGTCTCCCCTTTATTGGCCAAGCGTATCAATAAAGCAATCTCGTTCTACGAAGCGCAATTTAAAGCGAAAAAAACCGCTCCTCGGTTACTGATGTCAGGCGGCCAAGGAAGCGATGAAAAGCTGCCAGAAGCTGTCGCGATGAAAGAATATGCAGTTGCGCAAGGAGTGCCCGAAGGAGAGATTTTAGTAGAAACAAATTCCACGACTACTTATGAAAACATGAAGTTTTCGAAAGAAATCATGGATTCCTTAAAGCCAAATGGCTACAAAGTTATTTTTTCCTCCAACAATTACCATATTTTTCGTGCCGGTCTCTATGCAGATCAAGCACAACTTAAAGCGGATGGTATCGGAGCACCCACCGCCTTTTACTATTTACCAAATGCCTTCTTACGAGAATTCGTAGCGATCCTTTTTATGCACAAAAGACGACACTTAACGGTATTGATCACCTTACTGATCCTTTATGTAGGCGCAGCGATCCTCCAACTTATTTTTGGCTAAGCAAACAAAAAAAGTTCTTTGAACCGGCTGGTTCGAAGAACTTTTTTCTTATTGAATCGTACGATGTTTCTTCCAGAAACGTTGTTGCCATTTTTCTTTCATACTTTCTGTAAGTGGTTCTGATGCTTCTTTGATCGCACAATATTTGTCAACCATTGTGACAATATAGCTTTCTTTATAACGTGGCGGCGCAATCGTTGCTCCCCACATATGTTTCAAGATGATATCTTTTTCTAGATCACTTAGTTCAGTGATTTTTTCAGCATTTTTTACTGCAATTCGTGGATGCATATACGCATGGGTACCTTCATCAAACTTTGTGGTACGCCAGTCATAGTAGAATAAATCATGAAGGAGTCCTGCACGAGCTGTTGCACGAGCATCGCCGCCCCATTTCTTGGCCAATTTGTAACTATAATAAGAGACGCTGATCGAATGTTCCAAACGTGTGGAGTTCATATGCTGCACAAAGTTGGCTAATTTTTTTACAGCTTCTGTTTCTAACAGGTCAGCCACGTAAGACATATATTCGCTATCTTCTTGCCATTTTTCTGTCATAAATTTTTGTCTGCCACCTTTTTTTGATCTGCTTGATTGTTACAAGACAAAGTATAGCACCTATTCATCGAAGATTCTAGGTGAGGTGCAATAGATTCAAATAGTTTAACAGTTCCTTAAAAATCTAACTGACAGAAAAATACATCAAAATTCCGGCTGCAATGGCGACGTTCAATGATTCCGCCTGACCATAGATGGGAATATACACATTTTTGTCAGTCAAAGCCAACAGTTCTGGGTGAACCCCTTGTCCCTCGTTACCTAAAATGAAGGCAGCTGTTTGTTCTTTAGGAAGCTCGGTATAAGGAACGGCTTCTTTATTTAATTCGGTGCCATAAATCGTCACGCCAGCTGAGCGCAGCTGCTTTAGAAATGGCGGGATCGCTCCTTCTAAAATCGGTAAATGATAGTTGCTTCCTTGCATGCTGCGCAAGACTTTTGTGCTGTAAAGATCTGCTGTTCCTTCGCCGAGAAACACCCCGCTAAATCCAGCAGCATCCGCTGTTCGAAGCATGGTACCAACGTTCCCGGGATCTTGCACATTATCTAAAATCAACCAATTACCCGTCAGTGTCTGTAAGTTTTGCTCTTGCTTTTCCACCACGGCAAAAATTCCTTGTGGTGTTGGTAAATCAGAAAGCATCGCTGCGATCTCCTCTGTGATCAAATAGCTTTCTTCCTGATAATCATCGAGCTGCCCGTTGGCTTCACTTAACCCTCGCGGTGTCACCAACAACGCTTTGATAGGTACTTTGGCCTGCAGCGCTTCTTGCACTAAATGCCAGCCATCGATCAAATACGTATTGGTCTGTGTACGGTGTTTTTTTTGTGTTAGTTTTTTGATTTCCTTGATAAAGGTATTTTTTTTCGATTGAATTTCTTTCATGTGGTCACCTCGATTTATTATAGCATGAGTCAATCGATCTAACTTGTTCTTTTACTGAAAAAACGCTATCATTATAAGCAGAGGAGGGATTGTCCATGAAGAAACTACGAATCCATGTTCAAGGGCGTGTCCAAGGTGTCGGCTTTCGTTATACCACGAAAATGCTTGCCGATCAATTAGGGGTCACAGGATCTGTAAAAAATGAGGCAGATGGTTCTGTTTCGATTGAAGCGATGGGAGATGAAAAAATCATCGATGCCTTTGTTGCCGGAGTGAAAGATTCTCCTTCTCCCGCTGGAAAAGTGAACCAAATCGACATCCAACCAGACGATACCATTAAAGAACGTACTAGCTTTGATGTAGTCTATTATTGATAATTGAATGTTTTCTAAGTCGAAAGATTGATTTTTCAATGAATTTCTCTTTGTACATTGAAATAGTCGGTCTTTTTTAGTATAGTTATTTTTGTCTAAATTTATTGTGAAGAGGAAGAATAGAATGTCTAAAATGAATAAATGGTTGCTTTCATCAGGATTATTTGGCCTGTTATTAGCATTATCAGGCTGTGTCAGTACCAATGCTGATGGTACGCCGAAAGAAACAGGAATGATTTATCGCTTTTTGGTGAAACCTTTAGGTGATATGATCACGATGCTCGTTGAAAACTTCAACTGGTCTTACGGCTGGGCGATCATCGCCGTAACGATCGTTGTCCGCGTCATTATCTTACCATTAGGGATCCATCAGTCTCGAAAAACGATGATTCAAAGTGAAAAAATGCAGTTTCTGAAACCTCAAGTGGATATTGCGCAAGCCAATTTGAAGAAAGCAACCACTCGGGAAGAACAAATGCAAGCGCAAGCGGAGATGCAAAAAATCTATTCTGAAAACAACGTCAGTATGTTTGGCGGTATCGGTTGTTTGCCTTTACTGATTCAGATGCCGATCTTCTCTGCCCTCTACTTCACCGCCCGTTACACACAAGGAATCCAAAACTCTGAGTTCTTTGGCGTATCATTAGGTGACCCCAGCATCCTCTTTGTAGCGATTGCTGGTATTTCCTACCTGGCACAAGGATACATCTCAACCATTGGGATTCCGGAAGAACAGAAAAAAACGATGAAAACCATGTTGATCGTTTCTCCATTGATGATCGTTTTCATGTCAATGAGTGCACCAGCTGGTGTGACGCTTTATTGGGTAGTCGGTGGGGTCTTCAGTTGTATCCAAACATTTATCACGAATGTCATCATGAAACCAAAAATTCGTGCCCAAGTCGAAGCAGAAATGAAAGCCAATCCGCCAAAAACGGTGGTTACGCCTCGCAAAGATGTAACTCCTGAAAAAACAGAAGCTGTCAAAA
Organism: Enterococcus sp. DIV1096b; assembly: GCF_050498765.1. NCBI lineage: Bacteria > Bacillati > Bacillota > Bacilli > Lactobacillales > Enterococcaceae > Enterococcus > Enterococcus sp. DIV1096b. Next base: position 1,201,751 of record NZ_JBMHEK010000001.1, on the reverse strand, counting down.
AAGCGTTGAACACGACAAAGCCTAATGGAAAAGGTCGTAACGCAGGCAAGCAGCAACGTTAGTAATTCTTGACCAAATCGCTCAATGAGTGGTTTGGTTTTTTGTTGTTTTCAAATGGGAATCAGTTGCTTCTTCTTCTGCCTTTCGCTATAGTAAATGAGAGGTGAGCACATGTTTCAAGCATATATCAATATTTTTGTCATTTTCAGTCTCATGTTTATCGGTTATTGGTTGTCTTACAAACAATGGTTTTCTAATCGAACCGCCGATACGTTTTCAAAATTGGTATTAAATGTCTCATTACCAGCCAATATGTTTTTAACGATTATTAAAAACTTTACGAAAGATGAATTTCTTTCATTGGTTTCGGGGATGATCATCCCATTACTTTCCATGATGATCACTTACTTCGCTGGTTATTTATGGCGACGTTTCGCGCAAGTTGAAGCCAAACACCAAGGCGCATTTTCCGCCATGTTTACCTTTTCCAATACGATCTTCATCGGCTTACCGATCAATTTAGCTATTTTTGGTGAAAAAGCCGTTCCTTATGTGTTGTTGTACTATATTGTAAATACGACATTATTTTGGACCATCGGTATTTTTGAGTTAGCAAAAGACAATCCTGATTTTGGTGAAGCCCGGATTTCCTTTCATCCATTGGTCATGCTAAAAAAGATTTTTTCACCAGCCTTGATTGGTTTCATCATCGGTTTGATCTGGATGCTATTCACCTTACCGCTGCCCTCATTTGTTGATGGCCTTGGAAGCTATCTAGCAGATTTGACGACACCCTTATCAATGTTTATTATCGGAATCATCGTCTACTTTGGGGGACTCAAAAATTTGCGAATGACGAAAGACATTGTCGGTGTCTTGTTTGGTCGTTTCGTTCTTTCGCCCCTCGTTGTGTGGCTGTTAAGCAGAATCATCCCTGTTCCTGAATTGATGCTTTCTGTGTTTATTATTCAAGCCTCTATGCCCGTCCAAAACTCTGTCCCGATCCTTGTACGAAACTACCAAGGGGATGAAGAATTTGCAACTTCATGTTTAGGCTATTCCGTCTTACTGTACATGGTGTATTTGCCTGTTTTGCTTTTTTTCTTTTTTTAGCTATTTAACGAACTTTGTCGAAAAATACTCGTTACCAAAGGCATTCGCTTCTTTCGGTAACGAGTATTTTTCTCCTCTTTGTATGGTAAAGGTTCGATTGATTCGCTACCAAGGCTGGCCCCTATGATTTCCCACAATAGACCACGATCTTTCTGATTTTCGTCAGATTGTGGCTGCTTAGATCGATTTCACAAACAAGACAAAAAAGCACATCATGCAGAAACTAGCTATACTAGCCATTATGATGATGTGCTTATTTTTTATCTTAAGTGAACAGCCGGTGGTTTACAACATATCAAACAACGATAACTGATTTTCATCAGGTAAATCTTTAAGAACACCGTTATCCGTCATGTATTCAATCAAAGTCTTAGAAACTTTCCCGCGATTGGCGAGATCTTCTTTCGATAAGAAAGGACCATTTTTCCGTGCTTCCACGATTTGTTTCGCTACGTTTAGTCCCAAACTCGGCACTGCTCGAAATGGTGCGATCAATTTTTTTCCGTCGATCACGAAGTTTTCCGCATCCGATTTATACAGATCGATCATCCCAAATTCATAACCGCGCTCTAACATTTCATTGGCTAACTCCAGAACGGTTAACAGATTCTTTTCTTTCGTTGACGCATCCAATCCTTTGTCAGTGATTTCTTGCATCCGTTCTTTTACGGCGTCTTTTCCTTTTGACATGGCAATCAAATCAAAATCATCCGCCCGGACAGAGAAATAAGCACAGTAATAGAGAATTGGGAAGTACACTTTAAAGTAAGCCACCCGCAACGCCATCAAAACATACGCCGCCGCATGGGCTTTCGGGAACATATACTTGATCTTCGAACAAGAATCGATATACCATTCAGGGACATTGTTCTCCCGCATCGCTTGCAAGTAAGTGTCCCGCAAGTCGTCAGGGATCTTGTTCCATTGCCCTTTACGAACCGTCTCCATGATTTTAAAGGCCATCCCGTCATCTAAGCCAGCATGGATCAAGTACACCATGATATCATCCCGACAGCCGATTACTTCTGCTAGACTGGCATCTCCGCGACGAATCAGTTCTTCGGCATTGCCCAACCATACATCGGTACCATGGGAAAGACCAGAGATCTGCAAAAGCTCTGCAAACGTCGATGGATGGGTTTGATCCAACATCCCCCGCACAAATCGGGTCCCAAATTCTGGGATGCCTAATGTACCTGTTTTTGAGTAGATCTGCTCTTCAGTCACACCTAGCACGTCCGTACCACCAAAAATACGCATCACTTCCGGATCATCCGTGGGGATCGTTTTAGGATCGATTCCTGATAAATCCTGCAGCATCCGAATCACCGTTGGGTCATCGTGTCCCAGGATATCCAGTTTTAAAATATTGTCATGAATGGAATGGAAATCAAAGTGGGTCGTTTTCCATTCTGAATTTTGATCATCTGCTGGGTATTGAATCGGCGTGAAATCATAGACATCCATATAGTCTGGAATAACGATGATTCCCCCCGGATGCTGACCAGTTGTCCGTTTGACGCCAGTTGCACCCTTAGCCAATCGATCGACTTCAGCTGCTCGATAATGGAGATTATGATCGCGCTCAAAGCCTTTTACGAAACCGAAGGCTGTTTTATCGGCTACTGTACCGATCGTTCCGGCACGATAGACATATTCTTCGCCGAAGAGCACTTTCGTATAGTTATGGGCCTCTGGCTGATATTCCCCAGAGAAGTTCAAATCGATATCGGGGACTTTATCGCCATGGAAACCAAGGAAGGTTTCAAAAGGAATATCATGGCCATCTTTGTTCAGACGTGTGCCGCATTTTGGACATTTTTTCTCTGGCATATCATAACCAGAACCATACGAGCCGTCTTCGTAAAACTCAGAATACTGGCAATCGGGACAATAATAATGAGGGGCTAATGGATTGACCTCAGTGATCCCAGTCATCGTTGCTACGAAACTAGAACCGACTGATCCCCGTGACCCTACTAAGTAGCCGTCTTGATTGCTTTTATGAACCAGTTTTTGTGAGATCAAATAGATCACGGAAAACCCATTCCCAATGATCGAATCAAGCTCTTTTTTCAAACGTTTTTCCACAATTTCTGGTAATGGATCACCGTATAGCTCTTTGGCACGGTTGTAACTCAAGTCGGTGATCTCTTGTTCAGATCCGGGAATCTTTGGTGTATACAGATCATCTTTTACCGGAATGACTTTTTCACAGAGATCAGCGATTTTATTTGGGTTCGTCACCACAATTTCTTTCGCTACTTCTGGACCTAAAAACTGAAAAGCGGTCAGCATCTCATCGGTTGTTCGGAAGTGTACATCCGGTAAACTATGCCGATTCAAGGGATTGGCGCCCCCCATCGAATTGATCAAGACCTTACGATAAATGGCATCTTCTTCGTTCAGGTAGTGGGCATTCCCAGTAGCAACAACGATTTTTCCTAACTCTTCACCCATTTGGATCAAATTCCGAATAATGTCTTCTAGGTCTTTTTCACTTTTCACGAGCTCCGTTTCTAAGAGATGGGCATAAACTGCTTTGGGCATGACTTCGATATAGTCATAAAACTTAGCAAGTTCCCGCGCTGCATCGACCCCTTTTTGCATCATTGCGACAAAGACTTCCCCTTTATCACAAGCGGTTCCGACTAACAATCCTTCCCGCAATTTCACCAATTCTGAGCGCGGGATCCGCGGGACTTTATCATGGAAGTACTTCACATTCGACATCGAGATCAGCTTGAATAAATTCTTCAATCCCGCCTGTGTTCGGGCTAAGATCGTGGCATGGAAAGGCCGAGCTGCTTTATAGGAGTTCTCGCCCCCAACGTGTCGGTTCAAATCTTCGTGCAGCAGCATGTCATGTTTTTCCATCGCTTCTTTGACAAAGATCCACGCTAAATGACCGGTTGCCTCGGCATCGTAGATCGCTCGGTGATGTTGCTCCAAACTAACGCCGAATTTTTTGGAAAGGACACCTAAACCGAATCGCTTAAACTCTGGATACAAATAACGAGCGAGTTCCAATGTATCAATGACGGGATTTTCTGCTTCTGGAATACCGTATTTTCGATAACTTGTATTTAAGAAGCCCATATCAAATGACGCATTGTGGGCAACTAGAATGGCTCCTTCAGAAAACTCACGGAACAAACGTAAGACTTCTTCTTCCGATTTTGACCCCCGAACCATTTCATCGGTGATCCCCGTCAATTCTACGGTCGTTCGTGATAAAGGATGGCCAGGATCGATGAATTCATCAAAGGAGCCTTCCACGTTGCCTTTATGCATCCGCACAGCGGCCAATTCAATGATGGTGTCGTACACTGCAGACAATCCGGTGGTCTCCACGTCAAACACGATATAAGTGGCATCAGTCAGTGGGACAGGCTTCGGATTATAGGCAACCGCTACCCCGTCATCCACGATATTGGCTTCCACACCGTAAAGAATTTTTACCCCGGCTTTTTCTCCGGCGTGATGGGCATCAGGAAACCCTTGTGCGCCACCATGATCGGTGATCGCAATCGCCTTATGGCCCCACTTGCCAGCTTGAGCGACAAAGTCTGCCACATTGTTGGTTGCATCCATCGTACTCATATTAGAATGCAGGTGAAGTTCGACCCGTTTTTCGCCTTCAGGTGCATAATCTTTGCGGGCCTCGTGTTTGACTTCCAGCAAATCTTGCGCATTCATAACGAGATCTCGCATAAAAGTATCTTCTTGAACACTACCACGCACTTTGACCCAACTACCTTTAGCAATGGCATCAAAGACTTGTTCATCTTTTTCATTATTGGAGAATTTTTTCACACTAAACGACGACGTATAGTCGGTGATTTTCAAAATCAAAATCTTCCGTTTTGAACGCAATTCTCGAACTTCTTTATCAAAGACATACCCTTGGATCGTAACTCTGCGTTCTTCCTCAATGATATTGATCATCGGTGTCACAGGTTCATCGGCAGGAATATTACGTCCCAAGGCAATTGGTCCGTCAAATTCGACTGTTTTGACTTCTTTTTTGCGTTGCTCGTGGGCCATTAAGTTCTCAGCGGCTTGCAATTGGAAGGCTGCCGTTTGTTCTTCTTTTCGTGCTTCAAGTTCTTTCAAGGCTGCCTCAGCCTGTTCTTTGTCTAGCTGCGGCAAGATCCGAAATTTTTGAAACCCGAAAGTCCCATAATTTTCCTCAATGATCGGTAAGTACTGTTGCTGCAAAATCGTGATGACCGCATCATTGTTGACGGGTAAAATCACTTTGTTCTCTTGAATCATAGGCATTTGATTTTTAATCACTTGATGAACTAACGGCCGATCACAATTTTGATTGGCTAACGCTAATGGCCAGTATTCTTGAATGAACTGCTCATCGAAGGAACCATCTTGAGCTTCAATGACAATGCGAACTTCCGCGATCTCTTTAAACGCTAGTTCAATGTGTTGTTTAAAGGATTGATACACCATCACCGGTAATAAACGTTCAAATTGGAAATAAAACGTCCACGCTTTTGATTGTCGATGCACGGTTACTTGTCTGATTTGGGCAGTCTGCATCAACGGATGCTGCCGAAGATTTGGGGCAGCTGCAATTTGGTCTAATAATATCTCAAAGGTCTCTCTTTCTTTTGACAATTGAAGATCCTCCTTTTCTCAGTACTCACTAGTATACCTCTTTTTGTCTTCACTTTCATTAAAAAATCGAGAAAGGATTTCCTCTCTCGATCTACCATTTGTTCCGATTTATTCTTGGTTGGCTAATAAAATCGTCAAGGTCGAAGCGACTTCTTCTTTCCTCACTTCAACGGTTGCGCCAGTATGCTTGATTTTGATCTCCACGATGCCTTCTACGGCTTTTTTACCGATGGTCAAGCGAATCGGACAACCAATCAAATCGGCATCTGCAAATTTGACCCCTGCACGTTCATTGCGGTCATCCACCAATACTTGATAGCCGACTTGGTTCATCATTTCTTCTACTTCTTCACTTAAGGCATTTTGATAGCTATCTTCAATCGACGTTTGGATGATATGCACATCAAATGGGGCAATTTCTTGGGGCCAATCGATCCCAAACTCATTGCCGTATTGTTCGACGATTGTTGAAAGCAGCCGAGAAACGCCCAGACCATAACAGCCCATGATGATTGGTTGTTCATCGCCATTTTCATCGACAACCGTCGCTTCTTGGGCCTCGCTGTACTTGGTTCCTAACTTGAAGATATGCCCAACTTCGATTCCTCGCGTAAAGGTTAAGGTTCCTTTTCCATCTGGGGAAGGATCGCCTTCTTGAACCAAGCGAAAATCGGCAAAGGCTAGTGGTTGAAAATCACGGCCTACATTTGCATTGAGAAAATAGCTCTGTTTTTCTGCCGCTGGGACGATCAGATTCGCCATATCTTGGACATGCTGATCCGCATACAATTGGATCGAATCAGCAAGCTCAATGGGGCTGCGAAGTTGTGTGTCACTGGTCAGATAGGACTCGGCTTCTTCAGCAGTCAGGACCTTCACTTGATCAGCCGCTAAAAAATGCTTGATTTTTGTTTCATTGAGACTGTGATCACCTCGAAGTAATACCATAATGACTTGCTCGTCAACGAGCAGCAAAAATACTTGAACGATTTTTTGCAAATCCGTATCGTGTGTTTTCGCCAGTTCCTCTAACGATAATGATTCTTTATGAACGACTTTTTGTAACTCTAAGTAGGTCTCATGAGATTTTTTAGCGATATACTGACTAGTTGCTAGTTTCCAATTGGCGACATAGTCGCTTTCAGTCGAATAACAGATCAGCTCTTCGCCGATTCCAGACAATGCCAAAAACTCTTTTGAATCTCGGCCACCCATCAAGCCATTATCCCCGATCACTGCCCGATACTCGATCCCACAGCGTTTCAATATGGCATGGTAAGCCATTTCGTAGCGATTATAGGTTTGATCTAAGCTGGCTTCATCGGCGTGAAAAGAATAGCCATCTTGCATGATAAATTCACGGCTGCGAATCAATCCAAAACGCGGCCGCTGTTCGTCCCGATATTTCGTTTGGATCTGATATAAGCTCAAAGGCAGCCGCTTATAAGACGTGATCTCGTTTTTGATCAATGTCGTGAACGGCTCTTCGTGAGTGGGCCCTAAAACGATCTCTCGTTCGTTTCGATCTGTCAACCGATACAAAGACTCACCATACAATGAGGCCCGTCCAGACTCCTTCCATGGTTCATACGGAAGCAAAGAAGGCATCGCCATCTCCACAGCATCGATTTCTGCCAGCTCCTCACGAATGACCCGTTTGATCTTTTCTAACACCCTTTGAGCTAATGGCAAGTAGACATAGATGCCTGCCGCCACTTGTCGAATATACCCTGCCCTAACTAACAGTTGATGACTTAACGTCTCCGCATCGCTGGGGGTTTCCCTCAATGTCGGAATCAAACATTTTGACTGTTTCATTTTTTTCTCCTTTGCTAAAAAAAACATGTTCACCCGATCAACAATTGATTTGCTTGTGCGTCTTATTTTTAAAAGAAGAAACGTTGGATATCATTCCAGGTAACGAGAACCATCAGCAGCATCAAAAACCCAAACCCAATCAGGGTAATGATGCCTTCTTTTTCTTGACTGATTGGCTTGCCTCGCACACCTTCTAAAATATTTAAAACCAGTTTCCCACCATCTAATCCAGGAATCGGCAATAAATTAAAGATCCCCAAATTGATGGAAATCATCGCCATCATGGCGATCACCGTTGTGACACCTTGCGATGCGGCTTGAGAAGACAGTTGGAAAATCGCTACCGGTCCGCCCAATTTATTGATATCTGGTTGGGCGATCAAGTTGCCGACTGCTCTAAAAATAACCAGCGAATTGTCAATGGTCGTTTGTAAGCCACCCAGTAAGATGTCTCCGATCCCAGTTTTTAACGAAGCCGTGATCCCTAAGAAACCGATCGTGGTCTCCCCTGATTCTTGACTCGCAGGAGTTGCTGTCAAATCAAGTGTTTCCGCTCCTCGTTTGACTTCTAGAGTAATCTTAGTAGCTGGGTACTTTTGGATCTCTGTCGTCAATTCTGACCAGTTGGAAACATCGACGCCTTCAACTGCTAGGATTTCGTCGCCATTTTTCAGCCCGGCTTCAGCTGCCGGGGTTCCTGCTTCGATTCCTGTCACGACGGTTGCATCTTGATTCGCGACACCACCTTGCGCAAACACCAATCCAGTGAATAAAACCAAGGATAAAATAAAGTTATTCATCGGTCCTGCAAAATTCGTCAGCATTCGTTGCCACAGCTTTGCAGACTGGAATTGAACGTCTTTTGGTGCGATCCGAACTTCAACGCCATCTTCATGAATGATCGTTGCGTCATGATCCACAGCGTACGTAACCGCTTCTTGTTCATTGCCGTTGATGAAGCCAGTGATCGTCAACTTCTCCTCCAAGTCAAAGTCGGTCACTTCCATGGGGATCGCTTGCGGCAATTGGATCTTTTTGCTTGTATTGATTTTGATGACTCTGCCAGTTGCATCTTGAACCAAGGAGACTGGCATGCCAGGCGTTAATTCAGTCTCATCTTCGCCCCAGCCTGCCATTTGGACATACCCGCCTAATGGCAGCATCCGAATCGTGTAGGTCGTCCCATCTTTCGCTTGATGCGCGAACAATTTAGGCCCCATACCGATGGCAAACTCTCTTACTAAAATACCTGCCCGTTTTGCAAAGAAGTAGTGTCCAAATTCGTGAATCACTACCACCACGGAAAAGATAATGATAAATACAAGTATCGTTTTCATGCTCGTTCCTCTCTTTCACAGCATCCCTCTCATTCAGGGCAGCCTTTCCTTATTTTATCACACCGGTTCCCGTTGAGGAACTCACATTCCCGTTGTAACAAGAATTTAAAAAAAGAAGCGCAAGCCAAGCCTGCACTTCTTAAAACTTTTCTAAAAGACACCGAATAAATACATGATTGGAAACACAAACAACATGCTATCGAAGCGATCTAAGATTCCTCCGTGACCTGGCAGGATATTCCCTGAATCCTTCACGCCATAGTGACGTTTGATCGCGGATTCCACTAAATCACCAAATTGCCCAGCGATCGAAAAGAGGACCGTCAATAAAATCATGATGGCACTACCGTGTCCAAAATAATCTTTCCCAGGAAATGCTAATAGATACAAACCAGCTACGACCACCGCAGCAGCAATCCCGCCTAGGGCCCCTTCGATGGTTTTATTAGGAGAAATCTCCGGCCATAATTTTCGTTGGCCGTAACGCCGTCCCACCATGTAAGCCCCAATATCCGTTGCCCACACGATAAACAGCCCGAAAACTAAAACAACTAATCCATCCGTTGCTGACCGTGCCGTCAAGAAACGTTCAAACCCGACACCAGTATATAAGCTAACGATCACCGGAAACCCAGCTTCATCGATGGTATACGTATTTTTCGAAATAACCGCGATCCCTAGTAACAAAAGAACGATCAGATAGTACAAGGCACTTTTATCTGTCCCCTCTGGCAAAAAGAAAAACCAGCGTTCTTGAGGCAAAACTAAGATCACCGCTCCGAGGATTGAAAGAATTCCTTCAAAACTGAAAATAGCTAGTCCTTTCATCCGAAATAATTCATAAACACCAATTCCTGCCATTGCTGCTGCCAGCAATTCGACGGCAATGCCGCCAACATAAATAATTGGCAGGAAAAAGGCTAATGCGACGACCGCAGTGATTACACGTTGTCTCACTCTTCTTCCTCCTCTGTTTTCAAACCGCCAAAACGCCGGTTTCGTTGTTGAAAGCTCCCGATCGCATCTTCTAGTAAAGCAGCATCGAAATCAGGCCAGAGCGCCTTCGTAAAGAATAACTCGCTGTATGCAATCTGCCATAACAAGAAATTACTGACACGTTCCTCACCACTCGTTCGAATCACCAATTCAGGATCCCGCAAAGGGCTTGGTAAAAAACCAGTCATCAAATGCGTCCCCAGCATGTCTTCCGTGAGCTCTGGTAGGGCTTCGCCGGAAGCCGAGAGTTCTTCATAAAGCGCTTGGACAGCTGTCAAAATTTCTGCGCGGCTGCCGTAATTTAAAGCAAAATTCAAGATCATCCCGGTGTTATCTTTGGTTTGGTCGATCGCTCGCTTGACCGCTTCTTGCGTGTGCGCGGGTAAAGAATCCGTGAACCCCATCACTTTGACTTGAACATTTTCTTTGATCAGCTCAGGAACAAAGGTGTCGAAAAAGTCGACTGGTAGTTGCATCAAAAAGTCTACTTCCTCGTTCGGCCTTTTCCAATTCTCTGTCGAAAATGCATAAAGCGTCAATACCTTCACACCTAAGTGTGAAGCGTGTTTCGTGATTTTCTTTACCGTCTCCATGCCTTCTTTGTGGCCAGCTACTCTTGGCAAGCGCCGATTTTGCGCCCATCTGCCGTTACCATCCATAATGATCGCGATGTGTTGGGGAATCGGCAGTGATGGATCAAATTCATGTTCAGCCGCTTCTTTGATATATTTGTCTTTTTGTGGAAAAAAACGCAGCATCGTATTCGCTCCTCTTCCAATTCTTGAAATTCATCTTTTACATTATAACAATAATCAGATTTCTTGCCTATGAAAACCAAGAAAAGATTTCTATATTAAGAAAAAACAAAAAAACAGCTGTCATATTCAAGTACATGAGATAGTTTCGCCCATAAAAAAAGAGCCGCTGAAGCGACTCTTCGTCATTCCTTTTAAACTTCAAGTAATTCTTGTTCTTTTTCAGCTGCGATGGCATCGATTTCTTTGATGCTGTTATCTGTAGCAGTCTGCACTTCTTTTTCAGATTCCCGCAAATCATCTTCTGTGATATCGCCAGCTTTTTCTTGTTTCTTGTAAGCTTCCATGGCATCCCGACGAATGTTACGGACGGCGATTTTCGCATTTTCAGCTTCTTTTTTCACGTCTTTCGCTAATTCTTTACGGCGTTCTTCCGTTAATTGAGGAATCACCAAACGAATGACCGTTCCATCATTGGCAGGTGTGATACCAATATCACTTTGCATGATAGCTTTTTCTACTTCTTGGATCATTGTTTTGTCAAAAGGTGTGATCATCAAAATTCTTGCTTCTGGAATCGTAATTGAAGCCATTTGGTTCAAGGGTGTTGGTACACCATAGTAAGTAACCATTACGCGGTCTAAGATGCTCGCGTTCGCGCGGCCAGCACGGATTTGTCCTAATTCCCGCTGCAAGTTTTCTGCTGCTTTTTTCATTTTGTCTTTTGCTTCTGTTAAAATTTTGTCAGCCATGTTATTTCCCCCTTACTGTCGTTCCAATATGTTCACCTAAAATGGCGCGGCGAATGTTTCCATGCTCATTCAAGTTGAATACGACTAATGGAATATCGTTGTCCATACTTAATGAACTTGCGGTTGAATCCATTACTTGCAATCCTTTGGAAATGACTTCTAAATGAGTCAATTCTTCAAATTTCACAGCACTTTGATCCGTTTTAGGATCTGCTGAGTAGACGCCATCAACATTGTTTTTTGCCATCAAAATGACATCGGCGTTGATTTCAGCTGCCCGTAAGGCTGCGGTCGTATCAGTTGAGAAATAAGGATTCCCGGTTCCGCCAGCAAAAATGACGACCCGTCCTTTTTCTAAGTGGCGTTCTGCTCTACGACGAATATAAGGCTCAGCGATTTGACGCATCTCGATTGAAGTTTGGACACGCGTTGGTACACCAGCGTTTTCTAGTGTATCTTGTAATGCTAAAGCATTCATCACAGTCGCTAGCATGCCCATGTAATCAGCTTGGGCTCTTTCCATCCCCATTTGCGCACCGATTTGTCCACGCCAAATGTTTCCGCCGCCGACCACGATCGCCATCTGTACACCTAATTCGTGGACTTCCTTGATCTCTTTAACGATCTCCTGGATGGTCGGTGGTTTGATCCCAAAGCCTTCGTCACCCGCTAATGCTTCACCACTTAATTTTAATACAACACGTTGATATTTTGGTTTGCCCATCATGATTCCTCCGTACATTCTCCAATACTATTGTAGCATATTGGTGCTCTTTCGTTGAAAATTATCTACACTATTTCTTCAAAAACCGTTTTTGCTTAAAAAAAGGGAGCGCACTTCCATGCGTTCCCATCTGTTCGAGGAACAGAATTATTTTTTCACTTGGCTCATTACTTCTTCAACGAAGTTGTCTTCGCGTTTTTCGATACCTTCGCCGACTTCAAAGCGGACAAAAGATTTCACAGTTGCGCCTTTTGATGCAACATATTTTTCAACTGTCATATCTGGGTCTTTAACGAATGGTTGGTCAACCAAAGCGATTTCTGCTTTAAATTTCTTCAAGCGTCCTTCAACCATTTTTTCAACGATGTTCGCTGGTTTGCCTTCGTTCAATGCTTGTTCTGTCAAGACTTGTTTTTCATGATCCAATTCTTCTTGAGAGATTTGTGCTTCGTTCACGTAGCGAGGGTTGATCGCTGCAACGTGCATTGCAACATCTTTCGCAACTGATTCGTCAGTTGTTCCTTCAAGAACAGTCAATACCGCAATACGTCCGCCCATGTGTAGGTAACCGCCGAAAGCAGCATTGTCATCTTTTTCAACAACTTCAAAACGACGGAAGCTGATTTTTTCTCCGATTACTTGTGTTGCTTCGATCAACGCAGCATCCATTGTGCCTTTAGAGGTTTCTAATTTTAAAGCAGCATCCATATCAGCTGGTTTGTTCGCTGCGATTACTTCAGCGATTTCTTTTACTAAGTCTTGGAACATTTCGTTTTTAGAAACGAAGTCAGTTTCTGAGTTCACTTCAACGATTGCTGCTGTGTTGCCGTTGATTGCTACAGATGCTAAACCTTCAGCAGCAATACGGTCGTTTTTCTTCGCAGCTTTTGCCATACCTTTTTCACGTAATAAGTCAACGGCTTTTTCGATGTCGCCTTCTACTTCAACTAATGCACGTTTTGCGTCCATCATTCCTACACCAGTCATATCGCGTAATTCTTTTACTAATTTAGCTGTTACTTCTGCCATTTTTTGTTTCCTCCTAAATGTTTTTAAACAAGATTGCTTGTCTTTAAAAAAAGCTGTTTCAAAGGAGAGTGAGGCTTGGCGCCTAGCCTTTGAAACAGCTCCATCATTTATTATTCAGCTGATGCGTTGTCGCCTTCGACAACATCAACGATTTCTTCGATTGAAGTTGCGTTTTCTGTTGATTCAGCAGCAAAATCTTCTTCTGCTACTTGGTCTTCGCCTTGGTTACCTTCGATGAAAGCATCTGCCATTTTCGCAGTGATCAATTTAACGGCACGAATAGCGTCATCATTTGATGGGATAACAACATCGATTTCGTCTGGATCACAGTTTGTATCGACCATCGCTACGATCGGGATATTTAATTTGCGTGCTTCTTGGATCGCGATACGTTCTTTACGTGGGTCAACAACGTACATTACATCTGGAATTCTTGGCATATCAGCGATACCGCCTAAGAATTTTTCAAGACGTTCGCGCTCTTTGTTCAAGCCAACGACTTCTTTTTTAGGAAGAACAGCAAATGTACCATCTTCTTCCATTTTGTTGATTTGTTTCAAACGAGCAACACGTTTTTGGATTGTTTCCCAGTTTGTCAATGTTCCACCTAACCAACGATGGTTAACATAGTATTGACCTGAACGGATTGCTTCTTCTTTGATTGCTTCTTGTGCTTGTTTTTTAGTACCTACGAACAATGCAACGCCGCCTTCTTCAGCAACATTTTTCATGTAGTCGTAAGCTGCGTCTACTAATTTCACTGTTTTTTGCAAATCAATGATGTAGATGCCGTTTCTTTCTGTGAAGATATATTTCTTCATTTTTGGGTTCCAGCGACGAGTTTGGTGACCAAAGTGTACGCCGGCTTCAAGTAATTGTTTCATTGAGATTACTGCCATGTTGTGTTTCCTCCAATTTGGTTTTTTGTTTTCCTCTCTTGCTCTTTTACTCCTTGAAGAACTGAATCGATCAGCACCGCTTCGCAGATGGAACAAGATGTGGGATTGACGTGAAAAACTCACGCCTTAAACAGTATACAGTAGCTAAAAAAGAAATGCAACTGATTCAAATGAAAAACTACGATTCACGATCCAGCTTTTTTTAACACTCTAAATCTTTTCTTATAATATCTAGGTTTTTTCGGCGTTATCTGCTATGATAAGGCTGACTTAATCAATCATGCTTAAAGGAGTTTACCTATGCGAAAAGCTGATCGCCATTTACTTATTAGACAAATCATTACTGAACATACTGTACGCACGCAAGAAGAATTATTGCAGCAATTGGAAGTCCAAGGCGTCTCCGCCACGCAAGCGACTATTTCTCGCGATATTCGTGATTTGAAAATCGTGAAAGTGCCCGATGAGTCAGGTCAGACAAAGTTTGTCATTTTTCAAGGAATGCAAGCTTCTGAGGATGAAAAAGAAGAAGAGCAGCGGTTGATACAGATGATCGAAGACGTTGTCACTAAAGTAGATCGTGTGCAATTCATGACCTTGATCCATACCGTTGCGGACAATGCGCCTTTGCTTTCGGCAGCGATCGATGAAGTGACCATGCCAGAAAAAGTTTGCTCGTTGGCGGGCTTTGATACAGTAGCGGTGATTTCCCGCAGCGACGAAGACGCTGAAACTTTTTATCAATTTATCAGAAACCACGCGGTCTTATAGCGCAAAAACAGCTATAGGATCTAGCTGCATTCTTCACTACAAAAAAGCTGTGCCCTTGTCGAAACAAGAAGCACAGCTTTTTTTGTTACATTTTGTCGGGTGCGTGTAAACCAAGCAACCGTAAATCTTCTTTCAATAGAGTAGTTACTGCATAAACAAGAGCTAGACGTGCGTCTTTTTCCGTATCTTCGGCTAAGATTTTGACATTGGCATAATACTTGTTAAAGGCTTGTGCCAACTTGATGGCATGTTTGGCAATGACGGATGGTTCATATTTTTCCGCCGCTTGCATGACCGTTTCTGGGTAGCGCTGAATCAATTTGATAACTTCCCAGCTCTCAGCGTCTGCCAACGCCAGACTGCTGACAGCAGCGGGATCAAAGTTGGCTTTTTCAAGAATGCTCATGGCACGGGCATGAGAGTATTGCACGTATGGTCCGGTCTCTCCTTCAAAACGGACGACTTCTTCTAGCGTAAAGTCGAAATTATTCAAACGGTCATTTTTCAAATCGTGGAAAACGACTGCCCCGACACCGACTTGTTTTGCTACTTCTTCTTTGTTTTCAAGTGTTGGGTTCTTTTCAGTGATTTGTTCTTTCGCTGAATCGATCGCTTCATTCAATACTTCTTCCAAAAGAACAATCTTGCCTTTTCTTGTAGACAGTTTTTTCCCATCTTTGGTGATCAACCCAAATGGTACGTGGGTCATATCATCTGCCCACTCAAAGCCCATTTCCTTCAAAACAGCTTTTAATTGTTTGAAGTGATAACTTTGTTCATTCCCTACCACGTACAATGATTTTGCAAAATTGTAGGTCCGTTTGCGGTAAAGCGCTGCAGCCATATCCCGTGTGATGTAAAGGGTCGCACCATCGGACTTACGGATCAATGCCGGATTTAAGTCATAGGCAGCCAAATCAACGATTTCTGCCCCTTGGTCTTCTTTTAGCAAGTGTTTTTCTTCTAATAATTCCACGACTTCTGTCATTTTATCATTATAGAAAGCTTCGCCATTCAATGAATCAAAGGAAACTTCCAACATATCATAGATTTTATTGAATTCTTTTAATGATTCATCACGGAACCATTGCCACAAATCCATTGCTTCTTGGTCACCATCTTCTAGTTTCTTGAACCAAGCTCTCGCATCATCTTCTAATTGCTTATCTGTCTCGGCTGCTTCATGAAAATCAACATACAAACGTAATAGTTCGTTGATTGGTTCCGCTTTGACCGCTTCTTCTGACCCCCACTTCTTATAGGCAACGATCAATTTCCCAAATTGTGTGCCCCAGTCGCCTAAATGGTTGATGCGAATTGGCTGATAACCGATTTTTTCTAAAATAAAGCCGATCGAGTTACCAATCACAGTGGAACGCAAATGCCCCATTGAGATGGGTTTGGCAATATTTGGTGAAGACATATCGATCGGTACTGCTTGCTGATTGCCGATGGTTTGATCGCCAAAATGATTTTTTTCTTTGAGAACCAGCTCTAAGACATGGGCAGAGATTGCTTTTTTATCCATAAAGAAGTTTAAATACGGACCGACCACTTCAATTTTTTCAAAAGACGCTTGATCGATTTTTTCTGCTAAGTCTGCGGCAATTTGCTGCGGCGCTTTCCGATAGACTTTTGCTAGCGAGAAGGCTGGGAATGCCACATCCCCATGGTCGGCTGACTTTGGATTTTCCAGTAATTGCTGAACTTGTTCGATCGATAGATCTTCTTTTACTACTTGATGGATCGCTTGTGCGACGATTTCTTTGTTATTCATAGTATCCCTCCTATAATGACTGAACCCATTTTTTGATGAAACGTTGTTTGAAGCAAGCAAACAGTTGTATGTTTTTCATGCAAGAAATGATTGATAAAAACAAAAAAGCCTCTAGCGCATAACTTGCACTAGAGACGAGATTTCCCGCGGTACCACTCTGATTGTCCTTTTCGGACCCACTTTTTTCTGATAACGGCAGAATTCCGTTTGCTTAGCAAATTCTCACAAGTGCGTTTCACAATCTGATCAATTCGGCTTCCACCACCCCGAACTCGCTAACTGATACTCGAATCGCTACTTCTCTTGTTTCATCAAATCAAGGCTATTTACTTCCCAGAAAGTATAGCAAAGAAATGTTTGTTTGGCTAGCGAGATTCTGGCATTTTTCAAAAATTTTATTTTTATACTTTAGGAATAAATAGATCCCCGGCAGTCACTGCCATGATCGCTTTGATTGAGTGCAAACGATTTTCGGCTTGATCAAATTGACGAGCATACTTGCTACGAAAGACCTCGTCAGTGACTTCCATCTCAGAAATCCCATACGCCTGCGCTGCTTTTTTGCCATAAATAGTTTGTTCATCATGAAAAGCCGGTAAACAGTGCATAAAAATCACTTGGTCATTTTGCGTTTTTTCCATCAACGATTGGTTTACTTGATAAGGCAGCAGCTGTTCGATCCGCTCTTCAAATTTTTCTTCTTCGCCCATTGAAACCCAAACATCGGTATACACGACATCAGCGCCTAAAACACCTTGATCCACGTCATCCGTCACCAGGATCTTTGTGCCAGAGTGCTGAGCATAGGCTTGTGCTTGTTCGATAATGTTTGCTTCTGGCTGCAAGGCCTTCGGGGTGACGACATGAATATTGACCCCTAAAATCGCACTCGTCACTAACAAAGAATTGGCGACATTGTTGCGCCCATCCCCGCAGTATGCGATGGTCAAGCCAGTCAGTTCACCGAAGTTTTCTTGAATGGTTAAAAAGTCAGCGATCATTTGTGTTGGATGCCAGTCATCCGTTAAGCCATTCCAAACAGGCACGCCTGAATAGTTGGCCAGATCTTCGACAACCTGTTGGCTAAAGCCGCGAAACTCGATCCCGTCAAACATGCGGCCGAATACTTTGGCGGTATCTTCAATGGATTCTTTAGACCCCAACTGAATATCATTGGCCCCTAAAAATTCCGGATGTGCCCCCAGATCCACCGCTGCAACCGTAAAGGCTGCTCGTGTCCGTGTCGAATTCTTTTCAAACAAAAGTGCAATATTTTTTCCTTCTAAGTAGCGATGTGGTTGATTGTTGGCTTTCATCCCTTTTAAGTGCTGGGAAAAATCAATTAAATATTGCAGTTCTTCTTTTGTGAAATCTTTCTCTGCTAAAAAACTGCGTCCTTTAAAAACTGATGTCATTGCATACCCGCCTCTCAAATAATTAATAAATATACATCAGAATATCAAATAATGAAATATAATACAACTATATCTTCTGTTTGCTCATAAATGAAACAAAAAAAACACCTAAGAACGGATCTTAGGTGCAATCATCTTAAGAAATCCTATGGGCAAAGCTGACACTTGGATCAGCATTCAATGAAAGGTCTGCTAGGTGCTGCTTTTTCAACGCAACATGGGCATAGGCACCAATCATGGCCGCATTATCTCCGCAAAGGCGCAACGGTGGAATCAACAGTTCTACCTCCGGCAATTCCTGCATTGCTTTTTGTAAAGCGTCACGCAAGCCTTGATTCGCGGCGACCCCGCCAGCGACGATCAGTTGTTTTACCGGATAGGCTTGGCATGCCCGCACTGTTTTGTGAACCAATACTTCGACTACGCTGGCTTGAAAACTGGCTGCTAGATTTTCTACTGACAATGCTTCCTCTCTTTGCTGTGCATTATGCACAAAGTTGATAAAGGAACTCTTCAAGCCACTGAAACTAAAATCAAAATTATCTTCTTGCATCATTGCTCGAGGAAAGTGATACGTATCACTACCTAGATGTGCAAGGCGATCAATTTCTTTCCCACTAGGATAAGGCAAACCGAGAACTCGACCGACTTTGTCATAGGCTTCACCAGCGGCATCATCTCTCGTTTCTCCGATGATCTCAAAAGAGCCATCTTCTGCCATATACACCAATTCGGTGTGGCCGCCGCTGACCAATAATGCCATTAAAGGAAAAACCAATGGCTTCACTAGGCGAGCTGCATAAATATGTCCTGCCATGTGATTGACCGGAATCAGCGGTAAGCTGTGGGCCCACGCAAAGGCTTTCGCTGCAGAAAGCCCAATCAACAGTGCCCCAACCAACCCTGGACCATAGGTGACAGCCACGGCTGATAATTCTTCTGGTTGTGTGTTGGCTTGGGTCAATGCTTCGTCGATGCACAAAGTAATCTGTTCGACATGGTGACGACTAGCGACTTCTGGTACGACACCGCCGAAGCGCTGGTGGCTCTTGATCTGCGAAGCAACAATGTTACTTAAAATGGTGTCGCCGTTTTTAATCACTGCCACACTGGTTTCATCACAACTGCTTTCAATGGCTAAAATCAATTCATTCATTTGATTTTTTTCCGCCTACTTTCTTTTCCATAATCAACGCATCCTCTTCAGGATGACTGTAATATTTTTTTCTACGACCGATGACCGTATAGCCCATGCGCAAATAAAGGGCCTGTGCTTGTAAATTCGACACACGTACTTCAAGATAGATCCGCCGACCATCGGTTTGTTCCACGAGCGATTCCATTTGTTTCAACAATTCTTTCGCCAAACCATGCCCTTGATATGCTGGTAAAACCGCTACATTAAACAGCTCTGCTTCATCCAGCACTTGCTGAAAACAGAGAAACCCAATCAGCTCTTGCTTGGTTTTTCCATAACGAAACAAATAGCGACTGTTGCTGTTTTGCAAATCTTGCTGAAATTGCTGCAGATTCCAAGGCGAGCCAAAGGGATAGCTCTGATCCGCCAATGACCAGAGCATTTGCGGTGTCGGGATCGTTTGTTCTGCTTGTTCGTTAGTCATTTAAAAATTTCACCATATCCAATGCGTCTTCATTGCCTTCAGTGTAATACGCCGTTTTGATCGCCTGTGAAACAAACCCGAGGGTCCGATACAAACGTTGCGCATCACGATTGCCCAGGCGAACTTCTAATGTCAAACGGTCGCATTTGTTTTTCCTTGCATAACGTTCCATCTCTCCTATCAAGAAAGAACCGATCCCTTTTCCTTGATAATCAGGAATGATCGCGATATTAGTGATATGGGCATCAGCGCCTAAAATCCGCACCCCGATAAACCCAATCATCCGTTCATTATGCAAGATGCCCAAATAAAGATGTTTGACCCGTGAATAAAGTTCTGACAAAAAGGCGCTCTTGGTCCAAGGCAGTTCCCCAGCATACACGAGACGCTCCACCTGCAGCAGCTCTTTAATGTCATCACCGACTAATTCACGAACAACATACGTTTCCCCTCGTATCTCTTTTTTACGCTCTGGATATTGAATCTGACGGAAAAGAGCCAACTTTCCCGTCATCGTTTTAAATTTTTTCAACATAGGCATCCACTCCCGGTTCATGCGAGGCTAACCATTTTTCTTCGGCTTCAACTAATTTTAAATAGTCCGGTACAAAATCATGGATCGAAGCCACCGGCGCTTCTTCTTTCGCAATAGCAGCTAAAACAACGCCATTCGGGTAATTCCAAAACGACACTTGATTGATATGGGCTGTCGGCAGTTCCGCCTCGATCATGTCTTTAAATTTGACGGTATCGGCGCCGACAAATAGCACTTCTTGACCATCAACTGCTTTTAGCTGGGTCAATAACTCAGACAGTGAGATATGCTGGTCTTTGATCCTTGTTTCTAAGGTACCATTATGCCATTGGTAGGCACCTGCGTAGACATTTTGACGGCGAGCGTCAAACAACGGGACGATCACTTGCGATACGCCCACGCAATTGGCAGCGACTGCTTTCAAACTAGAAACACCAATCAGCGGGATGTTCAATGTTTGTGCCAGCGTTTTTGCTGTTGTGACACCGATGCGCAAACCCGTATACGAGCCAGGACCTTTCGCAACAACGATTTGCTCCAGCTCTTTAGGGGCCATCCCCACCGCCTGCATCAATCCATCAATGGCAGGCATCAATGCTGTGCTGTGGTTTTTGATCGCCATCGTCTGGCTTTGTCCCAACACTTCTTGACCATCGACCACCGCAACCGCCAGTGTCTGGTTTGAGGTATCAATCGCTAATGTTTTCATCTATCTTCTCCCCATTCAAAAAACTCTCTCATATTCTACCATATTCTAATCAAATGCCCAACCAAGTCTCCAAAAAGATGCCTGCGTTTAGAAAAAAAGCAATAGGACAACAATACCCGAACCTTTGAAAAAAGCAAGCACGGCTGCAGTTGCAAACCAGCGGGGCTGTTTAAAGGTTCGGGTAAGGCGATATTCATTTTTTTGTTATTTCATTAAAACTCAGTTGACGTGTGTAACGGTATCCTCCGATGATTCAACTGGTTGCTAAGAAGATTGGCGCGTAATCAGCTCCGTTGCGATCGTAACTTTTCGAGGAACGGGTGCTGCATTCGTAATGATATCCAGCAAGGTCGTCACTGCCAGCTCCCCCAGCCATTCCGTATGAACTTTGATGGTTGACAGAGTCGGAAAGACGTACTTTGCGACACTGACATCATTGAAGCCGATAATTGCGATCTTATCTGGAATCTTGATGTTTTTTTCTTGCAAAGCACGCATAGCGCCAATCGCTAAGGCATCACTGGAAGCAAATAAGGCACTTGGCAACTCTTTGTTTTGCTGCAAATACTCTTTCATCGCCTCATAACCGCCCTCTACTGTAAACGGTGCGCTGAGATGATATTGCGGGTGGTGCAACTTCAACCGACGAAGCCGTTCCTCAAAAATCCGGCGCCGAGGGTCATCGATTTCTTGGTGATGGTCCTTGGTAAACTCAACGCCTGATAACAAGCCGATCCTTTGGTGGCCTTTTGCAATAAAGTCATCGATCACTAAATCGACCGCTTGTTGAAAGTCCACCACCAGAGAATTGACGCCCTGGGCCAATGCGTCAAAATCGACCATCAACAAATTGGATTGGCTTTTTTTCAATTGACGAATCTGGTGATCATCGAATTTCCCTAGCGCGATCGTTCCATCGACGGCGGTATCAGACAATCCTTCATAGGGTTCTTTCAGCAAACGGATCCCTAATTCTTCGGTTTTGTTTTCAATCCCGATACGGATCGCTAAATAGTAAAGATCCGCTAATTCTTCCTCGGTATCAAACCATTGGATCAAGCGCATACTACTGGTTTCTGGCTGACTCTTTTTTTTATGTTTTGTGTAATTGAGTGCTTCTGCGGCTTTAAAAATTTTCTCTTTGGTTTCAGAACTGACCGATAATTCTGAATCGTAATTCAGCACCCGTGATACAGTGGCTGGCGAGACGCCAGCCTGTTGTGCAATATCTTTAATCGTTGCCATCTTCCAGCCTCCTTTTTTTGCGGGGAACTTTTTTATAAAGTAGCTATAAAGCGAGCAAAGGCCGCTTGCCCTGTCTGGTCTCGTTTAAAGACGCCTGCATGCGTCAATACTTGTGTAAAGACTTCTCCTAATGCATTGCGCAAAATCTGCGACACGTTTTCGGCATTGCATTCTGGGTGCTGGGCTTTGATCGCATCTGCCCACGGTATATGGTAAGCCGCGATCTGATTGGGCTGATCCAATAGATAAGCAGTCACTTCTTCTAGTTCCGGAGCTAAACGCGGTGGGAGAACTGCCAAACCCATGACTTCAATCAATCCGATATTTTCTTTTTTGATATGCTGCACTTCTTGATGTGGATGAAAAATGCCGTCAGGATGTTCTTTGGAAACATTATTATCCCGCAAGACTAAGTCCATTTCAAACAGCTCTCCTTGCTTGCGGGCGATCGGTGTCACTGTATGATGAGCCGTCCCATCTTCTGAAAAAGCAAGGATCGAAACACTTGGATCTGAGTACTGTTGCCATTGGGCTAACACATATTGGCAAGCGGCGGCTAATTTTTGTTTGTTTTTCGCTTGTAATCGTATCACCGACATTGGCCACTTCACGATCCCCGCAGCTACATCAGGAAACCCAGTCAAAGAAAAGTGTTGTTCGATTGGCGCTTTTGCCATGGCAAACGTATGCCGCCCTCCTTGGTAATGGTCATGGGACAAGATCGAACCCCCAACGATCGGCAGATCGGCATTGGACCCGACAAAATAATGCGGCATCACTTCAATGATCTGCAACAAGCGAGCGAAGGTTTGCAAATTGATTTTCATAGGCCGATGGTCTAAAGAAAGAAAAATCGAATGCTCATTGTAATAGGCGTAAGGAGAATATTGGAAGCCCCACGCTTCATTATCCAAATTCATACGAATGATCCGATGATTGGTCCGCGCTGGGTAATTGACCCTTCCTTGGTAGCCTTCATTTTCCAAACACAACATACATTTCGGATAATCTACAGAAGCAGCGGTACCTTCTTGGGCAATTTGCTTCGGATCTTTTTCAGGTTTTGATAAATTGATCGTGATCTCGATCTCCCCATACTCCGTATCAACAGGAAAGACGATATTTTTAGCGATGGCCCGAGTCTTGATGTAATCATTTTGACGGCACAGCTCAAAGAAATAATCCGTCGCTTCTTTAGGATCATTGGCATAATGTTGCGCAAAAAAAGCATTGACTACTGAAGGTGGTGGCGTCAAAAAGTCCATCAACTGGGCTTCAAAGATTTCTCTTTCTGCGTGAGAATCGCCAATTTGCTGATTGCTCAATGCACATGCCACCAGTTCGTCCATCATTTCAATCGAGGAACGAGCAACAGAACGAATTTCGCTGGGCTCAAAAACAGCTTCCCCGATCATAGCTAGTACTCGGTTTTGCAAATAAATACGATCCATTTCCATCCAGCCGCCAGCCTTGATTGCTAAAGTGACGAAATCGCTGATTGTTTGGCTGATCGTCATTGGTTATTCCTCCTGCCCTTGATACCCATTTGGATGGCTGACATGCCAATTCCAAGCAGTCTCGATGATTGCTTCGACGTCGGTATAGACTGGTTTCCAGCCTAAAACCTTTCGTGCTTTTTCACTCGATGCCACTAAGGTACTTGGATCACCGGCACGGCGAGGCGCCACTCTGGCTGGGATCTCTTTTTTCGTTACATTGCGGGCCGCTTCCACCATTTCTTTCACAGAGTACCCATGATTGCTGCCTAAATTGAAGACATTGCTCTCATTGCCTTTTTGTAAATATTCTAATGCCAACAGGTGAGCAGCGATCAGATCTTCGACATGGACATAATCACGAACACAAGTCCCATCTGGAGTATCGTAATCCTCCCCAAAAATCGCGACTTCTTTTCGTTGTCCTAAAGCAGCTTGTAAGATGATCGGTACTAAGTGTGTTTCTGGATCATGGTCTTCACCGATCGAAGCATCCGACTTCGCGCCAGCCACATTGAAATAACGCAATGCGACATACTTCATACCATAGGCTTCATCGCACCAACGCATCATTTTTTCCATGATCAACTTGCTTTCGCCATAAGGATTTTTAGGATTTGTTGGGGTTTCTTCCGTGATTGGACTATGATCAGGTTCCCCATAGGTTGCTGCTGTAGAAGAAAAGACAATATGTTTCACTTGATGTTCCTTCATCACTTCTAAGAGGACCTGCATCCCATACACATTATTGTTGAAATATTTCAATGGTTTTTCTACGGATTCACCCACCAAAGAGCTAGCAGCAAAGTGAATCACGCCATCGATCGTTTCTTTTTCAAAAACCGATTGTAAAAATGCTTTGTCGCGAATATCCCCTTCATAAAAGGTTGCTGCTGGATGGATCGCTTGGCGATGTCCTGTCAGCAAATTGTCAACGACAACGACTTGTTTTCCTTGTCCGATCAATTGATCGACTGCATGAGAACCGATATAGCCGGCTCCTCCTAATACTAAAATCGCCATATTTTCAGCCTTCTTTCTAAATTCCTTCATCATTTCTTATTCTACAGTTTTCGTGCACCATCATCAATACTTGCTTGATAAATGTCGGTTGCGTAGCCGATTTCTGCTAAATAGGTTGCTTTGACGGACGCTTCAAAATCAGCCCATTCACTTGCTTTGACCAATGCGATCCCGCAGCCGCCAAAGCCCGCACCAGTCATCCGCGCACCTAAAACAGCAGGATGCGCTTGAGCAGCTGCGACTAATGTATCTAGTTCACGCCCTGTCACTTCATAATCATCCCGCAATGAAGCATGCGAAGCATTTAACAACTGGCCGAATTCTTCAAGATCACCAGCAGTCAAAGCGGCTTTTGCTTTTAATGTCCGTTGGTTTTCCGTCACTGCATGTTTCGCCCGTTTGATCAAGCGTGGATCATCGATCAATGCTGTATTTGCAAAAAAGGTTGCTTCGTCTAATGCACCCAATGAATCAACGGCTAATGATTTTTGCAAACGAGCTAATGCTTCTTCACATTCTGCACGTCGTTCATTGTATTTAGAATCAGCCAATTCGCGGCGCTTATTGGTATTCATGATCGCTACGACATAATCACCAAATGCCGCTGGTACGACTTCATAATTTAAAGTGTTCGTATCTAAAAGCAATGCATGGTCTTTTTGACCCATTCCGATCGCAAATTGATCCATGATCCCTGAGTTAACGCCAATAAACTCATTTTCGACTTTTTTGCCGATTTTAACTAAGTCCAAGGTCTTCAAAGTTAAATCAAAGAGATCTTTTAGACAAACCCCCGTCAGCAATTCAATCGATGCAGAAGAAGAAAGACCTGCGCCATTCGGAATGTTGCCATAAAAAGCGATGTCAAAGCCACGATCGATCCCTTGCCCCGCTTCTTTTAGGAAACGAACGACCCCTTTCGGATAGTTTGTCCAATCATCTTCTTTTCGGTAATCTAGTTCATCTAACTGAAAGGAGATCACGCCTTTTTCTGGAAAATTCTCTGAATAGAGTTGGATCAACTGGTCTTCACGTTTTCGTGCTACTGCATACGTGCCTAATGTGATTGCCGCCGGGAAAACATAACCGCCATTGTAATCTGTGTGTTCACCGATCAAGTTGATTCTCCCTGGCGCAAAATACATGCCTGTGCCTGCTGTTCCAAATTTATCAATAAATATCTGTTGCAATTGCTCCATTTTTCTCACTCCCACTTTCTTTTTAGTAAACTTATTGTAAATTATTTACTAAATTATTTCAAGCGTTTTCAATCCCAAAAGTGATTTTTTTTGATATTTTTTCCGTTTTCATTCATAATGAACCTATAACTAAAGGCGAGGTGTTTAATGATGAAACGATTTCTTTCAGGATTTTTAGTAGGAACAGTCGCAACGGTTGCTGCAGCTGCAAGTGTTGTTATGACGGTCAAGAAACAAGTGATTGATCCAATTGACGAACAACAAGCAGATCATGATGAAAAACGGAAACGCGCGATGCGTAAAAGCGTTGCCCGCTAATCATTTGCTACAAAAGAGCCGTCAGCCTTCAATAGGCTGGCGGCTCTTTTAGGTAATCATTCTGCCTTCTCCAGTAAGTCCTGCAAAATCACGGCTTGATTTTGTTCTTCATTTTTCGCTCCGTAAAGTAAGGTCACGGTCTGTTGTTCAGCAACCAACGCTTTTAACCGTGCCAAGGCATCTTTAGCTGGCGCTTTCTCTAATTCTTGTAGATAGCGGCCTTTAAACGCATCAAAACGTTCAGGATCATGCCCAAACCATTTGCGCAATTCAGTACTTGGTGCGACTGCTTTGAGCCATAGATCGATCTGGGCTGCCTCCTTTTTCATTCCTCTAGGCCAGATGCGATCCACCAATACCCGATAGCCATCTGTCGTTTCCGCCACTTCATAAATTCTTTTTCGCTTGATCAACGCACACTCTCCTTATCGATAGACCTAAGTTCTATAAATAAAGGCAAAAGTCCACAATGTAAATTGAACAATGACTTACTTGAAACACTCCGTTTGGTGTTTCGTCGCTCATTCAAATTTGCTTGTGTTCTTTTGCCTTAAGTTCTCTCTTTTATAAACTATTTTTCTTTTTCGTCTTGCCACTCCAGCCTTCATAACCTTCTTTTAGGATATAGACATTGGTAAAGCCTTCTTTTCGTAATTTATTTGCTGCGCGAATACTCAACGATTTACGCGTGTCATATAAGTAGATCGGTTGATCTTTACGAAATGCGCTGAAGGAATTGGTTAAAACAGTAAAGGGAATATTACGCGCCCCTAAAATATGCCCACTGTCAAATTCATTTTTTTCCCGAACGTCGATCACTTGGGCTTTCTTCATTCCTGCTTTAAATTCATCTTCTGAGATGATCGTTGCTGAACGGCGTCCCATAATTTGAAAATACGCCCAGTTCAAAGCGATTGCTAAGATTATTAATGCCAAAACCAAGTTTAGCCACATAATTGGTGTCATTTCTTCTATTCCTCTCTATTGTAACAAACATTCTTTTTTGATTTATGCTGCTTTAATCTATCCTTGCCTAGCAGCTTGTCATCTATGCTTTTGCTGCAAACTGCAAAGCTAATGATGCTGCCCCAATCACACCGGCATCATTCCCAAGTTCGGCCAATTTGATTTCAGTACTTTCCGTTACCTGTGGGAAGGTAAATTGAGCAAAGTAGGCAGCAACCCGTTCACGTAAAAATTCACCGGCTGCCGATACGCCTCCACCTAAAACGATACTTGATGGATTTAATGTGTTTCCTAGGTTTCCGCATGCCAACCCAAGGTAGAAGCACACTTTATCAACGACCATCAAGCCAAATGAATCGTTTGCTTGAGCCGCTTCAAAAATATCTTTACTTGAAACATCTTCCCCATTGTCCAGCTGTTGTTTCAATGCCGAGTCGCCAGCATATTCTTCTGCCAACTGTCGAGCAACTCGCACAACACCCGTCGCACTAGAAACCGTTTCTAAACAACCACGTTTGCCGCAAGTACATTCGAACCCTTCAGGATCAACAGTGATATGACCGATTTCTCCGGCACAACCAGCAACCCCATGAAGCAATTGCCCTTCCATGATGATACCGCCGCCAACACCTGTACCTAGTGTGATAAAGATGACATCAGGATTGTTATCCCCTGCCCCTTTCCAACGCTCACCTAAAGCTGCTACATTGGCATCGTTATCGATGGCAAATGGGATTTTTGTGCCTTTTTCAATCAGTTCTTTGACTGGCTGAAGTGTTTTCCAGTTCAGATTGTAGGCACCTATGACGGTTCCTTTGTCACGGTCGACACTTCCTGGTGTCCCCATACCAATACCGATAAATGCTTCCGGCTGTAAGCCATATAATTCTAGGCGATGATTGATCGATGCCACGATTTCTGGCACGATATGTGAGCCTTCATCAAGAATATTGGTGTCAATACTCCATTTTTGCTGAATCTCGCCTTCGCTCGTTAAAATAGCGAATTTCACCGTTGTTCCGCCTAAATCAATTCCGATGATTTTTTTGTCCATCACTTGTTTTCCTCCCGGCTTTCTTCAATTCGATGCTCCCGCGTAAGAATTCGCCGGGCAGTCAGATATACATCCCGATCTATCAAGCGACTGTCATAAAAGTTTTTCAACTCGATTTGCATCAGTTCTATATCGTAGATCCGCTTGCCGACATATACGTAAACACCAAATTGTTTCAGTAATTGTTGTACGTCATATAACGTTTCCATTTAACCACTTCCTGCTTATTATACAAGTAATTAATATTTTTTAAAACCATATATCACAAAAATAGCCAATAAGAAAACAAAGAGTCCGCCAGAGAGGATTCTGGTGTGGATCGAATATTTTCCATAGTTCTTTGGCAATGCCAAAAGATTCCCTAACAATAACCCACCGAGGATCCCGCCAATGTGTCCCCACATATCAATCGTTTGATCAAACACCCCAAAAACCAGGTTCAATCCAACGAATAGGGCAAATTGCCGTACCATTGCTTGGATGCGGTAATCATTTCTAAAATGCCAACCTAAAATCAAAAATGCCCCGAAAAGCCCGAATAATGAAGTACTAGCGCCTGCTGATTGAACCCCTATTTGGTTGAAAGCAAAACTCATGGTATTGCCCATGATGCCGCTTAGTAAATACAAGGCAAAAAAACGGCTATGACCATAGATGGCTTCTACTTGTTGCCCCATATAATAGAGAATCACAGAGTTGATTGCAAAATGTGCCAACCCGAAATGCAGAAAGATTGGGGTAACGAAACGCCAATATTCATTTAAATAGACGACAAACGGACCAAACATCACCCCGCCTGATTGAATAGAGGGACTAAAATAACCCAAGATAAACACAATAGTTTGGATAGCTAAAAATAGATACGTGAAGATCGACTGATTCAGCCATCTTTTCATTTGAGAATTCATTGACGTGCTCCTTTACGTGCGAATAAGCGAATCCGTATAGATTTTATCGATTGGAATGTCGAATACATCTGGTGTCCATTGATCGTTGAATTGTTCTCCGAAGACCAAAGAAACGGTCTTGCCATCAAAAGCTGACAAGAAACGATCATAATAGCCGCCGCCAAAGCCGATGCGATAGCCTTTTTTCGAAAAAGCCAAGCCGGGAACAATGAGTAAATCCAAGTGATGGGCTTCTTGCTCACTGATCGGCTCTTCAACCCCAAATGCCGACGTTTCATAACGCGTTGCCGGCTCCACATGATAAAACTGCAATTTTTTTTGTTGTGCTTTCGGCACTGCGATTCGTTTGTTTTGTTCAAATCCTTTAGCAAAAATAGCCGCTGTATCAAATTCAAATGGCAACGAACGGATCACTCCTACTGACTTAGCCGTTTGCCAAATCTGAGAAGAAAACAGCAACTGCAAAATCACCGTTTCTTTCTGCTGCTTTTGTTTGCTCGGCATTTTTTTTAATGTTTGGATCATGTGCTCTCTAATGACTGGTTTTTCCATTGGATCACTCCTCTCAGAAATAGTACCAAAAACTGTGTCCAAATAGCAAACTAGAATCGCAGATTTCTTGGCAAGATCATGACTATCTGCTCATCCTTCTTTACGCCGGATCAGTAAAAAGACAAAGTACGGTGCCCCCACGATAGAAATGATGATACCAGCTGGGATCTCACCGCTTGTCAATAGTAAACGACCGATCGTATCACTTACTAAGACCAGCAGACTGCCGATCATTCCCGCTAAGAAAAAGGCACTGCGAGATTCTCTGCCGATGAGTCCCTTGGCGATATGAGGCGCCAATAAGCCCACAAAGGCTAAATTACCGGTATAGCCAACCGTACTGGCAGCCAAACCAACCGCAATCACTAAAAACCACGTCCGCAACCGTGTCAAAGAAACCCCTAAGCTAATTGCCTGTTCCTCACCAAAACCAAGCAGATTAAGTTTAGGTACGGTCCAGAAAGCTGCGACAGACAATACGATGACCCAAGGAAGCAGACTGGTAATTTGCTGCCACGAGGTTCCCCAGATAGATCCAGAAAGCCATGCTGTTACAAAGCGATAGCGGTCTTTTGATAATTCCACCGTAAAAAGTAAAGTAGCCGCGGCCAACCCTGCATTGACGGCGATTCCCGCAAGCAGCACTCGCTCCATCGACAACAATTGGCGGTGTTTATAGGCAATCAAATAGACCAGTACAGCAGCCAACAAGCCACCGAAGATCCCAACGACAGGTAAAAGCTGCGATCCTTGGGTATAAACCCCTAAGTAGATCATTACAAAGAGACCCGCGCCATTGTTGATTCCTACGATACTTGCATCAGCCAGCTCGTTTCTCGTCACCCCCTGCAAGACAAAACCAGAAAAACCAAAGGCACCGCCGGCGATCAGCGCCAGACAAGCCCGTGGTAGTCGAAACTCAGTAAACGTCAGTACCTGACTCGAAGAAGCCGTACCTTGAAAGATTGCCCCTAATGTCTGAAAGGTTAAGATTGTTTTTCCCACCATGACACTTCCTAAAAAAGCGGCCATCACCAGTAGAAAAAAAACAAAGAGTGTTTTTTTCATCAGTCTTCCCTCCGTATCTTGACCAATAGAAAAGGCACACCGATCAATGCCATCAGTATCCCAAAGGGTGTCTCAAAAGGGGGATTGATCAAGCGACCTGCCAGATCAGCGGCCATCACCAGTGTTCCCCCTCCAAGGATCGTCAAAGGCAAAATCAGTTGATAGTTTTTGCCCACCATCCCCCGCACGACATGAGGAACCATTAAGCCGACAAAGCTGACCGGTCCTACAAGCGAAACCGCCATTCCCGCCAAAACTACGACTAACAGTAAGGCAGATGCCCGAATCAGATGCGGGTGCTTGCCTAATGAAATGACGGTGTCATCTCCTAGTGCTAACAGATTGAGGGCTTTTCCTAGCCGTAGCACAAAAACGATGGCGATCAGATAGATGGGGCCCACAAAACGCAGTTGCTGCCAAGTCACATTCGCCGCACCACCGATAAACCAAAAGGCTATCTCTTGGTTTAAATCAAATTGCAATGACAGAGTTTGACTAATGGCTGAGAAAAAAGAACTTAATGCCACACCAGCCAAAATCAGTCCCGTGGGCGACATGCCTAGTTTGGCGTATCTGGTCAGTAAAAAAAGCAGCCCAGTTGCCGCAAACGCACCAAAAAAGGAAAACAGCGCCGCTTGACTCGGTTGCACACTAGGAAAGAGGATAAATGCGATCGCTAGTCCCAAGGCAGCCCCACTATTGACACCTAAAAGACCACCATCTGCCAAGGGATTTCTCGTAATCCCCTGCATGATGGCTCCTGTAACAGCAAAACAACTTCCTACTAGAAAAGCAGCCAAAACACGTGGCAACCGAATATTGCGCAAGACTTGATGCAGCTGATTCTCATAATCAAAAGCAAAGACGGCATCCCAGATCGTTTCAAAAGAAAGGTCCGCTGCTCCTTGAGTGATCGCTAAAAAGAAACAGATAATAAAGCAGCCACTAAAAAGCAGCAGCAGCCAAGGAAACTTTTTCATATCTGCGCTCCTAACTCATAGGTCAAGACCAGCGGCTTTGTACTATTAGGAAAGGTACCTAACACGGCATCGATCTCAAACAAACGCTGCAGCCATTCTTTGGTCAGCACCGTTTCCGGTGTACCGGAAACCAAAAGCTCTCCACCTTTTAATGCGTAAATATAATCAGAAAAACGTGACGCATGATTCAGGTCATGAATCGACATAATGATCGTTTTCCCATAGGTTTTATTGATTTGCTGTAATAAGAGCAAAATTTCTAATTGATGCGCAGGATCTAAAAAGGTTGTTGGTTCATCTAAAATCACGATATCCGTATCTTGCGCCAGTGCCATGGCGATCCAAACGCGCTGCTTTTGTCCCCCTGACAGCGTACTGATCACTTCTTCTGCCAGTGCCGTCAAACCAGTTGCCTGCAAAGACCAGTCGATCGCTGCAAGATCTTGTTCCGATAGACTATTCAGTCCTTTTTGATAGGGAAAACGACCGTAAGAAACAATTTCGCGAATCGTCAAGCCAATCGATGAGTCGCTAACTTGTGAAAGCAGCGCAATCTTTTTAGCCACTTCTTTGGTTTTGATGTTCTGGAGGTTTTGTGTATCTAATAGGACCTCACCAGACAAAGGCTGTAAAATTCGGGCGAGTGCCTTTAAAAATGTCGATTTTCCACTGCCGTTCGGACCAATCAAGCCGATGATTTTCCCTTCTGGAATCTCAATTGTTAGATTTTGCACAATTTTTTGTTTTTGATAGCCGACACTCAAGTCAACTGTTCGTAATTTCGCCATATTCGTCCCCAAAATAATTGATTGATAATGCTTATCAATTATGAATGTAATCCTACTATTCGTCAATAGTTCTAAAAAAAGGAAATAAAAAAATAAGATTGACAAATCAGCGTTTCTCCGTAATAATAGCAATCAGCAAATGAGAATTATTCTCAATTAAAATGATAAGTGCTCATCTTTTAACAAAGGAGGAAGTTTTTCTATGAAACAATGGTCAAAAAGAAGTACTTGGCTTACCCTGCTAGCAGCCTGCTCCCTTACTCTACTGGGTGCTTGCGGTACGAATAATGACTCAACGGATAGCAGTGGATCAGCCACTACTTCTTCAGAAATAGCAACAACCTTTACCGATGCGATGGGAAATGAAGTCACTGTTCCCGAAAACCCACAACGGGTGATCGGTAGTTACTTGGAAGATTATTTGGTCGCTTTAGGGGTAACCCCGGTTGCTCAATGGACAGTCGGCAATGACAGTGATCAAGCATACTTGCAAGACAAACTAGCAGATGTGCCAAGAATCAACTATGATCTGCCCTATGAAGATGTCTTGAGCTTTGAGCCAGACCTGCTGCTGATGGATAGCAATTCCATGGTGGAAGGCGACAAATATGATCAGTACAGTAAGATCGCGCCGACCTATGTGGTCACAAATGGCGAGGAAGTAACCTGGCGTGAACGTCTGACAGATATCGCAAAGGTCTTACACAAAGAAGAGGAAGCTGCCCAAGTAGAAGCTGATTATGATGACTTAGTCGCTACTACCAAGGAAACGTACGCTGATCAAATCCAAGGCAAGTCAATTGCTGTTTTATGGGTGGTCAATAATTCTGTCTTCATGGTTTCAGAAACAAAATCAAGTGGTCAACTGCTGTATCACGAACTCGGTTTTGAAGTTCCCTCGCTTGTTTCAGAAATCAGTGAAAGTGCCACTGCTGACTGGTCTGCCGTTTCTCTGGAAAAATTGGCAGAATTGGATGCCGATTACTTGATTTTAGTGAATAGTGATAAAGGCGCTGATTTTTTCAGCGAACAAGTCTGGCAAAATCTTGATGCAGTCAAAAACAATCATTTATGGGAATTCGGTCCTGAATCAAGCTGGCTCTACAACGGTCCTATCGCCTATACCAAAATGATCGAAGATATCCAGAGCAAATTGGACTAATGCGTTTCAAGTAATTCGTCAAGTAAAACTACTTAACAAATTTCAGGAAAAAGCTAGCATTCCCGCACAAAACATGCTATTATATTTTAGTCTGAGAGATTTCTTAGAGGATTCTTGTATCGTTAGGGGGGAAAATCATGCGCGTAAACATCACATTAGAGTGCACTTCTTGTAAAGAACGCAACTACTTATCAAACAAAAACAAACGTAACAATCCTGATCGTTTGGAAAAGAAAAAATATTGCCCACGTGAAAGAAAAGTTACTTTACACCGCGAAACAAAATAATACTATTTAAGAAGTTCGCAAACGCTGATAACCAAGGCGTTTGCGAACTTCTTTTTTTTCAGACATTTTGCAATGATAGCTGCTGCATTTTTATTTCCCTCTTTACACAACCACTCCCCTATTTTCACTTATTTGCTTTGAACTTTTGAGCCAACTTTTTCTTTGAAGCGACGTATAAATAAATTTTAATGTATAATGTAAAAAAGAAACTAATGTTCAACAAAGGCGGCACATAGAACATGAACTAGCTTTTTCTTCTAGCTGTCCTTTCAATATACTTTGAGTGCCAGTCGATCCTTTCATGCTATACTGCCTATAGGAGGTGAACCCATGCTTGGCAATTTTACGTATCTACCTAGTAACTATCGTCTGTTTTATGGCGCTTTTCTTTTTGCTCTTATTGGAAATATGCTTTTCATTTTCATTAAACACCCTGCTTGGACCTTTAGCTTACCGACAGTGATTATCCTCTTCTTAATAAATGTCTTCTTTTGGACAAAATACAAGAAGAAAGTTATTCCTTGCACAACTGATGCACTGTTTTATGTTCTGCTCTTCCTATTGGTATTTTACAATCACTAACATAATGCTTATTTTGATACTAATTGTTTCTCTTTCCCCTATTTCGTCATAACGAAGGAGTGTTGATGCGATGGAGATTTCCCATATCACGTTGATCGTACAGAATTTAGCAAAGACGACAACGATGCTGGAAACATTGTTTGAAGCAGAGGAAATTTATGATAGCCGAGACCAGCCCCATTCTTACTTCCCAGAAAAATTCTTTTTGATCGATGGCTTATGGCTTGCTGTTATGGAGGATGCCTCCCAGAAGCTGCCGAAAACGTATAACCATATTGCCTTTAAAATCGATCAAACTCAAATCGATTCCTTGATTACGCGCATCCAAGGACTAGGATTGAAGATCGAAAAAGATCGTTCTCGTATCAAAGGCGAAGGTGCTTCCATTTACTTTTACGACGATGACAACCATTTGTTTGAACTACATACTGGTACGTTGGCTGAACGGTTGCACCATTACCGTCTGACAGAAACGAGGTAATCTTCATTGCTAGCAACTGCATTGACTGTTATGGAAAGAATTCCCACAAGAAAGGAAGAAAACAATGAAACTAGATATGGTTGGTATTATCACAAAAAACATGGAACAGGCACTGGCTTTTTATCAAGTACTTGGCTTCACGCCATTAGGTCAGCACTCAGAAGATTATATGGAATTAGCAAACGACGGGGTTCGCATCTCTTTGAATAGCCGCCAGATGGTTGCCGGGATCTACGGACATGCACCAATGACTGTTGGTGACACAATTGAATTAGCCTTTTTATGTGATTCCCCTGAAGAGGTTGATGCCCTTCATGCAAAAGTCGTAGCTGCCGGGTATCAGTCTTTCAAAGAACCTTGGTGTGCCTTTTGGGGGCAACGCTATGCCATCGTCAAAGATATAGACGGCAATCTCTTAAGTTTGTTTGCAATGCTACCTGCCGAAAATTGATTTAAGCTACGACAGTCGGTCCAATGGATCGGCTGTTTTTTTAATCACACCTTCGGGTAAAAAGACAAAATCACGTTTTTATGTCCAATCGGATTCTGATAACCTGAAATGAATGTATCCCTTATAAAACAACGTTTCCCATCATTATAAGCCAAAAATAATCTCTCTATAAAAAAACAAATCCACCCATCCGCTCCTGTTCGCTTGACAAAAAAGAACAAACGTTCGTATAATCTCGGTAAGGAGTGATAAAAATGGGTGGTTTTAATTATGCGCTCGAGCCAAAACGCGATATCTTATTTATCGATGTCAAAAGTTTTTATGCTTCTGTCGAATGCATCTCGCGCGGCTTAGACCCTATCCAAGCGATGCTGGTCGTCATGTCTCATTCTGACAATACTGGAAACGGCTTAATCTTAGCGGCTTCCCCAAAGGCAAAATCGGCTTTAGGAATTTCAAATGTGACCCGCAATGACAATCTGCCGACGCATCCCGATTTGTACAAAGCATCGCCACGTATGAGTTTTTATATCAAAGAAAACACCAAAGTCAATGATGTCTTTCGCAAATATGTTGGACAAGATGATTTGCTGCTCTATTCAATCGACGAAACGATGATGGATCTGACCCGTACACTGGATCTTTTCATTCCTGATAACACGATTTCTCGCGAAGAAAAACGTTGGCTGATTGCCCAGCAAATTCAAAAAGACATTTACGAAACAACGAAATTGTATGTCACCATCGGTATTGGTGACAATCCTTTGTTAGCAAAACTAGCTTTAGATAACGAATCCAAACACAACCGTTCCTTGATTGCCGAATGGACCTACGAAGATGTCCCGACAAAAGTTTGGCAAATCAGCCCCATGACTGAGTTTTGGGGAATCGGTCGACGCACAGAAAAACGACTTCACTTGATGGGGATTGAATCTATTGAACAATTGGCTCATGCCAGTCCTGATCTTTTGCGCAGTCGCATGGGAATCATTGGTGAGCAGCTCTACCATCACGCTCACGGCATTGACCGCACCATTTTAGCCGAACCGACACCGCAGGTCATGGAAAAAAGCTACGGCAATAGTCAGGTCCTACATCGCAATTATTATTTACAAGAAGAAATCGAGATCGTCATCAAGGAAATGGCAGAGCAAGTTGCCGCTCGAATTCGCCGCCATCATTGTCAGACCGCTTGTATCAATGTTTACATCGGCGTAGCCTTTGGTGAAACTGCCTCTGGCTTTTCCCGACAAATGAAAATCCCGCCAACTGACAATACACGTAAGCTTGTTGCTCATTGCCTATTTCTCTTTCGAAAATTTTATACCGGGCAAGTCGTTCGCCACATCGGTATCACCTATTCAAAATTGGTTTATACAGAAAATGTCCAGCTGGATCTTTTTGAGCAAGCAGAAACGCAATTACGCCAGCGTAAATTAGATTTGATCATCGATAAGATTCGTGAGAAATACGGCTTCACTTCGATCGTTCATGCCACAAGCCGAATGGAAGGCGCTCGTGCCATTGCACGCAGCAAATTAGTCGGTGGTCACGCTGGTGGTCTAGATGGGATCGCCAACATAGGACCTGTCCATCAGCAAAAAGAAAAAGAACCGTTTGCTGATGGTTCAAAAAATACTGGCACTTGACTCGTTTTTCTTTCCTTTTCGATGACAAATCTTAAGATAACATTAACAAACGATCCATTTTTTAAAGATTTATGTAATTTCGAGGCCCCCATCTCCCCCTTTACTTCTTTCTAAGGTACTTTAATAGCAAGGAGTGTGAGCAGATGAAAATTGACAAAATCGAA
Source organism: Enterococcus sp. DIV1096b (assembly GCF_050498765.1). NCBI lineage: Bacteria > Bacillati > Bacillota > Bacilli > Lactobacillales > Enterococcaceae > Enterococcus > Enterococcus sp. DIV1096b. Next base: position 1,164,491 of record NZ_JBMHEK010000001.1, on the reverse strand, counting down.
TACAAACGAGTCATCAATGGTGCGGGACACCTTGAGTACGATTTGCTGCAATATTTAGAAAAGAATCGGGCGACTGCTGCACAAAACCTGAAACAGTCTGAGATCGATTACCTTCTGGAAAAAGATATTCAGCATCGGATCATTCAACATGCTCGTAAGAGTTTCTTTGGCGATACAATCGTTTTAAAGGATGAATATGCCGAAGATTATCTTTTATTAAAAAAGTATACGGATATGTTCCAAGAAACATTCTAAAAAAAAACGCAGAACCAACTGGTTCTGCGTTTTTCTTATTCTTCGAAATGTTCTTGATAAACATCATCAACCGTTTGATTTGGGTCGATCACGATATACAGACTCTTCGTTTTTTCACTGATTTTTGTTGATTGGTATACATTATCCAATCCTTCCGTATCTTTGTCCTTGTATGGGAAATAAACAAGATCCGGTGTACCGTTACGGTAAAGAATTTCCATCCGTTCAATATCTTCATATTTCAACGCACGAGCAAACATCCCTAATTCAAGTCCGCCTAAGTTGATGTCATGTGTTGCCACATGATCGCCTTCTTGAAAGATTTCAATTTTGAACCCAGCACATGGATGAATCTCAACGAATTCGCTTCCGTGGATACGGCCAAAACTGGTCGTGATTTGTTTGATCCATAAGTCACCGATGTAACGGCGCTCGATCGTCCATGTTTCTCCATTACGGAAATAAAATTTTAAAGCTTTCATTTCTCTAGCCATGACAAAACGCTCCTTTTTATTAATAATACATTTTAATTCTAACACATAGTCGCTACTGGGACACAAATTAACTTTGGTTTTCGTTGACTTTTTTCATAAACCGAGAGATTTCCACCGCCGCTCGTTGATGAGTCCCTTTAGCAATGAGTTGTTGCGCCCCATCGGTCACCTGATAATCAAACTGGAATCCTTGTTCTTTTTCCCATTGTATAAGAACTGTGATTGTCGCTCCGACTGGTGAAGGTTTCAAATGATCGATCGAAAACTTTGTACCGACGGTGGTAAACCCTTTATCTAAAGTAGGCTCAAGTGCTTCCCAACAGGTGTTTTCCACCATTGCGACTAGTCGAGGGGTTGCTAAAACCGCTAAACCGCCAGAACCCAAAACAGCCGCAGTGTCTTGAAGGTCAACGAGAAAGTCTTTTTTGCTTTCCATTCTTCAGTTATCCCTCCTTCGCTAAATATGCTTGGGCAAACGCCAATAGTGCTTCTTTTTCATTAGGGATTTTTCGTGTGATGACTGCAGCTTCGGCAGCGGCCAAGACTTCTTTGAGCCACGGACCAGAAGAACGATCAACTGTCTGCAGTAAATCACGTCCATTGATCGCCAGCTCCTTCAGTGAATGGATCGGTAGCTGCTGATAGCGCTGACTGATTTTTGCAGGATCATTGGGCAGCTTGTCATAACGCAATAATCCTTCAGCTAAACAGGTTGCTTCTAAACCGAACTGATACAACAGCAGATCGTTCCATTCGCCGTTTCGACGCATTAGCAGTGCTTGATAGACCGTTTGTACTTGGCGGATGCAGTCATTCGAACATTTCCAAGCTTTTAAAAAGCTGCGGACTGCCTCAGGAGCTAAACCGATTTGGTCAATGAGCAATACCCAAGCCGTCGTTTCGTTTTCTAATGGGATCGCTGGCAGGTCTGCCATCCGCAGTAACGCCTCACCGTATTCCCGTAAGCCTGGGCAATAGATATAGCATTCGGTTTCTACTAGTGCTCGTAGTGCTTGGTTCCGATGATTGCCTAACAGCAATTTCACGAATTCAATCATGATCCGTTCAACAGAGATTTTCCCCAACAAGGCATGATTCGCATGGATAGCAGCCAATGTTTCTGTTTCTAAAACAAAGCCCAATTGACTGACAAAACGCAGCCCCCGCATCATTCGTAGGGCATCCTCATGGAAACGTTCCTGCGGGTGACCCACTGCTCGTAAAATCTGATTGTCGATATCTGCCAGACCATCGAAAAGATCAATGATGACCCCATCTTCTTGAAGTGCCAATGCATTGATGGTAAAATCCCGCCGCTTTAGATCTTCTTTCAAGGAACGGACAAAATCAACTTTGTCAGGTCTGCGATAATCCTGATAGGCGGCTTCGGTTCGAAAGGTGGTAATCTCATATTGCGCCTGTTCCCACAAGACCAGCACCGTCCCATGCTCGATACCAATGTCAATGGTTCGAGGAAAAAGCGCCTTGATTTCGGCTGGAAACGCACTGGTAGCAATATCGACATCATGGATCGGCTGGCCTAAAATCGTATCCCGCACGCTGCCGCCAACAAAGTATGCTTCATAGCCCGCGGCTTCGATTTTTTTTAGGAGTGGCGCAGCTTCTGCAAATTCTTTTGGTAGTTTAGTCAGCTTCATGTACTTTCCCATCTTTTCTTTCAAAACGATACGCATCCCGCTGATTGAATTTTGCCATATTTTCCTCAAACACTTCAGTCAGGTCGATGTCTAGTGAATTGGCCATGATCATCGTCACAAAGAGTACATCGCCCAGTTCTTCTGCCACGGTCTTTTCAACTTCATCGCTTTTTTTATTTTTTTCCCCGTAATAGTGATTTACTTCTCGCGCCAATTCGCCAACTTCTTCAGTCAAACGAGCCATTTGGGCGAGGGGGCTGAAATAGCCAGTTTTAAATTGTTGAATATAGGCGTCGACTTCTTCTTGCATCGATGCCAAGGAACGTTTATCTGTCATCTTCTTCACCCTTTCTCGTTTATCTTACCAAAAGAATGGCTGCCTGCCTAGATAGAGCCCCCTCAGGATTTGTTGTACATTCAATGATTTCGTGCTACATTGATACTTGTGGAAGTTGAATAACGGAGGAAACAGGATGCGGGCATTTTTTTCATGGCGAACGATTCGCGACATTGTTTTGATTATTTTCGGTACGAGTATTTATGGCTTCGGTCTAGTCTATTTAAATATCCCAAATGACTTAGCAGAAGGCGGTGTGACAGGGATCACCTTGATCCTGCGAGCCTTATGGGGAATCAATCCTGCCATTAGTACATTGATCTTAAATATTCCGATCATTTTGATCGGTGGCAAAATTCTTGGTCGACGCTCATTAGTGTATACGATTTTAGGAACCTTTGGTTTGTCTTTTTGGTTGGCATTTTGGCAGAGTGTTCCCCTGTTGATCGATCTACAGCATGATCTACTGATCGTCGCACTCTTGGCTGGTTTGATTGCAGGGATCGGTAGTGGGATCGTCTACAAAGTCGGTGGAACAACAGGTGGCGTCGATGTACTGGCGCGCATTTTAGAGAAAAACTTTGGGGTGACGATCGGGCGGTCGCTTTTGATCTTTGATGTGTTCGTCCTGTTGCTTTCTTTGACCTATATAGATTTGAACCGCATGATGTATACCTTGATTTTTTCTTATGTCTTCACTCGTGTGATCGATTCGATCTTAGACGGCGGCTATTCAGCCAAAGGGATTTTAGTGATCAGCAATCATAGCGAAGAGATAGCTCCTGTTTTAATGGATGAATTGGAACGCGGTGTCACGTTTTTACAGGGCGAAGGGGCTTACTCAAGAGTATCGAAACAAATCATTTATATGGTGGTCAGCGGACGGGAGATTTCTGAAGTCAAGCGCATTGTTCATGACTTTGATCCGCAAGCGTTTGTTTCTGTCATCAATGTCCATGAAGTCGAAGGCGAAGGCTTTACCTACTTAAGACCTAAGTCACGGTTCTTACAGCGCAAAGCAGCGGTCTCTAAAACAAAATAAAGACTAAAAAAGCAGTCCCGGTTAAAGGACTGCTTTTTTATTTGTCAGCGGCTTTCTTCTTTTTGTTGGAGCAAGTGCCGATTTACTTCATCGGAAAGTTCCAAGAAGGCATCACGATCCCCATTTTCCAATGCTAGATCGATCTGCCGATACAAGGTATCAATTTTGGTTTTTGCTTCTTCTTTTTCAAGGTACTGGGTAACATGTTGGGTCATTTCTTGATCCAAGTGGTCGTTCCAACGTTCATAAGGATTGTCTTCTAAAACTGCTAAATAAAAGGATTGCGACCAAGAATCTGGAAAGAGACATTCAAGATACAAGGGTTGTTTCCAATTCATGCGAATCTCGTGAAAAATCTGATCAATGTCATAAAAGGTCTGTCCTTCGATACTCAAGACAAAGGGTTCGCCTCCAACTTCCGTACTGCGGACACTTAAGCCCCGTTTGGCTGCGGCTGCCCCTTCTACAAAATGAACATTGGCCAAGATCGCTTCATGGTTCGCCAGATAGTTTAACACCCAAGAGACTTCTCGGCGGCTGAAGGAAACGGTCGAAACTAACCAATTAAGAAACTTTTTCTTTTCTTGTACATTGATGTTCATTTCTCTCACCTATCTTTCTAATAAGTCCTCCACGATCGACTGTACTTCTAAATCACCTGGTTCGTGTGCCAAATAATGTTGTAGCAAATGAAGAGCTTCAGGTAAACGCCCTTCTTCACGTAAGAAAATGCCGTATTCCTTCATAAACGCCGGTTCATGGTGCAAATCAGCATTGGCTTCTTCGTAATATTTTGCTGCTTTGTCAAAATCTTCTAACGCATTGAAGGCTTGCGCTAGATTCCATAAAGCGTGAGGCTGTTCATTGTCTTCCATTCGCTCGATCGCCAAGATCGCTTCTTGCCAACGCGCTTCATTCAAGTATAAATTACTTAAAGTCAGTAATGTATCCTCTTCTTTTTCACCAGTTTCCAGTGCTTTAAGTAAAAATGACTCGGCTGCTTCACTGTCATGAAGTCGGTAAGCATTCTCGGCAGCAAAATGATAGAAATCCACTTGATATGGATCTTCATGAATCCCTTCTTCGATCACACGTTGCGCTTCTTCCAGCTGTTCTTCTTCTTGCAATGCTTCAGCCAAATAAAGATACAAGGCCCGGTATTGGGGATTCATGACCCGCAACTGCTGCAAGTAGCGAATCGCTTGTTCATTTTCCTTCAGCTGCAAATAGACTAAAGCCGTTTGAAAGAGACGCTCGTCCGTCTGTTCGTCTTCTAAGCTTGCTTCAAAATATTCCAACGCCTCTTCAAACTTACCTGCCATACTCAATGACGTTCCGGTCCGTTCAACGATCGAAATCCCCGAAATATCCGTAATATCTTCTTCCAGCAATCCTTGATAAAGGTCAACAGCTTCTTGATAGCGATCCGTTGAAAAAGCTAACTCAGCTAAGGCAAAACGAATCAAGGGTTCCTCTGGCACAAGGCTTTGCGCTTCTTTTAATTTGGCTTCGCTGACTTCCGGAATACCGATCAGTTGATAGAGATCCGCACTCAATAACAAGGCTTGCAGATAAGCTTCACTCGTTGGTGGTATTTGATCGATATAGGTGAAGGCTGTTTCAATCTGGTCTTCTTCCATCGCAATTTCCGCTAAAGGAAGCAGCAAAGCTTCATTTTCAGGATGCCGCTGCTGCAAGGTTTCAAATAACGTTTTCGCCTCTTCTAAAAAACCGATCTGCAGTAATTCATCGCCTAAAGCGCCAAGTGTTTCATCATCATCTTTTTGCAGTGCTTCGGTAAAATTCAATTGTGCTTCAGCCAACTCTTCTGCGGCTAGTGCTTTTAACATTTTTTCACTATAAGTTTCCATTTAGACCCCTCGAATCTCATTGATTAATCGCTGATAAGTCTCCATCGTTTGGACAAGATCTTTCTCCTCGATTTCCGTTCTGCCCCCTATTGTACCAACTTTTGCCAAAAATAACAGTTTTTTTTCTTTTTGCTGCAATTCTAGTACACGGCTGAAATATTCGCTTAAGGAAAAAGACTCGGGCAATTCGATAGGAAAGCCTAATCGTGCAAGCCATTGGCAAAATACTGGCAGATCGACAGTCAACTGCTGCTGCTGGACTGTCCAAATAAAATGAAACAAAAAGCCAAAGAACAATTTCATCGCATCAGACAGCAAGTGACCATTTTCTGTTTGATAAGCAGCATCGGCAAAGAGTTGCCCAAACTCCTCTAATTCGCGTCCCGACTGCTGATACAATTGGATCAGCTGATTGGTATAAGCTGCCAACGAGTGTCTCATCAATGCCTGATGACTGGGGTACGTTCGATAAAGTTCCTTTAAAAAATCGCTATCGGCAAGCACGCCACCACGGATCAGGGTCAAAAAGTCGACAAGTTTCCCATCGATTTGCTTTTCGGCAATCGTCTGATCGAAAATAACAAATTGTGGTGCATTAGGATTTTCCAGCATCGGGATATCTGGCTTTTTCACAACGATCGCTGTTTCTTTGACACTTTTGGCTAAGGCCCGCAAGGAAACAGGAATCAACCAAAGCTGTGTCGATAGGACCGAAGTCGCATGGATAAAACTGCTCAGTGCCAATACACCTTCATTCCCAAACCCGACGATCAACAAGGACTCTTGCTTTGAAAAGCGACCGAAGAAATCCATCGCGGCCTTAAATTCACTAAAGTTGTTGCAATACATTTGGTTGGTACAAATATACCAATTGACCTCGCGCGGCAAAAACAGGCGGGTTACTTTTTCTGAAAAGCGGTCATAATAACGCTGATTCGTCAAAATGATCACCTGCTGCGGCTCGATCGACTGTCCTTTCATGACCGATGCCAATGTTTCCCCGTAAGAAATCTGGGTTTCTTGCTCATTTCTGTAAAAAACAGCTTCCATCGGCTCACTCCTTTGTTGCTACTACTTACTATTATAGCAAGAAGCCGTTGAAACACCTACTAAATCGCTAACCATTAGGAAGTATTTTCGCCGATTTGTCCCATGATTCTATGCCAAAAAGCAAAAAACATGGTTTCCTGTATTACAAAGGAAACCATGTTTTTTTCTAAACCAAAAGCGAGTAAAGTGATTGATTTTGCTGAAGGTTGATGTAGCCTTGATCAAACTGTTCAATTCGTGACAGTAATGCGGGTAGATCGTTTTTTTGTTTCAACAAGATTCCCAGCATTACTGGTCCTGTTCCACGATTGATTTTTTTCGTATATTCAAACCTCGTGATATCATCATCAGGCCCTAATACATGGCTAACAAATTCCTTCAACGCACCGGGACGTTGTGGGAAATTGACGATAAAATAATGTTTCAATCCTTGATAAATCAGTGATTTCTCTTCGATCTCTGCCATGCGGGAACTATCATTGTTGCCACCACTCACAATACAGACGACCGTCTTGCCTTTGATTTGCTCTTTGATCTCATCCAGAGCTGCCACGCTCAAGGCACCAGCTGGTTCAGCGACGATCGCTTGTTTGCTGTATAATTCTAGAATCGTTTGGCAGATTCCACCTTCTTCCACCGTTACCAATTGATCCACATAGCGTTTGGCATGGGCATAGGTCTGAGCTCCGACTTGTTTGACTGCCGCACCATCGACAAAGGTTTCAATATGCTCTAAAGCCACCGGTCCTTGGTGATCAAAGGCTGCTTGCATCGAGGCGGCCCCTACAGGTTCTGCTCCAACAACTTTTATATTTGGCTGCTTTTCTTTCAAATAGGCTGCGGTCCCGCTGATCAAACCACCGCCACCAATGGCTGCCACCACCAAATCGATCGATACTTGTTTTTTTTCAGCATCCGCCAACATTTCCACGGCTACTGTTCCTTGTCCTGCGATAATATTGGGATCATCAAAAGGAGCAATGAAAGCCATTTGCTTTTCTTTTGCAAATTGTTTGGCAGCCTGCGCCGCCGCATCAAAGGTATCTCCCACCAATTCGATTTTGACGTAGTCGCCGCCGAAAAAGAGAACTTGCGCGACTTTTTGTTGCGGCGTCGTTGTTGGCATGAAAATGACCGCATGGATCTGCTGTTCTTGGCAGGTATAAGCAACGCCTTGGGCATGATTTCCGGCACTGGCACAGACGACGCCACGACTGGTCTGCACAGGATCTGCTTGGGTGATCGCATAGTAGGCACCTCGTAATTTGAAGGAGCGGACTTTTTGCAAGTCCTCTCGCTTCAACAAAACCGTCGCTTGGTATTTTTCAGATAAAAAGCGATCATACTGCAGCGGTGTATGACTAACTGCTCCCCGCAGTCGTTCATATGCTTGTTCGATTGCAGAAACTGTCACCAACAAACGCGCCACCTCTAATCTTTCGCAACAAACGGCATCATTTTCCGTAACTCGCTGCCGACTTTTTCAATTTGATGGTTGCTGTTTTCTTCACGCATTTTATAGAATTCAGGGAAGCCATTTTGATTGTCTTCAATGAATCCTTTCGCGAATTGACCATTTTGGATATCTGTCAATACGGCTTTCATGTTTTCTTTGGCTTGTGCGGTGATCACCCGAGCACCGGAAACGTAGTCGCCATACTCTGCCGTATTCGAGATCGAATGGCGCATTTTTTTGAATCCTCCTTCATAAATCAAGTCAACGATCAGTTTCAATTCATGACAAACTTCAAAATACGCCAATTCCGGTTGGTACCCGGCTTCTACCAATGTTTCAAAGCCCGCTTCGATCATGCTGGTCAAACCGCCACAAAGTACGGCTTGTTCCCCGAAAAGATCGGTCTCGGTCTCTTCTTTAAAGGTCGTTTCCAAAACGCCGACCCGTGTGGCACCAATGCCTTTTGCATAAGATAAAGCTGTCGCTTGTGCGTTGCCAGTCGCATCTTGATAGACTGCAAACAAGGCTGGCACCGCAAACCCTTCGGTAAAGGTTCGACGCACCAAGTGGCCCGGTCCTTTAGGCGCAACTAGGAACACATCCACCTCTTCTGGCGGCGCGATCACATCAAAATGAATATTAAAACCATGCGCAAATGCTAATGCATTGCCGGCAGAAAGATTCGGTTCGATCTCATTTTTATACAACGATCCTTGGATCTCATCGGGTGCCAAGATCATGACTACGTCCGCTTTTTGAGTGGCTTCGGCTACTGGAAAGACTTCAAATCCGTCGTTTCTTGCAGCTTCTGCTGACTTTCCTTCACGAATGCCGATAAAGACTTCATGACCTGTGTCCCGTAAATTTTGCGCATGAGCGTGCCCTTGAGAGCCGTAGCCGACGATCGCAATCTTCTTGTCTCCTAGATTATCTGTAACTTCCTCGTTGTAATATACTTTTACCATACTTGTTTCCTCCGAATTCTTTCTTTATTTTAAGCAATTCAAAATTGCACTTACCCTCTTGTAAAGCCAGTGACACCCGTTCGTGCCAACTGTTTGATCCCGTAGGGACGCAAAACTTCGATGCATGCTTCTACCTTTTTCGTATCGCCGGCAACTTGCACAACGATCGTTTTCAGTGCGACATCGACAATGTGCGCTCGAAACGGATCAATCACTGCTTGGATCTCCGAGCGGCTAGTGGTTGGTGCATTGACTTTGATCAGCACCAGCTCTCGTTCGATATGAGGAACTTCTGTAATATCAGAAACCTTCAAGACATCTATTTGTTTATTTAAATGCTTGGTCACTTGTTCTGTTTCTGCCAAATCGTTCACGTTGACAATGATCGTCATTCGTGAAAACTCTGGCCGTTCCGTTGTGCCGACAGAAATACTCTCGATATTGACCTGCCGGCGGTTTAAGACACTCGTGATGCGGCTCAAAACACCTGCTTCATTATGGACGATTGCTGCTAATACCCGTTTCATCCCCTTAGACCCCCATCATTTCATGATTGGCTTTCCCCGGTGGGATCATCGGCAACACATGCTCTGAGGGCGAGACCATTACTTCGATCAGTTGCGGCCCCGTATGTGCAAAAGCTTCCGCTAGCATAGCAGAAAGCTGAGTGGGTTCATCGATCCGACAGCCTTCGATGCCATAAGCTTGTGCTAGTTTAACAAAATCAGGTTGCTGTGCAAAAACAGAGGCAGAGCGTCGTTTGCCATGAAATGTTTCTTGCCATTGGCGGACCATTCCTAACGAACGATTATTCAACAAAACAAATTTGACATTCAAGCCATACTCATTCAAAATAGCAAATTCCTGGTTTGTCATTTGGAACCCGCCATCGCCAACAAACACCACGACCATTTTTTCTGGATGAGCAAATTGGACGCCAATTCCCGCAGGGATACCATAGCCCATCGTGCCTAGTCCGCCACTGGTGATCAACTGCTTAGGAAAGCGAAACGGATAATACTGCGCGACCCACATTTGATGCTGCCCAACATCGGTGATGACGTAAGCCTCTCCTTTGGTCAAACGCCCTACTTCTTCGATGACTTTTTGCGGTTTGATTTCTTGTGCTTGAGTGCGATCATAGCGATAAGGTTTTTCCGTCTTCCGTTTTTGACATAGATCCGACCAGGTAGACCACGTTCCTCTAGTTGGCGGATACCGTAGCATCTGTTTCAAAGCAGCCTTGGCATCGCCGACGATTGGGATCTTTGTCTCTACAATCTTGCCGATCTCCACCGGGTCGATGTCGATATGAGCAACGATGGCCTGCTTACCGAACTGACTGCCGGCAGTCGCTAAGCGATCATCGAAGCGAGAGCCGATATTGATAATCAAATCGGCTTCTGATAAAGCCATGTTCGCCGCATACGTTCCATGCATACCGCCCATGCCCAAGAAAAATTGATGATCATTTGGCAGTAAGCCTAAGCCGAGCAACGTTGTGACTGTCGGCAACTTGTACTTGGCAATAAATGCATTTAATTCAGCCGCAGCTTCAGCCGCGATCACGCCTGCACCAGCCAGTACCACTGGTCGCTGTGCTTTTTCTAAAACGTGCATCAATTTTTCAATTTGCAGACGGGAAGGCTCTGCATTCGGTTGATAACTTTTCCTTGTGATCGGCAATGAGCAGGTTTCAGCGGTTTCTTGCAATGTAATATCTTTCGGAAGGTCGATCACAACAGGTCCCTTACGCCCAGTTGAAGCGATGTGAAAGGCTTCAGCGATCACTTTCGGTAAGTCATCCACACAACGGACTTGGTAATTGTGTTTCGTGATCGGCAACGTGATACCTAGAATATCCGCTTCTTGAAAAGCGTCTTTGCCAATTCCTGGTACGGCCACTTGCCCCGTGATAACCACCAACGGTACGGAATCGCTCATAGCATCGGCAATGCCAGTAACGACATTCGTAGCACCTGGACCACTTGTCACTAAAACGACCCCAACATTGCCAGTAGCTTTGGCATAGCCTTCAGCGGCGTGGATCGCGCCTTGCTCGTGACGCGTCAAAATATTCGGAATCGCTGCATCATATAATTGGTCATATAACGGTAAGACGGCGCCACCCGGGTAGCCAAAGATCATTTCGACGCCTTGCTCTTGCAAGCTGTCCACTAACACTTGCGCGCCAGTCCTTAGATGCGATGCTTGATAGTCGATGTTTTCCATTGCTACTCCTCCTCATCAGGTACTCGCATAATCCCGCCCGTATTCGCAGAGGTCACTAAAGCGGTATAACGTGCAAGCCATCCTTTTTTTACTTTTGAACGAAACTTCGGTCGTTCTTGCGCACGCTTGGCAAGCTCTTCTTCTGAAACTTGCAGATTTAGCGTTCGATTTGGCAAATCAATAATGATCTCATCGCCATCGTTGACTAGTCCTAATGGACCACCGGCTGCAGCTTCCGGAGAAATATGTCCAACTGCGATCCCCCGCGTCGCTCCTGAAAAGCGGCCGTCTGTAATCAAGGCGACATCTTTGCCTAACCCACGACCAACGATACTTGAGGTAGGCGCCAGCATTTCCGGCATTCCCGGCCCCCCTTTCGGGCCTTCATAGCGGATCACTACGACATGTCCTTTTTGTACGGTATGATTGTCAATTGCTGCGACTGCTTCATCATGAGAATCAAAACAGATCGCTTTCCCTTTGAACACTTGGACACTTGGATCAACCCCGCCAACTTTGATGACACTGCCTTCTGGGGCGATGTTTCCGTACAAGATCGATAGACCGCCAACTGGACTATACGGATTTTCTTTCGGATGGATGACTTCTTCGTTGTGGATCTTCGCTTCAGCGACATTTTCTCGCAACGTCTTACCGGTAACAGTCGGTCGATCGGGATGAATCGCTCCCTCGATATCACATAGCTCCCTAATGATCGCTGAAACCCCACCGGCTTCATGGACATCATGCATTGAATAGGCTGATGATGGCGCGATTTTTGAGAGATAAGGCACTCTTTTAGCGATTTCATTGACCCGTCTTAAGTCATAATCGATCTCAGCTTCATTGGCGATCGCTAAGGTATGCAGCACTGTGTTGGTGGACCCCCCCATCGCCATGTCTAAAGCGAAGGCATCATCAATAGCTTCTTTGGTCACGATGTCTCGAGGTTTCACTTGTTTTTCAACAAGATCCATCAACTTAAAGGCGGCTTGTCTAACTAGTTCTCGTCGTTCTTCAGACACGGCAAGAATCGTACCATTGCCTGGCATTGCCAATCCTAAGATCTCTAAGAGACAGTTCATTGAATTGGCAGTAAACATCCCTGCACAGGAACCGCAAGTCGGACAGGCATTTTGTTCCATAAACTCAAAATCTTCTTTTGTCATATTACCCGTCTTGTACGTCCCAACGGCTTCAAACATGGAAGATAAGGTTATTTGATGTCCCCGAGGATCAATGCCGGCTTTCATAGGACCGCCGGAACAAAAAATTCCTGGTACGTTGGTCCGCATGGCTGCTAAGATCATGCCAGGAGTGATCTTGTCACAATTTGGGATATAAAATACGCCGTCAAACCAGTGGGCATTGATGACGGTTTCTGCAGAATCAGCGATCAATTCTCGGCTAGGTAGCGAATATCGCATACCGATATGTCCCATAGCAATGCCATCATCTACGCCGATTGTATTGAACTCGAAAGGGATGCCGCCAGCTTCACGAATCGCTTCTTTTGCGATATCTGCTAACTCCCGTAAATGCACATGCCCAGGCACGATATCGATATAGGAATTACATATCGCAATAAATGGCTTGTTCATATCATGGATATTTTTAACTTGTCCTGTGGCATAGAGCAGACTCCTAGCTGGCGCTGCATCGATCCCTTTTTTAATTTGATCACTTCTCACACTCATCATCTCCTGCATTTTGGAATAAAAAAAAGCATCCCGGTTATAAAAAACTGGGATGCTTTGCCAGAATCCCATTTTACTTACGCAAATAGGACTCAAACAAACGGATAATTTTTGCTTCCGTGTTCTAAGTCCTGGTATCAATAATAATGACTAATAAATATTGATTAAAATTACGCATAGAAAATGGCTCCTTCATTAGAAATAGTAACGTTCTTGTAATTGTTTACCAATATACCCTTTGCAAAATCACTTGTCAACGAATTTTCTGAATTTTTTTTCAATAATGACAATTCTAAGGAACCCTTTCTCACATCAGATGTCATTTAATCACTTGCTTGTTTTGATAAAAATGACTTTTAAATCACCTTTATTCTTGCTTGAGAATTAAAGTGTGCCAGCAACCCATGTTTTTTTAAGATCAAAAGAAAAACAAAAAATAATTTTGAATTTTCTGACAATAACAACCGATTCTTTTCCCATTCGTTCCGCCTGCATGGTGGCAGTCCCTAGTTAGACAAAAGAAAAAACCCTTGATTACTCAAGGGTTTCTACAAGACTCAATTATTTCACTGCGTCTTTAAGAGCTTTACCTGGTTTGAATGCAGGTACTTTGCTAGCAGGGATCTTGATTTCTTCACCAGTTTGTGGGTTGCGTCCTTTGCGTTCTGCACGAGAACGAACTTCAAAGTTACCAAAGCCGATCAATTGAACTTTTTCACCGTTAGCTAAAGCGTCTTGAATTGTTGAGAATACAGCGTCTACTGCTGCAGTTGCGTCTTTCTTAGTTAAGTCAGTAGCTGCTGCAACTTTTTCGATTAATTCTGCTTTATTTGCCATGGATGGTTTCACCTCCTGATATTTTTTTTGATGTCATGCATCAACAAAAATCTTGAGTGGTCCAAGGTTTTTGTCAAATATTGATTACCATCAATATTCTGATATAACGTTATCATAAGAACCTTGTAATATCAAGGATTTTAACGTTTTTAGGGGGTTTTTTTTTGGTTTTTTCCCATTTTTCTAGAAAAGGACAGATTTCTTTGTAAAAAGAAACAAAGTATGATAAAATCTCTATTTTCTTCTGCGTGGAATGATCCGAATCGGCGTTCCTTCAAAAGTGAATGCCTTGCGGATTTGATTTTCTAAGAAACGCGCATAAGAGAAATGCATCAGTTCTTCTTCGTTGACAAAAATAACAAAAGTTGGCGGTTTGACAGCCACTTGCGTCGCATAAAAAATCTTCAAACGTTTGCCTTTGTCTGTTGGTGTTGGGTTGATCGCCACCGCATCCATAATGACGTCATTCAACAACGCAGATGGAATACGCATGTTTTGATTCATGCTGACTTCTTCGATCAACTGCGGCAACTTATTCAAGCGCTGTTTCGTCACTGCGGAAACGAAAATGATTGGTGCATAATCCAAATATTGGAATTCATCTCTGATTTCTTCTTCAAAATCACGCATCGTATTCGTTTCTTTTTTCAATGTATCCCATTTATTGACAACGATAATGATTCCACGGCCTGCTTCATGGGCATAGCCAGCGATCCGTTTGTCTTGCTCGCGAATTCCTTCTTCGGCGTTCAAGACCATCAAGACGACGTCTGAACGTTCAATGGCCCGCATTGCTCGCATGACACTGTATTTTTCAGTAGATTCGTAGACCTTCCCTTTTTTACGCATGCCGGCGGTATCGATCATGGTAAATTCTTGACCGCTTTCGCTAGTAAAATGGGTATCGATCGCATCACGAGTCGTTCCTTCGATATCTGAAACAATTACTCGCTCTTCTCCAAGAATCGCATTGATCAAGGAGGATTTCCCGACGTTTGGTCGACCGATCAAACTAAACTTGATAATGGAATCGTCTTCTTCTTCCGCTTCATTGGTAAAGTGTTTGACTGCTTCATCTAGGACATCACCGATCCCTAATCCATGACTTCCTGAGATTGGGTATGGATCGCCCAGACCTAAACCATAAAATTCATAGATATCGTTGCGCATCTCGGGATTATCAACTTTGTTGACCGCTAAAATCACGGGTTTGTTGCTTTTGTATAACAAACGAGCCACAAGCTCGTCAGCATCTGTTACTCCTTCACGAGCACTCGTAATAAAAACAATGACATCTGCTTCATCGATGGCGATTTCTGCTTGATGCTTGATTTGATCCATAAACGGCTCATCACTTAAATCGATCCCACCAGTATCGATTACGCTAAACTCACGGCCTAGCCATTCACCAGTGGCATAAATACGATCTCTGGTCACTCCTGGAGTATCCTCAACGATCGAAATTCGTTCTCCAGCTATCCGGTTGAAAATGGTCGATTTCCCCACATTCGGACGTCCAACGATCGCTATTGTTGGATTTGACATTTTTTACCCTCCATTTAAAAAAGCAGTCCTTGTACGCTGCTTCTTGTATTCAATCTTACTTAGTTTACCTAAAGCCATGGAAAGTTGCAAGCTTTCTCGGCAAACAAAAAATCAGCTTATAACAAATTCAAACATCGAATCGTTATAAGCTGATGGCATACAATTACTCTTCGTCGCTGTCTTTTAAGGCATCGCCTAAGATATCACCCATGGTAAACCCAGTTGATTCTTCTGGCAATTGATAATCATCCTCTGAAACTTCTTGTGTTTCATTGGTATTTTCTGCTTTTTCTAATGCTTTGATACTTAATGCGATTCGGTGTTCTGAAGGGTTCACTTCGAGCACTTTCACTTGCACTTCATCGCCTTCTTGTAAGACTTCATGTGGTGTCGCAATGTGTTTATGGGAGATTTGTGAAATATGGATCAGCCCTTCAACACCTGGGAAGACTTCCACAAACGCACCGAAGCTTGTCAAACGTTTAACAGTCCCAGTTAAGACACTGCCAACAGCCGCTTGCTCTTCAATATTGGTCCAAGGTCCAGGCAATGTGTCTTTGATTGAAAGAGACACACGTTCTTTGTCTGCATCAACAGATAAGATACGGACGTTGACGGTATCTCCCACAGACAAAACGTCACTCGGTTTGCCAACATGCCCATGTGAAATTTCAGAGACATGGACAAGTCCATCGATGCCGCCTAGGTCCACGAAGGCACCAAAGTCAGTCAAACGAGCTACTTTTCCTTCTACTTCTTGTCCTTCATATAAATCAGCTAGTAAAGCTTCTTTTTGTTTTGCTTTTTCTGCTTCAACAACAGCTTTATGAGAAAGGATCAAGCGGTTTTCAGAAGGCTCGATCTCAACGATTTTAAAGGTCAATGTTTTCCCTTTGTAATCTTCAAAATCCGCAACAAAATGATCTTCGACCATTGATGCTGGAACAAACCCACGAACCCCTACGTCAACCACTAATCCGCCTTTAACGACGTTGGTGACTGGTGCTTCGATGATTTTTCCTTCTTGGAAATCTTTTTCGATATCTTCCCAAACTTTTTTCGCATCTAAGCGACGTTTAGAAAGGAGATAGCTGCCATTTTCTTTGTCTTTCCCAATTGCTGAAATCACAACTAATTCTAAGACATCCCCTACTTTGACTGCTTCGTTGATGTCTTCAACAGGTAAAGTCGATAATTCTTTTGCAGGAACAACGCCTTCGACACCGGCGCCTTCGATCCCTACGATCGCTTGTTTATCCTCAATGGCCAATACCTCGCCTTTAACGATATCTCCAACTTTTACTTCTTGGAAATTGTCTAAAGCGGCTTCCATTGATTCATTTCCACTCTCAACCTGATTATTTTCAAATTCTGTCATCTCTCATGTCCTCCTAACCAACAATTCTGCAATAATTGCACTACATCTTTTAGTTTAAAATAGAATGAAAAAAAAATAAAGCGATTTCTCTTATTTTCCTAAAAAACTACGGTTTTTTCGTTGAAAAAGTCTTTTCACGTCTGTTTTCTTGCTTGCTTTCATCTTTTTCGTAGGAAAAATAAAAAAACAATGGGGAACACCCATTGTTTTCGCTAGTCGATCTTTTCTTGGATCGTTTTTTTGATCGCTTCTACGACTTGCTCGATTGTTAAACCGGAGGTGTCAATTCGAACGGCATCTGTTGCTTGTTTCAAAGGGGAGACTTCCCGATGAGAATCCAAGTAATCTCTTTGCTGAATCTCTTCTTTTAAAGTTTCATAATCGGTACCGATCCCTTTTTGCTGATTTTCTTTGAAACGGCGCTGCGCCCGTTCTTCCACACTTGCTACCAGAAAAATCTTGACTTCTGCTTGTGGTAAAACCGCCGTACCAATATCGCGGCCATCCATCACGACACCGCCATCTTTAGCGATCATCTGCTGTTGTTGGACTAGTTTTTCGCGGATCGCAGGGTATGCCGATACCTTCGAAACTGCGTTGGTTACTTCTGGCTGACGGATCGCTTCTGTGACTTGCTCTCCTCCTGCAAAGACCTCTTGACCGTGTTCAGTCGGTTCAAAAGTGATGGGGTATTGATCGATCAAAGCAGCGATCGCCGCTTCATCCTCTAATGAACAGCCGCTTTTTAAGGCCAAATACGTGATGCTGCGGTACATGGCCCCGGTATCTGTATAAATAAACCCTAAATCATTGGCGATGATTTTTGCCACGGTACTTTTCCCAGATGACGCCGGACCATCAATAGCGATGTTGATTTTTTTCATTTTTCTTACTCCTCGTTTCCCAACGATGTGTATTCCTTCATCGTTTCTGCTTATCGTTCACCTTGGCTTCTTCCTACCAAGAAAAAAAACCGCCAAAGCGGTTTTTTATTTAATTCGTAATGTGTCGCCAGGGTATAGCATGTAGTTGTTTGGATCAATCCCATTTAATTGATATAGGGTTTCAACTGAGATGCCTGTACGGGCTGCCACTTGTTCAGGACCTTCACCTGCTTGCACCGTCGTGTATTCCTCGGTACCAGTCGCTCCTTGCCCTTGATTATTTTGCGTAGTGTCTTGCCCTGCATTGTTTTCCTGTTGAGCCGGCTCACTACTACTTGATGGCGTTGTTGAAGCTGGTGCAGAACTGCTACTGCTTGATGAAGAACTTGATTCACTTGTTGACGAACTCGTTTCACTTGTCGATTCAGCAGTTGATGATTCCGTTGTTGATGACTCGGTTGTCGAAGATTCTGTCGTACTTTCTACTGTACTGCTTGAACTTGCTGCGGTCGGGGCATCACTGTTATGATTCAATACCCAAATACCGGCACCAACCGGAATTGCCACGATCAAGAAAAGCAAAACTAAAACGATCGTCAAAAAGAGTGAATTCCCACGCTTTTGTTTTCTTTGTTGGGATCTTGATGCAGAATCATCGTATTCTGTATCATATATTGGTTGTTCCCACGGTTCTTGATTTTCTGAATTGTAGTCATTGTCTTTCTTGCTCACTCGTATTCCCTCCTAGTTTCCTTCCGATGTATTATACCATAGGTAAATAAAAACTGTCCTGCAAAATACGATTCAATTTATATCTTTAAAAATTTTTATTAAACGTTCTTGCCAATGAAGGATGACTTTTTTTTCTAAAAGCTCTTCTTCCACTGCCAATTCGATCCCGTCATTGTCGCAACAATAAGGATTTGCTGATGCTTCTTCCCCAAAGTGCGCCAATAAAAACTGGCGACGACAGCCGGTAAAATGAATATAAGCCAACATTTTTTGTAATTGTTCTTGCTTTTGCTGTTCGTTTTGTTTTAGCGTTTCCAGCCAAAACGCAGCCCCCAACTCCTTCATCTTCTTCTGCCATTTTTCTTGCAGCGGTG
The DNA here is from genome assembly GCF_050498765.1 of Enterococcus sp. DIV1096b. Classification (NCBI taxonomy): domain Bacteria; kingdom Bacillati; phylum Bacillota; class Bacilli; order Lactobacillales; family Enterococcaceae; genus Enterococcus; species Enterococcus sp. DIV1096b. The sequence continues at coordinate 1,145,684 of NZ_JBMHEK010000001.1, read as the reverse complement.
TCAAAGGTCCTTTCATCTTTTTCTGATCCATTCGTTCTAAAGCACGGCGTTCTTCTTTGTTTTCTCGCTGAAAGAAGTAGTGAATCTGCTCATCGTGTTCCTGATAAAGCAAGATCGCACTGCTTTGTTTGCCATCGCGGCCTGCTCGACCGATTTCCTGACTGTAGTTTTCCAGCGAATCAGGCAAGTCATAATGGATCACAAAACGAATATCTTCTTTATTGATCCCCATCCCAAACGCATTGGTTGCGACGAGCAATTTTAGTTTATTCTGAGAAAACTGCTGCTGCAACGTTTTTCTTTGATCGCTCGCTAGACCACCATGATAATAGCCTACCGAATAGCGCTGACGCAGTTTGTTATAGACTTCTTCGACTTTGCTTCTTGTGGAACAATAGATGATCCCAGCCCCGCCTAAGCGGCTGAGATAGTCTGCTAATGCCGCATCTTTGTCTGACGTTTTCTCTACGAACAAGCCGATATTGCTGCGGTTCATCGAATAACGGTAGACATTGGCATTCTTTGCTAACAACACTTGCCGAATATCTGCTTCGACTTGCGCCGTAGCAGTAGCCGTCAATGCTAATGTGACGGGTGTCTTCAAACGTTTTTTTACTTCACCAAGCTGCAAGTACTCTGGTCGAAAATCAATGCCCCATTGGGAAACACAATGAGCTTCATCCACCACGAGCATAGCGATCTTAGCTCGTTCGAGTTGCTGCAAAATGGCTTCTTGCACGATCATTTCTGGACTTAAGAACAAAAATTTGTACTGCGATAAATGCTGCATCACATAGTGACGATCGGTAGGGTCTAGTTGACTATTAAACGCAATCGCGCGTTTTTCCCCTTGCTTTTGTAGGCCATAGACTTGATCTTCCATTAAAGAAACAAGCGGTGAGATAATGATTACGATGCCATCTATGAGGTACCCTGGCAGCTGATAACAGAGACTTTTGCCATTCCCGGTAGGCAAAATCGCTAACGTATCTTGCTGCGCTAAAACACTTTCGATGACTTCTTTTTGTCCTTGACGAAATGTTTTGAAGCCAAAGTACTGATTCAGTGCGTTTTCTAACATCGAATCCCCCGTTTCTGAGCAATCTGTAACAAACGGATCGTCAAAAAATCAGTCGTAAGAAGCTCCTGTAATTCTTGATAGCTGTTTTTCCAAGAAGTTTCTGGCAGCTTATTCATCAATGATGTATCAAAGCGCTGATACGGAAATGTCAGATCAAGCAGTGCCCACTCAATCAAATGATCATTAACGGTTCCTCGTTTGATCCTTCTTTTTTCCATGATCTGCTCAACAGAAGCTCCTTGCAAGAACAATGCACGACTTTCCAGCATACTTTGATTCAGATTCCTATTTAGAAAAGGCGACAATCCTTGAAACAGAACCATCTGAGACTCTTTTTCAACCAGGGCTAAAAATTGATGGATCGCAGCTCCTACATAAAGATTGTCCCAAGGCTTACCTTGTACAGATTCTGGCAAAAGTTGGAAAAACGCCTGCCCCAGAAGATCGGGACCAGATAAGGTGCCTGCTAAAAAATCTGCGACTTCTGCGGGAAGTTGGGCAAAAACTGCCGAAAGTTCTCGATGAGTGATCTTTTTGATTTCAGGGTATTGATGGATCAGTCGACGCACAGGTTCTGTATATAAAGGCGTGTTCTCAACAGGAATATACTGATTGGTCACCCCTTGATATGCAGCTGCTTGGACCAGCAGTCGAACAAAACGCCACGCCTCCTCCGTCGTTCGTCCATACCGAAAATAATCCGTATGATGCAACAACATTTCTTTTGACTGTTCATAATTTGCAGCGGTCCTTTTGAGCAGCAGACCATCTGAATCTCGACTTAGCATCCCTTGTTGGATCAAGTCAGCGATCGTCTGTTGATACTCCCTCTCATTCAACTGTGGCAACGCTTGAAAAAGACCTAATCGATCATAAAAAAAGGCATAACTCAAGACAGAGCTAGTGCGCTTACCAATGAGAATTTGATAAAGTGTCGATGGACGCAACTTGTCAGTATCAGAAAACAGCGCTAAAATAAAAGAATCCATATCTTCCTCCCAGAAAGGACTAAAAAATGTCACAACGCTGTAAAATTGTTCCTGAGCGCTGCATTGCTTGTGGACTATGTGCGATCTATGCTCCCGAGATCTTCGATTATGATGAAGATGGGATCGTTTTATTTGCCCAAGAACCGAGTGCACGGCAACAGTTTATCATAGAAGAACAACAAGAAAAAGTCAAAACTGCTTATCGCAAATGCCCCACCAGAGCGATCCTTATAGAAAAATAAAAAAGTCGACCTGCCATTAACAGACCTTTCGTCTGCCACAGCAAGTCGGCTCATTTTTTATTTTCCTATAGCAGAATGATGGGGCTGCTTACGAGCCAACCATGGGAGCAGTTTGGCATGTAGTGCTAAAAAGACGGCACTGACGATCGCTCCTTTAACCAAATTGAAGGGTAAAATCCCGATCGCCACATATTGCGGCAAAGACATCCCTAAAAATTGATCGGCTGTGACCCCGAAAAAGCGTAGATAAAGCGGTGTGATCACAAATAGGTTCGCCACACTCATAAAAATCGTTACCGACAAGATACCGCTGATGACACCAACCATTTTGTTTTTGGTGTGGATACCTTTGCGGAAAAAGTAGTACATTGGCAAAGTAAAGGCACATGATGCTAAAAAGCTTGCCGTATCTCCCACCATATCAGCAGGTGAAAAACCAGATAAGAACAAATGCAGGACCGAACGAATGAAGGCAGTCACTACCCCACTCCAAGGACCAAATAAAAACATCATGATCATCACGGGAATATCACTAAAATCGATCTTTAAAAAGCTGAATGCCGGAAAAATTGGAAAAGCGATAAATTGCAAAATTGTTCCCATAGCAGCACACATGGCGATCGTCACCATTTTTCTTGTTTTGTTGTTCATCAGTATAAATCCTCCTAAGTTCAGGATTCCTCTTCAAACGAACCTATTAAATTTCCTCGGCTTTCTTGTCGGCGCCAGACAAAAAATGCCCTCTTTTTTCCACAGGGAAAAAAGAGGGCATTCGAAATAGCCATAAGCAAATCAAATACGCTCTATCTTCTTTATCCAGACTGTACTGTCGGTATCGGAATTTCACCGATTCAGCTATTTCCGAAGAAATAGGTCGTGGACTATAACCACCGGTCGGGAATTGCACCCTGCCCCTGAAGACGAACCTTTATTCTATTTATTACATGTTCTATTATACACAAAATCTAAAAATTAACAATAGTTACGTTTTCAGATACTTTTCAACTATTTTGCACTGTTTTTCAGCTGGCTGACTTCTTTCTTCGACAACTCTCGGTATTCCCCTGGACGAAGACCTTTTAAATCTAACGGACCATAGTTTTCCCGTTTTAGTTTTTGCACAGGCAAACCAACTGCTTTTAGCATGTTTTTGACTTGATGATTGCGACCTTCGTGGATCGTCAATTGCACAATACTAGATTGTGCCGTTTGGTCTGTCGATAAGATTTCAAAGCGAGCAGGCGCGGTCTTACGCCCTTCGATCCGAATTCCTTTTGTCAATGGGAGCAGTTGCTTTTTATCCGCAATGCCTTTGACCTTGGCAACATACACTTTTTCGACTTCGTGTTTTGGATGCATCAGTGTCTGTGATAATTCCCCATCATTTGTCAGTAGCAGCAAACCGGAGGTATCATAGTCCAAGCGGCCGACTGGATACACCCGTTCAGGGACTTCAGCAAAATAATCCAAAACGACTTTGCGTTTTTTATCATCTGTTACAGCTGAGATCACGCCACGAGGTTTATAGAACAGATAATAGACATGTTGTTCTTGTTCGATCGGAACGCCGTCCACTTCAACGACGTCTTTTGAACCGACTTGGACCCCTAATTCTTTGATTACTTGTCCATTGACTCGCACACGGCCTTCGGTTATCAATCCTTCAGCTTTTCTTCTTGAGGTGATGCCGGCATGGGCAATCACTTTTTGCAAACGTTCCATCTTCATTCTCCTTCTGTTTCTGCTTGTTTGTAGCGGTCGTAAAAAAGATCAAACGGTGCATCTTCTTCAAGTTCATCTTCCATTGATTGGATGTCAGGCAATTCAGCCAAACTTTTTAAGCCAAAATAATCCATAAAGTATTCCGTCGTACCGTATAGGATCGCTCGTCCTGGTCCGTCCACGCGTCCCTTTTCTTCAATCAGCCGCTTTGCCACCAGTTTTTGGACAGAACCGCTGGATTGAACGCCGCGAATCTCTTCTACTTCCATCCGAGTGATCGGTTGCTTATAAGCAATGATCGACAAAGTTTCCAAAGCGGCTTGCGACAATGAACTCCCCATCGGTGATTCGGCGTATTTCTTCAATAAAGGGGCAAATTGCTTTTTAGTGGTTAAAATAAAATGATTGCCAACTTCTAGAATATGCAACGCGGTATGTTCATTTTCTTCATATTGCTGATTTAGTTCCTGCAAATGCTGATAGACACTGGCAGTATTACTTTTGACTAAATAACTCAGTTCTTCAAGTCCGATCCCCTCATCACCGACGACGAATAAGATCGCTTCTAATTCACTATATTTACTCATCTTCTTTACCTGTTGGATAGAGCAGAATCGACGCATAATTGTCTGATTGCTCTACTCGAATCGTTCCTTTTTTCATTAATTCTAACAATGCCATAAAGGTTACCACAACTTCTGTTTTATTGTAAGAAGTAAAAAACGAATCAAAGCTGCGGCCTTTTTTAGCACTCACATGTTGCATCTCCAACTGAATCGCCGCCATCTTTTCATCGATGGTGCTTTCATCAGGAGAAATCTTGGTTTCTAGTACTTGGCGATTTTTCTTTTTCTCGATCATTTTTTGAAAAGCCAAAAAGAGATCGATCGTGTTGAATTGATTGGCTCTTAATTGATCTTCTTCCTCTTTGTATTCATCGACATCCATCGGATCTTTCGTGTAATACAAACTGCGCTCTTCCGCTTTTTCTGAAAGCTGTTCGGCTGCGTACTTAAATTTTCGGTATTCTAGCAGTTGTGCCACCAGCATATCCCGCGGATCTTCTTCGTACTCTTCGACTTCAGCAATCAACTCTTGTTTAGGCAACAGCATCTGGCTTTTGATCGCCATCAAAGTCGCCGCCATGACTAAATACTCTCCAGCGACTTCTAATTCTAAAATTTTCATGGCATGGATGTACTGCATGTATTGTTCGGTGATGGTAGCAACTGGAATATCATAAACATCGATCTCCAGTTTTTTGATCAAATGAAGCAGCAAATCCAACGGTCCTTCAAAGACAGCTAATTTTATTTTGATTTCTTCCATTCCATCCTCGATTTCTAGGCGCGCGGAAAGTGCTGCTTGTACACTTCCGTCATCCGTTTCTTCGTTATATGCGTGTAAATCTGAGTGGTCGAGATATCTGCGTGCCCTAGCAACTCTTGAACCGTTCGTAGATCTGCCCCGTTTTCTAATAGATGGGTCGCAAAACTATGGCGCAGCGTATGGGGAGTCACATTCTTGGTGATCCCAGCTTGTCGAACCAAGGCTTTTAAATTTTTCCAGATCCCTTGACGAGACAGTTGCGTACCATGGTTGTTTACAAACAGATGGCTTTCATCCGGCGTTTTTCTCGTCAAATACGGACGCGCATCGCTGAGATAGGTTTCGATCCATTGAATCGCTAAGTCCCCTAATGGAACGATCCGTTCTTTGTCGCCTTTTCCGGTTGTTTGCAACAATCCCATACTTAAATGCAGATCGTTTAATTTTAACCCGATCAACTCACTGACGCGCAAGCCCGTCGCATACATCACTTCCAAAATCGCTCGGTCACGGATGCCCAAAACTGCTCGCGTATCCGGTGTTTCGATCAACCGCTCCACTTCTTGTAAACTCAAGGTATCAGGCAGCTTCTGCTGTTTTTTTGGTGAATCAATATGCTGCATTGGATCATGATCGGTAAACCGTTCTTGACGCAAAAATTGATGGAACCTTCGCAAACTGGAAACCATCCGAATCACGGTTGCCGAGGATTTTCCCGCTTCTTGCAGACTTTGCAAAAAAGACAAAACGATCACTCGGTCGATCTGCTGCCACTGAGTGACTTGTTTTTTTTGTAAAAACGCAAGATACTGTTGCAGATCTCGCTGGTAGCTGGCACGGGTATTTTGGGATAGCCCGCGCTCAATGGTCAAATAATGAAGATAATCAATGATTTGTTCGTTCATGGGCTTCCTCTACTTTCAGCTTTTTTATCATATCAAATTCTGGCTCGTTAAGATAGTAGCTTGCCAATAAAAAAGAGGCATCTACCCGTATCTTTTGCCCAAGGAAACACCCGAATCATAGCAGATTTTTCGGTTTCTTTCAAATCGGAAAAAAGAGCACTCTTCCTATTGGAAACCATCTGACTATCATTCGGGTGATAACAAACGTTTATTTAAGATCGCCAAAGTACAATCACTCGGCTTTGCTTTGGCACTTTTGACAGACACCATGAAAGGTCAACCGATGATCCTTTACTAAAAAATGGTACTTTTGTTCAACGATCTCTTCGACACTGCCCAGCAGATCCTCTTCGACTTCTTCAATATTGCCGCATTCCAAACACAACAAGTGATGATGAAAGTGTTTGGCACCTTCTTTACGTAGATCATAGCGAGCGACACCGTCATTAAAGCTGACTTTATCGACAATTTTCAGATCCGTTAAGATCTCCAATGTTCGATAGACGGTTGCCAAGCCAATCTCAGAATTTTTTTTTCGCACAAAAAAGAAAATCTCTTCTGCGGATAAATGGTCTTTCTCATTTTCTAATAAGACCAACAACGTCGCTTCTCGCTGAGGAGTTAATTTAAACCCCGACTCGTGCAATTGTTTCTTGGTCTTTTTTAACGCTGCTGTTGTGTTCATAGTTGCCTCCGTATGCCGTTAATTTATAACGATTCTAATCTGAGTGAAAATCACTCAAGACAAACATTGTAATCATTATAAATTAGAACGATAAAAGAAACAAGTATTCTCAATTAGGTTTTTTGATAAGAATCGTAAAGCCGTCTTTTTGCTCAATCAAACGCTGTTTCATCAAGGTTCCTAATGCCCGTTTAAATTGGCCTTTACTAATACCAAATGTTTGCAAAATCTCTTCTGGGGCTGATTTGTCGGTGAAAGGAATTTTGTTCTCAGGTGCTCGTTCTAAAAAGGTTAGAACCATGGCGGCATCATTTGAGATCGCCTCGTGGGCTCTTGGTTTCAATGAAAGGTTCAAGACACCATCTGGACGAATCCCAATCACTCGCCCTTTGACCACTTCCCCAAGGCGCGGCTCTTGATACCGTTCTGATGGATGGACGAAGCCAATATAAAAATCATCCGTCAGCAAGTAAGTACCCGCTAACTTCAAACGGTACACGCTACCTGTAACATCTTGATTCTTCATTTGCTCCGTACCATTTTTGCTCAATGCCTTAAAAATTTTCTCATCTGCTAATGAAGCCCAAATACGCTCTTTGTCATCGACCCGCAAGCTGACCATCAAACGGTCGCCTTTTTTGGGCCAAAGTTCCCGCATTGTTGGCAATTCATCTAATGAAACCACCATATCTTTGTCTTTCAAACCGATATCGACGAAAACGCCTAAGTCGCGACGGCTTCCTGTGACTGTACCAAAGGCATAATGCCCTTTGCGGCTTTTCGGAATATTCGTAGTGAGCACATTTTCTTGCTTTTGATTTTGATAGCCAAACCCTTCGACGGCTTCACCTAAATGATGTTCGCCTTCTTCCTTGGCTAGTCGGAAGGTAACCCCGCCTTTTTGAACAAAATAATTCTGTTCGTTTTCATCAATGATCAATCCGCTGAATACGGATGCTAATAAGTCTTTCATCTATTCTCTCCTTTTTCTTTAAAACTGCTCGTTCCTATAAAAAGAAACGCAACAGCGCCATAGCAATAACGCCTGTGATAACGATTTTCATCAAATCTTTGGTATAATACCCCACCAATAATGCCGGGATACAGGCAATGGTTTCTTTAACTTTCAAAATGGGGAATTGGCCTTCACGAAAGGTCAGTAAATTTTGCACCAACAATGCCGCCAAAATACACAACGGTAAATAACTCAAAAAAACGGTGAAAGTTTCCGGGAAGACGAGCTTCTTAGAAAATAAAAAAGGAACGATCCGCGGAAGCCAAGTAACCAATCCACATACTAGCATCAGTATAACAAAATTAGTCATGGTGTGTCACCGTCCCAACCAAACATCCTGCCAGTGTCGCCGCAATTACCGCAATCTCTGCGGTCGAAAAACGCATAAATAAAATCAAGGTCCCCACAACTGTCCCTAGTATCAAGAGCGTTTGCTGGGTTTTCTTCTTAAGCGGTCGCTCTACTTGAAATAAAAAAAGACCAACAAACATAGCTACTAAGGCAAAATCTAAGCCTAACGCTTCTGGATCTGGAATAAAGGAACCCAATAAACCACCCAAAAACGTCGCAAAAATCCAACTCAAATAAGCCATTACGTTCAACCCGTGGGTCCATTTTGCTGTGACTGGTTTGTCTTGTTGCAATGCCGTCGTCAAAACGCCATAGGACTCATCAGTCAAAAGTGTCCCGATACCAATGGCAGAAAGCAACGGTGTCTTTTTAAAATAGGAAGCTACTGACAAACTCATTAAAAAGTGTCGTAAATTCACTAAAAAAACTGTTGCGACGATTGTCATGAAAGGTGCTTGAATCGCTAGTAAGGCGCAAATGATAAATTGAGCACTGCCAGCATAAACAATAATAGACATTAAAATAATTTCTAGAATAGACAACCCAACGCCTTTTCCCACAACCCCCATTGCAAAACCAATGCCCAGGTACCCAAGAATCGTTGGTACACAAGCAATGACCCCGTCTTCAAACCGATCATATCTCTCAATTTTCTGCACAAAAACCCCTCCTTGTTTGAACGATTATCTCTCATCATATCGAAAACAAGGAGGGGAAACAAGTATTTTTCACATGTGCATGTAATAACTCTGAAAATTTTCTAGTGTCTCAGGAGACTTAGCGAACGGTGTGATCGTTCCCATTGCCTCTGAAATAGCCAGTTTTGGCGTTTACCGTAAATAAGTATAGCGGGAACGCTGAATCATCCGTTCCTTTAAGCAAGCTGCCTTGGGCATTTGTCGCATAAAAATTGTAATAGCCTTCACCATTGACGATTCGTACACGTTCAAAAGTATAGCCGCCTTCTACCACATAACCGCGAGCAATCGCTGTGGCGATGATTTTTTCTTGGACACCATCTGCCCACACCCAGGCGCTATTGTTTACATCATTCAAATCACTTTGGCGGGCTGGAATAATTGGCTGATTGTTGGTATTTGTTGGTGTATCCGGCGAAAGCACATACTCTTCTTCAGAAGTACTTTGCGCGGGCGTCGCAGCGCTTGTAGATCCGCTGCTCGAAGCGGAAGCGTTGTTCTCGGAAGCCGCCGCTTGTGCTGCTTCTTGGGCAGCTTGTTGTTGCGCCGCTGCTTGTTGGGTAGCTGTTTCACGCTTCGTCAAGGCAGTATCGACTTTACGTAGTTCCGTCGTAAGACTTTCAACCAGTGAATCGATTGGCAAAGCTTGGATTTTTTTCATCAAGGCATTGTAGTTCTCACGAGTGACACTCGCCGGTGCTTCACCGTCACCACTTAAAGCCACCATGCTCTTCACTGCATTTTGAACTTCCTCGATCGCGCTGAACTCTTTTTGTCCCATGTCGATGGCTTGATTGATCAACTCATCAAAGGCATCCCCATTCTCACGCTTCGCCATTGTGACAGCAGTCGCTTCTTTCAACGAGACTTCTTCCAACTGATCCTCCACAACTGCAGGACTGCTGAAATAGCTATTGATCTCTGTCAAAGCTGCTAATTTGTCAGCAATTGTCTCTGCTTCTTGTGACAAGATATCGTATCGTTCGTGGTCTTGAAAATCTGCCAACTGATTCGTCACAGCCGTCAGCTGTTCTGCTGTTTTGTCGCTTTTAATGAACACTCGCTCATCATTTGTATAAAAATCATTCAACTCATTTTCGATCTGATCTAACGTACGGTTCTCTTGCGCCTGTTGCGTTTGTCGGGCAGTTTCTTGTTGCTGCTGTTGATAGTAATAAGCCCAACCACCACCCGCTGCCACTAACAAACAAGCCGCTGTAATATAGAGTGCTTTGCGAGGGCTCTTCTTGCTTTCACTGGAAGAAGATGTTTCTTCTTCAGCAGTCGCCTTTTGTGGCGTTTCATCCGCTGCGGTGATTGGTTCAGGAATTGGATCGATGACTGGTTCTGGCTGCTTCTCAGCTTCTTCAATAACTGGCTCCGTCACCACTTCCTCCTCGCTTGACGGCAGAGGTTCCTCGCTGGCTTGCATCTGACTTTCCTCTTCAGCAGAGGAAAGATCAATGGCGGTTTCTTCTGCTTCTAGAGCAGCTGCTGCCTTTGCTTCTTCATCAAGTTTGTGCTGTCGGATATAAGCGGCCAAAATCTCAGAGTCATGCTGTTCATCCGTACTCAGTGCATCGGTCTCATTAACTTCTTCACTGGCTGAAATTGTGTGTTCTTCTGTAGACTCAGAGTTTTCCACTGTTTTTGGTTCTTGTTTAGACTCTGATTCAAGTGTTGTTTTTTGCTCATCAGAAAAAGCCTCTTGCTGTGCAAGGTCGATCGTTTCTTCATTCGAGGATGGCCGATCGCCTAAGTGCTCCTCCATTTTTCCAATCGGAACATTTTTAAAGTCAGACCAGCGAATATCATCGTTTTTGTTTTGTAGCTCTTCTGGCGTAACGGAAGAGTCAGATGATGGTTCCTGTTCATTCTCCTTTGCTTGGTTCCATTGAAACCCGCAATTGGGACAAACGGGTGTTTCTTCTATTGCTTGAAATCCACATTCAGGACATGTCTTCTTCATTGATTCAAACTGACTCCTTTTGTTTTTTGCATTTCCTTCTATGAAGCAGTACCCTACCAGATCAAACGCTTGATGCGCCCACTGCTTCCTATTTCAAAGACCGACAAATAATGGATCTTTTTTCGCATTTCTTTTTTATTACTCAATTGTGCAGATGCACAAAATTAAATTTATCACATTCTAGGCAATTAGCCAACACTTGCTTGGTTACGTTTTTATTAAGTTCTTTACTTATCCTATGGAGAGATGACAAAACCTGAACAAAAAAGACTTTCCAAAGGGGGTCTTTGGAAAGTCAATAAACCTTAATTATTCTAAGAAATCTTTCAATTGTTTTGAACGAGATGGGTGGCGTAGTTTCCGTAACGCTTTTGCTTCAATCTGACGAATCCGTTCTCTGGTTACCCCAAAGACTTTGCCGACTTCTTCTAAGGTCCGAGTACGGCCATCATCGATTCCGAAACGCAAGCGTAGCACATTTTCTTCACGGTCAGTTAACGTATCCAATACATCTTCTAATTGCTCTTTCAAAAGCTCATAAGCCGCATGCTCTGCCGGACTTGTAGCATCTTGGTCCTCAATAAAATCACCTAGATGAGAATCATCTTCTTCACCGATTGGTGTTTCTAATGAAACGGGCTCTTGAGCGATCTTCAAGATTTCACGAACTTTTTCCGTTGGCAAATCCATTTCTGCGCCGATTTCTTCTGGTGTCGGTTCGCGTCCTAAGTCTTGCAATAATTGCCGTTGGATACGAATCAATTTGTTGATGGTTTCCACCATATGCACTGGGATCCGAATGGTTCGAGCTTGGTCAGCGATGGCACGAGTGATCGCTTGACGGATCCACCAGGTCGCATAGGTCGAGAATTTAAACCCTTTGCGATAATCAAATTTCTCAACGGCTTTCATCAAGCCCATGTTTCCTTCTTGGATCAAATCAAGAAATTGCATTCCCCGACCCACATAACGTTTGGCGATGCTGACTACCAAACGTAAGTTGGCTTCTGCCAAACGCTGTTTCGCTTCTTGGTCGCCTTCTTCGATTTTCAGAGCGAGAGCCACTTCTTCTTCTGCGGTCAAAAGCGGTACCCGACCGATCTCTTTCAAGTACATCCGCACAGGGTCATTGATTTTCACACCAGTCGGTGCAGACAAATCTTCTTGAGGTTGGGTTTCTTGTCGTTTTTCATTACTCTTTAAACTATGGACTGAAGGCTCTCCATTTTCATCCACGACACTGATGCCGGAATCCTCCAGTTTTTGAATTAGTTTGTCCATTGCATCAGCATCCAAAGTATAAGGCGTTGCTAAACGATTGGTAATGTCATCGTAAACAACTTGCCCCTTTGTTTTGTTTTCTCGGATGTATTCGGCAACTGCTTTGTCATACGTTTTTTTTGTTTCTTCTGCCATGAAAGAAAGCCCCTTTCAGTTCGCTATTTAGCTTGTTTCAACCGTTTGGTCAAATCAATGATTTCGATTGCAAGTTCAAGTTCTAATTGCTGGTTTCCTATTTGTCTTGCTTCTTGCTGCTGGATTCGTTTTTGATTGATTTCTTCAGCAATGCCCGACTTTTGAAAGACCTGCAGAATGTCCTGAAATTCTTGTTCAGTCCCTTCCTCAGAAGCTTTAAGATCTGCAATATCGATCACCATTTTTTTCATTGAATCTTCTTTTAAAAAATCTAAGAACTTTGCTAAAACAAAGTGTTCTTCTGTTTCCATATACGCATCAAACAGCAGATACAGTTGTTGATAACGATCATGAATAAAGGATATACCACTCGCTCGAAAGCGATGGTTTAACGTACTGTCATGAAACAAACGGTACAATAATAATTCTTGCGCTTTTTCCACCTGTGTTTTGGGCTGCTGCCGTGTAGGCGGCGTAAAGACCACAGGGGTGTCTGTTGGCGGCGGTGGCGCTACATCTTGCATCGTCCGTTGCTCTTGCCGGTTTTGCTTGAGCTGCTGCTGCAAGGTCTCACGACTCAAATTGAACTCTGTAGACAACTGAGTCAAATAGCGGTCTTGCTCCAACAAAGAATCCACACGCTGCAATTCATTTAAAACAACTTGGACATAGTCCAGTTGCTCCTTCTCATTGGCTAAATTGCGATTCATCCGATGATAATCCATCTTGAAGGCAAAAACGGTTTCTTTGCCGTGGACAGCTAGTTTATAAAAAGCTTCTGTCCCATATTTGCGCAAATACTCATCTGGGTCCATCCGTTCCGGCACTCGCACCACAGATAATTTCAAACGACTATTGTTTTGCAGAAGCTCGATCCCGCGGTTTGTCGCTTCAACCCCTGCACTATCTCCATCGTAACAAAGAATCACTTCTTGTGCCACTCGCTCGATATGGGCGATCTGCTGATTGGTCAAGCTGGTCCCCATTGAGGCGATCCCATTTTCGATTCCTGCCTGCCAAGCGGCGATCACGTCCATAAATCCTTCAAATAAATACACTTGGCCATCTTTGCGCATCGCACGGCGTGCTTTGTCAAAGTTGAACAGAACCTCGCGCTTGTTGAAAAGGATCGTTTCTGGACTATTTAAATATTTCGGCTGGTCTTGATCACCAACTTTTTCGCTTGCTAGCCAACGACCAGAAAAACCAATTGTTTTTCCTTGAGGATTACGGATCGGAAACATGATTCGTTGGTAAAAGCGGTCTGCCAATGAGCCATCGTTTCGTTGAACAAAGAGCCCTGTATCAGGAAAAAATTCAGCTTTGGCTTGTTCATTCAAAAAGACTTTCTCCAAAAACGAGCGTTCATTCGGCGCAAAACCAATATTGAATTCTTCGATCAATGCCATCGTCAATCCGCGATCCAATAAATAATCAAGCGCTTCTTGGCCAGCAGCCGTATTCACCAACATGTGATGATAGACCTCGGCGGCTTTTTCATGCAGCGCAATCAATTGACTCGTTTGTGAGGTCGCTTCATTGATGCCTTCTGATTGCTGGTATTGCGGATCAAGAGGAATATCGTTCATTTCTGCTACTTTGACGACTGCTTCAGGAAAACTGATGCCTTCAAGCTCTTGCAAAAAACCGTAAACATTGCCCCCACGACCGCAACCAAAACAATGAAAAATTTGTTTGTCTTCTGCAACGGAAAAAGAAGGTGATTTCTCATTATGGAAGGGACACAAACCAAAATAATTCTTTCCAGATTTCTTTAACTGGACATACTGTCCCACGATATCAACAATATTGCTACGTTCGCGAATGTCGTCAATGATCGTTTGAGGAATTCGTGCCATCCACTCACCTCCATTTGGTAAGTATTCATCGTTTACTAGGTAAAAAAACGCACTAATAGGTATCAGTGCGAAGAATAATTAGACGGAATCACTCATAATGATTTTACCATATTCTATTTGTATTTCAAGCTTTTTTACTTCAGTTATTTTGTGACGCTCAGGAAAAGAACCCTGCCGTAACATCGATTTTCCATCGGTTCAATTTTATTAGATCCGCATAGAACATGTTGCCGCCATTGTGATACAAATGACCGCCATTATAAAAGACCGATTGGATGCCCCAATAACGATAGGTTTGTTCTGTATCATTGCCTAATAACGGGGATAAAACCTCTCTGGAATATGTTTCTGCTAATTCTAAGGTGTTCACGCCACCCCGTTCAGCGACATAATCAATATAATCTGTACCAAAATTATAAGCCTGGACTGCGGTCCAAAGATCACAGTTCATTTGCTCTGATTTTTCGATCAACTCGGCTAAATAAGAAACCCCTTGTTCGATGCTTTGTTCTGGCGTATCAAATTGGTTTTGTTTTCCATATACACTTTCAGAACTTTGCATCGGATCATTGCCTTGTCCTTTTGACTCCGTCAGCATGATACTCATTGCTAAAGACTGATATTCAGAGATGTCGTGGGCTTGTGTCTGCTGTGCGATTTCCGCTTCATACGCATAGACAGCTTTCAATGCCGTGTAGTTTCGATAGCCCCAAACCCCTGCTCCAATCAGCAGCACCAAGAGTGCAAGCTTCAGTACAAATCCTAGGAAACGTCGAATTTTTCTCATCAAATACATCCCATCTTTTCTAAGTCAGAATCTATCGTACTATGAAATGAACAGGCTGACTAGAATTTTTTCTCTCCTAAAAAATCCTTAATAAAATCACAAGATTATTTAGAAAAAAACAAGCAATCCTAAGCTGATGAAGGAATTGTTGCTGGTTTGACATGAAAAAGGAAACAGTGCTCCTTCAGATAATGGAAGCACTGTTTCACTGTTTTTTATTTTTCGATCGTGGTCACGATACCAGAACCAACTGTTCGTCCACCTTCACGAATGGAGAAGGTCGTTCCATTTTCCACAGCGATTGGATGGATCAATTCCACATCGATCGTTACGTTGTCACCAGGCATAACCATTTCCGTTCCTTCTGGTAAAACGATATTCCCAGTTACGTCCGTTGTACGGAAGTAAAATTGTGGGCGATAGTTATTAAAGAATGGGGTATGGCGACCGCCTTCTTCCTTTGTCAACACATAGACTTCTGCTTGGAATTTCGTATGTGGTGTGATGGAACCTGGTTTTGCTAACACTTGGCCCCGTTCAATTTCATCCCGGGTGATTCCCCGTAATAATACCCCTACGTTATCACCAGCTTCCCCAAAGTCCATCGTCTTACGGAACATTTCTACTCCTGTCACGACTGCTTTTTGTGTTTCAGGTTTGATTCCGACGATTTCTACTTCATCACCGACTTTTACTGTTCCGCGATCGATCCGACCGGAAGCAACGGTTCCCCGTCCAGTAATTGAAAAGACATCTTCGATCGGCAATAATAATGGTTTATCAGTGTCTCGTTCAGGTGTTGGGATATATTCATCTACCGTATCCATCAGCGTTAAGATCGCTGCTTCAGCCTCTGGGTCACCTTCCAAGGCTTTTAAGGCAGAGCCTTTGATCACAGGAATGTCATCACCTGGAAAATCATATTCAGTCAGCAATTCTCTGACTTCCATTTCAACTAAATCGATCAACTCATCATCATCGACAAGGTCTGTTTTATTTAAAAAGACGATCAAATGTTTCACACCCACTTGACGAGAAAGCAAAATATGTTCACGGGTTTGCGGCATTGGGCCATCTGTCGCTGATACGACCAAGATTGCGCCGTCCATTTGGGCAGCCCCTGTAATCATATTTTTCACGTAATCCGCGTGTCCTGGTGCATCGATATGGGCATAGTGCCGTTTTTCTGTTTCGTATTCTACATGGGCAGTATTGATGGTGATACCACGTTCGCGTTCCTCAGGAGCCGCGTCGATACTTGCGTAATCTTGCGGATTGGCAAGTCCTTTTTTCCCAAGAACTGTGGTAATAGCAGCAGTCAAGGTTGTTTTCCCATGGTCGACGTGTCCTATCGTTCCGATATTAACATGGGGTTTGCTACGATCATAATGTTGTTTTGCCATATTGTTTCCCTCCTAGAGAAAGTTGAGTCGTTCTTTGACTCGAATCATATTTTGCGATTTACGCTTCCAAATTCATAAGTATCAACTTATTTTTTGTAAGTTTAAATCTACTCTTATTATAGGTCAAAATTAGTCAAAGTCAAGTGAGATGTCTCGTCTGCTAATCCCTAAGAATTTCTTTGCTTTTTTCGATCTATTGGACGTAGGACAATTTTTATGAATAATAGAAGATGAGGTGAGAAATGTGAAAAAAATCATTGCAACGCTGGTTTTTGCAGCAATTTTCCTTGGTGGCTGTTTTGCTACTTATCATTATTACTATGGTGGAAGTGACTACTATACAGTCATCAGGGATGCCGGCGAGCACGACACGGAAATTAGTGATAACGGAGTTGCCGAAGATGTCTACCGTTACACACAAGACGCTTACAGTTCCTCTGGAGAAGTCAAAACGGTCAAAATGAATGAGCACCGTTCCGCGCCTTTAAGAGAAGGTGCCTATTTGAAATTATTGGTCAATCCTAATAAAGGTGTTCTGAGCTGGGAAGAAGTTTCTGAAGAAGACATTCCCAAAGCCGCCCTTGAGAAACTGACCGATCAATAATTGCTGATATTGATCAAAGATATCCAGAAAAAAAGCAGAGACTCCTCATTACTTAAAGAGGAATCTCTGCTTTTTTGTGCTCGTTCTATGTTGTTAGCTCCGCATCATCCACACATAAGACCTTTGTCCTACATCCGATTAATTACTTCTTCTACATTTTTGATCGTTACGGAAATCGTTCCGTCTGGATTATTGATAAATTCGATCAAATTTGGATCTCGGTAAACATCCAAAGGAACGATCAATTCGATCCCGTTAGATAATTTTAGTTTTTGTTTCCCGAATTTTTTCTCTGAGATCTCACGGACATCCCGCATCATTGGTGCCTGATTGACAAATCCTTTTTCAGCCACTTCTTCTTGAAAAGAAAGCTGAGCGGTAATATTGTCTTTAAAGACTTTTTGCGCCACTTCACTGACATCAATGTGTCCTGACTCTTCGATCGTGTCGTAAACCGCTTCTTTTAGATCGGCAACAACGTTATAGGTAGGTGTTTCAAATTTCTGACCAATTTTTTCCGCTACTTTTTTGATGACTTTGACGTTTTCTTCTAACGAGGGAATCGGTTCGGCATCAATGACTTTCGTTGAAAAGTAGGCATATTTTTCACCTGAAAAGCTATATTTCTTTTCAATCAGTTCAAAGTCTAAGCTCTCCACATCAATTGTGATCCCTTCATCGGCCTTTTGAGTTTTACCTGCTAGTAAGGCACGATGCAAAATCAGATTGTTTTCGATCCCAGCTTCCCCATTATCAATAAAGTGCGTATAGCCGTCTTGATAGTTGACCTTCAAAAACGCCAACTGCATTCTTGTATCAAATTCATACAAGACCACAAAGGCATCCGCACTTGGTGCATCTTCACTTTCCTTGTACGCTTCATACCACCGTTGGACGATCGCTTCACTGGCTGCGACAAAGTCTTCGGGTGCTTGTTTGACCAGTTGAGCGATCATTGATGTTTCGAGTAAACGCCCTGTTTTGGTTTGCGGTGTTGCAAGTTTCTGTATTTTTTTCGTCAAATAATCGCGGATGTATTCCGTGGTCAAATCGAGTTCAACTTGAGAAAAAACCGGATCACCAGTTTGACGGTCAATAATGTGTAATATCGCATGTTTCAAATAAATATCCATTAGTTACGCTCCTTATCCATTTGTCTAGTGTACAAAAAAAATAGGCGAACTGACAAGAGCCAAACGTCATTTTTCTTATTGGCCACTTCCTTTTTGAAAGATGCATTCATTGGAAAATCCGTCCTCGTCTGCTAAACTAAAGGTATCACAGAAAACGGAGGAATGAACATGAACAGCTATACGTTATCAAACAATGTAACCATCCCTGAGTTAGGTTTTGGCACATGGCAAACACCAGACGGCGACGTTGCCGTAGCATCAGTCAAAAAAGCACTGGAAGTAGGTTACCGCCATATTGATACAGCCCAAGGCTATAAAAATGAAGCCAGTGTTGGTCAAGCGATCAAAGAAAGCGGCATTCCCCGCGAAGAACTCTTTTTGACTACAAAATTGTGGAATGCGAACCATTCCTATGATCTTGTGATGTCTTCTTTTGAAGAGTCCTTAGAGAAACTACAAACAGACTATATCGATCTTTTCTTAATCCATTGGCCAAACCCAGTAGCCTTTCGTGACAACTGGCAAACAGCGAATGCAGAAACATGGCGCGCTTTTGAAGAACTGTATCAGGCAGGCAAAATCAAAGCGATCGGGGTCAGCAACTTCTTGCCTCATCATTTTGAAGAATTGAAAAAAACAGCGACCATCTTCCCAATGGTCAATCAGATTTTCCTTGCACCTGGCGAGTTACAAGAAGAAGTGGTAACTTATTGCCAAGAACACGATGTATTGCTTGAAGCATACAGCCCATTAGGTACCGGGAAGATATTTGATGTACCAGAAATGAAAGCATTAGCTGAAAAGCATCAAAAATCAATCGCTCAAGTTGCATTACGCTGGTCTTTACAACATGGTTTCTTGCCATTACCAAAATCAGTCACATCGAGTCGGATCGAAGAAAACATCCATGTCTTTGATTTTGAGCTATCTGAAGAAGACATGAAAACGATCGATCAATTAGATGGTGTCGTTGGGAAAGCGACCAATCCAGATACGACAGGGTTTTAATTTTACTCTCTATAAGGAGAAGCCTATGAAGACAACTGATTTGATTCACCTCTCCCCTGCTGTTCAAAAAGCCTTACATGCTGATTTTGTTTTTCTTGTATGGCCAGACAAAGTCCAACATTTTCCGGCGCGTCAATGGTCGTCTAGCGACTATCAGCAGATGCTGGCTGAGAAACTCACTGGGGAAGTACGCTTTTTTCTTTGGGAAAACTACTTAGTCGCCACTGGAGACAAGGAGCTTTTGATCCTAATGCCTAAGTACCATCAAATCAATGATCTAGTAGAAACGCCAACGCCGCTTCTTTAGCAGCGCTGGCGTTTTTTCAGGAAATATATAATTTTTTTTGTATTTTTTCATGAGAATGACTGTTCTTTTCTGCAAATTTTCCTTATAATCGATAGTGATCGAGAGGAGAAGATTATGAAAAAGAAACAATTAGCAAAATTGAAACAACAATTCCGCCCGTCTTATGAAACAGCTCGACAACAGTTGTTTACAGCGATCGAGCGCAAAACAGCAGATAAGTTCGACCTTCCGACAACTGTTTATATCAATCCTAAAAATCAAGAGGAATTATTGATTGAATTGTTGAAGGAAACACCCAAAGAACAAAAAATCGCTGTTCCTTTAGATGAGAACTTCAAAATCGTCGTGAAACGAATTCAACGCTTAGAAGCTGGCTTACTTGATCGTTTCAGCGATAACTTAGTCGATGAGATCGCTGCTTACTGGTTACCGACCAATCCGCAAGAAAGTGCGGCACCTACCTCCGCTCCTGCGAAAGAACCAGCAGAAGTGAAGGAAGAAACGGCACCAACTATACCTGCATCAACTAAAACTAAAGAAGTGGAAAAATCAACGGCTGATGATTCTGATGAATCCATGACTTTTTCAGCATTTGCCGAAAAAATCGCAGCATTCCCTAAATTTTCTGCAAAACAATCTTCAGGAGAAACGACCGTGATCGAAGCTTCCCCGAAAGAAGATCGTGTTCTAGCAACAATTTCTGAAACAGAAAGTGATACTTTTACCATCGAAACCGCTCTAGAACGCAAATACAAAGTTAAACTAGAAGTCATTCCATTGATCGAGGCGTATGCCCACACGGCGATTTCTAAACGATAAACAAAAGGTTCTCTAGGAATTTCCCTAGAGAACCTTTTTTAGTTGCGTATTTCTGTTAAAAATTTACGGGCTTGCTCTTGGTTCATTTGACTCGCCGCTCGCAGCTTAGCTGCCAGCTGATCGATCTCAGTTCCTTTTGCCCCAACTGAAATAGCTAATGAACGGGCTTGCATGCTCATATGGCCTTGCTGAATTCCTTCTGAAACCAATGCCCGCAAAGCTGCCAGATTCTGAGCCAACCCGACACTTGCCGCCAGCGAAGCTAACTCACTCGCCGTTTCAACACCGGTCAAAGCCAACGCCGCTTGGGCTTTTGGCAATACTTTTGTGGCACCCCCGACTGTGGCGATCGCCAACGGAAGTGTGATACTACCAATCAAACGGTCTTCTACTATTTTCCAAGAAGTCAGCCCTTGCATGCGACCATTACGGGCAGCATAGCCATGACAAGCTGCCGAAACGGCGCGAGTGTCATTTCCGGTAGCCAAAATCAGCGCTTCAACGCCATTCATGATCCCTTTGTTATGGGTGGCGGCACGATATGGATCAATCTTGGCAAAATCAGCTGCATGAACGATTTTTTCGGCAACTTGTCTACCCTTTCCGATCTTGCTCAGTTTGTCAAAAGGCACGGAGCAAGTGGCTGTTACTAACGATTCCGTGGCAAGATTACTTAAAATACTAAAGAGAATTTCTTCTTCTGGGAACCACTTCCGAAAGAGGTCGGCCACTCCTTCTAAAATCGAATTGATGATGTTGGCGCCCATGGCATCTTTGACATCAACCAACAAATCGATTGAGACATAGGCTGTTGCTAATTCAGATTCTGTTGGCGAGAAGTTCCGACTAATCACTCGTCGTAAGCCCCCACCGCGTTTTACGATCGAGGGATACGCCGCGTTCGCCACTGCAAAAATCGCCGCTTGCTCTGTGTTGACTTTTGCCAAAATGGCATCCGGGTCCTGAACAGTCATAAAGACGATCTGGCCTCGAAGCAAACGTTCTTGACTGGTCGTTGTAATGGGCCCAGCCATTTTTGCTCCATTGCTCATCGCTGCAATCACAGAAGGTTCTTCTGTGGCTAACGGGACATTGTATCTCTTGCCATTCACTTGCAGATTCAACCCCACACCTAAGGGAATCTCCACTTCACTGATCTGGTTTTCGATCAAGTGATTGGAAGTTTCCTTGTCTAATGCCATTTCTTGAAAAACCAAGGATTCGGCTGCTGTGATCGCCCCTTGTGCTTCAAGAAAGGTTAGTCGTTCGTTAGGCGTAAGGGCGTAAAACTTTTTTTTTTCTGTTTTTTCTGATGCCGACTCTTCATGAAAATCGGCTTGACTTGCTGCCGCCGAAGAGTTTTCTAACAGCATCGCTAGCCCTAACCCGCCACCGACACATAAAGAGGCGATCCCATAACGTTCTTGTGTGTCTTTTAGCTGATAAGCGACGGTCGTTGCGATCCGAGCACCGGTTGCTCCAATCGCATGGCCAAGGGAAATGCCCCCACCGTAACGGTTGACTTTCTTGGGATCCAAACCAAGTTCACGTTCTACTACGATCGAGGAAGCTGCAAAGGCTTCATTGATTTCAAAAATACCGATGTCTTCAATCGACAGTGCTTGCTTTTTCAGCAAAGTATCGATTGCTTTGATTGGTGAGATTCCCATGATCTCTGGGGCAAAGCCAACTTCAACGATCTCTTTGATCACTGCCAGATAAGGAATCTGATGCTCCTCACAATAGCTTTTTGAGGCGATCAAGACCATGGCAGCCCCATCATTGATGGTTGAGGCATTCCCAGCAGTCACCGTACCGTCCTTTTTGAAAACCGTTTTTAGTTCAGCTAATTTTTCGACTGTCGTAGCGGCGCGAATGCCTTCATCCTGGGAAACGGTAGCAGACTTTTCGGTCACGGGTACGATCTCTTGCTCAAATTTCTTTTCCGCTTGTGCTTTGGCAGCCTTCATTTGGGAGTGGTAGGCAAATTCATCTTGTTCTTGTCGAGTGATGCCATATCTTTCTGCAACAGTCTCAGCCGTTAAGCCCATCGGTTTGCTACTAAAAGCGTCTGTTAAGCCATCATGCATCATTGTTGATACTGGATTTGAATACTGATCATCCGCCTTGTTATAATAACTGAATAGCGGCGCATTCGTCATACTTTCGATCCCACCAGTCAAGACGACTGATGCCTTGTTTAACTGAATTTGCTCCATGCCCATTAGAATCGCTTTCATTCCCGAACCGCAAACTTCGTTGATCGTTGAGGCTGGAATATCTGAAGAAAGCCCACTTTGCAGGGAAACTTGGCGACTTGGATTTTGCCCACTGCCTGCTTGCAGGACATTTCCGATAATCACTTGTGCGATATGTTCTTTTGCTTGTTGGTTTCTTGCCAACAAGGCTTTCGCAGCAATTGTTCCTAATTCTACTGCTGAATATTCTTTTAATGACCCATGGTATTTGCCAATTGGCGTTCTTAGTGCGTCGATAATGACAACTTCTTCCACGTACGTCACCTCCTCTTGAAATATATCATTAAATCCTCCAAAAAAGAATACCCCACATCAGCTTGCTGTGCCCTTTTCTACTTTCTTTAATAAAGTTTAAATTCTAATCAATTCTTTTTCATTTTTTTCAAAAAATATGATACCTTAGAACGTGTAGCCTACTAAGTACGTAGAACATAAAGGAGCGACAGAATGAACGTTGGTATTGATAAAATAAATTTTTATGTCCCCCCCTATTTTATAGATATGGTTGATCTAGCTCACGCCCGAGAGGTCGACCCAAATAAATTTACGATCGGGATCGGTCAAGATCAAATGGCGGTCAATAAAAAAACGCAAGATATCGTCACCTTTGCCATGCATGCGGCAAAAGATATCCTCACAAAAGAAGATTTACAAGCAATTGATATGGTGATCGTCGGCACAGAATCCGGCATCGATGAATCAAAGGCTTCGGCAGTGGTTTTGCATCGCCTATTGGGTATTCAACCATTTGCCCGCTCCTTTGAAATCAAAGAAGCGTGTTATGGCGCAACAGCAGGCTTACAGTTTGCTAAAGCCCACGTACAAGCCAATCCAAAAAGCAAAGTTTTGGTGGTGGCTTCAGACATCGCCCGGTATGGCTTAGCTTCCGGTGGAGAGCCCACTCAAGGCGTAGGTGCAGTTGCTATGCTGATCTCTGCAGATCCAGCGATTTTGCAGTTGGATAACGATAATTTGATGTTGACGCAAGACATTTATGATTTTTGGCGTCCCGTTGGTCATCAATATCCAATGGTAGATGGCCACTTGTCAAATGCCGTCTATATCGATTCCTTTAAACAAGTTTGGCAAGCCCATTGCGAAAAAACGCAACGCACAGCAAAAGATTACGCTGCATTGAGTTTCCATATTCCTTATACAAAAATGGGAAAAAAAGCCTTATTGGCTGTTTTTGCCGAAGAAGAAGAAACGCAACAAGAACGCCTGATGGCTCGCTATGAAGAATCGATCGTTTACAGTCGTCGGACCGGCAACTTGTATACGGGTTCATTGTACCTAGGCTTGATCTCTTTATTAGAAAATTCCTCCAGCTTGCAAGCCAATGATCGGATAGGACTGTTTAGTTACGGCTCAGGAGCGGTTGCTGAATTTTTCAGCGGCGTATTGGTACCCGGTTATGAAAAACAGTTAGCACAAGCTGCTCACCAAACGTTACTTGATGCCCGTCAAAAACTAACGATCGCTGAATACGAAGCAATGTTCAATGAGACCATCGATATTGATCAAGATCAATCCTTTGAGGATGATCTGCTTTACAGTATTCGTGAAATCAAAAATACCATTCGTTATTATAAAGAAGAAAACGAGTGATGTTTAGAAAAACTTTGTTTATTTTCAAGCAAGAAAGCTTGATGAAACAAAGTTTTTTTCTTTCTTTTTAATTTGTTGAAACAAAGCATCTTTTTCAGACTTTTTCTGATTGTTATTCAAAAATTTTCAGATAATTCAGGAAAAACATTTGACAGTCCGCTTTTTTTTGTCTATACTAAAAACAATTCAAGTATGGAGGAACTTTTTTATGTTAAAAACGACCGTGTCCCCACAACTGAATATCTTTTACTTTAGCTACTTTAGATAGTTTGTATTCATAACACATTATGGATGCAAACCGCAAAACGAGTTTTGTTTGTATCTATGATGGCTAAAGCATTTTAACTTGAACTTGCAGCCATGTAGAAAATCTTCTAAATGGTTGCCAATATACGTTTACGCTTGGTATAGGATCGAATCCATTTAGACGATTGTCTGAATGGATTTTTTTGTTCAGGTAAACCCCAATTAAAAAAGAAACGTTTATAGGAGGAGTTACAATGAAAATGAAAAAATGGATCACAACTGGATTATTAACGGCTTCACTACTGGCACTGGCAGCTTGTGGGGAATCAAACAATGCTTCTGAGGGAAACGACGGATCAAAAACAGTCGGTGTCTTGCAACTCGTGGAACATGGCTCCTTGAATGCCGCCTACGAAGGATTTAAAGAAGGCTTAGCAGAAGCGGGCTACACAGAAGGTGAAAACCTGATGATCGAATACCAAAATGCGCAAAACAGTCAAGACAACTTAAAAAGTATGAGCGAACGCCTAGTGAATGCCAACCCTGATCTTTTATTGGGCATCGCTACGCCTGCTGCTGTTTCGTTAGCAAATGAAACCACTGATACCCCAATCGTGGTTACCGCAGTTACTGACTTAGTTGGGGCAAAATTAGCCGACTCAAATGAAGAACCCGGTCGCAACATCACCGGTACGTCAGACATGGTACCCATTGAGCAGCAGATCAATTTGCTGTTAAGCATCGTCCCTGACGCCAAGACGATCGGCATTATGTATAATGCAGGTGAAGCTAACTCGAAAATTCAAGCAGACTTGGCAGAAGAAGCCTTAAAAGCTGCTGGAGTCGACGTTAAAGTATTGACCGCCAATACCACCAATGATGTGCAGCAAGTGACCACTAGCCTGGCAAAAGATGTCGATGGCATTTATATTCCAACAGATAATACCTTTGCCTCTGCTGCTGCAATCGTCGGTGAAGTGGCGAAAGAAACCAAAACACCGATCGTCGCAGGTTCCGTGGAACAAGTCGATGATGGAGCTCTAGCAACTTATGGTATTGACTATAAATCACTAGGCATTCAAACAGGAAAACTAGCAGCAAAAATTTTAGATGGCGATGCAGAACCAGCTACCACACCCGTTGAAACAGCGGAGAATTTAGAGTTAGTCGTCAATGAAGAAATGGCTGCAGCTTTAGGGATTGATCCTGCCAGCATCACTGCCCCAGAATAACCATACTATTTTAGATTTGAGGAAATCATATGAATTTAGTCGACACGTTCTTACTATTACTACAATCTGCCACCTCTCAAGGGATCCTTTGGGCATTGCTGGCAATCGGAGTATTTTTGACCTTCCGTATTCTGGATATCGCTGATTTAACTGCAGAAGGAAGTTTTCCATTAGGTGCAGGGATCGCTGCAATCAGTATTACGAATGGCGTCTCCCCCATACTAGCCAGTTTGATGGGCTTTGGCGGTGGCATGTTAGCCGGCTTGGTATCCGGACTACTGCATACAAAACTAAAGATCCCAGCCTTGTTGGCCGGGATCATCACGATGACTGGGCTTTATTCCATCACAAATCGTGTGATGGGTGCTCCCAACATTGCCTTGTTAGGACAAGACACGGTCTTCACCCAATTTCAAGCAATGGGTCTGACCAAAAACAATGCCGTGATTCTTGCGGGCTTTCTCTTCGCAGCTATCGTCATTTTGTGCTTGTTCCTCTTTTTCCGTACAGAGATCGGCTTAGCATTGCGCGCAACAGGCGATAATTTAGCTATGAGTGAAGCCAACGGCATCAACACCGATAATATGAAGATCATCGGTTACATGATCTCTAACGGCTGTATCGCCCTTTCAGGTGCTCTTTTAGCCCAAAACAACGGTTTTGCTGACCTAAACTCCGGAATCGGTACGATCGTGATTGGCTTAGCATCGATCATTATTGCAGAAGTTTTATTTGCCAATAAATCTTTGCTTTTGCGGTTGATCACCATCGTGATTGGAGCGATCGTTTATCGCTTTATCCTGGCCGTCGTTTTCGAGTTCAATGTCGAAGCCAATGATATCAAACTGGCATCCGCAATCGTCTTAGTCATCTGCCTCTCGTTACCGCAGCTTCGTTCAAAACTAGGACTTAAAAAGATGCTGCCAAAAACCAAAGGAGGCCAATCCTAATGACTTCAGTCTTAACAATCGAAAATCTACACCAAACCTTTGAAAAAGGGACGATCAATGAGAACCATGTCTTGCGAGGCATTGACCTGACGATGAATGCCGGAGATTTTATCACGATCATCGGTGGCAATGGTGCCGGAAAATCGACCCTTTTAAACAGTATTGCAGGAACGATCCCAACAGAACAAGGAAAAATCACCTTAGATGGGAAAGACATCACCCGTTTATCCGTTACGAAACGCTCAAAGGATATTAGCCGAGTCTTTCAAGATCCACGTATGGGGACAGCGGTTCGTTTGACTGTTGAAGAAAACTTAGCACTTGCTTACAAACGGGGCCAAGTCCGAGGGTTTGCGACAGGCGTCAAAGCAAAAAATCGCGCGTTTTTCCAAGAAAAATTAGCCAGTCTAAACTTAGGCTTAGAAAATCGTCTTTCTGCCGAGATCGGTTTGTTATCAGGCGGACAGCGTCAAGCGATTACCCTCTTGATGGCAACGTTGCAACAACCTAAATTGATTTTATTAGATGAACATACCGCTGCCCTAGATCCAAAAACCTCGTTGACTGTCATGGCATTGACCGATCAATTGATTCGTTCACAGCAGTTGACGGCCTTCATGGTTACTCATGATATGGAAGATGCCATTCGCTATGGCAATCGCCTGATCATGCTTCATCAAGGCAAGATCGTCGTGGATATTGCCGGTGAGCAAAAGCAACATTTAACCGTCCCTGAATTGATGGAAATGTTCCATCAAAATAGCGGTGCTGAATTAAAAGATGACCAACTGCTCTTACGCTCTTAACAAGCAAAAAGACACGTAGAAAGGAACCCCCTTCTACGTGCCTTTTTTGATTCTTCCAAATGATTGGCAAAATCCTTACTTTGCTTCATTTTCCGCAATGATATCTGTGACCTTCATCAAGCGGGTCAATGTTGCTCGTTCGTCTTCTGCCAGATTGCTTTCGATGTATTGAATGGTTTCCGTCAGCTTGGGAATCGTCATATACTCTAACGCATTGACTCTTCGCCTCGTCCGCTCGATCTCATTGGCCATCAGTTGACAGGTTTTCTCGATTTCGGCCAACTGAAGCATCACTGGCAGCATCTGATCAAGATGAGACAACGAGAGATCCAGCTCACTGGTGGTACTTACAAAACCGTAGGAAAAGTCATCATCGGAGCTCTCTTCTTCGTAAACAGGATTTAACACTGGCACATCCATATTCATGATGGTCCGACTTTGTACATCTAGGGTCACTTTATTTAAAGGGATCATAAATGCTTCTTGCAAAACGACATCGGGAATACTACTAGAAGCCAGCACATACTCTTCCATCCCTGCTTGCAGCGCAGTTTCCATTTTTTTACGAAGCTTCTGGTTTTTCTTTACTAGCTGAATGAATTGGCGCACCAGCTCATCTTGCTTGTCTTTCAATAATTTGTGACCACGGGTTGCCGTCGTCAGCCGTTTTTTCAAACGACTTAGTTCCATCCGAGTTGGATTGACATTTAAGATCGCCATTAAGAACTCACATCCTCGTCCGTTGGGTAATAGGCGTCGATAAATTCTTCTTTGATACGGCTCAACTCTTGTTTTGGCAAGGTAGCTAATAGCTTCCAGCCTAAATCTAACGTTTCTTCAATCGTCCGGTTGGTTTCAAATCCCTGGTTGACATACTCTTTTTCGAAAAGATCTGCAAAACGCGCGTACTTTTTATCAAGATCAGACAAGGCAGACTCTCCTAAAACGATCGATAACTCTTTGGCAGCTTTCCCATCGGAATAGGCGGCATAAATTTGATTCATCGTTGCCGCATGATCTGCACGGGTCTTACCTTCTCCCGTTCCTTTGTCCTTCAACCGAGAAAGACTTGGCAAAATATCCACTGGCGGATTGATATTGCGTTTGTAAAGGTCCCGCGACAAAATGATTTGTCCTTCTGTGATATAGCCAGTCAAATCAGGAATCGGGTGGGTTTTATCGCCATCTGGCATCGTTAAGATCGGAATCTGTGTAACCGATCCTTCTTTGCCCATCAAACGTCCTGCCCGTTCATACAGTGTAGCTAAGTTGGTGTATAGATACCCTGGGTAGCCGCGACGTCCCGGAACTTCTCGGCGGGCAGCGGAGATTTCTCGCAATGCTTCGCAATAGTTCGTCATATCGGTCATGATCACTAAGACGTGCATGCCTTTTTCAAAAGCCAAATACTCTGCTGCAGTCAATGCCATCTTAGGAGTAGCGATCCGTTCGATTGCTGGATCGTTGGCAAGGTTCATAAACAAAACAGATCGATCTAATGCACCGGTTTTGCGGAATTCATCCACGAAAAATTCAGCTTCTTCAAACGGAATCCCAATTGCTGCGAAGACGATCGCAAAATTGCCTTCTTGGCTGGGTACTGTTGCTTGTCGTGCGATTTGAGCAGCGATCTCTTTATGAGGCAAACCAGAAGCAGAAAAGATTGGTAATTTTTGTCCACGAACTAATGTATTTAAATGATCGATCGTTGAGATCCCAGTTTGGATAAATTCATCCGGGAAGTCCCGTGCCATCGGATTGATGGCTTCACCGTTTACATCGATGCGTTTTTCGGGCAAGATTCTCGGGCCATTATCTTTTGGTTTTCCTAAACCGTCAAAAACCCGACCCATCATATCTAGAGAAACCCCTAAAGTTAAACCAGTTCCTAGAAACCTTGCTTTGCTTTCTTCAGCACTCAAATTACTGGTACCTTCAAATACTTGGACAACAGCATTGTCATCACTGACTTCCAGTACTTGACCTTGACGGATCTCGCCTGTGTCCATGCGGACCTCAACGAGTTCGTCGAATTTAACGCCTCGAACATTTTCGACCACCATTAAAGGGCCGGCAATTTCGGAAACTGTACGATATTCTTTTAACATCAATGAACACCTCCAGTTTCAATGATTCGTTGTAACTTTTCTTTGATGTCATGCTTGATCGTATCCAAGCGGGTCAATTCTTCTTCAGGAATGTATTTGCTGCGGGCGATGCGCTCACGCAGATCAACCGTTCCTTTTGTGATCTCATCTAAGTAAGCACCTAGCTGCAGTGCACGTTGGGCTTGTTCATTAAAGTAAAGAATATTCTCCAACATTTTGAACTGCTTATTGCGAGATGTATACGTGTCAACATCATCAAAGGCGTTTTGCTGCAAGTAATCTTGTCTCAAAGAACGGGCTGTCATCATTGTCAAACGGTCTCTTTGAGAAAGAGAATCCATCCCTACCAATTGAACGATTTCTTCTAAACGGCTTTCTTCTTGGAGAATCGCCATTGATTCATTGACTAGCTCCGACCAGCGATCGCCTAATAATTGATCTAAATAAGAATTGATTTGATCTTCGTAAAGGGAATAGGAATTCATCCAGTTGATGGAAGGAAAATGCCGTTTTTGCGCCAGCATACTATCCAATGCCCAGAAGACTTTCACGATTCGTAAGGTATTTTGGGTGACCGGTTCTGAGATGTCTCCACCAGCAGGTGAAACCGCACCAATTGCGGTAATGCTTCCTTCCCGAGGCTGTGTGCCTAATGAATGGAAACGCCCTGCTCGCTCATAGTATTCCGCAATTCGACTTCCAAGGTACGCCGGATAGCCTTCATCTCCTGGGATCTCTTGCAATCGTCCACTCATTTCCCGCAGCGCTTCTGCCCAACGTGATGTTGAGTCTGCCATGATAGCAACACTATAGCCCATGTCTCGGTAATATTCTGCAATCGTGATTCCTGTATAGATTGAGGCTTCCCGAGCAGCAACTGGCATATTCGACGTATTGGCGATCAAGACCGTTCGTTCCATGATGGACTTGCCGGTATTTGGGTCGATCAGTTCAGGAAATTCATTCATAACATCCCGCATTTCATTGCCTCGCTCGCCACAGCCGACATAGACAACGATATCCACATCCGACCATTTAGCAATTTGGTGCTGAACAACCGTTTTTCCGGCACCAAATGGTCCGGGAACGGCAGCTGAGCCGCCTTTTGCCACTGGAAAATAGGTGTCGATGACGCGCTGACCAGTGACCAGCGGTTCGCCTGGATTTAATTTAGCAGTAACGGGACGTGGTTGACGAACCGGCCATTTCTGAACCATCGTCAAGTTTTTTTCACCCTCAATGGTTTCTAAGACACAGATCACTTCAGTAATAGCAAAATTCCCTACCATGATTTCTTTGACGGTTCCTTCATAGTTTGGTGGCACCATGATCTTATGCTCGATCACCGATGTTTCTTGTACTGAACCTAAAATGTCGCCACCTTGTACGGTATCACCGACTTGTACTTGAGGGACAAAGGTCCATTTCTTTTGGCGATTCAGTGGATCGATGGTAACCCCTCGTTCCAAAAAATCACTTTCTGTTTGCGACATAAACGTATCTAATGGTCGTTGGATCCCATCAAACATCTGAGTCAACAAACCTGGTGCTAGTTCGACAGACAATGGTGCGCCTGTCGTTTCCACGGGCTCGCCTGGTCCGATTCCCGCTGTTTCTTCGTATACTTGGATCGAAACCAGCCCTTTTTTGATCTCAATGATCTCACCGATAAGGCCCTTGTCACTGACTTTGCAGATTTCGTGGATTTTTGCGCCACTTAATCCTGAGGCGGTGACCAGTGGTCCCGATACTTTTTCAATTGTGCCAAATGCCACATTTATTCCTCCTAGCTGGCTGACTTGTCTGTTATGAATCTAATATATTCATTCCTACCGCTTTTTCCACATTTTGCTGAATTCGTGCCATGCCGATCCCTAAACTACCCGTACTACTTGGAATCGGAATGATCGCTGGTGTCGGTACTTCTTCATAGCGGCGAACGATCGGTTCTAATTGTTCGATCAGTCGCTCAGTCAAAAAGATTACCCCATAGGCTTCAGCCATTTCTTCTAGTTGTTGGGCGGCTTCATCCAAATCGCTGACTGGAAAGATGTCGATCCCTAGCCCTTTGAAAGGCAAGATCGAGTTCTTACCACCCATCATTGCTATTTTTTTATGCATAACTATCACGCACCCGACTTCTTAAAATCTCTTCCGGCACCTTATTGATTTTCCCAATCAGGAGAATACGCAAGTTCTTGCTTTCAATTTCCTTGGCGTACAAGTACCCTGCCAATGCTGAAGGGCCAAAAGGAACAATTTTATGTTCTTTGAGCTTCGCCATTAGAAAATTGTCTTTGCGTATATCAAAGGTATTCAAGGTCTTCTTCTCTACCAACTCTTCATAGCTGTGATTGATCAGTTCTTTATAAGGAGTCCCTTGCAAATATGCCACAAATGCCTCAAGGGAAGTCGTGATCTCAGCTAACAATTCTTTTGCAGGCAGGTTTCCATGATCGGCTAAAACTGCGCTGATAAAGCCGCGCTTGCGTTTCATCGCGTAACTGCGCAACGTTGTTGAAATGTTGAAAATATCGATTTGTCGACGAATCAAGCTTTGCAGCAGATCGTCGTCGTATTCTTTGCCAATCGTCCACAATTGTTCCCAATAGTGGTTATCAAAGATGATGTCGATCGATTGGACCTCATGGTAGTTCTCAATATAAGAGAAGACTTCTTCCACACAATCAACCATCTCTTTGGCAACAAGATTGCTTTTTCTGGTCTTGACCAGATCCTTAAGGACGGAAAGCGGCTGGGTACCAATTGGGACAAGATATTCAGAAAAATCTTCTTGCATGTACGCCGCTTTTACCAAGACTTTCAGATTTTGATAGTCATATTTCAAAGCAAAGAAATCAACGATCGCTTTTTCCGGTGTCAGCTGATACATCGTGTCGTATACCCGTTTCAACTCCGCCATCAACACATGTTCAAAGTCGTGTACACGATCATCCTCGTTGATGAAGTCACCATAAACCGTTTCTTGCAACATACCGTAGATTTCTTCTGCGCTAGCAGCCGAGAGCATCCGCTCATAGCGGCTG
Source organism: Enterococcus sp. DIV1096b (assembly GCF_050498765.1). Lineage (NCBI taxonomy): Bacteria > Bacillati > Bacillota > Bacilli > Lactobacillales > Enterococcaceae > Enterococcus > Enterococcus sp. DIV1096b. Next base: position 1,113,107 of record NZ_JBMHEK010000001.1, on the reverse strand, counting down.
CGATCGAATAATTGCGATTCATACGTCCGAATTCTCGTATTTAAGGTATTGTATTTGATGTCATTCATCTGTTTGCACCTGCTTACTGTTCAAAAATCAATTGCAGTAACGTATTGCTTAACTCTTCTTTGTTGGCTTCTAGTAGCGCATCAAAAGTAAAATTCAACTCGATCGCTTCTTGTCGCAACAAAAAGCCACCCTTACGAGGGATCGTTTTATTTACCAGTTTCAGCTGAACATCTGGGGCAGATGCCTGCAATTTAGCGAGGAGCTCCTCATCCACTAAATGGCGGGTCTTCTCACCTAAAAGCAACTCAACCTCACCAGTTAACCTTGCATTCGCCAAGCCATTAGCGATAAACGCATAAAATGCTGCTTGATCCATCGTATTTAAACGGGTCAAAGCCTCAGTAAACAGCTCATCTAAGACCGACTGCTTTGCTGCCAAGACCTTGTTTCTTGATTGAATATGCACATCTGAGATTTCCAAATACATCGCCGCACGTTTTTCTTTTTCATAAAAAGCTAACCGCTCACTAAGCTCTTTTTCTAATTGCGTTCGCTTCAAGTTTTCTTGATTTTCACTTTCTTTTTTCGCTTCTTTGATTTGCAGCTGGTATTTCTTTTCCGCATCAGCGGTTATTTTGTCAGTTAAACGTGTAATATCAGGCATTCACTTTTCCCTCCTCTTAATTCAAGACAAGCAAGAAGGAAATAACGAACCCTAAAATACAATACGTTTCCATCATCGCTACCAAGATAATTCCTTTGGTCACATGTTCTGGTTTTTTGGCTAAAATCTGCATCGCAGCACTTGCGGCACGTCCTTGCCATTTTCCGGCTACGATCGCTGTTAATGCGATTGGCAATGAAGCAATAAACAAGTACAATCCGCGATCGAATGAAAGCGAACCGCTGATTTGACCAAAGATCATAAAGGAAATTACGAACCCGTATAACCCCTGAGTACTAGACAGCAACTCTAAGATCAACGCTTGTCCGAATTTCTCTGGCTGCTCTGAGATCAAGCCTGACGCTGCTTCACTGGTCATCCCAACACCAATCGTTGATCCGATACCGCCGCAAATCGTTGCGGTCGCTACACCTAAAGCTGCAAAAACAATTCCACCATTTTCGTAAAAGAAACTAATCCAATTTTCCATTATTGTCCTCCTGTAACTTCTCTTCTGAGATGATCTCTACATAGTTTTCATTTGATTTGAAGGGGTCAAAGGCACGTCCGCCCCCCGTAAAGAATTTTCCAAAATACTCTAAATACTGCAAACGGATACCATGAACATACGCACTAAGGTAACTTAAGAAAATATTTAGGCCATGCAATGCCACAAATAATAAGATACCAACCGTAAACCGGGCTGCTGGCGGCAGGTAGCTGATGATCAAGTTGAAGGCTGAGGCGATACTTCCGCCGGCAACCCCTAACGCCATCAGACGGGTGTAACTGATCAAGTCACCAACATAATTGGTCACATCCATCAATCCGTACAATCCAGAACCGATTTTTCCTGCTAAGGTTTTACCTTCTAAACTGCCTCCGATGGCCACTGCTAATAGACTGGCAGCGATCATTACGATCCCAATCATTTGTAACGGTGTGTCAGGGAAAAGCAGCATTCCTGCGGCAACAAAAGCCACACTGATCAAAAAGACGATCCATGAACCGGCTTGGAACATCGCAGCCAGTTTCTGGTCTTTTTTCTTCCATAGAATATAGAATTTCAGCGCCAAACCAAACATAATCTGGATGTACCCAAAGATCACGGATAAGACTAAGATCTGGTTGACATCATCCTGGGCAGACAACAGTTGGAATGAGAATTCAAATCCGAAGAAGTTGCCATAGATCAAGCCCCAAATAATCGTGGGGATCGAGCATAACTGAAAGAGGGTCAAGTTTTGTTCCAGCCCTTTGCTGAGGTGGAACAGCTTTTTACCAAGAAACGTCGCCAGAAACAAAAGCAAACCATAGCCAAAATCGGCAACCATCATCCCGAATGCCACCATATAAAAAGGCGCCATAAATGGTGTCGGATCTAACTCGTCATATTGCGGCAAGCTGTACATCCGAACAAGTCCTTCAAAAGGTTTGATCCAACGTGCGTTTTCTAATAAAATCGGCACATTACTAATCTCTTTTTCCGTCACTTCTTGGTATTCGAGGTAATAGTTATCCGTGGTTCCTTTTTTGATGCGTTTTTCTAATTCGGCCGTTCCATCAACAGGAACCCAGCCAGAAAGCGAGACCGCATGAGTAGAACGTAAAAGCATCTTATTGCTTTTTAAGCGGGTGATTGCTCCATCTAAATACTCGGCAACGATCCGCAAAGTTTCTTGCTCGTTTGTCATTGCACGAAGAGAGGCTTTGATCTCTTTTTCTTCATCAATTAAACGTTGGGATTTTTCTTTCATCGTTTGCAGATCTTCTTCTGGGATGCCCTCATAAGGGTAGATGTATTGCTCAAAGGCTACTTTTTTAAGAAGTGAAGTTACTTTTTCTTTTACATCTTTGTGGAAAAGGACCAGTAAATAAGTGGTTGTTTGTGATTGATAAACAGTTTCCACATAGACGAGCGGCAGCTTCTCACTGTTCGTCGTAAAGTCAGCCATTTCAGAAGTGGGAATCGAACCTAGCAAGCCACCTGATTTTTTTAATTCCTTTAAAACCGCTGGACGCTCTTTAAAATACTTCCAAATCGACAGCTCTGCTTCTTGTGCTAATACATCGCGTTTTTCTTGATCGATCAAGCGAAGACGTTTGTCTTGTTTACGAAGGGTCTGGCATAATTCTTGCCAGGGATAGGTGTGGGCTGTTTCAGCCAATTCTTGAAGGGTATATTTTTTGATTGGTTGCCGCAGTTGTGCCAGCATTCCTTTTTTGGGTACATATTCTTCTAAAAAATTTAAGCTCCAGTTGACTTGACCAAACTGGTTCTCCATTTCTTCTTCAGACTGTTCCTCGCGAACCGGTGTCAAAACACCCGTCGTTTCTTCAGAATCGTAGTATTTCTCCGAAGAAAGCAGTTCTACGCCCTGAAAGTCTTGCAGCTGCTCTAAAACAGCTTCTTTCTGATCGTAAAAGGTCAACAGACTGAACTTTTGCATTTTTGCAATTGCCATTTATGTCACAACCTTATTTATTATTATTGCCAATGCTTCTTCCTTTAACTCATTAGGGATCGTTCGTAGTGTTTCCACTTCTGCTTTCGTTTTAGCCATGAGCGGTTCTTTTGACTGTGTTAACTCAGCTGCGATTTTTTGATTGATTGCTTCTTTTTGTTGGGCTTCTTTTTCTGCCAACTCTTTTTTAAACGCCTTCAACCGTTCTTCGCGTTCTTGTGCCAATTGTTTTTTTTCTGCTTCCGCTTCTTGGTTTTTATTTTCAGCAAATTGCTCTGCTTCTTGTAATAATCGAATTGCATCTACTGCCATTTTCTCACCTGCTTTCCCTTTTTTTCCGCAAAAAAAACCACTACAAATCAAGCATATGGCATTCGCTGATCGTAGGGTGTCAAAAATCAATAAGTGGCAAATACCTTCACCTATTTCCGTTTTCTAATATAACCGTACCATAAATTTAGCGATAGAACAAGGTTCCTAGCGTTTTTTTATAGTCTTTACATATAAAAGTCACAAAAATTACACATTTTCACAAAAAGAAATCCTTTTCAATTTATAGGGGGTTAAATGATGACAAAAAAGAAAGATTAGAAACAGAATGCCGTTTCAAATCTTTCTTTTATTTTTCTCTCTTCTATTTCTTAACTTTCATAATTTCAAAGCAAAAATCCGTAATTAAAATAACAAAGATTCGTCCTACTCACGAATAAATGGCATACTCATACAGCGTGGACCTCCACGTCCGCGAACCAATTCACTTCCTGAGATCTCATTCAACTTGACGCCTGCCTCTTTTAACAACCCGTTGGTGATGGTATTGCGGTCATAGACCACGACTTCCCCTGGGGCGATCGCCAATGTATTGGAACCATCATTCCATTGTTCTCTGGCTGCTGCCGCTAAGTCGTCACCACCACAGCGAATCAAGTGTACTTCAGGCAAATCTAAATAACGGCAAAGAATGTTTTCCAACGTATCTTTTTCCTCATATACTCGCACACCGTCCTTGTGTTTAGTGATTGAATACAGCGAAAGTTCTCCCTCGATTTCTGGATGGATCGTGAACTTATCATGATCCACCATCGTAAAGACCGTATCTAAGTGCATAAATTTTCGTTCTTCACCAATATTAAATGCCAAGATATGTTCAAAACTCGGTTCTGTAGCAAAAATCGTTTCGGCAATTTTTTCGATAGAAGCAACCTCGGTTCGTTGAGAGATACCGATCGCCACGATTTTATCAGATAAAATCAGCTGATCGCCGCCTTCCATCCGCGTCGTTTCGTCCCGATGATACAAAAAGTTCGTCTCATTGCGGGAAAACATCGGGTGGTGCGTAAAAATTTGTTTTCCGTAGAGGGTTTCTCGTCTTCTCGTTGCAGAATACATTCGATTCAAGGAAACGCTATGACCAATCGTAGCAAACGGATCTCTCGTGAAATACAAGTTTGGCATTGGATCGATCAAAAAAGGATATTCCGTTTCAACGATCGCCGTTAACTTGCTAGCTCTTGGAATTTCTACCTCACTTTTTTTCAAGCCCGCCATCGTATGATCGATAAAGGAGCGATTATCTTTGATCGACAGGAAAAAATTGCGCACTTCGTTGCGAATCTCTTCATCAAGGATCGTTGTCTCATTTAAATAATCTTCTAAAAAAGCTTCTTTGGCACCGGTCGTCGACAATGTCTCTGCAGCAAGATCTTCCAAATAAAGGACTTCCACCCCTCTGTTTCTTAACGTCTCGGCAAAAAAATCATGCTCTTTTTGTGCTTGGTCTAGAAAAGGAATATCATCGAACAACAAGCGATCAAGATAATCCGGCATCAAGTTTTCCAATTCTGCTCCTGGACGATGCAACAGCACCCGCTTTAAGGGCGCAATCTCAGAAAAGATCTGTATTGGCTGGTTCATGGACGTGTCTCTCCTTTTTCGCATTTTTTGTGGAATAACTTATGTCATTCCTCGTTTATGACTCCTCGACACATAATTATTCATTTCTTTGACTCATAGTAATCTTCTGCTAATGTTTAATAGTTTTTTTGATCTGTTGGTTATAAACATGCATTTTTTTATAAAGAAACTATTAATAAAAAAACAACTACTTAGAGAGATAAATTTTAGATGTTTTAATTTACCGCCTTTTTCAATTGTATATTTTTGTTAAAAAAACAGCAAGGCAAAAGAACTGGCGGACTATAGCCCTAGTTGCGAAACCAGATTGAACTATCTTTGTTTTTTTGGATCATTTCATGATTTTCAAATGATACCGCTATCAAACAGATGAATATTTGATATGATTCAAGTATCTTGATACTAAAGAAACGTCTATAAAGGAGCGATTTGATGAAAACGCAACGTCAGCTTTACTATGGTGCCGACTACAATCCTGAACAATGGTCTAAAGAAGTCATTCTTGAAGATATGCGCTTAATGAAAGAAGCAGGTGTGAACTATGTAAGTATCAATATTTTTGGCTGGGTCAATCTGCAGCCAGATGAATCCACCTATGATTTTGACTTTCTGGACTGGTTGATGGATCTTTTATATGAAAACAATATCATGATCGACCTAGCCAATGGAACAGCTTCTCCTCCCGCTTGGCTTGTTCAAAAACACCCTGAGATGCTGCCTGTGACCATTCATGGCAATCGACTGGTTCATGGTGCGCGCCAGCACTACTGTCCGACTTCCCCTATCTATCGTCAATATGCCGCCGATTTGTCTGAAGCAGTCGCAAACCGTTATGCTAATCATCCAGGGCTGGTCATGTGGCATATCAATAATGAATATACGTGTCACATCCACGAGTGTTATTGCGATCATTGTCGGAAAAGATTTCAGACATGGTTAGCAGAGAAATATCTGACCATCGCTGGATTGAATGATGCTTGGTCAACGAAGTTTTGGAGTCAATCCTATGGCAGCTGGGAGGAAATTTTCTTACCAGAGGCAATGCCAACCTTCAAAAATCCTGCACAGCAATTAGACTACCGTCGGTTTCTTTCCGACATGAATCTGGAACTTTATCAAATTGAAAAGGCGGCGATTGCAAAATATTCCCATGACATTCCTTATATGACCAATCTTATGGGCTTACACAAATACGTAGATGGATTTAAATGGGCACCTGAAATAGATGTGGTCAGCTGGAATTCGTACCCGAATCCCTTTGAAAAAATCCCTTACCCGCAATTTCTTGCTAACGATTTAACCCGCAGTTTGAAGAAAAAGCCATTCTTGATCATGGAGCAAGCCACCAGCGCCGTTAATTGGCGACAAATCAACGGGGCCAAGACCCCCAACCAGTTGCGTCTTTGGAGTTATGAAGCGCTAGCTCATGGTGCTGATGGTATCATGTTCTTTCAATGGCGACAGTCTCGTGGCGGTGCGGAAAAATTTCATAGTGCGATGGTGCCTCACGGAGATCCTCAGTCAAGCCGTATCTTTCGTGAATGTGCACAATTAGGCAACGAATTTTCGCAACTATCCGAAATCGTTGGGACGCGCTTCTTGGCTGATGTCGCAGTTGTCTTCGACTGGGAAAATTGGTGGGCGCTGGAATTGGATGCCAAACCAAGAACCTTAAAATACATTCATCAGTTACGCAGCCTGTATGCCGCACTTAGGGCGTTAAATCTGAGCGTAGACTTTGTCCATCCTTCCGAATCCCTAGGCGGCTATCCTTTAGTGATCGCCCCAAATCTCTATTCAGCACCCGAAGCATTCGGTAAGAAGATCCATGATTACGTGCGACAAGGCGGCATCTTCTTGACCAATTTCTTTAGTGGGATCGTCAATGAATATGACCAAGTCTATCTTGGGGGCTATCCAGGACTGTTTAGGGACACCTTAGGGATCATTGTAGAAGAGTTTTACCCAATGAAAGCGGCTACCCATCACCAAATTGACTTCCAAGGTCGTCGGTACGACAATTCTCTATGGGAGGAAGTCATCCATCTAAAAGGTGCGAAAGCTTTGGCAACCTTCCATTCCGGTTATTTGACCGATAAGCCCGCCATTACCATGAACCGGATCGACGATGGGTATGCGTATTACGTGGGAACAGAATTGTCTCTTGAAGGACTAACTACATTTTTAGCGACCATTCTGGAAAATCACAAATTAACGACTCATGCCCAGCACTTCTTGGCTGCTCCTACTGAAATCTCCGTTACCTGTCGCAAAGGTGCTGGCTATACACTCGTCTTTTTCTTAAACCATACCGAGCAGACAACAGAAGTGAAGCTGAAAGCCCCTGGAGAAGACCTTCTAACCAAAGAAACCAAACAGTTGGCAGTTCTGAAACCAAAAGAAGTCGCAATCCTTAAGTATATTGAATGATCTAAGGAAAGAACCTCCATGAAGCGATCGCTTCATGGAGGTTCTTTTATAGAGGTTACTAGATTCAGAAAGGTTCATTAGACAAACGATAGGCAATTTCTAAATAAGAGGCTATCTCTCGTCTTAACTCTCCATCTCTTTTTTCTGAATAGTGATACTCTGGATTAGTCCAATGGGATTTGTCATACAACCAAACAGGCATTTTTTTCGCTTCGTCGGTTTCCCATTCATAACGGGGAAAAAGATGTGCATGAAGAAAGTTATCGGTATTTCCCAATAGTTCATAATTGATTCTCAATGGAGAACAAGCCTGTATTATAGCATCTCCTAAAAGAGTCATATCAGTTAAGAAAACCTGTCGCTCATTTAAATCTAGATCATTTAAAGAAGCCACCTCTCTTTTAGGTAATAATACACAATATCCAGGAAGAAATTGGACATCGCCATAAACAGCAAAACTGCCAGACAATTCTTTGATCACCATTGGATTTGTCCCATCTATCGCTGATTTGATTCTATTCTCATACCATTTCAATTTGATCCCCCCTCTTTCCTGTTCCTTGCAGCTATTCATGTAAAAACTATACAAGATTAAGAAAAGGCTTTCAATAGTAACAAAACAAAA
>NZ_JBMHEK010000001.1:650000-1100000 GCF_050498765.1 Enterococcus sp. DIV1096b | reverse complement strand
TGTAGCACGTGTGTAGCCCAGGTCATAAGGGGCATGATGATTTGACGTCATCCCCACCTTCCTCCGGTTTGTCACCGGCAGTCTCGCTAGAGTGCCCAACTAAATGATGGCAACTAACAATAAGGGTTGCGCTCGTTGCGGGACTTAACCCAACATCTCACGACACGAGCTGACGACAACCATGCACCACCTGTCACTTTGCCCCCGAAGGGGAAGCTATATCTCTAGAGTGGTCAAAGGATGTCAAGACCTGGTAAGGTTCTTCGCGTTGCTTCGAATTAAACCACATGCTCCACCGCTTGTGCGGGCCCCCGTCAATTCCTTTGAGTTTCAACCTTGCGGTCGTACTCCCCAGGCGGAGTGCTTAATGCGTTTGCTGCAGCACTGAAGGGCGGAAACCCTCCAACACTTAGCACTCATCGTTTACGGCGTGGACTACCAGGGTATCTAATCCTGTTCGCTCCCCACGCTTTCGAGCCTCAGCGTCAGTTACAGACCAGAGAGCCGCCTTCGCCACTGGTGTTCCTCCATATATCTACGCATTTCACCGCTACACATGGAATTCCACTCTCCTCTTCTGCACTCAAGTCTCCCAGTTTCCAATGACCCTCCCCGGTTGAGCCGGGGGCTTTCACATCAGACTTAAGAAACCGCCTGCGCTCGCTTTACGCCCAATAAATCCGGACAACGCTTGCCACCTACGTATTACCGCGGCTGCTGGCACGTAGTTAGCCGTGGCTTTCTGGTTAGATACCGTCAAGGGATGAACGTTTTACTCTCATCCTTGTTCTTCTCTAACAACAGAGTTTTACGATCCGAAAACCTTCTTCACTCACGCGGCGTTGCTCGGTCAGACTTTCGTCCATTGCCGAAGATTCCCTACTGCTGCCTCCCGTAGGAGTCTGGGCCGTGTCTCAGTCCCAGTGTGGCCGATCACCCTCTCAGGTCGGCTATGCATCGTTGCCTTGGTGAGCCGTTACCTCACCAACTAGCTAATGCACCGCGGGTCCATCCATCAGTGACGCAAAAGCGCCTTTCAACTTTCTTCCATGCGGAAAATAGTGTTATACGGTATTAGCACCTGTTTCCAAGTGTTATCCCCTTCTGATGGGCAGGTTACCCACGTGTTACTCACCCGTTCGCCACTCTTTTTCTTTCGGTGGAGCAAGCTCCGGTGAAAGAAAAAGCGTTCGACTTGCATGTATTAGGCACGCCGCCAGCGTTCGTCCTGAGCCAGGATCAAACTCTCATAATGATTTGTTTGAATGACCATACGGTCATTAAGCTCATAAAAATTAACTTTGCTAGCTATTGCTTGCATGTATTTGTTTCAATAAATTGAAACGTCCTACACATTGGTTCGTTTGCTTGCTTTGTTCAGTTTTCAAAGGTCTACCGTGCTGTGTTAGCAACTTTTATATCATATCAGAGCGACAGTTGATTGTCAACTCTTTTTTAAAAGTTTTTTTCAAGAAGTTGTTATTTAACTTCTTTCTTAACCTCAGCGACTTTTTCATCTTACCATCTCAACCGTTATATGTCAAACACTTTTTTGAAAATTTTTTTTGATTTATTAGGTTTTTCAGAGATGATATTTTTTCGACTTTGTTATAATAACACTTGTAAAATGTTTCGTCAACAACTAATTTCAAAAAAGTTCAATCAGTGTTTGTTACAAATGTCTTAACAAGGACAAGTAATAATATAGCAATTCTTAAAGGAAAAATCAACTAAAAAAATAGGCTTTTGGGCAACTATTTTTATAAGCGAATTATTCATTGTCAAACGATTCGAACGTTCGCTTATAAGAAGTATTTCACGGCTAAATCTATCAATAATGGATAAAAAAAGAGAACTTAAGCTTTTCGCCTAACGTTCTCTTTTCGTCCGATCTTCCGTTTGAAGAATCGGTATATAAATTCGAAAGATTGTTCCTTGGCCAATGACACTCTCCGCCGTGATTTTTCCTTTATAGCTTTCCAATAGTTGTTTTGCTATAGATAACCCCAAACCATTGCCACCTTTGGTTCTAGCACGAGCTTTATCTACCCGATAGAAACGATTGAAGATCTTATCGAGGTCTTCTTTGGAGATGCCTTCCCCGAAATCTTGGATGGCAATTTCAAAAGATTGACGATCCAATGAAATGGATAGATGAACTTCTTTTCGATCAGTGGAATACTTTACTGCGTTATCCAAGACAATAATAATGATCTGTTCAAAATGATTGCGATAGATTTTCAGCTTCAACTCATGATACAAATCATCATCCAATGTAAAGACAAAATCCGGATACAGTATTTTAAAGTTATTGAACACTTGATAGACAACTTCTTTTGCATTAGTTGTTTCATTTGCATAATGAACATCCACTTGTTCCGCTCTTGAGAGATCCAACATTTCCTGTACTAGCGTCTTCATTCGACTGATCTCTTGCATACTGGCTGCGAGGGACTCATCCAAGATCTCTGGATCATCTTTCCCCCAACGTTGCAACAAATTCATGTGTCCTTCAATGATTGCTACGGGTGTCCGTAACTCATGAGAAACATCTTCAACGAATCGCTCTTGCTGCTCAATGTACAGGCGCATGCGATCCAACATCTCATTAAATATATCTGCTAAATCAGACAGTTCATCATTCGTATTTAATTCTGGCATATGCACGGTTGACTGCGGGTTTTTCCGAACAGTTTCCATCGTATCCCGTAGTACCTTTAACGGCTGAAGGAAATATGCTGATAAAAAGAACCCGAGTACACTGCTGAGAATCAGAGAGACGACTTCTAAGATAATCAAAGTCAGCAGCAGTTTGCTGCGTATTTCATAAAAAGAAGTCAACTCATAAAAGGTTTGTGCATAGCCAATCCGCTCTCTGGTGCCTTTTGAATAAATGGGTTGGATCGAGAGAAAGCCTGTGATACCATCCAGCGTTACGATAGTTGGCGCTTTGCGCTGCGTGTCGATCAGTGCTAAATCATTTTCATGGGTTTTAAACACAAGGTCCTCATTCAAATTATAAACAAACAGGCTCAATGGTGCTTGGCCTAATTCCGAAATAAAGGAGTCGATTTTCATTAAGTTGCCATCGATTGTTGAAGTGCGATCATAAATGCTCGTCGTTCCCGCATCATTTTTGGTTAAATTACGATACGTTCGGACCAATGTTAGTTCTTGATCCGAATTGGCTAAACGAGAAGCAACCTCTGACATCGTCCGCTCCACATTGTTTTCTTCTTTAGCGACGATCAAATTCACCGATGTTTTATAGGTGATCACGGCAAAGATCGTAAATACGACGAATATAAAGAAAGAACTTGCGAAGGCCCACTTTACAGTTAAAGAAGGCCCCTTCAGTTCTTTTAATTTTTTCATTCTTTTTTTAAGGTTCACGACCGCATCACATAACCTGTACCACGAACGGTTTGGATATAGCTTTCCTCCCCTGGTACATCAATTTTATTCCGTAAGTAGCGGATGTAAACATCGACAACGTTGGTTTCAACTTCTGTCTCATAGCCCCAGACTTTGTTTAATAAAACATCTCTGGCCAAAACGACATTAACGTTTTCCATTAAAGTCAACAATAGCTCATATTCGCGTTTCGTTAGTTCAATGACATCTGTTCCGCGACGAACGACACGATTTTCTTTTTCAATCGTTAGGTCTCGGTATGTGATCGTGGTTTGTTTTGCAACGTTTTTGTCCCCTTCGATATCGATACGGCGAAGCAACGCACGTAAGCGTGCCAGCAATTCTTCAATTGCAAAAGGCTTCACAATATAATCATCGGCACCATGATCTAAACCTGATACTCGATCAATCACGGAATCTCGTGCGGTCATCATGATGATCGGGGTGTTCTTCGATTGACGCACGCGGCGGCAAACTTCTAACCCATTTAACTCAGGAAGCATCAGATCCAATAAGATCGCATCCCATTCATTATTCAGCGCCGCATCCAGTCCCGTCCGTCCGTTGTAATGAACTTCAGTATTATACCCTTCATGCTTCAATTCTAATTCCACAAATCGAGCTAAGTTCTTTTCATCTTCAATGATTAGAATATTACTCATTATTGATAGCCCCTTTATTGATTATTCTGCCTTTAAATTAGACATTATCTGTCTTATTTTATCATGTATCTAAAAAATAAAAAAGAGATTGACCGAAAGTTCTCACTTTCGGCCTTTCTCTTTTGGATTCTCTTAAAGCTTACGCTTCGTCATACCATGAATAATGGAAAATTCCCTCTTTATCTGTCCGTTCATACGTATGCGCTCCGAAGTAATCCCGTTGTGCTTGGATCAAGTTCGCTGGCAAACGATCAGAACGATAAGAATCGAAGTACGCGATCGCAGATGAGAACGTCGGCACAGGTACACCGGCTTGGACAGCTAGTGCAACTACTTCACGTACAGAAGATTGATAACGTTTCGTAATATCTTTGAAGTAGTCATCTAATAGTAAGTTTTCAATGTCGGCATTCTTGTCATAAGCATCCGTGATTTTTTGTAAAAATTGAGCCCGGATGATACAGCCTGCACGCCAAATTTTGGCAATTTCACCAAAAGGAAGATCCCAATCATACTCTTTTGATGCTGTACGTAATTGCGCGAATCCTTGTGCATAGCTCATGATCTTACTGAAGTATAATGCTTCGCGGATCTTATTGATAAACTCTTCTTTGTTTCCTTCAAAAGCAACTGCTTCTGGTTTTGGTAAGACTTTGCTGGCATTGACCCGTTCTTCTTTGTAAGCCGAGATATAACGGGCAAAAACAGATTCAGTGATCAATGGTAGTGGTACGCCTAGGTCTAAGGCACTTTGGCTTGTCCATTTCCCAGTTCCTTTATTACCAGCAGCATCTAAAATCACATCAACGATTGGTTTGCCTGTACCTTGATCGTCTTTGCGAGTCAAAATATCCGCTGTGATCTCAATTAAGTAGCTATCCAATTCGCCTTTGTTCCATTCAGCAAAAATATCAGCCATTTCATCAACAGATAGACCTAATATGTTTTGCATCAAGTCATAAGACTCAGCAATCAGCTGCATGTCCCCATATTCGATCCCGTTATGAACCATTTTTACGTAATGGCCTGCACCGTTTGGTCCAATATAAGTCACACAAGGTGTTCCATCTTCGGCTTTTGCAGAAATTTGTTCCAAGATTGGCGCAACCAATTCATACGCTTCTTTTTGTCCTCCTGGCATGATCGAAGGACCTTTCAAGGCGCCCTCTTCCCCACCAGATACACCTGTACCGATAAAGTTGATTCCTGAGTTTGCCAACTCTTCGTTACGACGAACCGTATCTTTAAAGAAGGTATTTCCGCCATCGATCAAAATATCGCCTTTGTCTAGATGAGGCAATAATTCTTGGATCGTTGCATCTGTCGCAAATCCTGCTTTTACCATTAATAAAATACGACGTGGTTTTTCAATAGATTGAACAAATTCTTCTATCGTATAGGTTGCTTTAAAATTTTTATCTGGATGTTCTTTTACTACTTCTTCTGTCTTTGAACCAGTACGGTTAAATAAGGCAACTGAATAACCGCGGCTTTCGATGTTCAACGCTAAGTTTTTGCCCATAACAGCCATACCGACAACGCCGATTTGTTGTTTTGTCATCTTTCATCCTCCTAAGATTCAATTATCTTTTTCATTATAGCGCAAATGTACCTGCTTTTGAACTATTCTCTTTCGCTGGACAAAAATATTTCTGAAAAGTTCCATATTAGTCAAAAAAACAAAAAAACCTCAGGCTCCATGGTTAGCCTAAGGTTTTAGAATCCTCTTTCTGAAAAAAAGGAATTATGCTTCTTTTGTTGCTACGTCTTTGCCATCGTAATGACCACAGTTTGAGCAGACATGGTGGCTTTTTTTCATTTCACCACAGTTTGCACATTCGTTCAAACCGTTGATTGTCAATTTGTAATGTGTACGACGTTTTGCTTTCTTCGCTTTCGAAGTTTTTCTAGCTGGTACTGCCATTTTGCTACACCTCCTTGTTAATGAACGCAACCTTGAGGCTGCAATTTATTCCAATCCTACGCGTTATCGTCATCTGATTCAGTGAATAATTCGGATAATTTTGCAAGACGAGGATCAACTTGTTGAGCTTGCGCTTCTTTTTGATTTGCAAAGTCTTCTTCTGACAAAACAGCCCAATCGTTGCCAGATGGCATTGCTGAACCTTGCTTTTCTTCTTCTGTCAGGACTTGCAAAGGAATCGCAAGTAATAGGTTATCAGCGACTGATTCATCTAAGCTGATGGTTTGACCTTCAACGATCAAAACTTCTTCTTCGACGATCGTTTCATCGCGACGCTGAAATTGCTCTGGTGTCATGAAGTGTTCATCCACTGAAAAATCAAAAGGAATCGCTACAGGTGTCAAAGAACGAGTAGATGGCAATGTCATCGTCGTTTCTACTTGATAGTGCAGCAAGTATCCTTGCTTATCAACACTCATCAGCCCTTTTACTTTTACAGGAGACAAATCAATGATCTGTCCATCGCGTTTTATCAGTTGACTCTTTAAGTCAAGTGTTTCTTCAAACATCAGCGGTGTCTCTTGGTATTTTTTTAATTCCAATAAAGACCATTTCATTTTTATCACCCCTAAGCAACAAAAGCAATTATACAGGGCTTCTGAGGCTTTGTCAATGAAATTTTCTTGACACCTTTTTCATTTTTGATCGTGTCATTTTAATGCCCTTTCTCAAGGGATTTCGACCCTCTCAAAAAAACAACAGGAAGCGCACAACGTGCACTTGCCTGTTGCTTGATCAATCGTTAAAAATCATTAGATCGCTGTTGTTTCTCCACGATAAACGATACCGCGACGAGAATCAAGAGTAACCAATTCGCCATCTTTGATGGTTGTTGTTGCGTCTTTGGCACCAACGATGACTGGTAGATCTTTCGCGATTCCGACAACTGCTGCATGAGAAGTCAAGCCGCCATCTTCAACAACTAAAGCTGCTGCTTTTTCGATTGCTGGCATATATTCTTTATCTGTTGTTGGTACAACTAAAATCATGCCATCTTTTGCTTTCGCAATTGCTTCTTCGGCACTGTGAGCGATCACGGCATTGGCAACAACTGATTTTTCACCAATCCCTTGCGCTTCAAGCAATTTTGAACCGATCAATTGGATCTTCATGACGTTGGTTGTTCCGCGTTCACCAACAGGAACACCGGCTGTGATCAAGATTAGATCGCCTTCTTTAGCAAAACCTAAATCAACTGCTTGTTTTGCTGCTAATTCAAACATTTCATCAGTTGTTGATGGTTTTTCAGCAACGGTTGGGTAGACACCCCAGTTAAGCATCAAGCCACGTTTTGTACGTTCATCAAATGTAACAGCTAAAATGTCAGCATCTGGACGATATTTAGAGATCATTTTTGCAGTGTAGCCAGATTCAGTCGCTGCAACGATTGTTTTAACCCCTAGGTTTTTCGCCGCACGAGCAACAGATAAACCGATTGTTTCTGTTACATCTGTTTTATCGAATTGGTTGATTTGGAATGTGCTGTTTTCTGATAAAGCTTTTTCAGCTTCAACGTCGATCCGTGCCATTGTTGCTACTGCCTCAACAGGGTAGTCACCGTTTGCTGATTCACCAGAAAGCATTGTTGCATCGGTACCATCAAAGACAGCATTGGCAACGTCAGAAGCTTCTGCACGGGTTGGACGTGGGTTTTGTTGCATTGACTCTAACATTTGTGTTGCTGTGATAACTGATTTACCAGCAGCGTTACATTTTTTAATGATGCTCTTTTGAACCATTGGTACTTCTTCAGCAGGGATCTCAACACCCATGTCCCCACGGGCAACCATGATACCATCAGAAACTTTGATGATTTCATCGATATTATCGATACCCTCTTGTGATTCGATTTTAGAGAAGATTTGCACATGAGTCATGTCTTTTTCTTCTAAAATTTCACGAATTTCTAAAACGTCTTGCGCTTTACGTACAAATGAAGCGGCAATGAAGTCGATATCGTTATCAAGACCAAAACGGATATCTTCTGCATCTTTTTCAGTAATACCAGGTAAGCTGATTGATACGCCAGGAGCGTTGACCCCTTTACGTGATCCTAACATTCCAGCATTTTTAACAACAACCACTAATTCGCGGGTTGCTTCGTCTTTTTCTTTGATTTCCATGTCGATCAAACCATCATCAAACAAGATGTGTCCGCCCACATGAACATCTTCAAATAAACCAGGATAAGTTACAGCAATTTTTTCTTTTGTTCCTTTGTGTTCTGGATCCATTGAAATGCGTGTTTCATCGCCAACGTTAAATTGGATGTATCCAGCACGACCAAAGTCAGCTTCTGTCGTATTTTGTACAGTTGTACGGATTTCAGCACCTTTTGTATCTAAAAGGATACCGACATCTTTACCAGTTTTCTTCACGGCTTCACGAACCATTGTCATACGCGCTAATTGTTCTTCATGATCTCCATGAGAGAAGTTAAAGCGGAAGACATTCGCACCGGCTTCAATCAGTTGAGAAATAATTTCCACACTGTTACTTGCTGGTCCTAATGTACTTACGATCTTTGTTTTTTTCATTACTAAACGCTCCTATTCATTTATTTAAAATAGCTAATAAGCTTTTTTTACAAAATTACTGTTGCGTTGCTCTAAAAAATCTCTTTAGAATGAGATTTCTTTGTTCAAGTTATACAAGCTAAGATCTGGCTTGTGACGATTGTTTTCAAGGGTTTCGATAATATCAGAAGCAATCATTTCATTGTTTTCGATACCGATACATAGACCGCCTTTGCCTTGTTGCAATAATTCAACGGCATATGAACCAAATTTACTTGCTAACACACGGTCACGAGCGCTTGGTGAACCACCACGGACAACGTGTCCTAGAATTGATACACGTGTATGGAAATCGCCGTATTCAGAAAGTTTGTCAGCAAAATCATTTCCGCCCATCACGCCTTCGGCTAAAACGATCAAGCAATGTTTTTTCCCGCGGTCGCGTCCTTCACGGATACGATCAGCAACAACTTGCATGTCAAAATCATGTTCTGGGATGATGATTTCATCTGCACCACCGGCCACACCTGACCATAAAGCGATATCGCCAGCACCACGTCCCATTACTTCGATCACAAATGTGCGGACATGTGATGTCGCTGTATCACGGATACGGTCAATCGATTCTAAGACAGTATTGATTGCTGTATCAAAACCAATCGTGAAATCTGTTCCTGGAATGTCGTTATCGATCGTTCCTGGAATCCCGATTGCTGGGAAACCGTGGCGAGTAAGTGCCATCGCACCATGATAAGATCCATCTCCACCAATCACGACTAGCCCTTCGATGCCAAATTTCTTTAATTGCTCGATTCCTTTTAATTGCCCTTCTTGTGTCGCAAATTCTGGATAACGTGCTGAATATAAGAATGTTCCACCACGTTGAATTTTGTCACCAACATCAGCAACATCTAAGCGACGAATGTCGCCTGCGACTAGTCCGGCATAGCCATAGTTGATTCCGTATACTTCAAGTCCGTCAAAAATACCCTTTCTGACAACTGCGCGAATCGCTGCGTTCATTCCTGGTGCATCGCCGCCACTGGTTAGAATTCCAATGCGTTTCATTATTCTTTCACCTCATCAAAAGATTTTGTTTAGGGAAGCCCCTGTTTGCTAGTTTTCAAGTAATAACCACGAGACATATTCTACCATTATTCCATGAAAATGTCTTGAAATAGTGGGAAAAAGTTGAAAAAAGTGTAAGTTGAATTATCGTTTTCGGAAAATTACTTGAAAATTACATTTCCATTTCCTAATAATGCCTTCAGTTGTGTGACAAAGTTCGGCTCATCCGTTACCCAGTTTTCTTCTGCTAATAACACTTTTTTGCCACTACTTTCATAAAACATCACCACTGGAATATTTCCTTGATGCTGCTTCATTTCCTTCGACAATGCTTGCAGGTGCGACGTTTCGGCTTCAGCAGAAATCTTTAAGTAGCAAGTTTGTGGCGCAATTTTATTTTGAACGTTTTCTGCTAAGTCTATTTTATCAGCAATGAGTTGGATTTCACCATTGTAACGACTTACCTCGACCTTTCCTTCAATATAGAGAACAGCATTTTCTTCGATCAAGGAACGCACTTGTCGATAAACGATGGGAAAAATCGTTACTGAAACTTCTTTGCTAGCATCCGTTCCTTCAACAAATGCCATCTGTTCGCCTTTTTTTGTACGTATCTCCCGAATCTTGCGGACATACAAAAGGATGCGGACCCGTTCATTCGGAACCAGATCGGCAATATCGGTGATTTGTTTTAATTGATGCAATTTTTGAAACTGTTCTACGGGATGGCCAGACAAATAAACACCTAAGTATTCTTCTTCCAAAGCCAGTTTCTCTTCCAGTTTGTAATCGGCAACGGCTTCTTCTTTTAAAGCCATGGTTTCTAAGAGATCCAAACTGCCGCCACTATAAGTAATATTTTGGATTTTCCCTTCTAGTTGGATCAATGCTTGTTTTCGATTAGGCGCAATCACATCGAATACACCGATGCTCAAAAGCGGCAATAAATAGTCCAACTTTAACCACTTGCTGTTCCGCTGATTCAAGCGAAGTAAAAATTGATCCATGGACGTGAAATTGCCATGCTCTTTTCGTTCTGTCAAAATGTCTTGGATCATGTCGCGCCGAATCCCTTTGATACTGCTGAACCCAAAGCGGATTTGTTTCTCATTTTGCAGTTGAAAACTAAACCCACTGGTATTGATCGATGGTGGCAATACTTCTACGCCATAACGTGCGGCTTCATTTAAGTATTCTTTCATTTTGCTTGCAGTATTGCGTACCGAGTGCAAGATCGAAGCAAAAAAAGGTGCCGGATAGTGCACTTTCAAGTACGCCATTTGAAAGCCGATAAAGGAATAGGCAAACGCATGGGAACGGTTAAACCCATAGTTGGCGAAGCGCTCAATATAGTCATAGACCAAATTGGCGGTCTTCTCGTCATAATGATTGGCCAACGCACCTTGCACAAAATGGCGACGTTCTTCATCCAACACGTCTTTTTTCTTTTTACTGATTGCTCGCCGCAAAATATCTGCCTGTCCTAGGCTAAAACCAGCCATTTTGGAAGCTACTTGCATGATCTGTTCTTGATAAACAATGATTCCGTAAGTGTTTTGCAAGATTGGAATCAAGCTGTCATCCGGATAAGAGACCCGCTCTTGTCCTTTTTTCCGCTTGATAAAAGTATCAATATTTTGCATCGGTCCCGGGCGATACAAGGCATTGACTGCAGCAATGTCTTCGATACTTTCTGGCCCTAGCTTGCGCAAGACATTGCGTATTCCCGCTGATTCAAATTGGAAGATCCCTGCCGTCTCCCCTTTTTGAAACAAACGCAATGTTGCTGGATCATCAAGAGGAATCTCTTTTTGGGTTACGATTTGTTGGCTGATTCGTTTGATACCTTTCAAGGTATTATCAATGATCGACAAGTTTCTCAAACCTAAAAAATCCATCTTCAATAGGCCAATGGCTTCCACGTCATTCATGGTAAACTGGGTCAGCCAAATCCCATCGCTGCCTTCTTGCAAAGGCACCAAATCAAGCAGATTCTTGTCACTGATCACCACACCGGCGGCATGGGTCGATACGTGACGGGGCAGTCCTTCTAAGATTTTGGCGACTTGAAACATTACTTGATTCCGCTCATTGAACGAAACCAGCTCTCGCAGCTGATTGGATTGTTCATAAGCAAGATCTAAGGTCATTTTCAAGGCATTGGGGATGGCTTTTGACCAGCGATTAGCTTCACTTTGCGAGAGACCAAAGACCCGAGAAACATCTCGCAAAACCATTTTGGCCGCCATGGTACCAAACGTGGCAATCTGTGCCATATATTCTTGCCCATATTTTTGGCGCACATACTGTAAAATCTCGTCTCTGCGATTGTCAGGAATATCTAAATCAATATCAGGCATCGTGTAACGTTCTGGATTCAAGAATCGTTCAAACAAAAGATCGTATTTGATTGGATCTACGTCGGTGATCGATAAAATATATGCCACCAGTGCTCCAGCAGCCGATCCCCGTCCAGCGCCGGTAACGATCTCTTGTTGGTGGGCAAAGTCCATGACGTCCCAAATAATCAAGAAATAGTCATCAAAGCCCATCTTATGGATAACGGACAACTCATAATCCAAACGCTGTTCGTACGCCGATGTAACGTGGGCAACACGCTGAGGCAGACGCTCAAAACAAATTTTCCGCAAATAGTCCGCAGCACTTTCTTCGGCTGGTAGCGGGTAATGAGGCAACAGCCGCTGATGCAGCGGCAGCTCGACGGCGCATTCAGCTGCAATCCGCTGATTATTCATCAATGCCTGCGACGCTTCGCCAAATGACGCAGTCAATTGGTCTGCCGGTTGTAAAAAAAGCTGCGTAGTCGCTTGCTCTTTTGCCTGACGAAAGTCTTCAATTTGCGAACCATCTTTGATATGGGTCATCACTTTGACTGCAAAGGCTTCTTCTTGTGCTAAAGCCGCGATGGGTTGATACGCACATGGTGCAATGTTTTGCTCGTTAAACCAAGCGATCGTTTCTGGATCTAGCCCTTTGCTAGTAATCCCTAAAAACAAGCTCTCAGAATCAAATTTATGGCTGATTGCTCGCAGTGCTTCTTGATTGGCTTCTAGATCATCGTGCTGAGAAGGCAGAAACCCCTCGCCTTCAGGCAGCAAACCAAAGAGATCCTGCAAAGAATCACAAGCAGCTAAATTCAACTGCTCGGTGATCATTTTTTCACTTGATAAACGCATCAAGGTTTGATAGCCCTTGAGGTTTTTGGCAAATACGTACAATGGAAAGGACATTGATCCCTCTCCGAAGGTACAGTCGAACAAAGCGCCAAAAATCGGCTTGATGCCCTGTGCTAGGCATTGTTGATAAAACTCGACCGCGCCATAGAGAACATTATGATCGGTCAGCCCCAATGTCTGATAGCCCATCTTTTTGGCTTGCTCTATATAGTGAGGAATTTTGATCGTACTTTGCAGCAACGAATAGGCGCTTAAGGTGGTGAGCTGTGAATACATTGAAATCCCTCCAAAAATGAAAATTCTCTTTCTTTCTGCTAGTAAATAGATTTGAAAAACAAAATGAAAAAGTGAAAATCTTTACAATAAATATTTTTGTGATAAACTAAAGTCGAAATGGAAGATACGCAGAAAAGAGGTGTCGTCATGCGTTACCTAGTCACTTTATTTTGGACTTTTGTATTAGGTCAAGTCGTTGGCTATCTAGGCAGCTCACTTGCTGGAGCAACTTATGATTTTCAATTAACTTCAATCATCTCTTTGGTCACAGGTGTGGTGATCATTCTTGTTGGTATTATCGCACCAGCGCCTGAAAAGACAAGCCATTAAAAAAAAACCAGTTACCTTTATTGTAACTGGTTTTTTTTTCTTTTCAACTATTCACTGATGTCCGTTTTACGTAAGCTTTTACGGAAATTAAATCCTGAGATAAAAATATTGATCAGTACAAACCCACTAGTTACCCAAAAGACAGCGGGATAACCAAAACCAGCTGCCACCGTTGAACCGACCATCGGACCTAACACTTGCCCAAAGTTAGAAAACATTTGGTTGTAGCTGTAGATGCGGCTGACCCCTTCCATCGGGGTGATCTTGCTGATCAGTGTATTGATGGACGGCATCAAGGCACCGGTAGAAAAACCAAGCAAGAAGCGTAACACGCCTAATTGAAACGGAGTAGAAACAAAGCCCATCGGAATGAAACAGAAAAATGATAGCACTAAGCCCCCCAATAGTACTTTGTGATTGCCATAACGATCACCGATTTTGCCTAAAAACGGCGAGGAGATAATCGCTGAAACACCGGCAACAGAGACGATCAATCCGCTGACGAACAAAATATTGCCCGTATCCCCGCTTAAATCACGAATATACAATGTGAGGATTGGGCTGATGCTGGTTACACCTAGCTGTAAAATCAGTGACGTAATAAACAAGCCAACAAGCAACTGCATATTTTTGATTTGACCAAAAATTTCTTTGATGGACAGCAGATCGCCCTTTTCAACCGGCTCAAAATCTTCTTGAACGAGAAAAATCGTGAGCAAGAGCGTAATTAGCAGCACGACACCGGTAATGATAAAAACATTTTTCATGCCGAACCATTGCGCCAACGCCCCACCCATGGAAGGACCAATCAAATTCCCTGCGATGGCTCCTGTAGCCAATGTCCCAAGCGCCCAACCGCTTTTTTCTCGAGGCGCCTGCGAAGCGATCAACGCAGTCGCATTTGGAATATACCCCGATAAAATTCCGGTAAAGAAACGCATGATCAATAACCAATAGACATTCGGTACAAAAGCCAAAGAACCCATCGTCACTGTCATCCCCGCAGCCGCGCGAATCATCATTAAACGACGACCTTTTTGGTCTGCTAGATTTCCCCAAACTGGAGCAATGATAGCCGCCGCAAACGCCGTTACTGAGATTGCTAATCCAGAAAACAACTCAATTTGACTCTCTGGAGCGCCTAACTCTTCTATATATAAGGGAATGAATGGCATGACAAGACTAAAACTGGCACCCGTAAAAAAACAACCTACCCATGAAATCAGTAGATTTCGTTTCCAATCAATCTTCATTTACAAACCTTCTTTCACAAATACTATACCGTATCGTGAGTAATAATCAAATAAAAAATCTTTCTGCATTTAAAATACAGAAAGATTTTCATCATTAAACTTAACTGATCAAAGCCAAAATGACAAAGTTCAGGATAAACAACGCATTGACGACCCAGATGATCGGAGACACTTCGTTGGCTTTTCCTTTCACTACTTTCACTAATGCATAGAAAATGAAACCAACAGCGATCCCATTTGAAATACTGTAAGACAAGCCCATAAAAATGGACGCGAAGAAGGCTGGAACTGCTTCTTCTAGATCAGTCCACTTGATGTCCGCAAAAGAAGCCATCATCATTACCCCAACCAAGATCAACGCCGGTGCTGTCGCTTGTGCGGGAACGATTGAGATCAGTGGAGAAAAGATACTGCTGATCGCAAAGAGTGCTGCCACCACAACGGAAGTCAAGCCCGTGCGTCCACCAGCACCGATGCCAGCTGCTGATTCCACATAAGTCGTTGTATTTGAGGTCCCTACGATGGCCCCTACAGAAGTGGCTACGGCATCTGCAAAAAGAGCCTTATCCATCTTCGTATTCAACCCATTACTGTTTTCAACCGCTTCTTCATCTTTTTTCGAAAAGATCCCAGTACGACGTCCGGTCCCAATAAAGGTACCGATCGTATCAAAGACATCTGATAAACTAAACGCTAAAATCGTCATGATTACTTGAGGGATTTTGGCAGAATCACTGAATAATGAGCCCATTCCTTCAGAGCCAAACGCAGCCCCAAAGGTGATGCCTAGTTCGCTGATGGAACTTCCTAATGAATTCCCGTGCCAATCAATGGCACTTAAATCCACCACACCCATCAAAATACCAATGATCGTCGTTCCTAAAATACCAAAAATAATTGCCCCACGAACATTTTTCACCACTAATAAAGTAGTCACTACTAAACCAATCACTGCTAACAAAACAGGTGCATTATTGAAATTCGCCAAAGCTGGGACGATCCCCCCATTAAAATTAGCACTCACGATCGTCTCACCGTCGACAACTGAACCCGTCACTGCGGCAGTGTCTGCACTGAAGTTTAGCAAGTTGGCATTTTTGATCCCTACATAAGCCACAAAGATCCCGATCCCGCCGCCGATTGCATGCTGCATGCTTTCTGGAATCGCATGAATGATCATTTTTCTGATTCGAGTCACCGTGATAAAAATGTTGATCAGGCCGCAGATGAAAACCATCGCTAATGCTTGCTGCCACGTATACCCCAAACCAAAAACAACGGTAAAGGTGAAGAATGCATTAAGTCCCATTCCAGGCGCTTGCGCGTAAGGCACATTTGCAAATAAGCCCATGATCAGGGTACCAATCACTGAAGCGATGATTGTTGCTAAGAAAACAGCTTGAAACGGCATGCCTGCAGCAGATAAAATCGTCGGATTCACAAACAAAATATAACTCATCGCGAAGAAGGTGGTGACCCCAGCCATCACTTCTGTGGAAACCGTCGTTTTATTCTCCTTTAATTTGAAAAACTTTTCCATGTTATGTTTCACTCCTGAACTTTAATCGTTTCTATGAAAAGAAAAAATGAATAATTGCGCTTTTCATCGAACAATTACAAATTATAAGGGAATAATTTTCGCTTTTCAAACCTTTTTCCGAATAAAACGAACCAAAAACGTTTAATGTTCGTGTTTTACTTTGTAACTATTATGAAAACTTACTTGTATTGTGAAATGACAGAAATATGTTACACTTAAGCCACTACCATAAGAGAATGGAGCGAGTCTTTTGAAACCAAAAATCATCGCCATTGATTTAGATGGCACAACCTTAAATACTGAATCCCAACTTTCCCCTCGCACACGTGAGGTACTGGTTCGCGCCACCAAAGCGGGACACTTTGTTACCATCGCTACAGGAAGACCTTTTCGTATGAGTGATCAATTCTATAAAGAATTGGCGCTCACAACACCAATGGTCAATTTTAACGGTGGGTTGGTCCATAAACCTCGACAAGTCTGGGCAAACGAAATGGAGCACTCGATCTCTCGAGAAATTGCGTTTGAGCTCATGGCACAAAAAGAGCAGCTGGGCCTGACGTTTGTGGCAGCAGAAAATCGTGAAACCTTTTTCATCGATGACCTAAGCGGATTTGATCAACACTTTTTCTTTTCGGGTAATGCTTCCGAAAAAAATCTATTAGCAAATTTAAAAACGGATCCCACTTCATTACTGGTGAAAACCGAAAATGAATTAGCAGAATCTGTTTCTTTACGTATCAAGGATCAATTTGACGATGCAGTCGATGTTCGCACGTGGGGCGGGCCTCAAGCCATCTTAGAGATCGTACCAAAAGGGGTCCATAAAGCACTTGGTCTTTCGGTGATCGCGGATTCTTTGTCTTTGGATCGGCAAGATATCATCGCTTTTGGTGATGAACACAATGATTTGGAGATGCTGGATTATGCGGGGTGGGGCGTTGCTATGGCAAATGGCACGCAACAATTAAAATCGATCGCCAATGATGTTACTGACAAAACCAATGCGGAAGATGGCATGGTCGATTACTTGGAAAAATATTTAGGTCTATAAAAAAAGCCGATGCGGGATTGTCCGCATCAGCTTTTTTTTGCTTCCATATTCAAATCAAAGTGTTTCATAAACGATTTCTTTGGCTTCGGGAATCGATTCATCAATAAAGAATACTTTGTACCAGGTCAAGAACGTAAAGATCGTCCAGATTTTTCGCTGAAGATTCGGTTTTCCTTGGCGATGGTCTTCTAGCATTTGCAAAATCGCTGTTTGATCAAAGAAGGTTGCTGCAAAGTCTGACTCAAAAAGGGCTTTAACTGCTTCATACCCTGTTCCTTCTTTCAGCCATGCCTTGATTGGTACAGGAAAGCCTAGCTTTTCACGGTTTGCCCATTCTTTTGGCAAATGACGGTTTGACGCTTGTCGAAACACATCTTTCGTATTGTTTTGATTGATCAAATATTTCGTCGGGATCGTTTGCGCCAATTTTTGCATCTCGATATCCAGTAACGGAACCCGTAATTCTAAAGAACTCGCCATGGACATTTTGTCTGCTTTTAACAAAATATCCTTCGGCATCCATTGATGAAGATCCAAATATTGCATCTTGTTGACCTCGTCTTTGAGACCATTGACTTTCTCATAATGAGGCGCAACGATTTCAGCAACAGATGGTCCTTTTTGATACGTTGGTTTTAAAAGCTGTAGTGCTTCCTCTTCTTCAAAGACCAGGGCTTGCCCGATAAAGAAGTCTTGGGCAGGTGCCGTTGCTTCATAAAGATGAATTCGACCATGGAAGTTTTTCATTTTGCCGATTTGACGCCCTAAACGAAAGCGGATGTTTTGCGGCAGTTTTTTCAAGCCTTGGGCAAAAACGCGAACCGCTTTAGAGTTTGTGTGGAAGCCATAGGCAGCATAACCGGCAAATAATTCATCTGCCCCTTCCCCAGATTGAACGACCCGCACTTGCTGTGCTGCTAGGTTGGCTAAAAAGTACAAAGGGACACAGCTTGGGTTAGAATCCGGTTCGTCCAAGTGATACTGAATCAGCGGAAATGCCTCAAAGGACATTTCACCATCGATGACCGCTGCTGTGTTGTTCAAGCCGAGCTTTTCCGTCAATTTGCGGGCTTCGATCGCTTCGTTGTAGGTTTTGTCATCAAACCCAATTGAAAATGAGTGATCTGGGCGCAAGACCGAGGCCACGTAACTTGAATCGACACCACTGGATAAAAATGAGCCGACTTCAACATCACTGATTTGATGAGCGGCAATTGATTCTTGGACTGCTTGATCGATTTTATCGACCCATTCTTCTCTTGAATGATTTTCTTTCACTGAAAAATCTGCATCCCAGTACTGCTTGATCGTCAATCCCTGTTCATTAAACAGATAATAATGCCCTTCTTGCAAACGATGAACGCCTTTAAAGAAGGTTTCTCCGTTCAAAGGCGAGTATTGGAACGTCAAATAAGGTTTCAACGCCTCCTGGTTTAATTCTTTCTTGAAATCTGGATGAGGCAAAAAGCTTTTGATTTCAGAGCCAAACATGAAACTGCCGTTCATTTGTGCATAGTAATACGGTTTGATGCCAAAGTGATCCCGCGCGCCGAAAAGCTCTTGTTTTTGAGTATCCCAGATGGCAAAAGCAAACATTCCCCGCAGGCGTTGCAAAACATCAATCCCCCACTCTTCATAGCCATGTAAGACTACTTCGGTATCCGCATGGGTAGAAAAGACATGACCTGCTTGGATCAATTCCTCACGCAATACTTGAAAGTTGTAAATTTCACCATTAAAAATGATTACTTTTGTTCGATCCTCATTAAAAATTGGTTGTGAGCCACCTTCTAAGTCGATGATCGATAAACGACGAAACCCTAATGCCACTCGGTCGTCGGTAAATTTCCCTGAACTGTTTGGTCCGCGATGAACGATCCGGTCCATCATGCGTTCAATAATGATTTCTTTTTGGTCTTTTGAATTGACAAAGCCGACAATTCCGCACATATTTTCACATCCGTTTTCATAATCCATTTTCATTTTCTAAAGTAAATCATACCATAGAATTCAAGAGATACGATCTCTTTTTCAAAAAAATACAATCAATATATTTTTGCACAAAACATAATTTGAAGATAAACCTTATGATATCAAGGTTTCCAATCATCTCATACTCTCAATCTTACAAATTTGTTATCTAAGAAAATAGCTATCCTCAAAATTCTTAAGAAATTTTTTATGAATTCTATTTTTCTGAAAATATACAAAGATACTTTTCCCGAATTTACTGACTCCAGCAAACTTCTTTTGCTTCCATTTTCAGCATTGATTTCCTGAAAATAATCAGTCAGATTTGTTCGTTTGATAGTTTTATTGGACTATTGTGAAAAAAAGTGTTATTCTAACTATGGAATTTCGTTATCAACTAACCGTTGCCTTTCAATGACAAGTTTTAAGAAAGGAGAATGACTATGACATTCTATAACACAGATCTACAATATCGTGTAACTCTGGATACCAAATTGAATTTATTTATCGTTTTCGATAAAAAAGATGCGAATCATTTTGCGACTGGAATTACGATCGAGCAAGCTGTACAAGAATTGAAAAAAACTGCATAAGGAGTTTATCCAAATGAAGGATACCGATTCGTACTGAAAGCACCTCGCTAAGGAAATAATTAGCTAGGTGCTTTCTTGTTTTTTGGCTCGCTTTTGTCTTTTGCAGCATCCACTTCTTGCTTCTGTCCACTTTGCTGTTCATCTAGCTGTAAGATTTCATCAACAGATCCTTGCGTAATAAACTTACTCAATCCCTGTGCCGCAACTTTTGTATAACGCATAAAATAATCTTTTTCTTCAAAATCCATCTTCTTGCCTCCTGCTGATACAACTGTGCTTTTATTAAGTTTACCATCTATTTCACTAGTCATTCTTGAGCGTCATTCCTTTAATACTTATGAATGATCCATTAATAGCATACACGTTACATTTGTCAAATCATCCTTTTCCTCTATTCATGAAAAGACAAATCTGTTTTCTGGTACAGAACATAGTACTATTGTCTTTTCAGGAGACTTTTATTTAGGAGGAATTTTTATGGCTACGTTTTTCGCCATTTTGTTTTTCATTGGATTGTTCTGTTTCGTTTTTGGCATTGTCTTATTTTATATTGGGCTAGTAAAACAAAATGCAAAACGAGATCGAAACGTTTTGATCATTGTCGCTTCCGCTTTTATTGCCTTGTTTTCTTATGGTGGCTTGTCCTTCTACCAAGATGTGACATCTTTCGATAGCATCACTGCGCAATTAAGCCTTTCTTTACGTAACGAATCAAGGCAAAGCGAATCCTTTGGCGATGCCGCTGCTTCCATGGAACAACCACAAGGAGAACAAAAAGCTGGCAACAACGAAGCAAGTAGCGCACAACAAGAAGAACCCGCGAACAACGAGCAACATACACCTGAACTTTCTCGTGAAGAAAGAAATGCACTGAATCGTGCAGAAAGATACTTATCCAGCAATGCGTTTTCTCAGTCGAGCTTAAAACGCCAACTACTCTATGAAGATTTTTCTGAGAGCGCAGCAGACTTTGCCGTAGCCACCGTGGATGCCGATTGGAACGAGCAAGCATTGAAAAAAGCGATTCGCTACTCGCAAAATTTATCCTTATCGGATGAGCGTGTGGCGAGCCAACTTTCCTTTGAAGGCTTTACTTCTGAACAAATTGAATACGCCTTAGCACGTTTGCCCGATTGATTCTTTTCGTTTGTTGCAGGACCACAAGCAAAAAAGATATCGGCAAGTTGACGGAACAATTATGCTGTTTTCTAGACCGAGTGTAGGTTAATCGCTTTTCAGATGGTTATCGATCAACCTCGGCAGTCATTTATATTCTTCTGCCCACAACAAACAAAAAAGCCTATCTCGAAAGATAGGCTAAACGCTCCAAAGCGTTGGTATAAGGAGAGTACAGGATTTGAACCTGCGCGCCGGGATGAACCGGGTCGGCGGATTTCGAGTCCGCTGCATTACCACTCTGCCAACTCTCCATAACAGTTATTTTCGCTAGTTTTACAAAAAATGTCAAGAAAAATCTGCATCCAAAATGGAAATGGATACAGATTTTTTGTTCTTTAATCGAAAATATAGTTTTCTTTCTTTTCGATTACGCCTGCGATCGTCTCGTTGATGATTTTGATGATCTGATCATCGGTGGGTGTGATGATACCCGCCGACATTAAGGAAGCCAAACCAGTCACAACGATCCATGCGCCATTATGTAGTGCATTTATCGCATCTTCGGATAGATCTGCATATTTTTCTTCTGATTTGATCAAGGATTTGAAATAGGTGGATGAAAAATCATGCATCAATTTCCCACCGCCGTAGTCGTCGATAAAAAGGGCGATGTAGAGATTGTGCTGCTCTTGCGCGAAGCGTATATAATTCAGGCCTAAATCAACAAGTTTGTCTCCTGTTCGAACGACTGGAAAAACATTTTCCGATAAATCTTTGAAAACAGCCTCCACCAAGGTATTTTTTAAGTCCTGCATATTTTCGAACTCAAGATAAATTGGTTGAGTAGAAATTCCCATGTGCTTAGCGATATTCCGGGCCGTAAAGTTGCCAAAACCTTCTCTATTGATCAGTTCATAAGCGGCCTTCAAAATGTGTTCTCTTGTATAGACCTTCCTTCGCATCAATAAATCCCCCTTTTTATATTTATTTAATTGTAACCGAGATATTCATTTTTTAAAAATAAAACACTCCTTCCGTTATCTTATTTCTATTCACTTTGTTCACTAAAAACGAATGTTTAGTAATAGGAAATGTTCTGCTTTTTTCATTTATCACAAAAAATCCAACGGATGGCGTTCTAGTTATTTTTCAAATCTACTTTTCTTTCTTGTTGAAAACTCGCTGAAATTGTACACTAAGAGTGTAGCACGCAAATTCGATTGAAAAAGGGGTTTGGAAATGGCTGAATCAAAAGAGCTATTATTGGAGACCTGCTTATTAGCAGGGAAAATCATGATGGAAAACGGCTCGGAAGTGTATCGCGTGGAAGATACGATGAATCGAATTGCGGCAAACGCTGGAGAGCAAGGTAGTATTAGTTATGTAACAGCAACTGGACTTTTTATGGGCTTACGCAGTAGCCACTATGCACAAGTAGAAAATGTTCATGATCGAGTCATCAATCTCGAAAAAATCGTTGCCGTCAATGGGCTCTCTCGCGCCTATGCGGAAAATAAACTTTCCTTAGCGGAACTGCATGAGGCATTAAAAAAGGTCAATCAGACAACACCAAGTTTTCCTTACTGGCTACAGGTTCTTAGTGCTGGCGTGGTCAGCAGTACCTTAATGATTATTTTTGGCGGTGCTTGGTTTGACTTTCTAGCGACCTTCGTCATTGGCTGCCTTGGCTTTTTGTGTGCGTATTGGGTCAAGAAACTGATCGACATTCGCTTTTTGGATATGTTTTGTGCCTCCTTACTGATCGGTACTTTGTCTGTCTTAGCGGTCTCTCTTCATATCGCAGAAAACGTCGATAATTTGATTATCGGTGCCGTCATGCCCTTAGTTCCTGGTGTAGCAATCACCAATTCCTTTCGAGATATCTTGGCAGGCCATCTCATTAGTGGCACAGCTCGGGGAACAGAGGCCATCTTTACTGCTGCCGCGATCGGTGTCGGCATTGCCACGGTCTTCACCTTATTTGGAGGGATCTCATGACGATTTTTATTCACCTTTCCTTCAGCTTCTTAAGCACTGTAACCTTCGGCATCTTGACCAATATTCCTAAAAGAGCCTTAGTTGCCACAGGCATTGCTGGAACGGTTGGCTGGATGATCTATTGGTCATTGCAAACGATTGGCTACGGTCTAGGCAGTGCCAACTTCTTAGCCGCATTTGCCGTCGGTTGCGTCAGCATCTTTTTTTCCCGCAGAAAAAAAATGCCCATGATCATTTTTAACATTCCCAGCCTCGTTCCCCTCGTACCGGGTGGCCCTGCCTACAAAGCCGTTCGAGAATTCGCTTTGGGCGACAACTTTGTCGGTTTTGAAAATCTGATGATCGTTGTCATCACCGCTGGGGCGATTGCCGGCGGATTCATGATGACGAGTGTGGTTGAAAAGATCGTCAATCGCTGGCAAGTGAAACGCACAAAAAAACGTCATCCAGATAAAAAAATCTCCTGAAACTATTGGCGCGCAGAAACTATAAATTTTTCTTATTTCAGACTTTAGTACAATGTTTTCTTTTCGGACTTCTTTTATAATAAGGGCATACCTTACAAAACTGTTTGACGTTTGTCATTTGTTTTACTGGATTTTTCTGGTCTCACCCCGTATAGTGAGATTATGAAACATAAAGGAGATGAAGTCCTGTGAGCATAGCAACTTCTCGTCGTATCATTAATACGATTTCTATTATTGGCTTAGGTTTATCGATCGCGTTAACCATCTATTTTATCAATCTAGGTGTTTTCAAAGACATTAATGCACTGCGAGGTCTAGTTGGAAATTCCGTTATCTTAGGACCAATCGTCTTTATCCTATTGCAGATCTTGCAAGTAGTAATCCCGATTATTCCCGGTGGTGTCTCCAGCGCTGCAGGTGTCTTGATTTTCGGTCCTTATCTAGGATTCGTTTATAACTATGTAGGAATCAGTATTGGTTCTGTCATTATTTTCCTGCTTGGCCGACGATACGGTAAACCATTCATTTTAAGTATGATCAGTGACAAAACTTACGATAAATATATCGGCTGGTTAGACAACCAAAGCCGATTTGAAAAACTGTTCGCCCTTGCAATCTTTCTACCGGTTGCCCCAGATGATGCCCTTTGTCTAATGGCTGGCTTGACCAACATGACAGTGAAGAAATTTACGTTGATTATTTTGTTGGCAAAACCTGCTTCAATTTTCTTGTACAGTATGGCATTGATTTACGGTGGAACATTCTTAACTGGTTTGTTAGGCGGATAAGAATCATATGTAAGAAAAACAACGATCAATTCAGCGAGCCGAACGTAAAGAAGCTGCTTTTCAAACAGGGAACTATGCCTGTGGCAAATGTGCTTCTAAAACTGTTCGGCTCTTTTTTACCGCCTTTCTAGAATAAATTGAACCACAATACTTACTTTGTTAGGATGACGACCATGAATTATTTAAAAAACAGCTTAGTCAACACGTGGGATTTTTTGAAAGACAGCAATGCCTACTTCCGTGATGTTTTATTGATGCACGGTGCCTTGTTGTTCTTAGTGATCCCGATATTATCGGCTTCCACCAAGTTCGTCTTAAAGCGCGGCGGCTTGCCTTACCTTTCTTTCGATAATATCGGTAGTATCTTTACAGATCACCCTGTTGTGTTGCTCTCATTAACCCTGATTTTGCTTTTGATCTTATTAGCCGTCTTTTTTGAATTTACTTTCTTGCTGCTGAGTGTCTATTTTATCAAAAAGAAGCAGCCCATCAGCTTGCGGCAATTGTTACGAATGACTATTTTGCAATTGCGCAAATTACGGCCGATGACCTTTTTATTTTTCCTTTTTTACTTCTTACTGATTTTACCCATCGGTGGATTGAGTTTTAATTCGGATTTACTCGCAAAAATCAAAATCCCTGCTTTTATCATGGACTTTATTTTTGCCAATCGTGTCTTGATCATTGGGGCAGTGCTTTTGGTTTATGTTTTGTTGATTTACTTGGGGATTCGCGTGATCTTTGCCTTACCGGAAATGATTTTACGTGATCTGCCCTTTCGAAAAGCGATCAAAGAAAGCCTCCAAGTAACAAAACGCCGTTTTTTTGCCATCGTTGGTCAATTTGTCTTTATCGGTGGTAGTATCTTATTGATCACGACTCTGGGCTTCACGCTGCTGATTACCCTTCAAGCGGTGATTGAAGTTGTTACACCGGACTATGCGTTGTATAGTGCTGTTTTTATTATGACTTTCTTGCAGTTTATTTTGTTACTGAATGTCATTTTATCGACCGTGGCTATTTTTTACATCATCGTTGATTTCATGGATGATGAAGGCTTTTTACCAGAGATCCCTTCGTGGTTCCACCAAGAACCATTGAACCAGCGACATTTTCTAGGACTGAAAAGTTCCTTGTTTACCTTGGTCACGGTACTTTTTGGTGTTGGGGTTAGTCTGTATAATATGAACTATCTGACCTCAGCTGCTTCGATCCATCCGGTAACGATCTCCCATCGAGGGGTAAGCGACGGACAAGGGGTCCAAAATTCCCTTGAAGCGTTACGTTTTACTAGTGAGAAATATCAGCCGGACTACGTGGAAATGGACGTCCAGCAAACAAGTGATGGTCATTTTATTGTCTACCATGATTTTTCTTACCGGCCTTTGACAGGCAGCAAAGGAAAACCCGAGCAATTGCCCTTGAGTTACGCCGAATCACTGACGGTTTCAGAAAACAACCAGACAGCCCGTATTCCAACTTTTGACGAGTACTTGGCGCTTGCCAATCAGTTGGACCAAAAATTACTGGTGGAGATCAAAACCCAACAAAAAGATACTGCGGCACTCGTAGATGCCTTCTTAGACCGATACCAAGAGGATTTAGTTGCAAATGGGCATATCATGCAAAGCCTCTCCTATACAGTAGTTGAAGAATTAAAAGAGAAGGCGCCTGAATTGACGTCGGGATACATCATGCCTTTCAATGTCGTAGGGCCGCCACTGACCAGTGCCGACTTTCTGACAATGGAATACAGTACGATCAACCGCAATTTCATCGCTTCTGCCCGGACCGATGGCAAGGAAGTGTTCGTTTGGACCCCCAATGATGCGGATACTATCAGCCGAATGCGTTTTTACGGTGTAGACGGGATCATTACTGACCAAATGGGGATTTTAAATGAAGAGTTGAGTTTGTCGGAAGAAGACATGACTTATTCAGACAAACTATTGAATTTCGTGATTGGCGTTGGCTGATCTCACACAAAGAAAAATACTGCTCACGGTGATCCGTTGAGCAGCATTTTTTGCTAGTTGGTTAGGCAACGTTCGTTTGCGTACAAATTTTATTGAAACTGACGATCATCCGACGATTACAAGCTTCTACTTGTGCTTGATCTTCTTCTTCATAACTTGAAGCGACGATCAACGCCTTATGTACGTATAGTTTTTCCACCACACCAATCACAGGCTTGCTCGCCCCGACAGGTCGGCAGACATATTTTTCACCGATCGTAATATTCTCCATATCCTCACCTCAACCGTTTTCTTTCATAAAGATATAATAACAAAAAAGCATCAAATTGAAAACGTTTTATTTCAATTTATCACGCATTTGTCACCAAGAAATGACAGTTTCGTTCGTTCAAACGCACTGGTTTGTTCGTGCCACTTCTTAAAAAGCATTTTATACTAAAGGAAATCAAAAGGAGATGAGTCAAATGCCAATTATTCAAACCTGTATCTTTGGACTATTGTCTGCTGCGTTGCTTTGGGGATTAAAAGAAGACCGCTGATTTTTTGGATCAACTATCGAGTAACACAACAAACGCGAAAATAAAACAACGCCTTGTGCCAATCAGAACTGGCACAAGGCGTTTCTTTGTCGAATTATAGACGTTCGTTCAATTCTTTTGCAAGATCTTCGAAACCTGGTTTGCCAAGTAAGGCGAACATGTTTTTCTTGTACGCTTCAACCCCTGGTTGGTCAAATGGGTTCACACCGTTTAAGTAACCAGAGATACCTACAGCGATCTCAAAGAAGTACATCGTGTAACCTAACGTGTACGCATCCATTGTAGGAATTTTTACTAACAGATTAGGTACATCCCCATCTGTATGGGCAAGTAACGTTCCTTCAAAAGCTTTCGTATTAACAAAATCAACTTCTTTTCCTTCTAAGTAGCCAAGACCATCAAGATCTGCTTCTTGTGTAGGGATCGCAATTGATTTGCGTGGTTTTTCAACTTTTACGACAGTTTCAAAGATATTGCGACGGCCTTCTTGGATGTATTGACCAAGAGAATGCAAATCTGTTGAGAAGTTTGCACTTGAAGGATAGATCCCTTTTTGGTCTTTTCCTTCAGACTCACCGAATAATTGTTTCCACCATTCTGAGAAGTATTGCATGCCTGGTTCGTAGTTGATCAGCAATTCGGTTACTTTGCCTTTGCGATAAAGGATGTTACGCATTGCTGCATATTGATACGCTTCATTTTTTTCAAGGTCGTCACTTACGTAAGCATCGCTAGCATCTGCTGCCCCTTGCATCAAGGCATCGATATCTGCTCCGCTGGCAGCGATTGGTAATAAACCAACAGCAGTCAATACAGAGAAACGGCCGCCGACGTCATCTGGAATCACAAAGGTTTCCCAGTTTTCGGCATCTGCTTCAACTTTTACTGCACCTTTCGCTTTATCCGTTGTTGCGTAGATCCGTTTGTTGGCTTCTTCTTTACCGTATTTTTCAATCAAACGTTCTTTGAAAACACGGAAAGCGATCGCTGGCTCAGTAGTTGTTCCTGATTTTGAGATCACATTCACAGAGAAGTCACGGTCACCAATGATTTCGATCAAATCTGCTAAGTAAGTTGAAGAAATCGAATTACCGGCAAAAAAGATTTGTGGTGCTTTGCGTTCTTCATTTGGTAACAAGTTAAAGAAAGAATGATTTAAGAAATCAATCGCTGCTTTCGCTCCTAAATAAGATCCGCCGATCCCGATCACGACTAGTACTTCAGAATCAGATTGAATTTTTTCCGCCGCTTTTTTGATACGCGCAAATTCATCTTTGTCATAATTTTTAGGAAGGTCGATCCAACCTAAAAAGTCGCTACCAGCACCTGTTCCTTCGCGTAATTGTTTGTCTGCTGCTGTAACTTGACTTTGCATGTAGCTCAATTCGTATTCGTTCACGAATGGTGCTACTTTCGAATAGTCAAACTTGATGTGTGACATGATTTGTCCTCCTTGAAAAAATAGTTTTTCATACACTACCTACTTTACGTTTTTTTCCAACTTTTTTCAAGTAATTCCTGATAGATAGCCTGTCAGGTGATTTTAGACAAGTCCTTGAGCAAACATTGCTTTAGCAACTTTTTCAAAGCCTGCTACGTTCGCACCTAACATAAAATTATTTTTTTGATCGAAGGTTTCAGCTGTATCACGGCATGCTTCATAGATCGACTTCATGATATCATCCAATTTGGCATCGACTTCGGCTTTTTCCCATTGCAATCGTTGGGAGTTTTGACTCATTTCTAAAGCAGAAACGGCTACGCCGCCGGCATTGGCTGCTTTTCCTGGGCAGTAGAAAATTCCTTCTTCAATAAAATATTCTGCTGCTTCTAATGAGCTAGGCATATTCGCGCCTTCAGAAACGACCCGGACGCCATTGGCTTTTGCACGTTTGGCTTGCGAGAGATCAATCTCGTTTTGGGTCGCACAAGGAAAGGCTAATTCCGCTGGAGTATCAAAATCCCAGACAGTTGCCCCTTCATGATATTCCGCTGTTGGCCGTTCCTTGGCGTAAGCCATCAACCGTTCGCGTTTCACTTCTTTGATCTCTTTTAATAAGGCCAGATCAATGCCGTCTTTGTCATAAATAAAACCAGAGGAATCAGAACATGTGACAGGGATCGCACCTAATTCTTGCAATTTCTCAATTGCATAGATCGCAACATTGCCGCTTCCAGAAACGATCGCTTTTTTGCCTTCAAATGTTTCACCTAAGTCTGTCAATAAATGCTTAACGAAATAAACAGCGCCATAACCCGTTGCTTCTGTGCGGTTTTTACTGCCCCAGAAGTCTAGTGGCTTACCGGTTAAAATCCCGGCATCGTATTGTTTCAATCGTTTGTAGGCACCAAACAAATAGCCGATTTCCCGACCTCCGACACCAATGTCGCCAGCAGGAACATCTAGGTCAGGTCCGATATGTTTTGACAGCTCCGTCATAAAGCTTTGGCAAAAACGCATCACTTCGGCATCTGATTTGCCTTTTGGATCAAAGTCACTTCCGCCTTTGCCGCCGCCGATCGGCAGACCCGTCAAGCTGTTTTTGAAGATTTGCTCAAACGCCAAAAACTTCAAAATACTCAAGTTTACACTTGGGTGAAAACGCAAGCCGCCTTTGTAAGGCCCCATTGCAGAGTTGAATTGAATCCGATAGCCACGGTTTACTTGCCAGTTGCCTTGATCGTCTTGCCACGGGACTCTGAATTGGATAAAACGTTCTGGTTCAGTTAAGAGTGCAAGGATATTTGATTCAATATATTCTGGATGCTCCTCTAAAAAGGGAACGATCGTAGGCAAAAATTCGTCAATTGCTTGAAGAAATTCCGGTTGGTGTTGGTCTTTCTCGTGAATCTTCGCTTGAATTTCTTTCACGTAAGCTGAAGCTTTGGTCATAGTGCATTACCTCCTTTAAGATATTTTCTATTTTAAAGAAATTTTCTGAAATTGCACGCTTTTTTTTAGAATTGTCAGAATTTTTTATCATTCGAAAAAAATCGCCCTCTCCTTTCAGCAGTCATAGGCGATGTGTTACAATCCCAAAGAGGTGAGAAGAATGGAAAAAACCTATGATGTCATCGTTGTTGGTGCAGGTACGAGCGGTATGATGGCTGCGATCACCGCTGCCAAACAAGGTGCTAGGGTCTTATTAATCGAAAAAAACAAAAAAATCGGCAAGAAACTATTGATGACTGGCGGCGGACGCTGCAATGTAACCAATAATCGGCCGGTAGATGATTTAGTTGCTCATATTCCAGGAAACGGCAAGTTTTTGTATAGTACGTTTTCCCAATTCAATAACTATGATGTAATGGCGTTTTTCGCAGACTTAGGTGTCGTCTTAAAAGAAGAAGACCACGGACGGATGTTCCCTGTGACGAACAAATCAAAAACCATCGTCGAAGCGCTGCTTCAAGCAATCAACGATCATCACGTCACCCTGTTGACGAATACGGTCGTAACCAAGCTGATCCATGATGGCAGCCAAATACGCGGCGTACGAACCGAAACCGATGAGTTCTCTGCCCCAAGCGTGATTTTGACGACGGGTGGCCGCACCTATCCTTCCACGGGCGCGACGGGGGACGGCTATAAGATGGCGAAAAAAGTCGGGCATACCATTACGCCGCTTTATCCAACCGAATCGCCGCTTGTTTCAGAAGAATCTTTTATTCAAGAACGGACCTTGCAGGGCATTTCCTTACAAGACATCACCTTGAGCGTCTTGGATCAAAAAGGAAAGCCCATCGTCGCCCATACCATGGATCTTTTGTTTACCCACTTTGGGTTATCTGGTCCAGCTGCTTTGCGCTGTTCCTCTTTTGTGAACCAAGAATTGAAAAAGCAGCAACCAGTGACGGTTGTTCTGGATTGTCTGCCGACGAAAGCCCAGGAAGCCTTGACCCAAGAATTAATTCAGTCTGCGGCTTCGAAGAAACAATTGCCGAATGCTTTAGCTGGCTTTTTGCCTGAGCGCTTGATGACCTTCTTTTTGCAGCAGCTAGACTTGCATGAGCTGGTTGCTGAAAAAGCCTCACCGGAACAGTTGACGGCGCTCGCTTCCTTGATCAAAGGCTTTTCAATCACCATTGTCCGCACGTTCCCATTAGAAAAGTCCTTCGTGACGGGCGGCGGGGTCCATCTGAAAGAAATCAACCCTAAGACCATGGAAAGTAAGAAAATCAATGGCTTGTATTTTGCCGGTGAATTGCTGGATATCAATGGTTATACAGGTGGTTTCAACATCACCGCTGCGTTTTGCACGGGTCATGTTTCTGGAAAAAACGCAGCAGAAACAGCTAGTTATTTCAATTATTGATCGACGACCCGGGTGTTCGCAGCAATATCCTGGCCTGTAGCTGCGAACACCTGGTTCTCCCCCTCTTTTTGCTTATTAGTTGGGTTTTTCTCAAAGTAGGCGTAGACTAAAGATAGCAAGATCGAGGGAGGTTTTTTTTATGAAACGAATTTCAAGAGGTAAATTTGAACGAATGCAAAAACTTTCAAATGAGGACGGTGTGATTGCCGCACTAGCGATCGACCAACGTGGTTCCATGAAAAAAATGATGAAGGCGGCAACTGGACCGGATGACTTTACGATGGAACACATTTATGAATTCAAACAGTTGGTTTCCCAAGAACTGACCAAATATGTCAGCAGTATTCTGTTAGATGAGGAATATGGCTTCTTAGGGATCGAAGCAAAGAATCCCAATGCTGGCTTGATCCTTTCCTATGAAAAAACAGGCTATGATGTCAACACGCCGGGTCGTTTGCCAGAGATTTTACCCAATGAATCGTTGCAGCGCTTGGTGAAAAAAGGTGCGGATGCTGCAAAAGTCTTGGTTTATTATAATCCAGATGAACCCCAAGAGATTTTAGATACCAAACATGCGTTTTTGGAGCGTTTAGGTACGGAGGCACAGGCGGCCGATATTCCCTTATTTGTGGAACCGATCGTCTATGATGATGAGATCACAGATGACAAATCACCTGCTTTTGCCAAGATCAAACCGAGCAAGGTCATCCGAACCATTCAGGAATTGACGAAAGATCACTACCATATCGATATTTTGAAAGTCGAAGTACCGGTTCAGTTCGACTTAGTGGAAGGCTTCCAAAAAGAAGGCTTAGAGGCCGTCTATACGCAAGAAGAAGCAGCCAATTACTTCAAAGAAGCCAGTGACGCCGCGACTCGGCCATTTATCTATTTGAGTGCGGGAGTTCCAGCGAATGTCTTTCGCGATGAATTGACCTTTGCTGGTCAACACGGTGCTAAATTCTCAGGAATCTTAGGTGGGCGAGCAACTTGGCGCGATAGTGTGGAAATCTATGGGAAGCAAGGCGCCAAAGCATTACTGGAATGGCTGGACACCCAAGGGAAAGAAAATGTTGAAGAATTAAACGCCATTCTAAAACAATATGCCACTCCATGGTTTGACTTTTATGGTGGTTTAGAAAATATTGAGGTTTTCGATATTGAAGTAATGGAATAAAATAGTACAAAATAATCCCCGTGAACGGCATTTCAAGATGGTTCACGGGGATTTTTTATTCGTGTTCAGGTGCCAACAAATCGGCAAAGATCGCCCTAGTCAATTGTTGCAACGCTTGTGGGGCAAGCCCCATCTGCAACCCGCGCTTTCCTGCAGAAACCACGATTTCTTCCAGTGTCTGCGCTTCACGATCAATATAAGTAGGAAAGAGCTTTTTCATCCCGATCGGCGAACAGCCGCCGCGAATATAGCCAGTCGTTTCTTCTAAATCTCTCAGATGCAGCATCTCTACTTTTTTGTTTCCACTGACTTTGGCTAACTTTTTCAGATCCACTTCTCTGTTTCCAGGAATCACAGCCACTAGCGGACCTGTTTTGTTGCCCAGTGCCACCAGCGTTTTGTAGATGGCTTGCGGGCGTGCTAGTTGCACAGCGACGGATTGCGCATCGAGATGGTCTTCCGACCACTCATAGGTGTATTCGTTATAAGCGATTTTCTGTTGTTCTACTTGACGGATCGCATTGGTTTTTTGTTTCTTCTTCGCCATTTTATCCCTCTTTTGTTTTGGTTTCTTTTAAGAGAAGGCCTTGGCTGGTCTTACTCATTGAGTGAAAATTCTTGTAAGTAGTTGGTCATTCGTTCGATCGGTATTTGTCCAGGTGCTGAAGCACCTTGCAACGAAGCAAAAGTAAAGACCGAACCAGTCAATGCCCCACTAATCCGGCTGATTTTCCCCAGCTCCCCCATCGACATGATCGCCAACGGCAGTTGGTTGAAGCCACGCGCTTTAGTAATGATCCC
Source organism: Enterococcus sp. DIV1096b (assembly GCF_050498765.1). Taxonomy (NCBI): domain Bacteria; kingdom Bacillati; phylum Bacillota; class Bacilli; order Lactobacillales; family Enterococcaceae; genus Enterococcus; species Enterococcus sp. DIV1096b. The sequence goes on along the minus strand of NZ_JBMHEK010000001.1, from coordinate 1,066,961 downwards.
CATCAAACGTAAAACATCTTGGACTTGCTTGGGCATCATCGCTAACTTGCCAACATCGGCACCAAATTGATTCATTACGCCGATCTTTAAAATCAACACAGCATCTTCTGGCGTTTTCTCAAAATCATGATTGCTCAATATCAGCTTTACCTGTGCCTTTTTGATTTCTTGAATAAAGGCTCGACCTAAAAATTCAGCTTTCTCTAATTCGACATCGATCCAATCGATCAAGCCTGAATCAGCAGCAGCTAAACACAATTCTTTGTACTGGGTCAATGTGAACGCCCGCTCGCCCCCTTCTTCCAAGGTTCGAAAAGTGAAGAGCAGCTCTTTGTGCTTTAATGTCGTGCGAATATGTGATAACGCATCTAAGACCGCTTGCTGGTCTTCGACATGTTTGTAATGATCAACACGCCATTCGACGATCTGTGCCTCTGATTCCTCAGCAGCAATGGCTTGTTTCAAGATCTCTTCATTGGTTTTCCCAATCAATGGCACACAAATCAACGGTGTTTTCCCGTCTAACGTTACTGGTTTTGATCGGCTCATCTCCTTCACTCCTTTTTCATTTGATAAAAGAATACTTTCAGATAGTTCCCTTCGGAAAAATGCTTATCTACCGCAAAATCAGCTGGTAGACGATAACTTTGAATACATTCATAAGCAACGTGTGCTTTCTCTAAGGATGCTTCGATCATTTCTTGAAACTTCCTCGGTGAAAGATTGGCCGCATTCGTTGAGGCGATCAACAAGCCATCAGGCGCTAAAATCGCCAAACTATCAGTGACTAAGTCGCCATAATTTTTCGCAACCGAGAAGACCTTTTTCTTGTTGCGGGCAAAACTCGGCGGATCTAAAACGATCACATCAAAGCGCAAGTCTTTTTTGCTGGCATAATTGAAGTAATTGAAAACATCCATGACATGGATACGCTGGGTATCTGGATCAATGCCGTTGACTGCAAATTGTTCGCGGGTCTTTTCTAGACTGCGTTTTGCCAAATCGACGCTCGTTGTTTGAGCAGCGCCACCGACAGCAGCAGCGACAGAAAACGCCCCCGTATAACTGAACATATTTAAAACCGTCTTGCCAGCTGCCAAGCCATCAACAAGTTGCCCACGAACTTCTTTTTGATCCAAAAAGATGCCCGTCATTAGTCCTTCGTTCAAATACGTCGCATACGTGACGCCATTTTCCTTCACCAGTAAGGGTTCAGGTGCCGTTTTTCCATAGACCCATGCTGATTCAGGCAGCTCAGACGTAAAGCGGATTTTTTCATAAGCCCCTTTGATCTCGGGAAATATTTGACGAAAAGCCGCCACGATCGCTTTTTTATGTTGATAAAGGGTGGCATTGTACCAAGAAAAAACGACATACTCGCCATACAAATCTACGGTAAGTCCCCCCAATTGATCCCCCTCGCCATTAAACAGACGAAAGGCATCTGTCAGGTCATCTTGATAGTAAGCAATGCGTTTGCCTTTTGCTTTCGCAAAGCGTTGCGCAAAGAATGCTTGGTCGATCACTGTTTCTTCAAAGGATACGACCCATCCGATCCCTTTATTTTGTTCCCCAAGATAGCCGACACCTAAGAAATGGTTGGCCTGATCAATAAAGGTGACCCACTCCTTCGTCTCGATTGCTTGTTGAAGATCTTCTCGTTGGATCAACGGATTCTTTTTGCGAAGCTTCGCTGATCCTTGCTTCGTTAGTTTTATTTTCATGTTCATCTGCTCCATTCATTCTCCTTTTTAGTATAGCAAAAAGCGACAGTATTGTCTGTATCCTTGAAAGTAAAGAAATACTTAATTCCGCGTCATGACAAGGAATTCATTTGACACGTCTTTCACAGCCTAGTAAAATGTACTGTGATGTAAAATCGTAATTTACCGGTTATACTGGAAAAAGAGAGGACGATTCCTTTGAAAAAAAATAAAGTATCCACCTTTGTGAATACAAGAATGGGCTTTTTTTTCCTATTAGCCCTATTATTTTGGCTAAAAAATATCTTTGCCTATATGGTGGACTTCCACCTAGGTATTGAAAGCAGCATTCAGTACTTCATCTTATTCATCAATCCGATCGCAACGACTTTGTTGTTGCTGTCGATCGCATTGTACGTAAGAAGAACCAAAGCAGCTTATATCACGATGCTTGTGATCTATTTCTTGATGACTCTGCTGTTGTTCTCTAATGTTTCGTACTATCGAGAATTCACTGACTTTATCACCATCAACACGATGCTCGGTGTAGGAAAAGTAGCAAGTGGTCTAGGAGAAAGCGCAATTCGCTTGTTCCGTCCCTACGATGTGTTGTACTTCATTGACTTTATCGTGTTAATTGCAGCCTTTTCAATGAAGAAAATCAAAATGGACACTCGTCCTGTACGGGCACGGATGGCTTTCGCCATTTCAACATTGGCTGTCATGGTCTTTTCTGCCAACCTTTTCTTAGCAGAGGCGGATCGTCCTGAATTGCTTACTCGAACGTTTTCTCGTGACTATTTAGTCAAATATCTTGGGATCAACGCCTTTACGGTTTATGATGGGGTACAAACTTATCAAGCTTCGCAAGTACGTGCCGAAGCGAGTCCCAACGACATGAACGAAGTAGAGAGCTATGTTAAAGAACATTACGCAGAACCAAATGATGATCTGTTCGGTATCGCAAAAGGCAAGAATGTCATTTATATTCACTTAGAAAGTGTTCAGCAATTCTTGATCGATTATAAATTGAAAGATGAAGATGGCGTGGAACATGAAGTCATGCCGTTTATCAATAGTTTATACCATAGCGATAGTACCTTTAGTTTTGATAATTTCTTCCACCAAGTAAAAGCTGGGAAGACCAGTGATGCCGAAACATTATTCGAAAATTCCCTGTTTGGATTGAATCAAGGAGCGTTATTCACTCAACTGGGTGGGAAAAATACCTTTGAGGCAGCGCCAGATATTTTAGGTCAAACGCAAGGCTATACCAGTGCTGTTTTCCACGGAAATACCGGTACCTTCTGGAACCGAAATGAAACCTACAAACGGTTTGGCTATGATTATTTCTTCGACGCATCTTATTATGATGTCAATGATGAAAATTCATTCCAATACGGTCTACATGACAAACCGTTCTTTGAACAATCCGTACAATACTTAGAACGTCTGCAACAACCGTTCTATTCAAAATTCATTGCGGTTTCTAACCACTACCCATATTCTGAATTTACCAATGAAGAAGGCGGCTTCCCGCTAGCGAACACTTCTGATCAAACGATCAATGGCTATTTCGCAACCGCGAATTATTTGGATAAAGCCGTGGAAGAGTTCTTCAATTACTTGAAAGAAAGTGGCTTATACGAAAACTCAGTCATCGTTTTATATGGTGACCATTACGGAATTTCCAATTCTCGTAACCGTAACTTAGCAGAATTGCTTGGAAAAACAAGTTCTACATGGACAAACTTTGACAATGCCTCGTTACAACGTGTGCCTTATATGATTCATATTCCAGGACAATCAAACGGCGGCATCAATCATACGTATGGTGGCCAAGTCGATGCCTTGCCAACCCTATTGCACTTACTGGGTGTGGATACATCAAACTATATCCAATTAGGACAAGATTTATTCTCTGATCAAAACGAACAACTGGTTGCTTTCCGCGATGGCGACTTTGTGACACCAGACTACACCTACTACAGCAGTACATTGTATGACAATCGTACCGGCATGCCGATCAACGATCCATCCGATGAATTGCAAGCCAAAGTCGATGAATGGAAAGCCAAAGTCGACAAGCAGCTTTCGGTTTCTGATCAGATCAATAATGGTGACCTTTTACGATTCTACGCGAAAAGCGGTCTAGAAGAAGTTGATCCTTCGACCTATAACTACAAAGACGCCCTTCAGCAAATGATGGACATTGAAAAGAATCTAGGCAGTGATTCAACTAGTGCCTTTTCTCAAAATGGCAATCAATCGACCGTCGATCTGTATCAAACAAAAACCTTCCAAGAATACCAGCAGATGACGGAACAAGATAGCGGCGAGTAAAGTAAGAACAACCAATAATCAATCCAGTAAGGCACCTGCCTTGCTGGATTTTTTTGCACTATTTGATAAGAAAAAGTCGAACTTTCTTGCCACTTTTTTAGCTTCGATATTTTACTACAAGAACTTCATACTTTATTCAAACTCCCCTTTTATACTATGTACTAGGATGAGGTGACTTAGATGAAAACTATACATTTTGCGATTGCCAGCATTTTTTATCATAAAAAAGCCATGGTGCTTTATACGCTTGTATCCTTCTTTGCCGTGATTGGCTTGATCGTGACGTTTGCCTTGATCTATTCGATGGATCAAGTGATCGCTCAAACAAGAGATCTCTTGGCGACAGAAGATCTGCAAACGAAAGTAGCCGAAGAGATCCAACCAGTCACGACAATTTATCATCAACTGTTCTATTTGATTTTTAGTGCCTTTACACTGGTCTTTATTGGCTTTCAAGTTTACTATCAATTATATAAACGCTCGGAATACACAGCTTGGTTAGCAAGTGGCGCCACCACCAGACAATGGGTAGCGATGCAGATCATTGAAATGCTCTTGCCGCTCTTAGCAGCCGCTGTGATCGCCTTTGTCTTATTGCTACTCTTCCAGCCTTATTTCCAGCGGGAATTACTTAGTGGGCATATCATTGCCCTTGATCGAGAGCGTGCTTCTGATAACTTTTGGGAGGCTGTACAAAGTCTTCCTGGACAAGAATTCGCCATTACGATTCCGCAGAATAGTCAAATTCTGGTCCAAAATGTCGATTTGAACAGCACCACTTGGCTTGCTATTTTATTTGAAAGCACACGCCACACACTTGTCGTCATACTTGCCGCTGTTACCAGTTTTACTGGTTTGATTGCCAGCGGACATAGTCTGTATTGGAGGAAAAAACAATGGAAAAACCAACTCAGCTAACGAAACCAATTGGTTTCTATTATGTTTCGAAAGACAATGAAACAAAAACTTCTGAATTAAGTTTGCTGCTTTCACAAAAAAAAGCCATCTTGATTCGTGCTCAATGGCCTTCCGTTCCCTTTTTATCCGTCATGGACAATGTATCTCTTGCAAATAAAAAAGGGGGCGATTTAGAGGGTGTTCTGCCTTATGTTCAGCTTCCCTTATCGGCTTTGAAAAAAGAGCGGACAGAATTAGGCCCCTTTGAGGAGATCAAAATTCAGCTGCTCTTAGCGTTACTTTCAGAAAGAGAAACCCTTTTAATCGAAAATGTCTTGAGCACGTTAACAACAGAAGAGGTCCAAATCCTGCTACCTTTGTGCCAAGAAATCGCCGAACAATTTGCTGTTGCCATCTATTTGATCCATGAAGACGAATGCTTTGCCCATACGCCCTATACCACTTATCTATAGTTTACATAGCCCTCATACAAAAAGGCTTGCTTGCAAAAGCAAGTCTTTTTGTTTGGGCTGCTGCCAATGAACCGCAAAAAAATCGACCGGCTAAGCGAATTGCTGCCGGTCGATTCCTTATTCTTCATTTAAGTCGATATCTGGAAAAGAGATTTTAAAGGTCGTACCTTTGCCAAGTTCACTTTCTACACTGATCTTTCCTTTGTGCAGGCGTACGAGCTGTTCAACGATTGATAAGCCTAGACCTGATTCGCCAAATTGACGGTTTTTACGGGACGGATCGACTTTGTAGTAACGATCCCAAATATTTTTGACTTGTTCTTCAGACATACCGATCCCCGTATCACTGATTTCGATAATCGTTTCTAAATAGCCTTTTTCTATTCGGACCCGAATTTCTCCATCTTCCGTAAACTGGATCGCATTTTGTAAAATATTGACCATGATCTGGACGAAACGATCATAATCCGCGTAGACATCGATTGGCTCGGTTGTTTCTAAAATCAGCACATCTTTGGCAATTTCTGCCTTGCTCTCCAGTTGCGTCAACAGATTTTTGATGGTTTGCGTCGCATCAAATTTTTTGATGACCATCGAGATTTGATTGGTCCTGATTTTTTCGTAGTCAAGGTTTTCGTTGACTAATCGAATCAAGCGATTGGTTTCATTTTTCATCAAGCGGATCGCATTGTCTTTTTGATTCTCAGGAATTGCGTTGTACTCTAAGCCCTCCAATAAGCCATTGATGGTCGTCAACGGGGTACGCATCTCATGAGAAGCATCCGCCATAAATTGCCGACGACGTTCTTCTTGCCGTTCAATTTCTTCTTGGGATTCTTTTAAGGATTTCGTCATTAAATTAAAATCTTCGGCTAATTCATCAAATTCATCCCGATTATGCACCGGCAAGAAAATATCAAAATTGCCATTAGTAATTTCTTTGGTTGCTCGTTTCATTCGATTGATCCGTCTTACTTGGAACGTAGCGAAAAGGTAACTGATCAATAATGAGACAACGATCGAGATCAAACAAACTTTAAACAAGTTTTGATTAAAAGCACTGACAAGATTCAAAATACTGCTTGCCGATTGCGAAACCACCATTACACCGTAAAAATCCGTGCGATTGACAGAAAAAGGTATCAACACATAGGAAGTCAGTTCTTTTTCCCCGTATAAATTTGTGGCGGAAGTCAGTTGTAGACGCGCCCCATTTTCTAAGGATTGCCAGTCTTTTTCAGAGATCGGAAAATCAACAGCATGAGCGGTATCTAGTGGATAAATAATGTCATCAGGACTTTTAAAGAAAGCAAAGGAGATATCTTGGTTGCTCAAAATATTCTCAGCCAAACGCAAGGAATACTGTAGATAGCCATCCCGGGTCATATTTTGCTGTAAATATTCTGAATCACTGATTTGCGAAATCGTCGCGACCGACGAAGCATACCCCATTAACTGCTCATAATTTCGTTCTTGTAACGTTTGGCGTGTCATTTGAGTAAACGCAATACCAATCGTCATCAAGATCACGAAGATCACCACGAAAAATGCAATCAGCTGTTGATACAGGTAGCGCATTAAGCAGCACCCGCATCATCAAATTTGTACCCAACGCCCCAGACGGTTTGAATGATCTGTGGCCCCACTTTTTCAATTTTTTGTCTTAGTTTTTTGATGTGTGCATCAACGGTCCGTTCATCGCCAAAGTATTGGTAATCCCAAACCAGTTCTAACAGCTGTTCTCTCGAAAACACTTGTCGCGGTTTTTTCGCTAACGTATAAAGCAAATCAAATTCTTTCGGCGTCAACCCATCGATGGGTTTGCCATTTAAATAGGCTTCCCTTGTTTTTGTGTTCATTTTGAAATGATCGGTGACGATATCAAAGGTGGCATCGGAAGCTTCAGGTGTTGTTTTTTCAACCAATTCACTGCGGCGGTGTAATGCCTTGATCCGTGCAATCAAGGTCAATGGACTAAAGGGTTTCGTCACATAGTCGTCCGCCCCCATCTCTAACCCGATGACTTGGTCGCTTTCTGAATCACGGGCCGTCAACATAATAATAGGAACTGTACTAGAGATTTTACGAATTTCGCGCGCCACCATCATGCCGTCCATGGAAGGAAGATTCAAGTCAAGGGTGATCATATCCCACTTGTCTGGTTCAGCAGCAAAGGCCTCTAGTCCTTCTTTGCCATCGTATTTAAATACTGCTTCCCATCCTTCATTCAAGAAAAACATTTGCATCATTTCAGAAACAGATTCATTGTCTTCAATCATTAATATATTCATTTTCTTCACCTCTATGTTCTTTATCAAATCGTTGCAGATTTTCTTCGATCAGGCCAAAGATCGGCACGATGAACCAAGGGATCACGATCATTTCAACTAGAAAAAAATTGGTCCATTCTTGCCATTTCAAGACAAACCCAATGAGCGCCATGATTCCGCCAAAAAGCAGAAAGAATCGGGCAGATAGTTTTTGGGCCTGTCGCCAATTGCGTTCATTTTGTTTTGCTAGATAGGAACGGTATCCATAAATAAGGTTCATTTTTTTTGATGGAAAAAGAAAAAAAGTGAGACCAATCAAGAAAAAAATGCTGCCAATTACTAAAAAAATCATCGTTTCACTCCATTCTTCCTATAGTATACTCGAATTTCTTTCTTCTACCAACAACTTCACCGATTATTCATAAAGGTTTGCCTTTTTTTCAATCTTTGATAAGATTGTGAGTGGACTATGACTATAAACCTTAGGAGTAAGATACATGACCTATAAAGCATTAACTTTTTTTGATCTTGACGGTACACTTTTAGATGCGCACTCGCAAATCACTTCGGAAATTGCTGAGGCGATGGCGAGGTTGCGAAAAAACCAAGTACTGCCGATCATTGCAACAGGCAGAACCGAACCTGAAGTTACCGCTATTCGTGAAGCAGCTGGTATTACCTCGAACATCGTCATGAACGGTGCTTTTATCCGCATTGATGGCAAAGAAGTTTTTTCCGATACCCTTGAGCCTGAGCTTTGCGCAAGGATGTACCAAGCCGTCAAAGACAATGGCGATGAGCTGTGTTATTACAATGAGAAAGGCTATTGGGCGACTGGTCACACCGAGGAAATGGTTGGTGCATATAACTACGTCCGTAGCCCTCTACCAGAAATCGATCCTCTGCATTATGAAACTGATCGGACCAATATGTTGTTGGTTTTAGGTGTCGGCAACGATGCTTATTATCATGAGCGTTTTCCCGAACTAACTTTTTATCGTAATACGCCCTTTTCAATCGATGTCGTAAAATCCGGGACTTCTAAAGGGACTGGCGTAAAAACCTTGGTAGAATTATTGGGTCTAGAAGATGTACCTACCTTTGGCTTTGGTGACGGCAGCAACGATTTCGCCCTTTTAGAAGCTTGTGACCACAAGATTGCAATGGGAAATGGGATTCAAGAGTTAAAAGAGCTGGCAGACTTCGTGACCTTGAAAAATACCGAAGGCGGGATCGTACACGCCCTGAAACATTTTGACTTAATCTGATTCTTTGCACACGCACGAAAATATGGTATACTAGTGAATGGTAGCGATACCCCTTTTATCAAGGGGATGTTACGGATTCGACAGGCATAGTTGAGCCTGAATTGCGCTTCGTAGGTTACGTCTACGTTAAAACGTTACAGTTAAATATAACTGCTAAAAACGAAAACTCTTACGCTTTAGCTGCCTAAAAACAGTTAGCGTAGATCCTCTCGGCATCGCCCATGTGCTCGAGTAAGGGTCCTATTCTAAGTGGGATACGTTTTATCTTTCCGTCTGTAAGATAAAAAAGAGATCATCAGACTAGCGATACAGACTGCCTGTCACTCGGCAAGCTGTAAAGCGAATCTACAAATGAGTTGACTATGAGCGTAGATTTTTAGGTAGCAATATGTTTGGACGCGGGTTCGACTCCCGCCATCTCCATTTTAAACTGTCAGTAAGTGACACTAAGAGCCAAAACCTTGATTTTACAGGGTTTTGGCTTTTTACTTGTGCCAGTATGTGACACTATTTGACTACCAATCTAAATAGTTTTTTCAAAAGCACGCAAAAAAAATCCCGCCACTCCGAAAAGTGGTGGGCTAGAAGTGATGCCGTCCGCTGGCGTGCTTCCTAAATCCTTCTGTGTCGCCTTCTCTGATTTCTATAGGATATAAAAACAAAGAGAACCTTAGAATAGTCACGTCGCTACAGTGTGATTACGATATTCTAAGTGTTCTCTTTTTTGCCTTAGCCTACTTTTCAAAAAGTTATTTTTTCGTGAGTCTGATAATTTCTGAAATATCGTCAATTTCTAATGCATTAGCGATTCTTTCAATATGTTGAAGGTAAACTTTCTCTCGTTTTCCATTTGCCAGCTTATTAATAATCGAAGGTTCAATATCCGATAAGCGTGCTAACTCTCTTAGAGAAATTCCTCGGCTTTTTACAAGCTCTTTTAAGCCTATTTCTATTCTTCTGTTCATGTGTTCCCCACCTTTTCTGCAAACAGATGTTGTTCCTAGAGACATCATATAGTAAAATAGGATTAAAAGTGGTGTCTATACAAACATCAATAAAATCAGAATGGAGGCGTTACGTTGAAAGAAATAGAAAAGATGGGTATTAAGACGAGTAATAAGCAGCCGGTAAAAGAAATTAGCTACCAGGACATATATGGTTTAGGAGATACTTTGGAGCAATTGAAATCTTGGCAAGAACCACTCGGTGTATTAGAAAAATTTTTCAGTGACAAAAAAAGACCCGTGAATAAGCAGAAAATCATCCGAGATTATCATGCCTGCTCCTTATTATTCCATGTTTTTCTCACAGACTTAGGTAGCTCCCTCGAAAAACTGGAACTCCAGATTGGTGATTTAAAGACTCGAAGAAAAGTTTAATACCAGAACGATAGGTTGAGCTCCTATCAAGGTATAGACTATCGTTCTCTTTGCTAATTGGTTTGATAATTGAAAATGTTTAACAGCTTATTCCCTTAGTTCTTCCCATTTGATATGATGAAAGCATCAAACGAAGGACGTGATTAGATGAAACTAACCTTACTGGCTCCCTCTTTTTCTGTCATCCAAGTAAAGAGTATTGATCCTTCGATACTGAAGATTGTTCCTCTTTTTTTTGCCCATACGTCAGAAGAACTTTCTTTGGTGTTACCAACTGCAAACGTTCCAGCTGAAACGCTAAACAGAGAAGATGGATGGAAAGCGATGAAAATAATTGGTGTGCTGGATTTTAGCTTGATTGGCATTATTGCAAAAATCTCTTCCCTTCTAGCCGAGGAGTCAATCAGTATTTTTGCTGTTTCTACCTTCAATACTGATTATATTTTAATCAAGGAGCATCAGGTAGAACAAGCTCGTACTGTTTTAACCGCCAATGATTATTCTTTTGTCAATTGAGAAAAAACTTTTTCTTCCTTACTACAAGTTACTCTCGATCGCTTTATGAAATACAAAAGAACGACTGAACCAAAGAAGTTCAGTCGTTCTTTTGTATTTCACTTGTCGTTGAAGAAAGATAAGAGTACTGGGTATCCCAAATAAAAGACTTCCCCAAGCTTTCATTTTCCCCAGTACTCTTCATTGCTCGTTGTTAAGATAATCATAATACAAAAATGATTTTTATTCAATAACTATGCTTTAAAAATAAACAAAATGCTATTTTGTGACAATTTATAGGGGTTTCACTTCATTTCTAGCTAATATTCCCTATATCTGTTTATATTCTAAATCGTTACGTGAAGCATCAGTTGATGAGATGCGATCCCTTCGATAGCGATCCTCCTTCTTTTAAAGTTTTGAATTTGAGGAAATTCAGCCTTGTCAATCTCGCATTCCCATGCTAACATGAATATGCAAACGTTAACATTAAAATGCACACGTGAACATTAGTTTGAGGAGGATTTTTAATGGCAAAAATTACAGATGTACAAACAGCGTATTATCGGATACCTCTTCCGGAAATCATGGAAGATGCGAAGCACGGCTTACACACCCACTTTGAAGTGCCTATCGTCAAGATCGTTACTGATGAGGGACGTGAAGGTGTGGGCTATACGTATTCTGGTGGCTTCGGTGGCGAATCGATTGCCAAACTGATCGACAAAGAACTAAAAGCAATCCTCTTAGGGAAAGATCCAGCATGTGTGGAGGCCTTGTGGGATCAGATGAACTGGGGCATTCACTATGTTGCCAGAGGCGGTTTAGCGAGTTTCGCCATTGCGGCTTGTGATATTGCCTTATGGGACTTACGCGCGAAAAAAGCACAAGAACCCCTCTACAAACTTTTAGGCGGCGCAAGTAACAAAGTCAAATGCTATGGTGGTGCGATCGATCTAAACTTTTCTCTTGAAAAACTCTTAGCCAATAATCAAAAATATTTAGACATGGGATTAAAAGCGGTCAAAATCAAATTGGGCCAAAAAACACTTGCCGAAGATATTGCTCGAATAAAAGCGGTCAGAGAATTGATTGGTCCCGATGTTGTCTTTATGGTGGATGCCAACATGAGCTGGTCTGTTGAAAAAGCGATCAAAGCCGCCAAACTGATGGCGCCTTATGACATTTTGTTCCTTGAAGAACCAACAATCCCCGAAGATTACGAAGGCTACGCTCGTATCGCTAAAGAAGGGCAAATTGCAGTCGCAGGCGGGGAAAACTTGCGCACCCCTATTGAGTTTGCTCATATGATCAAATATGGCAATGTCGATTTTCCACAACCCGACGCTTCCAATTGCGGTGGGATCACCGGCTGGTTGAAAATTGCTGCCTTAACACAAACAAGTAACTTATCTGTTTCTACACATGGCATGCAGGAATTACACGTCAGTCTACTGGCGGCGATGCCTAATGCTGGGTATCTTGAAATGCACAGTTTTCCAATCGATCAATACACCACGAGACCATTAGTGATCGATCCATCCGATGGCCGTGCGATTGCACCAGAAGAACCAGGGATTGGTGTCATATTTGACTGGGAGAAACTTGCTCCTCATAAACAACCCTTTTAACTGAAAACCCACGATTATTTCCTTTAGGATTAGGAAATAATCGTGGGTTTTTATTACAGAATCAATGGCTTTTCTTCAAATGGAAGCCACCGTTCATCAATAAGGGAACGATACCAAGCGGCTGATTTTTTTAATGACCGGGTCCGTTCTTCATTTAACTCAATTCGGACGAGACCATAGCGGTTCTTAAATGCATTCATAGGTGAAACACAATCGGTAAATGCCCAAAGCATATAGCCTTCGCAGTTGGCGCCTTCCTCGACGGCTTTTAGCAGCCAGTAAAGATGTTCGGTAATAAACTGAATCCGATAATCATCTTGGACTTGACCTGTGGCATCCATATACTGTTCTTCATTTTCCCGCCCCATACCATTTTCAGTGATCAGCCATGGAATATTGCCATAATTTTCTTTAAGATAATTAGCCATATCGTACATGACCTTCGGATAGATTTCCCAGCCACGGGAGTTATTCATTTGTTTTCCTGGCAAATCAAATGTCTCATAAAACATTTCTGGATGAAATGGTGTATCCGAATGCCATTGATATCGTGGTGCCCGCACGCGTTTCGGGTAGTACTGATTGACACCTAAGAAATCCACCGTATGGGTGCGGATCGTTTCCAAATCTTCTTCTGTCGGATCAAAGTAGATGTCATAGGTTTGGCAAAGTGTGATAAGTTCCTCTGGATAATGACCTTTGACCATTGGATCAAAAAAGATCCGGTTGAAAAAGAGATCATACATTTTTTGCGCTTTTTGATCCTCCGGTGAGGAAGAGCGTGCGTAAACCATTTCTGGATTTAGCACACAACCGATGCGCCCCTCGTAGCCCTTTTCATGATAGACAGCCACCGCTTGGGCGGACGCCAATACTTTGTGATAGTTCCAAAGCATCCATTTTTTTGTGTTTTGCTCATGGGGCCAGCGGATCGCATCGAGATAGCAACGAGTCTGAATAACGATCGGCTCATTGAAGGTAAACCACTGTTTGACTCGATCACCGAAACGCTCGAAGGCGATTTCGGCATAACGGGTATATAGATCGACCACTTTCCGCGAGCTCCAGCCATCATAGGCATCCATCAAACTAGCTGGCAGTTCATAATGTTCCAAACAAAGCATCGGTTCGACGCCAGCCGCAAGCAATTGGTCGATAAGCTGATCGATATGAGCAGCATAGTCTTCGTCAACGATCAGCTGTTCATGGTCGGTAAAGAAGCGCGCCCAGTTGATCGATGTTCGGTAATGGGTCAAATGAACCTCCTGCATCAGTTCAACATCCTCTGAAAACTTTTCCATAAAATTCGTCGCAACAGCCGGCCCGTAGCCATTATGCCAGACAAAGCGTTCTTCTTTGTACCAGCGGTCGAGATACGAATCTTGCCCTTCTTTCTTTCCTTGCCAGCCTTCTGTCTGCCAAGCAGACGAAGCAGCCCCTAAAATAAATGTTTCAGGTATTTTTACCATTTTTTTAAAACTCCTTTATGCAACTTCATTGGTCGTACGATTCATTACCAAAACAAAAGGTAGATAGATCAAAATCGCCACGACAATACAGATCACTTGCGTGATCACAGCCCCGATATCCCCAGCAGTAGCTAGATAAGCATTGACGATCGGTGGCATCGGCCATGGGACCATTACCACCGCTTTAGCGGCAAAGCCTAGACTTGTCGCCACGTACCCAATCGTTCCTGTTACTAACGGTGTCAGGATAAAGGGAATCGCCAAAATGGGATTCAGCATAATTGGCATTCCGAAGATCACTGGCTCATTGATATTGAAAATCCCAGGTGCTAATGACAATTTAGTGATTTGGCGCATGTCCTCCCGTTTACCGACGATCAAAATTGCAATCAGCAAACCAATCGTCACGCCAGAGCCGCCCATACTCATATACATATCCCAAAACGGCATCGTAATGATATTGGGTACTTCTTTCCCAGCTTCAAAAGCTTCCGTGTTGACGGCGATCGCTGCCAGCAACAATGGTTCTCGAATGGGTTTGACCATCTGGTTCCCATGAATCCCGATGACCCAAAAGACTTGTGCGATAAACATCAACAACAAGATGCCTGGTAAGCCTTGGACGATTCCTTCCAGTGGTCGTTGGACGACATTGTAGATGATATCGTAGGCATACATCCCTGTGAGTGCTTTGATAGCAAAACCAGCGGTGGCGATGATGGTCACGGTGAAAATCGTTGGAAACAATGCCGAAAAACTTGCCGAAACATTCCCTGGAACACTATCAGGCATCGTGATCTGCAGCCGTTTTTGTCTTCCTAGCCACGCATAAAGCTCGATGGAAACGATTGCAACGAACATGCCTAAAAATAGACCTTTCGTGTCCGTGTATTGCTTAGCCAGCACGTTTTCGGCAACCACCGTCGCATCTTCGTGCAAAAATTCAAAGATCATTGGATTAACAGAAAGATAAGACATCACGGCGATGATTCCTGGAAAGACCCCAGAAATCTTATTTAGTTTTGCTAGCTCAATCCCAATCAAAAACACTGCATAGATCGTTAAGAAACTCAATGTCACATAACTGACCGCAGATGAGATTGGTTTTAAACTTTCTAAAAAGCGCAGTACCTCGATTTGTGCCAATCCATTTTCAGCATCAAAAACCATTGCTGAAAACAATGTACCAAATGCCCCTGTAATGATTACTGGAATCAAAGCAGCAAAGGCATTTTTAATGACCATGATGTAGCGTAAATTGTTGATCCTGTTGGCAAATTTTCCCAAAACGTCAGCGAGTCGATCCATAAATCCTTGCATAAAACTCCCTCCTATACCTTATTCTTCAATTGATGGAAAACGATTACATTACAAATGTAATTCATTTATTGAAGAATGTAAACGCAGGAAAAGCCTTTAAAACAGGGTATGTAAAGCTCCACGTTTACATACTTCGTTTTATCACTTATTATTATTTTGAGGTGAAGCAAATGGCGAACTACCATGACATCGCTGCCGATTTACGGAGCAAAATCAATCACGGGTTTTACGAAGAAGAGAAAAAATTGCCGAAGCAATCCGAACTGGCTGCGGATTATCAAACGAGCCGCGTGACGATTCAAAAAGCATTGAATATTTTACAAATGGAAGGCATTATTTACGGTAAAAAAGGCACGGGTACGTTTATCAGGGATTCCTATTCAACCTTCGATTACAACGCCAAGATCAATCGCGGGCTGACCAAGCGCCTTGGAGAAACAGGAAAGATCACCAGCAAGATCATTTCTTTTGCCATTCTTTTTCCCGATGAGAAAGAACAAGAAAAACTAAACATTCGCAGTGACCAGCAAATTTATGATATCGTTCGTTTGCGTCTATTTGACGATATACCCGTTGTTTTAGAATATACCATCATGCCGCTTCATGTCATTCCTGGCATTACCGAAGAAGTCTTAGCCTCTTCCGTCTATAGCTACATCACGAACCAACTCCACTCCTCGATTGGAACATCTGTCCGTCGTATCAAAGCGGATCGTGCAGACACCTACGACCAGCAATACTTAGCTTGTGCTGCCACCGATCCCATTTTAGAAGTGGAACAAACGGTTTACCTCGGCGATGGGACGCCTTTTGAATTTTCCCAATCACGGCACCGCTATGATATGGGGGATTTTATTGTTGTAAATAATTAATACGCTGCGTATCGATCCTCACTCAGAGGCACTCGATACGCAGCGTATTTTACTTAAAATACTGCTGATAGACTGTTTGACCAATTTCTCTTAGCCAACTGATCCCTCGGCCACTACCGGCTTTATCATAGGAAAATGCCGCAATGATGATCGTCGTTTCATTGGCTTGTAAATATGCTACATCGTGTTCGATGCGGTCAAGACGACCTGTCTTATTAAAAATGCGGCAAGAAGGCTGCGCAGTTTCAGCAAAATTCCCCGCTAATCCATCTTGAAATTGCTGCTGATTTAAAGGTGAAAATCCTAGTGCAGCTTCTTCTCGTTCCACACACCTTAGTAGCAGTTTGGCAGCCACCGAGGGTGTCAAGCGGTTCTCTTTGTCTTTGATCGGTCGCATCATATACCGTTCAAATTGGATCTCCGGCTCCTGAATCCATGCCTGAAGCGTGGGCAACCCTACTAAGTCTAATAGTACATTGGTCGCAGTATTATCAGATACGGCGATCATTGCCGTGAGAAGTTCACTGATGGTCCAACCTTTCTTCTGAGGAAAAAGACGGATCACCCCAGCACCCCCTGTTAGATCAACAGGGCTCACACAAATTACCTGTTGGGGATCGATCTTTTTTTCGATGATTTGTTCAAGATAATACGCGTACAAAACAAGCTTACTAATACTCGCTGCCGAAAACGACTTTTGACCCTGATAGTCAACAAGACATTCCGTTGGCGTACCGATCCATACCCCCATTTCCAACGTTGCCTGGTAGTTTTTTAGAATAGGATCAATTGCTACACGCAAGTCATCTTTTCCCATCAAATGCCCCTTTCCTTACGATCATGAAAAGAATGTTCATGAGTATTCCTGTGATTCATTCGGCTGGTTTTGCCAATAACGCGCCACAACTGCGAGTTCTGGTTCATAATTAGAGCCAGTGATTTTGGTTTTCATGACCCGTGACCCAGGTGTTCTTGAATGAATCATTTCGTCATCCCCCAAATGTAGACCGACATGATGGACTTCGCCTTTTCCTTCTTCATAAGCAAACAACAGCAGATCCCCTGGTTGTGCCTGACTGTAAGGTACGATGTTTGCTTGTTGTGCTTGCTCGATCGTATCTCGGGGGATTAAAATACCATGAAGTCGATGCAGCGAATACATGAATCCAGAACAGTCAAAGCCACTGCCGCTAATGCCTGCCCAGACATAGGGCTGGTTTATAAATTGTTCTGCCAAGGCTATTATTTTTTCTGGGAGCTTTGCCCATGTGTCCGATAGGACGTGAGCAAAAGCTTTAGCGATCGTTGCTGGTCCATTAGGCGTAGCCACTTGATAGGAATCTGCGGTTTCCCCAACAAGTGGTAAAACTGTTCCAAAAGAAACAAGTCGTGTGGTCGAGTCAAAAACAAGCACGGCTTCTTTTGCAATCACACCAATCCTTCTTTTGGCTGTTGCATAGTCTGGTGACAATGGCTTCAATACCTCGTTCGGCAGATAACCCGGATACCCGAGTGGGTGTTTATTGCTTATTTGATCCAAGACGATCACATGGGACCAACCATCCGTTTGGGCGATGACTTCTACAATCGTCCCATATAATACTTCGGAGTCCACTAAGCTTTCCTGATAAAGCCGCATCGTATCTTCATCAGTCAAAAAAGTGTGCAGTGCTTCTAAAGGAAATGCTTTGATTTTTGCTAGTACTTTGTTTTCTTTGGGTTCCTTCCATAAGAAGGAAGAGCCAGCCTGAACAATTTGTTTCATCTTTGCTCCTCTCATAACTGTTTATTCGTTGATTCCTAGTCCGATGCGTTCGGTGACGCTCAAGCTTCCTGGACGCTGAAGAATCCCTTGCATTTCAGGGGAAGTCGTTTGGGTCTCCCACATAAAAGGAACATCCAGATCATAAAATTGGACATCCGCCATCCCCAAGGCAAAATGGGCGGCTGCAGCCATTCCCCCATACCCTTCAATCATCGAACCGACCATCACCGGCATTTGATGCTCTTTTGCCAATTGATAAATTTTTTGTCCCTCTTTGATCCCGCCGCTTTTCATCAATTTAATGTTCATATAATCGCAGCAGTTTTCAGCAATCAAACGTTTGGCATCCTCATAGGAAAAAAGACTTTCGTCTGCCATGATCGGAATCGTCGTCCGAGCAGTCACATAGCTGAGTCCAGCAAAATCATTGGCTTTGACGGGTTGCTCAACAAACTCGATCGGAATGTCTTGCCATTGGTCTAAAATCTGCACCGCTTCTTCTTTGGTCCAGCCTTGATTGGCATCAATTCGAAAGGGGATCTTTCCTGCCAAGCGTTCATTGATGCAGCGAATTTTCGCAACCTCCTCTTCGATCGCACCTACCCCTAGTTTGATTTTCAAGGAGCGAAATCCCGCCTGGACTTTCGCTTTGGCATCATGCAGCATCTGCTCCTGTGAACCAACACTGATCGTATAGTCGGTTGTCAGTGTATTGGCAGAACCACCTAAATAGCGGTAAAGAGGCAAGTTTGCCGCTTTTGCCAGTGCATCATGCAACGCGATATCAATCGCCGCTTTAGGGCTCGTATGATGCTGGATCAACGCATGAAGCTCATCCATTACCAGCAATTGGGCATCTACCTTTCTGCCTAACAGGAACGGGGCAAAGACAGTTTCGATATCTGTTAAAATACTTTCTTTTGTATCACCGGTGATCACTTCGGTAGGTGCTGCTTCTCCGATGCCAACGATCCCATTGTCAAAAGAAAGCAACACTCGAATCACTTCGACGGCGTGCACTTCTCTGAGCGCCGTTTTAAACGGTGCATTCAGCTGGATCGGAATTCGTTTGGTTTCAACTGCTGTGATTATCATTCATGTTCCCCCTAAAAAGAAAAGCCGTTCTTATCTAGCTGGAATGAATGATTCCTCTTCACTGCTAGATAAAGAACGGCTTTATTCCTTGTTCTCAAGTTGCTGAACGCTCGAATCGCGTTCTTCTTTTCTGCAGTACTGTTTGACTACGTCAGTCGGTAGATGTATGAAAAAATTGTTTTTTTACTTATTCTTCGACAAATACATTTTTATAATCATAGGCAGCACCGACACTATGAACGATAAGTCCTTTGATCTTTGATGACCGCAGATGTGCTTCTGCACTTTGGAAAAGCGGTATAACACCCAAATCTTCATTTAAGATTTTTTCTGCTTCCACCATATTTTCCCAACGGGCTTCTGGGTCGTTGGCATTTTCATTGGATGCTTGTTCGATCAATTGGTCGTAGTCATCATTTAGCCATTTCCCACGATTGTAGGAACTGTCTTTTTTGAACAATTCCAAAAAGTTGATTGGATCTGCATAGTCTCCGATCCAGTTGTTCATGACCATCTCAAAATCGCCGCTATTTGAACGATCCAAGCGCACAGAAAAAGGAACGTTTGTGACTTCGACAGTCAATCCATCCAATGTTTGCTGCAAGGTTCCTTGAATGTATTCCGCCATTTTTTTCGATTGGTCGGTATCTGAGGTCAGCAACTCGAAAGACAACGTATCGATCCCCAGCTCAGCTTTGGCCTTTTCCCAATACTCTTGGGCTTTTTCTTCGTCATAGTCTAACGTCGTTGCCGCATCCTTAACAAAGTCAGCTTTTGTCTCTGGATTGAAGGCTAGGTCAGAAGGAACAAAACCGACAGCCGGTAACGAGCCGTTGCCTAAAATATTGTCAACGATTTGTTGTCGATTCATACTATACGAAATGGCTTGCCGCAGATTCGTATTTCGAAAAGGCGAATCTTCTGGTGCTTGATTCATTTCTAAATACTGAGTGGTTGCACTAGGCTGAACAATGTAATCAGCATGGTTCACATTCTGCATCGCCAATTCACCGCTCAAGATAATGTCATCGGCTTGTCCGCTTTCGTACAAGTTATAAGCAGTCGATGAGTCTTTCACGACATCAAAATTAACTTTTTCAAGTTTAACTGAATCGGCATCCCAATAATCCGGATTTTTTTCCAATGACCACTGGATGTCGGTGCCTGGGCCTGCATAATTGGTCAATAGGAATGGTCCATTGTACGCCGCGTTTTCACTTGTTAAGGCGTATTGATCACCAAATTCCTCCACGACACGTTCATTTTGTGGGAAAAAGGTTGGAAAAGCCAGTAAAGATAAAAAGTAAGGCGTCGGTTTTTCTAACGTGATTGTCAATTCATGGTCATTGACTGCTTCGATTCCTAACTCGCTTTTATCCAGCGTGCCATCTGAAATAGCCGACGCATTTTTAATGGGTGCCAGCATATAGGCATAATTAGAAGCTGTAGCTGGATCAACCGTTCGCTGCCAACTGAAAACATAATCAGCCGCTGTAACTGGATCACCATTCGACCATTTTGCCTCTTCTCGCAGTGAAATGGTGTAGGTCAGCCCATCTTCACTAACTTCAGCGTCTTCACTTGCCCCAGCAATCATGGGAACATTTTTCTCATCCAAGCGATAAAGGCCTTCATAGGCATTGTTCAGAGTAATAAAGCTATAAGAGTCGGTTGCTAAAGAAATATCGGCACTGCCCATCTCCGCCGAAAATTGCACATTGATCACTTGCTCTGCGGAAGAAGCTGCTGATGAATCCGTCTCGTTTTCTTGATTGCCATTTTGACAAGCTGCTAAAAAAAAGCTGCTTAGTAACACAAGCGATACTGCATATTTGCTGCGTTTCCCCATTTCTACTCATCCCCTTCTAACATTCAGATAATTCAAAAAATTCTGTTTGTTGTACCGAGTTTACCGCATGTTTATGCAGCCTGTCAATTTAACACGACCAAAAAATGTAAGAGGTTACATAGTTGTGTCAGAAGTTCTCTTCTGAATGTTAAAATTAGAAAAGAGCGACTTTATGCTAAATATCGTTGAAAGGAGTAGTTCCAAGAAACCACACAAAAAAGTTCTGATCTCCTAGCGATCAGAACTTTGGCTGCTCTCTTATACATCATTTCGAAGAAAAATGGATAAAAAAACTCCCACTATTTTCCTAACATTTCGCAAAAAAAAGAAGACACAAATTTTGTCTTCATAGTGCTTTCTCAGAACCTTCCCACTTTTTCGGCTTTCACCTCAAGGAACAAAAGAAATCTCCTCAGAAAGTAAAATAAACGTATCTATTTTAAAATGAGAGTGGTACACTAAACAAACGAAGAGTACTGCACGTGAGAAAAGAAAGACTTCCCCAAGTATCCATTTTCTCCAATACTCTTCGGACTCTTCAGTACGTATATTAATTATACGTACTTTTTTCATTTGTTCAAGGCTTTTGAGGAATTTGATCAAAAAATGACTATCGATAAAAAGCTTACAAGATTCCATAGCTAATTGACAATCATTCTCAATTAGCGCTATACTAAACCAAATCGTCCCGAGTCAAAGGAGGAATTTCATGTATATCCGTACCGTTGCTTTTGAAGTCATTCCAGAAGGAAAAGAACTCTTTCTTGCTAAAATGAAAAAAGATACCGCCTCAATGAAAACATTTGCTGGCTGTCACTCTGCTGAAGCTTGGTTTTCAGAATCAAAAGACAGCCTCGTTTTCCAGTTGGTGTCAAAATGGACCGAGAAAAAAGCCTTTCAAGCTTGGTTAAAACGTCCCGAACATTTGCAAAAGCACCGAGAGGCGTATCGAGCAGAAAAAGAAGGAACTGCAAAACCGAACCTTGTTTTGTCCAAGACCGGTCAAGAATTTGTCTTGATCAATGAAGAACCTACTACTCCTATTTAATGAAAAGAACACCTCTCAAACGCTCAAAGATTGATCGAGCATTTTGAGAGGCGCTTTTTTCTTCTGTGCTTCTTGGTAATTCTACTCCACCGTTCGCTCGTTCAAGGTTCTTCCTTGCTGATCTTTTAATTGCAGCCAACCATTGGTGCCCCCATAGTAAAGAAACATTCCTACCTCGTTGACACTTTTTAATACAACGTCTTCAATCGTGTGTCCCTCTTTGATCGCCGCTTGGTTTTCTTGCCGAATTTTTTCCGCTAAACGAGCAGAAAAACCAACCGATCCGTCTTTATTCAAGGGAATCTCTTGACTCAAAATTGCGCCTTTTTCAATTCGAACCTCGTTGCGTTTTTGCCAATAGACCCTTGCTTTACTCCCTTGATAGTCAACCATGAAGGGTTCATCTTGTAATTCTTTTGACCATTTGTGTCTTGGTTTGCCCCCTTTTTTTGCCTCTTTTGTCGTCTTTTTGCTCGTAGATCCATAGCCAAGAAAATCGATAAAACGATCAAATGGTTTTGCGCTAGCAGCAATGGTTTGCTGCAACTCTTGTGGGATGCCGATGGATGCTTTGGACCCACTAGTTAACTGATATTGTTCTTGATAATAGGCTGCTAAATAAGGAGCCATGATCTCCCAAGATGGTGTGAGGATCATCAAGCGGTCGTATTCTAGCTTGTCGTCAAAGGCTTTATCGTCTGCTACTGAGAAAATTTGGCCGTCTTTGATAAAAAATAGCACAGTATTTTCTTTGACTTGTGCTAGACTTCCCTTAACAATTTGCAGTTGGCCTGCTTCATTCGGCCATTCAAAAAGCAACTGCTGCTCCTCAACGATCGTCTTTTTTAGTTCCATCCTAATCCCTGCTTTCTGTTGTTTTCTCGCCTATTATAGCACTTCTTTTGCTAGATACCTGAGTTTAAGAATCAAAAAAGAGACTGCTTCTGAGAAACAGTCTCTTTTTAAGGGAATTAGTTTACATGCATGGTTTCATTTTATTTTGATTGGTTGATTACCAATGGATCAGCTAAAAAAGCACTCAACTAGCGCTGGTTGATAGATCTCATTGTATTTTGCAACTACTCGTCCGCAACGTTCTTCGATGTCTTCATGATCGATCCCATCGTACCGGATCACATTTAATACGACACATCGTTCCATTTTTCTGACCACTTCACCAATCACGCGGCTTTGTAAGCCGACTGGTTTACATTCATATGCTTTACCTAATACAATTGTTTCTGCTTCCATAATTCTCTCCTTAAAAACTCATTTTTCTAATTGTATTATCATATTATCATCTAATTTTAATTAAATAAAGTAATATGCCCGACATTTTTAAATAATAACTAAAAAAAGCGTTCATTATTCAATGAACGCCCCACTTAAAAACATTATGTTGTTTTATAGTTAAAATTAAAAAACAAGTACTTTATTGACGACTTGCTACCAATAAAGCAGCAAATTCTTCCAGATATTTCTGATCGATCGCATCATAGCTGTTCGCTTTTCCACTATCGATATCCAGCACTCCAAGCAACTGATCATCAACCACCATGGGAACTACGATTTCAGACATCGCTGCTGAGTCACAAGAAATATAATTTTCATGTTCTTTGACATTGGGTACGATCAATGTGGTTTTTTTCTCTGCTGATTCCCCACAAACCCCTTTGCCTAATGTGATTCTGGTGCAAGAGACTCTTCCTTGGAATGGACCTAAAATCAGCTCGCCTTCTTCAAACAAATAATAGCCGGCAAACACTGTATCTTCCAATGTTTCATTCAGTAAAGCAGAAGAGTTGGCTAGGTTGGCGATCCAATTACTCTCCGCTTCTAGCAACCCTTTTAATTGCAGAAGCATCAATTCATACGCTTCGATTTTTTTATTCATTTTATCACCTCTGTCCTTGATTATAAGCAAAGACAGAGGATTTGTCTTGTCTAAATTATTGGGTATTGGAAACAAAAATTGTGAAAAAAGAAGTTGCCTGAAACAGTCTACTTGCCAACCTATGCAGCTATCGATTCTGATCGATTGGGTCAATCATTTGTTGAACCTACTCTGCATCAATCACAGTAAAACGAGTATTTTCATGTTGCACTGTTTCAATTTCATCAAGAATTGCTTTGGCTAACGTACCGCTGGAAGTTACTGATTTCTTTTGGTCGTTGAAAAGCAAGTGATCTTTGCCTAAAATCGCTGGTTTAGCTGGTCCCTCTTGAAATAGATTTCCTGGAGAAATCCCGACCCAATGAACATTTTTGACGGTTTCTAAAAAGAGATATTCATCTAACTGATTTTCTGGGATCGCGATCCAGCTTTCACTTCCTGGGGCTTTTTTCAATTCGGTAAGATTGCGTTCACCCGCTTCATTGAACAAGCTGCCAGCTCCTAAAATGAAGAACAAGCGCGTGTTCTTTTCTCGAAACAAATGAACCAATTTTGCTGCCAGATCCACATGCAAGTACGCTTGGTCAGGACTTGTCGCAAACGCATCGACCAACACATCAAATCCGTCGAGGTCTTCTTCTGTTAACGAAAAAGCATCTTTTGTAAGTGTTTTGACTGTATCACCAAATTGTTCTTTGGCTTTAACTTCATTTCTAACAATAGCAGTCACTTCATGTCCTCGCTGTACTGCTTCTTGATAAATAGCTGAACCTGCATTTCCTGTTGCGCCAATAACACCGATTTTCATGATAATCATCCTTCCTCATCTTTTGTTTGACTAAAACAGTTGTTACTAATCAAGTTACAACTAGAGTATAAAAGAAACTTTCTTTCCTGTCAAGAAATTGCTTAGCAGGTGAAAGTTCTTTTTACTGTGTTGTGTCCGTTCAATCTACTTGATCGGCCTCCCCTTGAATGCCTTCAATGATTGATTGCAGCGAGATGGCGCTCATCTCTTGCTCGATTTTCTTTTGCAGCACATCATAGGTTTCTTCTAATACCCCTTGGATATTCCCCCCAATCAAGCAGTTGGGATTGGTTTTTTTGTCTGCATGTAAAAGATGGTGGTCTTTTTCAACACTCGCATAAATGTCCAACAAAGAAATCTCGTTTGGTTCCTTCGTTAGTTTAGGGTTTGGTTTTCCTCTTTGGCTTTCGATCAACCCAGCAACCCGTAGATCACTCATAATCCGACGAACATAAGCCGGATTCGTTTCAACACTCTGGGCGATCCGATCACTTGATAAATCAGTTCCTTTAAAGAGGTGGATATAAGCGAGGATGTGAATGGCGTCGCTGTATTTGGTTGAGTATTTCACTTCGTCTCCACTCCTTTTTCTTGTATCATACCTCTTTTTTAGCATTTAGACAAAGGGGACTGACCAATCTTACAAAACTCGAGGATCCCGTCAAGAAAAAGCAGCCCTCAAAAAGTTAGTACAAAAGCCTAACTTCTTGAGGGAACTGCATCCTGAACCACTTTTTTACTTTTTATTTAAACAATCACTTTGCTAATAGCCATTCATCCATGCTGATTCAAGCTGATTGCCGTCGGGATCAACGATTTCATAGCCGACCATCATATCCTCTGGAATCCCCATATCAACTTGGAACGATTGGCCACCATTTGCTTCTGCAATCTTTGCAAAATTCTTCGCTTCTTCTGGCGTATCAAAGCTAAACGCGATCAATGCACTACTCGTGTTCTTCGTATCCCCAATACGTCTGCCATTCAGAAACTGTTGATAAAACTCATGTTCTAACAACATCACCCAAATCGATTCACTCCAAACCATTCCGCTGCTAGTCTCGTTTGAGAACTCTTCATTTTTGACAAATCCCAACGCTTCATAAAAGGAGGTTGCACGTTTGATATCAGTGACAGGCAAATTTATAAACACCATTTTATTCGCCATTTTCTTGCCTCTTTTCTTTGATAAGTTGTATTGATGAATCCGCTCTCATTATAGCATCTATCGTTGGATTCACAAAAACATCAGACCTTATCCTACGCCGTTGGTTTCTATCAGCTCATTCAAAACTCGTTTTTCCAAGCAAAAAAACCTTTTCATGAAAGGCCTTTTGCTTTTATCATCTATGGAAAAGTAACCAGATACGCATCACATAGAAGTCATTTTTTCGCTAATCAATTCAACTGCAAGCTGATCTGTTTTTTTCAATACTTAAAGCTCAAGTCTTGAATCGATCACGGTAGCTTTCCCACGATAAATTTTCCGATACTCTTTTGGCGTATAAGTAGTTGCTTTTTTAAATTTCTTACTAAAATAATTTGGATCATTGAATCCTGCTCTGACAGAGATTTCACTGATTGATCGATCACTTGTTGATAGTTCTTTTTTGGCAACTTCAATACGATAAATCATCAAGTACAATGAAAAGGTCATTCCTAATGTATTCTTGATCAAACGACTGGTGTGATACCGGCTTAAATGCAGGTGATCTGCTAAAGTATCTAACGTAATATGTTCTCTATAATTTTCATGAATATAGCGCAATATCTTATGTCTTAAAGAAAGCGAAGGAGAAGCCTCATTATTTTTCTCGATGTGTAGCAAGGAAATCTGATTGATGGATTGAATTCCCCGATCCAATGCATAAACAAAATCATTTGTGATCGGTTCGACCAAGTAATCAATCAAGCCGTAACGCAACGCTTTTTGAGCGATAGCAAAACTTTCTACAGCAGAATACAAAATTGCTTTTGCATTAGGGCAAAATGAAAGCAATACTTTATATAATTCAAAAGAGTCCTCTTCGCCATCCGCATTAATCACTGCAATTTCAACCGGCTGCTCAAGACAGGTACGCTGAAGCGCTTTTTTTGAACAAACCGTCGGAAGCAAGATGACATTCGGAAAATGACGATCGATCAAACGAATCATATCGTTAACTGCTCCATGCTCTTTGCTATCAATGATCAATAAGTTACACACGAAATCTTCTCCTTCGTTTAAAATTCACCCGTTGGTTTTTCTATTTATTTCTCTTGAAAATCAATGACCATTCGCCCTTTGATTTTTCCTGAAAGCATTTCATCAAAAATATCATTGATCTCTTCTAACTGACGCATGACAACTTTAGGAACGACTTTTCCTTCAGCTGCGAATTGGAAAGCTTCTGCTAAATCAGTCCGTGTTCCAACAAGGGAACCGACGATTTTAATACCGTCCAATACAAGTCGAGGAATGTTCAAGTCCATGCTTTCTGGTGGAAGACCAACCGCTACAATCGTACCGCCCGCACGAACGGCATCGACAGCAGAATTGAAGGCTGCTTTTGAAACAGCTGTTACTACAGCTGCATGTGCGCCGCCGGTTGCTTCTTGAATAATTTTTGCCGCATCTTCTTTCGCAGGATTGATCACAAGGTCAGCGCCATGATCTCTTGCAAAGTCCAATTGTTTCTCGTTGATATCAATCCCAATCACTTTTGCATTAAAGACATTTTTTGCATATTGCAAGGCTAGGTTTCCTAATCCTCCTAAACCATAAATCGCGATCCATTGACCTGGTTTAATGTCAGAAACTTTTACCGCTTTATATGTGGTTACACCTGCACAAGTAATGCTGCTGGCTTCAGCAGAACCTAAGCCCTCTGGTACCTTCACTGCATAGTCAGCTACAACGATACACTCTTCAGCCATACCGCCATCTACAGAATATCCGGCGTTTCTAACGGAACGGCATAATGATTCATTCCCGTTCACACAGTATTCGCATGATCCACAGCTTTCATATAACCAAGCGACACTTGCACGGTCACCGATTGCTAGAGAAGTAACATCATCACCGATCGCGACCACTCTACCGATTCCCTCGTGTCCAAGTACGATTCCAGATGCATCTCCGAAGTCACCATCTTTTACATGCAAGTCCGTATGGCAGACACCACAACACTCCATTTTCAATAATGCTTCATTCGGACGAAGCGCTCTCAATTCTTTTTCCTCAATTTTTACAACCTTATCGTTTGATACTACAGCTGCTTTCATAAAGACACCTCTTTCAATTCATTTAAATAAAGAACTTTCTTTTATTTGTGAAGTAATTAACTAACACGAAGAGGTCAGCAATAGCTAGATAAAAGAAAGTTCCCTATCGAGAAGGTTACCATAGAAACCATCAAAAAAAGGGGAATATATTGCTTTTTTTCTGTAATCATTTATGAGAAAAAAATAATGAAATAATTCAAGTTTTTTTCTTAGATTTCAAATTCCATAAACTACAAGGACTAAAAAAACGAAAAAAAATCATCATATAAATAACAAAAGTTTTAATAAAACCTATCAAGAGGAAATTACATAAACATGTAATCTTGGTCTTCCCCATTATTCTCTAATCCTTTTTTTATCAATTCGGTGATTTACGATTTATTTTCTTTCAGGCACTGAGTTTCATATTGGTATTTAACGTGATGTCCCTCATCAGTGTTTTCCTAACAATTTTCACTCCCTTTTTCTCCTTCTCTGCACATAAAAGCAAATAATGCTGAAAGGTGATCGATCAAACAATCTTCAACCTGCAATCTGTCACTATCGGATAGCCGATAAATGACCACAAAAAGTTTCAGTCGATGGCATTGTGTTTCACTCAGACGACTGTTCCCATCAAAATACAAGTTTACCCAGTGGTATGCAGTAATGATCCCCTCCTATTCTTATAGTCGTTTCATGATTTTATCACAACGAATAGAAAGTTTTTGTCACCTCAGACAAAAGAAAAAAGCCCTTGAAATCAAGGGCTTTTGCTTCATCTGATAATAAATGATTAACGACGAATTTCTTTGATACGAGCTGCTTTTCCGTGTAATGCACGTAAGTAGTACAATTTTGCACGACGTACTTTACCGTAACGAACAACTTCGATTTGTGCAACACGTGGTGTGTGCAATGGGAAGGTACGTTCAACACCTACACCGTTTGATACTTTACGAACTGTATAAGTTTCGCTGATACCAGCACCGCGGCGTTTGATGACAACACCTTCAAATAACTGGATACGTTCGCGAGTTCCTTCGACAACTTTCGCGTGAACGCGAACAGTGTCCCCAGGACGGAAAGCTGGGATGTCAGTACGTAATTGTTCTTGAGTTAGTTCTTGAATCAATGGATTCATGTTTATCATTCTCCTTATTCCCAAACATTCTTAAAGCATGAAAGCTCCAGCGGAACATCGTAATAGTTGAGTTTACACTCACTGAAACATCTTACCACAGTCGACCACAGGCTGTAAAGAGAATTTTCTTGTCATCGCGCAGAATATCAAAAAAACTGGCACTATTTTAGTTGCCAGCTTTCGCTTCTTCTTCAATTTCTTTTAAAAGCTTCTGCATTTCTTCCGTCAACGGATAATTTTCTAGCATATCAGGTCGGCGCTGAAAGGTGCGGCGCAATGATTCTTTTAATTGCCACTGCTCGATCAATTTATGATTGCCATTCATCAAAACTTCTGGTACTTTCATGCCTTTAAACTCTGCTGGGCGTGTATATTGCGGATGTTCTAATAAACCAGTGGAATGAGAATCGGTTTGTGCGGAGGTTTGATTGCCTAAAACTTCTGGTAATAGTCTGACCGTCGCATCGATCATGACCATTGCACCCAATTCGCCGCCAGTCAAGACGTAATCTCCCAGTGACACTTCATCAGTGACCAATGAACGGATTCGTTCATCGTATCCTTCATAATGACCACAAATGAAGACGAGGTGCTCTTCGGTAGAAAATTCTTCTGCCATCTTTTGATCAAAAGGTTTCCCCGCTGGGTCTAAAAGGATCACGCGTTTCTTCGTTTCTGGTGCTGCTTCTTCGATCGCTTTGATATTGTCATAGACAGGTTGGACTTTTAATAACATTCCTGCTCCGCCACCATAAGGATAGTCATCCACTGTTTGATGTTTGTTGTCGGAATAGTCACGGAAATTTGAGACGTTGATTTCTAACAGTCCCTTTTCCCTTGCTTTGCCAATGATCGATTCTCCTAGAGGACCTTCGAACATTCGCGGAAATAGTGTCAATACATCAATTCTCATCGTCTAACAACCCCTCTGGGATTTCCACAGTGACCTGACCATTTTCAAGATCGATCGTGTGGACAACCGACTCGATATAAGGAATCAAGGCATCCTTCTTCCCTTTTCGTTGAACGACCCAAACGTCATTGGCACCTGGTGAAAGGATCTCTTTGACTTTACCAATGATTGTGCCATCTTCTTCGACGACTTCCAGACCAATAATTTCATGGTAGTAAAACTCATTTTCTGCTAAATCCACCAAATCATCCTTGGTAACTTTTAAAATGCCGTTACGAAACGGTTCAACATCGTTAATATTGGGATAGCCCTCAAACGTCACTAAATCAAAGTTTTTGTGTTTGCGATGACCTGAAACAATCAATGTTATTGGCTCTTTATTTTCACGAAAAAGTGTCAATTCGGCCCCTTTACGGTAGCGTTCTTCTGGAAAATCCGTTTGTGATATCACACGTACTTCTCCACGGATTCCATGTGTATTGACGATTTTTCCTACGTTTAAATATTCTGTCACGTTCGTTCCCCATTTCTTCTAACTTCTGTTCTATTTTAGCATAGCAAAGTAGCGAATTCTAGCCGTTTCCTAGCGCCCCATGTTTTCCTCAAAATCATCGCGCGAAAAATGCCCCTTCGACGCTTGATCAAAGGGGCATTGTCCTAATATGAACCTTATTGATTCATAGAAACGGCCATTTTCAATGCTGAACGTGCATCTTGATGTTGCACCGTTCGAAGGGTCTTTTCTTGTTGCCAAACCACTGTAGTTGCTGTATGGTCATTTTTTCCCATATCGATAGTGATTTGACCGACCTCAGGCGCTGGGAGCATAGCTTCTTCCAGATACGCTACCACTTCTTTGGCAACCGGAACTGGATCTTGTTCCTCTTGATTGACTGCTCGAACAGTCAATGACCAATTTCCTTCTTGCCAGCTCAAATAACTGGAGCCAGCAGCTCCTTGCATATGCCCAGTAATGCCATATCCGAGATCAACGGCTTGTCCGCCATCATCAGCTGTTACATTGACCGCTGCAGCAGCTTCATCCGCTGATTGATAGTCTTTTGATTGAAAAGCAGCAATCGGTGTTTCCTCGTTCAAAGCCTTGTCATTGAGAGGCAGCTGCTTATCAAGTCCATAATAAAGAATCGAAGCATCGGACTGACTGCCAGCTGTGGCCGCATTCAACACTTTACCTGAAGCAAGTGGAATGTCCTTGGGCAAGACAAGATCAGGGAATGCCGCTTGTATTTGAGCGTAGATATCTGCAGTACTATTCGTGTTTGAAGAATCCCTAGAAGCCGCCTGACTAGAAGACGTACTTGATTGACTTGTTTCTGATTGACTACTTGCTTGCGTTTGGGTACTTTCCACCATACTCGTCGCTGTTGTTTCGGCACTACTGGCTTGACTGGTTTCTGGTTCCTGTTGATTATTGCAGCCAGCTAAGGCGCCCATCGTCAGCAGCGTAACGAATAATCCTAGTTCTTTTTTCATGATGTTCCCCTCCTTATACAAAGAATACCCCTCAATAAAAAAAATGACAAACAAGTCAGATTGTCTGTCATTTTTTTGTTGATTTTTTAAAGATTTGTCACCCAATTTTGCAGTGATTGAAAGCCATCCTTGATCCATTGCCAAACTTGATTGGCGATCGTCGATAGGTCGCCCCAACGAAAGTTTTGTGTCCATTGGTTCAATTGCGTCATGATCTCCTCACGATAGACCCAAATTAAAAAGAGCAACAACAAGATCCCTAGCGTTCGCCAAAGAAAAGAACCAATTTTATAAATAAAGACGAGGATCAAAAGAACGACGATCCATGCGATTAGTTGAGACATACAAGCACCTCCTCCTTTTGATTATCTCAAAACCACCTTTTTTTGTCCTCCATCTTAAGCATGAATTTTACAAAAAAAGCATTCCTCAAAGAGAAATGCTTTTCATTCTTGCTTATTTACCATCAATGATATTCAAACGAACTTTTTTTGGTCCATTTGTCCGTACACTGTAAACGATTGTTCGAATTGCTTTGGCAACCCGACCTTGTTTACCGATGATACGACCAATATCCTCTGGTGCCACAGTAAGATTATATTCCAAGAAATCATCTGACTCTACCAGCTCAAGCTTGATATCCTCAGGTTTGGTAACAAGTGGTGAAACGATCGTTAAGACTAATTCTTGCAAATCTTTCATCCAAAGTCACCTTATTTCTTAGTGAATTTTGCTTCGTGGTGTTTTTTCATAACGCCTTCTTTAGAAAGGATGTTACGAACTGTATCTGAAGGTTGCGCACCTTTAGATAACCAATCAAGAACTAAATCTTCTTTGATTGTCACTTCAGCTGGGTCTAGTAAAGGATTGTAAGTACCAACTGTTTCGATGAAACGTCCGTCACGAGGAGAACGTGAATCTGCTACGACGATACGGTAAAAAGGTTTCTTTTTAGAACCCATGCGTTTTAAACGAATTTTTACTGCCATTATTTACACCTCCATTGATTTAATCACAAGAGCTAGTTTAACAGGTTTTTCCGATGGTGTAAAGAGTTTTTTCTTTACAGCTAAAAAAAGTTTCTTCTTTCTTATTTTCTAAGCATGGTTATCTTTTGCCAGAATGAATCAGGACGCGTATCATTAGTAATAGAGAAACTTTTTAAAGTCAAATCGTTTTATTTGCACCATCCACTTACTTTTGGTAAGCTTAATGAGTAGAAAACAACAAGGAGGAAATTTACATGACAAAAAAAATTGGTTTTATCGTCGGCAGTTTACGGGAAGGATCATTTAATAAACTCGTAGCGAAAAAATTCGCATCATTATTACCAGAAGGTTTTGAAGCATCTTTCATCGAAATCGGCAACTTGCCTTTTTACAATGAAGATTTGGAAGTTGAAGGAAAAGTTCCTGCTGAATGGACAGCATTTCGGGAAGCATTAAGCGCCGTTGACGGGGTCTTCTTCTTTACACCAGAATACAATCGTTCTGTTCCTGCAGCATTGAAAAATGCATTAGATGTTGGTTCTCGTCCTTACGGTGCTAGCAGTTGGGGTGGCAAACCAGCTTTGGTTGTCAGCGTTTCTCCAGGAGCGATCGCTGGGTTTGGTGCAAACCATCACCTACGTCAATCATTAGTCTTTTTGGATATGCCTACTCTACAACAACCAGAAGCCTATATCGGTGGAATCACCAACTTGATTGATGAAAACAACGAAATCAACCCAGATACAGTAAGCTTCTTTGAAACGATCATTGCAAAATATATTGAACTCTTTCAACGATTCAACTAATTAAGAATCCAAACAAAAAGACCAAGAAACTCGGCACTGAGTTTCTTGGTCTTTTTACTGTGAAGAATAATCGTTTGCGCTTTTTACTCGCTGCCTGACACAGACTTTCGGACAAAATGAAGTTCTGTCAGTTCCCCCATCTGTTTTGTTTCAACAAACGTCAAGCGTCTCGCATAATCCCCCGGTTCAAACAGTCGCTTGCCCTCTCCTAAAAACACCGGCGCGATTTGAATAAACCATTCATCGATCAAATCAGCTTCCAGCAATGGTTTTAATAAGGAACCCCCACCTACTACCCATACGTTTTCCTCTTGTTTTAATGCTGAAACAAATGCAACTGGATCCGTTGACACTAGGGTTGCATCCGGCAGCGGCTCTTTTCGGGTACGAGAAAAAACATAGTTGGTCTTTTCAGGATATAGCAGTCCATCATCCATCAGTTTTTTTGCTTCTTGATAGGTCTTTCTTCCCATCACGGTCGCGTCGATGGTTGCAAAAAATGCTTCATAGGTCGTTGCAACACCGGTATCAGTTTGAAACAGCCAGTCCAGTTGATCCTCCATACCTGCTAAATAGCCATCGAGGCTGATTGCACCATAAAATACCACTTTTCCCAATTAGGCTCACTCCTTTATTTTTACGATTGCTTCTGACCTTCGACAAACACAAGTGACTAAGTGATCATTAACCATGCCGACCGCTTCCATAAACGCGTAAATAGTTGTCGTTCCGACAAATTTAAAGCCTCGCTTTTTCAAGTCTTTTGCTAGCTGATCGGAGATTTCCGAATGGGTCGGTACATCGGATTGCTGCTGAAATTCATTGATGACTGGCTCATGATTGACATATCGCCACAAGAATGCGGAGAAACTGCCGTATTCTTGCTGGATTTTTAAAACTTCTTGGGCATTGATGATCGCTGCTTCAATCTTTCGTCGATTGCGAATGATTCCTGGATTCATCATCAGTTCTTCCACTTTTTCTTCCGTATAGTTCGCTACTTTTATGATATTAAACTGATCGTATGCTGCATCGAAATTCGCCATCTTGTTTAAAATCGTTTGCCAGCTCAATCCTGCTTGATTCATATCTAACACCAGTTTTCGAAACAACTGCTGATCCTCATACTCAGGTTTTCCCCATACCGTATCATGATACTCCTGCATTGCTGGTGTACTGTTGGCCCATTCACATCGCTCCATTGTCCTCATCAGCTCCTTTTTGTTTATTTTATCATAAATGACTTTACTTCCACCAGTGTACTACGTATACTAGTACACATAAATGAAAGGAGCTGATTTTGTGGTTCGCATTAACAAAGCCAGCAGCAAACCTTACTATGAGCAATTGGTTTTAAGTATCAAAGAAGATATTCTGAACGGTGTTCTAACCGCCGGAGACCAAGTACCTTCGGTTCGTGAAATGGCCAAGCGCCTGTTGATGAATCCAAATACCGTCAGCAAAGCCTACAAAGTATTGGAAAATGAGCAAGTACTTGTCACCATCAAAGGAAAAGGCACCTTTGTGAAAGTTACTGAGGATCTGCCACGCGATGAGATTCGGATCTTACAAGTGAAAGAACGTTTGAAAGAATTGGTGATCGAAGCACGCCATTTACAGATCAGCATGCGTGAGCTGAGCGATTGGATGAATGGCTTTGAACAAGAGTTAGGAGGCGATCCACAGTGAAGATCGAGCATGTGACCAAGAAAATGGAACAAACAATTGTCTTAGAAAACGTGAACTTCTCTTTGGAAAAAGGAGAACTCGTAGGATTAATCGGCCGCAATGGTTCTGGGAAAACCACGTTGTTTCGGACGATTGCTGGGCATTATTTACTAGATGATGGGGAGATTTCCATCGATAACCAACGCCTGGATCAGCACCCGCAATTAAAAGAACAACTTTTTTATATTGATGAAAAAGAAAACTTTCTTTCGGCCTACTCTTTGAAAAAGCTCAATCAATTTTATCGGCTTGCTTATCCAAATTTCGATCAAAATCTTTACTTAGAATTGATGCAAAGTCACGGTCTTCCTCTGACGCTTTCCTACCGACGGATGTCAAAAGGTATGCAAGGTCTTTATAAAATGATTCTTGCGATTGCCTCAAATGCGACGTTCTTACTGTTAGACGAACCTTTTGATGGGCTTGATGTGATCGTCCGTAAAAAAGTGATTGGATTATTGCTGGAAAGCCTCAGCGAGTCGAATCGTACCGCCTTAATCGCTTCTCATAATCTAAATGAATTAGAACATATTATTGATCGTGCCTTGTTGATCAAAGGGAAAACGATTGAAGGAGACTACCGTTTGGAAACGATTCGCGAACAATCTCGCAAACTCCAACTCGTCTTTCGCAGCAAACAGATTCCTCCCCTTATCAAGCAGCACTCCAAGCTGATTCAAAAACAAGGTCGAGTCTTGACTGCTTTGTTTGACAATTACACAGAGGAGCTGGCGGCTGAGATCCAGCAACTTGATCCTTTGGTTTTCGAAGAATTACCTTTGACTTTGGAAGATCTGTTTGAAGCAAATTTACGACAAGAAGCATTGGTGGAAGGATAGAGGTGGAAAACGATGTTAAGCAATATATTTAAAGAACGCTACGGTAAGCTGTTGATCGGTTTTTGTTTTGTCGTGCTCTTCATGTATCTTAGTGCTGGCTGGCAATCACAAAATTCTTGGCACCAGCAAGAACGTTATTTGGCATCTGAGGAATTTATCAAAGATTTTAACGAAAATCGAGAATACTATGTCAAAAGCTACAACGGTGAAACCCCGGTTTACTTTGATTCGGCAGCAGAGTACCGCGATGCGGTATTGACAATCAACAAAGAGTACTCAGATGATTTTTATTACAATCGCCCGTATATGACCACCATGAATCAATTTGTGATTGTCTTCCTGTTTATTTGGGGCTTTTTGTCCTTTTTTGTCGATGGCCGCACCAATTTCAATCGCTTTTTATTTGCTTTACCCTTTAGCAGAAAGCACGTCTTTCGCAAGAAACTGCTTTTTATCGGCTTACCCTTGACCGCTTGTTTAGTGTTGGGCCTGTTAGGTCATATCCTGATCGAATACACAATGATCCCGGCTCGCTATCTCGCTGTGCCGCTTCAAGACGTGCTGCTTTCCGCCCTTAGTACTTTGGCAACGAATCTACTAGTATTTGCTGTCGGCATCTTGTTGGGCGTTTTACTGGGGAATCTGTTTACTGGCGTGCTGTCGGTGTTCTTCACTCTTTCTCTAGGAACAATGGGGTATAGCTTTTTCCAATGTACCCGCGAGTTTTTTAGTTTTGTATTTCTTGGTCATGGGGATTTTCTGCTTCCTTTTCAAACGTGGATCGATTGGCCGCAAGGATATGTCTATCCTTGGTGGCTACTGCTCCTTTACCTCGGTTTGAGCGGCTTGCTGATTCTTGCTGCCGAAAAAGTGTTCTCGAAAATTTCTTTAGAAAATGACGGTGATTATTTAACGATCCCTAAATTGCGCGCCCCGGTTTATTGGCTGCTTTCTTTAGGAACCTGGTTCTATCTATCCATGATTTCTTATTACCCGCTAGAAATTTTTTACCGTGATCTCTATGAGGGGTATGATGTCAGTCTTTGGAACATCATCCTTCGGCTTGGCTTGTTGCTGGTTGCTTGCTTATTCATCAGTTTATTGCTTGTCTATCCTAAAGCACTGATGAATTGGTGGTACAAACGAAAAAACAAACAGGTCAGCAATATTTAAAAAAGCGTCCCTACAACAAGAAATTGTTGCCGGGACGCTTTTATGTTTAATGTTTAGGTTTGTCGTCGTCTTTTTTGTCAAAGAAGTCATTTACTTTGCGAGAAACATCATCCGCAAAATCTTCAACCTTATCTTTGGCTTTCCCATATTTATTTTGGGTTTTCCCTTTTAACTCCTCGGAGTCATCTCCTGTAAGTTTCCCTTTTGTTTCGGTTACTTTTCCTTCAATGCGATCCTTGTTTGTCATCGTAAAAACTCCTTTCATACTTGCTATAAATTAATAGTAGCATCATTTGCCAGAAAGCACGAATGTTCTGCTTCTATCTTATCCTTTGAGTTGTCCGCAACGATAGTTCTTCGCTATTTTTGACTCTTGGACGATTTAGGATATTCAGTAGAAAGCTGGCTTTCTCTATAAAAAGGGATGTTCTTTAGATGTTCTTTAGATGTTCTATTTGATGTTCTTTGAAGGAGTTCATTTAAAGAGGACACTGTGAACATAAAAAAACCATGACCTGAAAGAAGGCAATCTGAGGAGCTGCAGCTGCTAGAATCAGGAGGTACAGCTTCTCGATTTGGTGTCTTTTCAGGTCATGTTTTTTTTAATTGTACCCTAAGAGAAGGTTCGGTTCTTAGTTCCTATCAGTGCTAAACGATTATTTGCGTTTTTTCTTTTTCTTCTTTTGTTTTTTGACCATACGATTCATGGCCATTTTTCCAAGTTTCCCTTTGACACCGCCGCCAAACATTTGATCCATGCCAGGAATGTTCATATTCCCTTTGCTCATTTGCTGCATCATTTTGCGGGATTCTTTAAATTGTTTGATCATGCGGTTGACTTCGACGACACTGTTGCCAGAACCGGCGGCAATCCGGCGACGACGGCTTGGATTTAACAAATCAGGATTTTCACGTTCTGCTGGTGTCATGGAATAAACCATGGCTTTTTGACGGGCAATTTGTTTTGGATCAACTTTGACGTTCTCGATGCCAGGCATTTGGCTCATTCCCGGAATCATTTTCAAAAGATCTTCAATTGGGCCCATGCCCATGACTTGATCGATCTGTTCAACAAAGTCATTGAAGTCGAAGGAGTTTTCCTTCATTTTTTGAGCAAGTTCTTCTGCTTTTTTCTCGTCGTAATCTTGCTGTGCTTTTTCGATCAAAGTCAGCATATCACCCATACCGAGAATCCGACTAGACATCCGATCTGGATGGAATACTTCAAGGTCGGTCAATTTTTCACCGGTACCAGTGAACTTGATTGGAGCGCCAGTAACTTGACGAATTGACAATGCCGCACCGCCACGAGTATCGCCATCTAGTTTGGTGATGACTACCCCTGTGATCCCCAGTTGTTGATTGAAGCTTTCCGCCACGTTGACAGCATCTTGTCCTGTCATCGCATCCACTACCAGTAAAATTTCATTTGGCTGTGCCAAGTCCTTGATTTGTTTTAGCTCTTCCATCAAGTTTTCATCGATATGCAAACGACCTGCTGTATCGATCAAGACATAGTCATTTTTCTTTTCCCGAGCCAAAGCCAATCCTTGGCGTACGATTTCAACTGGACTGACATCAGTTCCCATATCGAAAACAGGTACATCCAATTGCTGACCTAATACTTTCAATTGGTCGATCGCGGCTGGACGGTACACGTCACCGGCAATCATTAATGGACGTGCGTTTTCGGTTTTGATCAAGTGATTGGCTAATTTCCCAGCAAAGGTGGTTTTCCCTGCCCCTTGCAGACCAGCCATCATGATAATCGTTGGGATCTTTGGTGATTTTTCAATCCCAACTGTTTCTGATCCTAACGTTTTGGTTAATTCTTCGTCAACGATTTTAACGATCTGTTGCGCTGGAGATAAGCTTTCTAATACTTCTACCCCAACTGCCCGTTCACGTACATTTTTGGTAAACTCTTTCACAACTTGCAGATTGACGTCGGCTTCTAATAAAGCTAGACGAATCTCACGCATCATTTCTTTTACATCTGCTTCAGATACTTTTCCTTTTCTGCGCAGTTTGCTCATTGCCTGCTGGAGGCGTTCAGTTAAACTTTCAAATGCCATTTTTTTTCATTCCTTTATTCTTCAATTTCTTGGAGCTGTTGAATAAACCCCTGTAAGGTTTCGTCTTTTGGATAGTGGGTTTTCGTATACTCGCTTAGCTGATCCAGCAAGTCTTCCCGCATGATATAATCCGAAAACATATGTAGTTTTTTTTCATAGTCTTCTAAAATACGTTCGGTGCGTTTGATGTTGTCATAGACTGCTTGACGGCTAACTTGATACTCTTCAGCGATTTCTCCTAGAGAAAAATCATCTGCGTAATACAATTCCATGTAATTCATCTGTTTTTCCGTCAATAACGTGGAATAAAACTCAAACAACGCATTCATGCGATTGGTCTTTTCAATTTCCATTTGCTTCCTCCTGTTTTGCAAGCCATTCGACATCGGACAAAACAGTCATGCCTTGTTGTCGAAAATACGCACAAGCGACACCGATCCCTCTTCTTTTGATTCCAGAAAAATTGCCATCATAAATCATCTGACTGCCACAAGAGGGACTTTTCTCTTTTAGGATCAGTTGGGTGATGCCTTGCTCTTGTAATTTTTGATAAGCAATTTTCGCGCCGGTAGTAAACTGTTCGGTCACGTCTTCCCCTGAGATGGTGACGACCTTCGCTCGTTGCGCCCAAACGTCCACCCCATCGCCACCAACGATTTCTGCCGGTTCCCGTGGGATCGGCAAGCCGCCAAGAACTTCTGGACAAACCATCATTGCTTGACCTGCTCTTACCAGTTCGATCAATGGTGGCACTGCTTGGTGTTTTCCATCATAACGGCAAAGTACACCGCCTAGACACGCACTGATTCCGATCATATAGCACCCTCAGCTTTCCTATGAAATCGTCCTTTATTATAGCATTTATTTAGTGGTTGCAATAGTACCAATTGTCTATTCATGCTAAAATAGGACTTGTTCGTTGAAATTTAATCGTTTCTTGAAAAAAAGAAGCTAAAGGAGTTTGCCATGAAAAAAATACTCGTTGTCGATGATGAACCTTCCATCGTCACACTTTTAACCTTTAATCTAGAAAAAGAGGGCTATCAAGTCGTTTCCGCCTCAGATGGTCAAAAAGCCTACGAATTAGCCTTGTCTAAGCCTTTTGACTTTATCATCTTAGATGTCATGCTGCCGAATATGGACGGCATCGAGATCACGAAGAAATTGCGTCAAGAAAAAATCGAGACCCCGATCCTCGTCTTGACCGCAAAAGATGATCCAATCGATCGGATCTTAGGCTTAGAGATCGGCGCCGATGACTATTTGACGAAGCCTTTCAGTCCTAGAGAGGTATTAGCTAGAATGAAAGCCATCTTCCGTCGTTTAGAACCCCGTCAACAAACACGAGAAGAAGATCAACCTGCAGAGATTCTGCAAGTCGGTGGGATCCAAGCAGACCTGACGAATTTCCAAGTCAGTGTGGATGGTGAGAAAATCTTCCTAACGCCAAAAGAATTCGAGCTGCTAGTTTACTTTATGAAACGAAAAGGCCGCGTAATCGATCGCGATACCTTGCTCAATCGCATTTGGAACTTCGACTTTGATGGACAAAGTCGAATCGTGGATGTTCACATCAGTCATTTAAGAGAAAAATTGGAAGCTGATCCAAAACGGCCGGAATACTTAGTAACGGTTCGGGGATTCGGGTATAAATTTCAGGAGCCAGTCTAATGAAAAAACGCTATGGCTATGGTTTATGGTCGATCGGTCTATTGCTGATTTTTTTCCTGTGCTGGCAAGTTCTAAGCAGTTTTTACCGTCAGCAAGTCATTGCCCAGCAAGTGGCTTTTCTCCAAGAGAAAGCCACCGTATTTTTGAATCTATCAGATAATCAAACCGCCGCCTTAGAACAGTTTGCGGATACCTATGTTGAAGATAGCAATAGTCGCATCACTTTGTTAGATGACCAAGGTCAGATCATTTTCGATACCTATGATCATACACTGCATGAAAACCGCTCCAATCGTCCAGAAGTCCAAGCCGTTTTGCGCGGAAGCTCCGTCGGTCAATCGCTGCGGGAAAGCGACACCTTGCATGAAGAATTGCTTTACGTGGCGATTCCTGTCAAAGAGGATGGAAACTTGACTCAAATCTTGCGAATCGCCGAACCGACCGCGGCTTTTTTTGCAAAAAATGAAGGAATCAAGCAGTCGATCTTGATTGTCTATCTTGTTTTTTGCTTTTTGATCAGCCTATTGATTTTCCATACCTTGCGCCAGCGAAATCGGCCGATCCAAACGATTCTGCCCGTCGTAAAAAAAATGATCACCTCGCCCGATCAACAAGCAATCATTATGCAAGAAACCCCTGAACATGATGAGTTGTATCAACTGATCAATCAGCTGAGCGAGCAAATGAGCCAGACCTATCGTGCCTATGCGGCTTCTGAACAGCAACTGTACGGCTTGCTCAGTGAACTGATGATCGGTGTCTTTATCATCAATGAAGAAAATCAACTGCTGCTGTTGAATCCGACGATGCAAGAACAGCTAGGGATGGAAACCGCACCGATCTTACCGCAACCTTTTACTGAAGTGATCCATGACACACAATTGATCCAGTTGATCTATCAATTTAATGACGAGACCCCTATTTTCCATGCGGAAACCACCCTTAGCGGGGAACGTTCAAAAGTCTTAGATGTTACCTTGCGAAGCTTCCAAGAAAACCAGTTGATTGGTATTTCTTATGACTTGACACGCATCCGACAATTAGAAAAGATGCAAAAAGATTTTGTCGGCAATGTTTCCCATGAATTAAAAACGCCGGTAACTTCCTTGATTGGGTTTACTGAAACACTGCTGGATGGCGCCAAAGAAGACCCTGAAACGTTGCAGACCTTCTTAGAGATCATTCAAAAAGATGCTTATCGCTTGAAAAATCTAATACAAGATATCATCCAATTGTCTCAAGACAGTGATTCTTTCCAGTATGTCGACCAACCGATCAACTTTTCTGAGCTGCTGCAACAAGTCGTTCAAACCTATGGTCCCGCAGCTGTTAAGAAGCAATTGACCTTTCAATTTGAAGGACCCGAACAATTCATTTTATCTACCAAAAAAGAGCTGCTGCAGCCCATCGTAAAAAATCTAGTTGAAAATGCGGTCACCTATTCAAAACCTGGAGGTGTCATCACATTATCCTATTCCGAGCAAGATGACCAGCTGCTTTTTCAAGTGCAGGATCAAGGCATCGGCATCGATGAAGAAGATCAAGAACGGATTTTTGAGCGGTTTTATCGGGTGGACAAAGCCCGTGCTCGCAATTCTGGCGGCACTGGACTTGGGCTGGCTATCGTCAAAGACTATACCAAATTATTAGGCGGCAGCATCAAGGTTGACAGTTTCCCTAAAATTGGTTCTACCTTTACGGTGACTTTGCCGCTTCATGAAAAAAGATGATTATTGATAAAAAACAGCCGATAACAGGTGAATAAAGGTTATCGGCTGTTTTTGTAATCATTTTTAGTTGGTATTCCCCACTAGATGAAGTGCCATCCGATAGTATCTTCTTGATTGTTTAAACAAAAAAAGAAGGAGATTCCTCCTTCTTCGTCCATTCATTTCACTATTCAACATTCGTTACTTCGCCGTCTACACTGCGTTCTACTTTCATATCAGTGATTGGCAAGTATCCTAATTCGATAACGATTCCTTGTTGGACATCGTCTGTCATGATGTAATCAAGAAAGGCTTTGACGTTAGCATCTGGTTCACCATTCGTGTACATATGCTCGTAAGACCAGATTGGCCATTTGTTATCTGCAATATTTTCAGGGGTCGCTTCTACCCCATCAAGAGATAGCGCTTGGATTGAATCATCTAAATAAGATAAAGCAAGGTAGCTGATTGCTCCTGGTGTTTCAGCAACGATTTTACGGACTGTTCCAGAAGAATCTTGCTCTTGTGTTTGGATCGTCTCTGCACCATCTAAGCCCCATTTTTCAAAGGTCGCTCTCGTACCGCTGCCTGACGCACGGTTGATTACAGAGATTTCTTGATCTGCTCCACCGAGTTCAGACCAATTCTTCACTTTGCCTGTAAAGATATCGATTAAATCTTGTTGGCTAAGATCCGTAACGCCTGCGTCTTTATTCACTACTGGTGCCATACCAACTACGGCTACTTTATGGTCAACTAATTTGCTGGCGTCCA
Organism: Enterococcus sp. DIV1096b; assembly: GCF_050498765.1. Lineage (NCBI taxonomy): Bacteria > Bacillati > Bacillota > Bacilli > Lactobacillales > Enterococcaceae > Enterococcus > Enterococcus sp. DIV1096b. The sequence goes on along the minus strand of NZ_JBMHEK010000001.1, from coordinate 1,023,824 downwards.
CACCATCTTTTTCATCCGCAAAAACATCGGAATTGCCGATCGTCACAGCGCCTGTTTCTACTTGACTTAAGCCAGTTCCGCTACCGCCACCTTGAACAGTAATTGTATAATTGGGATTGTCCGCTGAGAAGCTTTCACCTGCTGCTTCAACCAAGGGTTGCAAAGCAGTTGAGCCTACCGCTAAAATTTCTACATTTTCATTTGATGCGGCACCTGATGAAGATCCGCCTGATGCTTGACTGCTATCAGTGCTTGTACCACCGCTCCCACAGCCAGCTAATAATAATCCAGTTGCAAAAAATAAAAGTCCCAATTTTTTCATTTAGTAAATCTCCTTTCGTTATATGCTTAGTTTAGCAAGGCGGTGTAAACCCTTGATGGATTTCATGTAAAGAATCGATAAAGCGATGTAAATCTTTTGTAAAGTTTGTCGATTGCCCAAAAAGCCCCCGCTGAATCCATCAGAGGGGGCTTGCTTTATCTAAAAACGAAAGAAATGTCTGTAGAATCAATTGCTTTGCATATAGCGTGTCAAGCGATCCATCGCTTCCACCAAGTTTTCCATACTTGCCGCATAGCTTAAACGAACATAGCCTTCTGCTTCGGGACCAAAGGCGATACCCGGGATGATTGCTAATTGATTCTTTTCCGCTAAGTCGACACAAAAAGCCATGGAATCTTGGTTGAAACCTGCTGGTATTTTGGCAAAAATGTAGAATGCACCAGAGGGCTTCGCCATGTCAAAACCAAGGGCAGTCATCTTTTCAAACAAGTAATCTCGACGTTCACGGTAATCGGCTTTCATGACTTCTGCATCATTGATGCCTTCGATCAATGCCCGCACAGCTGCTTTTTGAGAAATCGTTGATGCCGCAGTCACTAAGTATTGGTGGACCTTAATGATCTGAGCAGTCAACGCTTTTGGTGCAAAAATGAAGCCGACGCGCCACCCAGTCATCGCGTGAGATTTCGACAAGCCATTGATCACGATCGTTTGATCCCGCAAGTATTCGGCAATGGACACATGGGTTTCATCATAAGTCAACTCACTATAAATTTCATCGCTAATAACAAAAACGGGGTATTTTTCTAAAACCTCCGCCAATGCTTTGACTTGTTCTCGGGTATAAACGACCCCTGTTGGATTGCTAGGATAATTCAAAATGACTGCCTTGACTTGCTCCCCATGCTCTTTTAAGGCTGCTTCCAAAACTTCTGGCGCTAAAACAAAGTCATTGTCCGTCGTATCAAGATAGATCGGTTGGGCATGGGCTAAATGGATGACTGGTTCATAGCCTGGATAAATTGGTGCCGGTAGGAGAACTTTATCGCCAGGTTCCAACGTGGCTAATAAAGAAGCTGAGATTGCTTCCGTTGCACCGATCGTCACTAATACTTCTGATTGAAAGTCGTAATCAAGCTGATATTTATTTTTCAAAAAGAGGCTGGCTGCTTGCCTAACATCTGCTAAGCCGGCCATTCCAGAATAGTGGCTAAAATTTTGTTCGATTGCTTGGACACCCGATTTTTTCACGTGCTCTGGTGTGTTAAAATCCGGCTCGCCTAACGTTAACTTTAAAATATCAGGAATTGAAGAAACCCGTTCATCAAATTTACGAATCAATGAAACAGCTATATTGTACACTTCGTGATTGAAGCGTTGGCTTACGTCTGCCATAGTATCACTCCTTTGAATTAAGCAAATTCATTCGCTATTGTTGTTAATCCTAACACAAAAAGGCGACAATTTTAAGCAACGGATGAAATTAATCTAATAACCACAATTCCGTTTGCTTATTTACAAACAAAAACATTTTATGTTAGTATATAATCAAACAAAAAAGGAGAACCCAAAATGAAACCTTATCAAGAGTTTACCATTTCTGATTATCAGCAAGGATATGTCGAAACAACAACGGATTATTGTTGCGTATTTTGTCAGGAGACCTTCGACAAAGAAGAAATCTATCCCGTTGATGGCGCCTTTTTTACGGCAAAAAAACGAATGATACAACATATCACTGAGCATCACGGAACCGTTTTATCCGCATTATTGGCTTTACCCAAAGAACAAACAGGCTTATCAGAAAGCCAGCAGGAGATTTTACAACTGTTTGCCCAAGATGTTAGCGATACTGTGATTGCCCAGCGCTTAGGTATCTCTTCTTCGACTGTCAGGAATCATCGCTTTAAGCTAAAAGAAAAGCAGCGACAAGCGACTGTTTTTATAAGTATCATGTCCTTGTTGCAAGAAACCCCGTTGCTGCCGCCTCACAAAGGGGCGACGATGCTTGATGATCGCTATGCCATTACGGCTAGTGAAAGAGAAAAGATCATTGCTACTTATTTTGATGAAGCGGGGTTTATCAAACAGTTTCCGAGCAAAGAAAAGCGCAAGATCGTTGTCTTAAGTGTGCTGGCACAAAAATTTGATCCGAAGAAAAATTATTCAGAAGCTGCCGTAAACGATGTATTAAAACAAGCGATCACCGATTATGTCACTGTCCGACGATATTTGATCGAGTATGGATTTATGCAACGGACGAAAGACGGAAAAACTTACTGGCTGACTTAAAACCCAGTCTGTAGTTGGATGGAATTTTTGTTGGTTGGATGGACAGTATCTTTCACAGTTTTGAAAAGTTAACAAGCTCCAGTTTTTTACAAAAAAAGACAAAGTACGAAAACACCCGTACTTTGTCTACTGTCTGAAACGCTGGGACAAGTTCCAGCGTTTATTTTTCTTTTAGAAAGATTTTTTTGATGATCAATTTATCAAATAATTGCGTTTGATTGTCTTGTTCCCCAATGACTTCAGCAGTCACTGATTTGCCGTCTTGTTTTTTGCGCAACTGATAAACAATCTTACCTGTTTCTTTCAATTCGTTCACCATGTCGACGACACCGCCAAAACCTGTTTTACGAGTGATGAAGCCTAACGCCACCATCCGCTCATCTAAATTTTTTGCCGAGATGCTGGCACCGGTGATCAGTGCTTGCCGCATGATTTGTAAGAATTCTTCTAGCCCTGCCACTGGCGGCTGTTCAGGCTCTTCTTCCATCAGCGGTCGCTGACGCAAATAATCTAATTCCTGCAATAACGTTTCGTACTGCTCTTGTGTCAACATGACCCCCGCCACTTTTTCACGATTGAATACATATACTGCTGTTCCTGCTTCTCGCGCTTGATTAAATACATCCATCGGAGATTTTTTTACTTCAGTAATTGAAGTAGTGGGAACATCCAACTTCTTCAGTTCCATAATCAACGTCCTCCTTGTCTCAACGAACACATTATAGCATAAATCCAGAAGCAGATTATAGAGGTATTTCACTGCTCCTAGGAAAAGAAACAAAAAAGCGGCTAATCGCCGCTTTTTTCGATTGATAAGGTCATTGCATTGATGGCAACGATGATCGTACTCATAGACATCAAGACAGCTCCGACTGCTGGGTTCAAAATGATCCCGATTGGTGCGAGCACGCCAGCTGCCAAAGGAATAGCAAAAATATTGTATCCTGCGCCCCACCAGAGATTTTGAATCATCTTGCGCCTTGTTTTTTTCGCCAAAGTCAAGAAGTGCAAGATGTCTTGAGGTTCGCTATTCGTCAAAACGACATCGGCTGAATCGATCGCTACATCGGTTCCAGCTCCGATCGCAATCCCGATCGTCGCTCTTGCAAGACTTGGGGCGTCATTGATCCCATCGCCTACCATTACGACGCGCTTGCCCTCTTTGACATAGTCACTGACTAGACGTTCTTTATCGTCTGGTAACATTGCCGCATGGAAGTCTTCGATTCCTAGGTAATCGGCTACGGCTTGCGCCGCTTCTTGGTTGTCCCCAGTAGCCATAACTGGCGTGATGCCTAAGTCTTTCACTTTTTGAATAAATTGACTCGCTTCTGGTTTCACCTTATCCCCTAATGCGACGATTCCTTCCACTTTGCCGTCATGAACCAAATAGCTAATGGTATTGCCCTGCTCTTGATAATTTTCCAAGGATTTCCCTTGATACTGGATGGTTAATTGCTCCAATCCTTTTTGATTGACGATCAACCACTTTTGTCCATCGATTACGCCTTCCAGACCAATACCCGTCCTTGTTTGAACATCATTCGCCTTTTTGGCTATGATGTTTTCCTTTTCTGCTTGGGCTAAAATACCTTCTGCGATCGGATGATTGGCGGTTTTCTCAAGACCTGCTAGGTAAGCTAGTACTTCTGATGCAGAAAGGCTGCCTGTCGCCTCGATGCCAGTTACGGTAAACGTTCCTTCTGTTAACGTACCGGTCTTATCAAGGATCAGATAATCAACATGATGCGCATTCTCCAATGCGTTGCGATTTTTTAAGAGCAAGCCGTTTTTGGCAGCGATCGATGTTGAACGAGCCACAACGAGGGGAATCGCTAGGCCTAACGCATGGGGACAGGCAATGACGAATACCGTGACCATTCGATCAAGAGCAGTCGGTAGGTCAGCAACAAACAGCCATACAGCAAAGGCCAAAACACCAGCAACTAAGGCGATATAGAACAACCATTTCGCCACTTTGTCCGAAAGTGCTTCTAAGCGGGATTTATCAGCTTGGGCTTTTCGTACCATTTCCATGACTTTTGCCAAATAGCTGTCTTCGCCAGTCCCTGTGACTTCCATCGTAATGGAACCATTGCCGTTGACAGATCCTCCAATGACAGTACTGCCGATGGTTTTAGGTACCCGTCTGGATTCACCGGTAACTGCCGACTCATCGATCGTTGTTTCCCCTTCAAGAATCGTTCCGTCTGTAGGAATCTTATCTCCTGAGCGAACGATCAGCTGTGTTTTGTTGGTCACTTCTTCTAATGGAATCTGTTCTTCTGATCCATCTGCATTTTTCCGAATCACTTCTTTTGGCAACAGTTCTGCTAATTTCTGTAATGCATTGCCGGCATTAGAAACGGCATTCATCTCGATCCAATGCCCCAACAACATGATCACGATCAGAGTCGCTAGTTCCCAGAAGAAATCCATTACATGAGGAACAGCAAGAAAATGATTAGCGATAAACGCGTAAAGACTATAAAAATAAGAAACCGTAATCCCCATAGCAATCAAAGTCATCATGGCTGGGCTTTTTTGTTTCAATTCCATTTTTGCACCACTTAAAAACGGTTGCCCCCCATAGAAAAACAGGATCGTTCCTAAAATCAATACAACCCAATCTGAGCCGGGAAACGTGAACTGAAAGGGCAATTCGATACCCATCATTGGTGATAAAATGACGATTGGAATCGCCAAAACCAAGGATAGCCAAAACTTTTGCTTAAAATTTCCCATATGCATACTATGATCCATACCAGACATCTCATGATCCATATGACTGTGATCCATGCCAGACATCTCATGATCCATGTGGCTATGATCCATGCCAGACATCTCATGATCCATGTGGCTATGGTCCATACTGGAAACCTCATGATCCATGTGAGCATGGTTACTATCGGCGCTTTCATGCTCCTGCAGTTTTGATGTCGCCCATTGATGATCCACCCCATTCATCTCATGGCTTCGGGGCTCAGGGACTTCCTCCGCCTGTGGGTGTGTGAGTCCTTCTTGCCCTTTATTATCCTGCTCATTCCTAGGTTCATGCCTATGATGGCTTGACGTCTGACGATTGTCTGCAGGTGACGTTTTTTTCTGATTCATCCTAGTATTCCCCTTCCTATTTCACTGAATATCCGTACAGTCTTGCGCCTTCATACAAAAGCTTCAAGCGGCTGGACTTTCTAGATTTTTCTCCTTATCACTTTAGCGTTTGCATCGCTTATTCAAAAACACCTTGATAACCAGCTTCAGTTATTGCACTGATTAAGGCTGTTTCTGTCACTTGCGACTCGTCAAATTTGACCGTCCCACGAGCTTTTTTCAAGTCGACTTTAGCTTTTTTCACACCCGGTACTTCATTTAAGGCTTTTTCAACTTTTGCGGCACAATGGGCGCAATTCATTCCGCTGATTTGCATATTTTTTTTCATTACTATTCCTCATTTCTTTTAACAGTTTGTTGGCTACTTATTTTGTTGCATGGGTTTTGCATTGGCACTGACCAGGAATACAATTACACGAAATCGCTGCTACTGGCACTTTTTGGTCGACTGCTGCTTGGAGCATCGCCAAATCTTCTGCCGTCAATGCTGCTTCTTGGATCATTTCTGCTAATGTTTGTCCGACTTTTTTGGCACAAATATGAGAAAAAAGATTCTCAGCTGCACTGCGAACAGTGGCTTCTTCTGAAACAAGTGGCGAGTAAACAAACTTTTTCCCTTGGCTTTCTGTTTTCAATACGCCTTTTTTAACAAGTCGTCCTAAAAGCGTTTTGACTGTCGCTGCTTTCCAATTTTTATTTTCGCTTAACAAAGCGGTGATCTCTTTCGCATCGGATTGTCCCAATGTCCAAATCACACGCATGACTTCCCATTCAGAATCGCTGATTTTGATTGGTTCGACCACTGATTGCATTTGTCCACTTCCTTTCATAACTGATTCACATTTTTAAGTTTACATCTGTAATCGTATTTTGTCAAAAAAAAGCATCGCCAAACTTTCTGCATTTTGGCAATGCTTTTTTCTATTTCGTTAAAAATGGTTTGGTTCCAACGTTTAAAAGTGGACCTGATACGTCGTCACAGAGTGGAAGGGTTCTTCTGGGCGCAGCACGATCTCACCAAAGTGGGTGAATTTCTCAGAGCCAGGAACACCTTGTGTTTCGATCGCCATCCCGCCATGTTTGGCAAAAGGACCGGTCTTCATTGGGGCCCCAGCTTCTCCCTCACCTGTTGTGTAAATAACAACAGCAGGACGGTCAGTAGTTACAGTCAGCTGCACTTTTTGATCGGGACTGGTTACTTTCAGATCCCACTCTTGCTCATGATCCAATAAGAATGGATCATCCAACATGGTCGTTCCCATTGGGCGTTCTTGTCTAAAATCAAACTTTGTGCCTGCGACAGGCGTTTTTTCACCGGTGGTCGTCACGTCATCGTTCGTTTCAGCCACATGTTCGGCATTGATTTGAACCAAGTGGTCATCGATCGGCTGTTGGGTATCACCTGTCAAATTGAAATAACCGTGGTTCGTTGGGTTAAATAAAGTCGCTTTGTCTGTGTTAGCGTCATATGCAAGCAATAGTTCATTGTCATTAGTCAACGTATAGGTGACTTGATAACGAACATTTCCTGGAAAGCCGCCGTCGCCATCTTGTCGTGAGGTAGTAAAAATCACGCCGGCTCTGTCTGCTTCCTCAAAAGTTTCAGCGATCCAGATATCCGTGTCAAGCCCCTTTGAACCACCATGAAGCGTATTGCCGCCATCATTGTCCTCCGTTTGGTATTCTTGCCCCTCAACCTCAAAGCGGGTACCTGCGATCCTTCCCGCTACTGGACCGATCGTTGCACCATAATAGCGTGCTTGGCGATGTCCTTCGATCGTATCATAACCGACCACAATGTCGCGGCCTTCTTCTACTGGAACGACCCAATCCAATAAGCGTGCGCCTTCGGGACTCAGCCTTACGATGGTACCGCTATCATTGGAAAGCTCATAAATCGTTCCCATTTTTTCTGAGGTCGTTTGTTTCACATTTGGCATTCGTTCATATCCTTCTTTCTTTGTTTAGTCTGCTACTCTTTTTAAGTATAGCCGTTAAGGGCTAGATCCGTCAATTCAAGACGGACGGATTCAGTAGGCATTCATTTTATGCCGGGCCGTTTTCACACAAATAAAAAGCGGCAAGAATGCCCAACTGGTTGATTGAATCATGGTCAGCTGATCGTGAGAGAAAGTACTAGGAGAAGCGCTGGCTGCTCCTGTCTTTTCTTCAATAATCAATCACATTCGCTTCGCCTGTTGGGCTCCTATGCCGCAATTGTATCGTTTATTTTTTGTGTTTTGCTTGGTAATGTTTTCTCTTTCGTCGCTTTTCTTTGATTTGAGAAGCACTGGAAGCCAAATCCAAATCCTCGCTTTCCTCTTCTTGCTTGTCTTGTCTTTTTTCCGCACGTGCCATGAGGACTTTTTGCCTGAATCGACGGTTTCCAAGGAATTTCAGTGCGCACATCAATGGTTGACGATTTTCTCCAACCAAACCAATCAATTCGATAAACAATTCAATGCCGAAGCCTGTACTGATGATCAGTAAAATGATTGCTGTGTTGCTGGCATAATTCATCAATAATGCAATAAATGAAAATACCATTGCCAAGGCATAGATCGTCAAAACTGTTCCTCGATGGGTAAACCCTAAGGAAAGTAAGCGGTGATGCAAGTGCATTTTATCCGCTGATGAGATCTTTTGCTTATTGAATTTTCTACGAATCATGGCATAGACGGTATCAGTGATCGGTACCCCTAAAATCAACATCGGGGTGATCACTGTAATGAAGGTCGCATTTTTTAACCCTTGCAACGATAAGACGGAGATCATAAAACCTAGAAAAAGTGCCCCAGTATCCCCTAAAAAAATCGTAGCTGGATAAAAATTGTAAGGAAAAAAACCAACAATTGCGGCAATTAATGTAAAGATCACCATTGGTACTTCAACTGAATTTGGTAAAAAGAAATAACTGATGATCCCAATGGTCGTCAGACTGATAATGGAGACCCCACTCGCTAGACCGTCCAAACCATCAATCAAGTTGACCGCATTTGTGATCGCCAAAATCCACAAGATCGTCATAGGCAATCCAAGCCAGCCCAAATCAAAAACCCCCAGATAAGGGATCGAAACCGTACTGATTTTGATGCCGGCAACAAAATAGATCTCCAAAGCCGCTAACGTCAAGCCTAGCGTTTTTTGCATAGGAGTCAACTCGAAGATATCATCCAATAATCCAGTAACTACGACGATAGCTGCCCCTAAAAGCATTGGCCAGACGTAGTCAAAGGGAATCATTGCGCGAAATTCCCAAAGCAATGCAAAAGAGAAGGAGAGGAAGATGCTTAATCCCCCTGCGGTCGGCATTGTTTTGGTATTGATTCGGCGATCTCCTGGTCGATCGACTGCGCCGATCTTAAAAGAGATCAATTTAATGATCGGTGTTAGGATTAAAGACACGATCATTGTTATAAATAAGCGCATTACAAATTTGAATGCAAAATCCATCGTTTATTCTCGCTTTCCGTTATTTCTCTTTATTGGTAAATGTATCTTCGATTTTCGAAGAAATCCGCTGAACAGGATCTGTTCGTTCTTTGATCTCTTGTCCTGATACATACTCTTCTACCACTGCGTTGATGATTCCACCCAAGATAATAATCGTCGCAGCAAGATTCAACCAGATCATTAAAACAATAAAACTTCCAATAATTTGATAGCCAATGATTTTCGCAGCAAAGTAACGGGCGTATAAGCCAAACACTTGTGACAGCAACATCCAGCCAATCGTTGCAAAGATCGCCCCCGGCAAAGTCGAACGCAACTTGACCTTTGCATTAGGCACTAACCAATAGATCAGCATCATGATAAACAGCAAAGCAACGATCGTGACTGGCCATTTGACTGTTTGGAACGTATCGATCAGATTGTCTTGAAACTTAAAAATCGGCTGCAAAAAATCAAGAATGATTTTTCCAAGCCCAAATACCATCGTAACCCCAACGATCGCAATCATAAAGAGCAGGATGATCACAAATGATACTGCGCGCACCACGATAAAATTGGAACGCTGGTCCACACCGAAGGCTTTGTTCATCGCAATTTGCAAGGCATTGATACTTTGACTCGCGGACCACAACGCCGCTAAAGCGGAGATCGACAACAATCCACCAGAGCTTGTGGTGAGGAGATTTTCGATCGCTGGGCCGATAAAATCATAGATTTGATTCGGGATCAATTCCTGTACATAAGATAAAACCGTGTTCGGATCAATTGATAAATAAGGCAAAAGATTCCCCAGCGCAATCATTAACGGGAAAAGTGAAAGCAATAAATAGTAGGCCACGACGACCGAAGTGGTCCCCATTTCTGAATCAGTTATTCTATTTTGCGTCGTTTCGATGAAACGCATCAGCTTTTGATTGCTTTTTACTTTATCAACGATTTTCATGTTTCTTCCTCCGCCAGCGAATCATCTGCCTTTTTTTTCTTTGTCATACATAACAATCAGAAGTCTCCTACCACCAAAATTTAGTAGGTTCCTTCTTCTCCTTGAGAAGTTAAAATTCTCGGACCATCTTTGGTGATCGCCAAACTATGTTCATATTGGCAGCTTAAGCCGCCATCTAATGTATAGGCGGTCCAGCCATTAGAATCCATTTTCATTTTCCACGTCCCTGTATTGATCATAGGTTCGATGGTAATAACCATTCCTTCTTTTAAACGTAACCCTTTGCCGGCTTCTCCGTAGTGAGGGATCATCGGACTTTCATGGATCGTTGGGCCAATGCCGTGTCCTACGAAATCACGCACAACCCCGTACCCTTCTTTTTCCGCATAGGTTTGAATGGCATGACCGATGTCACCGATTCGGTTGCCCACTTGCGCTTGTTCGATTCCTAGATACAACGCTTTTTTGGTTACTTCCATTAATCGATCAATCTCAGGCGTCGAGTTCCCTACGACATAACTCCAGCAAGAATCAGAAATGGCACCTTTTAAATCAATACACATATCGACTTTGATCAGATCGCCGTCTTTCAATGGTTTTTTTCGAGGAAATCCGTGACAAATCTCATCATTGATACTGCAGCAAGTGGCATATTTGTAATCTTCAAAACCAATTTGGGCAGCGATGCCGCCGTGGCTTTCAATATAATCTCTGACAAACACTTCGATATCCCAACTCGTGATACCTGGTTTGATGAAACTGCGTAATTGTTTGTGGACATCTGCTAACAGCGCGCCGGATTCGGCCATGCGGTCAATTTCTCTGGCAGATTTTAATGTAATCATGTTCTCGTCTCCCTTAATTAAATTCCTCTTATTTTACCATAGAAATCCCTTATTTTACAAAATTCACAGACATTGTAAAGAGTTTTTCAAGTTTTGTTTTCAAACTTTCGTGCATTTGCTATAATCTGTAAGAGAGTTTTCCTTGAGAATAGGAATGAGATTGGAGGAAAAAGCCCATGGCTTTAGCAAAAATCGTCTATGCAAGCATGACGGGGAATACGGAAGAAATTGCGGATATCGTTTCTGAAGCCCTTGAAAATCTTGACATGGAAGTAGAAATGAATGAGTGTACCCAAGTGGATGCAGATGACTTTGAAGATGCCGATATCTGTATCGTCGCAACGTATACATATGGAGACGGGGAGCTACCGGATGAGATCGTCGATTTTTATGAAGATTTGCAAGAACTTGATTTAAGCGGCAAAATCTTTGGAGTCTGCGGCTCCGGTGATACTTTTTATGATGACTTTTGTAAATCGGTTGACGACTTTGAAGCCGCCTTTAGCAAAACTGGTGCGACAAAAGGAGCTGACAGCGTCAAAGTTGACTTGGCTGCAGAAGAAGACGATATTCAAAACTTAGAAGCCTTTGCCAAAAAACTAGCAGAAGCATTCGCTGAATAAAACAAGAAAACCTCTGACAAAATCACTTGATTCTGCCGGAGGTTTATTGTTTGCTTAATGATAACTGATATCGATGGGTGTTTCTCTTGCTAAAATATTATCGGTGGTTTCCGTCATCAGCTTAGCAATCTGATCTTCTGTCGGATGAATGATTCCCGAAGACATCAATGCCGCTAAGCCAGTAGCGACGATCCAGACACCGGTGTGCAAAGATTGTAATTTTACATCAGATAGATCTTGATATTTTGGTTCTTTTTTCACTGATTTCACAAAAAGGTCAAATGAAAACTGTTGCATGGAATCCCCACCACCATGCTCTTCTAAGTATAGCGCTCGGTATAATCGTTTTTCTTTATTTGCAAAGCCAATATAATTTAGCGTTAAGTCAACGATGACATCTCCCCGTCTTTCAACTGGAAAAACTTCTGTCGCTAAGTAGTCGTAAATCTGATTGATCAATGCATTTTTTAAGTCATCCATATTTTTAAATTCTAAGTAGATCGGTTGCGTTGAACATTTCATCTTCGCTGCGATATTGCGTGCGGTAAAACGTGTAAATCCTTCGGTTGCGACAACTTCATAGGCAGCTTTTAAAATCTGGTCTCTAGTAATAGTTTTCTTTCTTGCCATAATTTTTTAATCTCCTTAATTCTGCTATACATCGCTTTCAGAAATACCTTTTACTTATTGTATCATGTTTTTTTAAGTTTGCAAAAAAACTTTTAAAATTATTGCCCTTAGTGTTTCCAGTTTTTCAATTTGAAGACCACTGTTTTTTTGCTCACTTTTTCGTTTGTTTTCAAAAATACTTAGTGCTATCATGAAGACAGTTATAAATTTAGAATAAATGGAGGAATTTTAATGGTTTTACCAAACTTTAATCAGAACCTTGAAAAATATGCCCAACTGATCACTGAAGTTGGCGTAAATGTCCAAAAAGGGCACACGATCGTCATCCAAATCGCCGTGGACCAAGCACCTTTAGCTCGTCTATTAACGAAAAAAGCGTATGAATTAGGTGCAGACGAAGTAATCGTCCAATGGACCGACGATGAGATCCAAAAAGAATTTCTTACTCATGCGGCCGAAGATCGTTTGTCTACGATTCCTCAGCACAAAATTGATCAAACGGAAGACTGGGTTGAAAAAGGTGCCAGCCGTATCAGTGTCGTTTCCGCGAATCCAGATGCGTTAGCGGGCGTCGACTCAGACCGAGTGGCAACCTTCCAAGCAGCTTCTGGTAAAGCGATGATGAAATTGCGTCAAGCAACACAAGCCAACAAAGTCAGCTGGACTGTGGTTGCGGCGGCTGGTCAAGATTGGGCCCAAAAAGTATTCCCTGATGCTTCCCCTGAAGAAGCACAAGACAAGCTTTGGGATCAAATTTTCAAAACGACGCGTATCTATGAAGAAGATCCTGTCGCAGCTTGGAAAAAACACGATGAAACCTTGCAAGTTAAAGCCGAAGAATTAAACAAAGAACAATTCAGTGCTCTGCACTATACGGCACCTGGTACCGATTTGATCATCGGTTTGCCTAAAAACCACTTGTGGGAAGGTGCTGGCAGTTACAATACCCGCAATGAAAAATTCATGGCGAACATGCCAACAGAAGAAGTCTTTACTGCCCCAGATAATAGTCGCATCGATGGCTATATTTCAAGTACGAAACCATTGAGCTACGCAGGCACCATCATCTCTGGGATGAAGTTCACCTTCAAAGACGGCACAGTCGTGGACTTTTCTGCGGAACAGGGCGAAGAAGTGTTAGGCAAACTGCTAGCAATCGATGAAGGAGCAAAATCTTTAGGTGAAGTCGCATTAGTTCCTGATCCTTCCCCTATCTCACAATCCGGCATCATCTTCTTCAATACGTTGTTCGATGAAAATGCCTCAAACCACTTGGCTTTAGGATCCGCTTATGCCTTCAGCTTGCAAGGCGGCACTGAGATGAGTGAAGAAGAACTGGCAGCTGCTGGTTTGAACCGCAGCCAAACCCACGTAGATTTCATGGTTGGCTCTGACCAAATGTCCATCGATGGCATCAGAGAAGATGGCACCACGATTCCTGTCTTTCGCAATGGTGACTGGGCTTAATAAAAAAAGGCTGAGGTGGAGTTGCTCCCCTCGGCCTTCTTTTACATAGAATATTGGAAACCGGCGGGTTTTTTCGTAGTAATCAGCCGGCTTTTTTGATAAAATCTACTTTGATAGTCTTTGATAAGAGAGGATGGATCCGATGACACCAAATCGTGAAGATTATTTAAAGCTCATCTTGGAGCTTGGTGGTGACCAAAAGAAAATCAATAACAAACAAATCGTGTCAGGTCTGGACGTCTCAGCAGCTTCAGTAAGTGAAATGATTTCAAAATTATTAAAAGAAGGCTTAGTGGAACATTCACCTTATCAAGGGGTACAGTTGACTGAAACTGGTTTAGCTTCTGCAAGTGCTCTGATCCGCAAGCATCGTTTATGGGAAGTCTTTCTTGTGGAGCACCTGCATTACTCATGGAATGAAGTTCATGATGACGCAGAAGTTTTAGAACACGTCACCTCGGAAACACTGGCGAGCCGCTTAGAAGCCTACCTTGATCATCCTCGGTATTGCCCACATGGCGGCATGATCCCCGAACAAGGAGAACTCATTCACGAAGGCGAAAAAAACACCATGAGTTCCTACCCGGTAGGAACCAAGATTCGTATCGCCCGTGTCCTTGATGAACGAGAACTGCTGGATTACCTTGTTTCGATCCAATTGAATATTCATGAAGAATACGAGATCATCGATGCGGCAGCATACGAGGGTCCGATTACGATCAAAAATGACACAAAAGAAATTGCTGTCAGCTACAAAGCCGCCAGCACGATTTTTGTTGATAAACTGTAAGGAGTGAAGATGATGGAAAAAAAGGTCCTTTTTACGATTTTTGGCGGTACGGGCGACCTTGCCCAACGCAAACTATACCCTTCTTTGTTTCGGTTGTACAAAAAAGGCGATTTGAAAGAAGATTTTGCAGTCATCGGTACTGCTCGCCGTCCTTGGTCGGATGAACACTATCGTGAAGTAGTGATAGGTACGATCAAAGAATTGAGCGACTCACAAGAGCAAGCAGAGACATTCGCTTCTCATTTCTACTACCAATCACATGATGTAACAGATACGAGTCATTATGATTCATTAAAGGATTTGGCGGAAACCTTAGATCAGAAATACCATTTAGAAGGCAATCAGATTTTTTACTTAGCAATGTCCCCTAATTTCTTTGGGACGATCGTTTCTCACTTGAAATCCCAAGGAATGCTGGATACTGACGGCTACCATCGGGTGATCATCGAAAAACCATTTGGAAGCGACTACGACTCAGCAAAAGAATTGAATGAAGAGATCAATCAAGTCTTTACAGAGCAAGAAATCTACCGGATCGATCATTATTTAGGAAAAGAAATGATCCAAAACATTTCTGCGATTCGTTTTGCCAATAACATTTTTGAGTCGATGTGGAACAATCGGTACATTGACAATGTTCAGATCAATATCGCAGAAAACTTAGGTGTTGAAGAACGCGGTGGGTATTATGATAAGAGCGGTGCCTTGAAAGATATGGTCCAAAACCATATTCTGCAGATCCTTTCCTTATTAGCCATGGAACCGCCAGTGGCTTTTTCTGAAAAAGAATTACGGACGGAAAAAATCAAAGCCTTAAATGCGATCCGTATTTACTCCGAAGAAGAAGTGAAACAACACTTCGTTCGTGGTCAATACGCCAAAGGACAATTAGAAGATAAGGAATTTGCTGGCTACCGAGAAGAAGCCAATGTCGATGAAGAATCGGCAACTGAAACCTTCGTTGCTGGAAAATTCTTGATCGACAACTTCCGCTGGTCCGGCGTACCTTTCTATGTACGAACCGGGAAACGCTTGACGGAAAAAGGCACTCGCATCAACATTGTCTTTAAACAAGTCCCTGTCAATGTCTTTAAGCAAGACCTGAATGAACAAAAGCAAAACGAGAGTTTGGCACCGAATGTGCTGACAATCTACATTCAACCGACAGAAGGCTTCTCTCTTTCCTTGAATGGAAAAGAAATTGGCCAAGGGTTTGAGACATTGCCAGTGAAGCTCGATTATCGGAATAGTACTGAAATCGTCGAAAACACCCCTGAAGCCTACGAAAAATTGATTTTAGATGCTTTGAACGGGGATGGCACTAACTTTACCCATTGGGATGAAGTTGCCCAATCTTGGCGCATCGTTGATGTGATCCGTCACGCTTGGGACCAAGAAACGCCTGATTTTCCAAACTATGCCGCAGGAACGATGGGACCCCAAGCTGCCTATGATCTCTTAGCTGCCGATGGTTTTGAATGGATCTGGCGCCCCGATGAATGGTATCGTGAGCGAGATTTACTAAATGAAAAATAAGCAATTGGTCAATTGGATGAGGAAAAAACATCCAATTGGCCGTTTTTCTTTTTTACCAACTGTTTATAATAGAAAGAAATGAGAAACGAAAGGAGCAGCATAGATGAAACAAGTCTTATCGATCGCCGGTCTTGACAGTTTGGCAGGCGGCGGCATGACGGCGGATTTGAAAACATTTGAGGAATTCGGGGTGTTTGGTCATGCCTTATTGACCTGTGTTGTCGCCATTAACGATAATCTTTTGTTCCATGATCTTCCTGAGCCTGTGATCCGAGCACAATTGGATTCGCTGCGTTCGACCGTATCCCTAGATGCAATCAAAATCGGGCTGCTTCATCAAACGGCCATCATTGAATTGCTGCGGGATTTTTTACAAACATTTACCGGACCGATCGTGCTCGATCCAGTTCTTGCCTTTAAAGAAGGAGATACTGCCTTTAACCACTCCTATCAAGCAGGATTGATCTCATTGTTTCCTTACACAGCATTAGTAACACCTAATCTACTCGAAGCTCAGCACCTCTCTGGTCAAACCATTACGACGTTGGCGGAAATGAAAACCGCGGCGAAAAAAATCCATGCATTGGGTGCCCCAAATATCCTGATCAAAGGTGGCAGTCGACTAACTGGAGAAAGAGCCTACGACCTTTTATACCACTCTGGGCAATATACTGTTTTCGAAGCAGAAAAAAGTACCCGAACGACTACCAACGGTGCTGGGTGTACCCTTTCATCGGCGATTGCCGCTTTACTTGCCAAAGGCACTTCATTGGAAACAGCTGTTCAAACTGCAAAAGCATTTGTTTGGGCAGGGATCGAAGACGGTCTGCCTTTAGGAACCTCTGGCAACGTCAATCAGCTCGCCTATTTTAAAAAGGAGGAACACCTATGAAAGTAAGAAACCTAACCATGATCGCTATGCTGACGGCGCTTACCTGTGCACTTTCTTTGACCTTTATCATTCCTGTTCCACAAACGAAGGGCTTTGTGACCTTATGTGAAGCAGGGATCTATATCTCGGCCCTTTTGTTCGGACCTAGCGCCGGGGCCTTCGTCGGTGGAATGAGCGGCGGCATCATTGATTTTCTATCAGGTTACCCTGAATGGGCCTTCTTTTCCATCGTGATTCATGGTGTACAAGGCTGGATCGTAGGCAGAATGAGCCACCGGCCACTAGCAGCCGTCATTGTCGGCAGCTTGATCATGATCGCCGGCTACGCAGCAGCAACAGTTTTACTATTCGGTTTAGGCGCTGGGATCGCCTCGATTCCAAGTAATTTGATCCAAACGGTCTTTGGCAGCATCGTTGCTTTACCGCTGACGCATGCCTTGCGCCGCACGAAAAAGTTTTCTTTAAATGAAAGGTGATTCTTATGACAGATATCAATCAATTAAAAACGGATTTAACTACGATCGTTGAAGAAGTCATTACGACAGCGAACGTTGGTGAAAACGATCTTTTTGTCCTTGGCTGTTCAACAAGTGAAGTCGTGGGCGGCTTGATTGGCAAAAATTCCAGTCAAGAAGTAGGCATGATCATCGTCGAAACACTGCGAGCGATCTTGCGTCCTAAAAATATTCATTTAGCCGTTCAAGGCTGTGAACACCTCAATCGGGCTTTAGCCGTTGAGCGTGAAACGGCTCAGCTCTATCACTTAGAAGAAGTCGCTGTAGTGCCCCAGCTGCATGCAGGCGGGGCTTGCTCAGTTGCGGCTTTCCAGCTGTTCGATGAGCCTATTGAAGTGGAGCACATAGTGGCAAAAGCTGGCATCGATATTGGTGACACAGCGATCGGCATGCATGTCAAACATGTTCAAATCCCGATCCGTCCCTCTATCAAGACCCTTGGCGCTGCCCATGTCACAGCTCTGGGATCACGGCCCAAATATATCGGTGGTCCTCGTGCTCATTACGCATAATAAGCGAATCGTATAATGAGCGAAAAACCATCTTCAAAAGGAAAAAGCATGCTTCGGCGTGCTTTTTTTGTGTCAACGTTCCTGCTATTGCCTCTCCTTTCCTTCCTTAAATGTGCTCTCCTTTCACTATTTTCTCCGCTCCATCTTATGGCAGCTTTTTCTACTTCAAATTCTGTTTCCTTTCTTGCGTAAAAAGAGCGACAGCTGTCGCCTTCCTTTTGTCATAAATTCGTCACAATTTCATCACAAAAAGAAAAGAAAGATACCAGTAAGCCCGTAAATTTCTTTTTTCTTTCCTTGATAGACTGAATGTAGCAAGAATCGAAAAGTGGAAGGAAGAAAAATATGAAAAAAATCGCCATTATTTTTGGAGGCAATTCATCGGAATACACCGTTTCTTTAGCCTCAGCAACTAGCGCAATCGAAGCACTCCAATCATCTCCCTATGATTACGACCTCTCTTTGATCGGGATCGCCCCAGATGCTATGGATTGGTATTTGTACACAGGAGAACTGGAAAACATCCGACAAGACACGTGGCTGTTGGATACGAAACATAAACAGAAAATCCAGCCGCTTTTTGAAGGAAACGGCTTTTGGCTAAGTGAAGAGCAACAAACGTTGGTACCTGATGTTTTATTTCCCATTATGCATGGCAAATACGGGGAAGATGGCAGTATCCAAGGATTGTTTGAATTGATGAAACTACCTTATGTAGGCTGCGGTGTGGCGGCCTCCGCATTATGTATGAACAAATGGTTATTGCATCAAGCAGCAGAAGCGATTGGCGTACAAAGCGCTCCTACGATTCTCTTGACAAATCAAGACAACCAGCAAAGACAAATCGAAGCCTTTATCCAGACCCATGACTTTCCGGTTTTCTTTAAGCCTAATGAAGCTGGCTCCTCAAAAGGGATCACAAAAGTGACTTGTGTCGAAGAAATTGCTCCTGCCTTGAAGGAAGCCTTCGCTTATTGTTCAGCAGTGCTCTTACAAAAAAATATAGCTGGCGTTGAGATTGGTTGCGGTATCTTAGGCAACGACTCTTTGACTGTCGGTGCTTGTGACGCTATTTCATTAGTAGAAGGCTTTTTCGATTTTGAAGAAAAGTACCAGTTGATTAGCGCCAAGATCACCGTTCCTGCACCATTGGCTGAAACGATTGAAACCAAAGTCAAAGAACAAGCTCAGCTGCTCTATCACAGTCTTGGTCTTAAAGGACTTGCTCGCATCGACTTTTTTGTCACGGATCAAGGAGAACTATACTTGAATGAAATCAATACTATGCCGGGCTTTACGAGTCACTCCCGCTATCCTGCCATGATGGCAGCAATCGGCTTATCCTATCAAGAACTACTACAAAAACTGCTTGTCTTAGCAAAGGAGGAAGGCAAATGAATCCCTATCTACAGTTAGTTAGCAAAGAGTTTCCATTAGAAAAAAACCAAGAGCCGCCCCACCTCGTCCTTTCTGCTTTTAGTGAAGAAGAAGTTTACTTGCAGCCTGAAGCAGCCAAACAATGGGAACGCCTCGTCAAAGCCTTAAAACTTGAAAACGAGATCTGCTTATTAGACGGCTATCGAACCGAAAAGCAGCAACGGCATTTATGGGAATATTCCTTAAAAGAAAATGGATTAGCCTATACGAAACAATTTGTGGCGTTGCCCGGCTGCAGCGAGCATCAGTTAGGCTTAGCGATCGATGTTGGTTTAAAAGGCCAGCAAGGTGATTTGATCTGCCCACGGTTTCGTGACAGCGCAGCGGCGGATTTATTTACACAGGAAATGATGAACTACGGATTTATTTTACGCTATCCCGCAGACAAACAGGAGATTACAGGGATTGGCTATGAACCATGGCATTTTCGTTATGTCGGTCTACCTCATAGTCAAATCATCGCCAGTCAACAGTGGACATTGGAAGAATACTATCAATATCTTGAACAAACCGCGAGGCAGTTCGCATGAAGAAGAATCAAGAAATCGAGCAGTTTCGGGTGATTTTAGCGATGATGGTGGTCGCAATCCACTGTCTGCCCCTTCATCGATTGTGGCCCGATGGTGATATCCTGATCACATTGACTCTTTTCAGAATCGCCGTCCCCTTCTTTTTTATGATCAGCGGGTATTATGTGTTCAGTGATTTAGCCACCCAAAACAGCTATCCTGCCAGACAACGTATCTGGTTATTTATCAAAAAACAGCTGCAAGTCTATCTCATTGCCACACTGCTCTTTTTGCCGCTTGCTTGGTACAGCGGCATACTAGGATTGAACATGCCACTAGACACTTTTATTCAAACTTTGCTAGTCAACGGCATTCTTTACCATCTTTGGTATTTTCCTGCGATCATTACCGGCGGTCTACTAGTGATGGGCCTCTTGACACGTCTTTCTTTCAAGCAGGTGTTTTTCATTGCTGTCGGTTTGTATGTGGTTGGTTTAGGTGGGGACAGTTGGTCTGGACTGGCTGCACAAACACCCATCACGCCACTCTATTCACTGATTTTCCAACTATTGGATGGAACTCGCAACGGCATTTTTTTTGCTCCCTTATTTTTGATCTTAGGGGTACTAGCCAGAAGATTTGCCAAAAAACCTGCTTCTCCCCATCGCTATAGTTATCTGATGATTAGTCTTATTTGCTTGCTTCTGGAAAGTTATCTCTTGCATCACTTTACTACACCTAAACATGACAGCATGTATGTCTTTTTGCCCTTCGTTCTCTTGTTTTTATTTCCGATCATTCAGCAATGGCAAGCACCCGTGATCTGGAAACAAGCGGGTCGTCTGTCCCTTTGGCTCTATTTGCTCCATCCTTATACCATTGCAGTAACCCATTTTCTTAGTCAGAAACTGCCCTTGCTTCAAAACAATCTAATCAATTACTTCGTGGTCTTAGGATTGACCATCGGGTTGATTTATGGTCTCTTTGCTTTGCAAAAGCTGTTCCCGTTTCCAAAAAAAACGCCGCTCCACTTGCAGCGGGCAGCCAAAGAATTTTCCGCCCCCGCCCTGTTGCACAACTTGCAGGAAATCAAGCGATTGATCCCCGCAAAAACAAAAGTGATGGCGGTGGTTAAAGCAGATGCCTATGGTTGCGATGCACAATTGGTCGCTCGTACCTTAGAAAGAGTAGGCGTCGATTTTTTTGCTGTTGCCACCATAGAAGAAGCCATCGAATTAAGGCGAGCTGGCATTAAAAGTCGCTTACTGATTTTAGGGTACACTTCTGCCCAACGTGCCAAAGAGCTGAACCGATATTCCTTAATTCAAACTATCGTCAGTGAAGCGCATGGACAAGCGTTAGCCCGAACAGGCATTCCAATCGAATGCCATTTAGCGGTAGATACTGGTATGCACCGCTTAGGCGTTGCACCTGATGTTGAGACAGTTACTGGACTTTACGCCTTGCCATCTCTCAAGATCACGGGCATTTTTTCCCATCTAGGCTCTTCAGATCAGCTGGATACGGCAAGTATCTTGCGGACACAAGCCCAAATCACTTGTTTTGATGATCTGTTGGCTGGCTTATCCGCTAGAAATATCGCCTATGGACTGACACATCTGCAAAGCAGTTACGGCATTTTGAATTATCCAGAGAAACACTATGATTATGTGCGCCCGGGTATTCTTTTAACTGGTTCCCTGAGTGTCCCGAATGAACCAACAAAACAGAAGATAAACGTACAGCCGATTCTGACCCTAAAAGCCTTACTAGTGGACAAAAAAACAGTCGCCGCTGGTGAAGCGATCGGCTATGGACTAGCCACTGTTTTTGATCGACCTACCACGATTGGGATCGTTAGTATCGGCTACTGTGACGGAGTCCCCCGTGCCCTATCAAATCAAGGATTCCAATTGTCTTATCAAGGGGTTTTACTCCCGCAGGTTGGGTTGATTTGTATGGATATGCTCTTGATCGATTTAACGGACTATCCAGAACTGGCGGTCGAAAGTTGGTTAGAAGTAATCAGCGATTGGACGAATACAGCTGATCAAGCACAAACCATTCCCAATGAATTGATCAGTCGACTAGGTTCCCGCGTCCCTTCAATGTCAAAGTAGAAAACGAATGCATTCGCTTACCGATTACGGTATGATGTGGGTAGAGTAAATGGTAGTTTAAATGAAAAAAAATCGTAGATAGTTGGAGTGAATCAAGGATGGCAGAAAAAATAATTGTTGTTGATGATGAAAAAGAAATCGCCGAGTTAGTCACGACGTTTCTAAGGAATGAAGGCTTTCAAGTGGAACCTTTTTATGATGGAACGAGTGCTTTGGCTTATCTCGAAAAAGAAACAGTCGATGTGGCAGTTTTAGATGTGATGCTGCCGGATATCGACGGCTTTCAGCTGTTACAGACCATTCGCAAAACCCACTTTTTTCCAGTACTGATGCTCACTGCCAAAGGAGAAGATCTGGATAAAATTACCGGTCTAAGTCTAGGTGCAGATGATTATGTGACGAAACCCTTCAATCCATTAGAAGTTGTTGCTCGGGTCAAAACGCAACTACGGCGATACCAACGATACAATCAGTCAGCTGTTCCGCAGAAGATTGAAGAATACGAAAAGGAAGGCTTACTGTTGAAAATCAACAGCCACCAATGTTTTCTTTATGGCAAAGAGGTTTTCTTGACCCCCATCGAATTTAAAATCTTGCTTTACTTATTTGAACACCAAGGATCGGTCGTTGCCTCGGAAACCCTTTTTGAAGCAGTTTGGAAAGAAAAGTATTTAGACAACAATAACACAGTGATGGCACATATCGCCCGTTTGCGGGAAAAACTGAACGAACAACCCCGCAAACCGAAATTAATCAAAACCGTATGGGGGGTCGGCTATATCATTGAAAAATAGAAGTCCATTGATCCGGAAACTTTTGACTCAATACTTTATCACCACAGGTGTTTTAATGCTCCTTTTGATTCTGATCCCTTTAACTGTTCGCTTTGTAGCAGGATTGAGGGTTTGGTACGGCTATGAGCCCATTTATCAAATATTACGGCTTTTTGCTGATTATTGGCTCGTCTGTCTAGCGATCGGTGCCTTGCTGATTTGGGTCAGCACAACGATTTATTATATGAGTAAAGCTATCAGTTATTTGAATGAAACGATCCAAGCCACAAACCAACTGATTGCCGAACCCACGAAGCGAATCGTTCTTTCCAGCAATATGATTGATGTGCAAGAAGAAATGAACCAGTTGCGAGAGAAAAACTTACAGGATCAACGAGCCGCCAAAGAAGCGGAACAACGAAAAAATGATTTGATCGTCTATCTCGCACATGATTTACGAACGCCTTTGACCAGTGTGATCGGCTATTTGACGCTTTTAGAAGAGGAACCGCAGCTTTCTACCGAACTACGCGCACGCTATACGAAGATCGCCTTGCAAAAAGCCCAACGGCTGGAACTATTGATCAGCGAATTTTTCGAAATCACCCGCTTTAATCTTACAACGATCGCCTTGCAAACGGAAACCACGGATCTGAGCTTGATGCTGGAACAGTTGACGTTTGAATTTTTGCCGCTGTTAGAAGAAAAAAACCTCCATTGGCAACTTCAGCTACAGAAGAAAGTCTTTGCAACCGTTGATACGGAGAAAATGGAACGCGTTTTTGATAACTTGATCCGCAATGCCATCAATTATAGCTATCCTAACTCCCCTTTGCGATTAGCCATCAGCGAGTCTGATGATATCCTGATTCGTTTGACCAATCAAGGAAAAACGATCCCAGCTGAAAAGATCGATTTGATTTTTGAGCCTTTCTACCGAATGGATGCTTCCCGAGCAACAGCGACGGGTGGGACGGGTCTTGGTTTGCCGATCGCCAAAGAAATCGTTGAAGCATTAGGTGGAAAGATCTGGGCGGAAAGCCGTGATGAAACCATCGTCTTTTCGATTCGCCTACCGAAGGCAGCAATGGAAAAAAATGAACAGCGGTCAAAGCCCCATCCATCTGAACCAACCGCTTAACAGGCAAACAACCTGAGCATTTCGCTGCTCCCCTTCTAATTCAGAAGGAGGAATAGCTGCTCAGGTTGTTTTTTATTGATTGCTTATTGATACACCAAAGATCGTAATGCTTGATCGACTTTTTCTGCCGCTAAGCGTCCTTCACGAATCGCCCAGATGACTAAACTCGGTCCTCTTTTGGCATCTCCTGCGACTAACACTCGTTCATTGTTCGTCGTGTAATCATCGTACACTTCTCGCACACCAAAGGCATCGAAGAGTTGGGTCTCTGCACCAACAAAGCCCATTGCCAGCAAGACCAAATCCGCCTTGATCACTTGCTCTGTGCCAGGGATCGGCTGAAACTGTTGATCTACTGAGACCGTTTCGATGGCGATCAACTGGCCGCGTTCGGCGCCGATAAAGGCCGTTGTGGACACTCCATGATACGTCACTTGTGTTTGTAGCACTTCAGCCGCTTCTTCTTGCCCATATCCTGTGCGAGCTGTCATTGGGTATTCTGGCCAAGGATTGCTGTTGGTCCGTGTCAATGGCAGTTGGGGCGTGATCTCCAATTGACGCACAGAAGCGGCTCCTTGCCGAATCGCTGAACCAATACAGTCATTTCCAGTGTCGCCGCCACCAATCACGATAACATGCTTGCCAGCAAGTTTTTTACTTGTTGCCGCTTTGCCATGCTTTAACACATCTTTGGTTGCTTCCGTCAGATAATCGACTGCAAATTGCACCCCAGTCAATTCACGACCTGGAATCTTCAAGTCACGAGGAACACTAGCTCCTGTTGCCAAGATGACCCGATCATACTGAGCGGCCAATTCTTCTGCTGACAAGTCACGACCGATCTCCGTATTAGCGACAAAGGTCACGCCTAGCTCTGCCATCAAGTCAATCCGTCGCTGAACGACGTCTTTATCTAATTTCATATTTGGAATACCGTACATCAGTAAACCGCCAAAGCGATCACTGCGTTCATAGACCGTCACTTGATGCCCTAGTTGATTCAAGCGCCATGCAGCGGATAAACCAGCTGGTCCGCTGCCGACGATGGCAACTTTGAACCCAGTCGCTTCTTGAGGCAATCCCGAGGCTTTGACCCAATCATTTTCAAAAGCAGTATCGATAATAAAGCGTTCATTGTCGTGGATCGTGACACCTGAGCCATTCAGTGCTTCGGTACAGCCTTTTTCACAAGGAGCTGGACAAACACGACCAGTCATTTCAGGTAATGGGTTGGTTTTGGCAAGACGCTCAAAAGCGGCTTGGAAACGCCCTTGATAAACCAAGTCATTCCATTCAGGAATCAGGTTGTCATTGGGACAACCTGAAACCGCTCGTTGCCCCCCGTAAAAAGAACCGGTATGACAAAAAGGAATCCCGCAGTTCATACAGCGTGCTGCTTGCTCTTGACGCTCATTTTCAGGCAATGGCGTCTGTAATTCTTGCCAGTCTTCGATTCGTTCTGCCACTGGTCGGGTAGGATTTTCTACTCTTGGGTACTTTAAAAAACCAAATGGATCTGCCATATTAGTCACGCTCCTTTCCTGGGATGGTCAATTGTGGACCGACGACAGCTTCGAAGGCTTTCGTCACAAGTTCATCTCCGACAAACCCTTGGTCCGCCAAGGTCTCCGTCGCTTGGATCATCTGATGGTATTCTGTCGGATAGACTTTGATGAAATGGTGCTGCTGATTTTCCCAATCTTCTAGGATCTCAGCCGCCTTCAATGAATCTGTATAGGCGAAATGCTGCTGGATCATCTCTTTTAGTTGGTGGTCATCGCCGCTTTCGCCAATCCGATATAAATCGACCATTTCCCGATTGCATTTATCGGCAAAGGTTTGATCGGGGTCGTAAACATACGCCACGCCACCGGACATTCCAGCACCGAAGTTGCGGCCGGTTTTTCCTAATATCACCACAACACCGCCAGTCATGTACTCACAGCCATGATCGCCAACACCTTCGACAACGACATTGGCTCCACTGTTACGAACACAAAAGCGTTCGCCAGCAATGCCTCGGAAATAGCCTTCGCCTCGATTTGCCCCGAAGCACGCTACATTACCAACAATTGGTGAATGCTCTGCGTCATAAGCGGCATCTTCAGGTGGCACAATGATCAAGCGGGCACCGCTCAACCCTTTGGCTACATAATCGTTGGCCTCACCGATCAGTTTCAACTGGATGCCCTGGGTGGCAAAAGCCCCAAAGCTTTGTCCAGCAATACCTCGATACGTAAACTGTAACAGACCTGGCGTAACTTCATAATTGCCAAAACGTTCCGCGATCCAGCCTCCTAAACGCGCGCCGACTGAGCGTTGAACATTATTGATCGTATGATTCGTCACGATTTCTTGATTGTTGTCGATAGCAGCTTGTGCAAAAGCATCTAATTCTGGCCATTGACGTTTCTCAAGGAATGGATCGGTCACTTTGCGTTCGATTGGGATCGTCGTCCCAATCATTTTCGAAAAGTCTAATGACTTTGCTTTGCCTTTAGCAACGAAGCGTGGTGTCAACAATTCCGCGTGTCCTACCATCTCATCAATCGTGCGAAACCCTAGCTCGGCCATCGTTTCCCGTAAATCTTCTGCTAAAAAGTACATCGTATTGATGATGTGCTCAGGTTTCCCTGCGAAAAATTTGCGCAACGCTGGGTTCTGTGTAGCAATGCCGACAGGACATGTATTGATACTGCAAACTCGCATCATGACACAACCAATCGCAACTAGCGCTAAAGAGGCAAAGCTATATTCTTCTGCTCCTAAAAGAGCAGCAATGGCGATGTCACGCCCCGTCATTAATTTTCCATCTGTCTCTAAGGTCATTCGCTGCCGCAAATGATTCATAGCTAACGTTTGATGGGCTTCTGCAAGCCCCATCTCCCAAGGCAAGCCAGCATCCCGAATCGAATTTCTCGGAGAAGCACCGGTCCCACCGTCATAGCCTGAGATCACGACTACGTCTGCACCGGCTTTGACGACACCGGTAGCGATCGTACCCACACCTGTACTAGAAACCAATTTGACATTGATGCGGGCATACGGGTTGATTGCCTTTAAGTCATAGATCAGCTGGGCTAGATCTTCAATCGAATAAATGTCGTGATGTGGTGGCGGCGAAATCAGTCGGACACCAGGTGTTGAGCCACGAATCTCCGCTACCCATGGGAAGACTTTGTTGCCTGGCAATTGACCACCTTCACCAGGTTTTGCCCCTTGGGCCATTTTGATTTGGAGTTCGTCCGCACTCATTAAATATTCGGCATTGACACCAAAACGGCCAGAAGCTACTTGTTTGATACGACTGTTATAGTTAATGCCCTTCACTGGTTTGAAACGATTCCGATTTTCTCCACCTTCTCCACTGTTGGATTTTGCACCGATCGCATTCATCCCTTCAGCAATACAGCGATGCGCCTCTTCACTTAGAGAGCCGTAAGACATCGCGCCGACTTTAAACCGTTTGACGATCGTTTCAACAGGTTCCACCTCAGCTAAAGGAATACTGCGTCTCGTGTTCCCAAAAGTCCACATAGAACGGAGGGTCGTTGGATTCTCTAACGCGTCTTGGTTCATCTCCGCCGCATATTCTTTATAAAGCGCATAGCTGCCTGTACGAACAGCTTTTTGAAACCCATAGATCGTTTTTGGATTGAACAGATGATGTTCCCCGTCGGCTTTGTATTGGAAACTACCGCCCGAATCAAGATAATCCACGCGTTTCTCGCCATACGCCGCTTCATAACGCATTAAGTATTCTTGCTCGATTTGCGCTAATGAAAGTCCACCGATACGAGTAACCGTGCCGGTAAAGTATTCGGAGATGACTTTCTCAGAGATACCAACAGCTTCAAACAATTGCGCCCCATGGTAACCGGCGATCGTTGAAATCCCCATTCGTGACATGATTTTGACAATGCCCTTTTCACATGCTTTACGGTAACTTTCGATCTTCTCTGAAAGCTCAAAATGCGCCAATGTCTGGTAAGCCCCATAAGGGTGGACCCCACTTACTCCGTAGCCGACTAACATGGCATAATGATGGACCTCACAGACTTCCGCAGTATCCGCAACGATTGATGCCAAGGAACGTTTGCCTTTTCGCACCAAGTAATTGTGCAGACCTGATACCGCCAAGAGAATCGGAATCGCCACTTTTCCTTCTTGCGCTTGGATGACTTCCCGATCACTTAAAATGACGATCGTTGCCCCAGAATCGATTTTTTGCTCCGTCTCTTTAAAAAGCGCTTCTAACGCTTGTTGCAAAGCTGCCCCGTTTTCTGGTACATAATCATAAAGAATCGACTGTAAAGCCGCTTTTTGACCATTTTGATCTAACTGTTTGATTTTTTCATATTCACTCGTTTTTAACACCGGACTAGCAATCTGCAGCTTATTACAATTGATTCGAATGTCCTTTGAAACATCCCCATCTCGACCTAAAAACAGCTCGGTACCGATCACCAATTTTTCGCGAATCGCATCGATTGGCGGATTGGTCACTTGGGCGAATTGTTGCTTGAAGTACGTAAACAAGGATTGGGGACGTTCGCTCAAAATAGCTAAGGGTGAATCAAACCCCATGGAGATCACTGGTTCTTCTCCCGTTTGAGCCATTGGTAAAATCAACGTGCGAATGATCTCATCCGTGTAACCATTTCGTTTCCAAAGGGTCTGGATCGCATCATCTGCTGTTTCCTCCTGCTTCTCAGTCTCAGGAAGCAGCTCTGGTATCAATAAGTGATCCGCTAGCCACTCCTGGTAAGGATGGGCATTCGCATAATGAGCTTTGATTTCTTGATTGCGTAAGATCACTCCTTTTTTGGTATCCACCAAAAACATATTTGCTGGTCCAAGCACCCCTTTTTCAATCACTTCCGATGCTGGCAAATCGACAACACCTGACTCAGAGGCCACGACCACAAAACCAGTTTTCGTGATCGAGTAGCGAGATGGCCGTAACCCATTTCGATCGAGTGCAGCCCCTACCAAATCCCCATCTGTAAAACATAAAGCTGCCGGTCCATCCCAAGGAGCCATAAAGCTTGCGTTGTACTCATTAAAAGCCGTCAGCTCCGGCGACAATCCAGCTTCTTTTGACCACGCTTCTGGCACCATCATCAACAGTGCTTGAGGAATATCTCGCCCTTGACGGTACAAATATTCCATACAATTTTCTAGTTTCGCCGAATCAGAATTTTCATCATCATAGACTTCGATCTGATGTCCATGCATCCAATTTTCTGCCCCGCGTAACGTGTTGATTTCGCCATTATGGGCTAAGAAACGAAAAGGTTGCGCCCGACTCCAGCTTGGAAAGGTATTTGTCGAAAAACGAGAATGGGTCAATGCGATACAAGAGGTCATTTCTGGGCTTTGAAGATCTTTGAAAAATAAGCCAACTTGATAGGCATGCAGCATTCCTTTATAAACAACTGTCTTACTGGACAAGCTGCAGATAGACAACTCATCAGTATGATACGTTTTTTCCAGTTTACGTCGTAGCCGGTAAAGCTGATCTTCAAAGGGACGGCCAGCAGCTACATCGACAGGTTTTTCAATAAAGACTTGCACAAATGAGGGCATGACTTTTTGCGCCCCCGGTCCACACTGATAATAATCATAAGGCACATCCCGTTGCCATAAAACGGTAAAACCCATTTGTTGAATGTCTTTAGTTACTTCTTCTTGGACCTGTGCTGCTCGGAGCTTTTCTTTCGGTAAAAAAAACATCCCAACAGCATAGGCACCTTTTTCAGGCAATGGGATTTCGGCCTCTTTTGCTCGCTGTTGAAAAAATGGGTCAGGCATTGCCATCAAAATTCCAGCTCCGTCACCTGTGTCAGGTTCAGCGCCAGTTCCCCCTCGGTGGTTCATCCGTTCTAACATTGTTAAGGCATTTTGCACAAGTTCTCGGGAATAGCGACCATCTTTTTGTGCAATAAACCCCATCCCACAAGCATCTTTTTCAAAAGCGGCATCGTACATCGTTTGGTTCGTTTTCCTCATCATCTCTAAATCACTCATGGAATCACACTTTCTTTCAATATTCTGAATATTCCGATTTTTAACAGTTTACAACCTGTTTTTCTATCTGGCAAGTTTTTTTTACTTGATCCGAGCTCGTTGGTTTCTTCTGTTGACAGTGAAATACTCCATCTCGAACAAACAATTGCCTACAGACCTTAAGGAAGAAACTTCGTCTAGTAAGGTTTTTTTATTATACAATAAACTGTCGAAAAATTATTGCAAACAAATGAGAATCGTTATCAATTGCCACCTATTTTCTCATATTCATGTCAGAAACGTGCGTTTTTCTCCCATTCTCAAGGAATAAGAATGAGCAAGCGCAAAAAAGATGACCCGCAATGGGTCATCTTTTTTCGTTCTATTATTTTTCAAAGCCTTCTGCAACTGCTTCGGGATAGTTTTCTTTGACGATGGTTGCACAATGCCCACAAAGTGTTGGCAGTTGCTCTTCTACACCAACATCTACCCGGATTTGGCGACAACGTTCACATACTTCCCCTTCGGCTTTTTCAACTAAGATCGCCACATCCTCAAATTGATATGCCGCTTCAGGAGCTGCTTCACCGACTTCTTTGATCGTTAAGAAGTCTGGTGAAATGATCAGCAGTTGTGCAATATCTGAATCGATAGCTTTTAGCAATGCCGCAACTGGCTCAGTTGGATAAACAGTGACTTTCGCTTCAAAGGACTTTCCGATCAATTTTGCATTACGCGCTTCTTCTAATGCTTTTAAGACATTGTCACGGAAACCAAGGAAGGCCCGCCAAAGATCGAGCAGTTCTTCTTGGTTAGCAAATGTATCATAGCCAGGGAACTCCGCTAACTGTACGTATTCCTCTTCTTCTTTCAAGTGTGACCAGATTTCTTCTGCGGTATGCGGAATGATCGGTGTCAATAATTTCGTCAATGCAACCGCTGTTTGATAGAAGACGGTTTGCATGGCGCGACGTTGGAAATCATTTTCAGCTTCGATATAAACGACATCTTTCGCAAAATCCAAATAGAAGGACGACATATCGACTGTCAAGAAGTTGATGACTGTCCGGTAAATATGCAAGAAGTTATATTTTTCATAGCCATCTTCCCGAATCGTTTTGATGGTTTGATTCAAACGAACCATCATGTATTTATCGACAGAACGCAAGTTTTCAAAAGGTACGCTGTCTTTTGCTGGATCAAAATCACTCGTGTTCGCTAATAAGAAACGCATGGTATTGCGAATCTTCCGATAGACTTCTGACACTTGATTCAAGATATCCATAGACACTCGGACATCCGCTTCGTAGTCAACACTGCTGACCCAAAGACGCAAAATATCCGCACCCATTTGATTGATCACTTTTTCTGGTGCAATGGTATTACCAAGAGATTTACTCATCTTGCGACCTTCGCCATCTAAGGTGAAGCCTTGAGACAAGACGGCTTTATATGGTGCGACTTCATTGATCGCAACACTAGTCGTGATACTTGAGTTGAACCACCCACGATATTGGTCAGAACCTTCCAAGTACATGTCAGCTGGGAACGTCAATTCTGGACGTTGACGTAACACGGCTTCGTGAGAAGAACCTGAATCAAACCAAACATCCATGATGTCAGTCTCTTTCGAGAATTTGCCATTTGGTGAGCCCGGATGCGTGAAGCCAGCTGGCAGTAATTCTTCTGCTTCTTTTTCAAACCAAATCGTTGAACCATGTTCAGCAAACAAGTTTGCCACATGCTCGATCGTTTCAGGCGTAATGATGGCTTCGCCGTTTTCTGCATAAAAGATTGGCAACGGAACGCCCCACGCACGTTGACGAGAGATCACCCAGTCGCCGCGGTCGCGAATCATATTGTATAAACGAGTTTTGCCCCATGGAATGATCCAATCTACTTTTTCGATTTCATCCAAAATATTTTGGCGGAACTTATCAATAGACGCAAACCATTGTGGTGTTGCCCGATAGATGACTGGTTTTTTCGTCCGCCAATCATGTGGATAGCTGTGAGTAAAGAAGTTTAGTTTTAGTAGGGCTCCTTTTTCTTCTAAAAGCTCAGTGATCATTGGATTGGCTTTGTCATAAAAGACCCCTTCAAATCCTGGTGCTTCTTCTGTGAAGACCCCACGGCTATCGACTGGTGATAAGACATCTAGACCATATTTTTTGCTGACGATGTAGTCATCTTCCCCGTGTCCTGGTGCAGTGTGGACCAAACCAGTACCGGCATCCAATGTCACATGGTCCCCTAACATCAATAGAGACGTACGATCATAAAAAGGATGTTGTGCCGTCATTTTTTCCAATTGATCGCCAGCCAATTCTTGTAATACTTCGACAGATTCCCAACCGATCTCATTCGTCACGGTTTCTAATAAATCTTTTGCCACGACGAATTTGCGGCCATCGGCCAAGATTTGAACATAGGCAAAGGTTGGATTCACAGAGATTCCTAGATTCGCTGGTAAGGTCCATGGCGTCGTCGTCCAGATAACAAAAGATGTATCTGAATCAAGCAAATCTTTGCCATCTGCTACTGGGAAAGCCACATAGATCGATGGTGATTTCACATCTTTGTATTCGATCTCAGCTTCTGCTAATGATGATTCACTAGATGGTGACCAGTAAATTGGTTTCAATCCTTTGTAGATGTAGCCTTTTTCTGCCATTTTTCCGAACACGCGGATTTCTGCTGCTTCATAATCTGGTGTCAATGTGATATATGGATGATCCCAGTCACCAGAAACGCCTAAACGTTTGAAATCAGCTCTTTGTGTATCCACTTGTGTCAAAGCATATTCTTCACATTTTTTGCGATATTCTGCCAAGCTCATTTCTTTGCGCTTGATCCCTTTATTGGTCAGTACTTGTTCGATCGGTAAACCATGAGTATCCCAACCAGGTACATAAGGGGAACGGAAACCTGACATCGATTTGGAACGTACGATGATGTCTTTACTGATTTTGTTTAATGAATGTCCGATATGGATATTTCCATTTGCGTAGGGAGGGCCATCGTGTAAGACAAAGGTTGGCTTGCCTTCATTTAATTCTTGACGACGTTGATACAATTGATTTTCTTCCCATTCTTTTTGCCAATCCACTTCGCGGTTCGGCAAGTTGCCTCGCATTGGAAAAGCGGTTTTTCCAAGATGCAGTGTTTCTTTCATTTTCATTCTTGTTTCGCTCCTTTTCGTCTCTCAACGTTTTGGTATAGTTTCAAAATCCATCGACTCGATCAACCGATTGCTTCTATTGACGTATCAAAATGGATAGGTTGCCATGACTTCCTTGTGTTTAGGTCTCACTGATTTTTAAAAATCAATCCTAGTGATTCCTAGTACGGTTACTACGCTCCCTATGGTCGCCTAGTACTGTTCATCATCTATTCTGTCTTCCTTCGCAAGCCAATCATAGTGATTCCTAGTACGGTTACTACGCTCCCTGCGGTCGCCTAGTACTGTTCATCATCTGCTCTGTTCCGCTTTGCGGACCAATCGCAGTGATTCACAGCAAAAAACACGTCCGTCCCTGGTAAGGGACGAACGTGTTCGTGGTACCACCCAAATTTTATTGTCGGTTGACAATTCTTTGATGATCGGTAACGGGATCAGGCGTCGTTCTCTACTCGAGTCTTTGAAAAGTCAGCTCTTTCAAGAACGCAACTCACAGATGATCTGATTTCTTACAGGGTTTTATTTGGCTTCCACTCTCCCAAACTCGCTTGAAAAATATAAGAAATTTTTCTGTTCTGTGTCTTAGTTATTATCTGTCTTGTTCAATTCGTCTAATAAGTTTCTCGCATCATCTAATGTTTTCACTTCAGGGCTTTCACTTACATCAACGATTTTTTCATCTGATTCAACAATGTCCACATCAAATGTTTCCACTGCTTCTGAGTTTACTCCAGAACCATTTTCACTGTCAAGTTCTTTTGACAAAACTTCTCTGATCACTTGGTGGGAATCTTGTACATAGCTTGAAAATGGCGCCAAAATTTCTTCCCACTCAGGACTCTTCACTTGTTCTAATTGCGTTTGCAACATAACTAATAAGTTGTTATGGAAGACTCTGGTTTTCTTCTTCAAGTCATTTGTTTCTGTCGCCAATTGACGGGCATTGTCGGTTGCATCCGTCAAAATCTCTTTGGCTTTTTCTTCCGCTGAGGTCATCAAGGCATGCGCATGTTTTTCTGCAGTAGCAACCATTTCATCCGCACGGTTTTGAGCAGAAGTAACGATTACTTCTGATTCTTTGCTTGCGCTTGTTTTTACTTTATCCGCCGTATCTTGAGCCACGATAATGGATTGATTCAAGGCATCTTTCAATTCATTGAAATATTCAAGTTTTTCTTCTGCGTGTTTCAACGATTTTTCTAACTCACGATTGCGTTGAACGGCTTCTTCATAATCACGAACGATCATATCCAAGAAGTCATCGACTTCATCTTGGTTGTAGCCTCTCATTTTTACTGAAAAGTTTTTATTTTGAATGTCTAATGGAGTTAATGCCATATTCTATACACCTCTTTGATTTATTTACGTAATACACCTAATAACAATCTAACTTTTTCTTTTTTCGTGGTTCCTTCTAACCCCTGTATTTGAATCCGACCAAATCCTCTTACTGAAACGATATCCAGTAAATCCAGAACAAAATCTGGTCGTAATGCTTCTGTCCAGTTTACTTTTACTTTTCCTGATTCGATCAACTGTTTCGAACGCTGACGAGAGATGTTGTACACGGCAGAGATCACTGTATCAAGACGCAATGAGCTAACCGTTTCTCTTTCCTCGGTCCAACCATCTTTAGGCACGATCAAATCGGTATATTTTGTTTCTTCCAATCGAACGGATACGTTACCGATTTTATCCACTTGGAGTTGAATAAAATGACTGACTTCAGTGGCAACGAATACTTGCCATATTTCACCATCGGAAAGAATGTCTCCAAAGTATTCCCTCTTGACTCCAGTCCCCATTAATGTGCCTAAAACTTTTCCATGACTCAACACCGTAAATTTTTTCGGGTATTGAATCGTAAATAAAGTCATGTCAAACTCATCGGTGGTGGGCTCATAGTAATCGGGATAAATCAAACAACGTCGTCTCTCAGCAGCTTCATATCCACCAAAAAAGCGGAAACTTAAATCCGTTGATTGACGAATCAAGCTTTCTAAGATATACGCTTGTCTCGGATCTAAAAAATCAGTCAAGTAAGGCGCATACTGCATTTGCACTTGTTCGATCCATCCTTGAGCGGAATCAATAAAAGGGCGTTCATCGTTTCGAAAATGTTGATAGACATTTGCGTTCACCGATAACCACCCCTTACGTTAAAATAAAATTGATTGTAGGATCAATATCAATGCTTGTGATGCTAGCTGTAAGACAATAATTGCAAATGCAATCGTAAAATCGATACCAGCAAAACTTAATTTCAATCGATCAAATAAACTCAAATACGGTTCACACACTTTTGCTAAGAAACGGCCAAAAGCGGACTGATACCCTCCTGGAAACCAAGACAAAAGTGCATAGATCACTAATAAAATGGTATACAGATAAACAGCATCACTCAGTAATTTAACGAATCTCAAGAATAAAATTGGCGTTCCTCCTCACTTTAGATATCAAAAAAATTGGTATCTGCTAATGTTTGGGCAGTGCCTTCAATTTCCATACCCTTAGGCGTGCAAAGAAAAATTTCATCGCCAACACGCTTGATATCACCATCTTCAGCGTACACTGTTCCTGTTAAAAAATCAACTATTCGACGAGCTTGGTACTCTTCAATTAAATGAAAATTAACAAGTACAGCATCTCCATTGATGACTTGCTTCGCAATCCCCATAGCTTCTGAATAAACGCGTGGTTCTACGATCGTTATTTTTCCAGCCATTTGTGGAGAAGTTTCTTTAGCTTTTGTGTCTTTGACTCTCGTATTAGTTCTTTGTTGCGCCATTGGAACGACTTTTTCTTCCGTCTTAGGCACCGATCTTACTCGTTCAGCCGCCGCTGAGGATTGTTGATAGGCAGCAGTTTGAGGCTGCTGTCTGTATTGATAGGCTTGATTTTGTGGTTGACTTGTTGTATAAGAAGCCGCTTGGCTAGAAGCACGCGTACTCGCTGTTGTTCTAGGGGCGGTAAAAGCTCCTCCTTGGTTCACAGCTGGTTTCGCTGCCGTGCGTGCCGATTCTTCAGTGGCAAATGTTTCTTCATAATAATCTTCTTCGTCAGTCAATCCAAAAAAATTGGTCAGTTTCTCTTTGAGCGACATCGGTCAACCTCCTTTTTTATTGAAATAATGCTGTTCCTACACGAATAAATGTTGCGCCTTCTTGAATCGCAATGGGAAAGTCATTACTCATTCCCATACTCGTTTCTAAGCAAGGGGCATGTGTAAGATGCAGGTCAGCGATCTGTTGTTGAATCCTTTTTAATTCTTTGAAAATCTGATGCTGCTCGTCTTTGGAAGCAGTGAGCGGGGCCATCGTCATCAATCCAACAACACGAATTTTGTCGAACGAAGCGAGTGCTTCAATAAAAGCCACCACCTCTTCTACGAAAATCCCTTGTTTCGTTGCTTCCTGCGAAACATTCACTTCCACAAAGCAGTTGATCGGATGCTCTGCTCGTTTTTGAATTTCTTGTGCCAGTTTGATTGAATCCAACGCATGGAAAAAATCAATCTCATTTATAACTGATTTTACCTTTCTGCGCTGTAAATTACCAATAAAATGCCAACGGACATCTGGGTAATCAGTTAATGCTGCCTTTTTTTCAAGTAGCTTTTCTACTCGATTTTCTGCACAATCACGCACACCATTTTCTAGAAGTTCTCTTGTCGTTTCTGTATCGACGGATTTTGTCACAGCTGTCAAACAGACCTCACTGGCATTTCTAGAAACAAGAGCACAGGAGTCCTGTATCTCTTGCTGGATCTTGTGCAAGTTCTCAGAAATCATGTGCTCTGCCCCCTAGCGTTTACGACGGAAAAATGGTGGTGTGCTTAATTCGTCGTCATCATTCGAGCGTACTTCATCACGGCTGAAGGTGTCGAATTCTTTCTTTTCTACATTTTCAAATGTGTTTTCTTCTACTTTAGGTCGTACATTTTGTTCTTTACGGATATCCCAATCACCAAAACCATTGCTTTCTTCTGCTTGTGCAGGACGCGCTTGGTCCATATCTAAGGTTGGTTTTTGTGGGATAGAATGAATTTGGCTTTGACTTTGTCTGCTAGAGCGAGACCCACGTTCTTTTTTAGAAGGGTCAATGCCAGTTGCAATGACAGTCACACGGATTTCATCGCCTAAGTCTTCATTGATTGATGTACCTAAAATAATATTTACATCACCTGTTGCCGCATGAGCGACGATATCAGAAGCATCTTGTGCTTCAAATAAAGTCATGTCCAATCCGCCAGTGATGTTCAATAGCACTTGTTCAGCACCATCGATCGATGTTTCTAGCAATGGTGAAGAGATTGCTTTTTTCGTTGCTTCGATCACGCGTTCTTCGCCGCTAGCAACACCGATTCCCATCAAAGCGGTGCCTTGATTTTCCATCACTGTTTTCACATCAGCGAAGTCTAAGTTGACATAGCCAGGTGCAGTGATCAAGTCTGAGATCCCTTGAACCCCTTGACGCAAGACATTGTCTGCTTCACGGAATGCTTCAAGCATTGGCGTTTTCTTATCAACAACTTCTAACAAACGGTTGTTTGAGATGATCAATAAGGTATCGACATTCTCTTTTAATTTAGCGATTCCTTCAGCAGC
This sequence comes from Enterococcus sp. DIV1096b, assembly GCF_050498765.1. Taxonomy (NCBI): domain Bacteria; kingdom Bacillati; phylum Bacillota; class Bacilli; order Lactobacillales; family Enterococcaceae; genus Enterococcus; species Enterococcus sp. DIV1096b. The sequence goes on along the minus strand of NZ_JBMHEK010000001.1, from coordinate 986,152 downwards.
AAAACGGCCGCGTTTTGGTCCTTCAAATGTAAACGGACGAGTAACGACGCCGACTGTCAATGCGCCGATTTCTTTGGCAATTTTAGCTACGATCGGTGCAGCACCGGTCCCGGTTCCGCCACCCATACCAGCGGTAATGAAAATCATATCCGCGCCTTCTAATGATTCACGAATAGAATCTTCACTTTCTTCTGCTGCTTTTTGACCAACTTCTGGTTGTGAACCAGCACCAAGACCACGGGTATATTTAGGGCCTAATTGAATGACTGTTTCTGCTTTTGAATTTTTTAATGCTTGAACGTCAGTGTTGGCTGCAATAAATTCTACGCCTTTGACATTTTCTTCGATCATACGATTTACTGCGTTGCCGCCACCACCGCCGACTCCGATGACTTTGATCACAGCGCCGTCATTGATGTTATTATCAATTGAAAATTCCATAGTTTATCTTCCTCCTGAGAATCGTTTTAGATTATTCAAAGATATTTGAGAAGAAATCTTTTACTCGGTTTGTGATCGACTCACCTTTTTTCTCTTCTTCTGTTTCTTCATAAGTTTCTTCTGGAGCTTCATATTGTTCGTAATGCACTTCTTGTTGTTGAATGGCAACGGGCTGTTGCGCGACTGTTTTTTCACCAGTGATCGCACTTTTGGCAAGCTGATAGACTTCGCTTAAGTTTGCTGAATAGTCAACGATACTGATTACATTGGTGAATACAGGATTTCTAAGTCCCATATGATTAGGAACGTAAAGCTTAACGTTTGTTTCGAATACTTCTTGAGCCAAATCTACGACACCCGGCAGGCTTGCAGCACCACCAGTCAAAATCACGCCACCTGGCAAATCAAGTCCATCAATTTCATCTAAGACTTCTTTTGATTTGGTAAAAATCTGTTCCATACGTGCTTCGATGATTTCTGACAAATAGCGTTCATCGATCTTCACAGGTTCTGATTTCCCAATCACATCCACTGGAAATTCTTCACTAGCGGATGTCCGTTCAGGATACGCATCCCCATAATTGATTTTTAATGCTTCTGCATTGTTGAAGGAGGTATTTAAAACTGTCGAAATGTCTTTTGTGACAAATTCGCCACCCTCTTGGTTCACATGGGTAAATTTCAATTGCTTGTCGTGCATCGCTGATGTCGTCGTTTGGCCGCCGCCGATGTCGATAACGATCGTACCAAAATCTTTTTCACCATCAGATAAAATCGATTCTGTCAGTGCTAATGGCGTAATGACTACTTCATTAACGATCAGACCAGATTTTTCCACACATTTACGAATGTTGTGAATGATGGTTTTTGGACCTGTATAAACCACACCAAACATCTCTAGGCGAACACCGATCATGCCACGAGGATCTTTGATCCCTTCAAAACCATCCACTGTAAATTCTTGCGGTAAGATAGCAATGATCTGTCTTTCAGGAGGGGTTGAACGTACAAGTGCTGCGGAAGCAACATTGCGGACGTCTTCGTCGGTGATCTCTTTTGATTCACTGTTGACAGCGATCATCCCTTGACAATTTTCCACTTCAAGAAGATTGGCTGGTACACCAACACTTACACTGCGAATTTGAATTCCTGCTTTTTCTTCTGCTTGTCTTACTGCTCTTTGAATGGCTTGTACCGTTTTATCGATATCTACAATGATGCCACGGTTGATTCCTTCTGATTTTGCATTTCCTACACCAATGATATTCATTTGGCTGTCAACGTATTCGGCTACTACAACTTTTACAGATGTCGTACCGATATCAAGGCCAACATACATTCCCGTTTTTGCCATGGATGGGGTTCCCTCCTACTTAAATTGGATATATAGCGAACCATCACAGTCCGTTTTTAGAGTTCATTCGAATAATTTGTTCACTGTTACCAATTCTACCATATAATGGCGCTTTTTAGAAACAAGTTAATGAAAAAAACTCTTGAATTTTTCCTAAGAATCACTATCAGCTGTTTGATTTTCGTCTGCATCGTCTTCTTGTGTATTTGAAATTGGGTAAGTAAAGATCCCAACTTCCATATCCACAATACTGTCCTCGGTCAAATCTTTGGCAATTTGCGGATAATACTGCATTTGACTCACCATATTTGAGATATTGACAATCACTTGATTGCCATCATTCATAAAGAGAGTTAACAGTTCATCATTGCTGTCACGGGGGGTGTATTTGATTTGAGAAATGCCATCTCGAATTTCTGAACTTAATTCTTGATAGGCATTGAGTGTCGCCTTGATTTTGTCTTCAGCCGAAAAATTTTCTAAAACCGGCAATCCTTCCTCTGGCTGCTCACTGATATCATCCAAAACAGCGCCATTTTCCAAAACTGGTGCATAGCCGCCATCTTTGGCTAATAAAGCCACTTCCTGGAATTCAGTGACAGTGATATCAAAACGATTAATACCAGATAAAGAAATAGAAGCATTTTTTATGCGCGGCAATTCTTTTTTGATTGCTGCTACACTCTGATTCCGTTCAAAAAATTGCGGCCACATCTCTTCATTGACGGCTAGGTCAGAATTTTTGAGAATCGCTTCTGCGGATACTTCTTGATTGCCTTTGACCACCACATTAGCCAAACGACTAAGCGGCGAAACAAAATACAAAACAATCAGCAAAGGAATCATCAGTAAACCGATAATCAGCGCTAAACGGCGAATCAATACTTGATTGCGGTACGCCTTTAGATTAGGTAGCCGGTCAGCAAAGGAGCGAGCCTTTTTTTCTGGCTCAGGCAGCTCTTCTTTCCCAGCGTCGGTTTCTTCTATCGCTTGTTCTGCTTCAAAAAGTGCTTCTTCTGCCAACTCCTCTTCATCTTCATGCGCTTCTTTCATGTCTTCTGTTTCTTCAGAAGCGGGTGAAGACCAAGCTGGCTGATTGCCTTTTTCTTGCAAATATTTTAGATTTTCTTTTTGCCAAGGGGTCAACTCTTCCGTTGACGAGGGGGTTTGATCATCATGAGGTGTTTTGTCTTTACTAATGATAATCGCTCCTTTCTATCCCACACATTGTACTATTTGATTACCTCTTGCACAAGTCGAAATAATCGTTCTGAGGCATCGCTGATCCCTTGTTCTTTTGAGGCTTTGGCCATCTTACTACGAAGGGCTTCATCTTGCATGATACTATCTACTGCTTCCACGAGGTTTTGGCTGTTTAGTTCATGATCGGCAATCATTTTGACTGCTCCTGCATTAGCTAAACTTTGGGCGTTCTTTGTTTGGTGGTCATTAGTCACATAAGGGCTAGGAATCAGAATTGCTGGAATCCCTAATGCCGTAAATTCGGCAATCGATGTGGCACCTGCTCGTCCAATCAACAAATCACTATTTGCCATCACTTCTGCCATTTGATCGATATAGGGACGAATACTGATATTAGGGAAAGCATCTTTTGACATCCCGATTTTTTCTTCGATCTCTTTGTAATACCTTTCGCCAGATGCATAAAGTAACTGATACTCTTTTTGAGCAAAAAGCGGCAGCGCATCAATGATCGCTTGGTTGATTTTCAGAGCTCCTTGACTCCCACCAAAAACCAAAACCGTTTTTTTCGCCGGATTTAAATCGTAAGAAGACAAAATCGTCGACTTTTGACTATTCCGTACTTCTTGCCCCCTGGGATTGCCCACTAGCACCGTTTTCTTCGCTGGAAAGTATTGAGAAGCATCGTGAAAAGCAATGGCGATTTTATCCACATACTTGGTTAGAAACTTATTGGTGATTCCAGGAACACTATTTTGTTCATGAATAATGGTAGGTATTTTCAACTTCGCTGCAGCAAAGACCACGGCGCCAGAAACATAGCCGCCGGTGCCAATCACCACATCCGGTTGAAACTCCTTGATGATTTTCTTTGCTGCATAATAGCTTTTCATGAAAAGCTGGATCGTTTTTACGTTATCAAAAGACAGCTTACGCTTAAAGCCTTGAATCTCTAACGTTTTAAAAGGAATACCTGTTGGAGGGACGATTTTATTCTCCAAGCCCCTTGTTGCACCAATGTATAAAAATTCGGCTGTCGGGTCAATCTCTTTTACGTAATCGACAAAAGACAACGCTGGATAGATGTGGCCGCCAGTACCGCCGCCAGTCACAAGTATTTTCATGTCCTTCACTCATTTCTATTTAAGTTCTGCTACTGCCGCCATAAATTTGTCGCCGCGAACTTCAAAATTAGGGTATTGATCCCAACTTGCATTCGCCGGTGACAATAGAATCGTATCTCCAGCAGCACTTAAAGAAAAGGCAACTGGGACGGCGGTTTCAACATTGTCTGTCATTTCAATCGTTTTTACGCCAGCTGCTTGAGCGGCTGCGGCTAATTTTTCTTTTGTTTCTCCAAACACTACGATAGCTTTGAGTCCTTTTAGTGCTGGAACCAACTCATCAAAACTGTTACCACGGTCCAAGCCGCCTGCCAATAAGACCAATTTCTCATTGTCAAAACCGCCTAAGGCCATTTCTGTTGCTAAGATGTTGGTTGCTTTGGAATCATTGAAAAATTTCACCTGATTGATGGTGGTGACATACTGGGTCCGATGAGGTACCCCAGTGAAGGTTTGCAACGCTTGTTTGATTGCTTCGTTTGGCATATTGCAAAGTTTTCCAACAGCGATCGCCGCTAAGGCATTTTCAATATTGTGTGCCCCTGGTACGCCAAGTTCCTCCGCTGCCATAATTGCTTCTTCTTTATAGTAGAGCATCCCATCAAGCATATATGCTCCTGCTACTTTTTCCTTGGTGGAAAAAGGAATGATTTTCGCCTTTGATTTGGCCGACAGTGCTTCTAGTTCCGGTTGGTTCCAGTTGATCACTAAATAATCGTCAGCGGTCATTCGTTGTTGCAAGCGCCATTTTGCTAAGACATATTCCGGGCGACTACCATGGTAATCGATATGGGCTTCATATATATTCGTGATGACAGCGATTTTCGGCCGTAAGGTATCGATTCCCATCAATTGGAAACTTGAAAGCTCCATCACCAAGCGATCTTCAGGCTTAGCTGTTTGAGCAACGGAACTTGCAGGAAACCCGATATTTCCAGAAAGCAATGCCTGTCCTTTTTCCATTCCAGCATTCAAGACATTGGCGATCATAGTCGTTGTGGTGGTTTTTCCATTCGTACCAGTAATACCGATAATCGGCGCTTCAGAGATTTGATACGCTAGTTCCACTTCCGTGATCACAGGAATTTTTTTCTCTAAAGCTTTTTGAACAAGAGGTTGTGAATAGGGGATCCCTGGATTTTTAACGACTAGCGAAAATCCTTCATCCAATAATTCAATCGGGTGGCTGCCAGTGATCACTTTGACCCCTAAAGCCAAAAGATCTTGTGCTTCTGGATTTTCAGCAAATGGCTTTCCGTCATTAACGGTCACAAGTGCGCCCAAATCATGTAACAATTTGGCCGCACTGAATCCACTACGCGCTAATCCTAGCACAAGAACTTTTTTATTTTGATATGTTGTAATTTTTTTCATTTTCTTCATCTCCTACCATACAAGGGCTATTGTGAGCAACGAGCAACCTAACGCGATACACCAAAACACAGTGTCGATCTTCCACTCAGACCATCCGCTCATTTCAAAATGATGATGGATGGGTGACATCTTGAAGATTCGTTTGCCTGTTAATTTGAATGAGGCAACTTGCAGCATCACGCTTGCTGTTTCACAAACATAGACCAGTCCGACAAGCAATAGGGTCCATTCTTGGTGTAAAAGAATCGAGATAGCTGCCAGCAGACCGCCTAAAGCCAGTGAGCCGACATCCCCCATAAAGATTTTTGCCGGTTTGCGATTGTAGGGAAAGAAGCCGATCAATCCGCCGATGATCGCAAGACAAACGATTAACACATCGATTTGATCTTGTCGCCAAGCAATCAGTGCGTAAGTTGAAAAAGAAATCGTGCCCAGTCCTGCGACTAGCCCATCGATACCGTCCGTCAAGTTGACTGCATTTGAAAAACCAACAAGCCAAAAAATGACGAACAAGCCATAAAAAATCGATAGCGACACGTCTATCCCAAAGAAATTCAGTACATCCGCATTGCCTTCGGATCGGAAAACAAAGTAAAAGACGAGTCCGCCTAAAATCTGTCCAATCAGCTTTTGCAACGAGTTCAGCCCCATATTTCGTTTGCGGAAAATCTTGATGAAGTCATCAAGAAATCCTAATGCACCATAAACCAAGGTAATGAACAAAAGAATGAACAATGAAGCAGTCAATTGATTTTGCCATGCTCCTACCCAGATGGCAGTGATCATTGCAGAAATCAAAAATACAAACCCACCCATCGTTGGTGTACCGGCCTTTACATTGTGCCATTTGGGGCCGTCACCACGTATTTCCTGTCCGTATTTCTTCATTTGAAAATAGCCGATAAACAAAGGCATTGTGGCTGTTACGATCGCAAAGCCACTTGCCAAAGGTAATATCATCTCTGTCCATTCCATATTGTTCTCTCCTATTTATTCGTTTTCACTTAGTGTAAACTTGATCGATTGTCCTGATAATTCGGTGTATGGTTCCACGCTTTGTTTGGTACAATAGCCGTTTCCTTCAAAACTGACGTCTACATTCAGCAGACTACCAAATTTGATTAAGTCTGCTTTTGACCAAGAAGTCGTATCCGGCATATAGTACTTATCGCTGTCGGTAACGAGCAGTACCCGTCCGCCAGGCATGATCGAAGTCCCACTGTCAACCGATTGGGCAATGACTTTTTCACCATCCCCGATGACTACCGGGATCAATCCAGCTTTTTGAACATCCGTTGCAGCCGATTCTGTATCGAGATTGCGATAATCCCCCACAGTTGTTTCGCTACCAGATGTTGTGCTTTCTTCTAATGCAGAGTTTTTCAGATCCATGACCCGTTTCATCAATGGATTGGCAATTTCACCCAACACGGTGCTTTCGTGCTTCTCTGGTAATTTAATCGTCAAATACAAAATGTATTCTGGTTCTTCTGAAGGAAACATCAAAACAACGGAATATAGATAATTGGTGCCACCAGACAAATACTTACCGGTTGTTGGATCGGCTACTTGGGCCGTCCCTGTTTTTGCAGAAATGTTGTAGCCAGGTAATTCATAAACGCCATAGGCACTTCCATAATTTTCACTCTCGACAACATCACGCATATATTCACGGACCTCTGTTGCAGCCTCTTTTGTGATCGGATGGCCGACCTCTTCTGGTTGCGTGACCGTTTCTTCTCCAGTATTGCCATCAACGATTTTACTAATAAATTGTGGTTTCAGCATCGTTCCATTATTTGCGACCGATGTGAAAGCCTGCATCATTTGGAAATTCGTCACACCAATCGCTTGACCAAAGGAAGTCATCGCTTGGCTGACAGGATTATCTTCTGGGGTGATTCCAGTATTTTCGTTAGGCAATCCTGAATAGGTGCTACGGCCAAAGCCAAATTCTTTTAAGTATTGTTGCCAACGATCAGCCATCCGCTGCTCCAAGGTCACCATTCCGATATTACTGGACCATGAAAGAGCTTGGCGCATCGTCAGTGTTCCTTTTTGACCAAAGTCCCAGTCATTGATGGTTGCATCGTAAAGTTTTAATCCATCAGGACTTGGGGTAAAGGTTTCGTTCTCATTGAAGATGCCTTGATCGATGGCAGCTGCTGTCGTCAAAATCTTCATGGTTGATCCTGGCTCATAGTTGTCTTCAACTAACAGATTTTGCCAATCATTGATCGAATCCAAATTTTCTGGATTGTAGGTTGGTCGTTGCGCCATCGCTATGATTTCGCCGGTTTTGGCATCCATTAAGTTCGCTGTTAAGTTTTCTGGTTTGTTTTCTTTAAAGACGCTGTCCATCAGCGTTTCCAAATAGCTTTGGATTCGACTATCGATGGTGGTATAAACGTCTTTTCCGTCAACGGCTGCGACGGTCTCTGCTACTGTTCCGGGCAGCGGGTTTTGATTGTTATCTTTTTGATAAACGATCTCACCATCAGTTCCCGATAATACATCATTGTAAGCAGCTTCCAACCCAGTTTTGCCGACTAGACCAGTATCGTCATCATTGGCAACAGCATACCCGATAAAGTGAGAAGAAAAGACCCCATTCGGATAAAGGCGAGCTGGATGGCTATCAAAATGGAAGCCGGCAATATCTTCTTTTTCCATTGCATCTTCGATCGCATTTTTTTGTTCTAATGTAATATTATTTCCCTTGCTCCCAAAAGAGACCCGCCACAATTGTTGCTCAAGGCCATCCTCTAACGTATTGACTGCTGTTTCTTGATCAATGGACAATACATCTGACAAAATTTTGGCCAACTTATTGAAGTTTGCTTTTTCTGCAAAGAGATTTTTGTTGCCATCTTTGTAATTCTGATTCAAAACAGCATAAATGGAATACGAGGTCACATCTTCGGCGATCGGAATCCCATTACGGTCATAGATTGTTCCACGTTTCGCTTTGATCACTTCGCTGCCTTCATAAAGATTTTTGGTCTTTTCTGCTAATGAAGTTCCCGCGACATCCCCGACAATGACGATATAGCTCAAACGCGTGACAAACAAAAAGAACAATCCAATACTCGTAGCAAAGAGAATAATACCTACTTTTTTGCGATTGTTCGTTGTAGTTTGATTGTTCTTTTTTAAGTATTGCTTGAATTTATCTGTTAACTTCATTTAGTCCACTTTCCTTAAATTGCCATCATCGATCGACAATCCATTATCCTCAGCAATCTTTTGGATGCGCTCGGTTTTAGAAAGTTCATTTTTCTCTTGTTCCAACTGTTCTGCTTGTGTTGTTTTCTCAGTGATATCCGATTGGATCAAGGAAATATCATGCTCAACTTGGCTGATATTGGTCCGAATATTGATGGTCAAGATTGCCAACGTCAATACAGCGATAATCACAAAGGCAGCAATCAGTTTTTCTAGAGTAGAAATACTTTTTAACCGACGAGCCGGAGATGCTGGTACACGGATGACCTCAGGACGCTGGGGATCAGTAGGCAGTTTTTCAGTTGTCGGTTCAGAGTGATCCAAAGGTTGTGATTCAAGAGGTTCTCTGAATTCATAGTCATGAACTTTTAGTTCTGCCATAGTTGTTACCCTTCGCTTTCCTTGATTTTTTCCGCGATTCGTAGTTTCGCACTACGAGAACGATTATTTTCAGCTACTTCTTCCTCAGTAGGAAGCAGTGGTTTTCTTGTTATAAGTTTTAGTGTTGGTTGAAATTCTTCTGGTATCATCGGCAGACCTGGTGGCATATCCTTTGGTGTACTGTATTCCTTGAACATCGATTTCACAATGCGATCTTCTAATGAGTGGAACGTGATCACACTGACACGTCCGTTGACTGCTAAAAGATGAATGGCTTGTTCAAGTGATTCTTCAATTACACCTAGCTCATCATTGACTGCAATTCGAATGGCTTGGAAAACCCGTTTTGCTGGGTGACCGCCCTTTCTTCTTGCTGGAGCTGGAATGGCTGTTTTGATGATATCGACCAATTCCCCTGTTGTTTCGATGGGATGATCTTGTCTCACCCGCTCGATTTCCCGAGCGATTTGTTTTGAGAATTTTTCTTCTCCATAACGGAAGAAGATTTTGACTAATTGATGGTAGTCGAATTGATTGACCACTTCATAGGCAGTCAATGCTGCAGTTTGATCCATCCGCATATCCAGCGGTGCATCTTGGTGGTAGCTAAAGCCACGTTCGGCTTCATCTAATTGGGGTGAGGAAACACCTAAATCATACAAAATACCATCGACTCGGCTTACGCCGTGTTGATTCAATGCTTCCTTTAAATAGCGGAAATTACTTTTAATAAACGTGACCATCCCTTTAGCAACATAAGGTGCTAAACGTTCTTTTGCATGGTCGATGGCGGTTTGGTCTTGATCAAAAGCAAAGAGATGTCCTTCTTCAGACAGTTGTGACAATAAATATTCACTATGACCAGCTCCACCTAATGTACAATCGACATAGACGCCTTCTGGACGAATTGATAATCCATCAACGGTCTCCTGTAGCATAACGGTGTAGTGTTGAAAATCTGCCATGTGTTTTTTCCTCTTCCTATCAAGCCTATAAGCCAAAGTCGATCATTGTTTCAGCAATTTCATCAAAGTTTTCTTCTGCTTCTTCAGAGAATGCTTGCCAACGCGTTTCATCCCAAATCTCGATTCGATTTGAAACCCCGATGATCACGCAGCTTTTAGTAAGGTCTGCATGATTTCTCAATGTAACAGGGATATTGATTCGTCCTTGTTTATCGATCTCGCACTCTGTTGCAGCAGAATAAAAGAAGCGGACAAATGTCCGAGCATCCTTTTTCGCTAAAGGCATTTCGTTTAGTTTTTCTTCAAGTTTTTCCCATTCAGATAAGGGGTAGCCAAATAAACAGCCATCTAATCCACGTGTCACAACAAATTTTTCTCCGAGTTTTTCTCGTAGTTTTGAAGGGACGATTAGTCGGCCTTTTGCATCTATCGAATGTTGAAATTCACCCATAAACATCGATAAATAACCCCCGATCTCCACCTGATATTCACAGTCTACCACAATCCCCCACTTTCTACCACAAATTATATGAAATTTGAAAGGGAAGTTGTTTGACTTTTCTTTACCAAATGAACAAAAAGAGGAAATCAGACTCCTTAAAGTCTTTAAAAAAAATTTAAGTGAAAAAATGGACGTTTATCAAGGGGCAAAACACTATAAGTAACTTACGATATTTAGAATGATCAAAACGACATGAAAAATGATCGTAAATAGAAAAATACTGCGCCAATACATCTTAAAATAGCGACCATATTGGATCTCTTCATAGTAGTACGCCTGAAAGACGGCCAGTAGAATGCCTAATAAAAAAATGGAGATCAAATAATACAATGTGATTGCTTGATCAAAAGTATATTTTGATAATTGATGAATCCCCACCATTAAAAATGGTACCGCTAAATCCGGTGCCTTCACATGGAAACGATCATTCAACGAAAGTGCAGAAACGATAAAACGACAAGCAAAATAAACGAGCACAGGAAAAATATACCAAAACAAAACGATTGGATTAAATCCAGACATACAGCAAAATCCTTTCTAACAACTAGTGTCACTATACTTTATTTTCTTTACATCCATGTTTCAGTTCTTTTAAAAATTTAAGCCGGAATAAGACAGCCATGAAATTTTTTAAGGAGGCTCTTATTTCAACAACTAACTTTTGAAAGTTTTAAAGAATGTATTTCTTTACCTATTAAAACAGAAGGGCGTAGCTTCAACAAGCCTATCTTGCCATTCTAACGAATTTTTTTATAGTGAAATTGAAATTTTCTTAATTTCTCCTTGGATCAACTTGAGTTCTTGAGAAATTGAGGGTAAACTGTCACTAGAATAACTCTAAAAGGTGGATTAGAATGAACGAGAAAAAACCAAAAAGTACCTTTGCAAAAATCACGCAAGTCGTGATCTGGACCATGCTTATTCTCACTGTCGGCTCGATTTTCTTAGCAGCGTACACAAGTATTATGGGTTAATCCTATTAAAAAATGCCCTTTTCCAAAATGATGGCTTCCATCTTTTGGAAAAGGGCATTTTTTTACAGTAACGGTGACACAAGACGTGCCAGGCCTTCCTTGATCTTGATCGTCAATTTTCTTTGTTGATATGCTTCGATCGTTAATGGTTTGGAATCGATCGAATCCGCCAGAAACGCTTCTTTTGTTTGAGTCGCAAGTTGCGCATCATAGATAATCGTATTGACTTCAAAATCCAGACGAAAGGATCGAACATCGATATTTGCTGAGCCAATCGATACAAGTCCACTATCTATAATCATCGTTTTCGCATGCATAAACCCTTTCTCATAGGTTTCAATGATTGCGCCAAAATGAAGCAGCTCAGCCGCAAAGGAATAGGTCGCCCAGTAAACCAAGGGATGATCTGGTTTGTTCGGAATTTGTATATGAACTTTCACCCCAGAGAGCAGTGCTAACTTTAAGGCGTTATGAATGGCTTCATCCGGAATATAGTACGGCGTTTGAATTAGGATTTCTTTTTTGGCTAAATTGATCATTTTCAAATACGTCATTTTAATTTCTTCATGTTCCGTATCAGGACCACTAGTGATGACTTGGGCTGCGACTGTCCCCGCTTGTTTGATTTCAGGAAACAAAGAAGGATCATATTTGATCTCCAAGGCGTGTTGTGAATTCCAATCCATGAGAAACCGATTTTGCAGCGAATAGACTGCTGAGCCGGCAATTCGCAAGTGATTGTCTCGCCAATAGCCAAATTTTTCCACTTGCCCTAGATACTCATCTCCCACATTAAAACCGCCTGTATAGCCAATCTCACCATCAATCACCACGATTTTGCGATGATTCCGATAATTGATTCGCGGATTGACATAAGGAACGAACAAAGGAAAGAAAAAAGCAATTTGCCCGCCATGCAGACGCAATTCATCAAAAAACTTCAATGATACTTGAGTACTGCCCCAAGCATCTAATAAGACTCTTACTTTTACGCCTCGCTTTGCGGCTCGTACTAATGCTTCTTTGACTTCATTTCCCAATGCATCACTGCGATAAATATAATATTCCATATGAATGTGATTTTTTGCCTGTTCGATATCCGCGATCAAGGCATCAAATTTCTGCCGCCCATCGGTATAAAGTGTCATGCTATTGGCTGTCGTATAGAGGGATTGACCAAAGACCGTCAATAGATAGACTAACTGCTGGACTTCTACTTGAGCAGTCGGCGGATGCGGAAACAAATGACGCGCGAGTGCTTGTTTTTGTTCTTCTAATTCAACGTTTAGACCAATCTTTGCTTGTGAGCGCATATCGAAAATCTTTTCCTTGGAAATTCCTCTACCAAAGAAAAAGTAAAGCACAAAACCAACGATTGGGATGAACATCAAGACCAAAAGCCAGGCCCATGTCTGAGCAGTCTGACGTCTCTCTCTGAAAATGATAATGATTGATAACAAAATATTAACTATAAATAAAATGGTTACCAAATTATCCATTACAACCATTTTTCCACCTCTTCCCCGATTTCCCGCTACTAAAGCATATCAAAAAATAGTACCTAAAGTAAAGAAACACTGTGATGAAACAAAAAAAGCCGATCTGACGATCGACTTTAATAAAACATACGTTTAGAATTTTAAGAATCGGCGCATTGATAAGATGGAACCAAGCGAACCAATCACGATACCAATCAGTGCCATCACACCGCACACTTGTATTAGAAACATATTTGGTGCAATTAAGCTGTAATTTGAACGTAGCAAGGATGGATTGACCATTGCATAAACTTGATGATACCCGAAGTACATCAACGCAATTGGGACAATTGATCCTAAGAGTCCGATCCAGCCGCCTTCAAGGAAGAATGGCCAACGAATGTAGCCGTTTTTCGCCCCAACCAGACGCATGATTTGAATTTCTCTTTGACGGGACAAAATCGTGATCCGAATCGTATTAGAGATTAGGAACATTGCCACAAAAATCAGTAAGACAGCAGCAGCTAAGCCCCAAGTCCGCACAGCCGCAGACAATTCAAAGATTCGGTCAGAAGAATCTCCACCGTAATCGGCTTTAAAGACATTCGGCAAATCCCCAGCTTGTTCTGCGATCTCTGTCGTATACTCTGGATCTGTTGCACTTACAACAAATACGTTATACAGTGGATTACTGTCGCCTTCGAACAAGTTCCATGAATCCCCCATGGCATCCTGGATCTTCTGCAATTCTTCGTCTCGACTAGAAAATGTCACTTCTGAAACGTTCGGCAGATCATTTAAGGCCTGTTCTAAAGCATCCATGTCTTCTTGTTCTGTACCAATATCAACGAAAACCGACACGTCCACATTCTCACGAATATCTTCGGCTAGTTTTGTTGCATTTAAGATTACACCTAGAAAAATACCGACTAATGTTAATGTGATCGTCACGGCACTCAATGACGCGATAGTCATCCAGCCGTTACGCTTTAAACTTTTAATACTCTCCAGGAGATGACGGAAAAATGTTCTAATCATCGTAACCATATTCTCCTTCCGCTTGGTCGCGAATAATGCGGCCATTCTCAATCGCGATCACGCGATGACGAATCGTATTTACGATCGTACTATTATGGGTCGCCATAACGACCGTTGTTCCTTGTGCATTGATTCGATCAAGCAATTTCATGATTTCCCATGAGTTTTCAGGATCTAGATTTCCGGTTGGTTCATCCGCAATCAATACCTTCGGTGTATTTACGATGGCACGAGCGATCGACACCCGTTGTTGTTCCCCACCGGAAAGTTCACTTGGAAAGACCCGAACTTTATGTTTCAGTCCGACCAAATCCAAAACTTCCATCACCCGTTTTTTGATATCACGGGGTTTGCGTCCGATAACTTGCATTGCATAAGCAACATTTTCAAAGACCGTTTTCCGCGGTAAAAGTTTGTAGTCTTGGAAGACCACGCCGATTTCCCGGCGCATCAAAGGGATCTCACGGTTTTTCATGCCGACCAAATCATATCCTGCGACATTCAAAACGCCTTTTGTTGCTCTTTCTTCTCGATACATCAATTTGATAAAGGTTGATTTTCCGGCGCCGGATGGTCCAACGACATAGACAAACTCCCCTTGATCAATTGAAATCGAAAGGTTACGGATAGCAGTCGTACCATTAGAGTACTTTTTCATTATATCTTTCATTTCTATCATACAGCTATCTCTCCATCTCAAATTTTCATTCTGGCTTATTATAGCATGAATATATTTCACCTTGCTTGCAACAGATTACAATTGTGTTTCAATCTGTTTAAGTCATACCAGGTTATTTTTGATTCAGTTTCAGCTTCAAATAGGCATCGATAAAGCCGTCCAAATCGCCATCCATGACTGCCTGTACATTCCCAGTTTCGAAATTCGTTCGGTGATCTTTGACCATTGAATAGGGATGGAAGACATAAGAACGAATTTGCGAGCCCCAGCCGATCTCTAATTGCTCGCCTCGCAAGGCTGCTGCTTCTTGTTCTTTCTTTTCGACTTCTAATTGATACAGCTTAGCTTTCAACATCCCCATCGCTTGCTCACGGTTTTTCAGCTGTGAACGCTGGGCTTGGCTAGCGACCACTGTACCTGTTGGAATGTGAGTGATCCGCACAGCAGATTCGGTTTTGTTGATGTGCTGTCCACCAGCGCCGCTTGCGCGGTACGTATCGATCTTCAAATCATCTGAGTTGATCTCCACATCGATCGCCCCATCTAATTCTGGCATCACATCCACCGAGCAAAATGACGTATGCCGTCTCTTAGCAGAATCAAAAGGTGAAATACGGACCAAGCGATGCACGCCTTTTTCCGACTTCAAATAGCCATAGGCGTTGTGGCCTTTCACAAGTAATGTGACACTTTTGATCCCCGCTTCATCACCGGCTTGATAGTCCAAAGTTTCCACCTGATACCCATGTTGTTCGCAAAAACGAGTATACATCCGTAACAGCATGCTGCCCCAGTCTTGCGACTCGGTACCGCCTGCTCCCGGGTGCAGCTCGATGATGGCATTGTTTCGATCATAGGGTTCATCTAACAACATCGACAATTCATAAGAAGCCATTTTCTCATTTAACTTACCGATTCGCGCATCAAGTTCTGCTTCCATTTCCGGATCGGCTTCTTCTTGAATCATTTCCAACATCACTTCGAGTTCTTCCAATTCTTCTGCTAGCTGATTGAATTGATCGTAAGTCTCTTTGTTGGCATTGTTGGCGTTAATGACTTGTTGAGCTTTTTCTGAATCATCCCAAAAGGTAGGATCTGCCATTTGGTGTTCCGCTTCCGCAATGTCCTCTTCTAACTGATCTAAGTCAAAGAGACCCCCTAAAACTGATTATTTTTTCATTCATCTGGGTCAATTGATTCCGAATATCTGCGATTTCCATTAAAATTCCTTCTTTCTTTTTTTCTTACAAACGAAAGTAGACTGGACAAAAACGTCTGCCAGCCTACTCTCACCTTTTTCAAAACTTGTTACATATTTTTCCCGTGGCAATTCTTGAATTTTTTCCCGCTTCCGCAAGGACAAGGATCATTGCGGCCCACGTTTTTGAAACTTGGCGCTTGGGCAGCCGGTGCTTCTTCTACCCCTTGTGCTTCTCCTTGGGCTACTTGTTCCCGTTGAACGTTTTGGCGGATTTCTGCCTTCATAAACAGACGAGTTACTTCATACTCGATGGCTCCAACCATGTTTTCAAACATATTGAATCCTTCTGTTTGGTATTCAACTAACGGATTGTTTTGTCCATAAGCCCGTAACCCAACCGATTGGCGCAATTGATCCATGGCATCGATGTGGTCGGTCCACTTCGTATCAACGACTCGTAAAATCACTACTTTTTCAAATTCCAGTAATTGTTCTGGACTATTAAGTTGTGTTTTCTTTTGTTCAAAGACTTCTTCTGCCCGTTGGTTTAGATAATCTTTAATCTCTTGAGCTGATTTGCCCTTGATGTCTTCAATACTGATGGTATCTTCATGAACAAGTGCATTAGCAGCAAAATCAACGATTCCTTCATAATTCCAATTGCTTTCTTCTAATTGCGTATGACTGTCAACGACACGGCTGATGGAACGTTTCACCATATTCATTAATTGTGGTGAAAGATCCGTTTCTTCCATGATTACTTCTTGACGTTGTCCGTAAATAACTTCCCGCTGTTCTCGCATTACGTCATCGTATTGCAAGACGTTTTTCCGGGTATCGTAGTTATTCCCTTCCACTCGTCTTTGGGCAGATTCTACTTGTTTTGAAAGCATCTTACTTTGGATCACGGCATCGCCTTCATCGATTTTCATCCGATCTAAGAACACTTTGATTCGTTCAGAACCAAAACGTTTCATTAAATCATCTTCTAGCGACAGGTAAAATTGCGACATCCCTGGATCTCCTTGACGTCCCGCACGTCCCCGCAACTGGTTGTCGATCCGTCGTGATTCGTGACGCTCGGTACCAATAACTGCCAATCCGCCTAGTTCTGCAACACCAAGACCCAACTTGATATCCGTTCCCCGACCAGCCATATTGGTCGCGATCGTTACAGCGCCTTTTTGCCCAGCATTCAAAATGATTTCCGCTTCTTTAAAGTGATTCTTAGCATTCAATACTTCATGAGGAACTTTCTCCCGATCAAGCATTGATGATAGTAATTCAGAAGTCTCAACAGCGACCGTCCCTACAAGGACTGGTTGCCCTTTGCGGTGACGTTCTTTGATGTCTTGAACGACTGCTTGGAATTTGCTGGTAAGTGTTGGATAAAGCAAGTCCGCACGATCATCCCGTAAGATCGGTTTGTTCGTAGGAATCTGAATGACTTGCATGTTATAGATTTCTCTAAACTCTTCTTCTTCCGTTTTCGCAGTACCGGTCATCCCAGACAATTTTTTGTACATCCGGAAGTAGTTCTGGAATGTGATCGTCGCCATCGTTTTGGTTTCATCTTCGATCTCGACACTTTCTTTTGCTTCAATCGCTTGATGCAGTCCGTCAGAATAGCGGCGGCCATCCATGATCCGACCTGTAAATTGGTCAACAATCATTACTTTGCCATCTTGCACCACGTAATCAATGTCACGGATCATGATGTAATTCGCCCGCAACGCTTGGTCCAAGTGATGGGTCAATGCGGTGTTTTCGATATCATACAAGTTTTCTAAGCCGAAGGTCTCCTCCGCTTTTTCGATCCCACGTTCTGTCAAGCCGATCGTTTTTGATTGAATATCGATTTTGTAGTCTTCTTCTTCCGTCAAGCGTTTGACGAAATTGTCGACCCGATTGTATAGCGCGGTCGATTTTTCTGCTTGTCCTGAAATGATCAATGGCGTTCTCGCTTCATCAATCAAGATCGAATCGACTTCATCGACAATGGCATAGTTTAATGGACGTTGTACCATTTGATGACGATAAACCACCATGTTGTCCCGCAAATAGTCAAACCCTAATTCATTGTTTGTACTATAAGTGATGTCACAAGCATACGCCGCACGTTTTTCTTCTGCTGATTTTGAGTTGATGTTCAAACCGACTGTCAATCCTAAAAAGTTGTACAGCTCTCCCATCTCAGTCGAGTCACGAGTTGCCAAGTATTCATTGACGGTTACGACATGGACGCCTTGACCACTCAAGGCATTCAAATAAACAGGTAATGTCGCCGTCAAGGTTTTCCCTTCACCGGTACGCATCTCTGGAATATTCCCATCATGCAAGACGATCCCACCCATTAATTGGACGTGGTAAGGATAAAGACCCAAAACGCGTTTTGCAGCTTCACGTACTACTGCAAAAGCTTCAGGTAATAATTTATCCAAAGTCTCTCCCTCTTGGAAACGACGACGAAATTCATCGGTTTTCCCGCGTAATTGTTCATCAGATAAAGCGGCCATTTCATCCGCATGTGATTCAACTTGATTCGCAATATGGTCAAGACGTTTTAATTCTTTTTTGTCGTTTTCGATTAATTTTCTAAAAAAATTGGCCATACCTTAATAATTCTCCTTTTACTTCTACATTATCCTAGCTGGAAACTCTCCTAACTATTTTAGCACTAGTTCACCATAAATGAAATATTTTTCGATAGAACTATCGCATCAATCTTGCGTGATAAACGGATTCTTAACCTTTTTTCACAGATTTTAAAGAAACGAAGGGAAAAAATACGCAACAAGCCATCGATCGGTGCCCAAAGTCCAGCGCACGTCCAAATGACTTGTTGCGAATATTTGCAAATTAGGCCGTTTTAAAACGGGTTTTTAAGAAAGCTAAGAAGAGCATCAGCAGCATGCCTAAAGATTGGATCCCAATCATCAAGATGATGTCCGCGCCAATAAATCCTGCCAACATCGCCACCAGAGAGCCTGCCCCCAGTGCATTTAAAATCACGTTGGTACTTTCTTTGAAACTGCTGATCGTCGACAGTCGCGACTTTTTCGTCAGCCAGAGGAAAAACGCTGCGCCCATGACGAGGATACTATTCATTGCCACCAATAAAAATGCCACCGTGATCGTCTGGCTGAAGAAAATCGCCGTCTCGTTGTTGCGATAAAAGCCGTCTTCGATCACTTTCTGAAACGAAGCCGCATCATGCACTTGATCAGGCATCATTTCCGCCGTGTAACGCATCTCATAATGATAGGTTTGTCCATCGATTTCCTCTTTGATGGTCCAGTCTGTCTCACGAAAATTGATGGCATATTTTGCTTCCTCAAGGTCCGCTTCTGAAAGCGCAACACCTATAATGCCCGCTTCTGTTTGCGAAAAGACTTGTGACTCATCCGTTAAAAGTTTGCCATCTTCCAGCTGCAGTTCACTGTATTCGGCTGCTGTTTCAGCAGTCATGAGTGTTTTTGCATGGGGAAAAAATGCTACAAAGGCTTGATCCGTTTGCTTGCTGATCATCAAGGTCAGCGGGATCATCAGCAAGGACATCAAGAAAATATAGACAAACACTTGCTGCCAGCGATTTAATTTTTTACGCCATGCATAGACTTTTGTTGGAGAAAATATGGCCCCAAAGTATGTTAAGGGAAATCGTTGTTCAGACATCCTATCATTCCTATCCTTTTGTTCCGCCCGAGGTCAAACCTGAAACAAAGTATTTTTGTAAGAAGAAAAACAGTGCAGCAATCGGTACGGCGATCAAAATCGCCCCAGCCGCAAAGAGTGCTACCCGTTGGTTACGGGCATCGTTGATAAAAGTCTGCAGACCGACTGCGACGGTCAAACGCTCTTGTGAGCGAAGCAAGAACCGCGCCAGCAAGAATTCGCCGAATGGCCCCATAAAGGCCCACAATGCTTGGACGGCAACCATTGGTTTTACGAGGGGCAAAACGATTTGCCAAAAGATGCGAAAATGCCCTGCACCGTCAAGTTTTGCTGATTCATCCAAGTCGATCGGTACCGTATCAAAGTACCCTTTCATCAGCCAAGTATTCATGGGAATCCCACCACCGATATAGATCAGTGTCAAGAACCAGAAACTATCTAGGCCGTTTGCTAATAAGCCCATGACATAAAAAGCGGTCAACGCCGACATTGTTGGCACCATCTGAACGATCAAGAACACCATCAAACTGCTCTTACGACCGGCAAAGCGATAACGACTGTAAGTATACCCTGCCAGTGTTACGATCATTACTTGGATCACCATCGTGGAAACAGCCACGATCAAGGTGTTTTTATACCATGTCAAATAGGGGGTTTCATTGAACAATCGTCGAAAGTTGTTCAATGTCCAATCCGCATCAAAATCCAAGCGAAAGGCGATCATATTCCCTGCCTTGAAGGCTGAGGTTGCGGTAATCAACAAGGGATAGATGATAACGATCGATAAAGCGATCATAAACAAGTAGGTAAATAATTTGCTGAAAGAAAACTTTTTCTTTTTCATCCTCAATCCTCCATATTAAATGCATTCGTCTTTTTAAACACCAGTAATGAAATGGAAATCACCACAAAGGAAATGATCAAGGTCAATGCAGAAGCAATCGAGTATTGTGGCGAGCCGCCCGTCGTCAATTTGTAGATCCATGAAATCAAAATATCCGTCGAACCGGCATTTCCACCTAAACTCCCTGGACCACCTTCGTTAAAGAGATAGATCATGGAGAAGTTATTAAAGTTCCCTGTATATTGCGTAACGAAGGTTGGTGCTGCCACCAAAAAGATCGCCGGTAACGTAATATTGCGAAAACGCTGAATCGCATTTGCTCCATCCATTTTGGCTGCTTCATACAAATCTTCAGAAATGGATTGTAAAATCCCTGAGACCATAACATAAATATATGGAAACCCTAACCAACCTTGAATCAAAATAATCGCGGTCTTTGTCCAAAACGGGTCGGTTTTCCAAGCAATATTGCCAATATCCACAAAGGGCAGATTGTTCAATAGCGGGATCACCTGCGTATTGATCGCTCCTGCGGTATCATTAAACATATTTGAAAAACTCATGATTGTGATAAACGCTGGCACCGCCCAAGGAAGCAAGAAAATCACCCCGAAGACCCGACGGAACTTCACAAATTTTTGATTGGCAACAACTGCTGTCAGTATTCCTAAGGTAATTTGCAAAGTAGTTGCTAAAACGGTCCAAATCACCGTCCAACTAAACACTTTTACAAAGGTGTCGCGGTAAGAACTTAAGGTGAAGATATTCGTAAAATTCGAAAAACCGATCCAGTCGATTAAGTTTGCTGGCGGAATATGTCGAAAATCATAGTTGGTAAACGCCATGAAGAGTGTCACCATTACCGGAAAAATAATTGCTACGATCATCACCAGATAGGCTGGGATCGTCAATAGATAAGCGAAACCATCCTCATACAATTTATTGAAAAACTCTTTTCTCGTAACTGCCACCGGGAACCCTTTTTCAATACTTTGGCGAACTTGATAGGCATCTTTGATATTTAAAACCCAAAAGATAATGAAAATAACGGTAACGATGACCTGTAGCGTTCCTTCGATCAACAAGAACAAAGAATTGTGTTCCATCGGTACTGATCCCAGTGTGACAAAGTTATATAATGCTTGTCCACCGAACAAAAGCATTTCGCCTAGAAAAATTAGAAAGACCGCAAAAAAGAGTCCCGCTTTAAATTTCTGACCATTTTTGAATTGTCCCACCCCAGGGATGATTGAAAGAAGCGCTGTCTGCGTGGCTTTTGAATTCGTCCTCATATGTATCCTCCTTAAAATCGAAAGTCTGCCAAGCGGCCGACGATCCATAGAAATCAATCTCATCAAGCAATTTCTTGCGTGCTACGTTGCAAGGAATCCTTTTGACAAACATCCTCTATAGAATCGTCGACATGAATGACAGACCGTAATCGGCTATTTATTAATATTTCTGCTCAATCGCTTCTTCGATTGTTTTGGCAGCATTATCCGCTGCTTCTTGAGGAGTCATATTGCCTGAACCTGCATCAAACAGCATGTTTTCAGCCCCTACCCAAACCTCAGACATTTCAGGGATATTTGGCATTGGTTGTGAAACACTGTATTGCTCGATCACTGCTTTTGCTACTGGATCATCAGAAGCAGCAACTGTTTCTTGAGCCATAATGTTTGCTGGAATATCATGACGCATTTCATACAATTTCTCTTGATTAGCTTCGTTTGTTAAATATTCGACAAATTGTTGAGAAATGTCTTTGTTTTGTGAGTAGTTGGAAACAACCCATGCTTTTCCACCACCAAACGTTTCATAATCATTGCCATTGCTCAGCGTTGGGATTTTCGCTACGCCATAGTTAATCCCTGCTTCTTCAAAGCCGTTCACGCCCCATGGTCCGTAAATGATGGCTGCTGTTTTGCCTTGGTTAAAGTAATCTAACATCAAGTTTTCGTTGGCTGATACATCCAGCATTCCTTGCGGCCAGACATTTTGGAACCAATCAGTTGCGTACGTGATTGCTTCAACAGAACCTTCATTGTTGATCCCTAAATCAGATGGATCTGTCCCTTCATCCCCAAAGACATAACCACCATAACCAGCTAATAGACCATACGTATAATAAAAGTCTGTCCAACGAGCTAAGAAACCAACATTGTCATCGCCTTCTGCAAAACGATCATCTTTTGCTAGCTCTTCTAAATCAGAAAAAGTTGCTGGCGCTTCATCGATCAAATCTTTGTTATAGAACATGACAACTGCTTCAATCATTGCTGGTGCGCCATAGATTTTATCATCGATCGTCACTTGTTGCTTGTCTGTATCGCTGTACCGTCCATCATCTGGCAAAGTCATTTCTGCCAAATGCCCTTGCGAGCCTACTTGACCTACACGATCGTAAGGAGACATCGTAACATCTGGACCTTTCCCAGCAGGACCGTCTAGTTGAAGCGCATCCATTTGATCGAACATATCCATTTCTACAACGTTGATGGTAACATCATTTTCAGATTCAAAGTCAGATTTCACTTCATTGATATAATCAATATAGTCTGCTCCTACAGAGACCGTGAGCGTTTTTTCATCGCTACCTGAACCTGCATCTGCATTACTACCATCGGTACTACCACCGTTGCCGCCACACGCCGCAAGCGCTAACAACGCACTTCCTGAAACTAATCCTAGAGCTGCCTTTTTCCAATTCACTTTCATCCTGTTTACCTCCTGCAATTTGTAACTCCATTATGCAACCGGTTTCTTAAAATGGCAAACCTTTTCTAAATGTTAGCGATAACAAAAATAGAAAAAGCCTTTAAATTAAGATGTCGATGAATCGAAAAGAAATTGCGCAACCATTTGCTTAATTTTTCATTTTGTGGATTCACGAACCACGAGTTGAGGTAAAAAGCGCTGTTGTCGCTGGCTCGTATCATTATGTTCGATTTTTTGGATCAATAATTCGCCGCAAACTTCCCCCATTTCCACAATGGCTTGCTTCATCGTTGTCAATTTTGGCGAACTTACCTGATCAAGGAATACGCCATCGTAGCCGATGATCCCAAAATCATCTGGCACCTCCACTCCGATCGACTGTAAGCCTTGATTGATGCCTAACGCTAAACGATCTGTGGCACAGATAAAACAAGTGTTTTTCATTAAATGCTCATTCTGCGATTGGATAAACTTGCGGGCGGCGGAAGATCGGTTGTCAAAACGATAGATTTTTGGTGATATTCCCGCTTTTGTGACTGTATCTATGTACCCTTTTTCTCGGCTTTTCGTAAACGCTTCTTCCAACTCTAAACCAATATAGACCAATTGTTGATAGCCGGTGTCGATAGCATGTTTGCATGCAGAAACGATTCCTTGGTAGTTGTCACTGTCAACAAAACTGAACCCAGCTTCATTTTCGCCAAATAACACCACAGGCTTTCTTAAATTTCTTATCCAGTCCATGTCAGCCTGGCGAAAGCCCGTAATGATGCAGCCATCTGCTGGACCACGATCCACCCCGTCAGTCGTAACTAGCTGCAAAGAATAGTGTGCTTTACCAATAGAACGAGCGATCCCAACCAATAAGTTCATATAGTAAGGTTCCGTCGTATCCATCTCCTCTAAAATATACACTTTGATGATATGGGAACGCTTGGAAACTAATGATTTGGCAGCAATATTCGGCTGATAATCCAATTCAAGCATCGCTTGATGAACCAGCTGCTTTAACTCTTCAGTTACTTTGTCCGGATGATTGATCACTCGAGAAACGGTCATTGCGGAAACATTTGCTTTTTTAGCAACATCTGCTAGCGTAGTCATGATTCACTCTCCTTGTATTATTTCATCTATAGTATAACATAATAAACCAAAAGAATAACCAAGACACTCTCTATATAAAAAAGATTTCCAGCCAATTTAACGAGTATAAAAAAACAGAGTAGCTTCTCAGCTACTCTGTCAAAAAAGACTATTTTTTGGGGTGTCGAGAAAAAGGTATCAACACTTGTTAATCGGTTTCGATCAACCCGTATTTGCCATCTTTTCGACGATACACAATGCTCGTTCCATTCGTTTCCGCATCTTCAAAGATAAAGAAGTTGTGTCCAAGCATGTTCATTTGTAAAACAGCTTCTTCACTGTCCATTGGTTTTAAAGACAAACGTTTTGTACGTACGATGTCTAATTCAGAACCATTGTTTTCTTCATCGTTTGCTTCAGTTGTGAACAAATCACCATCTGTTGGCGGAACCAATGCTGTCTCGCGAGATTTGCGGTTGATTTTTGTTTTAAATTTGCGGATTTGGCGTTCCAATTTGTCAACAACCAAATCGATACTAGCATATAGATCAGGTGAGGTTTCTTCCGCACGCAGAACTAAGAATGGTAAAGGAATCGTTACTTCTACTTTTGCTGTTTTTTCAGTATAAACTTTCAAATTAACATGTGCTGTTGCTTCCGGCACATCGTTAAAATAACGTTCTAATTTACCTACTTTTTTCTCGACGTAATCACGGATCGCTTCTGTTACCTCGATATTTTCGCCGCGCACATTATATCTAAACATAAAAATTACCCCTTTCGTCTACCAGTAAAGAAGGAAAAGGACCACTCTTTTCTTCTTCTTAACTCTATTATATCGAACTCTTGCTCATTTGCCTAGTAAATCGAACAAATTTCTTTAAGCGTTTTCAAAATAACGATTCAACGGGCAAAGGAAAAGGATCGAATCGACTGGGGGCCAAAGGTCTGCAATGCTTCAGCTGCGTGATATAACGTTCTACCGGTAGTGTAAACATCATCGATCAACAACAGTTTCTTGTTTTTTATTTCAACCGTTGCCTCTGGCTTCACCGCAAAAGGTTGCACCTCCTCTAATCGTTGCTTGCGAGAACGTTGAGCTTGTGGTGCGGTATCAACCACTTTATCCAGCCATTCTTTCGACTTAACTCCGCCTGCGTCCAGCACAGCGGTCACTTGATTAAACCCTCGCTCCTGGTAACGTTCTGCCGATAGCGGGATGGGTATCAAACAATCGTAATCAAAGTTGTTGATCTTTTGTCTGATGGCAGCAGCAAAGGTCTCTCGCAACTGATAGTTTCCCATTAATTTGTATTCGTGAATCCACTCC
Source organism: Enterococcus sp. DIV1096b (assembly GCF_050498765.1). Lineage (NCBI taxonomy): Bacteria > Bacillati > Bacillota > Bacilli > Lactobacillales > Enterococcaceae > Enterococcus > Enterococcus sp. DIV1096b. Next base: position 960,563 of record NZ_JBMHEK010000001.1, on the reverse strand, counting down.
TTCATCCCTTGATCGTAAGCGAACAGTGCCCGATGCTGCAAATGGATCATGGGACAGGTTTTCGCCCAAAAGAGACAGTCACTGCAGGAAATGGTATCCTTTTTGCCACATGTTGGGCAGCAGCTTTGCCAATTGATCACTGTAAATCGCTGAGCGCATTGTGGACATAATTCTTTTTCGGGGATGCGCCAAGGAGCCAACAGCTCAATGATCGTTACCTCTCTTGAAAAAAATATTTGGCACCAACTACACTCCATCGGTCAACCAGCTCCTTGCTAATTGGTTCATCTCATTGATTTCTTTGATTGCTTGACGGATCGCTTCTGTCGTTTGGTCGTAGAAAAAAATGACTTCCCCTTCTGTAAACGCACCTTTGCGATCGACACGGCCAGCGATTTGTACTAACGCCGATTTTGTAAAGACCGGGTGATTGGCTCCCAGTACCACCACTGAGACATTTTCAAACGTTACACCTCGTTCTAAAATCATCGTTGTAAACAACACCTTGTACACTTGGCTGCGTGCCGATTGGACTTTTTCCCTCCGTTTTTCATCTTGTGAAGAAACACTAGTGAGGAGCCATGATGCTTCTTGCCTGCGGACTGCCCCTTCCATTTCCTTCATCAGCTGAATACTTGGACAAAATACCAAGACAAAGTTTTTTTTAACCAACCGCTGCAAGTGCTGTAGCAATGGTCGCAGCCAACGTTTTTTGCGATAAGCCTGCGCCCAGCGGCTATAATGAATAGGTTTCGGAACGATCAGCGGACGCTGATGAAACCGTAGAGGCATTTTTAACACTGCAAATTCCGAATAAATTTCTTGCAACAATCGTTTTGAAGGCGTCGCACTTAAATAGATCAGACACCCGTTTTCTGCCAAGGCATTGTATAATCCGTAACGCAGCTGCGCATCGCCCTCGTAGGGAAATGCATCTATCTCATCCACCACGATCAGTTGAAAGCTGCGATAAAAATGCAGTAGCTGATGAGTGGTGGCAATAAGGATCGTTGTATAACGATAAGGTTCTTCTGATTTCCCATAAAGGAGCAGGCTTTCCTCTTGTGGGAACGCTTGTTGAATCCGGGGGAACAGTTCACGGCAGACATCGATCCGCGGCGAGACGATCGCCACACGACCACCTTCTTGCCGTATGTGGCGGATCGTTTCAAAGATCATCTCGGTCTTCCCTGAACCCGTGACTGACCAAACAAGAGACGATTTCTTTTGTCGACAATTTGCCACTAATTGCTGAGAAATTTTTTGCTGAAACGAAGTCAACACTCCTGGCCAAACGATCTTGTGATCAAAGGCTGCAAGATCCGTTTGTTGAATTACGAGTTGGCCATCTGATGTGATCCGACCATAGCGAATACAAGTTGGACAGTAATAGCAGCCTATCGGCAATAGAACCGACGGCTTGTGGTGGGAAGAACCGCAACGCTGACAAACGATTCTCTTCCCCTGCTCGAGCATTGCCGGTCGAGAATCAAAAGTTTTTCCTACACTCATTGTTTCATCTAAAACAAAAAATTGTCTTCCTTTTTGATTGGTCATAACATACACCTCAGTTTTAAGTACGCAAAAAAATCGGTTCAAGTACTTTTTGAAAAGTACTTGAACCGATTACAGGTTTCTTGTTTGCTTCAACAGCAGGTCTTGCTTATTCGCCGATCAATGTCAAAGCTTGATCTAAGACTTTTTCGCCGTTCATCATGCCGTAATCTGCCATGTTGATTACTTCTAATGGAATTCCTTTTGGCGCTAGACGTTTCTCGAAATCGCCTTTCATGAAACGAACTTGTGGTCCTAATAGTAAAACGTTTACGTCTTTGCTTTCTAAATGTTGATCTGCTTCTGATGCGGAAACTGCAAAAATATCTGCTTCTAATCCTTTTGCTTCAGCTGCTTTTTGCATTTTTGTTACTAATAAGCTTGTACTCATCCCTGCAGAACAAACTAACATAATTGTTTTTTTCGCCATATCGAACACTCCTTGAATTTTAAGAATAAGATAACATTTCCTATCTCTAGTATAGAACAAGTTTGAAATTTGTCAACGCTTTCTATCCAGCAACCAGTTTGATTTTACTAAACGATTAAAAACGACGTACTCTTTTTTTAAATTGACTAGGACTACCTCGTAGCCGGCATTCAGCCACGCATAAGCCCCATTTTCTGGATGTCGGTAATCATTCGCCCACCAATCGCTACTGGTGCGGGCACTTTTGGGCAAACCGGATGCGGGGAAAAGAAATTCATCAAACTGCGTAAACGTTAAGGTGATTTGCGAACCACCGTTGTTTTTTAAATAGTGAGTGATCGTATCGTACTTTTTGCGTCTACCCAAAGCAACTGCCTCCTCTTTTTAGAGTCTATGTTCGTACCTGTTTCTTTCTTCTATTTGTAACTTTCCTTCCGATTGCCTATACTAGAAACATAAAGGAGGCGATCGTGCGCGTGACTTATCGAACGATTCGACAAGACGGAGAAACAGAAATAGAAATCAAAAAATCGCGTTTCCTCTGTTCATTAAAACGAATTCAATCAGAAGACGAAGCCAAAGCGTTTATTCAAGCCCTCAAGAAAGAGCATTGGAAGGCAAATCATCATTGCAGCGCCTATGTATTAGGTGAAAATCATGAGATCCAGCGCAGCAGTGATGATGGTGAACCGAGCGGCACCGCTGGGGTACCGATTTTAGAAGTGTTAAAGAAAAACGAACTGATCAATGTGATCGCCGTTGTTACCCGCTACTTCGGTGGAACGAAACTGGGTGCTGGTGGATTGATTCGCGCTTATTCAAGTTCGGCCTCTGCTGGAATCAAAGAGGTAGGAATCGTCGAGGGTATTTTGCATCAAGAACTTGCCTTGACCATCGATTATCCCCTTTTAGGCAAGCTCCAAAACTACTTAGAACTGCAGAATATCTATATAAAAGATATTGCTTATACGGAGAAAATCGTTGTCACCTTAATGATTCCTGAAGCAGTACTTGCCGACCAAGAAGCCGCTCTGATCGATTTGCTACAAGGTCAAGTGCAATTGACCAGAGGGACTACCGAATATGTAGAACGCTTGATCGAGCAGTCCACAGAGTAAGCCAGCTTACTAAAGACCTTCCAGTGTGTGCTCTTTTCCTCAAGGAGGACGCTGCCAAGTTTGCTACAACCAATGCAGGAAGCCCAAATATTTGAAAAGCCGAAACGGTCATGCAACCAGCGACGCTACGCAACAGCTGAAACGCTCGTAGGGTCCTTTCGGCTTTTTTGGGCTTTTTGTTGCCAATTGAAATAGACAGGTTATTTTTCCATATAAAATTCAAAACGATTACCAACATATTGGGTGCGCACGTATTCAAATGGTTGACCATCTTCAAATGAAGTGATTTGCCGCATACGTAAAATCGCATCGCCGCGTTTGATTTGTAAGTAATCAGCAATTTGCTCGGAAGCGACCATGGCTGAGATTGTCTGTGAAGCGCCACCGATTTTCCGTTGTCCTTTTTCCTCTAAAACTTTATAGAGGGAAGAGATGATCTCCTCTTTGCTAAAGTCATGAATAAACTTCTCAGGGATACTCGCGACTTCAAAACAGATCGGCACATCATCCGCATACCGAATCCGCTCCATCCGTAAAATCGTTTCGTGACCTTCTAATTGCAGCTTTTCCATTTCACTGGAGCTAGGTGCAGTCAAGAAATAAGCGACCGCTTTGCTAGAAGGTTTACGACCAAGAGAATTCATGATTTCGGTAAAACTCGTCGTGCCCGTCATTTTCTCCTGTACTTTTTGGCGAGCCACATAAGTGCCGGAACCGATTTTACGCTCAAGAATCCCCTCATCTGCTAAGGTTTGGATCGCTTGTCGCAACGTCATGCGACTCACACCGAATTGTTTCGACAACTCGCGCTCTGAGGGCAGACGATCCCCGATTTTGTATGTATTGTTTTCAATATTGGCTTTAATTTGATCATGAATCTGGATATAAACAGGTAATTTTTCCACCACTACACATTCCTCCGTTCCCCTCCTATTATAACTGGTATATACCTAAATAGCTAATAAAAAAAGCAAAAACTGCTCTGTTTTTCTCAATTTGTGCGAATTCTTTCCCTATTTTATAGGCAGAAGAAAGAAGTTATCACAAAATGTCCAAACAAGAGCAGTCGCTTTTCTTTTAAATTGGTTCGGTCGCTGGCTTGAGAATTTATTCAGCCAACGCTTTATTGGCAGTGGCCATCAACAAGCGGATACGATTCAATTGATTGACGATCGAGACACCTGGATCATAATCAATGGCCGCAATGTTCGCCTGCGGGTATTGACGACGTAATTCTTTCATAACACCTTTTCCTACCACATGATTGGGCAGACAGCCAAATGGTTGCAGACAAATGATATTGTTGACATTATTTTCCAATAGATCAATCATCTCACCGGTCAAGAACCAGCCTTCTCCCGTATGATTACCAATGGAAACAATCTCGCTCGCTTGCTCCGCAAGCTGATGGATCGAATGGATACCATCAAAACGCGTTGACGCCCTCAGTGCTTTATCCATCGGTTTTTGGAGCCTTTCAATCGCCATGATCGCAAAATCAGCGATCATTTTACTTTTCTTCGCCATCCCCAAATGCTCGTAGCGCCAAATCTGATTGTAGAGGGAATAATTCATGAAGCCGACAATATCTGGTACGACCGCTTCCGCTCCTTCTGCTTCTAACAGGCGAACGACATCGTTATTGGCAGTCGGTGAATACTTCACTAAAATCTCTCCCACGACACCGACACGCGGCTTCTTGATATCTCTTATCGGCACTTGATCAAAGGCTTGAATGATTTTTTTCATATTTCGATTAAACAGACTGAAGGAGCCATTGCGGACATTTTTGGCAATTTTTTCCAGCCATTCTTGATGGAGCCGATCGACAGCCCCTGCTTCTTGCTCATACGGACGGGTGCGATAAACGACCCGTTCAAAGAGATCTCCGTATAAAAATGCCACCGCCAAACGCTTCATCATCGGTAAGGTAAAGCGAAAGCCCGGATTTGATTCAACCCCGGTGTTGCCCATCGAAATAGATACCACCGGCACTTGTGGAAATCCTGCATCGTTCAGTGCTTTACGTAACAAAGGAATATAGTTCGTTGCACGACATCCGCCGCCCGTCTGAGTCATCAAAACACTGGTATTTTCAACATCATATTTTCCGCTTTGCAATGCTTCTACTAGCTGTCCAATGGAAATGATCGCCGGATAGCACGCATCATTATTGACAAAGCGTAAACCGACATTAACCGCCTCACGATCTTCACTAGGTAGACAGACCACTTGATACCCAGAAGCTTGCAAAGCAACATCGACTAACCCGCTTTGATGGATGGGACTCAACATCGGCAATAAGAGCGTGTGCTGCTTGCGCATCTCTTTGGTAAAAATAATCTTTGCCGGTTCCTCGTATTGCTTTTTAGGTACAAAGTGCTGTTTGTCCCGTTCGTTGACTGCTGCTTTCAAGGAACGCAACCGAATCCGAATTGCCCCAAGGTTCGCTCCCTCATCGATTTTCAACACCGTATATAACTTCCCATACTGCGCCATAATCTCTTCGACTTGATCAGTAGTGACTGCGTCGATCCCGCAACCGAATGAGTTTAATTGAACCAGTTGTAATTGTTTGTTTTTCGCGACCACTCGAGCTGCCGCATACAATCGCGAATGATAGACCCATTGATCCACAACCCTCAGATCGCCGACATTTGCTAAATGAGCAATACTGTCCTCAGTCAATACATGGAAGCCTTCTTGGGTAATGACTTCTGCAATCCCATGGTTGATTTCAGGATCCAAATGATATGGTCTTCCAGATAAAACGATCCCTTTTTGATTGGTCGTCATCAGCATACGTAGCGTTTCTTCTCCCCGTTGCGCAATATCTGTCTTGAACTGATCCAGCTCCTCGAAACCGCTGCGTAGGGCTTGGGCAATTTCTTCTTCTACAAAACCAAAATCTTGAAAAGTACTCGTTAAAGTTTTGACCATTGAGGCTTCATCCGCCAAATTCAAAAACGGACAGCGGTAGTCAACCGCCCCTTCACGAATCGCATCGACGTTATTACGAATCACTTCTGGATAGCTTTGCACAATTGGACAGTTAAAATGATTCTCAGCGGCAGTGTTCTCTAATCGCTCAAAAATGACCCCTGGATAAAATATCAACGGTACGTTTTGATCAATCAGTGCTTGGATGTGTCCATGGGCTAGTTTGGCTGGGTAACAAACCGTATCACTAGGAATCGTTTCGATCCCTTGCTCATATAGTTCTTTGTTGGAACGTGGCGACAAGGTTACTCGAAACCCTAACTTGGTGAAAAAGGTATGCCAAAGCGGATAATTTTCATAAAGATTCAATACTCTTGGTAGGCCGATTTCACCATGGACGGCCTCTTTTTTACGCAAGGAACGGTACTTAAACAAGCGGCGATATTTTTCATCCACAAGATTGACTTTGCGGTCTTCTTTCTTGATTTTGATTCGCGCACCACGTTCGCAGCGATTTCCGGTAATAAATTTTCGACCGTCAGAAAAGAGGGTCACCGTCAACAAGCAATTGTTTTCGCATAGACCGCAATTCGTAAATTCTTTTTCTGCTTGGAAATCGGCCATTTCTGCAGGAGACAACAATGTACTAACATCGTCAAGGGCTGCTTCTTCTAAAGCGATCAAAGCGGCACCATATGCCCCCATCAAACCGGCGATCGATGGTCGAACGACTTCACGGCCGCTGATCAATTCAAAAGCGCGCAGAACCGCTTCGTTATAGAAAGTCCCTCCTTGGCAGACGATTTTCTCGCCGAGGTCTTCAGGTCGCCGAACCTTGATCACTTTATAGATGGCATTTTTTATGACCGAGTAAGACAAGCCGGCTGAAATGTCGCCAACAGAAGCCCCTTCTTTTTGGACCTGTTTCACTTTTGAGTTCATAAAGACGGTACAACGCGAACCAAGGTCAACCGGTGCTTGGGCTTTTGTCGCTGCCAACGCAAATTCTTTGACATCCTGATTCATAGATTTGGCAAAAGTCTCAATGAAGGAGCCGCATCCTGAGGAACAGGCTTCATTCAATTGAATCGAAGATAACGCGCCATCTTTGACCGTCATCGCCTTCATGTCTTGCCCACCAATATCTAGGATAAAATCAACCCCCGGCTGGAAATGTTCGGCAGCTTTGTAATGGGCCATCGTTTCCACTTCACCGATATCGACTTTCAGTGCATGTTTGATCAAATGCTCGCCGTAACCTGTGATCGTTGACTTTGCGATGTAAACGTCAGAAGGCATCTGACGATAAAGCTCTTGTAAAACCGCCATCGTTGTCGCTAACGGTTCACCTTCATTATTGCCATAGAAAGAAAACAATAATTCCCCTGCATCATTGATCAAAACCACTTTCGTTGTGGTTGATCCTGCATCGATGCCTAGATAAGCAGCGCCTGTATGCTCAGACAACGCTTTTTCTGTGGCCACCGCTTGAGCATGGCGAGCACGAAAAGCAGTCAATTCCTCCTCGTCTTTAAACAATGGGGCTAATGTATCAGTTGGCGCGAGTTTGCCATCTTCTCCGTTGGCTAAGCGGGCCAATAGCACGGAAAGCTGTTGCTCTTCTTCTGCATACAGTGCGGCCCCCATCGCTACAAACAGTTCTGGGTTCTCGGGAAAAATGATATCTGCTTCTTGCAGGTTCAACGTATCGATAAATCGTTGACGCAGTTCCGACATAAACGTCAGTGGACCGCCTAAGAAGGCTACCTTGCCTTTGATTTTACGACCAGCAGCCAAGCCAGCAATCGTTTGATTGACCACCGCTTGAAAGATACTCGACGCAATGTCTGCTTTTGCTGCTCCTTCATTGATCAGCGGCTGCACATCGGTTTTGGCAAAGACCCCACAGCGTGAGGCAATCGGATAAAGGGTTTGATAATCTTTGGCTAGTTCATTGACCCCATTGGCATCCGTTTTCAATAAAACCGCCATCTGATCAATAAACGCACCCGTTCCACCGGCACAACTGCCGTTCATTCGCTGCTCCAATGCCCCTTCAAAAAAGGTGATCTTCGCATCTTCGCCGCCTAACTCGATAGCCACATCGGTTTCGGGAATCATTGTCTCAACTGTTTTGGTACAAGCGATGACCTCTTGGACAAATGGGATCCGCAAAACTTCCGCCAGACCCATCCCACCCGATCCGGTAATCGCCAGCGCCAGCGGCTGATCTTCGATCACTTCTTGCGCTTCTCTAATGATTTTTTCCGCTGCCTTCTGGATGTCTGCATAGTGTCGTTCATATCTTGAAAAACACGTTTGATTGCCTTCATCTAACAGAACCATCTTGACTGTTGTCGACCCGACATCGATGCCCGCTTTATATTTTTTCATTTGTTGCCTCCATCTAAACAACACTTTGTTGATTATCTAACAAGCCGTTTGTTATAATACTTATGTTCATTGTAATTCTTTTGATTGATAATTCAACAAACAATTCTAAGGAAGGTGTGGGATAAACAACAATTACCCGTTTTTTGTTGTTTATTTTGAAAGGAAATTCACAATATGAAAAAATTGGATTTACGTGTCAAACGAACCAATAAGTACATTATTGAAGCTTTTATCCGCTTAGTGGAAGAAAAAGGCTTCGAGCAAGTGACTGTCCAAAATATCGCCGATGAAGCCATGATCAACCGTGCAACCTTTTATGCCCATTACAAAGACAAACAAGACTTGTATGAAAAGATATTTGACTTGGCTGTCGAATCATTTACCGCGATTCTTGATTTTGAAGATTTTGTTCAAGGAAATCGCATCAAAATCCGCAAAATCGAAGCGGCCATGACCGAACTTTTTTTACACATTCAAAACAATCGTTCCTTTTATTTGACGATCATGGATGCCTCTGCCATTGAGATCATCCGTAAAAAGTTGGGCCTGATTTTGACTGAACGTTACCAAGAGATCTTTTCAACGTTAAGAATCACCGAAGGAGACATTGAAGTGCCCTTAGACTTCATCATTGACTATATGACCTCGATATTTGTTGGTACCTTGCATTGGTGGCTAACGGCAGAAACAACGATGACACCCGACCATCTAGCAAAACTTGTCATCAAACTGGTGGCAAACGGCCACCTGACTGTCTTGGGGATTGAGATTGAGGAATAAAAAAAAGAAGCTGCGAATGTGCAGTTTCTTTTTTATTCCTCAATTAGTGATTCTTTGAACGCCATTTGATCGTGTCTTTCGTCTTGCGCTGTTTCGTTACTTTGATTCCTTTTGGAGCCACACGAATCGCATAATCTTCCTTTTTCACCACATCATAGACATGCTCTGCAACTTCCGTTACTTTTTCTTTTAGATTCAATTTAAATTTCATGTGTTTTCATCTCCCGAATGCTTTACTAATAGCCTATCGCAAATAAAAAAAATCTTCAACTTATAGCCCTTCATAAAAAAGGATTTTTAGGGTTTTCGTTCCTCTTTATTGGACAAGCGATTTAGACGCAACCAATGCTTCGTAATGCTGAACTGTTTTTCTAGGTTTAGTAGAAAATTTGTTGAACAAACGGAACGATCCTTTCTTCTCCCCTTCACCGTTCCCCATTTCTGGCAATTCAGCATTATTGACATAGCTTTGGTTTGAAGGATGTTTGCAGAAACTTATCTTTTTCATATGCTCCTCGTTTCTTATCAAATGAGACTGAGTTTGATCGACAGATTGTCTCCAGTTAGACGCACTTATTTTCTATTTTCAATAAAAAAGTGTCAGTAGAAAATCCAACGATTTCCCACCAACACAAAATAGTGTAGTTTCCAACTACCACGAAGTTCGATTAATAAATTAAATAGTCAGAAGCACCAGCTTGCTTGATCTCGATCACTAGCTTATGAGGCAGGCAAATGCTCGTCTGTCCATTGCGATAGATCCAGCTGGTTTTGACAGCAATTTGGTCCGGGCTATTGTCTTCACGCACTCGGATCGCACCATCTTTGATCTCGACGATATTGTACTGACCTTCTGCTGGATAATACGTTTTTTCCATCGCATCGATTTCTTCCAAGTTGAAACGGTCAACTTCTTCCCCATTGATTCGCACGATCGCATAACGATCCCCAGTATCACTTTGGGCTTGCGCTTCAAATAGAAAAAGCGGTAAAAAAGAGCCAACAACTAATAGAACAAACAATAGATAATCATAGGGCTTTAATAGTTTTAAAAATGGCTGGATCGTCTTTTTCATCACATGTACGCCTTTCACTGTTCATTCACTGTTCCTTTTTAGAAGGTAATCGCTCTTCGAAAAAAGCAGTTAGATCAATGATCTCTTCCTCTGTGAAGGTTTCTTGCTCCCATTGGTCAAGAATTTGTTCTTGCAAAGCCAAATCCATTTCCCAAAAATGATCGATCTTCTTGAAATGCTTTGGGTCAAAGGAACGAAACACGGGGTAGATCATCAAAAATTCTTCAAAGGTAAGATCCCAGTCCTCAGTATAATCTTTAACGACCCCTTCTGACAAGGCTTTTTCCGTTGGATCGCCATTTTCTTTGATTAAACCAGCTTCGTAAAAATGGCGATAGATGGCCTCTTTGGTGATCTCTGGATGAAATTTTTTACTGTGACGATAGGCTTCTTCAATCAATGATGGATAGATGATCTCCATTTTCCCCCTGCTTTCTGGACGGCGTCATAAGACGGCGTTAATTCTTTTCGATTGGGTGCTGTGCTTTGTATTCTGCTAAAGATACATGGTGGCTGCGCTTGAAGGTTCCTGTTGTCCCATCAAACGAAATCGCTGGGGATTTGACGCCATGGTGGGTCCGACGCTTATTCTTTTTTGCTTTTGATGTTTTTCTTGCAGGTACTGCCATGTCATTTCCAACTTTCTGTCACTTTTTCATTATGCACGCAGCTGCAATGCATTTTTTCGTTTGTTTCGTTTAAATTCATGAATGATTTTTAATGCGCGTTTCCTTGTTTTGATGTTCGGGCTCTTTAAACGTCGATACGCACTAGACAAGTCCGTTTTTTCCATGTTGACTCCTTTCTGTTACCAGCTTGCTTTTGTAACGCCGGGAATTTCTCCGAGGTGTGCATGCTTACGGAAATTGATCCGTGACATGCCGAATTTATTCATGTAGCCCCGAGGACGACCATCGATCATATCCCGTTTCTTCAAACGAGTCGGATTCGAATCCTTCGGTAGTTTGGCCAATGCTTGGGTATCTCCTTGCGCTTTTAATTCTTGACGCACTGCTCGGTATTGTTCGATCAGTTGTACTTGCTTGTTGTATTTTGCCATTTTTGATTTTTTTGCCATTCAGTTATTGTCCTTCCTATTTCTTGATTTCACGAAAAATCGCTCTGCGCCGCAACTTTGGTGAATATTTTTTTAATTCTAAACGTTCCGGCGTATTGCGCTGGTTCTTATTAGTCAAATAAAGTCTTTCCCCTGTCTCCACACATGCCAAAATAATATTGTTTCTCATAATAACCAGCTCCTTTCTCTTGCGTCACACCAAAAAAGGTTAAAGTGTAACGATTACGTTTTGTATCATATCACACTCAAACATAGGAAGCAAGCAAAACTATTTCTTCTTTTTGTTATTTAACACGTGAAGAAAACGTCATATGAATTTGTTTTCAATCGTTGCTGTCATTGGCGGCAAGGTAACAGGAACCTGTAGCTTTTGATCGCGCAAAAAAACCACCTGATCTTTAAGGAATCACTGGTCGGGCTTTTCAAGCAGCCCACGTCGTGATCCTTTATCAGGTGATTTCTTTCGGTTAATTTACTGATTTGTTCTCATGTGATGCAAGCCATTCACTGATCGCTTGCAAGCGTTCTATCCGCAAGTTCGGCAAGCCATTGCGTGATAAACCATGAGAGGATTGAGGAAACAGCATCAGCTTCGTATCGACGCCTTTACGCTGCAACGCCATGTAAAACTGCTGTCCTTGTTCTTGCGGACATCGCAAATCATTTTCCCCATGGAGTACTAGCGTAGGTGTCTTGACTTGGCTGGCATAGGCCAAAGGCGACATCTTCCAAAGTCCTTCGGTCTCATCAAGTTCCCGCAACAATTGGAATTTGACAAAGGCAGGTCCAATGTCGCTCGTCCCATAAAAGCTGATCCAATTTGAGATCGAGCGTTGCGTAACTGCCGCACAAAAACGATCGGTATGACCAACGATCCAGTTGGTCATAAAGCCACCATAGCTGCCACCAGCTACATGGATCGTGTTCGTATCGATTTCTGGATGGTTTGCCACCACGGCATCAACCCCCAACAGCAAGTCTTGATAATCTTTATTGCCATAATCACCTAAAATCGATTTGACAAACGCCTGACCGTACCCTTGCCCGCCACGAGGGTTCAACAAGATGACCCCATAGCCGTTAGCGGCATGGACTTGCATCTCGTGGAAAAATGTTTCGCCGTAGCAGACTTGCGGACCGCCATGGATGTACAAAATTGCTGGATGACTTTCTTGTGTTTCGGTCGGGGGCAAATACCAGCCTTGAATTTGCCAACCATCTGCTCCTTCGTACCAAAACGCTTCGGGTTTACTGATCGCTAACTGTGACATAATTGCTTGGTTGGGATCATATAGATCAGTTACTTCGCCACTTGTTAAGTCAATCAAGCCTAAGCGACTAGGGATCGATGGCGTCGCATAAGCAACAGCAAGTTTGGCTTCCGAATAGATCGCCGCATCAAGGATATCCATTTTTTCATCAAGCAGTTTGGTCCATTCTCCTTGGATCGAGGCGCGGTACAATTGTAGCTTGCCATGCTCCGTTACGGGTACAAGGAATGTGTCATCCGTCAACCAGGTGATCGCTACGCCGCGATTTTTTTGTTGAAAATCACTGATGATCGCATTGCCAAAAGCGATGTCAAGATCTTGGGAAAGATTTTTGACCGCTTTCGTTTTTAAATCGATCAAAAATAAATCATCCAAGGTCACAAATCCGTAAGAGAGGTCATTGCCTAATAATAGCAGCTGATCATTGCGCGCTGCAGCAAAAGTATACGTTCCTTCTGGCAGAATGTTTTCTAAACTTTCTGTCTTTTTCGTCTGGCTATTTAGGAGACAAACCTTCGATCCATAGTCCCACTCGTCTTCTTCCTCTTTGTCAAAAGTGAGAAACAAAGTCTCTTGATCATCCGCTAAGCCAGAGAACACAAAGGGATACTTATGCTCAAAAATCAGTTCCGTTTCTTGTGTCGCGATCGTTTTTTTGATGATCGAATGTTTTTTTTCTTTTAAAAAGCCGACGCCATCCGCCAAATAATTGACTTTCGTAGTAGCTTTTACTTGTGGAAATTCCTTTTGCTTGTCCGTCTTTTCTTTGTCGTCTTGATTCTCTGAAACCGTCTCCTCTTGTGCCAGCTGGTAATAGATAGCTGTTGCGTCTTGCTTCCAAAAATAGTCGCCCAGACCTTTTTCAGTCACAAGTGCTTGGGGCTTGCCGCCGGACACCGACATCGTCCATAACGTACTTTCACCTTTCTTTGGATCGGTCGTCACAAAACTGAGCCATTGCTCATCTGGCGAGACCTTTAGGCTGTTGTGGGTCGTCGCTTCGGTGCCCCACTCACGCCTTTCGTTGGTCTTTGGGTCAATACTATAAATCGCTGAATCATACGTATTGGTCTCTTGGTTGACTGCCGTTTCCAAGTAAAAAACCTGATTTTGCCCCACGGCAGGTTGCGCAATCGTTTTCAGTTCAAACAGTGTCTCATTCGTTATTTTTTCCATCCATTTCCCTCCAAATATACGTATTTTCGCAGTAACTATCTACTAGTATATCAAAAGAAACGAATTTTTCTGCATTTTTTAATAGTGAAATCCTCGCAAATTCGCTACTTCTTCAAAACCAGCCGACATCCCTGTCTGCCTTAAGATCTCCTGCCCATTTTCTAAAAGGGTTAAGGTGATTTCCGTACTGGCGCTTTCGCGAATGATCCGATTCATTTGTCCAATAGAAGGTGCTAACAACGAATGGCCTTCTTTCGTCAAAACTTCGATCGTCAGCAGCCACTGTTTTTGTTTGAGATGGATCACTAAACGGTCTTCCGTGCGTTTGACATCATGAATCTTTGCGCCATGATAAGTAGCAAAACGATATTCTTGGCTGCCGACTTGCAGAACACAAATCGTTCCCAAAAAAGCAAAACCCGCAAAGGGAATGTCGGCTGCGGAGAAAAAGAACCGAACATCTGGCGCATCAAAGCTGTTGCACTGAACCCAAATATAAGCTGCTGGAAAGGAGGTTCCCCAATCTTTTTCCAAATAACCGATCCCGTTCGTAAAATCGATTGGTTCTTCGTTCCAGTACAGCGTACCTTCTAAGGTATGACTCATGCTCAAGACACCGTGGTAGCACTCCATAAATGACAGATACGAAAAAGGCCCCATGATACTCGGCGCATAACGTGTCCGCTGAATCGGTTTGTGGTCGTTGTATTTTACTGCTCCTTGTACTTGAAGATCGTTATTTTTTAAAGAGACTTGAATGCCTGCTTCACTAAAGATATTGTCACCAATCGTTACTTTACGCTCCTCTTCTGACACTTGAAAGTCAGTTTCCGGAAAGGAAAAGTAATGCGCGCCCTCATGATTGATCACTTGAATGAACACTTCTTTGGTCCCGTCTTTTTGAATCGAAAAACCAGGAATAAAAGCATAGACTTCTTCACCGATTTGGTGCTTATGGTACCAGCCTTCAAAAAAAGCGGTCTGCTTGTCGTGGCCGTGAAAGAACCGATCTGTTGTCAACATCTTGATTTCCCTCCGTTTCTTTTTTAAGTGTAGCATGAAGCAGAAAGATTCCTCAGGATAATGCTTTTTCTATGTAAAAAAAGCCAGAAACAAGTAAGACACTTGTTTCTGGTTTTGCTTATTGCTCTTTCATCACTCGTTTGAAAATATTCTAGCAGAATAAAAAAATCTCCTAAGAAGAATTTTCTTCTAGGAGATGTTTTTATCAAATATATCAACGTTTCACCCCACGTTGATAGGAATCATTGTACGCTTGAAAGGACTTATCGTGAAGTTTAGCCGCTGCATCTGCCAACCAGTTGACATTTCTGATCAACGCGCGGCCTTGTAAAACCAAATCCACTTGATTGGTTTGCAAAAGATATTCGCAAAGATCAGGATTATCCAATAAACCGACTGCTGCTACGGGAATATCGACCACTTGCTTGATGGCTGCAGCAAAGGGCACTTGGTAGCCATCATAGATCGGAATATTAGGCTTTTTATCCACCACACCACCGGTTGAGCAATCAAGACAATCAATGCCATCTGCTTGAAGCCATTGGGCTACTTGCTGCCAATCTTCCAACGAATTTTGGCGTCCTGGTTCTTCATAGTCTGTCAGTGACAAGCGCATCCACAATGCCCCAGAAAAGACCGCCCGAACTGCTTGTACCGTTTCTTTTACAAAGCGATACCGATTCTCTAAGGAACCACCATACTGGTCGGTGCGTTGATTGACGAATGGCGAAAGAAATTGGTCCATCAAGTAGCCATGAGCCCCATGAAGTTCGATCATCGCGACACCCGCATTAGCTGCTCGTTGGGCAGCCTGAACAAAACTGTCTTGCACCCGTTTGATCTCCGCCAGGGTCATTTCTGACGGTAACGGGTAGCGTTCGTTAAAGGCAACGGCACTTGGTGCCAAAGGATTGGTGGCATCAACTGCTTTTCGTCCTGCATGGCTTAGTTGGATGCCTACTTGCGCATTGAAACCATGCAGCAGTTCCACCAATTTCGTCAGTTCTGTTTGCTGTTCTTCATTCCATAACCCTAGATCATTGTTTGTGATTCGTCCGTCTGGTTCAACGGCAGTTGCTTCGATAATGATCAATCCGGCTTTGCTTAATGCTCGTGCCCCATAGTGAACAAAATGAAAGGGCTCCGCAACACCGTCTTCTTTTTTTACTTCATACATACACATCGGCGACATAACGACGCGGTTGGCCAATGTTAAATTCGCTAGCTTCACTGGTGACAATAGTTTGGACATGTTGACACTCCCTCAACGATTTTTCGCTTTGTATTTTTCTCTATATTCAGTATAAACAGCCCCTTCAAAAACACAAGCAATGACCCTTTTTCTCATTTTTAAAACAAAAAAATAGACGCATTCTGCTTGCTCCCATGACATTGGAACAATCAGCTGCCTCTTCCCACTATTATTATACCGCATCCAGAGTCAAAAAAATAGACTAGTATTTTTGGTGGATGCCCGTATAATTGAGTTACTTTGGAGAATGGATGTGAGTCTGAATGAACAACCTAAAGGCTGAAAAGAAGCATCTCGCAGACACGTACCAGCAATTGCTGACACGAAAGACAGTGCTGAACAGTTTCTTGACTGAAGGCAGAAAAAAAGATCGCCTTGCGATGCAAAGCATCGGCGAAGAGATTCGCTTAAACTTTGATAATTTTGCTGACCGTTTAGATACTTTTGCTGCCATCGAAAGTAAGAATCGTGAGATCGACCAAATGAACGCCGCTCTTCAATCTGCTGAACGTGAATTAGCTGCCATCGACCGTCTTCTGGATAGTCCCTACTTTGGTAAAATCTCCCTACAATTTGAAGATGAGGAAACGATAGAAGATTTTTACATTGGGATCAATGGTTTTGTTAATGAAAATAAGGAAGGGCTGATCTATGATTGGCGCTCCCCAATTGCCGAATTGTTCTATGCCAAACGCTTGGGTCCGGTCTCTTATCAAGTGAACAATCAGACGATTTCTGCCGTTCTTGAACAACGCCGTCAATTTATTATCGAAAAAGATCAATTGAAGCAAGCCTTTGATACCTCAGTGGCGATTCAAGATGACGTGTTACTGGCAGCCCTTGAAGCCAATAATAGCCAAAAAATGCAGGATATCACTGCTTCGATCCAACACGAACAAAACGTCATCATCCGTGACTTAGCGCATAAAAACCTACTGGTCAACGGTGTTGCTGGAAGCGGAAAAACTTCTGCTGTCATGCAGCGGATCGCCTTTTTGCTGTACCATTTTCGTGAAGAGATGACCGCAGAGAATGTCTTGATCCTCTCCCCGAATTCGCGGTTTATTGATTATATTTCGCAAGTGCTGCCTTCCCTCGGTGAAAAAAATCCATTGACGTTGACCATGCGGCAGTTTTGCCAAGTATTTCCTAGCGTTGACTTAGAACCGGAAGAGGCTTATTTTGACCGCATCCAGCAAGCACCCAGTGAAGCAATCGAACTTTTACGCAGTGCTGACTTCAGCCGCTTTCTTCAATCCTTGAGCAAACAGCTGCCAGAAGAACTTGTGCTTCAGTTTAAACCAATCAAAAGAAAAAACGTCGTCCTTTTTTCTGAAGAAACGATCGACACTTTCTTCCAAGAAACACCGAAACAGGCACCCTTGCGCGATCGCATCCAAGCTGTCAAAAAGAAATTGGCTTACGCTTGGGAGGAACGATTGCAAAAAAATGCCTTAGCAGCGAATGTTCACGACCAAGTTCGTTCTTTGACTGAAGATGAACAACGATCCCTTTTAGGGACAGTTTTAAAAGATGATTCAGAAAAAACGATTCAGAAAGCAGCCCTTCGCCTCCTAAAGAAAAAATATGCAAAAGTTACGAAACAAATCAACGACCTTACGTGGTTTGATACGAAACAATTGTTAGCAGACAGTGCCGACTATTTTACTCATGGACAGATCACTTTGACGCAAACAACAGATAGTTTGGATTATACTGTTTGTCTATTGCTGATACGTCATTTGGTGGCCGAAAAACAACCTGTCCCTGCTTTGCGCTATCTCTTTATCGACGAAGTCCAAGATTATACGCCAGCACAACTGCAGTTTCTATTATGTCTTTTTCCTATGACCGCTTTCACCCTCGTGGGGGATCAGCAACAGGCGATTTTTACAAGTGCCATCACCGTATCAGAAATCCAAACGATATTTCAACAACAGGCGAAATCCCTCGAAACGTATCAGCTGACTACGAGTTATCGGTCTAGCGGTGTAATCACACGGTTATTTGCTCAAATGCTACCAAAAGAAAACAATTTAAAAATCTCTGCCGTTCGACCAGCAGGAAAGTTGCCACAGTTTTATGCCAATCTGACTGACGTTGCCTTGGTAGACATAGTAAAGGAACTTAAGCAGCCAGTAACGATCATTACAAAAGATAGTCGATCCAGTGAAGAGCTTAAACAATTCTTCGATAAACAGGCCGTGTCATTTCATGGAACGGTTTTACCGATTCATCTTGCCAAAGGATTGGAATTTAAGCAGGTTCTTTTATATGATGTTTCAGCAGAAAATTATCATACCGATCAAGATCAGCGGATTCTCTATACGGCGATTTCTCGTGCAATGGAAGAACTGATGGTAACTTCAAAAACGACCTTTTCACCGTTTCTCACTATTTGATAGTAGAACGAGAAACCTCCTATTTTCTATAGAATCTTGATAAGATTTGAGAGAACCCTGTCTTGTCTCTCTGGGTAATTCTCTTGTCTGACCGATTTAGAAAGCGATCGATCAAATAAAAAAGCATCAACGCGATTGCGTTGATGCTTTGCTTTTGATTTGATTAGCGATGGATGTAAGTATATCCAGATGCGCTCAATGTTGCAGTGTTTGGTCCACCAGGACTGTCAAAGCCCATTCCGCCTTGAGAGATTGTGATCGTATTGTTTGATGGGTTGTATGATTCAACATAGGCTACGTGACCATAAGTTGGATCAGCAGTCCAAACGCCACCAACTGATTGACCAGCGGCAAAGACTACAACAGCACCGGCTGCTGGTGTACCATTGACAGTGTACCCATCAGCTGCAGCTGACGCACCCCATTGGGCCCCGTTACCCCAGTAAGTACCTACCCAAGGAGCGCGGTTTTTCACGTACCAAGTACATTGACCCCAAGCATACATGTTCCCTGAGCTTGAATGATCTTTTCCGCCGCCTGTAGAAGTACTTCCGGTAGAATCATTGTTTGATGAAGAGTTTGAACCTGAGTTACTTGAACTTGAATTGCTTGAACCATTGTTCGAAGAGCTTGTGTTCGATGAACTTGAGCTGTTAGAACTGCTAGTATTGCTTGAACTTGAGCTTGTGTTGCTTGAAGAACTACTTGTTGCTGTTTCAGTAGAAGCAACTGTATTTTCTGTCGTGCTCTCTGTTGATTGGGCAGCAGCTTCTTCTTGTGCTTCTTTCAAAGCAGCAGCTTGTCTTTCTTCTTCTGCTTTTTGAGCAGCAGCAGCTTCTTGTTGTTCTTTCAAGATACGGGCTTTTTCAGCTTCCGCTTCTTGTTTTTTCTTGTTCAATGCATCTTTGTCTTTTTCAGCAGTTGCTTGTTCTGCTGCTAAGTTTGCTTTCAAGACATTTAAATCAGCTTGTTTTGCTGCAATGGCATCTTTTTGTTGGCTAAGTTCTGCTTGGTTTGCAGCAACTTCTTGGATCTTGCTTTCGTTTTCTTTGACTTTGTCTTCAACATCTTGTTTGTCTTGTTTTTGTTGTTCAACTAAATCATTGTTTGCATTGACGATCGTTGTCATCGCTTGTACGCGACCGATAACATCCGTTAAAGAATCTGCTTCTAAAACAGCATCAATGAAATTGGTGCTTTGACCGTTAACTTGTACATCACGGGCTTGCTTTTGAATTGCTTCTTCACGTTTGGCAATACGCAATTTCAATGTTGCGATTTTGTCTTGCAATTTCTCAGCTTCTTGACCTAACTCAACTTGTTTTGCTTCTAATGAAGCAACTTTTGCACTCACTGTTTCAATTTCTGCTTCTAGAGAATCGATCTGTGATTGGGCGTCAGCTTGCTGACCTTTAAGAGAATTGATTTTTTGGTCTTGCTGCTCGATTTGATCATCAATGGAATCTGCAAATGCTAATGCAGGTGCTGCAACTGCGGTTAATGTTAGTGAACACACCATTAATGCTGATAACAAACTATTCTTCACTCGTTTTTCCTCCGACTAGCTGGTTGATTTGACAGATGAACTGCCTTTATAAAAACTTAATTTTGTCTAAGAAAGTTTAATGTTCGATTTAACGACAAATGAATTCTACCATAATGATATGACACACAGATAAAGGAAATGTTACAAAAATGTTTCAATCTAACACTTCCTTTATCTCAGCGATAAATAACAGAACAATTAAAGACCGTTAAATCAATGTTTCTGAATAAAACACCGCGTTTTCTTTTCATTTTCAAAAAATGATGTTCTTTCTATTTTAGTTATTTTTATCACATAAAAGCACCTAAATAAGAGCACTTATAGTTTTTTCGGAATTATCTTAACAAGAAAAACTATGAAAACAAGAAATCTTTCAAAAAAAGACCCTTTATGTGACAAGATTCCTTTTCCTTCCTATAATAAATAAAACAAGCGAGGAGGGAATCGCGATTCGTACACACAAAAAATGGTTTTGGCCATTGGCACTTCTTACACTTTTTGTCACCTGTTTCCTGTTATTCTTTCAATTTCGTAAGATGCATGAAGCCGATACACCTTTGCAACAGGCAAGCAACAGTGAGTTTTGGCTCTTAAGTGATATTCATTTTCTTTCCTCCACGCTTCATGATAATGGCGAAGCCTTTCAGACCTTCACGCAAGGAGCTGCTGGCAAAGAGATGATGTATCAAGAACAATCAATCGAGGCCTTCACCGCTCAAGCCTTAAAAGAGAAACCCACGGGAATTATTTTGACCGGTGATATGACGCTCAATGGCGAGAAAGCAAGTGCTCAAGAGTTGGCAAGATTGCTTGAACCATTGCAAGAAGCTGGCATTATGGTTTTAGCATTACCTGGCAACCACGAGATTTACAATGGTTGGGCGCGAGCATTTCAAGGTGAAAAGGAATACTATGCCGATCAAATCAGTCCTGAGGATTTTCAAACGATTTTTGCTGAAGGTTACGAAAAAGCCAACAGTATCGACAAGTCTTCCCTTAGCTACAGCATTCAGTTAAATGACAAGTATCGCCTCTTTTTACTAGATTCATGTATCTACGATTCTGAGGTTAATTGGGATGATCCTACAACGAATGGTGAGTTGAAACCAGCTACTCTAACCTGGTTGGAGGAGCAATTAACCCTGACAAAAGAAGCAGAGCAAGTACCACTGATCTTTTTACACCATAACTTGTTTGGTCATAATAAATTGTTACAAGACGGTTATGTTCTCGATAATGCCTCTGAGACTGTCGCTTTGTTGGACCGTTTCAACGTGCCAGCCGTTTTCTCTGGTCATATCCACATTCAAGACATTAACGAAGGGAATGATTCGCTTTATGAAGCAGTCACTGGGTCTTATTCAACAGCAGAATTAGGCTACGGCGTCCTTTCTCTTTCTGACAAGGAAATCGACTATGAAGCTCGTCAAATTGATCTAGATGCTTGGGCGGCTGAAACGAAGCAAACTGATGAACAGTTACTGGACTATCAAAACTACCAGAAAAGTATTTTTGAAAATGACACCGACCAACTGGTCCGCGACCAATTGTCCGCCGTGTCTGAACTGTCAGAAGCCCAGATCACACAACTTTGCACGTTTGTCACGAAGCTGAACACGGCCCTTTTTACTGGCAATGATACTTACTCAGTCGAGGAAATAGCTGCCATCAAAGACTCCGAGGAGTATCAGTGGTTAGCGACCTATTCTTACTTTTTGAAGCAATATGTCGATTCAATGCTCGACGATCAAACCGATGATCGCAAGCTGACGATCCCCCTCACAGCAGAATAAAGCCAAAAAGTGTCTTCTTCCTTTCTTTTAGGAAAAAGACACTTTTTCTTTTCTAATGAACGATAGCCCTCTCGTTTGGGTAAACGAGAAGGCTATCTGACGAGTCAATATTTATTCTTTGAAAGTGCAGCATACTATTACTACTATTATTTATTTCTCATTTAAACGATACAATCCCTAACCTCTATTGTATCCTTGTAACTCTGAAGTTACGCCAGGTTTGAATAAATTTCTTCAAAACAAGTAACGTGTGGTACAAAAATATTTGTCGCTTATTAATAACTATACCACGAGACAGAGTGCAAATGGAAGAAAACGTACTTATTCTTAAACATTACTTAAACAAAAAGCTTTGTTTTCATACAGTGTTGCCCTTTAAGAATTTTACGTGAAGCGATCAACCTTCCTGTCATGCATATCTGCTAACCATTCCTATACGGGAATTCCTTTTATTCAATAGGCAAGTCGTGCTGTTTTAAAAAAGATAATTTATCCCAGTAGCCTCTTTGAAATAAAATTTTATCATTTACTATTTGAAAAAAACCGCAGCCTCTCAAACCTAATGGGTCACACCACTCTAAAATTGCCCATTGTCCATCTTCGAAAATGTTCTCAACGATACAAACCATTTTTGCGTTAGAAAAATCTTGCTCAAACATCTGCTTTATCGCTTCTTTCCCAATAACTGGCTCATTGGCAACCTGATGGTTTATTGCATTGTCATCATATAATTCTGAAATACATTCTACATCTGCTTGATTAAACGCATCAACCCATTGGCAAAGTATTTCTTTTGGCTTCATATAAATCCCCCTCGAAATGTAATCATCTTTGTTCCAATCGCAATAAAAAAGCAGCTAATTTGTATCAATATATTCTACTTTTACAATTCATTCAAGACAATATCGATGAAACGAATAAGAATTATCGATCTTTCACATCGATTGCTCTTGTATAAGTACGGGGGACCATACATTGAATCGTGGCATTTTCCACTGTACCTGTTTCTTTATTCTATTCAAATGAGACATGCCATTTGAATCACTTGCGATCAGTGATTTTATTGGTAGCGATGCTACTAAACCTGTTCAATCACTTTTTCATTTACTGTGAAAAGCATTTATTTATTGAATACGGTATAGTGCCCTCTTTCTCTTTTCCTCTTTTTATACGCTTATCATCGAATGAGAAATCATGGATAAGTAAAACACAACGCTTAGGGTTAGTTGACTATCGAAAGCAAAGATGTACTATTTACCATGTTAGGCTCTCAAATCTGCAACTATTCTCTTGTAGCAGATCATCAAAACCCTATCCATTTCAATACTTATATAAAATAAAACAAAAAAAAAGCGAGAACCCAATGGATTCTCGCTTGTTAACGTCAATTAACCTTTAACGATGTTTGTTGCTTGTAAGCCGCGTTGGCCTTCTTCAACGTCGAAAGTCACTGCTTGACCTTCTTCTAAAGTTTTGAAGCCGTCGCCTTGGATAGCTGAGAAGTGAGCAAATACATCATTGCCGTCTTCACCTGTAATAAATCCAAAACCTTTATCTGCATTAAACCATTTTACTGTACCGTTATTCATAAACGTATACCTCCATATTACACATCGACTGTGTTTATTTGTTTGTAATAGAAAATGATGTGTAATTGAAGTGTGTATCAATAGAAAAGATAAACAAGTATTAACATATCAGAACTTTACCTATTCATCATAGCACGGTTAAAATAAAATAGCAAATAAATTTGGGCTTTTTTCTTGATAATAAGCGAAATTGTTATGAAATCTTATGATTAAGCCTAGGAATTGCTTTATCTGGAAGAATCAAAAATCAAAGAGTTGCGCCGTTTGAAGCAATTACTTTTTTGTACCAATCAAAAGATGCTTTCTTGATGCGTTTCTTTGTGCCATTGCCTTCATCGTCTTGGTCGACGTAGATAAAACCATAGCGTTTCGACATTTGTGAGGTCGAAGCACTGATGATATCGATGCAGCCCCATGCCGTATAGCCAAAGACCTCGACGCCATCATGTAACGCTTCATTGATTTGTTCAATATGCTGACGCAGATAGTCGATTCGATAAAAATCATCGATGGTGCCATCTTCGTTTACGACATCCTCTGCTCCCAAACCGTTTTCGGCAATAAACAAAGGTTTTTGGTAGCGGTCATAGAGTTGATTCAATGCTGTTCGCAACCCTTTGGGATCGATCTGCCAGCCCCATTTACTGCTTGGCAAATAGGGGTTTTTTATCCCACCAGTAATCAAATTCCCGACAGCACTTTCCAATCGTTCTGGATGCGCGCTGACTGCACTGGACATATAGTAACTAAAGGAAACAAAATCCACAGGGTTTTCCCGGATGACTTCTAAGTCTCCTGGTTCGATCACCAATTCCACTCCTTTTTCTTCAAACATGCGGTTGGCATATGCTGGATAATAGCCTCTTGCCTGCACATCACTGAAAAAGAGTGAGGTTCGTTGACTTTCGACTGTTTTTTGGACATCATCTGGATCACAGCTGTACGGCGTTAATAATTGATAGCTGATCATACAGCCGACCTTGGCATCGGGAATCAATCGATGGCAATAGTCAGTCACGATTGCGCTGGCGACAAATTGATGGTGCGCCCCTTGGTACTTTTCTTGTTCAATATTAGGATGGCCTTCTTCAATGATCCCAACACTAACATATGGATGGTGTTTGACACAGTTGATTTCATTAAAAGTCACCCAGTATTTGACTTTCTTTTGGTATCGCTCAATCACCGTCTTGGCAAAACGGACATAAAAGTCGATCACTTGCCGATTCGGCCATCCTCCATACTCAGTCACTAAATACAAAGGCATCTCATAATGGGATAGTGATACCACTGGTTCAATCCCATACTTCAAACATTCATCAAAGACTGCGTCGTAAAATGCCAATCCAGCTTCGTTTGGCTCTACCTCATTCCCCTTTGGAAAGATCCGTGTCCAAGCAATTGACATCCGATAGGCTTTGAAGCCCATCTCAGCAAATAAGCGAATATCTTCTTTAAACTGATGATAAAAATCGATGCCCTGTCTTTTCGGATAGTATTTCGTGCTGTTAGGATCCTGTGCTTCTGCAACTTGCTGATGAGTCATCATATGCCATTGGTCAGTCCAACGTTCTTTCGGCATTGAGGAATCGAACAGATAGACATCAGAAACCGACAAGCCTTTTCCATCGATCCCAGAGCCTCCTTCAACTTGGTTGGCAGCTGTTGCTCCCCCCCAGAGGAAATCTTTTGGAAAATAACTTTTCATTTTACTTGCCGCCTTTCAAAAATGATTCGTACGCCAACGCTTCCCCATTCGTGGCGATCACTTGCTGATAATACGCAAAACTAGCTTTTTTCTTGCGGGAAAGATCTCCGCTACCATCATTTTGCTTATCGACATAGATAAAGCCGTATCGTTTTTCCATCTCTCCTGTCCCCGCAGAAACGATATCGATCGGTCCCCACCATGTATAGCCTAGAATCGTTGCGCCATCTTTGATCGATTCCGCCATTGCCTTTACATGGTCTTTCAAATAAGCCATCCGTTCTTCATCGACGATCGATCCATCTTCATTGACAACATCCTTTAAACCAATTCCGTTTTCAACGATAAATAATGGTTTTTGATAACGATCAGTCAATTCGCTGCAAACATAACGTAATGCCAACGGATCGATCGGCCATCCCCAAGCAGTTTCTTTTAGGTAAGGATTCTTTTTCCCCAATAATCCGCCAGTATTGCCTAAAATTTTCATGCCCGCTTCATGCAATGAGCTGCGGTAAAAACTAAAGCCTAAATAATCGCAGGTCCCCGCTTTAATGATCGCTAGATCTTCTTCTGTAATGTCCAGCAACAGATGATTATCCTTCACGATGCGGTCGAAGTATTCAGGATACGCTCCTCGCAATTGCACATCACTATAAAACAAAGAACGACGGCGCAGTTGATACGATTCAAAAACATCTTGCGGGTTGCACGTTGCAGGATAAATCGGACTCAGTGACAGCATACAGCCCATCTGATTGTTTTCATCTACTGCCTTCCCATTCAGAACTGCTTTGGCACTTGCAACAAACATATTATGACTCGCTTGATAAAGTGCCTGTAATTTTTCTTCTTCAGTCTCGAAAGAAAACACATCGATACCTGCTGCGAGTAAAGGGATCGTATGGGTATGGTTGATTTCATTAAAAGTCATCCAATATTTCACTTTCCCTTTATAGCGTGCAAAAACCACTTTTGTATACCGATCAAAAAAATCGATCAGTGCACGATTTTGCCAACCACCATATTTCGTTACCAAATGCAGTGGTGTCTCAAAGTGAGCTAACGTAACAACTGGTTGGATCCCTTTTTCATTCAAGGCATCAAATAAATCATCATAAAATTGTAAACCTGCTTCATTCGGTTCCGTCTCATCCCCATTCGGAAAAATGCGACTCCAAGCAATTGAGGTACGCAAACACTTCAAGCCCATTTCCGCAAACAGTTCAATGTCTTCTGGGTACCGATGATAAAAGTCGATGGCTTCATGGCTCGGATAAAAGTTTTCCTCTTCAAGCTGCAGTGAAACTTGCTCAATACGTTTTTCACCAACTGGTAAAATATCTGCTACGCTTAATCCTTTTCCTCCTTCCAAATAAGCTCCTTCGGCTTGATTTGCGGCGATTGCGCCGCCCCATAGGAAATTTTTTGGAAATACACTCATGAAATCGCTCCTTTTAATAAATCATTTGCTACCAATGCGGTAACGTCTTTTTTCGCTTGATCCACAACTGTCAATGCATCTTCTTTGATCACACTGGTAAAGACCAACATGGTTGTCGGATCATATCCTTTTTCAATAATTTTTGCTAAGTCAAAGGTGCCAATTTTTTGCCCCTTCACGACTTGATCCCCTTGTCTCACCGAAATCTCAAACACGCCTTTTGCTAAATCAACCGTGTCTAAGCCGATATGAACCAACACTTCCGTCCCAGCAGCTGATTGGATCCCAAAAGCATGTCCAGTTGGAAACACTGTCACAACCGTACCAGTAAGTGGCGCATAAATATCGCCGGCTGATGGATAAACGGCTAATCCATCTCCCATTGCTCGAGAAGAAAATACTTCATCTTTGACATCATCAAGCGTGATCGCTTCACCAGCAACTGGTGTCATCACTTGCAGCCCTGCACCATCTTTTAAAACAGGTTCTAGCGTTTCTTCAAATCCTAATACATAGGTCAAAATAGCAGTACCGAAGAACGCAAAGGCAATGCCGATCAAATAGTACACAAAGGTGTCCCCAAAGAAAGCTGGCAATGTCGTCAATGCTGGAAAAACATAGACGATGGCCTTGGTTTGCATCATGCCCATAAACGCACCAGCAATGGCACCAACGATGGTTTGAGCAATCAACGGCTTTTTAAATTTTACCGAAAGTCCATAGACGATGGGCTCTGTAATTCCTCCAAGCAATGCTGGAAGCAAGGAAGATAGCGCCAGGCCTTTGGTTTCTTTTCTGCGAGAGCGTAAAAATACACCTAAAGCAACCCCAGCACTCGCAAATGTTGCTGCTGCGATCATCGGGCGCAGCGTATCATAGCCATATACCGCTAGGTTATTGACCATGATCGGTACAACTCCCCAATGGATCCCGATCATTACTAAGAATGTCCAACCGCCACCGATCAACAAGCCAGCCAACAGCCCACTCTTATCGCTGATAAAGTTCATGGCATTGCCTAAACCGTCCCCAAGCATTACACCGACCGGTCCAATGATCAAAACGGTCAGAGGCACCATGATCAAAAGAGCCACTAGCGATAGAGCAAAAATCTCGATACTCTTAGGAATGATCCGTTTGAGTAGGCGTTCCAAGTGCGAGTAGATATAGATCGAAACGATCGCTGGAATCACGGTACCCGAATACCCCATCAGCACAGCTGGGATGCCAAAGAAATCAACCGTCACACCGTTTTCCGTCACCATTGCTGTAAAATTCGGCTCCAGCAACGCCCCAACGATTGCTAAAGCAATAAACATATTGACTTTGAAAATCCGCGCTGCACTGATCGCTAAAAATAAAGGCAAGAAATAAAAGACACTATTGCCAGCAGCAGCTAATATTTTATAGGTGCTTCCTTCTGCGTCCATCAAATGATAGGTCGTAAAAACAACTAGTAAAGCTTTCAACATCCCTGCCCCTGCAAGCGCAACAATGATTGGATTAAAGATCGCAGACAATACATTGAAGAATCGGATAAATACATTGCCTTGTTTTTCTGTTGATTCTTCGGCATCTCCATCACTTTCCAAAGCGTTTTGGATCGAATACTTGCTCATGATCGTTTGAAAAACATCTGCCACATGATTCCCGATCACGACTTGAAACTGGCCATTTCCTTCAATGACTGACAATACCCCATCAAGCTGCTGGATTTTGTTCTTATTTTTTCGTGCCAACTCGACATCTTTCAACTTAAAACGCAATCTAGTGATGCAATGATACAGGCTAACGATATTTTGTTCCCCACCGACCTGTGCTATAATTTCACTAGCAAGTTTTGAATAATCTTTTGCCAAATGACTCACTCCCGTGTTTGATTTATAAAGCGCTTTATGGCGTTACTATAGCAGATTTTTTTCTCTCACCTGCGAAAGTTCGCAATTTGGAAACTGCTTACAAGAAAGGAAAGAAAATGGGCCTCTTAATCATTCGTTTATTGAATCTTTTAAATAATGCACCCACTGATTCCACCAACTACTATATCGGTTTGACCATGATCAACTATTACGATCAGATCCAAACTCTAAGTATTGGTGAATTCGCCGCTCTTTGCCATGTGTCAAAGTCAACCGTTTCAAAATTCGCCCGTACCTTAGGCTTTGATGACTATGGTGATTTAAAAGACAACGCAGCTTTCATCGAGAACCGCTTCAACAATCCGCTAAATTATCGCTCGAATATTTTGTCTGCTTTGGAGCAAGAAGGCGTAGACTCCTATTTTGACGCAGTGATACAAGACATCGATTATCTGCGGCATCATCTTGATCTGCCAGCCATCGAACGGGTCGCACAAGCAATTGTTTCGCATAAAAATGTCTTTGCTTTTGGAATATTATTCTCAGAATCGGCTGCTATTGATTTCCAGATCAAACTAGCTTACAACGGCAAGTTCATTCGGACCTTCCAAGACGATCTCGTACAAGAAGAAATCATCAAATCTGCCGATGAAGAATCGCTTTTTATTATTTTTACCAATTCCGGTGACTACCTGACCAAGCAACAAATTCGAAATGGAACGCCTCGAAAAGATTTCTTTGATCGAACCAAAGCCAAAGTCATTGTGATCACCGCCAACCCACAGATCTCGGAACTTCCCTTTGTCCAAGAAGCCATCATCTTCCCTCATCAAACCCATTTCCAAACCCATGCCTTTATGTATCAGTTCATCATGGATTTGATCGTATCGAAGTTCAAGCAGTTGACTGATCGAAAGCGAATGTAGTAATGACCCTCCATTATAGAAGAAGTGCATTTCCTCCATAATGGAGGGTTCTTTGTGAATGAGATGTCTCATTCATTCGTAAGCGTCACGCATTTATTCCTAGTTTCTTTGAAATTTTTTTAATCCTAGGCTGATATTTATTAAATTTCTCCTCATTTATGTTTTTTGTTTCACAAACTTCACTTCGGTATGGTATAATCATTTTGTTTTTAAGAAAACTATGGGAATACAAAGGAGAAGGAAACATGAAAAAAACTAAAATCACTTTAATCGCTGCATCATTGCTTATGGGAGGCACTCTTTTAGCTGCATGTAGTTCAGATAACGACACAGCTGCAAGCTCATCATCAACAGCAGCTTCAACTGCTGCATCAACTGAATCATCAGATGATGTTGTTTCAACTGCTTCTATCAGTGACCAAACTTCAGTCATTGAAAAAGCATTGGGTGCAGATGGTAACTGGATCGTTGCTGTAACTGCTGACATGACATTTGATAACGATGTAACCGTTGATGGCGAATTCCATGATAAAGGCGATGACTCAGCTGATATCTACCGTAAATTTGCATTGTACTCACAAGATGAAGACCGCAACGTAACAGCTGAGTACACAGTAACTGTTCCTAAATTGATCGTTAACTCAGAAAACTTCAACATCGTTCACGGTGTAATCAAAGGTGACGTTGAAGTGAATGCAAACGGCTTTGTATTGAACGGTGCAAAAGTTGAAGGTAACGTAACATTCACTTCAAAAGAATTCCAAGATTCAGCAACACTTGACGAAGATGGCGCTTCTGTAACAGGCGACGTAACAGTTAGCGAATAATCTTTCACTGGATTTCTGTGAAATAGATGAAGAAAAAACGAGGTTGACAAGTTGATCATTGATCCTTGTCAACTTTTTTTTGTTTTTTTATAAACAATTGCATCCGCTCTCATTACTAACATTGTGTAAGTAAGAACAAAGCACAAGAAAAAAACTGGCTTGCTTACGCAAAACCAGCTTCTTCTTTAGGCGCTTATTCTTCAATAACTGCCCACTTGTAATCGTATTGCGCACCGGCACCGTGAGAAACGACCCCTTTTACTTTTGGTGCACGTAAATGAGCTTCAACGTTTTGGTACACAGGGATAACCCCTTGTTGATCCATGATGATTTTCTCTGCATCCAACAAATCTTGCCAGCGGGCATCTGGATTGCCAGCATTTGTCGTGGCAGATGATTTCACTGCTGCATCGTACTCATCGCTTGTCCAACGACCTCGGTTGTATGAATTATCGGTTACAAATAGATCTGTAAAACTGCTGGCATCCGCATAGTCAGCACCCCAGCCACCCATAACGACATCAAAATCACCTGAGTTTGAACGATCAAGGCGAACGGAGAAAGGTACTGGACTTAGGCTAACTTTCACCCCATCAAGCGTATCTTGAATCGCACTTTGAATATATTCAATGGCTTTTTTGGTTGAGTCTGTGTCAGAGGCCAAAATTTCAAAACTTAAAGAATCGATTCCCAAAGCCTCTTTGGCTTTTTCCCAATGTTCTTTGGCTTTTTCTTGATCGTATTCAATGACACTTTCCGCTTCATCGACAAAATCAGTATTATCAGTTGGGTTAAAGGTCATTCCTTTTGGTATCAATCCTGTGGAAGCCAATGAACCATCACCTAAAATCGATGTCACTAATGCATCACGATCGATGGCATAAGAGATTGCTTTACGCAGATCCTCATTGCGAAATGGCGAATCTTCTTCTCGCTGATTCAACTCGATATAGGAAGTACGGGCTAATGGTTCTGACACAAACGCTTCATCATTGGCCATTTGCTGCGCCAATTCTCCTGTTAAGATGACGTCGTCCGCTTGCCCATCCTGGAATAGATTCAAAGAGGTCGATGATTCTTTTACGACACTGACATTGATCGTATCAAGTTTCACCGTATCTTTATCCCAATATTGGTCGTTCTTTTCATATGACCATTCTGTATCGGTTCCTGGACCATCAAAGCCAGCTAACACAAACGGTCCATTGTAAACGGCATTGTCGCTTGTTGAAGCATATTGATCGCCGTTGTCTTCTACGACTGCTTGGCTTTGTGGGAAGAAGGATGGAAATGCCAATAAGTATTGGAAGTATGGCGTAGGTGTCGTCAGCGTGATTTCTAATTCATAGTCGCTGACTGCTTTGATCCCCAATTCTGAGGCATCTTTTTCACCTGCTGTTATCGCTTCGGCATTGGTTACGGGCGCAAATAAGTACGCATATTCAGAACCTGTTTCCGCACTTACGGTGCGTTGCCAGCCAAAGACATAATCCGCTGCTGTTACTGGTTCTCCATTTGACCATTTGGCATCTTCACGTAATTTCAATTTATAGGTCAGACCATCTTCACTGACTTCCGCTAATTCGGCGGCACCTGCTGGTTCGGGCTTACTATCAGCATCTAAGCGGTACAACCCTTCATACACATTATTTAAAGCACTGAAACTGATCGTATCGGTGGCTAAGGATAGATCAGCACTAGGCATTTCTTGTTGAACCACAACATTAAAAATTTGTTCGGCAGCTGCTGTCCCACTACCACTTGAACTTTCACCTGTACTTGATGTCCCTCCTGTTGAGCAACCTGCTAATACGATTCCACAAACAGCGATGACACCATATCCCCATTTTTTCTTCATCTTACCTACCCCTTATGAAAATCCAAAATTTTCAGAATTATTACAAAACTCTGAATGTAAATAAGATTTTAATAAATATTAATTATAAAAGCAAGCTATTTTTCTCATTTTATTATTATTTATTTTTTATGTTAACACTGCATGTTATTATTTATGACACAAAAACAAAAAACACAAAGCGAAAGAGATCGCGCTTTGCGTTTTTTTATCTTTGGATAGAAAAGTGGATTACTCCATTTTATAGCTTTGACGCGTCACTTTCCCCTCTCGTACCGCAGCGATAATAGTTGGAATAGCCCCAATCGCCGTAAAGAGATAGACCAGACCTAAGTTCCCGTAATATTGACTCGCTTCCAAATACCCTTCACGAATCAAATCAGGTAAAATACGGAAAGCGTAGAAGACATCAACGTCTGTGTAATAATTCGCTACACTGATCGACCAGTCGATACGATTCCCGACATAGACCATAATGATCATGACGATGATACTACTAATAATACCTTTTGTACTGAGTTTTCCACCTAATAATTCATACCCTTTGATGGCACAGATCGCCATTGCGATTCCAGACAATGCAGCTACATATCCCAGTTGTCCTAATAAAATAATTGCGCCGGCACCAATCAGTGAACCAAGAAACGCGCCCACTGTTCCAGCTAGCCAATTTTCTTTTTTCTGCCCTTTTTCCCGTTCTTGTGCAAGGACCGCTTCTTGTTGTTTCTTAAAGCAAGCTTCACACGCAATGACGGGAGTGCCGCTAATAGCATACAGCGAAACCGGCTCAGTGATCGTTCCGCAGAAGGTACAAGCATTTTGGTAAGCTTTCGTCTTCAAGAAATTCGTCAATTGGTCCAACGCAGTACGGATCTTGTCCACAGTTTTCCCTGCAGTCATCGCTCCGCGTAATGTATAGGCAACTTGATATCCTTGGATCACACAGTCGGTGATCTCTTTTGACTCACTTAAAACTTCTTTGACTTCTTCTTGGTTCGGAAGTTCCCCCTCTTTGCTAAGGGAAAAATGAGCCACAAGAGAATAACTATTGTTATTCTCTTGAACTAAAAAAAGTTTATAACTATGATACGTTCCATAAATCACCCCGGTGGAAGTATCAACTGAGAGCCCCAACGGCTCGGCAAATTTGGTCAATGTCTTCTCGATCTTCTTATTCATTTTTCTCCTTCTTTCCAACAAACACTTACCTTTTTAGGTATAGCTAAAAGTTTAAGGAGAGTAGAAATGAAAGTCAATCAATTTGTTCAAAAAACCTAGTTTTTTTATTTATTCTGTGACAAATCGCCGCAATGCATCAGCAACCCCATGGTCTGTATTGCTAGCCGTCACAAAATCAGCTTTTGCTTTGACCAAATCGGGCGCATTCTCCATCGCAACACCGATACCGGCTGAAGCAATCATTGGCAGGTCATTAAAATTATCGCCGATCGCTAAGGTTTGCGCCAGCGGCACTTGGAAATAGGCCGCTAATTCATTTAGCGCCTTATCTTTTCCCACAGCTTGATGAGTGACTTCCAAATAATTCTCTTTGGATAAATAAAAGGCGCTTTCTAAAAAGTCAGCGTTCTGGCAGGCAGCATGAAGCGCTTGGATTTCTGCCGTTGTGCCGATCAAAAGAAACTTATGTACCTCAAAAGCTTCTTGTGCCAACAGTTGTTCCAATGAAGTTTCCAAAGGGGTCTCTTTGGTAATCGCCGCTTCTGCCTGTGCCCACTGATCCACTCTTTCGCAATACCACTGATCACCAGAGTAGACATTGATGGAAACGGCAGGAAAATCAGCTTTGATGCGAGCAACCAAAGTCTTTGCTTCTGCTTTTTTGACCTCATGACTAAATATTGGTACAAGCGTACCCGTATGATCGTACCGTCCAATCAGGGCACCGTTGTAGCAAGCCAAGGGCCAGTCTTCTATCTCTAATTCTTCAGCTATCGGTAGCATTCCTTTCGGGGAGCGAGCGGAAGCCAAAACAAAAGGAATCGCTTGCTGCTTCAACCGTTTGATTTCTTCAATCAAAACCGGATCGATTTGATGTTTATGATCCAAGATCGTCCCATCGATATCACTTAAAATAAACCCAATCTGCTTTTTTTCCAAATAAACCATCCTTCCCCATTCCCATCCTTTTTACGAAAGCGAATTGATCCATCGCTTTCGACCAAAACAAGCGCCGTTTCCATAAAACTAAAACAGCTTTCTTGTCCTTCTTTGCTTCCAGTTTACCATACTAGCCAATGAAAAAAAGAGTGCATCGCTGCACTCTTAGGAAGTATAGATATAAAACTCGATTTCCTTCTTGATCGGCTTTTTGATCCAGCGTTTCACAGCAGCTGCCCGCTTCAAGCCCATATGCTCATAAAAACCGTAATTACAAGTGGTATCGGTATAAAGGAAAAACGGAGCTGTTTTATCATGCTGGACCATCGCTAAGAAGGAAGTAAAGAGTTGCTTGCCTACACCCAATCCTTGTGTTTTGGGACTAACGGCAAACAAACCAACTTCGGTCTGAAAAGGAATTTGTAAGTCTTTCAACATCGCTTGATTTAACTCAGCCACCTCTTTGGCATAATGCAGCAGCGTGTTTCTCCCTTGATTAGAAATCATTAAGCAGCCAGCATGCCACATCGTTTTCCC
Source organism: Enterococcus sp. DIV1096b (assembly GCF_050498765.1). Classification (NCBI taxonomy): domain Bacteria; kingdom Bacillati; phylum Bacillota; class Bacilli; order Lactobacillales; family Enterococcaceae; genus Enterococcus; species Enterococcus sp. DIV1096b. The sequence continues at coordinate 925,867 of NZ_JBMHEK010000001.1, read as the reverse complement.
CCAATAGCGCATTGGATGAAGCTTCTTCCCTCTTTTACTGTCTGCTAATAAGATACCGACAGCTTCACCATTTAAAAGAGCCACACGTGAATAGGTAGCACGGGCAAGTTCATAACACAAAAAGACATGAGCAAAGTGTTTGGCGGTCTTCTGGTCAAATTGCTTGTCGTAGTTCCAGCTATCAATAATTACTTGCACAAGCGCAGGCAGATCTTCTCGTTTAAATGGTCGATATGTTACTTGTTTATTCATTCTATCTTCCTCCCAGTAGTTGACTATCTTTAGTATAAAGTTTACAGTAACTGTAAAGTCAAGGAGGAGCGCCATGAAAACCAAATTAAAAGTATCGGAAATGGCACGCTTAGCGCGAATCAATCCTCGGACACTCCACTATTATGACGAGATTGGGCTATTTCAACCAAACAGCAAAGACGAGAACGGGTACCGGTATTATTCCCTTGATCAACTTTTGGATCTCGGATTGATCCTGTCATTGAAAGAATTATCGATGCCCTTAAAAGAGATTCAAACAGCGTTGCAGGGGGATGCCGAGACCATGAGAAACTTATTGGAAGCCAAGCGGCAAACCATCGATGAAAAAATTCAGCAGTTGTCCAACATCCAAAAAATCATCGAACGAAAAGCAGCGGACTTGCGTCTGGCTGCAGAAAAAACTTCCCCCTTCACCTTGAAGGAACAGCCAGAGGAGTATTTCTCCCTTAGTCCTAGATTAAACGGCAGCAGCATCCCAGAGATGATCACCCAAGCCTACGACCTTTTGATGGCACAGCCTTATCTTTTCTCGAATAACGAATACGGTTTTATGATTCGGACGAACAAAGACAATACGCAGGACATCGACTACGTTTATGTGCGGCAAGAAGAACCACAACGAGCTTCCTTCGTGAAACCAGCAGGTTGCTATTTAACCACCATTTATCAGGGGGATGACGAAGGATTGAAGCAGTTCTATCAAAAACTCAAGCAGCTGATTGCAGCGCACCAATGGCAAATCGATGACTACTTCTATGAACGATCGATCCATGAAACGACCCTTAGCAACGAGCAAGCTTATTTGACAGAGATCCAAGTACGGATTTTATCTGAGGAATAAGGATTCGTCTAAACAACACTAAAAAGTAAATGAAAAAACGCAACGACCACGAGCAGTTTCTTTCGCCTCGCCGTCGTTGTGTTTTAATTAAATCAAATGGTTTTCTTTCAACAGATCGCCAATGTAGGTATGTTCGGTTTTCTTAACGAATCCTTCCAATAGTTTCCGTTCGATAAATGGTAGCTCCATTTCCGTGATTTTTTTCTTATCGGTCAGATAATAGACAGCTTTGGCCAAGGTACGCAGATCATAAGCGGAAGCAAACACTTCTGGTACCCCGCGTTCCACATCTAATAGCTGATAAACAGCCTCCATTGCAGTCCGAACGGAATACTCTGTTGTAAAAACAGTGTCTCTTTCAGTCTCTGCGAAATTACCGATAAAAGCTAAATTTTTGGAGCCATTTGGAATAACCAATGGCCGATCCCCTGGCTCACGCAGCATGAAGTAGGAAGTGATAAACGGCATGTAAACCGGAACTGCCACACTTGATTCTTTTGAAATGCGTTGGATTTCTGCTTCCGGCACGCCTAAATGGTAAAGCAGTTCTTGCACGATTTCTTGTCCCGAACATTGTTCAATTGGTTTTTTGATGTAGTTTCCTGGCGTATTTGACAACAATCCATACACCCATGTGATCGTTTGTTGGTCTTTTTGTTCTTTAAAGTGCGGTTGGCGATGGGTCGCAAAGCTCATCATCCAATTGGAATCTTTGATGGTGACGATCCCGCCAGTGACGATTCTGCCTGTTCGCAACTTGCGATGGGTCAATTTTTCTAAATAAGGTTCAACATCAAAATTTTGCCAAGTGACAGTTGCCGAAACAAACCAGCTTTCTTCAGGTAAGTTTTCATAAAAGACTTCTGGATGACCAAACTCAGGCGATTGCGCCGCCAAGTTTTTCCATAAACGCCAGCTACCACCAGGTGCTTTTGAGATAGGCGCTGGAGTATAATGGTCCCCTTGCGTGGAACTTTCAGTGATCGATCCGTTGGTAACAAAGACCAAGTCATCTTCTGACAAAGGAATTTCTTCGATTGCCCCCGCTTTTTCTAGCACAAGTTTTTGAGCAACTTTTTCCTCGCCCACGATCCGAACATCGATATTGCTGACTGTGCATTCATATTGGAAGTCGACTCCTTGTTCTTCCAAATAAGCAAGTAGTGGTTTGACCAATGACTCATATTGGTTGTAACGGGTAAATTTTAACGCGGTAAAATCAGGCAAGCCATCGATATGATGCACAAAACGCAACACATAGCGTCGCATTTCAATCGCCGAATGCCATTTTTCAAAGGCGAACATCGTACACCAGTATAGCCAAAAATTGGATTCAAAGAATTCTTCGCCAAAAACATCTTCGATTTTTTTTCCGATCAATTGATCTTCTGAAGTCATAAATAATTGAGTCAATTCTTTTTGTGCTGTAGCAGACAAGGTAAATTCTCCATCATCTGCTGCTCGTTGGCCGCGATTGTGGATGATCCGACAGTTAGACGAATTTGGATCATCGTGATCCAACCAGTAAAACTCATCTAACACCGAAGCATCTTCCACCTCCAAAGACGGAATTGAGCGAAATAGATCCCACAGACACTCAAAATGATTTTCCATTTCTCGACCGCCGCGGGTCACAAATCCATCATGGGGAATGAATTTTCCGTCTAATGAACCGCCTGATAAAGAAAGTTCTTCAAGGACGTGGATTTTCTCACCCGCCATATGGCCGTCACGGATCAAGAAGACTGCCGCAGCAAGTCCTGCTAATCCCCCACCAACAATATAGGCTTCTTTCTTTTCGACATCTTTCGGTTTTCTGCTTCTTGCAAAAGCTTCGTAATTTCCGTTCGTATATCTCATGTAGATCCCTCCTAATATTGGTACGTTTTTATGGTATCAGTAACTATTTTTTTTGACAAAAATTTGTACTAGTAAAATCAAGTGATTTTGACAAATCGGCCTTTTTGTCAAAAAAACAAGGGCAAAGTCCCACCTTTTAGAAGATCTGCGCCCAGCACAAAAAGCGCCCCTAAGAAAACTGATTGCAGCTTTCTTAGGGGCGTTTCTAACAAAGGACAAACCCTTTGCCTTTTCAATAAAATATTTATTTCACGCGTAGAGCGAAGCTAGCAGTCGAAAAGCCTGATTGTGCTTCGGTGACTGTATAACCCGTGCTTGGCGCATGGATATAGCTTGTATTACTTGTAGCGATCGCTACATGGTAGGTATTCCCTTTTTGACCCCAGAACAGCAAGTCGCCAGCTTGTGCTTGCGAGACAGGAATGATCGTCCCTGCGCTTTCTTGTGGGACTGTCCAATCACCGATGTTTTTGCCCGTCACTTTTAAGAAGACGTAGCGTGTAAACCCAGAACAGTCGAATACATCTGGTCCTTTGCCTCCCCATTGATAAGGAGTGCCGATATGTTTTCTAGCTTCTGCAACGATCGCTGCTCCGTTCACGCTCATCGGAACATTAGTATTGCCTGCGTTGTTATTGTTGCCAGGAGTCGTCGCACTGACTTCTTTGACATATGCTGCAGATACCCAGCCACCAGTTGATAACTTATACCAAGTGGTATTGCCATTGACTGACGTGCCTTGTTTTTGAGCCACTGCTTTGAAGGTCGCATTACTGCCCAAACTGCTGACCACACTTGCAGAAGTCGATGCATTTGAGCGCACATTCATCCCAGTGGTTGTTTGGAACGTCTTATTGATGGCTTGCTCACTCGCATTGCTTGAGCCGTTTGATGAACCAGTATTGTTTGAACCTGTGTTTGAATTATTGTTATTACTTGTATTTCCAGAACTAGACGTGACGTCACGCACATATGCCGCTGTGATCCAGCCACCAGTCGATACTTTGTACCAAACATTGGTGCCGCCAACGGATGTGCCATTTTTCTGGGCAACGACCTTCACCGTCGTGCTGTTGCTTAGGCTGCCAACGACACTGCCGCTTGTTGACGCACTCGAACGAACATTTAATGCCGCTGTTGTTTTCACGTTCTTGGTGATAGCCGTTTCTGCAGAAACACTTGTATTGCCGCCAGAAGAACTATTGCCTGTGGAGCTACTGGAAACATCTTTGACATAGGCTGCCGTGATCCAACCGCCTGTGGACAATTTGTACCAAGTGGTCGTGCCATTCACCGATGTCCCACTCTTTTGTGCAACGACCTGTACTGTCGCATTACTGCTCAAACCGCGTACGACACTAGAACTTGTCGTTGCATTTGAACGGACGTTCAATGCAGTAGTCGTTTTCACTGATTTCGAAATTGCTTTTTCCGATGAAGAAGACGACGAATTGGACGAGCCTGTATTGGCAGAAGAAGAGCCTGAGGTGCTCTTCACATAAGCCCCTGAGATCCAGCCGCCTGTTGATAGCTTATACCATATTGTATTGCCATTCACTGAGGTACCGTTCTTTTGAGCCACCGCAGTGATTGTTGTATTTGCTCTTACACCACTTACGATAGAGGCACTTGTTGAAGCATTTGAACGAACATTCAGTGAAGCTGTTGTTTTAAATTGTCGATTGATCGCCGTTTCAGCTGACGATCTGGCAAGAGTAGCAGTTGTGTTGGTTGATGACGAAGCGTTCGTCGTTTCGGTCGCATGAGCAAGAGACGTAAAGACACCTGATGTTGATGCTAACGCTGCTGTGATACCCAATCCTTTTTGTACGAAAAGGGACCGTTTTTGTTTCACTAAACGCTTCCGTTTGATTTTCCGAGATTCCAATAAAACACCCCCTGTACCCCATTTTAACAAAAATTAATATTTTTTGATATTGTTTTCGTTTTGTATTTTTTTAATTTGCGTTTAATAAAACGTGTCATTTATTTTCCTGCGTTATTCTTTTTAATCACTTTCGCTTTGACGCTGACCGTTGGCACTATATTTACAAAGATTTCTATAAACAACAAAAAAATGCTATTTCATTCAACGTTATTTTAATTCGCGAATAAAAACAGGATTTTTTTTACAAACAAACCCACTTTTTGAAAATCAAGACTGTTATTTGAATAACATTTCTTTCCTGATCCCCTTTTTCAAAAATCGATACTAAAATCACCCATTTATCATTCCTTTTTTACACACGGGGTTCTGTGAAAAAAGTTTTTTTCAAAAAGAATGCTTCTTTTACCAGTGTGATCGACGCTATGATGAAATCCTGTTACATCGCTTCCAACTGGATACGAATTTTTTGATAGAGAAGTCCCTCACTTCTACCGAAAGAAATATTTTCACAATGTATTTCATACGAAAGTTTATAATACCAAGGAGAAAACCAAGAATTTGCACAAGTTTGTGAAATTATGCTATACTAAAAAAAAGGAAGAGGTGACCGAGTATGAAAACAAAGACGAAAGAAAAAGTTTATGCTGAACGACAACATAACTACAAAACGAAAAAAGAAGAGATTTTCAAAAAAGCCCTAGATTCCGTACCGACCACAGACAAGAAAAAAGAAGAACAGAAAAAAGAAGAACAGAAAAAGAAAGCGTAGAATCCTGCGTTTTCTTTTTTTGTTGATCTGTAAAAAGACGAGGCTTCGCCGAAGGGTGGCGAGTCTCGTCTTTATTGTAATCGAAAAAAAAGCAGGCTATGATACTTTCTATCTCAACCATTGTCAATTCACCTTGAAAATCACCGAATGACTACCATCAATGCAATAAAGGGAAACTCTTCCTCAAAAGAAGCGACAGTTTCTTATTCCAACGGGTCTTAAACACAATATTTAGTAGGCGAAAACACGTTCCTACAATATATTGTGGATAAACCTGTTGAAACTGTGCATAACTAAAAAGCCTGCGATTTTTTTGCAGACTTTTTAGTTATTGACATGCTTGAATTAATCTAGAGATAAATAATAGCTCACATTATCTGGTAACGGTTTAAAGCCATTCTTTTTGTAAAAATCCGCTGCGGGCATACTTTCTTCGGTATCTAACAGGATCGTTGGAATCTCTTTCTTGAGCAGATCCTCTTTGATCATTTCTAAGAAAGTGGAACCCAAGCCCTTTCCTTGGTGCTTGCCTGTAATTAAAAAGGTGTCGACCACATACTCTTTTCCTTGATACCAGGGCTTGATAAAGCCTAATGAAAGACCAATCAATTCATTCGATGCTCGGTTTGTTAGTCGATAACCAATAAAAGTATTCATTGCCATCATTGATGATACATAGTCGGTGATTTGCGGCACTGTCAATTGGTCATTCCATGGTTCTGCTGAAAATACAGCAATATAGTGGTCCACGACTTCTGCTAAATCTGCCGTTGTTAATTCACGCATGCTTACGTTCTTTTCCATCCTATCTCCTGCTTCCCTTTCTATTTCGGTCGAGCCTATACTCGAAGAATCCACTAATTTTTGTGCGTGTATCAATCATCGATTCGTTTTGCATAGCCATTGCCATAACTGATATAACGGCGCTTTTGGTTGACGGCCATTTTTTTATGAATCTCTGCTTCAAGATCAATGGAAAGGATTTCTGCTAACCCAAGAAGATAAATCGCCACATCCGCCAATTCTTCTCCTACCTCTTGTTGCTTCCGATAGGCATCAAAGGCCTCCCCTATTTCACCATATAAAGCCAAAAACTCTTTTTCAATATTGGTGACATTGAATTGGTGATCAATCTTGTTTTGATAAATCGCTTTTTGCATTTCTGATAGTTTCATAGTCGCTCCTTTTGGGATAGTATACCATTTAATTAAAATTCAAAATAGAAACTTAGTAAAAAAATCACCTCAAAAAATAGTGACCCCAAAACGTTAGAATTTTGATCTAACTTTTGTAGGTCACTATAATATAGGATTCCCTTTTTTTATTCTGCCCGCTCCAATTCAGCAGATTTGATTGCAACCCGTTGAGCGATTTTTAAAAATGGAAAATAGATTGCTACACAGACGACGATGATGATCACTTGAACCAAAACAACTTTAAAATCCCCTTTTGATGCCAACAATGCACTAAGAATTGGTGGTGTCGTCCAAGGAACCATCACAGAAAGTGGCTCAATGAATCCTACTGCGGTAGCAAAGTAGCCAATCAACGTCGCCACAATTGGACTTGCAACGAAGGGAATGATCATGGGTAAATTGAAGACGATCGGTAAACCAAAGATGATTGGCTCATTGATATTAAAAATACCCGGAGCTAGGGATAGATTGACGACATCCCGAAAAGGTTGGTAATTGCGGACGAATAAGAGCACTGCAATGATCAAGCTGATCGTAAATCCAGTCCCGCCTAGTTGTGCGAAAACCGTCACGAATGCTGAATTTAAGATATTGGGTGGCGTAGCGCCTTCTTGCACGGCTTGCATGTTTTCATTCATATTGACTAACAGCAATGGATCTAATAAGGTGCCATTGATGACGGTTTGGTGAATGCCTAAAGTAAACAGAAAGTTGCCCGTTGAATAGATGATCAAGAACCCAAAAATCGATGTGTTCAATAAACGCAGTGGTTCTTGGATCACTGTGGAAATGATTTGAATCAGATCGGTATCAAAGGCTGCTAGCACGGTCGCAACTAAGGCAAAGAAAGAAATCACTAAAATAGCAGGGATCAACGTGCTGAAGGATTTGCTGACGGCAGGAGGAACTTGATCCCCTAAATTGATTTTTAAGTGCTTGTTTTCTGACAGTCGAATAAATAATTCCGTGGCAACTAACCCACAAATGATGCCAGAAAACATCCCTTTGGTCCCGACATCGTCAAACAGCATCACACCACTGATGGTTACTTCTGCTTGAGCGCCTTCTGGCATCACGGCATGAGCCATCGCCAACATGACCACTAAGCAAGTCGTTGCCACAAAAGTTGCATTGATAGCGCTTGGATTATTTTTGTTGCGACAAAGAAAGTAGGCGATCATCGGAGCAATCAGCAAACCGGCGATATTCAATGTTCCATTGGTGATGGAATTGCCAAACACTTGTATTCGCGCCAAGGCAGCCCCTTCTAAGAACCACGGAAAGAAGACATTATTAAACAACACAGCGATCCCCGCGATAATAAAGGCAGGCATTAAGGTCGCAAACGCATCACGAAGACTTTTGAGATGAACCTGATTGCCGAGACGGACCGAAAACTCTGTAAATTTATCTAAAAACGTGCGCTTTTCTGCTGCCATTTTCTGTTCCTCCTATTCTGCATATGGGTTTGTATAGATCGTACTACCATTCGTTTTGATCACTTCTTTGAACCATTCATACGATTTTTTCGGCACACGTTTCATATCTCGCAACTCATGGTTGCCACGATTGACATACACAAGTCCGTATCGTTTCTCCATATCACCTTGAGAGCTCAAAATGTCGATCAGCCCCCAGCCAAGATAACCAAGACAGACCACTCCATCTTCCACCATCGCTGCAAACATCGCTCGAATATGCTCTTGATGGTAGGCAATCCGGTAATCATCTTGAATCGGTTCGTTGCCATTCCAATGCTCTCTGACACCAATTCCGTTTTCAATCGGAAACACTGGCAAGCGGTACCGCTGATAGACTTTATTTAAGACATCACGGAAGCCGAGCGGATCAATTTGCCAATTCCATTCCGTCGTTTCAATATACGGATTGTCTTGTTTTCCAAAAGTCATGTACCGATTTGGCGGCGTTCCTTCAGGGATTTTTTCAGCGTTCAAGGTAGAAGAAGCATAATAGCTAAAGGCAATGTAATCATTTTTCTGCGCTGCGATCGCTTCTAATTCCCCAGGTAAAATATTCATATTGAGTTGATGATTTTTCACGTATCGGTCTTGTGCTGCCGAATACTTGCCGTGCGCATAGCAATCTAATAAAGTAAAATTCGCAAATTCATCAAACTCTCTTGCTGCTTTGATGTCTTGTGGACGACAAGTCGCTGGATACGCTTCAGAATACGCCAGCATGCCGCCAATCTTCGCATTTGTTGTTTCATGAAGATAGTTACAGATCTCTGCATGGCAAACCATGACATTGTGGAAAATTTGATACAATTCTTCTGTTGTTTCTTCCCCTTCTAAATAGCCGCTGATCTTAAAACCATGATCTTGGTGGAAAAGATTTTGTTCGTTAAAGGTTAACCAATAATGGACTTTATCCGCAAAACGATCCACCATTTCTTTTCCAAAGCGAATGAATGCGTCCTTCACTTCTTTACTGATGAAACCGTTATAGGTTTTCGCCAGATGTAGGGGCATATCAAAATGGTACAAACAAATCATAGGTTCGATTCCTCGAGCTAACAGATCATCAATAAAACGATCGTAATAGGCGATCCCTTCTTCATTAAAGGCACCATCTCCATCGTGAACGACCCTTGACCAAGAAATTTGAAAACGATACATGTTCATCCCCAAATCTTTCATATAATCAAAATCTTCTGTATACGCATGATAGTTATCATTTGCTACATGCCAATCGCTAGCCTGTTCCGAAGCTTCCCGTATATCATAAACGGATAAGCTTTTACCACCTTCATTCCATCCACCTTCTGTCTGCATACTGCTGACACTGTTTCCCCAATAAAATGTCGTCATATTGATTCCTCCATCATTTGTATTCGCTTACAAAACCTATTATAATTAGGTGAAATCGGCATGTAAATTTTTCGAGAACACATGTAAAGCTTTTTCTGTACATATGAATTTCAGTTGATTCTTTAATGATATACCTTGTTTTTATCCCCTTCAAACAAAACTCAAGTCCATGAATTACTTTACATAAGGAGTGATGACTATGACAAAATACAAAGAGATCGTTGATCAGTTGCGGACGAACATTTATGAAGGTGTTTTTCCAGCTTTATCAAAATTACCGGAACAAACTGCGTTAGCCAAACGATTTCAAACCTCGCGAATGACGATCCAAAAAGCGCTAAATCAACTGAAGCAAGAAGGCCTGATTTCCACCAAAAGAGGTCATGGCACCTATGTCAATTCAGCAACCTACCAAGGACAGATCAATGAGTATATCGGTTTAGTCAACCGATATGGCGGGCGGCATAAAGTGCAAAGTAAAATCATTAGTTTCAATGTTCGCTTCCCAGAAGCCAACGAAATGGATTACTTGTCCTTGCGAGAAAACGAACCTGTTTATGATATCGTAAGACTGCGCTATGTTGATAACGAACCCTTTGAATTAGAGTACACGATCATGCCCATCAAAACCATTCCCGATATTGATATGGCGATCCTTGAACACTCGATCTATCGATATATCACTGATTCCTTACACCTCAAAATAGGTCCCGCCATACGTAAAATCCGTGCCGACAAAGCAGATTCCTATGATATCAAATATTTAGAAGTCGATCCCAATGATCCGATCTTAGAATTAGAACAAGTTGCTCGTCTCTCCGACGGGCGGCCCTTCGAATTTTCGCAAACTCGTTATCCTTACCAAAATCGTGAGATTTACTATCTTTCTGAACCTTAATGGCAAAAAAACAAGCCTGAAGAAAACTCAGACTTGTTTTTATTGTCTAGGAAAGGTGAACTCGTTAAGATTCTTCGGTTTTTTTCGCCGTTCGCTCGGGACTGACCCAAACGCCGCTACCGTAGCCAAGGATGGTTTTGACGGCTGGAATAAAGGTAGTGACGATCGTTATGGCATTAATCATCCAGTAAAACAGCATGTAAAAAGGGGCAAAGCGGAAATACTTCAGCTTGCTGCGGTTGTCATCCGCCAAAAGGCTGGTAAATAGCTGCATGACCCCTGCAATCATCTCAAAACACACGAAGAGAAAGGCCATCGTAAACATATGGTAGATCCGCTCGTAATTCCCAGTTGCCCCATAATAAATCAGATAAAAAACAAACAAAGCCGAAGACAACCAGAAAAAGAATGACCAGATAATACTTAAGGACTGATCCACAAACATGGCGGTTCGTCCGATATTTTCAAAAGGGTGTAAGAAAACTTTTTTAAAATTGGTCAACCACACTTCCGTCCCGCCTTTCGCCCAACGTTTCCGTTGCCGATAGAGCATCTTGAGGGTTTCTGGTACCTCCATGAAAAACATCACTCGTGACGCAAATAAGGACAACCAACCATGGAATTGATGGTCCCAGGCAATACTGATATCTTCCGTGGCACGATTTTGTCGAAAAAGACCAACATCCATCAATGCAGCTCTACGATACATCGTGTTGGCACCGCTATAGGCATAGATGACGCCGAAAACGGCTTGCTGGGTTCGTTTGATAATTCCTACGATACTTGAAAACTCAACAGTTTGTGACTTTCCGACGATGGTTGTGCGATTTTGAACGTCCATATTCGCCGTAATAGCAGAGATATTGATGGAATCTTGGCGGATGAAATAATTGAGATATTTCCACAATGCATCAGGTTCAGGGACCGTATCTGCGTCGTTGCTCAAAATCAATTCCCCTTTAGCAAACCCTACACCAATATTAAAAGCATGGGCTTTCCCTTGGTTTTTTTCGATGCGCAAAACCCTTAGATTCGGGTACTGTTCCATCAATCGATCTAGTATCACAGGAGTTTGATCCGTTGAGCCATCATCCGTCACCAACACCTCATAGTTGCTGTAGTTTAGATTGTTCATTAAGTAATGAATCGTGTCTTCAATTACGACTTCTTCATTGTGAGCCGGTACCATAATGGTGATCATCGGCTCGATCTCTTCGGGGATTGGTATCCACTCTAATTGACGATAGCGGAACAAAAAACGATTGCAGATCACCCCGATGAACCAAGCAAAACCTCCTAATATCGGATACGTGAACAGAATCATTAAAACGACCGTTAAAAATGTATCCAACCACGGAAACCCAGTATCAAAATTGACAACCATCAGCCCACCCCATTTCTACGGAAAAGTTCTTGGATCTCCGTTTCTCCAATGTTTTGCTCAGGAGCAACGGCATAGTACTTGGCAGCGTGACGCTCTTCTTTGGTTCCGAAGCGTTCTTCGTAAAAAGCTTCTAATACTTCTTTACGTTTTTCTAAGGCAACTTCGTCATGCATCGATTGCTTTTGCAACAATCGTTTGAAGCGGCGGTTGTTCCTCAAGGTCAATAAAGTAAACGTCAGAACCAAGACCAAAAACGAAATTCCTAAGAACAACGCCAAAAAATCAAAAGTCACTGCTTCTTCAAGATATGTCCGAAAGGCGATCCGATCCGCCAGATTCGGTAAAGTCAGCGGGATGGCCAGCCAGACAAAAGGAACCAAGACCATCAGCCAAGCAAGAATCGTCAAAATCGTTTGGCGGGTCTTCAAAGCAGAACGACCTTTTTGAAAATACGCATCGGTGACCAACCGTTCTTTGACTTCTTCCCGTGTCACTCGTTGTTTCATTTTACTCACTCCTTAAAAAGTATTTTTTTGCTGTGAAGAAAAAGAAGCAACAAAAGCAAGTCGTCTTTTGATGGACCTGCTTCGTTCTTCTTTTTGACCTACTTGGATTTCTTGCCAACTTTCAACGCATTGAACAGCGTGTGAAATTGGCCTTTAAAGGACATCACTTGCTCAAACACATCTTCCCCATCATTCAGCATCTTGACAGTCACCCAGCCTAATGCTTCGGTAATACCGCTAGCCACACTGGCATTGATTGCAGCTCCAGCAACGGTGCCGACTGCTGGGACAAATTTCAAGATATTGCCAACGGCACTGCGACCAAAACTCACAACGACTAGCTCTTTCGAGATACTTTTCGCTAACCCTTCACGCCATGTTCGCCCAAAAATACGATACAAACGGGCCATCATTGTCATCTGAACTGGCACAAGTAACACTGCATCTGAAAAGGGAATCGGTGAACAGCCGATGATCGCCGCCGTCAAAGAAGCCGCATGGATCGTGCGGTGGGCTTTTTTTCGTGTTTCATCATCTACGCCAACCAAAAACTCCTCAAACACCTGATCAAATTGATCCTTGCTTTTCGCTAACACTTTTTCCGCTTGGGCTTTTGATCCGTCATAACCTTTCATCACAAGGGCAGCCGATTTTTTCGGCATTCGCATCATGACATCCGCAAAAAAAGAAGTAAACTCCGCTTCTTCTTGCAGCTCCTCTCCCGTTTGACTTTGCTCGACTTGAACGGACTGTTCCGTTAATAATTCATTTTCGTTTTGTTTCTTTTTGCGTTTTATCCATGGTTTTTTCAAAGAAATGTCTCCTTCTTTCGACTCGTTGTTCATTAAAAAAATCAAAGTGAGCCATGATTTTGTTCCTCTTTCTATTTTAGCTCAGGTTTTTCAAGATAGCGAAAATGTAGCTTGAGAGAGCTTACACTTGCTTAAAAATGCAAATTTGCATCTTTAGATTATTTATTTATATTATCGTTTTTTTATGCTATGATACCCAAAAGGAGTGGATCGAATGAAAAAGAAATTGAATTGGAAAGTCCTTTTTTATCTAGGCTTATTGACTTACTTTCTTTTAAGCGGGATCTTCGCATTCTTTGGCGTCGAAATACCGTTTCTTTATAAACGTTGATCTTCACGTTTTCTCAGAACCATATCATTCAACCCTTTGCTCTATGTTGAGAGAATCTATCATTCTATCGTCCATTCAATCTAATCAGAAAAGGTGATTTTCTTGTCCATTTTATTTGATCTATTGCAGCTGCTTGCCGTTATCTGTATCGCGTATTTATTATTCACAAAAAACCATTTCCTCAAACAATTAACAGATGTTCAGAAAATGGTCTTTGTCGTCTTATGTGTTTCGGTGATACTGCCGGTTCTCTACGAATTTATTACTGGTTTTGCGCAGGGATTTTGGGAACGGTTGTGATTGACGTTCCTTACAAAACTCGCTGCCTTTACAAGACAAATAGATAGCTCATACCTACCAATCCTTTCTCCTTTGATTCAAGCAATGAACCAATTCTTTGGTGCTTAGAATACTAAGAAGAAAGGTTTTTTCTTTTTCTGTGTTGAAGTATTTTTTGATCGCACAAAAAAAGAACCCCTCAAAAGAGGAGTTCTCAAGGCTTGCTTACATCATGCCGCCCATCTAAGGTTGTCTGACACACTCATTTACACTAATATAAAAATGCCTATATAACAGCCTTTTTAACAATTTCAATTATAAAAATAAATCAACTAGTTCGAACTAATAAAGTTATTTTGCCCCTTTTTTGCCCCCTATTCTTTATTTAAGCCCTTTACAAAACGAACAAACGTTCGTATACTGAAGATGAAATAAACAAGAGGAGTGGTCAAAATGAAATATAATGATTTTAAAAACCTTTTGGAAAACCGTCTATCTGGTTACGAAGTATTTATGCAAAAAGCCGAGGACTTCCAAAGCGCCAAAAATAAATTACGGTCTGGAAAGGCTAAGTGGAACGATAAAAAATTAAACAGAGCAATCGAGGGTATGTGGGATCAAGCTGCAAAAAATATCTATCAGTCTGTTAAAAGGATGGACAAAGCTCCTAATAGCAGGGCCTTGGATCCATACAATGACTGGCTAAGGTTCATGGAAAAGGAAAATTTATTTGATACACTATCCGAATCCTTAGCAGAAGTTGAAATGGAATAGGAGTGATTGATATGCAAATACCACTTGCGCACCAACGGACCTATGCATTAGAAAGATATTACTACGAGTTTATAGAAAGAATGGGTCCAGCACACTTACTTTACGATCAGTTTGTTCGGACGATGGAGAACTTCGGGAAACCCTATTTTACTGTACCCATCAGCTATAGTCATTATTCTGAAGAGTTGGCTTTTGTATTTAAAATAGACGGTGAAAATTATCTGTTCGATCACGTCAGGACTCAAGACAAAATTCTCCGAAAATACGATCCGAATATAAAATATAAGCCCGGCGGTAACTGATATGAACATAATCAGTCAATATGAGCAGGATTACCTATCCTTCTCTGAGTTTATAAATGAATTTCCGAATTCGATTTCTGAATCTCAGGAAGCTTTATACGGATCAAAATGTATCGAGTTTTATGTTGCTGTCACTATAGGTAAAACGGATTGTCGCTATTATGTACAAGCTTATGGAGGCGATTGTTATGAAATGAATGAAGGGCTATGTATCAAAGATACGTGTGTTGAAGATGAGCAAGACCCCTTTGGTGCGGTTCTCGATTGATGGAATGAATTGTTTGATTACGACGCATAGTTTGAGCTTCTTGGCCGATGTTGATGAGGGAATGCAAGTTGTGGTTGCTGGTGAGTTTAATGATAGGAAACAGTTTGTTGTGAAGAAATATAGTGTTCTTGGTAAAACGAAGATTATGATTGAATTTGAAGCAATTAATAAAGCACATCACCTTTTCTAAAATAAAAACAAAAAATAAGATAATATCCCCCTTGCTTAGATGGCAAGGGGGATAAAGCTAGTATAAATCGGAAGTGAAAAAGCCCATAGCGCTGTTAATTTGATCTCTACTATCGCCCGTCTTCTCAAAACCCATTTTTTTATAAAAGCCAACAGCACTTTTTAAACTAAATACTGTTATAAGACAAGCTCCTGTATGGCATAATATATTGTACTTTATAAAATAAAGAACGATATCCATAAGATGTTGCCCATTTTTTTCTTCTTTATTCTTCTGGAATCTTTTATCGATTGCAAAATGATGTATTTGTATGCTGGGAATACCCTTATAATTCATTTTGACATGCATCTTTTTTCTTGCTTTGGATGCTTTGATTATAGTCATCTTGTCAGTAGTCAAACTAAAATACCCTTTCAGATCCCCTTCATCATAGTATAACCAAGTTTTAGTTATACCTAAACGAGAATCTTCAAGAGCATCATTAACTAAGTATTCATTAATAGATTTTTCTCCGCAATCAAACTCACTCAAAGCTTCAAGTTTTTTCTCATCCAAATTTGTTATTTTCACTAAAGTACTTTCTTTTATGAAATCTGAACTAGTCTCTTTTTCACACATACCATTAACCAATAATTATCAGATTTTTTATATTCTCAATTCTTTTAGCTGTTGCAGTTGCATTTTTTGATCGCTGTCTTTGACCATCATTTTGATATACTTTATTCATGAATTTTTCATATTCAGAACTTCTCATGACAACTTTACTATCTTTTACTATAGTAGCCATAATAACCCTCCTTAAGATCTGGTTAACTTAACATTGGTCACCAAATTATACAATAAAGAAACGTAACATTTAAATTTACGTCTGCTTCATCCACAAGTTAAATATATCATTCTAAATTTGCTTAATCAATAGTTACGCCTAATCTTGTTTAATTATTTAAATCATATGTTAAATAATTTATGTACTTGATTCATTTTATTCCCTATATAATATTCGTAGATTAAAAAAGCCCCCTACTCTAATTGAGTAAGGAGCATTCCAAATACGTCATGAATATATAATTATAATTTCCTGAAAAATATCTGGCTTTTTTAGACGACTTTCTGAACAATAATATCTATTAAGTAAGAACAATGATAAAATAAAGACGAAGAGTACTGGTCGCAGTCCAGAAAAACTTCCCCAAGTTTCCTGTGCCAGTACTCTTCTTAAATTAATGCATGTTGCACGATAAAGTCTAAGGTATAATTCAATTTAACACAAGCTAAATTACTATCAAAATAATAAATAAGCTCCCTACTCTAATTTGAGTAAGGAGCTTTTTATCTGTAACGAATCAGTTATTAATAATCCGGCTTACGATTCAAAACATTTGCTAGACGGTTATAATAAGGCGCGGCGTCTGTCCAGTTTGTCAAGAATGGGACTTCTTTTCCTGTATTCGCATGATACACTTGGCGAATTGCTCTCATTTCATCTTCGTGTCCAATTGCATATGCATGCTGACCATTAAACCAACGCACAGGCGCATTTTTATTTGCTTGATAAAATACCCACATCAATATTTCCTCACTTTCATTTACTGTATTGTCATTTACTGGTGTTAAAAATAAATCAGTTTCAAGTTGTCTTCGTGTCACAAGCCCCGGTATAACAGAACCATTTCCATTTACATATTTTTTCATTTCGTTAGCTGCTGCTTGCCAATTTTTTGCATTAATATAGGATAACAGTGTAGAACCCTGTAAAATATTTACACCTAAATTAAAGTGAAAACTTGCTAGTGCATCAAACTGGTTTTGGTTCAACTCTACCGTAACGTATTTATAAATACCGGGTAAATGGTTGTCTATATCCTGCTTCAGAAAATTGTTTGCTTGTTCTAAAGTAATAGTCATTCCAGCATATACACCTTGTGTATGACCATATCCTATTGTCCAAACACCAACAGAATCTTGGTACGCAGTCAACCTTAATCCTTCGAAGCCTTTGATTAACTCAAAACCATTCTGAGATAGTTTCATATTTTCATTAGCCATACTTTCTCCTCCTCCTGACGATTTAGAAATCAGGTGTTCGATTCAAGACATTGGCCAAACGATTATGATAAGGAGTTGCATCAGTCCAATTTGTCAAAAAAGGAACATCTTTACCTGTATTCGCTTTGTAAATTTGCTGAATTGCTTTCATCTCATCGGCGTGACCGATAGCATATGCATGCTCTCCATTGAACCAACGAACTGGTACATTTTTGTTTGCTTGGTAAAATACCCACATTAACATTTCCTCGCTTTCTGTATCTGGCATATTTTCATCATCTACATTATTCAATCTATAATATTCAGTTGGTGCTGGGCCCATTCGTCCATCTGCTACAGTTGTTCGAATGTTATCATCATATGCATTGCAATGAATGATTGTACCGTTATCTAAAAAGACTCCCGTATGCCCATCATTTGCCCAATACTTTGATAAGAAAATGTCACCTCTGCGACATTCCGCTCGTGAAATTTTTTTTGCGATAGGCGGTAAAGTTGTATCGTGTAACGATCCGGTCCACCCCATACTTCCCACTGGGATAAATCCACCAGCAATCAAAGCGAAATACACTGCGGAACTACAGTCATAACTACTAGGTCCCAAACGTCCATCTTGGCTATAGTTTACTTTACCTTCTCGGTCTTTAAACCACTGAATCATATTATTTATACTACCCAAATTTAAAGCCTCCTTTGGAAATATATTTCGTGCGTCCACGAGTTCGAAACATGTTCCCTATCTCCACTTACAGTATAAATCGAAGTATGAATCAAAAGAGGTCAAACCGATAACCAGCCTAACCTTTTTGCAATTTCATTAATAAATTCAGCATCCCTTCTCTTTATAGTAGATTCGCTTAGAAAAGTTTCCGCAGATACAACCGCTATACATTTCTTAGAATGGCCGTTGTAATACTTCACGTAAAATATATCTCTAACATCAAGTGTTGAATCTTCTAAGACACCATTAACTACCCTCAAAAAGGATTTGTAAAATAAAATTTGATTCATTGTCCAACTTGGATTTTCTTCACCTAATGGGTACTCCATATAAGGATTTCTATCAGTTGCAATAATATCCGAGAACTCTTTAAACGTTTTTTCGATTTTTTTATATTGCCATAATATACTGCGAATGTGTGCCCTAGTTTCATTAGTCATGCTGACAACTCCTATCAATGGTTTGCAAATATATACAAAATAGTTCTAAGGTAATTTGTTAGTATTCAATGCTTTTTGCAATGCAGATATCACATTTGAAACTGGACTGATAATACCATCTTGCGTAGTACCCAATCGCTTTTGTAAAGCTTTGATTGTAGCTTGACCCATTAATCCATCTTGAGAGACTCCTAACAATTTCTGCAAAGCACGTATTACATTAGATCCTCTCAGTGTTTGATCAAATTGTGCGGCATAAATATTTTGATTAAATTTCTGCTTATACTGATGACTGATGACACCGTCTTGTGTGGTCCCAAAATATTGTTGCAACCGTCTTGCAGTGGCTGGACCAAACTTGCCATCTACTGATAAGGTAATATAACTTGGCTTACTAGCTGGCGTGCTTGGCTTTTCTGATGAAGTATTGTTATTACTAGAATTCCCATTCGAGCCAAAGACTGCATCTTTAAATCGTTCTAATTCGCTTGGCATTGCTACCCAAGGAGCCGGACAATTCTTGCCTGTTACGTCAAAGTGCCGCCAAATCTTTTCTCTTGTAATATTAGGATAGATAGCGATCAATTCTTTAACAGCCTTAACAGTGTTTTGAAAAGTTTTTTCGGTGATCTTTCCATTTTTATCCAAACACATTTCAACCCCAATCGTGGAGTAGTTAGCATTTCCTAAGATACTTCTAAGTGGATAGTACGGTTGGCCACTTACATATTTTTGGATGTCATTCGCATGATAAGCAACTTCATTCAACGGAATAATGCAGATTGCTTCAATATCATCAACGAACAATTGAGCCGAAGCATAGACACTACTCAAATTATTAAAATATGTTTTATGGTTTCGGGCTGTGCCACCATTGTTTGCAGTATAATGCATGATGATGCCTTTAATACCGCTGTTCCTGATACCTGGGCGAGAAAAATTGTTCATATTGATATACTCGTACTTAATAAAACTCATTTAAATCATCCTTTCTAAAATAAAAAGAGCGGCTTATTCAGCCACTCCTTGATTGATAATCCTGGTAAATGTTTGATGCAACCCTGTAGACGCTAGCCCACTAACTGCACCATAAACAATAGATTCAACCGTTAGACCGTTCATTAGAAGCCCTAATACTGCGCCTAGTACTCCGACGATCAATGGGATATAATCATTTACCTTATTAGTTAAAACTGGCGTGTTCTTAATAATATAGCCAACGACTAAACATGCAATTACAATCACTGGTACAAAGTTTTCTGTTACTACTGATAAATCCATTTAAATTCCACCTTTCAAATTTCGTAATTCTTTCTCTGTATTTATTAGTTTCGTTGTCAATTCTTCGTTTTCATCCTCTAGTCTTTCAACTTCAGATTGATAAAATGCTATTTCTTTTTCGTACTTGGTTTTCATGATTTCAATTTGGTGTTCTAAACGATCAACTTTCGCTTCCAATCCTTTATTTAGTTCTTCGTACTTCTGATAAAGCTGAGTTGCATTTTTGATATTCGTTTCAGCTAAGTTCGTTTTATTCGTAGTCTTAGTAGCCGCATAGGTAATTAATCCAGTTACTAACGAAGGCAATATAACTATCCACATTTGCTCTGTCATATCTAACCCTCTTTCAGAGCGATTCCAAACGCTAAAAGCGCCATCGCTAAAGAGAATATCCAAACAGTATTTGCTGGCGGACTAATTAAGAATGAGATAGCAAAAACCATCCATAAAAATGATAAAGTTGTCAGTGAAAATCGTTTGAGAACTTTTTTGTTCAATACCACACCGAGCAACTTCATTAATCCCAGAATAACGAATGTTAAACTGATTAATTTCTGATCAAACATCCCATCTATCAAACGATAAACTTTATAGCTCTGAAGAATATTTGGATACAACAGAAGTTGAACTCCATATATTATAGACACTAGTGACAAAATCAAACTATCCCACTTTAAAGCCAACACTTTCCACATATGCCACCTGCTTTCTAAAAGGAAAAGGAGCAAGCTTACGCTTGCCCCTCAACTTCTTGTAATAAATCATCTTCAACTGTCCAAACCTTATCTTGGAAATCTTCGACATCCTTGCGGCATTCTACGCGATTTTGTCGATACAAATCTTGATTCTCAATCTGTTGATTGATATTCGTATTGCCAGCTGAATCTGTCGTTACAGTTGCCGAAAAATAAATTACACGCTGACCGTTTATTCTCGAATCTCCAGTAATACTAATTGCTTTCTTTACTTCTAATGCCATGATAGTTTCCTCCAATATTTTTTATTTAATAAGGACACTGATTACTCAGTATCCTTTTTTTCAAATTCATCAAGTAATCGATCATAAACTTCTGCATCTTTTCCTGATAGCATGCCATCGTAATCATCCAAGATTCGAGGAATTTCGTCAAAATTTCGGGCATACATGCCGCCTTCAATAACAACTTCTTCCTCCATGAGGATCGCTTGTTCCTTGTTAAATCCAGCTACATCTTTCGCATCCTGATCCTCGCCATCTTTTAGTTGCCCATTTTCATCCAACAAACTGAATTTTTCCATGAGCACCTTTTCTTCATCTGACAATTCTTTGAACGCTTCTCTAATCCGCTTAACTAATTTTGTACGATGACGACTGTCCTTATTTGCTTTGAGAGTCATACCTTCTAAGAAATTGATTGCTGGCGCTAACTCGTTGTTCTTCAATGTGATTTTCATTTGAATTCCTCCATAAAATAAGAGCTAAAAGCTATGCAGCCTCTAACTCTATTACTTTGTTTTTTAATTGATCGACTTCGTTTTTTAGAGACTGAATTTCTCGCTCGTGATCACTAAGGATAACATTTTGATACATGGTTAAACGATCATAAGCTAAACCCTCTACTTGACCAGAAGAGCCATACAAAACAACTTCCTTTAATCCTTTTAAATCAAAATCATCAGCCACAAACCCATAATACCTTTGCGCTTTGCCCCCACGAGCAATCTCAGCTTTGTCGTACCAAGAAGAAGGCAAAATAGACAAAAGTCGTTTTGCTTTAGAAATGACTTCCTCGGCCACTTGAATATCTTCTTTATACTTTCTTGCAGATGTTGACCGACCTATAGTTCCAGCACTTGTGATAAACATATTTGACGCACTAGAATATGTTCGATTATAAATGGCCATACTCCAAATTCTTGGCGTACTATCCATTCCTAGTGTTACACCTGCAGGTGCGTTAGAATAATAACTATCTCCGCCATTGTTTAGCTCCAATCGATCAGTTTTCAAAGTCATGTTCGCACCCGATGTGACGTTCAAATTAATAGTAGTGGTCGTTGCAATTTTTGTATTGTTGTATCTTGCTTCAATTGGTGTATATAGTGTTCCACTTTGATTATGTTTTATCCGAACTCCGTATTCTCCTTCTATAGATAAATAGTTATTCCCATCCATTTGCATGACATAACTATCTTTGTTACCTGTAACAATTCTTTTTGCTTCCACGGTATTCGTACTAACAAATCTAAGTTTTGCGTTTACTGTGTTGTTGAAATTTACTATGGCGTCCACATTCCCCAAACCATACATTTTCCACTCCATATTCGTTCTTGAAGACGTATCTGGAATTTGAAAGATTGGCATAGAAGTTGTATCAGTTGCTGAGCCGGTATTTATTGAAAATACCTCTCCTGGCATCTGTACAATAGCTAATCCCACAGGTTCTTTCGAAATATAAATAGGCTGAATTCTAGCTAATTCGTTTGTGCTTCTTCTAAAGTAGATGCTTCCTTTTAAAAGTTCCATACTATATTCACCGGAATCCGACTGAGTGATTTTCCCACCAGTCAAATCAATTGCATTTAAAGTGCCCGACACAATACTATTCGCATTCAAGTTGATAATGTTCACATTCGCTGCATTAAGCGTTCCTGTGGTAATCTTAGTCGCTGAAAGACTACCGATTTTAGCATCAGTAATCGCTGCATCTGCAATCTGTGCAGTGCTAACTGCGAGATTTGCTATCTGCGCTCTACCGATAACACCATCTTCAATATACGTTTGGCCAGTAATTTGGACTTTGTTACCTGCAATCAAAACACCATCTGTCGAGATATTTATTTGATTTACTACATCATCTTTTGATACTTTTAAGTTAATGGTGTCAGACAACTGAGTAATCTGTGATTGGTTAGAATTAGTAATATCAAACACTTCAAATTTTGCAACATACCATCGGAATGGAGCTTCAGGCGTAGGATTATCACCAGCAACTGATTGAATATACTGGAATCCAAACGTACTAAATGTTCCACCAGTACCACACTGTACTAAATAAGCATACTCAGACCATGTTCCAGTACCTTGTCTAGGCGTTAACCAACGAACTGAACTGCCATCACCTATTTGATTATGTGCATGATACAGAGTTCTACCATTTGGGATATTTGCTATAAATCTAATTATGAACTGAGCATTTACACGTGCATCTAGCCGATAATAGAATCCACCAAGTGCTGGACTTGAAGGGCCTTTTGTTTCTATCATCATTCGATAGGCACTGCCAGTGGGTTGAGTTCCACCTGAAGATAATGGTATATTCTGGCGTGTAAGAACAACCGAACCTCCCGCAGTGTTGTTGTACGGGATTAGGTTATTTGATCCTTTAAGGAATGTGGGATCCGCTGATAGTTGTAACGCTCCTGCCACTCTGCCTTTCCAATCCGTATTCACAGCGGTAGTATTCATTTCGGATACAGTAGAGGTCAATCCATTAGCCGTTGCTTCAACTTGTGTCGCTTTAGTCAAAGCAGAATTGGCCGTTGTCTCAACGCTAGAAATAGTTGTTTTCAGGCCATTCGCAGTTGTTTCGACTTGCGTTGCTTTAGTAAGGGCTGAATCGGCGGTGTTCTTGACACTAGCTACGGTTTGAATAGTTCCCTCAACTGTTGACTCAATTTGATTGACTTTTGTTGTTTGAGCTTTATCTTCAGGTGCTGGAGACCAGTCTGATAGTGCAACTCCTTCTTCGATTTGTGCACGCCATACTGTGAAATCTAATGAATCAGTATTAACTGGTCGATATAATACAAATTGCATTGCTGCTAAATTCACATTATGGTGAGCTTTCATAACAATTCTTTTAGTCTCACCAGGTTCAACAACAACTGATTGACTTAGATTATTATTAAAAGTTACTCGTTTATCGCCATTATTTTTTACATACATAGAGTGAACATAATCAGTATTGTCTTTAACATACGTAATTATATTACCTGGGAGTGTACCACAGATAGTTCCAGTACCACCAGTTACTACATGTCGAACTGCATTCGTTGCATTCCACTCAGGTACTGAAACTGTTGTATAGGTAATAACAGCACTTTGATATGCTCTGAATTTTGGAGCCTCAGATTCACTAACCCAGTTTCTAGCTCCAATATAGAAATCATTCTGCCATTCTTCCACACTTGTCAACGTCTGCTTAACACCATCAACGGTGGATTCCAGAACATTCGCCTTACTCAAAGCGCTGTTTGCTGTTGACGTCACAGTTGCTATTGTTTGTTTTTGGCCATCGACTGTTACTACCAATTCATTCAGTTTCTTCGTTGTACTTGTGGCAGTCGATTCAACATCCGTGATCCTTCCAGTTAAACCAGTGACTGAGGTTTCAAGCGTTGCTGTTCTACTTTCGACAGCATTCGCCTTATTATAGGCTTCGTTAGCTTTACTACTAATAGAATTAACTGTCCCATTGATCGTAGTAACATCAGAAACAAGCCCATTGACATCAATCTGGATTTTATCGGCTTTAGCCTGTGCAGACTGTGCATCAGCTTTTGCTTGATCAGCGGCTTCTTGAGCATTTTCTCCGGCTTGTTTTGCCTGTTCGATTTCTTTCACCAAATCAGGATCTGTTGCAGTGGATACTTTAAACACCCAATCCAATTCTCCAGAACTATTTTTCTCATATACCCAAATTTCAGTATCTACACCACTTGGCTTAAACCAAATATCGCCTTCTTTTGGATCTATAGGCTCTGTTTGATCGTAGTAATTGCTGTTCCATTTATTGGCACTTAGAAGAGATTCAACATAATCCACTCGTTGATTTAAAGGACCACGGTATCTATAAGTTGCCTGTGAACTTGAATTGGTATTTGCTTTTGATTCTGAAGACATTCCACCATTAAAGGTGATATTGTACGACAGATTAGGGACAGAATATCTAGTACCGTCTTTATCAACAATATAGATCCAGTCTCCTGCTTCCAAAATGGGACTTCCACGCCACTTCAATTCGTAAGGAAAATAATTAAGTGTCTTGACTAGTTTCCACATTTGGTTCAAATGTGTTTGAGTCATCACTTTATTCTCAAGCTCAACTTGTGATCCATTGGTAGAACCAACGCGAATGACATCCGTTTCTTCTTCACCAGTTTTTACCGTGATGCCACCAATTCGATAACTGTTCTCATTTTTAGTAAATCCCTTTAACATATATGAGTCTGGAGTGATTTCAAAGTTTGTGGGTGCTAGTCTTTTTATTGTTAATTCACCCTTGCGGTTAAAACTTGCAAAACCGCCTTCAAACTGAGCAATCAAACCGATTGCTTGGCGAAATGTATATCCTACAGGTTTCTGAACCCACTCAGTTCCAAGCGAGGCAAAGGATGCTTGATCGATTTCAACACCTGCTAAATTGGCTATTTCTAACGCAACTTCCCGATATGGCTTAGGATAGGTTAATTTTGATTCATATATTCCTTCCATGTAAATCATTTTGTCATTTGCAGTAATCGTAGTCTTATTACTGTTTCTATCACGCTCAAAGTCCGTTATAAAAAAATTACCTAATTTAGTGAACTGATATTCACCATTAATTAAAATCCCCAACTCTGGTTCAATTTCTAAATCTTCTTTCACTGCTTCTATAATTGTCGGAAAAACTATCTGAACTGAATTCAGGGGGGTTGATCCAATTTGGAAAACTTCACCCGAAATACTGCCAGAATCAAAAGAGAGTGAGGTAATATCCTCACTCCCATACGTAACGTCATTCATTTTTACTCTAATAGATAGCTGTCTTGAGGGACTTAACCAAGCTGCTATTACGTCATCTGTTGTGACTAACAAAATTACCTCACCTACCTTTCAATAAAACTCATCGTTAGCCCTTCCCATTTGGGCAATTTGTCATGCCAGGAATATGCTGGAGCTGATCGATCGCCGACATAAAATGTTTTCGTAATAATGCCGCCTTCCATCGGATCGGGATAAGTGACTTCAAAAAAAGGAGACATCACCGCTTTTAAAATTGGTGAAATCTCCGCATCCGTTAAGGCACCCCATTCAAGGTCCATTTTTCGTTTTGTAGTGATATAATCACGAGTCATATCGCCTTTCGCATTACGACCAGAATCACCATCAACTGCTTGTATGCCTGCAGTAAACTTTTTAGGAGTCTTGATCGTAACTCCATTAATTTTTAAATATCCAGCCATCAGATCAATCCTCCTAAATGTTTAATTCTGTATAACCAAGCTGCTGATGGTATTTGTTGATTTCTTTTACTGCAATACGACCGAATTCTTTACCGCCAATATTAATGACAATATCTCCATTTGGTGCTTGTGTTGGTGTTGCACCCATTGCGGAAATGGCATTCATCAATGTTGTTACCATAGATGAAGTGAAGTCTTTCATGCCGCCACCTTCATAATTCATTTGGTTATTGTTACTAAACGTACTATTTGACGGTGTGAATGTTGGTGTTTGGAACATTTCTGGCAACATTATGCTTGAGTTGAACATATCAAGCCCAAGATACTCAACAGCTTGTTGAATCAATTCAGCAGCACGTTGCGGTTTTTCAAGTGGAATGACCATCTCTTTCTTATTGCCTTCTCCCATACGATATAAACCGTCTTGAGTAACTAGTCCGCCATTCTCATAGCCCACACCTCTGTACGCTGACGCAAGCGACCCGTAACGACTGAGTGCATATCTCATAGAAGCCAAAATATTCGACATAGGATCCCAAATATTCTTGTTGTACGGGCTTCTTGCATAAGCTCTAAATGTTGGATCAATGACCTGCATCAATCCTTTAGAAGGGGTTCCGTTCTTAGCGTTGATATCCCAATTATTGATGGCGTTAGGGTTACCATTTGATTCAGTCTTCATTTGGTAAAGCGTGCGATTTGCATTGGCTAGTGAGTAAATGCCTAGTTTGTTCAATGCGCTATTGACAGTCGATCGCCATCTTTCTACTGATGAACCATACTGACCAGCAACTGCTGCACCTCCAGATGCACCAAACGAAGCATTCTTGTCTATATCGCTTGCTCCGAGTGAGCCGTTGATATGCAAATGATCGTAGTGGTCATTCTGCGGCCATCTTACCCAACTTCCGCTCGATCCAGTACCAGACATTCCTTTTCGGTCTCGAACTTTACCTTGAGTGATTACGTAAGCTACTTTTGAAGCAAAGTTATCAAACACCCAGTTTGCTGGAGCAAAGTATTTCGAAGATCCGTTCATACTTGCTGGATACGCAACGTCAATTGCTTGATGCTTTCCGTGGGAATGTGGATCACCTGGTCTAAACCCAGAAGTGATTCTCATACCAGGATATCGATCGACGGTTTTTCTTGCGATATCATATAGGTATTTGTATACACCCCAACTCCCCATTGATCCATCAAACGAACTATTTTGTGCTTCATATCCTGCATCGAACTTCGATTTAAACCATTCATAAGAACCTTCTGCGATCGTACCAACGGAACCTTTCGCCATTGATAGAGCCGGTTCAACTGCACCTTTCAAGTTAACGAATTTAGAAATTGCTGAATTCAAAAGTTTCTTAGGATTTGATGCATACGACCAAATATCCGATGCAATTTCTTTTGCGCCATCCCATTTCTCTTTTAACCATTCGCCTATACCATTTGCATAGGCTGGTACACCATACATTGCAGCAGTCTTTGGACCACTTAAGACGGATGTTCCTTTTGGAAGGTTAACCATCAGATTTCTTTGCGCCGGAAAGATACCAGTACGTCCATCAGGTGTCCGGTAAGCTTCTTGATAATTAGATCCTAACCCATCATTTACTAAAGCAGGTCCGCCCGGATGATAGCCGGTACCTTTAGCATAAGTAGGAATGGTCCATTTCTTCAGAGCGCTGTCTCCTGCTCCGACTTTACTTAGTACCCAGTTGATACCGCTGATGACTCCATTGACACCTTTTCCGATAACTCCGACCATACCATTGAAAATTTTACCTGCTCCTTCTTTAACTTTCTTAGCGCCATTGCCAAGACCTTTCCCTATTTTTTCTCCTAGTTCATTAGCCCAACCGGTAATCTTTCCGAAAGCTTCAGAAGCGTTTGTTTTCATAGTATCAAATGAGCTTCCCATACTCGTTTTTAAATTACTAAATGCAGTACTTGCTTTTTCTTTAGCTGAATTAGCCGAAGTTGAAACCTTATCACGAATTTCATTCCATTTATCAACTGTATTATTTTTGACATTATTCCATCGATCAGAAACGTTATTCCGAAGTTCTTGTAATCGGTTTGACGCATTATCTTTTGCTGTTCTTGCTTTGTTTGATACATCTGTGGAAAAAGTATCCCAAGTTTCCTTTGTATTCTTTTTGATGTCACTCCATCGACCGCTAACATTATTCCAGATACCAGAAGCTTTCTCAGTAACTGTTTTCTTAGCATTATTCCAAGTGTCACTGGTCCATTTTTGGACATTACCCCAAGTATCTGAAACAGTCTTCATTATTTTGCCAAAGCGATCATCGATAACATCTTTAAGTTCACCAATCGCTTTTTTAGGATTCTTAACTGCGTTAGCAACTTTTTCTAACACACCAGCAAGAAATTCTAACCCTTTTGTCAAAAGTTCAATTTGCCCAATAATCAGGAATTTAGCCACTTGAGTAAGAGGAACAATAACGACGTCCCAGAACCATTTAAAGATTGGTTTGAAAATCTCAATCACTTGGTTCAAGACCTTCAATGCTGCTGAGAACATATCAAAATACTTAGGCACATAGTCTTCAATGAAAAAGCTTGCCAAAGGTAGTAGAACGTTTTTATACAACCACTCAAGTCCATCGCCAACATTTTTCAGGATAGGACGAATCGATTTGAATAATCCATCTATCGCTTTAAGTAATGGCGTGAAATCAAGTTTTTTTGCCCATTCTTCTGTGGCTTTGGTCATACTGTTGATATTACCTAACAAATCATCTACTGCATCGAGTATCGTTCCGAAGATTGATTCTCCAACTCTTCCTTCTTTCCACGCCTTTTTAAGTTGCTCAGCAATGTTGCCAATCGTATTGAAGATATTCGTATAGATTTCAAGAATATTGGCAGCTATACTTTCTCCACGACCATCGTTCCAGGCGTTTCGAAAAGCAACAGCAATTTCATGAAGTAATTCAAGAATTCGATTCCACATATCAAAGAACGATTGAATCAGCCTTGTTCCTCGCCCATCATCTTCCCATGCACGTCTGAACGCACCAGCAATATCACCAATTATGCCAAGTACATCTGCTAATAAAATCAGGATATTCTCAATGAATAATTGACCCGTTCCGTTTGTCCAAACTTCCATAAATGACTTGCCGATAGCAGAAGCCAAACCCATTACCTCACCTAATGCATACTTCCAAGCATCGATCACTCGTTGTCCTTGATTTTTCCATGCATCTTGGAAAGGCTTGAAGAAATCCTTCAATAATTTTTGGATGTCTTTCATCCATTTAGGCGTTGAATAAGTGCCTGTCGCTGAACCAAAATCAATGCCAAGAGTTGTGGAATCTTCCTTCTTTTCATCATCCGTATCCATCGTTAGCTTGTTGATTTGGTCAAATCCCATGAGAGATTTTTGTAGTTTTTTCACTTTCTCATTGGCTTTATTTGCAGAAGACCCAGTATCGTTTAGCGCTTGGATATTGTCATACAATCCACTAGCGCCTTGTTTTGCTGCATCATAGGTTGTCCCGAATAACATTGCAATAAATGAGGCAAGCTGCCCCGTGAGTTGGGCTACTGTGCTCATTAGCGCATTCAACGCTGGTAAGATTGCCGTGTATATTGGATAGAATGCCGTCATAAGATTGACTTTAATCTGATTCAACGAGGCGCTGAATTGATCGTTCGTTTTCAACGCTGACATCATACCGCTAGCTAGTTTGGTAATTGCGCCACCTAACAGCTGATAAACAACCAATGAAGGTAACAGATATTTCATTGACTGACCAAAAGCATTCGTGCTTCCTGTCATTCGATTTGTTCCAGCTGTAACTTTGTTGGAATTACTAGAAAATAGACTTCCGAACTTTCCAATAAATCCAAGAGAGTTCCTTAAGCCATTTCCGACGCTCCCGAATCCGTGTGAAACAGCATTGGACATGCGGTTGAATACACCGCCATATTTAGAAACAGCCCGCTCAGATTGCTTCAGTCCTGTGCCTGTCATACTAGCGCCGCTAGAAGCGTTGCCCGTTTGAATGGATGATTGTCCCAAAGCAGAGTTAACTCGTTGCAGAGCCTTTCTCAACGCATCTGCTCTGTCTTCTGTTTGTGCGTATTCCTTTTGCAAACGATCATTGTCACTTATAAGCTTATTCATCTTGATTGATTGTTTTTGAATCTCTCCAGACGTTTTCAGTGATTGAGGAGTATCTTCATAATTCTTGAATCCAGATGTAAAGCTGCCAGTTGGCACACGTTGATCGTTGTACTCCGCCTTCAACGTCCGAATTCGTTTTCGCATCGCTTCAATTTGGGCTTCGTTTTGGCTCATGCCTTTTGTTATACTTTCCAAGGAAGACGGTACAGCATCTAATTCACGCTTGATTGTATTACCCATGCCTTTTGCCTGATCTTGAAATTTTGTCATCTGAGCTTGCGCTCGAGCGATTTGTTCATCGTATTTAACGACTTTCCCTGTATCTCCTTGACTGGATGCCGTTTGCCTTTGCGATTTCAGATAAGCAACCTTTTCTTGTGCTGCTTTCGCTTGTCCCATTTTAGCGTTGATCTCATTCACCATCGCATCTATTTCCTTGGTAACCTTCGGACGTGCTTTGCGCACCCCGGTTGCGAAGTTGTCGCCAGCAGCTTCAGACGATTGCTTTGTCGATCGCTCGAAGTTTGCTAATGTCTTTTCAAGTGCTTGATTCATTTTTTCTAGTTGTTTCGTGAAATTGCTAGCGCCTTTTTCAATATCCATATTTTTTTCTGTGCGATCCATTGAGTTACCGGACATTTGTTGGATTCGACTCATTGCACCCTCAATTTTTGGCAATACACTCTCTAGGGATTGCTCAACTCGAGCAGTATTGATATCTAACAAGACTTCAAGTGTTTCTAATTCCATGCTTTCTCACCTACCTTTCTTCTATGAGTTTTCTTCTTTCTCTTGTTGCTTTGATAGCCTGCGCTTGGGCCAAGAACATTTCTTGCTCACGCTGCATAGCTTCTTGCTTTGTTTCTTCCTCCGTTTTCGCTTCTTCAACGGCTTGTTCAATTTGTTTGAGAAATGGATAAGCATCTTCAAATTTTGGAAACTTCTTCGGATCATTGAATGCAAAAACGGCTAACCTTTGCTGAGAATAGTCGAATAATGCTTTTTCTTTTAACTCATCCTCCTTGATTTTCTTGTTGGCTTGAACTTGTATCATAATTTCCTCAAGCGTCATTCCCCAGTAGTCAGTGGCAGGGATTCCTGATTCGACCGCTTGTGGGTACATGAATTCAAGCATTTCGGATAGATTATCGAAGTTTTTTATAGAAGACTGTCTTCGCTGTTCGTCTGATCCAAAGATTCCCCATCGGTCGCTTCGTTCGCCGTTTCTTTCTTTCCGAAAAAACCCGCTTCATCCAAGAAGTCATTGATTTCACCAAATAGATCCATGGTTGTTTTGCCTGATTCAATATATTGTTCAAAAGCTTCGATAATTGCTTTTTCAGTAACACCGCTCGTTTTATTTGCTCCTTGCAAAACAATCAGCAAGCTATTTGCTGGCGGCAGTTTAATTTCACCTTGTTTTTTAACGAACAGGCCCATGATTCCTTCATCTAGTTTCTTTTCGATTGCAATAATTGCTTTACCATCTAACCGAAGTTGTAGGTTTAAGTTACCTAATTCAAATGGTGTTGTGTGCGGAAATTGTGCGATATTGTTTTTTGACATAATTGTTTTCCTCCTAATATAAGAAGGCTAGTCTTTCGACTAACCTTCTTGTGGTTCAGTTAATGTTAAAACGTGTGTATCTTTTTTACTTCCTGAGTTCGTCGTAACTGTTGTTGTATACGTTCCGGCTGGCACGCTTGCTGTCCAAGTTATATTGCCAGTATTCGATACACCTAAACCTGCGGTTGCTGGTGCAATGGTGTATACGACTGTCGTATTGGTAGCATTGCTTGGTGCTACAGTTGCCGAAAGTTGGCGATTTGATGCAGTCCCCGCAACTGCGGTAGATGTCTTAGGTGACAAAGAAACCGACTCGGGGTTAATTACTTTGCTGGAGCTGGTGTGATATCTGGACCGTCACTTACAACGATACCTAAGTTAAACCCAATCGCTTGGTTAACTTCAGCTCCATCAAATTTGTAGTAAGGCTCGCCAGTGAATTCAGCTTTCAATCCGTCTGGATATGTGATCGTCCAAGCCGCAGATTTGCCAGTTTCAACCAATGCATGGACATCTCGGAAGTTGTCCCCTTGATAAACGATCGCAAATTCAAAGTTATCTACATCTTCGATACCTTTGATATAAGCTTTCTTTTCTGATCCCAAGTGTGTAACATCAACTTTTTCTGGGTCACTGCCCAATGCCGGGATAGATTTAACTGCTGCTACAGTTTTAGTTGTTGCACCATCTTTGTAGGTTAAGACGGTACCTTTTGATAATAGTCCTGCAAAATCCATGTGTAATTCCTCCTATTTTTTGTAAACATATTTCGTAACATTATCAACTACAGCTGTTACTTCAACGATGATTCGCTTTAGATCAGCCGTGTTAGCATCTTTAGCGGTACCAGAAAAACCAATACTACCGAATGTGCTTAAAACACTTTCAGCAATACTGGTCTGGCTTTTGTCTCCGTATAATTCAACTGTGATTGTCCAATCTGTTTGTAACTCATTACCCAACGAATCAATCTGATGTGGTTTATTGGCTGTCCTATAAATAGCCAATGGGAATGTATTCCAAGTTGAAGGATAGTCCGTGGCAATCTTTTTGATGTCAGTGACGGCTTGTAATACTTCAACAGTGACTGTCTTCATATTCACTCGTTCCATCACTTCAACTCCCTTAACTTCCGTTGTACATGCTCTTTGTAGATTTCTGGTGCTTCACCGATCAAATCTACTAAAGAAGGATACAAGAACGGTCGTGCTGGCTGTCCTTTGGTAATGTAGAAGTCTGTACCTTGAACAGTCACACGAGGAATACCGTATATAGCTTCCAAATCCACAGCAACATCTTTTGCTGGGATAAACCATGCTGTTTGCGAGTAAACTGGTGTAAATCCTTCTGGTAAGTCTTTTTGACTAGCTTCACCGACAGGACCAGTACCAACTTCACGAAATAGCGCTTCTTGCTTGTCGGACCAGACACGCCCAACAATTTGGTTTTGTGCGTTGATCACGACTTCGTTCTTCAAACTACCCAATAATTCTCCACTTGAATATTTCATGCTAGATGATAACCGCAATTCGGCAGCTTGTTTGATCAACTCGGTGATTTCAAAAGTCGCATCCCACATCGCATCATCTAAAATTTGAGGCAGTGCTTTGGCTTTTCGATGTAAGCTTTCCAGTCCTTTGATTTCAACTCCCACGATTATCATTCCTTTCTAGCATAATGTTCTTGTGTGTCGAAAATGTCTGGATAGATTTGATTGTGAAGTCTGGTTCCTCGTCTTTGCCAACATATACACAAACACCATCTAGTTCGTTTTGCGCCTCGTTAATCGTATCGCCTTGATATTTGCAAGCTTTCATTGTTTCAAGCTTGCTACCGTAGATCTGAGCGTTTACCGTACCGCTTGCAGCTTGTACATTCATACGCAACTCAATCGGATCAAACGGGTATGTGATTATTTCTTCTGCTTCTTCGTCATGAGTGACTTTTCGTTTTTTTAGGTAGACAGTTTGTAAATCGCGTTCCCTAAGTCTCATCTGAACGACCTCACTTTTGCCACTCTATAGCGATTGAGTTTTGATTGAATCTTTGCAGGAATACCAATTTCGAACGATTGAGATACACCGCCCTCAGTACGAGCTGTCTCCCCTTCGTTGCCTTCAGTATTTCTGCGAAAGATATACAGATCTTTAACAGAAGACGGCATATTGCCCACAAGCACATCACGATTGCAATAATCCAAGGCATCATACATCGCATCTTTGATATCATCTTTCAATACCTCAACAGCCGTTGGATCCATAATAGAAAACTTACGCCCTAGTTCGACAGCAAGCTTATCTAGGACGATTTGATTTTGTTCATTCATAAGCTATCACTCCTTACAAAGTTACTTGATTGTCATTCATCAGCTGAATCAATGCATCACGATCAGCCTCTTCAGGAATTTCAACCTTTGCAGCTTCAAGTGCCTTACGTAAAGTTGCTTCTTTAACGCCTTTGAACGGCACATTTTCGATTTCTTCGATTTTATCAAACAAATCATCATTCATATGATCGCCTTCGATGATTAATTCTTCACCTGAACCATAGCGTTTCCCCGCATAGAATACGGGGATATCTTTTACTTTGACTTTAAACATATTTTTTCCTCCTATGCGATTGGTTGTGCTTGGAACACTTCATCAGCAGCTGCAAATGAAGGCAATGCAGTTGCAACAGCTTTCGTCCAAGTTCCGACAGGATCACGCGTTTCATCGTAAACAGATGCCAATACGTTGCTGACAAGCGTAGTATCAACCGCTGGATCCCGAGTCAAACGAGTTTCTTCTGCAGTAGGTCCATATAGCGTTTCACCTAACAACTCATCATTAAACATAGCAAATTTGTTTTCAGGGAAATATTTCTTTGTTGTATACGTTCCGTCAGCTTGCTGTACTTTGTATTTCTCGTCATAAGTACGAATTACTGGATAGCTATGAGTTTCCATGAATGCATCCAAGTCAGCTTGTGAAACTACACGCCCAGAATCTTTACCGAAGATTGCAGCAATGATTTTAGGATGGGTAGCAAGCGCACGATAGATTTTCCGAGAAGTGAGCGCACGAGTTGGCTTAGTATCCAATGCATCAATCCAACGTTCGATATCAGCCAATGGATCAGAATTTTCGTTCGTCCAAACGTTCGTACCGGTCAAGGCTTCTTTGTGTTCAGTAGGAACATGGTAATCAAGCGTGAAGTTCAATCCGTTTTCTTTAACAGTCACTTGACCAGAGGCTAATACTTCCATACGCATAGCTTCCACACGAGCACGTACACCTTGCACTAATGAATCGATATCATTGTAGACTTGACCTACTAGATATGCTTGTTCTGCAGGCGTGCGTGGATTTTCCAATGCAATAATGTCGGTTTCTTTCAATTGGATTTTGCGTTTGATCAAGCTCAGTTCCAACTCTTGCTTGTTAGCAATACGGCTTCCGATTTCCGCCTCAGTATCGAAGTCGTGGATAGATGCTGCGATAGGGATGCGGCTACCACCGCTTAATTGATCCAATTTCAAAGACGGTTGTTTGCGCTCTGGGAAGAGTGTTTCACCTAGTAAAGGTTTATATTCGCGATCACGAACATAGCTTAAAACTTCATTTTGTGTAAATAATTCCATAATTGTTGGCATGTTTGTTTCCTCCTGCTTTCTTTTATTCTCCGCCGCCAGCGGCTACTTTTGGTTTTTTGTTAGCATCTAAGAAAGTGATATTCTTCAATGCAGTGATTGCAGCATCCGTGGGTGCTTCTGGCAAACGTTCAGCCAATACATAACCACCTACAAGAATTGCTACTGGTTGCGAACCTGTTTCGGCATCTACAGTTACTGAATTGAATACAATACCTAAAGCTGTACCGTCATTAGCTGGATAAATTTCACCAGCTTTAAAAGATTTGTCAGCTTGGTAGGTAAAGTTTTGGAACGTTGCGCTAGCTAAGAAGTTTAATTGCTCAGCTGTTTTGATTGGTTTTACATACATTTGTATTTCCTCCTATTTTTTATTTCCAAAAGTTATCATTGTCTGCTTTTGTACGACTGTTTGCATTTTTGGCATATTGACTACCGATTGATTCTGCTTCTGAACCGCCACCATTACCTGCTGGGTTATCAGCTGATCCGGCAAGACGAATGTTAACTGCTTGCTCAACTGCTTCACGGAATGCTTTAGATACATTGCCATATGCTTCATCCAAATTCTTTTCATCACCGCCGAACAATGGTGCCAAAACAGTTGATAGCAAATCAGGCAGTTTATCAGTAGAAAGGCGTTTGATTACACCCGCTTCGTCTTTATCACGCTTCAGAGCCACACGATCGGCTTCTAATTGATCACGCTCTTGTTGCAACTCGTATTGAGCTTTTTCTTCGGCAGACATTTGACCTTTTTTCTCAGCATCTTTGATCTTTTTATCTGCTTCTTCTTGCCATTTAGCCTGTGCCGTTTCAATGGCTTTAGAAATACGTTTGTCCACTACAGAATCGAATTCAGATTGACTGGAAAAAGAAACTGGCTTGCTTTCCCCATCACCCGAATCACCATCTTGACCGCCGTCTGCACCGTCACCCTCGCCACCATCAGCAAAGAACTGCAGTTTCATCTTCATCAACCGATTGCTACATATCTGTCCTACAAATTGGTTCATTAACAATTTATTTTCTTTCATATTTTTCTCCTTTACCCATGCACACTCAAAACAGTCATAACAAAAAGCACCCCATCCACGCTTTCGCCCAGACACAGTGCTTTACCTTTGATATTCTATTTTGAACCCACACACGTTATTAGATTTTACTTAGCTTTTATTGCCATCAAAGTTTGGGCATAAAAATAGCACCTAATCAAATAAACGATTGGGTGCTATTACTTCTCAATTATTGACTCTATTTCGTGTTCAAAGAAAGCAACAGATCGATCTTTTAGCTTTCCAGATTGCGGCCTAATAACCAAATATTCTCCTTCATCGTCATTATCTTCACTAGTAGTATAGTCAATTATTCTACCTGACAATATAACACCATCCAAAAACGTTACTCGGACTTCTTTACCTAGATAGCTTTCTAAATCCATCTTAACTCTCTCCTTTCCATGGTACTAAATGGGTTCTATTTGCTGAATGATGAATCTTAAACCCCTTTACCTCTAAACCTGATCGATAATCAAAGCCTAAAAATGAATCAGTCATAATTTTTTCTTTGTTCATTCGACCGTTTTTATTAGTTTCGACAACCCCAGTACCAGCATACTTATCAAATAGCCCTTGAACATCGACATCATCATTGAAATAGCTTTTACCTGCTTTAGCAGTGCTTTTCATATGAGGCGCTTGTTTTTCAGCGTTTATAACAGATCCGTATCTTCCATCTTTCAGGCGAGATTTAACAAAGTAATGATCTTTCAATTCTTCCCATTCGTTACCCTTATTATACTTGATATTCTGGTACTTATCCAATGTCGAAGGTGTATTCTTATCACCTAATACATTTTTTAAGTTTCTGTATTCAGCATTATCTTTTGCAGCATTTTTTATTTTCTTTTGCTGTAATGCAATTTCTTCGTCAGAATACTTTTCTTTCAGCTTGTTCATCCAATCATTATAGGTTGTTTCGCCTTTTATCGGAATGACTTTGCCGCTAATAGGATCCAAAGCGTTTCTGGGCAATTTCAGCGTGCGTTTGCTATACATTACTGCAATCGTTCGACACCAAGGATGGAACGGCGGATATGTACCACTAGCTCCATTTACAACAGCTTCTGAGACTAAATAAACCTTATGGTCTTTGCCTCGACAAATCTCAGATGTCCGCAAATCCAACACAGCCACTAACATGTACTCTTTTACGCCGTTATCTTGCCACGCTTTGAGTTTTGCTTGGTTAGCCATGTAATTAGCTTCCGTGCGTATCAACCGCCTAGCAACACCAATTGAGCGGTCAAATTCACTAGCTATTGCCTTAGCCATCTCAAACTCAGACATGCCAGTCATTGATTCGACAGTGAACAACTCTTCTAATCTTGCCGCTAAAGCTTCAGTGTCGCCCCACAGCCTTTTAGAATAATTTGATCCATGCCAATGGCTATCAAGTATGTTCTTTGTATACCTGGTAGATAATTCTTTGAACTGATAATCCTTTTTGTTCCATACCTCAATGACAACGCCATTTTTAGCATTCTCTTGTGCCTTACGAATGACTGATTCAGCAGTAGCCTCACGATATGTCTCATGAATAGCATCTACATAAAATTCAGTCTGCTTTTCTAACTGGACATCAGCAACATGTTTAGAAACTAAAAAAGACTTGGCTTTCAAGTCCTCTGCACGAGTGATACGCTCTTTAAACGCTAATGCTTGCAATCGATTCTTGGCCGAGGCTTGCAACTCAGGATTTTTAATCTGCTTGGATAGTTTTCTTAACTCCGCTAACTCTTCAACTGATGTTGTTTGATTCAGTATCCGTTTAGCTTCATCCTCAGATAGTCCAGATCGTTGCTGAGAGCGAGCAAATAGCTTCCTAACCTTTTGGGTTAAGTACGTTTGTGCTTGTCTGTATGCCTTGGTCACAGCTTCCTCGACTTTGATTGCACCGTCATTTATCTTTTGTTCAGCATCGATGTCGCGGCGTTCCCAATAAGCTAGCTTGCGTTTCTTTTGAGCCATTTAATCAGCTCCTTATTTCACCCCACCAGTTAAAATGCTGATAGAAAATTTTAAAGCTTGCTCTTCGTTAAATCCCTCTTCTAAACATTTATCAAACAAATATTTCCCTTGCTTGGCTATATAATCTAAACCTTTTTGCATTTCAAAGAAAGTGGCCTCAAGTGTTTGGTTGTTCTCATTCATCTTCATTAGTTCGTTTAGCTGCTTTTCATTCATCTTCTTTGCCCTCCCCTGGCTCGTTGTCCAATTCCGAATGACTGTCTTCAGCTTGTACACCCAATGCTTTGGCTTGAAGCTTCATGTTTTCCTCTTTTTGCTGATTCAACATTTCAACTACTTCTTGAGGATTGTCAATGTCATCCAACCATCCCAGGCTAATCAACAATGGTATAAACTCTTGTGATTCCTTGATCTGGTTAATGATATCTGAGCGGTTAATCGGCAAGTTAGGTTTGAATTTGATTGTTGTTCCTTCGACATCTACATTGTGACCTTTCACATTCAAGATGTTTTGCAACAATTCCAAACGCTGCATGATGCCATCTTCCAAATATCCGATCTTGATTGACAACACAAGTAGCAATCCAAATAACTTGTATTTCATCGCTTCCCCAGACTGAGTGCCAGCAAAGTTCTCATCATTCAGATTGGGGACATACGTTGTTTTGTGGAAATCATCAAGCAAAGAGTCAGCTAGTGTTTGTACTTGAGTTTCATCAAACGTGTTAGTAGCATACTGGAAATCTCCGCCATCTGATTTGGCTGGCGCTTCGATAGCCATTGTTCCATTAATCTCATCTGGCTTTTCGTCTGGCAGACCAAATCCAAACATGATCATAATCGCTTTGACAAAGTTCTTCTTGTCTTTGATACGATCCGTCTGCAAGACGTTGTAACCATCTATTTGAGACAATTGCTGCTCATAGTCGCCTTGTTTTTCTTCGTTGTTCCGAAACTCAACTACAGGTACATCCTTGTAGTAATGTGGTTTAACTTTAGGATTCGGCGATTTATTGATTAAGCTTGTAGGGTCTAATCGCTTCGTTTTAGATAAATAAGTGATCACCCACTTTGGAGTGTAAACTGTTATCTCCCAGAATGTTCTTCTTTTCAAGTCACGCTTCTTGACCATACGAACAGCAAATAGCTTCGTTCGGTCGATAGTATCATCAACCACTAAAAACATACCTCTTGGATCAATCCAAGCAATCTTAGGTATGGTTTCAGGAACATCGTTTCCTTCGGTACCGGGTTTAATAGCAAGGTAATGTAACTCAAGTCCCATGCCCATTGTTGATAAACCTTTTTCTAATTCCTTATCGTGCTTCTTAATTTTCATCTTTTCTAATGCATCGGTAACAGGTGTAATATCTTTATCCTTTGCTGGTGCATAAGATACAGGAGCGCCGACTGTGAATCCGACCATCATGTCCGTTACATATTTGGCGTTATTTACGAATATTTCGTCCATATCGTGAGGTGTTCGAATCTTCGTTTGCCCAATTTTATGCGGTTTACCTTCGTAGTAATCAAACAACATATCTAGCCGTGGTATTTCTTTCTTATGCTCATCCATGCAGAAATTGATTACTTCCATACTAGGGTTATTAATATCACCAGCTAACTCACGATCAATAGCAATTGCCATTCTTTCACCTTCTTTATTCCATCCATGTAGGACGATTAGTAATTTTAACTTTGTTACTCTTAAAGATAATCGTGTAAACGAAATATCTTACGGCATCCATTGCGTGGTCATTTTGCTTTATTGGCTTATCCTCCCCACGATCCATTGCTTTAGAATCCCATATATATGAACTAAATTCCTTAAGGGTATTCACACAAGAGGAATTAAACGCTATTTTTTCTTCGTTAAGGAGAGTACCAACAAAACGAATGCCATCTAGCACATCATTTTTTGCTTTTCTTATTTTGAAGTTTCGCTTCTTTAATTCGGCAATAAAAGAAGCAGCAGACGGATCCACAATCACTTCTTTAATACGGATGCCTTCGGTAAACTTCTGTAATTCATCAGCAAATTCACTATCGGTCTTTTGTTTCTTGCTATCACGTCCAGAATAATAGAATTCTTTTACGCAATACCAGATGCCATCTTTGCCTTTTTGCCACAACAAAAATACGGTAGCGTTCTGCGTACCGTAGTCAATACTTATATAATTATCGCCAAAAATAAAATCAATTAGTTTATTGTAGACATGCTTTGACTGATCAAACATATCGTAAATAACGCCTTCAGCAACTGTCCACAAACCAAGAATATATCGTTTGTAGAAGACTCCTGAATACATGCTGCGATATCTCTTCTTGATTGATTCATCTAAACTAAGGTTGTCATCCATCGTAAAGTGAAGATACACCAGATTTTTTTCTTTGATCTTGTCAATCCAATTCAGTTTGAACCAATGATATGGGCCATCTGGGTTGCAGTTGAACCAAAACTTTGAACCTTTCTCAGAACAACGTCCAGTCGCTTGGTTTACAAAAGATTCTGGCATAAGCGCTACTTCATCAAAGAACATGCCAGCTAATGTGATACCTTGAATCAAATCTTGAGACCGTTCATCTTTACCACCAAAAACATAGAAGTAATTGGTATTGCCTTTTTTAGTGACTTCCAGCATATTGTCAGCACGATGATCTTTATATCGGTATCCTCGTGATAGAAGCATAAGTTTAAGCCAAAAAAGTACATTCCGCCGAAACGAGCCGATTGTTTTGCCTGCCATCCCAAGGTTCTTGCTGTCAAATCTTGACATAGCCCACATGACATAAGATAAACACATTGAAATAGTTTTGCCTGAACGAATAGCACCATCGGCTATGATTCCATCTTTGTCTTTGACAGCGGACTTCTTGGTCCACCATGTAAGAATCATCTTCTGCTTTTTACTGAAAGGTTTGAACTTAAATACTGCCTGTTTTACTCTTCTGGCCATAGTTCTTCACCTTCAGATTCCAAAGCTTCCAGGAAACCATCATCTTCCATGTCAAACTCTTCGCTACCATCTTTATTCTTAGCAATAGCAGC
Organism: Enterococcus sp. DIV1096b; assembly: GCF_050498765.1. Lineage (NCBI taxonomy): Bacteria > Bacillati > Bacillota > Bacilli > Lactobacillales > Enterococcaceae > Enterococcus > Enterococcus sp. DIV1096b. The sequence continues at coordinate 884,336 of NZ_JBMHEK010000001.1, read as the reverse complement.
AGTAATCTGCGCTTCTCTTAACCGATCGCCGCCAAGATATTTCATGAGTTCTGACATAGCTTTATGTTTGTCATACAGCTTTACTGAAACGCCGTCTTTGCCTTTCTTCACTTCTTGAATAAGGGAACCATCAACTGAATCCGAATCTTTTAATCGTACAAAAGAAACTGGGCCCTCGCTACCATCACTGAACTGAACTATTTCTTGTCCAAACTCTGTAAAATCAGTGATATCAGAAAAGGCTTGTTTCATATACTCTTGTATCAAATCCTTAGCATCAAGAAAAACATCTTGCTGTAATTCGGCTTTAAGACGATACAATTCTTCTTTTATTACCACATTTGACAACATACGATAACCATGAGAATTTGCTGTTGTGTAATCGCATTGGTAAGCTTTCTGATATGCCTTAGTAGCATTGAAACACTCTAGATAATAAAGACAAAACAGTTTTTGTTGCTCTGTTAGATCATCATTATCTATTACTGGTTGCACCTCTTTTTTGTGTGCAACCTTTTCTTTCTTGGTTGCACCCTTTTTTTCAGGAGGTGCATTCCACTTTCTAGACTTCCAAGATTTAATTGTATTGATAGATACATCATGTTTAGCGGCTATGTCTTTGTACTTCATGCCGTTTTGATAATCTATGTATGCTAACTCCCATTTCTGCACATTAACGCCGCCACCTTTCTATAAAAATCTGTTCAACCTCTCAACAATATGCGAATCACTCTTCCAACCATGCCCAACATATATCAGCCTATGCCGATCGATATACTCGTCACTAAACTGCCCACAGCATTCAAGCAACGTGTGCTTTGGTTTCAACTCCGCTTGTCGGATATTCTTATGCCTTAGTATTCCTACTGATAGTTGGATGTAATAGTAATGCATATCAGTCACCCCAACTCATATTCACGAACTTCATATTGATAAATAGAATTTTGTTCCGTTAATTGCTCAGCCGTTCGTACAGCATCTTCTTTACTTGCCATTATCGAATAGATGTCCACCATATCTCCGAATGGCTCGAATTCCGGTTGTGGAAAAGGATTATTGCATACTGCTCTAACTTTGAATCCCTTTTTAACGACTGCATAGACTTCTTGTCCATTAGATGCCATAAGCTTCTTCATGCGATTTTTCTTTTTCCATAACTCTTCCCACTTGTTCATGTCTTGGGTAACGTAGTAATGCCATTTCATTTGCATCCTGAGCAAAAGATACCTTACTTTATATGTCATAAGTCACCCTCAACCTTTCACTATCATATTCAAACAACTGCAGCACCTTCTTGCCCATCGTCCAACCGTTCTCGATCTCGTAGTTGTCATTCGGTTTAATTGTTCCTAATTGACGATGGATCACTCCTTGGTAGTCGTTCGTCTGTTGCGTGTGGAAATGACCAGTGATTATCTCCCTTGTTGTTGCATTACTCCATATATCGCTAAACTCAGTAGCGAACAACATCGGCAAATCTTTCCGCTTGCCATACTGCCCGTGAGTAATCATGATCGCCACGTCATCCAACATGAATGCTTGTCGATATTTGTTGTGTGCGTGCACTTGGATGTCTGGGTACTTGGCTTCTAGATATAGGAGAAACATATACTCGATAGATCCGCTGTGATTCCCTTCAGCGTGTTCCACAGTTACTTTCTTCGAATGTCTCACACACTCAGTAATCAACACATCAAAAAAGGAGCGAGCGTCTTTAATCGCTTGCTCCATGTCCACATCATCTAATTGTGTTCCAGCCATCGTGACTGACTTTTTGATTTGGCTGCTATGAAATAAATCTCCTAGCTGACCAATAACAATCTGCTTATAGCCTTTTGAGATAACTTCAATCATTCTTGCTAGCTTGTCTTGTAAATCCTCTAGCTTAGTGATGCCAAAATGCCAATCAGCCAAACCGATAAACAAGTTTCTCTCACCCGTCTTGATTGCGGTTAGTTTTACTGGCTCAATTGATTCGGTAAAAGATGCTAAGTTAAATCCTTTAGGTTTCGGTCTAACAACTATCTTTGATTGATAAAGCTGTATAAGTCCATCTACTCGGTTGTTCTGTTCCCAAATGTTGTTAGTCGCTTGGACCAGTTCCCAATTTTCGGGATCATACCCATGTGCTTGTAATACATAATTAGGATTCTTTGACTGTTCTTCAGTCATACGTAACTTGATAAGATTAGTCTGAGTACCATCTGATTTGATTTCTGTAGATACTACATTCTTCTTAGCCTTATCTGTTTGCTTAACACGCATATTCTTTTCGCTCGGTGGCAACTTCAACCTGGCACGTTTACTTCTAACGCTTGGCCATGAGAACTCTTTGCCGAACTCCTCTGACAGCATAGGCGCTATCTCTATATTTGTTAGTCCTTCATTTGCCAATTCCGACAATCGTTTGACCTGCTGTTCCGTCCATTTAGTAATGTCTGCCACCTCGCTTTTCTGCAAAATAAAAAGCCACTCGGAGTGAGTGACTTCTTAGATACTAACTATTCTTCTGAATAACCCTTAGGTTCTCTTCTAAACTTTCACTCAAGGAGTGGATAAAGTCCACTTCTCGAGGAAATATCAGTAGACCCTTCCTAACAATAACTTTATCATTAGGATGCGCCTTTAGATAAGCAACTAATTCTTTAGAAGCTTTCCTTAGTTTAAGCATTTGATTGTTCATGTAAATTCTCCTTTAATATATATAGTAACGGTTTATCCGTCCTATAATATATCCCCTCAAGAAGAATATCTTGTCCCATCGAGAATTACGAAACTAATTACTATCGCCCACAGAATAATTTTTACGTATCAAAAGGAGGTTGAATGCCGTTGTGCGTTTCTGCTTGTGGGCGATATCTGATAATACTATTTTACCCCTATTGACAGTGAGACAACTATACGTTTTTGTCTCAAATTAGTTAATTTCACCAATTCTTCTGCCAAAATCGAATAATACTTTTTGACGAATCCGATAAATTGTTGGCTTGCTATACCCATGCTTATCTCCAAAGGATTTCCAGTCCATCCAACTGTCTTCTCCCCAGTACTTGGTTTCAATCAAAACTCTAATATCCGCACTTTGATCGCTCAGAGTTTCCTTCACAGCTTTCTTCCACAGTTCTCGATTCATAATGTATGGATCGGACATTTCTTTTATTACTTGCGACTCAATCGGATTGCTCATGATATTACTTCGACCGCCACCGATATTTTCATCGACTTCTCGAAGCTTCAGCTCCTCTTTTCGAATAGCAATCTCTTTGTTATATGCATGGTAGTTAGCAAACTTTCTATCTAGCTCATTGATTAATGAATCATTCTTACTCAATCACTTGCCCTCCTAGCTCCTAAATTTTCCAATCAACCAAGTAATACACTCTATTATTCCGAATAGAAGACCTGATGCCTTAAAGCGCAATCTACTAGACTTATCTCTGATTTCAATTCCTGGTCCAAATATCAATAGCATCAAAACTATCACTTGAAAGTCTAACAATTATTTGCCCTCCATGGTTAATCTTGTCCCGCACATAGGACAGAAGGTAATCTCAAACTCTGCTGTGTAACCCGCATTATCAACTTCAGCTGTAACATGCATTGTATTGCCATTCACTCCAACTTCCACACAGTCGGTACGTCCTGACCACAGATAATCAGATCTATACAAAGTTTCCCTATTTCTTGGATCGGGTTTGCAGTACTCACACATTTACTTGCCCTCCTCATTGTCTTCCTTACCGAATATCACGCTTGCAACCACTGTCGCTACGACTGCGAGAAAAATCGCTACTGCAAAGTTCATCATTTATCCTCCGTTTACAAGATAGCTTTGATTTTCTTCAGCTGCTTTTTCTTGATTCTAGATTTCTTTGTCCTTCGATAAATTTGATGATATTTCTTGACCCTTGGATCTCTTGATTGTTTGATTTGAATATTTAGAACAGCTTCATCCATTGATGCACCAAAAGCTCTCAAAGCATCAGAAGCTTTTTTTACTATTTCTTTCCAGTCGTTGTATGCATTAATAAACATTTTTTGACTAGTTTCATCTGATGCCATCTTCATCCTCCCGCTTCCATCGCATCCCTGACTAACGGATCGTTGATAATAATCTTGTGCTTCATCTGCTCATGCTGCAGCTGCTGTTCTAGCTTCACGATTTGCTTTTGCTGGTCCACAATTGTATAGGATAGCCAACTCAAGCCAGCGATTGTCAGCAGTATTATGATGATGGATAGCCTAACATTTGTTTGGTTATTCCTGTTCTTAATCTGTGTCATCTATATATTGACCTTCTTCCAAAATACTATAAGCCGTAGTCCCATCTGCATTTTCAGTTTCTCCCAGACAGTCATCATCTAAAAAAGCAACATATCCTGTTGGATAGAGAGTCACACAATCTTTGTGATAATACTCATCATCCACTTCTATTACTTCATCATCCCAATTGAAATAGTCGGAACATGCTTTACATTTTTCCATAGTTACCTTATCCCTCCTGTTTGCTATTGCTGAAGATCCTTTAAAACTTGATGTAAAACCAACGATATTCTGTTGATCATGTCTTCGTCTTGATCCTCAAACCCAGCTTCATAAAAGATGGCGTGTGTCAGCTCATGTACAAAAGTTTGTTCTTTCCGGGCTTCTGACAATGTCTCAAGAACTTGAATTGTATTTTCATGATAGAGACAGACCCCTTGAAAGTTTCTGTCTCCATCAATTTCAACAAACGGCACTTCTTCAACTTTATATGTCATACCAGCTACTTTGATGCTATTTGGTATCATGTTTGCTAACCTCAAATCTTTTCCAAAGGAAATTGTCATCAACAACTAGTTTATGAATCAATTGACTTTCCGAACATACATCATGCATATCGATATTTTCTAACTCTGTATTGTGCTTTTCTTCTAGATCATTTACGTCGACTTTATAAAGTTCGATTACATCCTCCAAATTTTCGATATCTTCAGTATCTAGAATGTTTTTAATTTTAACTGATGCTTCTATTTCTTTGTCGTAGTATCCGTGTACTGTTCGAATGTTGCCTTGCTGATGAATTAAGGAAAATCTGTATCTTGGATCAAAATCTATAAATGTCATTTTTCCCCTCCGTTCATTTATCGCTGACGATTGCGGAAATAATTGTGTTGCCACATCCTCTCTTTACCATAGTTAAATTTTTAATGGTCTACTTTTAACATTGAATGATATACTTAAAAAAAGGAGTGATTGAAATGTGGCTTTTCAGTTTAGTTTGGTACATTTTCATTGGTTTTTGTTTATACTGGGTCATTAGACTTGCTGTAAAACACGGTATTAATGATTCAAAAAATTAAATTCTAATTTTTTACTACTCTTCCCTTAGAGTAGTTTTTTTATTTCGTCGGATAGATGACTAATCTTCTAGCAATATCATGTATCACTGGCACAGTAACCGAGTTGCCTGCTTGCTTATATAGTTGGCTATCGGAGTTAACTTCTTTTGCACGATCGAATGCCCAATCTGGGAATCCTTGCAGCCGCCAACATTCTCTAGGTGTTAGTTTTCGAATCTGAAATTCTTCTGTAACTACAGCTTGCTCTTTTCCTGTTAGTAAAGTATTGGCAATCCCCTTACCAACTCGCCCCCGTCTTGTTTCAGAATTTGGATGGCTGATATTGATTGAATCTCCTGGCAGGGCTTGTGCGTAACCTTGTGCAGTTGCTTCTTTTATTAAAATTGCGGCATCATGGTTCTGCGACTTAAGTGTTCTGCTTAGTCCAGGCAGCACACCACGACTAAACTTTTCGGAATCATTCGTATAAAGACCTCCGACAATCATGACGCCATGACGATCCTGGGCAGTGAGAGTAAACATTTCTTCACCATCACTTTTGAAGCGTCTACCTTTTTGTCGTTTTTCCAATCTGTTTGGTGTCAAAACAGGTATGGCTATTTTTTCTTCATGCTGTTTACGTTCAGCAACATACGTTCCTGTTCCTTGCGCTTCGATTCTCGTTGTGAGTGTATTGGCGTAAGCCTGTTGTCCTTGTAACTCAACAATCGTTCTGTCGATTCTTTCGAAAGGAAATACTTGCTCGGTACGTTCTCCTCTAAGATGTCCGATAATGAATACTCGCTCTCTGTTTTGTGGAACGTAGTCTTTAGAGTTATGCACTTCCCATTCCGCATCATACCCAAGTTCATCCAAGGCTCTGAGGATCGTCTCGAACGTAGCCCCTCCTTCGTGATTAAGCAGTCCTTTGACGTTCTCAAGGAATAAAAACCGTGGTCTGAGAATAGATGCGAACCTTGCAATCTCAAAGAAGAGAGTTCCTCTAGTATCCTCGAAACCTTGCCGCTTTCCAGCGATTGAGAAAGCCTGACACGGAAATCCTCCACAGATAATGTCGATATCTCCGATTCCTCGAATAAACTCATCTGAAATTGATGTGATGTCATGCATCTCCACCTCTCCTTCTGTATTATGAATAGCTTTATAACTTGCTCGAGCAAACTTATCTATTTCACAAAAGCCGACACATTCATGACCGGCTTGTTCCATTCCAAGACGGAAACCACCGATACCTGCGAACAGATCTAAAAATTTCATTTTCCGTCTCCTTTCTAGTTGGTTATTTTGGTGGATAGCTGACTTAATCAAGTAGTACCTATATCGACAATGTTGTATTCTTCGTTATATTCTAACCAAGGTTCTTCGCATACTTCCCCAACAACTGTTGTGGTAACTTTTGCATCAGATGGATAGTTTTTTAGTTCCTCAATTAGTTCAGCAACTGTCATTTCTTTCACTCCTATTCCGCTATTTCTGTCGTTACTAGAACTTCTTTCCGCCGTGTTTATATGGTCTGCTTTTGTTAAATTCATGCTTTTGCTCGATGATATCTTGCAAATCAATGCCGTACCTTTCGCACATGTCCATGATACGAATAACCACATCGGCAAGTTCAGAAGGCACGCCTTCAAGTTTGCTGTTTTCGCCTAGATAAGTTTCGTTAAGCTCGTGACCGTTCCGAGATTCTTCTAGCGCTTCTGACAATTCGGAATGGCAAAGAGCTATTAGCGTACCGAACTCTCTTTCTTCATCCCACCATCCATGCTTTACTGCATTCTCATGTACTTCGTTTTGTAATTGTTTAATTGTTTTCAAATTAATTCCTCCTAGTTGTGTATTTCTTCCGATTACTGACTCAATATCTCAACCGTTGCACCTGCGAAATTGCCTTTCTTCAAAGGTATCTGCAATCTGCATGCTCGATCCAATGTCCATTTGTTCAGCCCTGAAATCTCTGCGGCTTCACGCTGTGTGCTGAATTCTTTAACTTCTCCATCTGGAAAAGTAAACCTGACTGGCGTTGAGTTGTATCTATTCTGCTTTGGTCGATCGTAACTCTTTCCCCACAAAGCCTTTCTCAAAACTCTGATTTCGTCTTCATCAGCACCTGGCGTATTAACTAACCTTTCCAACCGATACAAATCTTCTTTGTTAACCATCATTCCACCCTCTTCATATCTCGCAATCTAACAACTGTCCGATCGCTGCCAAACGTCACAATAGCTGAGTTCTCAAGAACTTTGACACACACTGCTTTGAAAGGTGTTTTAAAAACGTTCGGTCACGCACCAATACTCGATGCCTGCTTTTACTCTACGTTGCTTTCTGACTACACGTGGCGGCGGGCTATACTTACCGTCTTTTACGCCTGTTACTGTGTCTGCTAGTTTCATTTGACTTCCTCCACTTCTCCTCCGAATTTATTTGCATGCGTTTGAGCTATATCGTAACTAGTAAATTCATATGCATTTTTATGGTTCCAAGTTGTCCTAATAGTGGAATCAGATGTGTCTCCTAGTGGCTCAATTAGATAAAGATTTCCAACTTTCACAATAAAATTTGGTTCTTTCTCTACTTCATATCCAAACATCCACGCTTTAGCAGTCAGCTCGTCATTTTCGTTGTCTACAACCCAATTTTGAAAATCTTCCGAGCTAACAACTTCACCATTTGAGATTTCATAACATCCATCCAGGCAATCAGCAAGTGTAGCTTTTTCTTTACATTGTTTGAGCCATATAGCTACAAAATTAGGCACCGTCACTTTTTGTTTTTCGTCTAACTGCTCAATCAACTCTCTAACCTTATCAATTTTTACGTATCGATCTTTTTCACCAGTGTTATGGTCGGTACACCACGCACCCCAAGCTTTTACACTATTAATCAATTCTTGTTTGTTCATCTTTACTTCTCCGTTCCATTTCCTCGGCTAGCCATTCTTGTTGCTTAAGCAATCTCTCGACATGGCTGTCGATCACTTTCTTTCTCCATACTAGGTCCTTATCCGACATGTTTCTGATTTGAATTTGAGTTGGTGTCATCTGCTCACCTCTCAAAATGGTAAATCATCATCGCTGATATCAATCGACGAGTTGCCAAATGGGTCTGCCGTTGCGCTGTTTGTATTTTGTTGGTTGCGAGTGTAATTATTCGTTTGACTATTTGAAACGCCGCTACCTTGTGTATTTTGGCTAGAATCGACTTTCTTGCTTTCTAGCAACTGGAAATTGTCTGCAATCACTTCGGTGACATAGACTTTTTGTCCTTGTTGGTTATCATAGGAACGTGTTTGAATCCGCCCTGTTACTCCGATCAATACGCCTTTTTTCGCATAGTTTGCTAATGTTTCAGCTGGCTTTCTCCAAATCACGCAGTTTATGAAATCCGCTTCCCGAGTCCCATCAGCACTTGTGAAGTTTCGGTTAACTGCTAGGGTAAAGGTTGCAACTCCTGTGCCACTAGTCGTGTATCTCAAATCTGGATCTTTCGTTAGTCTTCCGACTAGTACAATGTTGTTTATCATTTTTCTTCCTCCAACCATTTTTCTAAATCTTTTATGAGTTCTTTTACTTTTGGTTTGCTAAGTGGTGCAGCGATATATCCATAACCTACGGTAAACGTGAGTGTTTTATAGTGTTCACCTTGATCATCGTCATTGATTCTCAATGGATTCCTACCACGTATTTCATACGTCTTTCTCATTCTGCTTCCTCCAATTCAATTTCAATTCTCGGGCAATCCTTATCTACTTCAAATCGATGTTCAAAGTTGGCAACCTCGCCCCATCCATCATTTGCGATCACTCTTGCTTCAATCATTCCGTCCAAGATAAACTTGATCCCGAATGCCACGTTGTCTTTATCCTTGCGCTTGTTTTTGCAGTACCAAGTGATTTTCAAGTTGATCGGCGTTGTCACTCTCAGGCCTGCCGCTTTCGCCATCAAGAATGCATAGCAACATTTTTCCGTGTTCTCCTTTTTTAACTTGGCTCCTGCATATCGGTTTGTCCGTTGGCTATTGATGAATTTGTTTAAGTCTGTTAGTTCTCCTGGTATCGTAATCAACATGTTTTTGTTAAATTGCATCTCGTTTATCCAACAGGTCTAACGTTATGACCGCTATATCCCTTTCTGTTAGCTTTAGCTCATGCGCAACCTCTGTCGGTTTCATTCCTGAATCTAATAAAGCCGCTGCCTTTGCTAACGTTCTTTTTGGAAAATCAAAGCGCCATCCATCTAAGCAAATAACTTTTTCCATATTACTTACCTCCATTTTTCAAGTTAATGTATAGTTGTTGAGCTTCCGACCAAAGTTCATCTGTAGTGGCTTGGAGAAAGTTTTTGCCGAAATGGTTATTCTTAACAAGCCTTTCACTTATTAGGTAATGGCGGTATACAAGCATAAACGTTCTAAATTTTGCTTCTGCACCTTTCGCTTCGGTATCTCCTGTTTCTTTGACGTAACCAGTCATCGACTCAAGAGGAAATCTCATAAGTTCCTGTTGATCAGGGGGGAGCAGACTGTAAATAAGTTTTACTGGCTTACTAAAATCCTTCTTCGTCTCCGACATCTTCTAAAAACCCCCTTAGATCCTCTTCTGTGACATTCGGTTTATTCCTTGTGTAATTAGTTGGTTTCTTTGCCCAATCTGGCAAAGTTTCGCGTCTAGCCTTTTGAGGAGAAGGAGTTTTCGGCGCTAAATCATATTGATCCTTATAGCGCTCATCTCTAATCCATCTAAAAAACTCTTGGGGATGATACCAATCATTCAAATTTATATAAGCCAAGTAATTTGAAAAACCAGTCTCAAATTGGTCAAGTAAACTCTGATTTGTTATCTTCTTCTTGAACTGTTCTTTGGCTTTTTTCTTTTGGGTCTTTTTCGGATACCTTGCCCAAAATTGTTCGAAACTGTCTATATACAATTCAGTACTTGGTATCTGTAAGTCATTAGTAAAAGAATAAGTACTTAGTAGCTTCCGATTTTCTACTTCTTGGTTTTCTACTTCTTGAAAATCGGTAAGTGGTGAACTTGTTGTTAAATCAACGTTTTCTCTAATCTCAGTTCGCCATTCGATGATTTTTCCAGATTCATTCCTAACAGGAAACCTGCGCACATATCCTTTTTCAGTTAATTCAGTCCATCCACTTCTAAAACTGGCTTTCTTATCGGTAGCATGTTCAATCAATTCTTCTAAATAAATTACCCAATCATCTGGAAGGCTAAGGACATAACACATGATTCCTTTTGCTTTCCAACTAATGTCATTACGTCTGAGTATTTCGTTATGAATAATTGAGTAGTTATTTGTCTTTGATTGTCGAAATATTTGAGTTCTTGTTTCTGCCAACTCCTTATCCTCCAATCCTAAATTTTTTTATTTCTTCCTGTTTCAATTTGATCCCGATAACGTGATACTTATTCTTAAACTCTGAAATCCCCATTTGGTGCTTCTCGGTATGATGGATTCTGCAAAGTGCTGCAAAAGTAAATTTTGTGTGATCTACTTCTTTCCGCTTTCGTCTTCCCAAAGCTTTGTCAAAGTGATCGATGTCAGCGTTCTTTTTACCGCAAATGCAGCAAGTCCTGTTTGTCACACACTTATAGAAAAAGTACTGCTCATTTTGTGGCGGAATCTCATAGCCTTCACGAAACGGAATGTCATTTGCGAAGATAAAGTCTAGTATCAATTCATCTAATGTTGAGACTTCATCGACTGTGTTCTCCGAATGATTCGACAAGCTGATGTTCTTCCCTGTGAAGTACCGAAATTGCCAATAGAACACGTCTTTAAGGCTCTCTAATGGTTCGCCAGTGTAAATGTATATATCTTGCATTAAAGCGAATGTAAAGCGTCTCTGTTCGACTGTGAACCCTCGTGGGTCTTTGATGAATATTTCCGCTTGTCGCTCACCGTCATATCCATCAAATATTGTTTTGAGTCGTTCGATGTTTAGTTCATCTTTAAGTTCTAGCATCAGGTGATTACCTTCTACTTTTGTTATTTTCGCTAGATACGAAAGGTTATTCATTTACATCACTTCCACTTTTATTCCTTCACCAGTGATAAATTTGTTTAATGCAGTTAGTTGTTCATGCGTTCCTGTTAGTCGCAATTCAACTATTTCAAACTCTTCAATTTCTTGATGTTGTATATTTGGTGAATCTTCTAAAATCTCGCCCGTTTCTTGGTCAATGACGTTATTGTCAATTTGTCGCTCCTTGAGTTCTTTCATGGCTTGCTCATATTCAGCTTGGGCTTGCTGTTCTTTGATTTCACGCTCTTCTCGTTCCCGTTTAGCGACCACAGTCGCATCAATTTGCTTCATCAAGTCGGATGCGAATAATCCATTCTCGATCTGCGCTACCCACGATTCTGGCTCAAGTCCTACTGCTTTAGCATAGTTGCCAATGATAGCTTTATCATTTTCAATTCGTTTGTTAGCATCAGCAATTTGTTTCATTTGGAAAGTAACTTCTTCTAACGTTTTTTTGTTCAACTCGCCCTTAGTAGTGAAGTTCCCCTTATTTAGCCATGATGGATTAATAGTTAATTCCGATGAATCGATTCCGTAGTTAGGAGAAATTTCTTCAATAGTCGAAACCAACTTATCAAGCCGTTTAGCTTTTTCCAACTCTTCAAAAGTAGAAATGCTCTCATTGATTCCCTCGCTGACTAACTTAATTTGATTCGTGTAACCATTGATTTTCGTTTCAAACTCTTTCAATGGTTTACTGTATTCCTTCTTAACAGCCTTGCGTTGATCGTCTAGCAACCTAGCAACTTTGTTTAGATCGGCTTTTGCTTGCTTCGCTTCTGGAATATTGTCGTCAGTGAAAACCAAAGTTCCATAACGAGCGATAGTCGCATCCACCAACTCTTTCAGCTTGGCTTCATTGTTGATCGTGATTTGGCTTGGCGTGAAATCTACGTTAAATTCAAGTTGAGTAGTTAAATCGGTCGTCATTGCGCATTCCCCCAATTGATATCATTTTGCTTTTGTTCAACGGACTTGCTTTCTTGTGCGTTCTTTTCATAGCTCTGCTTCCACTTAATGAGTTGAGCCATAGCGCTACTGAATAGATTTACTGGCAATTGATCAAGAGCAGTAACCTTTGCTGCTTCAGCCAATTTATTTTGGATTATTGATAGCTCAGCACCAGCCAATTCAGCGACTTTTCTAGCTTCGTCATTCAAAGCAGCCAGCTGTTTTCCGTCAATCAGCTTAGGCGGCTGGATAGATTCTTGTTTTCTTTGGAATGAATCTGGATCGTCTTTGTCTGTCGCAATGTTGAAAAACTTCAGTAAGAAATACTTTTCGCCGTAGGTTAAGGCTTTACCTACTCCTTTTTCCCCAGCAATATCAACACCTTGTGCATACCAAGCGCTATCGACAAAGTCATTTTTGTCATCAATATTCTGCCAGCGCATATTCATTTCTAATTCAGTAAAATAAGTAGCTCGTTCTTTCTGGTTTTCTTTACTTCCGATTAGCTCAACTCGTTCATTGAGTTTGTGATTAGTAATGGAAGGAATTAATAAAAGCCCAGCATCGTTGATAGCACTGTGCAACGCCCCTAACACATCACTAGACCCCACATATTGGAACTGATTACCAGATTTCTCTTTCTTCAAATAAGAAATCGATTTTCTGACTTCTGCTAAACGCTGATAAACATTTTTCTCACTCAACTACAACGCCTCCTTCAATTTCTCGATTACTTGCTCTAACCCTTGAATCAGTTCTTCTCGACCAAATTCAGCTGATTCTTCGATAGTTTCAAATTGTTTACGGACAACCTCGTTGTCACTGTCCTGATAAACACCTACTCGATCGTTCTTCTTATCAATATCGAAAACGATTGATCCATAAGGTTTGAATGCGTCAATTAGATGAATACACCCGATTGTGTCGATTGCTATTCTCATGGTATAATCTCCTTAGATGAATTTTTGTTAAGACTCTATGCTTGCCGGCCGGAGTCTTTTTTTGCGTCCATTTTCGCTTGGGCTTCGTAGTAGATTTCTTTCCAATCAAGTGTGCGATAGTATAGGTCAAGCACTTCTACTCTAGTCATTTCTTCACCGTCTTTGATCGTAATTCAAATACTGCTTCGTCATAAATCATTAGCAGCAACATTGCGACACAAGGGAATCCGATGACTAGCCACGTTGGTGGTTCTGATGAAAGCAATGCTCCCAATGCGAAGATCACAAGAATAAATGTTGTGCGTCTGATCCAGTAGATTTTCTTCATGCTGACTCCTCCTTGAAGTATCGATCGATTAAAGCAATCGCTTCTTCTCTTGTCGAGACGGTGTGTTGCATTGTCGATCCGTTTGTTTCTACTGAGATAGTGATTTCTGTTACCATGTGGTTCCTCCTTTGGTATAATTGTTAAAAAAATGGTGGTGCTTACTTTGTCAATAGAATTGATACTTGCATTAATAGGTTCTATCACTGGAATGTCCAGCCTTTTGATACAGCTGTTTGAATACTTGAGAAACAAACCAAACATGTCTGTACATTTAGATGAGGATTCACCTTCGTTTTATATAAAAACTGCAGTACAACCTTCTGAAATTTCTGATTTCTATAAAAACTCAACTAAATATGTTGGTAAAGTAAACTTTGTAATCGAAAATAGTAAACCATCTGCTTTTACTATTTATAAAATCAAATTAAGATCAACGAACGCTTCATTAGATGTTTCTGACGATATATTTAAAGTTCAGACTTTTGTTGTAAAAAAAACAGAAGGGTTAATAACAACCAATAAGATGTATCGGTCAAATGAATTGTTCAGAGAACCATGTCGAATCGATTCATATGATTTAAATTCATTTTGTTTGGAATTCGCTATTTATGAGCCAATGAACGTAAACGGTAATTTAAAAGTTATAATTGACATTTTCACTGCTGGAAAAAAACTTTCCTTCCCTGTTTATCTAAACGAAATTCATAGGTAATACCCTTTTCACACTCGACTATCAAAGTTATATTTATTGGTGATTCTTTTATGTTTTTAGCTTTATCAACTAATTCTTTTAGAAAATCTTCGTAACTAACATTCATCCTAGCCCCTCCTTCCGTGTGGGGTTATTTTTAATCCAAAAGATCCATTTGAGGATAGTAACCCTCTGCAGTTAATAAGTTGTAAATGAAGACACGACCTTTTTGCGTCCATTTAGTATTCATCACAACTTTTACGCCGCCATCAGCTTTTGGAATCTCGCTTGTGTGCGATTTTGTGTATCCTTGGTTCATGTGTTTGCGGTACAGAATCCATTGACCACTGACTTTATGCTGAACACCTAACTCATTAAGCAATTTATTCAGTGCGATTGCCGACATTCCGTAATCTGCTGCGATTTGAGAAGTTGCTACTGTATCAGTTGATGACAGGATCATATCTAGGTAACTGATTTTCGGTTCATATTCAGCGATTTGCTGTTCAAGCAGTTGGTTCTTTTCTTCTAGGTCAGCTGCTAGTCGCAATGCCTGAGCGAAACTTTGAGGAACGTTTGTGTAGCTACCTGTTTTTCTGATTGTTGGAAGGACTTCGCTTGTTACCCAACGTTTGAATTTTTTTGCTGATGGCAAATTGCTACCAAAAATCAAATCATAAACTCCACTTTCGTTTATTAAAGTTGGATACTGGTTCCTTCCCAATTTATCTTTAAAAGATGGGGTGGTGTTTTGGCGCCCTATGATTTTGTCTTCGTTTTCAACGTGTTGTTTTAAAGCGTTGTTCGAATCTTTGAACCCTAACGTTGTTGCAACATCTTTGCCTACAAAATATGGCTCGTCATTTACTAAGATTGTCCGAACTTCATTTTGTTCGAAATTAAAAATTTGTGGTGTGCTCATCTTGCTTCCTCCTCTTTATGCAACCTCTGAAGGTTTCAATTTTTTTGATCTATAACGGTTAGCTTCTTTCCATTTCAAATACCAAAGGAATGTTCCAAGATGAATCCAAGTTACGCTATGGGTTGGTTTTAAAACTCCTTCTTTGAATTCAGGAATACTCTCCATCTCTTTTTGATACGTATTTAAAGTAGTACGAGATAACCCATTGAAACGAATCATTAAATCCTCACGCCTATCCCATTCAGAAATCGAAGTCTTATCCTTAGCCATTTTGATTAATTCCGGAATAGTTGGTTTTTTCATTTTTTTCATCCTTCCTATTCTTGATTTTCTTTTTCTAATAGCATCTCAATCGAAACGTTCAAGTAATTAGATACTTTCAACAACTTTTCAGCCGAAGGCATCGATTTATTCCACTTAGAAATATATGAGGAGCTAAATCCTAAATCCTTCTCCATTTTGTTAATAGAAACATCCTTTTGTAATGCAAGTTTTTTTATTTTTTCATACAACAATCCAAACCCTCCCTTCTATTAGAATATTTTCTAAAAACCTATTGACATAACTCGGAAAATATTCCATAATAAAGGCACAACGAAATAAGCGTATGCCACCAAACATTATCGCTATTTCATCCACTGTTACGTGGGTTATTTTGTGTACCTTTGTCTCACACACATAATATATCACGGAATATTTTCCACGTCAACAGAAAAATACGAAAAATTTTCCGAGGTGTAAAAATGGACGTTTTGGGTAAAATAAAAGAGCTGGCTAAACAGAGGAATATTAGCCTTGCTGAGTTGGAAAGGCGCACCGGGTTATCAAGCGGTTCAATTACTAAATGGGGAAAAAGCGCTCCATCTGTAGACAAATTAGCGAAAATCGCTGAATATTTCCATGTGTCAACTGATTATCTTTTAGGAAGAACAGATAACCCACACATGGGTATGTCCGAAAAACAAAAAGAATTGACCATAGAAGAAGCATTAAAATCTGTTATGAGTTATAACGGGAAAGAAGTTTCGGAAAATGACCGTCAAGTTTTAGAGAGGATTGCAAAAGCATACTTGGACGGAAAAATATAAGAGGGTGTTTGTTTGGATGCTCAGATTTTAGAAATTGTTGAAAAGTTGAACATAACAATAGTTTATGATGAATTTTTGGAAGATCATGGGAAATATCTACCAATTGTAAATATAATTGTATTGAATAGTAAGTTAAATGATTTTGATACGAAGAAGGCTTTACTTCATGAATTAGGGCATGCTTGTGAAGATCAAGATAATTATGAGCTTTATAAACTCTCATTTGTCTTAAAGTCGAAAATGGAATATGCTGCAGATAGATTTATGATAAGCTACTTCACCAGCGAATACGATGACATTTATAATTATAGTCAATTAATAGAAGAATTTAGTATTGGGATGGGCTACGATGTTAAATATGCTAGATAAAAATACCCCTATCAAAGGACCAGCTTCGATAAGGGTTACTCATTTCTGAGATAGTACAAATATATTATATCAGAGAAATGAGGAAAGAAGATGAAAAAAGTCGTACCGTGCTTATTGTTTGTTGGTTTAATAATGACCGGATGTTCTAATAATGAAGAAAGTACAACTCCCCCAACTGATACAACTTCTCAAACGACTTCTGTTTCTGAAGAACAGAAAGCTGACTTCGAATATGGGAAAATCATTACTGACGAGTTTGAACTTACTTATAAAAATTCTGAAATAGTTAAAAGTCCATCTGAAGATGGCTATGGGTTATATATAACGTATTCATTAAAGAATACTTCAGATAACAATATCACACCTATTGATATTATTAATGATTACGTTTTATTTAAACAAGAGAATGAAACTTCTGAGGTTGATCTCGATAATACCTACTATAGCTTAGATGCATTTGGATCAACAGATGATGTCGAATCATATAATGAGCAAGTTGATAAAGAAAACTCTCGTTCTAATGAACTGTTACCCGATAAAACCGTGGACATAATAGAGACTTACTCTCTGGATAACTTAGATTTCCCAGTTAAAATGATAGCTATGTATGAAGATAAAGAAATAGGTATTTATGAAATTGATTTGACTGAATTAGAAAAGCCTGAAGAAACAAAATCTTTAGCCAATACAAATAATCCCAATGAAGATAGTTCCTATAACGAAAGCTTTTCCGATATGCCAGCAAGCTGGCAAGAAGGTGAAGCTGAGTGGGAAAAAGCAAAGGCTGAAGGCTGGACAGCAGAGGATTGGGAAGAAGCAGTCAGAGCTAGTGAAAACGAAACTTATGTAGTAGGTTCCGGTCAATATGAAGATTCATTTAATGGTAGTCAAGCTGAGCAAACAACATTGCCTGAAGGAACTTCTGAAAATGCAAGACGTATATATAATGAAATAAAAAGTATTCAAGATAGAGAATTAACATCTGGTGAAATTCAAACATTAGAAGCTATCGAACAAGGCTATTACGAGTAAAGAAAAAAACACGCCCCTCCGACCAAAGACAGGCGTGCAAAACAAAATAAACGATAGGCTTATTTAGTCATGCCTATTGTAACAAAGAATTGAGGTACACACAATGTGGAGCGAATCTTTAGGCAACGGAAGATATAAGTTTATAGAAAGATACAAAGATCCC
Organism: Enterococcus sp. DIV1096b; assembly: GCF_050498765.1. Lineage (NCBI taxonomy): Bacteria > Bacillati > Bacillota > Bacilli > Lactobacillales > Enterococcaceae > Enterococcus > Enterococcus sp. DIV1096b. The sequence continues at coordinate 866,470 of NZ_JBMHEK010000001.1, read as the reverse complement.
TATACCGAAAAATGGAAAAAGACAAGTACTATTCTAACAAGTGATTCTTCCAGAGCCTGGAAGAATGCACAGAAAATATTAGACAAAAAAATAGAGGAAGCTTTGAGTAATTATGATAAATCTGACATCACTTTCAAGGAGCTTTACGAAGAGTGGTTTGTTTATTATCAACAACATGTAAAAAGAACAAGCTGGACCAAAGTTCCAAAGATGATGAAACATATTCAAAAAGTTATATCTGACGATGTTCTTGTTCGAAATATAGACGAGAATATGATTCGTAATATTACAGAAAAAATGTATACTTTCGGTGACCTATCCTTGAATTATACGAAACAGACCAAGACGACCCTTTCAATCATGTTGAATTATGCAGTTGAGAAAAAGTATATTAAACAAAATCTAGCGCTGAATGTCAAAATTCAAAGAAAAAAAGCTGAAGAAGAAAAAAGAAAAAAAAACATGGATGAAAAATACCTTGATCAAAGCGAAATGACAGAGTTGCTTGTATATATGAGAAAATCTACTAAAAGATTATTGCACGCTAACATTGCAGAATTGTTATATTTAACAGGCCTAAGATACGGAGAGTTACAGGCATTACAAGTAAAGGACTTTGACGGGAGTACTTTGGATATTAACGGCACATTGGACTATTCTTTCTTAAAAATGGCAGATGCTATAAAAACTTCACCTAAAAATATCTATTCTAAAAGAATAGTTTCTTTGCCTAATAGAGCAGTAAAAATTGTTAATGAAATCATAGAACACAACTCTTTAGTATTCGGCTCCCAAAGTAACGAGGATTATATATTTAAATCATCTAGAGGTACTCCGTTGTCTCTCCATAGCTTTAATATGGTATTGCATAGAGTTCAAGACGAACTAAAATGGGATAAAAACTTATCCTCACACATATTCAGACATAGTCATATTTCTTTACTAGCTGAATTGAATCTTCCTTTAAAAACCATAATGGAGAGAGTCGGACATTCCGATGCCAACACGACTTTATCAATTTATAATCACGTGACCAAAAAATCCAAAGAGCAGGTTATCGATCGATTAAACAATTTGTAATTTGCCCCTTTTTTGCCCCTTTTGTATAAAATTGACATTAAACAAACAAAAGAACCCCTATAAATAGAGGTTCTTTTATTATAATTACATCATGCCGCCCATACCCATTGATGGGTCCATTGCAGGAGCTGCTGGCGCTGCTGGTTCTGGTTTGTCGGCAACGACTGCTTCAGTTGTTAACAATAATGCGGCAACAGAAGCTGCGTTTTGTAATGCAGAACGCGTCACTTTCGTTGGGTCAACGATCCCAGCTTCTAGCATGTTTACCCATTCGCCAGTTGCTGCATTGAAACCAACGCCTAAGTCAGCGTTTTTCAATTTGTCGATGATGACTGAACCTTCGTAGCCTGCGTTTTCAGCAATTTGACGAACTGGTTCTTCTAATGCACGTAACACGATTTTGACACCTGTAGCTGCATCGCCATCTGTTTCGATTTCTGCAACTTTGTTGATGACATTGACTAAGGCAGTTCCCCCACCTGAGACCATGCCTTCTTCAACAGCGGCACGTGTTGCATTCAATGCATCTTCAATACGTAATTTCAATTCTTTCAATTCAGTCTCAGTTGGTGCCCCAACTTTGATCACTGCAACTCCACCAGCAAGTTTTGCTAAGCGTTCTTGTAGTTTTTCACGGTCAAAGTCAGAAGTTGTATCAGCGATTTGGTTTTTGATCAATTGAACGCGTGCGTCAATTGCTTCTTTTTCACCAGCACCTTCAACGATCGTTGTGTTGTCTTTATCCACAACCACTTTGCTTGCTTGACCTAAGTTATCGATGGTTGCATCTTTCAACTCAAGACCTAAGTCTTCAGTGATCACTGTACCACCAGTTAAGATCGCAATGTCTTCTAGCATTGCTTTACGACGGTCACCAAATCCTGGTGCTTTCACTGCAACAACGTTGAATGTTCCACGGATTTTGTTCAAGACAAGTGTTGGTAATGCTTCGCCATCAACGTCATCAGCGATGATCAATAATGGTTTTGATTGTTGTAAGATTTGTTCTAACAATGGCAAGATATCTTGGATGTTAGAGATTTTTTTGTCAGTGATCAAGATGTATGGATTTTCTAACGCTGCTTCCATTTTATCGTTGTCAGTTACCATGTATTGTGATAAGTACCCACGATCAAATTGCATTCCTTCCACAACATCTAATTCTGTTTCGATCCCTTTTGATTCTTCAATAGTGATAACACCGTCATTGCCGACTTTTTCCATTGCATCAGCGATGTATTGACCAACTTTTTCACTACCAGAAGAAACAGCACCAACTTGTGCGATTGCTTCTTTTGAATCAACGATTGATGAAATGTTGTGTAGCTCTTCTACAGCCACTTTTGTTGCCATTTCGATCCCACGACGAATACCTAATGGGTTCGCACCAGCGGTGACATTTTTCAATCCTTCACGAACGATTGCTTGTGTCAATAACGTAGCAGTCGTTGTTCCGTCACCAGCGATATCGTTTGTTTTTGAAGCGACTTCAGAAACAAGTTTTGCGCCCATGTTTTCAAAATGATCTTCTAATTCGATTTCTTTAGCGATCGTTACACCGTCATTTGTAATCAATGGTGAACCGTAAGATTTTTCTAAAACCACGTTACGACCTTTAGGACCTAAGGTTACTTTTACTGTATCTGCTAATTTATCTACCCCACGAAGCATTGCTGCGCGTGCGTCTTCTGCAAATTTGATTTCTTTTGCCATGATTTCATCACCTCAAGTATTTTTTATTTTTCTTATTCTACTACTGCAATGATATCTTTTGCAGCAACGATCAAATATTCTGTTCCTTCATATTTCACTTCTGTGCCAGCGTATTTTTCAAACATTACTTGTTCGCCAACGTTGACAGCAACAGGAGCTTTTTCACCGTTTTCGAGCGTGCGTCCTTCGCCGACTGCAATAACGGTACCCGTTTGTGGTTTTTCTTTTGCTGCTGATGCAAGCACGATTCCGCCTACAGTTTTTTCTTCTTCTTTTGCGACTTCGATAATCACACGATCACCTAATGGTCTTAACACGATAAATCCCTCCAATGAATGTTATAGAATTTAGTATTAGCACTCTCTTGTATCGAGTGCTAACTTACAGTTTCAATATTACTCATTTTCCCAAATTTTTGCAAGCCTTTTGCTAAATTTTTTTTGCATTTCTATTTGATTGATAAAAATAGTAGGATTTTTTGTTTCTAGAAGCAACCTAGTCTATAATGAAGCAAAGGAGTGTGAGGAAACAACTATGTCTTTATCAAAATATTCTTTGTCCACGATTCTTACTTACGGCATCGTCTTTTTTCTACCGATCGCCTTCATCCCTAGCGGACATCAAGTGGCCGCAACAACGATTGGTTATTTAGTTGGTGCTGCGATCATGTTTTTCTTGTATTTCAAACAAACGGAACCGTTATCGTTTGAACACAAAAGATCAAAAATTTCATCGATTCTTATTTATGGACTGACAGGTATTATTGCAGCGATCTTGTTGCAAAATCTAGCCATTTTTATCGAATCGCTTTTCGGTGAAGTCAGTGCTTCGCAAAATACCGAAAATATCATTGCTATTGTGCTGCAAAACCCACTGTTCGCCCTCGCGGCAATGGTTGGTGGACCAATTATGGAAGAATTTGTCTTCCGCAGAGCCTTAGTTGGCATCATTGGGAAATACAGCAATGTTTGGGTCGGTGTAGTGGTCAGCGCTGTAGCCTTTGCCTTTGCCCATAATGACAATCATCTCTTAGTCTATATTTTCTTAGGACTGTTCTTTTCTGGGCTTTATGCCTTGACCGGCAGCATTTGGACTTCCATGATTACCCATGTGGGAATGAACACTTTAGTTATTATTATTCAGTTGTTGCTTCATTACGGCTATATCCAAATGCCCTAAAGAAAAAAACGCTACGCAGAAATTTTGCGTAACGTTTTTTTCTTTATACCTTCATGCCATTGGACGCAATCACTTGCTGATACCATGCAAATGAATCTTTCTTCCGACGATCAAGGGTCCCATTTCCTTCATTGTCTTTGTCCACATAGATCACACCATAGCGTTTCTTCATTTCCCCTGTACCAGCAGAAACCAAGTCAATGATGCCCCACGGTGTATAACCCAATAAGTCGACGCCATCATAAGCTACTGCTTCTTTCATCATTTCGATATGGGCTTTCAGGTAATCAATACGGTAGTCATCATGGATCTGTCCATCCTCTTCCACTGTATCTACGGCACCAAAGCCATTTTCTACAATGAAGAGCGGCAATTCGTAGCGTTCGTTGAACCAATTCATGGCGTAGCGTAAGCCCACGGGATCAATCTGCCAGCCCCATTCGGAAGCATCAACATAGGGATTATCCACCAGATCTTGGCTCTCATCATAGTCATAGGTTGGATCATTTTCCTTACCTTTGATCGCAAAAGACATATAGTAACTAAAGCCGATGTAGTCAACACAGCCGTTTGCCAAAATTGCTTCATCTTCAGGGGTGATATCTAAATCAAATTGTTTTCTCTCAAAATAGCTGCGCATATATCTCGGATAGTGTCCACGGGCATGCACATCTGAAAAACAATAGCGGCGCTGCATGGCCACCGTGGCTGCCATCATGTCTTTGGGATTGCAAGAATACGGATAGATTGGACACATCGCGATCATCGATCCGATTTGAAACGCAGGATTGATTGCATGCCCTAGCGCCACCACTTTCGCACTAGCAACGAGTTCGTAATGGGCTGCTTGGTACATGATTTTTTCTCGGTCTTCTCCTTCGGTAAAGAACAGACCGGAATTGGTAAACGGCGCAAAATCTTCTTTGTAGTTTGCTTGATTGTTGATTTCATTGAAAGTCATCCAATACTTCACTTTCTTTTGATAGCGCGTAAAACAAACTTCTGCAAAGCGGACAAACAAATCGATCAACTTACGGTTACGCCAACCTCCGTATTCGGTAACTAAATGATAGGGCATTTCAAAGTGAGAAAGGGTAATAACCGGCTCAATGCCATAGCGTAAACACTCATCGAATAATTGATCATAAAAGGCCAAGCCTTCCTCATTTGGCTCGCGTTCATCACCTTTTGGAAAAATACGGGTCCAGGCAATCGATGTTCGGAAGCACTTCAACCCTAATTCGGCAAAAAGCTTGATGTCTTCAGGATACCGATGATAAAAATCGATCGCTTCATGATTGGGATAACTTTCGCCCGGTTGGATACCTTCCGTGATTCGGCGAGGAATTCCGTTGCCTCCTACAGTCATGACATCAGCGACACTCACGCCTTTTCCGCCCGAACGATAGCCGCCTTCCAATTGATGAGCAGCGACTGCGCCACCCCATAAAAAATCGTTTCTAAGTTTATTCATTTCTTTTCAACCTGCTTCCTTGGTATTAAACGATCTCTGTTTCTTGTTTATAGTTCAAACTATCGACCTTACGAATGAAAGGATAGTAAATAAAGAAGCCGATTGCTAAAACAACAAATTGTAAAATAGCGGTCCGGATGCCCCCTACTAGAAATCCTGAAATGATCGGTGGGGTCGTCCACGGAACTTGCACAGCAGTAAATAACGGTACGATACCGGTATAAAGTGCAAAATACGTGATCACGCCTGAAACCATCGGTGTCAAAATAAATGGTAATACCATGATCGGATTCATGACGATCGGTGTCGCAAAAATAATTGGTTCATTGATATTAAAGAATGCTGGGATCAAGGAGAGACGTCCTAATTGTTTGAACTGCGCTGAACGGGCAAAAGCCACCATATATAGCACGATGCCAATCGTCATTCCTGCGCCAGTTACCGTCATAAATTGATCTAAAAACTGTTGGGTCACGATGTGTCCCCCATTTTCCAATGTCAATGCTTTACCAGATTCAAGAATAGCCGTATTTGCTAATGAATTGGCTTGTAAAATCGGCCCCATGATGCCGCCCACGATCGTCGAACCATGAACCCCGAAGAACCACAAGAATGGTACTAAGAAGCCTAGCATCATTGCACCGCCAAGAGAATCCGTCACACCTTGCATCGGACTTTGAATCACGGTGTAGATCCATTCGACCACGGTTGTCTGAAAGACTTTATCAAAGAAAACATAAATGCCTAATGCGATGGTCGTCAAAACAGCTGCCGGAATCAACGCTGTAAATGAGTTTGCAACATTGGTCGGTACTTGTTCTGGCAGTTTGATCCGGATGTCGCGTTTTAAGAACCAAGTATAGCCCCAACCCACAAAAAGCCCTACTAAGATGGCACTGATCATGCCTTGTCCACCAGTCCATGTTTTATCAATGACATTTGCGATGGTCACATTTGCTTCAGCATCCGTTACACTTGACTCCATAGTTAATAAGAAAATAACTAAACCAATCATTCCTGCAGGGAGTCCTTCGTAACCTTCTGCTTTTACATACGAATAGGCGATACCCATTACGGCGAAAAAAGCCATAATTGCAAAAGAGGCGCCATAGGCTTGGTTGAAGTATTCACCTAAGCCACTATTCGTTACCCAATCCGCAATCGACTGGACGGGAAAGTTTGCTAATAGCAGGAAAATCGATCCTACGATTGAAAAGGGCATCGTATAAAGCATACCGTTTCTTAATGCAGTGATTGCTTTCGTATTAACAAATTTTAATATTGGGGGTAATAATTTCTCATTGATCCATTCGTTCATCTCACATCACTCCTAAAATAAAATTCCATCCACCGGCCAGTGAATTCGCTTACAAATAAATCTTAATGGATAATATTCCCCTTGCCTATAGCTTTTCTAAGTTATGAAACATGTTCCAACAAAAAAAACAGCCGAAGCTGTTTTTTTACGATCGCTTAGATTTGCTTGTAGACTTGATGGGCTAAAAGTTCGATCAGTGTAATCACCGGGACTTGCGTTGTCAGGTTCAAATCGACTTCTTTTCCGCCACTTACGACGGGCATATAATACGATATATTGTAGTCTGCCATTTGGGCGATCGTCGATTTTTCATCATTGGTGATGCTGAGTACTTTTGCTCCATAGCGTTTGAAGTCTTCCGTTTGCTTGATCATTTGAATGGTTTCACCCGACACCGATAAAATGATTGCTAACGTATTTTCCATTCCACGAGACGGTACTGGCAAAAAGGGATCAACGATGCTATAAGCATTAATGCCTAAGTTGGCAAAATAGCGACTGCCATAGGTGCCCAGAATGCCGCTTGTGCCGATACCGGAAAACGCCACATGGCGTGCGGAAAGAATCAATTCTACTGCCGGCTGGATAAACTTACGGTAATCTTCATTATTGACTTTTTTTAAGAATGTATTGACTTGAATCGTTGCATCATAGAAAAGATCAAACGCTCGTGCGTCTTGTTCCTTTTTTTGACAGATTGCATACTTTAACTCTGAATATCCTCGATAGCCCAATTTCGTGATACATCGTAAAATCGTCGACGTTGAGACGTGGCATGCAGCTGACAATTCGCGAATCGTCAGCTGATCGATCTCTTCAAAATGCTGGACAATGTATTTATAAACTGCCATTTCAAGCTCGTTCAAAGTCTTGATTTTTTCTTCATCAAACATCCCACTGCCTCCACCCAACAAATTCATCGCTCTGATGATCGATTAGATCGCAAATAATTCCGTCGCTTTGTCAGGATCGGTATCATAGACTTCAAACGTTTCTCCAACACCTAGATCATGTTCTTTCATGGTGTTGACCATCGTTAAGTGCGCCAACTCTTTCAGGTTGTTTTCTTTACTTAAATGACCAAGATAGACCCGTTTGGTGTTGTCGGTCAAGATATCCGTCATGACAAGTGCGCCATCTTCATTCGATAAGTGACCGCGATCTCCAAGAATCCGCTGCTTGAGACTCCATGGATAAGGACCCATTCGCAACATTTCTAGGTCATGGTTGCTTTCTACAAGGTATGCATCGGCGCCTTTGATGATGCCTCGCACATGATCGCTGCAATAACCGGTATCCGTCAACATCACGAATGATTTGCCGTCTTTATGGAAACGATAAAATTGCGGCGCTGCAGCATCGTGAGAGACGCCAAAGCTTTCAATGTCCAAGTCACCCAAGGTCAGCACTTTTCCCATTTCAAAGATATGTTTTTGCTCGACAGCGACGTTACCGATCATTGGATCCATCGCTTGCCATGTTTTTGTATTCGCATAGACATCAAGTTTGTATTTTCGTGCCAGTACTCCAACACCGTGGATGTGGTCCCGATGTTCGTGGGTCACAAGAATGGCATCCAAGTCTTCTGGTTTGCGCCCTACTTCATCCAATAATGAAGTGATCTTCTTGCCGCTCAAACCGGCATCCACTAAGATCCGCTTTTTATTGCTTTCGATATAGAGCGAATTCCCTGAGCTTCCGCTGGCTAGAATACTTACTTGAAAGGCATTTTCCTTCATCATGGTTTACGTGACTTCCTCTCTGGTTGTTTCAACGAGTTCCATTATACCCGCTTTTTTATGGATTTTCTACCTTTTGAACGGCATTATTCGTGATGATCCGATTGCTAAAGGCATTGACCGTTTCGATTTGGATGGTGTCATCGCCATCTAATTGGAAAGCAATAAACCATGCAGGAATATACACATTTTTTTCCCTAACCTTCAAAATCATCGTATAGGCTAATTCCGTCCAGAGAATTTTCGAGTGACTTGGCAGCTTGTTGTTCAGATAAAGCGTATTTACTGCTTCTTTTTCTGAATAGACCGTCATCTTTTCCCTTAGAGGCGTAATATTGGAGATATGTGTTTGCGTATAACGGGCAATCTGCAGTAGATCATCCGTTTGTTCTAAGGTGATATCGATCCGACTTGAGCTGTCATTGAAAGGAATGCCTTCATACGACTGGACCGCCACCACCGTCGGATGATTGGCGTTCAAGACAGAGAGGTTTTCCAAATAGTCATATTCATCCCCAAACAGGACTTGGTCTTTACGTTGCAAGAAACCATTGACGGTTTCTTCCGTTTGAGAATCATCACTGATATAAAAGCCATTGGTTGAGACATGGATCAACTGCTGCCCTTTGACCGTCGACCCTCTTTTGAACTGAGTATTGAGTTGCGGATTTCGTAGTTCTGCCTCAAAATCCGTCTGTTCACCGCTCAAATAATAGCCACTCAAGACCTCGTCTGATAATTCACCAGAATACCGAATGTCCTCAGAATCGAGTCGTTGTTCGATAGGAATCGTTTGGTTTGATTGTGAAACCATCTGATGCTCGCTGCGAGCCTCACTATAAACATTGAATAAAAAGACATTCAGACCAAGAAAAGCGAGGAAAAAAATCCATTCGATTCGTTTAAAATCCAATTAATTCTCCTCCGTTTCTGCTAATTTTGTCATTAATGCATCATAGCTAATCCAAGACGAGTCATAATTGACATACCAAGCAGGTGTCAAATCAACCAGTGGTGCATCTTTGATCTCCCCCCATTGATAGCCGACGATGATCTGTTGCAACAACGCTGGGTCAGCCCCTGCCGCAATCAAATCATTTTTGACTGACAAACTAGAAGGCAATTCAATCTCCGTTTCAGAAGGAATCGGCACTTGGATCGCATTCAAGCTGGCAGAAATCGTCATTTCACGACTGCCGGTCTGACCACTTTCTGAAAAAGCGACACTGATCACCCCCTGGCCGCCAGTACTAAAGACTGGATAGCCTTCGACGAAAACCCGATAATCCAAGTGTTTGTCTTGTTGATCAAAATAGCGGATCGTCCCAAAGTTATTGCCTAGACGAATAATGTAATCCGCACTCAACATTGCCAGATCCATTTCATCGGAACCGTCTGTGGTGGTTTCAAACTTGACTTGCTGCTGATCTTGCAAGACAGTCATGTTTTGCCCACCTTCATAATAGTAGGTATCGACACTTTCGTCGTTGATCTTGACATTTTTAGGATTGCTGAAAAAGGCTTCTCGGAACAAACTCTGAGACTGTGTCGAAGAATAGTAGCTGTATTTTTTTAGCTTGATCGAATCCTGCGTATAGTATTGATTGCTGGATCGTTCTTGATCAGTCCTCATTGCCGTCCATTCCCGAGGATTGTCTGCTAGTAAGTGTTTTACTTGGCTTTTATCCCAGTCGATCTTGCCTCGAACTACTCGTTGATGGGTAAAGTCAACAAATTGGATCGTATTTTCTTCAAGATCAAACTGGATGCGAGAAAACGGAAAATCCTCTGTTTCACTTTCGTCCTCTAAGGACAGTTCTTTATCAAAGGTTTTCTCGTAATCTTTCAAGTAAAACGTCGTATAGTAGTTTAAGGATATTCCTTGATCGACCTCTTGGGCTTTCGAAAAAGCCTGTTCTTCACCATAGGTTCGCAGGGTCAAATCACTGATCGTTGCCTCGTTGATCACCTCTTGGATCTCTCGAATCACCGCTTCAGAGTTGGTTTCTTTGATATCCTCTTCGTCATTCCATGTCAGATATAGGGGCAAAAACAAATCACTTTTTTGTTTGTAGGTTTGAACCGAAGGATTGACGCCAGTATCTGTTTCGGTGCTGGCATTGTTGAACCCGGTCGGATTTAGCCAAATCATATAGGAGAAATAAAAACTCAAGGCGATCATCACGATCAAACCTGCTCGAATGATTTTTTCTGAGATTCTCATACCCACCAATCCTCCTCATACGGTTCATAAGGCAACATGATGTAAAATGTTGACCCGCGATTTTCTCGACTTTCCGCCCAAATCGCACCGCCATGAGCTTTGATGACTTCACGTGAGATCGCCAACCCTAAGCCGGTGCCTCCTTGTTGGCGGGCTCGAGCTTTATCGACTCGATAAAAACGATCAAAGATCTTCGTGAGATCTTTTTTCGGAATTCCTAGTCCTTGGTCATTGATGCTAAGGACGATGTTGTTATGAGTCTCCATCAATTTCACCGTAATAATCCCACCATCTGGCGAATATTTGATGGCATTATTCATGATGTTGTCGATCACTTGGATCATTTTGTCCGTATCGACTTCCACCCACAATTCTCGTTTGGTGAACTCCCGACGAATCAAATATTTTTTGCTTTCATTCGTCACCATCATGTCAAAACGATCCAACACGAAATTAACCATTTCATTGAAATTGATGTATTCCAACTGCAGTTGCGAATTGCCGCTATCCATCCGCGACAGACTCAACAGGTCATTGATCATGCGAATCATTCGATCCGTTTCATCCAAAGTCACTTTCAAAAAGTTCGGCGCAATTTCTGGATCTTTCCAAGCACCCTCACTCAGCGCTTCGATGTAACTACGCATACTCGTTAGAGGTGTTCGCAACTCATGGGAAACGTTGGAGACAAATTCTCGCCGTTCCTGCTCATTTTTTTCTTGTTCCGTGACATCGTGCATTACCGCAACTAGACCGGAAATGAACCCGGACTCTCGACGGATCATGGAGAAATCAATGCGCAAGATCAGATTTGTTCCCGTCAAATCATTGCTAGGACGTTCCAAAAGCATGTCTTCAGGATTTTCCAAAAGCTTTCGTAACGTGTATTCTTCATCGATTTCCAATAACGTCAAAATCGACTGCCCGATCGCTTCTTCGTTTGTGACATTCAACAAGGACATCGCCATCTCATTGATGGTAATGACTTTGCCTCGTCGGTCGGTGGCAACAACGCCGTCTGTCATGTGGGATAAGACACTATCCAAGCGATTTCGCTCGGACTCCATCGCCTCTTGAGTCTCTTCGATTCGTTCTCCTAGTTGATTGAAGGTTTCCGCCAATTGTCCCAATTCATCTTTTCCATGAATCGCGACCTTGCGGCTATAATCTCCTTTAGCGATGCGAATCGCTTGTTCCCGCATCTCTCCAATTGGTTGGGTAATCGAACGAGAGACCAATAGTGCCACAATGATCGAAATCACTGCCGCAATCAGCGAGGCGGTAACAAAAATGACCGCCGTCGTACTGACTTCATTGTACTTTGACTCTAGATTGCTCCGTAAATAAAGGGTTCCTAAAACGGTATCCCCAGTCGGTGATTGGATCGACTGGACGATATTGAACACCCGCTGACCGCTGGATTCATCATAAAGGACTTCACTGCGGTTCGTATCGTAATCACGGTAATCATTTTTTTCACCCACCGAGCCACGATCATTGATATTGGTGGTTGCACGAATAATCCCTTGCTCATCCACCACCCGCATCTCCAAAATTTCTGAAGAGTTGGTACTCGTTAAGATTCGATTCAAGGAAGCATTCATGGAATCCCAATCCAATCCGTCATCATTATCCATGCGACTCAATTCAGAGCCTAATGTCACCACTAACGTGCTGGCCCGTGCCTCCATGTCGCGTTTGAAGGCATCGACCGTTGTTCTTTCCAATTCGCGAATAAAATACGCCCCGATAATCTGGATCGCAATCAATAAGATCAAGATAAAAGTCAGGGCGATTTTGAAGTTCACCGATTGAAAAAAGCGAACCTTATTTTTCATAGCTTATTCCTGTTCTGGGTTCCGCAAGTAATAGCCCACTCCGCGACGAGTAACCAAATAGTTTGGATGGCTCGGGCTGTCTTCGATTTTTTCACGCAAACGGCGCACCGTCACGTCAACGGTTCGGACATCACCAAAGTAGTCATAGCCCCAGACAGTTTGCAATAAATGTTCTCGGGTCATCACTTGACCAAGATGTTTTGCCAAGTAGTGCATCAATTCAAACTCCCGGTGCGTCAATTCGATGGCTGCACCATTTTTAGTGACCATGTAGGCATCGGGATGAATCGTTAAATCACCAATCGTTAATTCGCTGTTGGCATTGTCGTCTGCTTCCTTCGCAGCTGCCGAGCCGCGACGCAGATTGGCTTTGACGCGGGCCACCAATTCCCGGTTTGAAAATGGTTTGGTTACATAATCGTCCGCACCAAGCTCAAGGCCTAGTACTTTATCGATTTCAGAATCTTTGGCTGTGACCATGATGATCGGCATGTCATGGGTTTTGCGCACTTCCCGTGCAACTTCCAATCCATCCATTTTTGGTAGCATCAAATCAAGCAAAATCAGATCAGGATCGACCTCGGCTACTTTTTCTAATGCCTCTTCTCCATCATAGGCGGTATATACTTCATATCCTTCTTTGGTTAAATTAAATTTGACGATATCAGAAATTGGTTTCTCATCGTCCACGACTAGGATCTTTTTCAAAAATGTCACCTCAATTTTTTTTGGTTTCTTACTTATTATACATTATTTAAACGGGCTTTTCATCTTTCCCAAAAACCGCGGCCTTATTCTTAAGGAAAGCACAAAAAAAGAAAGGCACGGGGCCTTTCTTTTTTACTCTTCTAAAAGCTGGATACCGATCCCTAACAACCCAGGACCCGTGTGGACGACTAATGCGGGAGAAATTTGTCCAAATAAGATTTCTTTGACCTTAGGAAATTCGGCTTCTAATCGTGCTTTCATTTCTTTGGCTTCTTGCAGTGCATCACCTTGCGCCACAGCTAAACGCACATGGCGATGATCACCGATGAATTGCTTGATCAAGTCAACGGTTTTGTCCAAGCTTTTCTTCCGTCCACGAGATTTTGCGACCGTATAGTAGATCCCTTCTTCATTACAAGAGATAATTGGATTCAATTTCAAGGCATTGCCTAAGATGGATGCGACCAGACCGATGCGGCCGCCTTTTTGTAAATACTCTAAGGTAGCTACGTTGAAAAAGACTTTGTTTTTCGGCACTTCATTCGTTAATTGTGCCCGCAGTTCTTCCCAAGTCACGCCTTTTTCTAACAGTTCTGCTGCACGAATCGCTTGCAGCCCTGCACCGATTCCGATATTTTTCGTATCAAGCACGAAAACCTCAAGATCCGTCCGTTGTTCACCTAACAGGCGAACAACATTAAACGTTCCACTCAATCCGCTGGAGATGGTTACAGCAAAGACTTTTTCATACCCATCGGCTTTGATCCGATCAAAGATTTCCCCGATCGCCGCGCCATCAGGTAATGAAGTACTAGGAATCTCTTGCGGCAAACGTTCGTAAATTTCTTCGGCAGTAATATCAACTTTATCGGTATAGGTCCGATCCTTGTAAATAATTTGCAATGGCAGCATATACATGCCGTATTGCTCCATGATCTGTGCGGGAACATCGGTACCTGAATCAACTAATAGGGCAATTTTCTCTTTATTCATGGGCTTCTCCTTTATGTGTTTCTAAATAAATGACTTCTAATTCGATGGTTTTTTCTGCCAACAATTTATTAGCAAAGGAACGCGTTGCACCTTTCATGGCCACTAATTCAATCGGGATTGGTTCCGATGCCATTTGCTCGGGCTCTCCCATTGCTTCTTTGCCAACAAGATGAATTGCTTTTTCTTGTTCTTCACAAAATACATTATAGGCATTTCTGATTCCGACAGCTTTCCCTTGAAAAAGGATGCCTGTCTTTATTTCTGGAATTGTCAACACTTGCTTCAGCATCGTGATCGCGATCAAAAATGCGAGATGCTTTTGGTTGTAACGTTTTTTTTCTGGTGCGGGGATCATCCCTTTTTTGACATAATTATTGACCATAGAAGAGGTCAATAGCGGATGTTTTTCTGTTTGGATCACAGGTGATAAATATTGGTCAATCAAAGTGATTACCTGATCCATATACAGTTCCAGGGTTGGCAACTCTTCCCACCTAGGCAGATGGAATTCCAGCAGCGATTCACCCCATGTTTTCATGTCCGATTGTAATTTTTCCATGTCATCCTCCATTTTGACTAACAGAAGGTTAGATTATCACAAACTAATCATCTAGTTTCGATAACTAGATACATTTTATCACGGTTTTCTGAGTTTTTAAAGCAATCTGATCAATCTTTTAAGAATTTCCTATCATTTGAAATTGGGGAACGAATGGTGTTTTTTTAAGATAACCCCTGTTTTCCAACTGAAAAAAGCGCACATTTTTTTCAAAAGAATGATTGATTTTTAAACACCGGAGTGCTAAGATAATGAAGTACTTTTGGTACGGGCCGTTAGCTCAGTTGGTAGAGCAGCTGACTCTTAATCACCTGCCCTCTTGTGTAGAGGTATGTTTATAAAAGTTGATATGTAGAGGTTTTAATGAGATTTACTTAGTTGATAATCTTCAAGCCATTTTATTGCCAACAATTTGCCAACAAAATGACAGATTTTTTTTAATAGTAATCGTTCAAAGACTTGCCATTCAATTTTGATCAAGTCTTTTTTGTTATTTATTTTTTGAATCCAAATGTATTAGCTAAATTTTCTGCAGAAGCATATTTAAAGCTTGGATCAAGGTGTGCGTAAAGGTTAGCAGTTGTCGTATAAGAGGCGTGACCAAGCCACTCTTGAACCTTCTTCATGTGCTCACCATTTCCAATCATTATAGAAGCGGTTGTGTGTCTCAAATCGTGGAATCGTATCCTTTTTATATTGTTTCTCTTGATTACCTTCGCAAATCGTTTGGAAACGAAATCTGGTCTTATGATATTGCCATTTTCCATGGTAAAGAGGTAATCGTCGTCTTCGTAATTATATTCAGCTCCGAAAAGCTTTTTATTTTTTTCCTTCCACCTAGCTAATTTCACCAACTCCTCTTCAACTGTTTCTATTAAAGGAACAGAACGATAGCTGGAAGCATTTTTAGTTCTGTCTTCTTTAAGAACAGTTGTTAAGTCTTCTTTATTTTCCAAAACTACATGTTTAATGGTAATCGTCTTATTCACAAAATCAATCGCATCCCATTTAAGCCCTAAAACTTCACTTCTCCTAAATCCATAAAATACTGTTAATAGAATTATTGGATAGAGCTTCTCACCTTTGAATATTTGAAGTAGTTTTAGCACATCATCCTTTGTGTAAAAGTTTGGCACGAAGGAGTCCTTTTTTGGTCTACGTACACGGTCAGCAATATTTTTATCTATCTGTTCTGTCATAAAAGCTTCCTGTAAAGCTTTTCTAATAAAGGCGTGATAGTGTAGAGCAGTATTTCCAGTGCACCCATCGTCTAATATTTTTTGATAGAACCTTTGCAAGTGGACCGGTTTTAAATCAGATAACATAATTCCACTTGGTCCAAAATAATCCTTTATCCTGATATCGATGTAACGTTTATAACTAAAGTAAGACGTTTTAGACAGTTGTGGTTTAGCAGTTTCAAGATAACTATATAGGTAATCGACAAAAGGTGTTTCGGTTCTTTCCTGTTTTAAAACAAGATAATCCTCTTGTTTCATAGCAATTTCTTGCTCAATCTCAGATATAAATTGGTCTTTTATTCTTTCAGCTCTTTTCTTATTTCCTTTCTTTTTTAGTTTGGTATCTCTCCATCGTTGAGAAGTTTTTCCAAAATCATCTTTTATTGTTACAACAACTTGGAGAGTTCCTCTTTTTTCTACAATATTCGCTCGTAATTTCAATTCAAATCCTCCTAAAACTGAAAAAAGCAAGCTATGGAAAACGCAATTCTAACACCTGTATTATACCATAGCCTGCGTATGCTCATCTGCCACATTTTGGGCATCTTGTAAGTATTCGATCACACACTTTTTAGGAATCTTGTAGTTGCTGCCTATCTTGACATGTTTTATCTTGTTCGCTTTTAGTAACCCATAAGCTTTATTTCTACCTATCCCTCCTAACATTTCTCTCAATTCATTTATTCCAACCAGATCTTTATAGTTCTCAAACATGACGTCATAAATGTTTCGATCCATTTTTACCTCCTAAAAAAACCATAGATTATTGTTGCCAACATTTTAAAATAGTGATACTATATCAAAGTAATAAATTTTGGGCCATTAGCTTAGTTGGTAGAGCACTTGACTCTTAATCAAGGTGTCGAAGGTTCGAGTCCTTCATGGCCCATTGGGTGCCAAACCCACGGAACAGGTAAATGTTGGTGCGAAAGCATTTCGAAAACATTTATGCTGTTCCTTTTTTTATTTAAAACATTTTCTAAACCACCTTGGAAAAGGTACACAGGAGTCTCCTCCTCCCCCTGTTCATCAGCGGGACGCTTACGTGAGTATCATTATCTTCAACAATTATCTCTTTGCCTAAAGTTTCCATGCTTTAGTCACAACTTTTGATCTATCGCTCCTTCAAATCTAAGAGATCTTGGCGCCAAAAGTTGCCTGCTACTTAATCACTGAAAAGAATTTAGAAAATGGGCTATTCTGTTATCAATGAGCAATAAAAGAACGAAAGCGTTCCTTTCTAAAATAGTTTTACCAAATTTTTTTCAGAAGATATATAAGTACAGGCTAGAATGACACATATTGAAAAGTAGATGATCCAAAACACAAAGACTAGTGATTCTAAAAGAATAGTATGCCCCCTATCTTCAATTAATTGTTAGTGACTAAAGACACCACTAGATAAATTTATCGTTCATTTTGATTTTCTTCTATATTGATAATATCCCCTATATGCTCGCTCAACATTAATCTGAGCATCATCGTGCATCCTCTTAAGATAGTTGCTTTGCAAATTACTATAAGATATAGATACTAGCTTTTCTTTCACCAAGTATTCATAAATAGTTTTAGATCTAGTTGGAATACCTTTTTCTTTTAAAAAAGAAGCTATATATAACGAAATAATGTCATAATTATTCTTATATTTTTGGTAATCATTCTCTCTTAAATATTCTTCATAAACTCTCTCCTGCGAAACTTTCTTGTCGTAGTCAAATCTATGATTCTTTAACAAAACATATTCTTTTGATAAAGTAACAATCTCATCCATGATTTCTATTATACGAGCTTCTATTTCTCTACTTCCCATATCACTTTCACCTCTAAATAGTTAAGCTATGCTCTTTCCAAGAATTAAAATAATTTTGTCTATATTCTTTTGGAGATACCCCAGTTTCCCTTTTAAAAAAAATAGTAAATGCACTAGCGTTAAAGAAACCAGTTTTCTCGCCAATCTCAAAAATTTTTTCATCTGTCGATTCCAACAAATTTTTCGCCAACGTAATTTTGATATCATTAATTAAATCCTGAGGCACTTTATTTATTTTATTCATACAAAATCGATTTAAAGTTGGTTTAGACATATGCATAAACTCCGCCAAGTCACTAACGGTCAAATTTCCAGATAAATTCTCTTGTATAAATGCTATTAATTTAAATATTTCAAAGTATTCTTTCAGCGTTGAAAGATTCAATCTAAATGTCTTTCTTATTATCATTTCGATAGCGGGATTCACTACATACGTTCGATCTCTCGTTTCAAACCTTGTAAAAAGTAATTGAATTAAGCTAGATAACTCTTGATTGATTATCAGATCAATCTTTTTAATATAGTTTGAAGAAGGCTCGCAGAACAAATTCAACTCGACAATAATGATTTGATTCAATAGGCTCTGCGAAAGATATTGAAAAATCATATGAGATTCTATCAGAATTATTCCCACCTCAGATTTCTCCATGTACAGTCCTTTCTTCGTCAACAGGATAGCCCAACCATTTTCGCAATGATCATTTGGAGAATAGTTATTACCATTTGTATAATAGATGTTTTTGATTTCTATCATTCTTTTCACCCTCCTACATTATGCTACTCACTTTATTTGTAAAAGTTGACATATTCTGTACGTGTTCATCAACTTCTTAATTCACTTTTATCATAAAAAATAAATTAATAAAACGCTTTCAAATAATGATGATTAAAAACGCAAAATTATTGATTCAAATTACAAATTATTATTATCACTTCTAAATATTTCAATCCATCAATGCTAAATTATCAGCATATAATTTTTCTTTTTAATCGATTCAATATACAATCCAATTTTCAGTAAAATATATCACTTATTAAGAAATAACACCGATAAAAAACTCTATAAACGAATTAAAAATAACTATTTAATATAAATAACAAAACTTCATATCTTCTCACGAAGTCCTGCCAAAATACTTTTTAATAATCAAAATGTCACCTAATTTTTTCGAACGCCTAACCTCCACTTTATAAGTGTTAATTGATGCCTTTGGAGACACAGATCCTAATTTTTTCTTTTTACTTATTTATTGAACTTCTTTAAACTTTATATGGCGGTTTTCGAGTAAACCTTCAAAATTTTTTAACCTAATAAGAAAAAGTCATCACTAATGCGATGATTTATCCTTATTCCAATAGAAAAATAATAGATAAGAATACCCATACAAAGGAAATATTACTAGTTTCCTACGGATTTGAATCATATGAGTAATTGAGAACCAGGCCCTTTTTTGATCATCAATTGTTCAATGTGGGAAAGCAAAAAATCTGGGCCAGATTGATGTTCAATCTGACACAGATTTTATTTTGCACAACTAATCAATCTTTACTGACTAAGTTTTTTTAAATCATGTATTAAAATTAAATCTACTCATTATTACATATCTAGGAAAATCTTTCCCTTACTGAAAAAGCTATTCCTGCATTAATTGTAAAGTCCTTGTTTATGCTTTATGAAATCAAGAAATATAAAATTTTGAGTCCACGCTAAGCAAAGTCCCATTTTATAATGTTCTTAGTCTACATTTCATATTCTTCCACCACTAACTTTCAAGAAAATAATTATTTCCTCTTTCTACTGATATCAAGAGATATTAAATATCATTGAATTTTCCGTTTTCATGCTTAAATTATGGCCACATAACTCTTTGAAATAGGTTCGATAATCATTCTCGGTGATTCGAATGATTTCATTACTTGAAAATTCTTGAATTTTACACAATTCCACTAAAAGATTCAACTTTGCATCAATCCCCAGTATTTCTGGAAGATCTTGCCAAAATGTTGTTTTTGATATATTATCAGTCAGCTCTATCAGTCTAACTATCTGTTTATTGATATACTCTCGAATTTCTTCTGTATCTCTGCGAGACTCATCCAATTCTTGCCAGAAATAGTTAGTATAATCTTTTTCTGTTGTGAATAGAAGCATGTTTATTTTCCTTTCCAAACATTTAAATGTTATATTTGGTACATTCTAGCTACGCATTATTTTAATTCTTTTCACTGCCATCCTTATGGTCTGTATCCTTTTAAAGAAACTATACAAGACTAAAAATATTTTTTTCGTACAGTAATCAGGTGGATATCATATACCCTTAGACATGTAAAATAACACTGAAACTTAGTCAGAACCTCTCACCTATCATCTTAGTTGACTTAAAGTAGCTTAAGCAACTGTAACGATTGTTTACTGTATGCTTATGGATTAATTTTTTTTGTTAAAGAATTTACTTATTTGGTCTCCTATCACTATGCAATCTTCTTAAGTTACCTTCTTATTCTTATAAAAAACACTAAGAGTAAGAGTATAACAAGAAAAATAGAGATAAATAACCAGTAATTATTTGGACTAGAAATAGTTATATCTTGTCGATTAAATTCCTTAGACGTCTGATCATCTACCACAAATGACCTCGTCCACTCCCACTCTAATTCTCCTGAATTTGCTTGTAGATGAAGAACATAAGTTCCTGGGACAAATGACTCACCATTCAAAGGAATTGGAAAGGCAAAATTGGAGTGCGGCGCCATTTGCATTCCTGATGCCTCTGTAGAATAGAGGCGTTCTGTTTGATCTTCATTATAAATTGAGGCAATAACCTCTATCTGATTAACAAACGTCCCCGATTGATTCTGGATCTGAGCACTGAACACATTTCTAAAGTTTAATTGATCCGCATAGACAGCTAAGAGATCTAGCTCGGGAGAAAGTTGCTCCCGCCTATTCGATACAACGAGGCCCATGACATAAGACAGTGTGTTCTCAATAGCCATTGATTCTTCTGACAAGTACTCGCTATCTTTGATTTCTTCCACGCGAATTCCTGCTGCTAGAACACCTTCAAATGGTTTATCTTCTGGTAAGGTCAATAAGAGATCTACTTGTTTCGTCTCCCCTTCACTAAGAGTAATCTTGCCATCTCCTTGAATATAATCAGCCAAAAAAAATGGTAGGGTGTCATCTGGGACATCGGCATCGCTACCATATTCCACTACACCACTCACATTTGTAAAAGCTGTATGTACGGATATTGATAAGTTGATCGCTTCATCAGACATATTTCGTAACTCCAAAGATAACGTCTGGCTTTCTGCAGGCTCAAGATTCAGATCAAAATAGCCTACCTCAGAATTCACTTGATTTTCACCCAGAATCGGTCTAACTGAAAAACCAGCAGATTGATCAGCAAAAGCAACTGGGCAAAAAAACAGGGTCAATATAAAAATTACCACTATGTACATCATAGTTTTCTTACTGTCAAATAGTATTTTATTCATAACGATCTTCCTCTCTATATTCCACGGGGATTGCCTTCATTTCTTTTGCTACTACCATTAGTGCCTAATTCCTACCCAGCATAGCAAAATTCATGAATCATATACGCTCGATTTGTGCATGGGACGATGCACAAATTGACCATCATGATTACTAATGAGGAGCAGTACCGCCAGATTCCTCTCGCTTGTAATCCTCGCAAATGGCCAAACAGAAAAATAGCCTAACAACCAAAATGATTTCCTATTGGATGTTAGGCTGTTTGAACATCTGATGAAGTACGCATCCAGTTGATTTCTATCATTGAATGACATTATCAGGGACCGATTGAAGAATCCACTCCAAGGTGGTTTCATATGTTCCAGTTTGACGTTCCTGTTCGGACGCTAAGTGCAGTACAACACTCTCAGCCGCTTGGTCTGTTGTACCAAAGGCAAATAGCCAAGTTTCTAATCCCGATCCTGCTTGTGCCTGAGCGACAGTAGATGAAACACCCGGAAGGAGCGAGAGTTGTTCTGAATGGGTAGGCTGATTTTCTTGACCGGATGCTGCTATTGCTTGAATATGATGAAACTGCAAAGAAGCGCCAGCTAAAACATGCCCTGTTTCGCTATTCTTAAACTGTTCTCGTTGTTTCACAGATAAGCGCCACCCATCACTTTGATTTCTTCCACGTCTATCAGAAACCTGCACAAAATTTGCACGTGTTTCATTTGCTGTTGTTCTTAATGGTTCGGCGTATAGTGTTTCCGGTGCAAAATACGATATTTCTTGATCCCCAAACTGAATCGCAGGAACAAAATCAATGCTTAAAAATCCTTGATTTTCTGGCAGTTCTGGCATCACCTCTGGATGCAATTCTTCTTGAGGATTCTCTGGATCTTTAGGTGAGACTTGTAACGGCCTTATTGTTACTGGAACGGTGTAATCCATTTGAGCGTATTGCCCAGAGGATAACTTTTCTTGCACTCGAACAACCATGGATGAATCTCCTGGCTGATTCGTATCAGGCATTTCAATGATCTCCGCTATGGAAACGTACCCTTCAGCAATGTCAAAATCAAAAAAACTTTCTGCTACTACCAATAACTCCTCTTCAGAAATATATTGCCAAACCTCATTGTTCAGCAATGGCTTCAACTGATTGATCACTAACGGTCTTAGGTTAGTTGCTGTCACTTCATAAAATGCACTATTTTTATGATTCGTGTGATCTGTGCCTACATTTTCTTCTGCTTCATCTTGCATAAGTACATTCCATTCTAGATTAGAGAAGCCAGCTAAGGCGCCATCAAATTCCTCTCCTGATGAAAACAAGTGCGTCGCGCTGACGATATCACCAACCGATAACTGCAGACGTCCATTTTCTCCCACCGCATTTTCAAAATCTTGTTGTGCTTCGGCAGGTGTTTGCTGAGTAGACAACGTAAAGTCAAAAAAATGTTGGCCTTGGTTTACAAGAATAGTGGCGGAGCCTGAGTATGCATGAAGTGAAGCAAACTCTTGATTTGGCAACTGTTGGATCATTGGTGTAGTTGGATTTGTCCCACCGAGTCCTGGCGATAGGGACAGTTCAGGGCCCGATTCTCCAACGTGATGTGTAAAAGCGGCTATTGTTCGCCACTCCTCGAAGTTATTCGCCCATGTTCCACGTAAACGTATTGTGTTGCCCCAACGAACGGAAATGGGAATACGGACAGATAACGTATGCACCGTTCGATATGTAATGGTCACATCTTTAAATCGATCACCTATATAAAGATAGGAGGATGAGTCAACGTAAGTAACATCGTACTCCCCTGAAGACAACAAGACACCATCTGCCGTTACCGTATGAATCGCACTGCCTAAATCTATGTCTTGGGTTCCCTCTCCTAGAAGGATTGTCTGGGGTCTTACTTGTGCTTCAAGATCAATTGTTTCTTCCCAAACATATACGCCAGGATTCGCACCATTATATCCAGACATAAATGCAGTTGAACTAGCAAATGAAACAAAATTAGTTGAACTAGCCAAACTATCTTGAAGTACCCAACGCCCCGTATAGGTTTCCGTTGCCGGTATATTGGATAACCAGGTACCGTTAATTCTTGTTCCGATACCTAAAGTGAGTTGAGAAAGTGACTCTGCTCGACGAAACATATTGACTACCAGTATGGAAGTACGCCATGAACTGATGTCTAATTTTTGAAGACTAGTAGCTTCCGCAACTATCGCTACAGTACTAGTAACATTGGACATATCCCATTGACTCAAATCTAATTCTGTTATACTACTTGCTCCTTGAAACATTGAGTTCATATTTGTTACCTTAGCAGTATCAAACTTTTCAATCCCTTGTATATTTTTCAATTGAGTTAATCCACTGAACAAGCTTACAGCAGTACTATCCAGGATGACTCGATCTTCAAGAACTATCTGTTCAACATCAGTATAGGTTTTCCAAGGCGCTAGTCCGGTCACCCCAACCTCTCCGCCCCTGAGAACGATTGTTGACGATACTAAATCATAGCTCCATGGAACTGTCCCCCATACGCCAGTGATCAACTGACCTTCGGAAGAACGGGTTTCAGAAGAAACCACATTCTCTTCTTGCTTGTTTTCTGAAGTATTCCTACCACTATCACTGGGAGAAACCGCGTCATCTCTTGCCACTTTATCACTTGATTGAATCTCATCTTCCTCATTATGATCACTGCTTTCCTCAACGCTATCTTCCACGAAAGAATCGCTAGTTTCCTCATAGACTTCGTCTATAGATACTGTTTGAGCAAAAGTTAGCATTGGGGATGAATGACTGATTAAAGAAAATATCGCTATCAAAACTATGAATTTCTTCATTTTCTTCTCCTCATATTTCAACGAAATAATCTTCTTACAAATATTGTTGATCTCATTCATATAAAAGAGACCAACAATATTCTACCAATACGTTTTTGTTGTTCTTAAATAACAGGGGCCAGCGAAGAAGGGACATTGCTTAGACTCCAGTTCAATTCACTTGTGAATTGGCCGTTTGCTCGTTCCCCTGGAATTTCTAAAACAATATTCGGATTCACCTCACCATTTAACGTTCCCCAGGTAATCGAATTCCATCCACGCCCGTTAAGCACTTCTGCACCCATAAGAATTTGGCTGCCATGTTCCGCCGAAATAGTGACAGGATTTGAGTGAATAGCAACCTCGGAATCCCAGGCTTGAGAAAGTCTTGGGTTACTAAACGTAATGGATGCACCATTCAATTGCACATTATTATCATTGGTAAATGGTGTTGCTTGTTCAACTCTCAATGTCCATCCTGTTGATACATCACGGGTATCACGAATCTGAGCAAAATGTGGACGCAAAACTTCTTCCCCAGACTCATCATTCACTTCAAAGGACTCTGCCAGGGCCTCAAATTTTAACAAACCTGTTGAATGAACGTTATCATGCATCCCAAAATTTAAAGTAGGCACGTATGTTATGGAAAACTCCCCGATTTGTACTGGGGGAATGATAATTCCAGGACCTGGGTCTGGACCTGGGTCTGGATCTGGATCGACCGTGTCAACATCATCAACTATCGAAAGAGTTACTTCTCCTTCTGTTTCTGCATTTCTTGTAATTTGTTCGGCTGAAGCTGTAACAACATTTCCAAACAACAGGCTGCTAAGTAATCCAAGTGCTAAATACTTCTTTTTCACTTCTTTTTCCTTCTTTCCTTTTCTTTAATAGGACAAAAACGATCAACAAGATGCTTCCTAGAAACACAATATGTGTTTCTGTTATAGCCATTAACTGGGGAAGCCTTTCTGGCTTTTTGTATGCGGGGATTTCTTGAATGTCTGCCTGATCTCCTTTTGGTGGCTCCGGCTGTATTTCGTCTTGAATGATATTTTGAAAGGTAATCGAACTATTCGATTGAACCGTTTGGGCAGAAACAGTTGGGACAAAAATCCACAATGCTAACAAACAAAACCAAATACATTTCCTCTTTAATAATTGCACATATAATCACCCCTTTTTGAACTTGTGAAAATAGTATCAACCGCTTTAAAATTCTACGTTTCCCCATATTTCGTTGGTGTTGGATCAGGTTTTTCTTTAGAGACATACACACTCGTTAAACTAATTATTCGACCTGTTTCAACTTTTTAATTTTCTTGTATAACAACTGATTTGTCTCATAATTCTTCGATTTTGAGAGAGGAACAAAAAAGACATCCGATCCGATCGAATGTCTTAGAAAAGTTATCAGATTAGGTTTTCTATTTTAGAGAATACATAACATATGTTTATTCTAAAAAACGAAGGTTTTTGATACTTTTGTCTGTAAGTTTGTATGCATACCTTTTTCTTACATGATTAAGGTTACATGATTTTTTGGTCAAATTGGAATCAATATTTTCATATGAAGATGAAATAAATGAAAAAAAACACTTGTTAATACCTTTAACGAGTGTACGGAGATTAGAGAAATGCTTTTCGATACGGATCAATTTTTCTTTCCAGATTCCGCCAGTCATGCTCATCTGGGACAGTTTTTAATAACAAGTAATCAATTTCAATAATATAGTCTAAGAAGTACCGATTATAGTTTGTGACAATCAAATCAATATGATCGGCATTTAACATTTCTTGTATCAGATGTTGTAACGGCAAAAAGGTCAACGTGTGCTTTGCGCCAAACTGCTGCATTGCACGAGTTCGAGTCTGTTGGCAGATGAAATAATCACCTTCTAAAAGAAAGTAAATTCTTTTAGAAGGTGATTAAAATCAAAAATAAAACGCTGTATATCCTTAAACTCACACAAATATCTACAAAATTAGTTAATAGAAATGGGTTTGAAGAATCAGTTCTGATCCAACAGTTTCATAAATTATAAAGCCAATAATTCTTATGTAAACTAAAAAAGGGAATTACAATCGTTTGTAACACATTAAACATGCATACACAAACTTTCAAAAGGTCCCATTTTCAGTTGTGAATTTATTAAAAACCTAAACTCTATATTGCTACTACTCTATCTTTATGATAAAGTCTGAAATATTTCCCCGAGTAGTCATTCTAGAATCTCTTCAAACATTTATGCACGTTATCTAACACTTTATTCTATAAAATGCATTTATGCAAGTGATTCATGTAGAAAACAATACTAATTTATCGTGACTAAGGTATTAAAAATCTATAGAATCAGTTTAAATGCTTAGCAATTGTTTATAATTTATGACTGTTTTTTTCTGAGGTATCAGTCACTGCTGCAGTCGATAAGGTGACAACTGCAGAGTTTCCTAGTAGCTTTATAATTGTTCCAACTACTTGTTTTTTTCTATATATAAACAAGACATGTTGATCTTTATGAAATTCTCGTCCTTCTACTGAAGGTTCTTGTGGTTTCCATTGTGAAAAACTCATTCTTTGCCCTCCTTTAAAGTATGAAAAAACCCGCCTCAAACATGTTGAGACGGGTTAAAAAGACATTTTTTTATGCTTTGTAGATATTAACGGCTTGCATGCCACGTTGACCTTCTTCAGTATCAAAAGTAACTGCTTGACCTTCATCTAAAGATTTAAATCCATCGGCTTGAATTGCTGAAAAATGAGCAAAGACGTCTTGACCGTCTTCTCCTGTAATGAACCCAAAACCTTTATCTGAATTAAACCATTTTACTGTACCTTTATTCATATTGTTTCCTCCTTGTGCATCTCTACGTATGCGTTTTGTTGCAATAAATGTTTGATTAGCAAAAGGAGAGTATAAATTAAGTATAGCACTCTTAATACGTTTCAAATTATATCACTAAAAGTAGTATACCACATAATTAGATAGGATTGTATTTTTTGGGAAACAAGGTGTTTTTCTATATTAAAACTTAATAATATGAGGTTTAATTCTAAAGATATATTATCACAAATATAACATACTACTCAGTCTCCATCATTCGATTCATAAACCATTCTACTTGTTGGGGTGCATCGTGATCAAAGAACGCAGATTTTTTCCTATCTAAAGCGGCTATTTTTTCAATGTCTTCTTGTGAAAGCTCAAAATCAAAAATCGCTATGTTTTCAGCCATTCGTTCGGGACGAACTGATTTTGCTAAAGCGACAATCCCTCTTTGCATCAACCAGCGAAAGACAACTTGACCAACAGTCTTACCATATTGCTTACCAATTTCTGCTAATACAGGATTGGTAAATAGGTCATGACGTCCTTTACTTTTTTTGATATTCGTCGAATTGTCTCCTCTTTGTTATTCCCATAATAAACCCTGGTCTTAGCTGCAGAGCAAGTGTTCTGTGGAAATTATTTGTCTATCATATTAAAGCTATCACAAGATAAAACGCTTATACTTTAGAATAGATTGTAAGTTTTCGTTTTTGCTCCATCAAAAAGTATGTCGATTCATCGTATTGTTATATGTATCTAATTTAAAGATACGATTTTTTATATTTTAATATTCATTATGCTTAAATAATGCTAAAATAAAAAAACGAAGAGTACTAGGCGCAGTCCAGAAAAACTTCCCCAAGTTTTCTGTGCCAGTACTCTTCTTAGATTAATGCATGTTGCTTACTCAGCCTACGTTATAAAATCTTTTTTTGCAAGCAATATACGCCACTGTACTAATTATGATTATTTGTCTTTTGTATATCTAAAATCAGCAAATCACTGATATATTAACGTGTCAAGGTGTAGAAATAGTATTAATTGATCAAGCAGCGGTGCATAAATAATACTTAGGAATCCCTTACGTTTTTTCTGTTTTTACTTTTGTCTTCTTTAAAGTGCTATACTGGATAAGTACCATGAAAGTAGGTGTTCAAATATGAATACTAATTTTTACCCAGTTGAAGTTTTTAGTTCAGACTATCGTTTATATTCGTCAAAAGCAAAAACAAGTTTGTATGATTTTCAATCCAGACCGCCTTTGATCACCTCATTTGCCGTGTTAAATTTGAAAGAGTTGCGCAATATTCAACTCAAGTTATTTATTTACGATATTGATATCGAAAAATTTTCTACTTTAGAGGAAGCTAAATCTAGATGCAACTCTCTTATGTATAAATAATTTAACTAGCTGATTATAGCTAGTTTTTTTGTTTATCTATTTCTAATAAACTAAAACTAAACCCAAATGTTCATCGTTCATCCGCTTGATAAAAAGAAAAATCTAACGCTATACTTTTGATAATAGACTAAGAAGTTGATAGCTTTATCGAATGATACGAAAATATCTTCCGTCCGCTATTGGAGACTCGGATAAAATATATTTTTGGATGGTTCCTTTAAAGAGTTTTTCTCCTTCACAACAACTTTTTAAGGAAGTATACACCTTTTTCGAACCATCCAGATAATAAACAATGATCCCTTGAATCTGATTATAATTAATCGGTGAACGTCGAGTGCAAGAAAGCTGGTCTCCTAACAATTTCACCTGATTAACTATCACTGGGTCATTAAGCCAATCCTTGTTAAGTGTCAATTTTACAATTAACTGATGAATAGCTTCTTTTTGCATTTTATTCCTCCATTCAAAAAATCGACTATCTATTTACTTATAAATAGTAAATCATCATATACACTAAGAATGTTCTCCATTGATTTCAGTTACTCATTAAATTTTTATAATTTATAACTGTTCTTTCTGTAGTATTCGTCACTTCTGAATGTGATAAGCTTACAACTGCTGAATTACTGAGTAGTTTTATAATTGTTCCTGCTACTTGTTTTTTTCTATATTTAAATAAGACTTGTTGATCTTTATGAAATTCTTGTCCTTCTACTGAAGGTTCTTGTGGTTTCCAATGTGAAAAACTCATTCTCACCCCTCCTTTAAAGTATGAAAAAACCCGCCTCACACACGTTGAGACGAGTTTAAAAGATCCTTTTATGCTTTATATATATTAGCAGCTTGCAAGCCACGTTGACCTTCTTCAGTATCAAAAGTAACTGCTTGACCTTCATCTAAAGATTTAAATCCATCCGCTTGAATCGCTGAAAAATGAGCAAAGACATCTTGACCATCTTCTCCTGTAATGAACCCAAAACCTTTATCTGAATTAAACCATTTCACTGTACCTTTATTCATACTGTTTCCTCCTTGTGCATCTCTACGTATGCGTTTTGTTGCAATAAATGTTTGATTAGCAAAAGGAGAGTATAAGTTTAAGTATAGCACTCTTAATACGTTTCAAAATATATCACTATAAGTAGTATACCACATAATTATATAGGAATGTAGTTTTTTGGAAATAAGGTATTTTTTTAAAGTAAAGCTTAATGACATGGAATTTACGCCTGATGCACATGGCAATTTTTGTCTATCTAAGTATCTCTTAAAAGCTCTTCCTATATCTACATAATAATATTTCTTAACCCCAAAAATAGAAGTAAACTAAATCTCCATACTTAAATGAATCACTAGTTTGCTTCTATTCTTTGGGATCAATCTTCGTTGAATTGTTTTTTAGCATGTCTGTTGTTAAATTCTTTAAGGTATCAAATTCACCCTGATACGTAGCAATTCTAACTACAAATTCTACAACTTCCTGATTTTCCATTTTTAGGGAATGGCCATTTAGCTTAAGAAAAACATATGCAGCTAAAAATGCTGTACGTTTGTTTGCATTATGAAATGGATGTTTTTTGATCAGGTTTATTAACAGGACTGCTGTTTTGCTGAACCCATCATGATATAAATCTTTTTCAAAAATATGTTGTTTGGGTTCATTAACAGCCATACTCAACGCATTTTTATCAATGATACCAATTGTTTCCTGCGGTGAATAATTCTTTATTTGAATGACATTTAATTTTACTATATCTTTTTCACTTAAATAGATCATCCATCAACGAGTTCCTTAAATGCAGCATCACATTCAGATAGAGCTTGGTTCACATACATATCAATTTCAAGATCTAAATTGCTTTCTTCCTTCACGATCGCATCCATCATTTTGTCTTCATCAATAAAAATTGTATCTCCAGACTTCAAACCCTTTTGTAATAAACTTTCTTTTGATAAAGTTACAACTATTGAGTTACCTACTTCTCTAATCTTCCTTTTTTTAATATTCATATTATCAGCTCCCATATTATGTATACACCGTATATCCTAAACGCTCAAAAGTTTTTATTCTGTGTATAGTATCCCTTAGAAAGCACTGTGGCAAAGACGAGTACTACTTTAATGCATATAATAAGTTGGAAAACAAAGTTGTTAAAGCTTAAAAAATTAGGATGGAGACATTATGACAAAAATTGTAGATTTACAAGGTGATTCAAGAATCATGGGATCAATGAAACCGGACAGATTCGTGGCAGGTATTACTAAAATTGCTCAGTACCATTCAGCAACACCAAAAGGTGATGTGTGGGTATTTGAAAACCATTGGCGTAATTTAGGATGGGGGAACTAGAGCCTACCATAAAGTTATTTTGCATAACGGATCAGTTCAATTGTTTTATTGGGATAACGTGATTAAAAAATGGCGTAGGTGGATACGGTTGTTTAGCCATTGGACCGACAATAGACCGAAATCTGACATCTTATTAAAAGCGGACTTACAATTTTAATAAAAAAAACCGCTTGAAAAAAAGCGGATGTGCATAGTTACCAAGAGTAAAATCTATAGTTCGAAATTAAGCTAATATAAATTGACAAAAAATGCTTGCTAATGAATTTTTTTTAATGTAGGGTTATTATGCAAGGTGTATTAAAAAAGAAGAGTACTAGGCTAGAAAGTTTGGGGAAGTTTTGGGGGAAGTCTTTCTAAGCTTACCTAGCACTCTTCTTTTTTATCTTATCATTATTATTACATAATAGATATTATTAATTAAACTATCGTCCAATTTTTTTCTTACGACCAAATCCCTCTTATTCAGATTCGAACAGGAGGGATTTTATATTATCGTGGTTGGCTCTAACAATTAGATCAACAAATTTCTTGATAAGTGCTTTCCCTGCTAAAGATTAATGTGTTGTCCTCAAATAACGAACTATCGGTTGCATTTGTTTCTGTATCTCCTTTCTCAATCCAATTTGACCACTACCTTGCCATTAGGATGACCCTCTTTGACAAATGTTATAGCTTCGTTCACTTGTTCTAATGCGAACTCATGTGAATCAATTTTTGGTACGATATTTTCTTTTTCTACGATTTCTGATATTGCTCGTAATTGCTGCCCATTCGCTTGAACAAAAATAAAACAATACTCAACACCATGTTTCTTCGCTTTTTGATCTATCTTGGCGCCTGCTACTCCGAATACCAATTGTTTCCATTTTGGCATGTTTTGATTGACTGCAAATTGCTTATTTGGCCCTACAATCAAACTAAGTAATTTCCCGCCAGATTTGATGATAGAAAGCTCCCGATCAATTTCTTTCGCGCCTAGCGTATCTATAACAAAATCAACTTTATCTAGAACTTCCCAATAGTTTTCTTTTTTATAATTTAAATATCGATCTGCACCTGCTTGGAGAATTCGTTCTTTTGCAGCTGCATTTCCTGATACAATGACATGTAACCCAAGATGTTTCGCAAGTGGCACTGCCATTTGCCCGAAGCTCCCTGAGCCACCAGAAATAAAAACAGATTGACCAGCTTGAACTTGTAATATTTCTGTCAATCCTTGATAAGCGGTAAGTCCAGTCAAAGGAACACCAGCCCCGGTAACAAAATCTAAATTCGTGGGTAAAAACCAAATTGCTGATTGATCGACTGCGACATATTCCGCAAATGCGCCAATTTTATCCACTGGTAATCTTGTATAGACTTTATCTCCTTTTTTAAAATTGGTTACTTCACTTCCGGCAGCTTCGATTATCCCCGTTAATTCATTTCCAAGTGTCAATGGTTTTGGGTAGTCTTGAATCAACTTTACAGCACCCGTAATATTTAAAGTTTCTAATGGATTGACTGCGGCCACTTTTACTTTAATTAGCACCTCATGCTTTGAAATTTTTGGAATTGGAATATCTGTAATTTTTACATCAATTGATTTGGAATAATGATTGATTTGCGCTGCTTTCATCTAAATTTCACTCTCCTATTAAAGAAACCACCAATATTTTTTTATTGATGGTTTCTTTTGTTGTCTAGTTCATTTCAGGATAATCGGCATAGCCAACTTCTCCTTGGTTGACATAAAACGTATTTGGATTCGGTGCATCTAAGGGATACTCATTTTTTAATCGTTCCACTAGATCAGGATTCGCCAAAGAGATGACTCCTACCGAAACAAGATCAGCTAAATCATTCTCTAAATCACTCGCTAAACTTGATAATGGGCGATATGGTCTGTTTACGATTAAAACACTGTCCCATAAATGGCTAATATCTTGTAAAAACGCTTCTTTTCCTACATGCAGTGGATTAAATAGCCGTTTACTCCATGAATTTCCACACCATCTGCTCCTGCTTCGATTGCTAAAGAGGCAGCATGACGGTACTCATCAATGATAGTAGGAATATCTTTTGTTTGTATGGCTTTCGGAACAGGAATATCTTGCATTCCTGTAAGTGTAAACATTTTTTCTTTAGGTGCGATTGCTTTTTTATGAGAGGGCAAGTTATCCGGGTGTGATATTCTCCCAACATACATTAATTGAATAAAAATTTTCCCACCTTTTGCATGGACTTCATCAATTATTGTCTTCCATGCGTTGGCTTGTTCGATAGTATAAATTCCTGCGTATTAAGATAACCTTGACCTATTTCTGATGGTTGTACGCCTTCAGTAATAATCAATCCCATTAAAGTGCGTTGTCCGTAGTACTTTTCTGCGTATTCTCCAGGAAGACCATCTTCTGTTGCGCGATTACGAGTCATCGGCGCCATAACCAGCCTGTTTTTTAATAGGATCTCCCCTAATTGATTTTCTTCGAATAATTTATCCATTTTGTTTTCTCCCTTATCTTATAATCTTTGTCATATTGGGTGAATTCCATCATTCAATACAAATTCGTTCTTTTCATTTACAATCCCTACGATATGATCACTTTCATATAGCTTGATCAAGAATTGTGCCATTTCCTTTGCTGTATGATACTGTTTCACACCCGTGCTATAGTCAAAACTATCAAGATTATTAGCTTTAGCAATAAATTCTGTTTCCGTGATTGCTGGTGTCAAAACTTTCGCTTTCAGTCGATGTCCTTGCAATTCTTTCGCTAAACCCTCGGTATAAAAGCTAACATAATAATTTGTTGCCGAATAAATGGTATTACCTAATGCAAGTATATAACCCATAGCTGATGAAACATTGATTAATTGTGTATTTTCTTTATCGGCATATTCTTGTGCAAAAAGAGTAGACAAAATAGTTACTGCATCAATGTTTACTCGTAACATAGATTCTATTTTCAGGAGGTCTTCATTAATGATTAAACCCGAATCTCCTAAGCCTGCATTATTAATCCATGTTTCAATATTATAGGATTTCAAGTCTTCATATAATTCATAGACCTGTCCTCGATCAGATAAATCGCTACTTTTGAGAACAATGTTAAGTGTATTATCTTCAAAAAGAATCTTTTCCTACAGTTCCTCTAATTTATCCATTCGTCTGGCTACTAATATCAAATTCTTTCCTTTTGCGGAAAATGCCAGAGCTGCTTCATAGCCAATTCCTGAACTAGCTCCTGTAATCACTGTAAATTCTATGTTTTGTGACTCCTTTAGAATATATTTTTTAGTGTTTGGTCAATAATTATATTTAATTTTTGAGAATCATTCGTTGTTTTTGCCAATACTCGAATACCAACTAATTCATTATGAAGATAGTATGCTAACGCTTGTATATTCGTATTTGGCGTCAATTGATTTTTCTCTTGCGCTTTCTCCAATATCTCAGAAATAATTTGAACTTCACGATCAAAATAATCTTGAACTTCTTTAGCTATACTAGGATCAATGTATGCTAGTTCGGTTGCAGAATTTACAATTAAGCATCCTGCCCTATTTTTCTCCGTCGAAAGAACGATTGAAAAAAGACCCTTTAAACGGTCATATCCTGATATTCTTACAGATAACGTTTTTTCTATTTTACGAGAAATCATTTCTTCATAGCGCTTTAGGGATAGAACAAATAGATTGTGCTTATCGCCAAAAGTATCATAAATGCTACGTCGATGAATCCCCATTGCATCGACTAAATCCTGTATCGAAGTAGCTCCATATCCATTTTCCCAAAAGACATCCATCGCTCGATCTAAAACTTCTTGAGTATCAAACTCCTTTGGTCTCCCCATATTATCAACTCCTTTGTTTGTAATTTTCATTTGGTCCATTATTTAGAACGAGCCTTCTAAAAAATATCTAAAAAAGAAATCCTCTTTTCGAAATTATTAGAACGATCATTCTCGAAATAGCATAATTATTAAATTTTACAAAGTATTTTGTTTAAAACGCTAAATAAGCTTAATTTACTAACCCTTGTAAAGTAAAAAGATTATTTTGCTTCTCATGTAACCTAATAAACTCTTTACACTAACATTATTCCCATACAATCCATTTGCTATTTTCCACCAATAGAGACATAATTCTGAAGGATATATTTCATCCGGATCAGTTAGAATAAGCTCTTCCTAGTCTATTCCTACCCACATTTAATAAAATAGTATAGTATCTTAAGTAATCAACCTACAAACAAATAATACGTTGCGAGAAAAATATCAGGCTTGTCATATAAAGTTTTAACAGTAGCTTTTAAAACCATAAAGAAAATAGTAAAGAACGGAACTAAACTGAATCATACATAAGCAAAAATACTTTTTAATTTCTTTCTATTTAAGCGCTTACTACCAATAAGGAGATATAAAAGGTTGAATATGTTATACTACATAAAAGGAAGTGATCGCATGATTTACAAGACTGTAATATGGTTAGTGCCAGAAAATAATAGTTATGTTGGCTTCCATGAAGAAAGAATCTCATTCGTCAATTTAAATACAGAGGAGCTTTCCAATTTATATATCATCACTCGTAGTTATAAGTATCAAGATGTATTGCGTAGAATTTTTGATGAAAATATGAATCATAACGATAATGATGTTAGGTTTTATTTCTACAAAGATGAATATCTTGCTGTTAGAGTTCTTGATTGATTCTTATTTTCAATTCTCAAAAATTAAAAATACAAAAAAGAAAATGTTATTATAAAGACCAATTTTGCTCATTTATGAACAAAATACTAGCTTTCACTTTTTATTAATTTATTTTCAATAAATTTTGATTATTCTAAACAGCCTCTTCTCGAATACGCTTTTCAAAATCTACTATACCTTGGAATTAATTAATAGTAATCTGAGCACTAATGAAAGGAGACTATATTTAATGTACGTTGTAAAAGTATTGCATGGCTATATAACACCTAACGGGTACCGAACACTTTTTAAAAGCAAAGCAAGATTATTTCAATATAAATCTGAAGCAGAAGAATTTGCATCCAAGATAGGCGGAAGAGTAAATAAAGTAGAATAGTTGATTGGAAGTAGAGAAGTCATTTTTTCGCTAAAAAAATTTATATATTTCACTTGATTCACTCCACTTTATGTTAATATTTGCTTATTTTTACTTTTATGATTAACCTAAACTATATTTACTATGTCTTCAGAACCAAAATTTTATGGAATATCAAACCTTCACCAGAATTAAATGACAGAACTGAAGCTATAGTACTTTCTCTTATATTAACTTTTTCAATAAGTTTAGGCTATTCAAGATTGATAGAGTTAATTTGTATCTCACAGTCAAATTCATGCTTTAATTGAAATTTGTCATAATTTCCTTTAAGCAGTGTTCATTAAAGAGATGTATAATTAATACTCTGGTGCAGTATTCTAATTCTTCGTTAGCTTTATCTGATTTATTATTTTATTTTAAAATTATACAAAGAGGTGACTTTATGTTAAAAACAAAAATTGATATTGTTTCACTAATGAAAAATGTATCCATACAAGCGGCTGATTCTTTCGATAGTACCTCAGTTATTGCAGAGTTCGAAACACCCATTGAAGTACTTGAGTTTTCAGAGAAAAAATTCAATTCCACATCCGAAGAATTCCTACAAACCTTCCATAAAATTTTCCAGGATGCCTATGTTACAGAACTCATTAAACAATTAAAAGATCAAAATGTTAGTTTCAAATATCTCTCTTAAAAATCAATTGAAGTAATACCTATAAAAATGTCTAAAAGAATGACCAGCTTGATATTCACAAGTAATTTTTTAATTATTTGTAATGGATTTTTAAACAATTAAGTTTTCTTAATTGTTTGGCAATTAATCTCTTCTAAGGTTAAGTTGAGTAAGGGGCTGGTTTCAAAAGCTGATTTTTCTCCTTGGATAAATTATTTTCGTCATGCTCTGTCCCATTCCAGCCTTCATCTGGCGAGGAAAGCATCAAATTATTCCTCGCTAGTCAAATATTTATATAAAATTATTTGATATTGCTTCTGATAAGATAAGTCTTTTTCAGAAATTCCAAATATTCTTTGCTAAGTAATAAATTGAAAACAGGTGCGTAATTTATTACTATATTTACTTTTACATTTTTTGTATTTTCGAAATAATTGGTTTCTTGTCAATACACACCAACGCTCTTTTAATCGCTCTTCCCTTAATAAATCCTCCCCATCCTGATTGTTCGTCCATGTTTCTTCCGGTAGCTTCCCGATAAAATGAATTTTTTCATGAAGAATCATATTGATTAACTGATTTTCTGACTCAAGAAGTAATCCCCAATGAATGCTTTATCTAATTCTAACAAAATTTGAATTTATGCATTTAACGCAATATGGTTCCTCCATTTTCAAAAAAATTATCTCGTCATTATAAAAACGTTTAAACTCTCGATATAATTCTTCATAGTACAAGTTAGTTTTTTGATATTTTTAAGAATTATCGTCATGAACAACTCTTAGATCTTTATTTTTGTCGCGAATTGATTCCATGCTCTTCATTTTTAGCCACCTCTCAAATATTACTTAAGATGGATTATAGAAGATGATAAGTCACATTTAAACAAGTTATGGAAAAAAGGCGCTAAAAGAAAAGTGATTTTCTCTTAGAGCCTCTCAGGATTGAGCTGTTTTGACGAATGGTAAAGAATCCGATTGTATCTCTTTCATTTCATTTTTTTACACAAACATCTGATATTTAATACAAACACTTAAAAACATCCTTGTAGTTTTTTATAAAATATAGTAGCTTAATTTTTTGTACACAATCGTGTTGTCGTGATTTTGAAAATTAGAAGAATCTATTTTTATTTGTCAAAGTATCAAAAAATAGTTTTTTTATTTTCGTGGATAGCAAGAACCATTCTTTCCGACCATCTAACAAATTGACATCTTCGTGACCACTTTACAGATTATCTTTTCTACGTATAGAAGAGCATGGATTAAAACTTATTTATTAAATTCCTACTATTTGTGTTCAAATCTCCTGATAATAAGTACAGATTTTTGGGTAACTATTTAGAAACTCTGATCCTTTAAGCCCTTGATTTGAATATATTAGATACCGCCTCTCTTTTCTTCGTTTATCCGTTACTTGGTAAAACGCGTATCGGATCGATCAGCTGATCTTGGGGTAAGCTTGGAGACAAACTTACCGCAAAGTGCAAATGCGGACCCGTGCTATTCCCTGTACTCCCAATCGATGCCAAGATGTCTCCTTGAGACACCGTTTGACCCACAGCCACTAAGTTTTGATTGTTATGAGCATAAAGTGTGGTTAGTCCATTCTCATGCTTGATCGCCACATAGTTCCCCCATGATTCATGGTATCCTGAACTAATCACTGTACCTGCAAGGGTTGCATAAACAGGTGTACCCATCGGTGCCGCAAAATCCACGCCTCGGTGAAAATCATCTCCACGTGGGCCAAATGCTGAAGAGACAATCGGATTCATGACAGGGTAGATCATTTCTTCATTGCCTTCTAACAACGTTGCTTTTTCCGTGTCGTAGCTGGTAAGTGCGTATGCTTCAATAATCGCATTTAACTTCTCGCCATATTGTGTGTCCGCCGCATACCGTCCGTTTAAGAATTCCGTTGCATCTTCATAGGAGCCTGTTTTTGACTTCCATGTGCCTTTATAAAAATCACTATAGTGCGCTAAGCCCTCTTTCAACAGCTTTGCATAATCTCTGAAGCTTGCTTCATAGTCTTCATAGCAACGGAACGTCGCATCAATCGTATACATGTTACCTGCTCCATCGTTTTCTTGCGTCTTGAAGGTAATTCCATTTCCTTCAACCGTCCCTTTGATCCCAAAGAGATTATGGTAAGGCGCTTGGCTTAACTTACTTTGACCACTTGCAGATTCAAGAATCGCTTGAGCGATCATAACCGACCCGTAGAGGTCTTCTTCTAAACCGATTTTCCGTGCATCTTCGCCAATCTCTTTGATAAACTCCCACGTTTCTTTAAGAGGGGTGATTTCAATAGCTTTTGATTGATTGGGTTCAGCCGGAGTGCTCTCCTCAAATTCTGATAATGGCGGACGTTGATTTTCAACAGGCCCAGGGACAAGTGATTCCGACTTTGATTCATCATCCGTTGATTGATTTGGCTTAGGAGTAGGTGATGATTTCACTTCTTCTTTTGGCGAATCAACCGGTGTTGAATCTTCTGCTTGAGGCTGTGGATTAGGTTCTTCTGTTTTTTCTTCGGGAACAAC
Source organism: Enterococcus sp. DIV1096b (assembly GCF_050498765.1). Lineage (NCBI taxonomy): Bacteria > Bacillati > Bacillota > Bacilli > Lactobacillales > Enterococcaceae > Enterococcus > Enterococcus sp. DIV1096b. The sequence goes on along the minus strand of NZ_JBMHEK010000001.1, from coordinate 827,416 downwards.
AGGACCTTCTTCAATAGGTGGTTTCGCTGACTCTGTTGGTGTTTCTTCATGGGTTTCACTTGGTCGTGTCTCCTGGTCTTCAAGAGTACTCGATTTTTGTTCTTCGGTTGGTGTTTGCTCTATGGCATCCTCTGGACCAACAAGTGTAGCAGAAACTGGAATAGTCGTTAAAAACTGGCTACAGACTAGTGCAAGTGAGATCCATTTTTTTGATTGTTTCACTAAAAAATCCTCCTTTTTCCTCTTTTAATCATACCGAAGATAAAAGGTATTATGTTATCAAATTTTTCGAACTCGAAAGGTTTCAAGGTTTCAAATTAACATCTTATTCATTGTAAGGCTACACGTAAAGCATTTTACTCGATATAGTCAATTTTCAAATATAAAGTAGAAATTAATTAAATAATTGGAGCAAAACAAGAAAGAAATTCTAAATATGGTAAATTTTTGTAATTTATTGGCTATTTTAATTCTTCGAAAGTACCAAGAACTATAGTTTTTTTAATCCTCTACTAATCAGATATATTTCGACTTCTTTGGGTGACAAATTCATAGGTAATAGATTATCGAGATAATTGGTCAAACGATTCATGAATTATAAAGTGAAAATTTGTTTTGTTTTAATTCAATAGTTTCACTTTCCTAAAATCAGTACTTACGATTTGTATGAGTTTTATGTATTTACTAAAGAGAATTGTTATACATATAAACCCCTTACATCCATATATATCCTCTTGAGCCAACTCTCAATAACATTTTTCTGTTTTTTAATTATAATCAAAACATTCATAGATAAGATCTATCTGCATACTACAAAAGTACTTTTAAAATGGTACTAATGAAAGCTTCTTTTATTTTTAATTAACTATGAAAAGCAGTCAAGGAAAATCTTCACATATTAATTCCAGCTGATAAATCACCTCATTGGCGATTCAAATCAATTTTTTAGCGAACTATCCTTTTGTTGATTCATCAGAATTAATGTCTTTATTTCATTTGCATGAAATATAAGTTTGAAGGAGAATTTAATTAAGCAAAGGTTATCCAATCATTGAAAATAAAAAATTAATCTGGAAAAGAATTTACATTGCTTTATCATAGAATTGTTTTTTAAACCACTTAGCATTTCCTGTTAACTAATAGCCAAAACCTCATTGTTATTTACTTTTATTGATTGATGGTTTGTTCTATTCATTGTATCTTGATAGAGTTGTTGTAATTTATACGTTAATATTTCTTCGATCATTTGATAGTCACGGTAAAACAAAGGGGGGTCAACTACACATATAGTTTCAACCGTATTTTTAAGTGATGGCATTGTGGTAATAACTAGGTAGTTATCTCTATCCTTTGGAATAGTTTCAGACATTTGCAAGTTAAAATATTTATCAAACTGCCCTCTTAATCTTCTTTTCAGATCTTCCTGAACTAGAAAAGGTAAATCTGAATCAATGACTACATTGATTTGTGGTTCATAATCAGTCAAACGACCAAAATAAGAAAAGAGAGCCAAGTATTTTTTAACTAAGAAAGCTTCTTGCGCCAAAATTGTCTCGTTTTCTTCATGTTTCATCTCGCGAATAAACTTTAGAATCTTATTGTTTAAATGTTGTAGTGCATCTGTATTCTCAAACGTTCCATATCCATCTGCATCAAGAGGGACATTCGGAAAAATTTTAGATTGAAGGTGAGTACAGAAACAGTACGTGTAAACTAATTCAAGACTCTCTGGTGGTATTGAGAAAAATTCTTGTTCAAATTTATCTATCATTTGATTGGTTAATCTATAAATATCGGTATCATTTTTTTTATGATATTTTAGCACTCTTTTTTTTATTTTATCAGATTTATACATTCGGTGCTTAGTTTCCATTATCATAAGAATAAACAAAATTTCATTACTGTCAAAAATTTGATAGTGACGCATACCTTTAATGAGTATTTCTTCTTTACTGCTCAAAGATTTAATATTAACGTATTTTTCCCATTCAGGATAATGATCAATATACAATTTCTTACGATTGCGAATCAAACAAATCGCCATGAAATAAGATATTTGTTTTCTTTGAATATTGGAGAAAGTTAAATCTAATTCTTGTTCGATTGTATCAATTGATTGGTACAATCGCTGTTCATCGATATAGTGAAATGGCCAACAATCATTTTTGTAGATTGACCAGAGAATGTTATAAATAAAGATCCTGATAGTTTTTTCTTCACCAACCAACGTTAATTTTTTAGAATCGACCTTAAGATCAAAAGAAGTCAGTAATGGCTCTATTTCTATTAATGCATTTTTTATTGCGTATATACTAATAAAATGCTTCTGAGAATATTTCTTGATTGGTTCGGTTTTTAATAAGCATAGATCCAAAAGCAGTCTCATATTTTGATCATTGCAAAAAATATACAATTTAAATTGTTCTATTGAAGAGTCACTAAAGTCAAATTTAATACCTTTGAACTTTTCATAATGCATTATCAAACTTTTTTGTTTTTCATCATTATATTCATTAACTAACTCTTCTAAATAGTGAATGTAGCGTTGGGCACTTCGGTTGCTAATATCCAATTCAGAACTTATTTTTTTTACCTCGAGCCAACTATTTTCAATTTGAAATAATTCAATTAATTGATAACTGATTTTATTTCTTTTTTCCAGTAATTGAAATAATTCTCTTCTCATACCCAACACTCCATTCAACATTCAAATTGCTTTCTTTATTGTTTAATTTTATTTATATCTTAAAATCCTTTGGGAAATTTTTTTCAAAAAATCAGTAATTATTATTATTGAGTGTATATTTACTAATTTTCAGATTCAATTGGGAACTTAACGGTATACGTATGCTCTATCATATCATTATCCTCATTTCTTGCATGAAAAGTAATCTCAATTGCTGTGATATCAGGAAGATTTTCTTCGTCTTTCACTTTAAAGTGGATATAGCCGTCTTTGTGGTCATTTGATTTAGTAAATTCATCATTCCATGTATTTGTGAAAAAATCAGCTTCAACTTTTGAGCCATCAGCAAGTACAATTTCAGCATGATTTGGTGACACAAAACGATAAGTATTATCTTTAAGATACATTTTATATTTTAATGAGAGGAGAGTTTTATATGTGTCATCCTCCGTATCTTCATAGTGATCAACTGTGACTAGCTTCATATGATCAATATTAAGATTAATCGCATCCCAATCATCATTTTCATAGTTAGTATTATAAGACAATATGTCTTTTATTTTTGGATTAATATTTGTCGACACGATTTGTTTAAAATAGCCATCATCTTTAAGATACCCTTCACCTACAACTGCTTCATCACCAGAATCGTCTGTGTATAAAACCTCTGTTCCTGATACATCAGCAATTTTACTTGTTTCTTCTACTTTCCCACATGCGCCTAATAAGGAAAACATTCCGATGGTCACGGTTGCAATTCCTATTCCTTTACTGTATTTCATTATTTTTTCCTCCAATAATATTTTTATTTTACCTTCTTTAATCAGTGTGTAAAGCCATGAGTGTGGGGACCTTCATTAGCATGCATAGAAACATTTGCTTTGGTCAGTTCAGAAATAGAGGCATTAAAGTCATTGATAAGTTCCTCGGCCATGTTCATTCCAAAATCTCCTCGGCAAACAAAACGTTGAATAACAACTTCATCTAAGTCTTTAGGCAATGGATAAGCTGGAACTTGCCAACCTTTCATTTGCAAGCGATCAGCTAAGTCATACAAAGTCCAAGCCACTTGTTGATCGTCTTTCAATTTGTAGCAAACGAGTGGGATATTCTCGCCATTGTTATAGATATCGAATAAACCTGTCTCTTCTATTGCTTTAGCTACTTTCATTGCTACTTTTTGGGTACGCTTGTGAATATCTCGGTAACCATCAAAGCCATAACGATAAAAATTATAGTATTGACCTAAAATTTGACTCGCTCCACGAGAAAAATTAATCGCCATAGTTGGCATATGCCCACCCAAATAGCTTACATTAAAGATCAATTCTTCCGGTAAATATACTCGATCTCGCCAAACAATCCATCCGACACCTGGATAAACCAGACCATATTTGTGACCAGAAGTATTGATTGACACTACATTTTTTAGTCGGAAATCCCATTCCAAATCTGGAAATACGAAGGGGGCGAACATCGCTCCACTTGCACCATCCACATGAATTCCTAGTGAGCGACCATTTTCTTGGTTATAATCTTCAACCAACTGGTCTAAAGCTTTGATATCATCAAATTTTCCTGTATAAGTGATTCCCAAAATACCAACAATTCCAATGGTATAGTCATCAACATAATTCATAACTTTGTCGATATTAATACTCATATGTTCCTTATCCATCGGTACAGTACGCATTTCAATATCCCAGTAAACACAGAACTTTTCCCAGCATACTTGAAATCCTGATGAAATCACAAGGTTTGGTTTTTTCTTTTGTACATCTAATCCGCGAGCAATGGCTTCATTACGCCATTTAAATTTCATCGCCATGCCACCGAGCATACATGCTTCACTTGACCCAACAGTTGATGTACCAATCATCTTTTCTTGATCGGGAACATGCCATAAATCTGCAATAATATTTACACAGGCTTTCTCTATTTGTGCGGTACTTGGATATTCAGATTTATCAATAGCATTCTTTTCAAATGTTTCTGTCATTAGTTTCGTTGCTTCGGGTTCCATATATGTTTGACAAAACGTAGCCATATTTTGGCGAGCATTTCCTTCATCGATCAATTGATCTTTAATTAATCGATAGGCTAATTCTGGTTGTACTGGCTTTTTTCTCAATTTTTTTAAAATAACATCTTCACTTGATTGTTTGGTGCCGAACAGTGGTGTGTTGTTAGTCATTAATTTTCCCTCCAAATATTGGTTAGACAGATTTAATTATAAGGTTACGATCAACTGGGAATTTTTGTACAGTTGACTCTTCAAGTAATTTTTCGGTAATCATTGCTTTTGTAACACTATTACTATCATAGTCTTTATAATAGATTGATTTTGTCTCGTTGCACATAATACTAATAAACTGAGAATAATCTTGCTCACCAGTTTCTTTTAGTACAATTCCTTTAGGTATGCTGACAGTAGACAAGATATTCAATGCGTTCATAACGCCTTCTTCTTCATTCTCCGCTTGATCGATATATTCTTTGAAAAATGCAGCTCTGACAAAGCGTTCAGGAGGAGTATATCCACCGGGCAAGCTTGAGGTCCCTGTTCCTTGAGAAAACGGGGTTGCTTCAAAAGAGTCAAATGTCACTGATGGAAGTTGTTTTGGCTGCGCACCTAAATAATTTCTGAGATTTTGAATATGCCATTCTAAATGCGGTGTATTTGTCATAACACGAACAGGATTTTCTTTAAAGTATAATTCTTTTTCAGTTGGTTCAATCACGATTACTCGGCCATTTTTATCTGAAATAATCCAATGCAACGGTGTAACGAATCCTAATTCAGGAACAGGACGGCTAACTAAATTTATTAACGGTAATTGTTCTTCTAAAGCATCCAAAGATTGAATATTTCCTAATACCCAAAGAATAAACTCGTGGGGACAAATATTAATTTTGTCAGTTTCTGCTTCTTTTTGGTAAACTGCTTCGCCAGGAAGATAAAGTTCTGCAATTGAAATTCCAGCTTCGTTGACGCCATCACTAACGAAATAGTTACATGAAATTTGTTCTCCTGTTCCTAAAAAGCCTAGTTGATTGCTCCAGACCTTTTGATCACTCGCTGATGTCCATAAATAATCACGAGGAATATAAAGTGGTGTAACATTTAAGGGATATGAGAAATCCATTGTCCTTGCCAAAAGATGTTTCCGGTCTTTTGTTCTTGTAAAAATACTTGTACACATATTCTATTTCTCCTTTTATGATTTTTTGTTTTGTTATTACAATTATTATTTTAAGAGGAAATCATTGGTATGATTGTTTAGATGTTGTCGTTTATTGCGCCAATTTTAATACTTTTATACTCAGAATTTCTCTACTAACGGCTTAAGTATGTACATTGGTTATTTCCCCTACTTGATTTCAAAATAAGAGCCCATGACTATATCCGTCATGGGCGTTCAAGACCTTATTAACTGGAAGAAACTACTTCACACTGTGCAAATCATCTTTATTGATGATCCCACCTATGATTTTGGCCATTCCAAAAAGCAGGAAGTAATTGCCTATCAATGTCGGTACTGCAATAATCAATGTATCACCACCAATAAGAAGCAATAAACCTATTAGACAGCCAATCAAATCGACAATCAGTGAAAAGTAGTAATACGGCATTGCAATCAGTTTAGCCAAGTCCAACATGAAGAAGGACAATACTGAATCGCAGATAAACCAAAATCCAAAAAGTATTGATAATGAACTAACATCTAGCGTTGTATTCACTACCAAGATCAATCCAATGATACAATCCACAAAGCCTATCACAAGTGCTGAATATTGTTTGCGTTTAGTTCTTTGTGCAATTTTTTGATGATTCATCAGTTCAAAACATCCTTTGATTAATGAAAATACGCCGACTAATTGAATAGAAGCAATAACGCTTTCCTTTGAATACCTCATGGCTAATACCGCCATAATCAAGTAAATGATTCCAGTCAACAATTGTAGGAAGCGATAAGATTTTATAAAACTTTTTTTATTATTCATGATGTATCTCCTTCTCATATACTTTATCTTTTTTCTTTGTTATTTTAATTTGTTCTGCTAAACGTTCTTTGTCATCTGTCTCTAAGGCTAACATTTTTTGATTATCATTTAATAAGGAAACATCTCGTAAATGTTTTTTTTGCAATATAGCCATAGACACACGTAAAAAGATAAGAAATAAAACTATCAATGAAACTAATATTGTAAAACATTTAATAAGCAATTGGTGGCTTATTCCGCTGGCAATTGCATTTCTAAAAGCGTATAAAGAATAAGTCATTGGTAAAAATGGATGAATGATCTGGAAAAATTTTCCTTGCGTTTCGATTGGAAAAGTCCCTGCTGCGCCGCCAAGTTGCAAGACCAACAAAATCATTGCTACAAATCGACCAGGATTATCAAATGTAACTGCTAAAAACATCACAATCGCCATATAAGCCCAAGCAGTAATGAGCGCTGTAACGTATAAAGCTGGAATACTATATGCTGGTAGCCCTAAGAGCAGCATAATTGTTACTTGGATAATAGCCATCATGGATGAAACTACAAATCCCAAACTTGCTTTACTTAACCACCACGCTCCACTACTTTGACCATCCATAGAAGATTTTCTGACTGGATACACAAAATTGAATAGCATACATCCTACAAACAATGCCAATGACATAATGTAAGGTGCTAAAGCTTCGCCATAGTTGTCTACTTTAGTGTAAAGATCATTATCTAGGGATACTGGATCTACAAACTGGTTGATAGTTTTATGAGTAATTTTCACACTGTCCGCCTTGTCGACCCCTTCGTCTAATCCACTTGCTAATTCTGCTGCACCAGCTTGAAGTTTTTTAATACCAGAAACTAATTCTGGTGACTTGCTGTTCAATTCGTTCAATCCAGCATCTAATTGTTCGCTACCGTTATACAACTGTTCGACACCACTACTCAAGCTTGGGATTTTACTATTAAGTTCACCCAATCCATCAGTTAACTGTGAACTACCAGAAGAAAGTTGTTGTACTGCTGACTCCATTAATGGAATATCCTCAGCAGCTGTATTCAGCATCTGGCTCAGCTGATTTAACTGGGCAATAATTTGTTGTGCACCTTCAGCCTTAGGAACAATCCCCATAGCTTCATCTAACTGCTGACTTCCAATTTTTATAGCTGATAAAGTATCTTGAACATTTGCTGTATTTTTTGACATACTACTAGCCACTTGACTCATTTCACTTGCTTGTAGTGCCAATTGTGCTGTAATTGTTGACAAAGCATCCAAGTTTCCATTAATTTCATTTATATGAGCGGTGATAGATTGATTTAAGTTAGTTAAATTTTGATCCACAATACCGCTAATGTTACTAATTAAACTATTTTTCGCTTCTTCCGATAATTCCTGATTAGTTTGAATCAAATCTTTAATCTGGCTGGTGATTTTTTGGTTAGCCGTTCCTAGATCTCCAGCAATGACCTGTAATTTAGATGAAATCGCAGAATTTTGTTGTTCTATTTCATTGGCATCAATAGAAGCTTGATTTAAAGCCGTTGTATTTGTAATTAACTCTGCTAATTGATTTTGTGCGCGTTCAATCTGTTCATTCAGCTTGATTCTCGTTTCTTCACTCAAATGATTTTCAAAATTTTCTAGAGCATCAGCCATATCTTGTGCAGCTGTTGATAAATTTGAGAGTCCACTATCTAATAGATTGATACGGTTTTGATTAGCTTGAATCCCTGCTTCGACTTTGTTTAAAGCTGAACTAAGTTCTTGTGATCCGTTCGCTAATTTGTCGACACCGCTGGCCAAAGGTCCAACCGCTGATTCCAACTGTTCAGTACCCGAAGCTAATTTACTGGCACCTATATCTGCTTGTGAAACACCATTCGTGTACTGATCTATCCCTGTTTCAAGTTGCCCTGTACCTGAAGATAGCTCATTTGCTCCAGAAGCAGCTTCACTAATAGCCCCAATCATTTTGCTTGCTATCTGATCGACAGCACTAGCATATGCTTCTACTACTTGATTTCGAATTTTGATCTCCAATGCATTGGCAACAACCTCTGAGATTTCTTGTCCGATATAATTGTATGAACCATTCGTTGTGTAGATAAGTTCCATTTTCTTTGGTTCGTTATCCATAATGCTAACTGCTGATTGCGAAAAATCTTTTGGTATTGTCACAATAGTATAGTACTTCATATCTTTCATGCCTTCTGCAGCTTCTTTTGAATCTACTATATGCCAATCGACATCTTTGTTTTTTTTAATATTATCAATAACCTGCTCACCAACATTGACTTTTTGTCCCAACATTTCAACAGATTCGTCTTCGTTGACTAAAGCAATAGGAAAATCTTTAATTCCTCCATACGGATCCCACAACGATTTATCAAAAACCGAGGTATATATAATGGGAATAAACGTTATTGCAATAACTGATATTAATAAGATTTTATTATTTAATAAATTTTTGAATTCTTTTAATGCCATCTTCATTATGCGCTACCCCTTGATATTTGTTCTTCCTTGTGACGTTTGCTATAACACTGATAAAAAATAAATGGACAAGCAAGTGTCACTACAAATCCAACTATTAAACTAACAAGATATAAACTACTTTTACCCTTTGGTACCGTTGAAGGAACAATGAATGCTGTGCAAACTGCAGCAATCGAAATCAATAGGCCGCAACCCGCTACGATTCCCTTAGTCCACTGACCACCAGGAATTTGGAATTCTCGGTTAAGCGATTTATGTTTAAATAAAAGTACGAAATAAGCTACGAAGAACAAAATATAGGCGCTTAAGTAAATCAATACTGTTAAAGAAATAGCTGTCTGAAAACCAACATTTCCACCTGATTCCTTAGATCCAAAAGTAAGTAATGCAGCCCATACTGTTACTATAAGTCCTTGAATCATCAAAATTCTAACTGGTACGTTATTTGCATTTTTTTGAGCCAACTTTTTCGGAAGCAAATGCTTACTTGCTGCAAATTGTAATCCTTCAGTTGGACTCACAATCCAAGAACTAACTTGTGCTAATATGCCGAATGAAGTTAGAAAGCCTATAATTTTAACTAACAATCCGACATGCCCTGGAGACATCAATTGCGTCGCCGTATCTATAACCCCTTGATTAGCAGATATTTTTCCTGTTAAAACCGTTGAAACGACACAGCCACCAATCGTGCTCATCATGATCCCAACGATGACTAAAACCATCAAAAGTTTTGGATAATTCTTTTTGCCATCTTTTAAGTCCGAAAAGTGAGTTGCTGAAGCTTCTACACCCATATACGCTAAGACAAATGAGGTCAACGCTCCAATATTTCCTTTGTTAGGTAAGAAGGACGAATGTGTAAAGTGAGACGAAACAGCATGTCCTTGTTTAAAGTATGCAACAGTATATCCAAACAATACGAGTACCGGGAGAATGATTCCGACTGAGAACCCTAATTTCGCCATTTTAGCAGTTGTTTCGGTCCCCCGTAATTGCAAGAATGTCAAAATCCAAAAAATACCGACAACTGAGACAAATTTAAACACTGGATCATTATTCATTGCGGGTATTTCCAAAACGTACGATAACGTACCCACAATAAAATAAATCATTGTAACAAAACCAACTGTGACTTGGAACCATTGAAAGAAAAGCGCTGCAAACCCGTATTTCTCTCCAAGTGGTTTTCCAACCCAACTATAAATGCCTCCTTCTTGATAACCCTCAATTGTGGCAAGCTCTGCTGAGCACAAGGACACTGGTAAAAACCAGAAGAATCCACAGAGTAATAAATAAAAAACCAATGCTTTACCCACAACTGCAAACGTAGGATACTCATATACAGTAACAAATAATGAAGCTGTCATTGCAAAAAACGAAAAATTTGACATACTGTTTTTTTTCATGTATTTAAATTCCTTTCATCCATTTCTATTTTTATTTTATTTCTTTTTTAGTTTACTAATGAACAGGAAGTAATGTTATGCGATTATTGTCGAAATAAAAGACAAACCATACAAAAACTCCATTACTTGAACAATAAAAAGAATTGTAGAAGTGAGAGAACTATTCGAACAATACTTTAAAAACAAAAAGATCAGCACAAAACTGATCTCTTTTTGACAAGAATATTCTATTTAATCAGTATCAAAATTAATCTAAATGATTTTGTGCAGTTTTTATATCTTCTTGAACTTCCTCATAGTCAAAGCGTTCAATTGAACCGTTGTACTTTTCGACAATCATTGTATTTAATAATGTCTCGTCCGTTTCATCAATATATATCAATAATCCAACTTGATTTTCTTTCAATTCACCAGCGATTTTATCAAAAACTGTGATTGTTTTTTTATTTTTCAAATAATTAGTACTCATACCTGCAATATCTCCAACAATCCAACCACAGAGAACACCTAGAGGCCCCGCAAGTATGCCTACCAACATGCCGATTAAACTCCCTTTGACCACACGATTACCACTTACGTAGTCAACACTATCTTTGATTGTAATATCTGTACCTACTTTATTTTTTTCAATTACTGCGGCTTGTTTGATATATAAGGTATTACTGTTATTAATATTTTTCATTTGTGAGAAGGCTTCATAAGTAGTTGCTGAATCCGAAAATGTTACTAATGCTATTTTTTTCATATTATTTTCCTCTTTCCTTGTAACTGTATTCAACTGTCTGTATTCTTTAACTGCTTTACATGTCTGATGGCAATGGTTTAATGTTTTTGGCACTTAAAATTTTTTACAGCCATCTATAGAAATTTTATTGTAGATATTTAAGGAATAGATTTCTCCTAGATCCATTGTTCTTTAGTTAAAGAATATTTTTTCATGTTAGTACATGTAACTCTCTATAATCATTAATTTCTTAGTTAAGTAAGCAGAAAACTTTTTTGTTCTAATTTAGAAATGGCTTCTTCAATTGTTGTTGCTCTTACTTGAACCATTTCATTTGACGCTAGGTACACTATAAATTGATTTTTATCTATATTGAATGTTACACGATATTCTAGATCATTTGTTTTAAATTTCATTTAGTTTACTTCCTTTTTTACATCTGCTTGACTCCTTTCAAGCAGTGCATGATTTTTTTCCTATTAAGCAAACATTCTCTTGAATGTTTTTAAGTACATCTTGATATTATTAAAACGAGGTATCTCAAATACTTGAGACATCCGTACATACGAAAAATCGAATGCTCCGTTTTCACTTGAGTGGATAACACATTGTTAGTAAAGATAGTTCGTTAAGTTTGCTCTACAAATCATCTATTAAATGCAAATCTTTTTAATGTTTTAGAACTACTTGATTGCATTCAGTTTGGTTGAATTGTTAAATATGCAGATGCATAAATCATATGAACTGATACAATATTTTAAATACTTACTATGACCTCTACTCCGTTTTTCTAATATCAATTAATCTTAGTTATATTTTTCCTATATATTCAATTGATTTCTAGGTTACTTTTTTTCATTCACTTTAATTTAAGTTTGTTTGAAAAAATTACCCAATCCTAAGTTAGTATACGATGTACCCGCAGATAACAATTTCATTTGGTTTAATATTAGTGAAATAAAGTTAATCTTGACTAACAACCGAAACTGTCGAATCTATTTAACTGATTGATGAATTATCTTTGATGAGATAATTGAATTTAACGCATTCAATATCCTTGTTTACGGATCCGTAAACAAATACGCGATAATTAAGCATTCGTCAATCACAAGCAATATTTTCTTTGTTATTTACTATTTGATAATATTGCTTGATAATCATATGTCATTGAAAGATTAAGTGCTTCATCGTTTGATACTTGATTTTCCAATGAAAAAAATGAATATCTGGTCCTTTCCATTTTTTCTTGATTAAAGTAAATAGTTGCTTCCTTACTGACGCATAAACTCTGACTATTTTGCTTTTTTTATGGTTCTCACTCCTTTATTTTCGCCTACATTTAGTATTATGTTTGTCATAAGATTGGGACTCATTTTGCAAGATTCCTGTTTTTTTTCCTGCATAAAAAATTCCTAATGCGACAACACCTAAACCAATACTCGTTTTTACTAGATTATTCATCAAATGTTTCATCTACCTTTCAATATAAATATCTTACGCATACATCAAAGTCAGATATTGTTTCATCCTAAAATTTATGCGATTAATTTCATGTAGAATGTGCTTGAAAAATTAAAATATCTTTTTCTCAACAACCGTTTTGCTGAAAAAATATTTATAGTATCTTGCTCGATGGTATCTATTTTCACTTTTTTTGATCGAGCTCATTGATTCAGTGAAGGATATTTTCGACCAATTTGCTAACTTGCTCTATGCCTGTTGAAATAGAGCGCTTTCTTCATCTACATTAGTTCATTAATATAATCTTCGAAATCAACCATTTCTTTTTCATCATATGTTTCATAAAGATTGGCTTCATGTAAGATATGCTTGATCTCATGTAATGCTCTTTTCTCAATGAACCATCTCTTTAAAGCATGCTTCTTTTTATCTTGTTCTAAGGTATTCAATTTTGCTAATTCGTAATCTAATTTTTTCATTGTTTTTATAATATTCTCTACTACATTCTTGTCCCTTTTTTCGTAATTTTTCATATATATATCACCCTTTTAATTGACGTAACTAATTGATTGTACTAATTCATTTACTTCGTATGTTTTATAGTGATCTGCTTCATTAAGAATGTGACGAATTTCATGTAGTGCTTCTTTTTCAGCGAAAGATTTTTTCAACGTATGTTTTTGTTGACCTTTAGATAAGTAATCAATTTTGTCAAAGTTATTATCTAATTTGATGATAGTTTTTTGAATTTTTTTTATAACGTACTTTTCTTTTTCTGTGTAATTTGTCATCCATTGCTCTCCCTTTTCACTTTAATGACTGATTCATATATTTTTCAAATTCTCTTTTTTGATGTCTTTTCGTCGGTTGGCAAAGCATAACGATCAAGACGATCCACCCAATCACCGGTAGCAAACCAATTAATAACCATGCAGCGGATCGATTGATATCATGTAGACGTCTAACTGTCAACGTGAATTGTGCAATAAACAATAGAATACCTATACTGATCACAAATATGTTAGTGCTATCAAATGTAATATAAGAAAATCCTGTTAATGTAATCCCTGTACTGTAGAACAATAAGTTGTATAGTACGCTATAAACGATTGTTGGGATCCAATATTGTTTTCTAGTTGCAGTATAATTCCACTTCAACATGTCCTTCCAAAATTCTAATAAAGGGGTCATTTTTCATCTTCTTTCTTTTTGCTATATTTCCTATTACTAAAACTTTTTTCTGCTTTGTTCAAAAATTATACTTGGTTAATGATCATATCTCACCGCCTTTTTTGTTTAATATTTTTCTTTCATAACTCTAGATTAACCCTTTTTTTTATTCGTAATAACAAAGTATTGTCCAATTATTCGCCGATTTTTTTATCCATAAAAGCTTTCTATGATAAATTTCTTTTAAAATAAATTTTTCAAAAAGGATCTTAAGTTTGTAGAGGTATAGAATCAGAATTGATTGTTCACCCCCATTTTTATTCATGCCTTTATTCACTTCCGCTCGCAATACCTTTAAACAAAAACCCATGTTTCAACAGGACGAAAAAGTAGCTTTAGCGAAAAAATCCTTTAAATATGCTGATTAGTTATATTTGTAGCTTTAAAGTTGAAAAAATATGACTAATAAAATCAATACTTACAGATAAAAATTTAAATCCTTCTTTTTATCTTATAAGGATTTATTCCTAACCAGAGCAAAAGCTAACTTGATACAAAAAAATGCTCTATAAATATTATTCGGATAAAACTATACAGAATTTTGTGATTCATTTTGCTACTAAATCAATCTTAAACTGTCCAACACAAAAAAATTCACTTAATTTTCTAAAAACGAAAATTATTCAGTTTACCTTATCTCATATCAAAAGTTTTTTATTAAAGAATTTTACAACATCGATGATAAGACATCTTCAAGTGACTCGTATGGTAAGTTAGTTTATCGCTTTTCTTAAAAGAGCAGAATGATTCGTAGTATCGTAACCCTGTTTAAAAGATTATTTTTCTAATTATCTTCTTTAAGAAAATTTTTACTTCTGAGAAAGCGTCCATTCCTTATTAGTACAGAACCTTAAGAATTAAGTCATTTATTCTAAGAAGTATAGATAAACCAGTGTTTCCTGTTCATTTAGTTACTAAATTATTCAACATCAAATAAGAATATTTCTCGTATTGCCCCCCCTAAAACGAATCAAATTTTTGTTTATAAGAAAGAATAATTTTTACAGTTATACTTTACTTCCTTTTAGCGTATCAACTATTGGCTGTCGGATAATGCGACAGAAATCGCATCTTATACCTATTTGATTTCATTAAAATGAAGTCATAAAAAAAGGAGGTATACTTATGTATAGAAGTAATGGAAATTATGAAGCCTTTGCTAAACCAAAAAAACCTAATAACGCAGATGAAATTTCAGCATATTTGATTGGCTCCGGATTAGCTTCACTTTCTGCAGCTGCATTTTTAATCAGAGATGGTCAAGTGAAAGGTGAAAAAATTCATATCATTGAAGAACTACCAATTACAGGAGGTTCTTTAGATGGAATGTACAAGCAAGAGTATGGATTTGTTACTAGAGGCGGTAGAGAGATGGAGAGTCATTTTGAATGTTTATGGGATCTATACCGCTCAATTCCATCTTTAGAGGTAGAAGGTGCATCTGTTTTAGATGAATTTTATTGGTTAAATAAAGAAGATCCTAATTCATCACACTGTAGACTTATTTACAAAAAGGGAGAACGCTTTCCAAGTGATGGTAATTTAACTTTAAGCGAAAAGGCAACTAAGGAAATTTTTGCTCTTTGCTTAATGAAAGAAAATCAATTACAAGATAAAAAAATCTCAGATGTATTTTCGAAAGATTTTTTTGAATCAAACTTTTGGGCTTATTGGAGTACAATGTTTGCCTTTGAAAAATGGCATTCAGCGATGGAAATGCGTAGATACTTAATGCGCTTTGTTCATCACATCGATGCACTAGCAGATTTTTCATCATTGAAATTTACTAAGTACAATCAATATGAGTCGCTTGTTTTACCACTACTTTCTTATCTGAAAAATCATGGAGTGCATTTCCTATATAATACAAAAGTAGAAAATATAATCATTGACACAAAAAATAATGAAAAAGTAGCACAAAGCATAATCTTAACAAACGAAGACGAAAAACAAACGATTGAACTAAGTAAAAATGATTTAGTCTTTGTAACTAATGGATCTATTACAGAAAGTTCAACATATGGTAATAATGATACGCCAGCGCCTCCAACACATGATTTAGGTGGAAGCTGGACACTATGGAAGAGACTAGCTGATCAGGATCCATCATTCGGACGTCCAGAGAAATTTTGTGATAACTTACCTCCAGAAAGCTGGTTTGTTTCCGCGACAATTACAACACTAGATAAAAAAATTGCTCCTTACATTGAAAAAATAAGTAAAAGAGATCCATATGCAGGAAAAGTAGTGACCGGTGGAATCGTCCATGTAAAGGATTCAAATTGGAAGTTAAGTTACACACTGAACAGACAGCCACATTTCAAGAGTCAGCCAAAGGATCAATTAGTCGTTTGGGTTTATGCGCTACTATCTAACAAACCAGGTAATTATATTAAAAAATCAATTACAGAATGTACAGGAAATGAAATTGCACAGGAGTGGTTGTACCAAATGGGTGTACCAGTAAGTAAAATTAAGAATTTAGCACTAAATTCTTGCAACACTGTACCTTGTTATATGCCATATATAACATCTTACTTTATGCCTAGAGCAAATGGTGACCGACCATTGGTTATACCTAAAGGATCTAAAAACTTAGCCTTTATTGGTAACTTTGCTGAGACTGAAAGAGATACTGTTTTTACAACAGAGTATTCCGTCCGAACTGCGATGGAAGCTGTTTATACACTGTTAGATATTGATCGTGGTGTTCCCGAAGTCTTTGCGTCATCTTATGACATAAGAATGTTACTTAAAGCCTTTTACTACCTGAATGATAGAAAAGGAATAAAAGAGGTGAAAGTTCCATTATTAGCCAAATTAATCGAAAAACATGAGCTGAAAAAAATAAAAGGAACTTTCTTAGAAGAATTACTGCAAGAATCAAAATTACTTTAGAAAAGTTTTAAAAAATTAATCAAATTGATTAAGGAGGAAGTTAATATGTATTATTCTAATGGGAACTATCATGCATTTGCACATCCTAAGAAACCAAAAGGTGTTGAAGATAAATCAGCATATTTAATCGGATCTGGTTTAGCATCGTTAGCAGCTGCTGTATTTTTGATTCGTGATGGACAGATGCCAGGTAAGAATATTCATATTTTAGAAGAGTTATCCTTACCCGGTGGGAGCCTCGATGCCGCACTACAACCCGAAAATGGTTTTGTTATGCGTGGTGGTCGAGAAATGGAAGAACATTTCGAAACATTGTGGGATTTATTCCGTTCAATCCCTTCTTTAGATACCAAAAATGCTACAGTTTTAGATGAATTTTT
Organism: Enterococcus sp. DIV1096b; assembly: GCF_050498765.1. NCBI lineage: Bacteria > Bacillati > Bacillota > Bacilli > Lactobacillales > Enterococcaceae > Enterococcus > Enterococcus sp. DIV1096b. The sequence goes on along the minus strand of NZ_JBMHEK010000001.1, from coordinate 810,129 downwards.
CTGGCTAGCAAAAGAAGATCCAAGTTTCTCTCATGCTCGTATAATTGAAAATAATGGAATAAGAATGGCTACAGATGGACAACTTAAACTGTCCAAACAAGATATTAGAGAAATTTTATCCTTAGTTTTAATGACAGAGGAAGAATTGAATGATACAAAGATAAATGACATATTTAGTCCAGAGTTTTTTGAATCAAATTTTTGGTTATATTGGGCATCAATGTTTGCTTTTGAGCCTTGGGCTTCAGCGATGGAAATGCGGCGATATTTATTAAGGTTTGTACACCACGTAGGAGCATTGGCTGATATGTCATCATTAAGATTTACTAAGTATAATCAATATGAATCATTGGTAAAACCACTGATTCATTATTTAGAAGAACATCATGTTCATTTCCAATATAACACAGCGGTTAAAAACGTAATTGTAAAAAAAGATGAAGACAAAAAAATTGCCACTTCATTAGAGTTAGTGGTCGATGGAATTGAAAAAACCATCTCTTTGACAGAGAATGACCTGATCTTTGTAACGAACGGTTCTATTACAGAAAGTACTACGTACGGAAGCAACCACAAGCCTGCTGATCCCAATCACGAACTAGGAGCTTCTTGGGCATTATGGAAAGCTTTAGCCAGACAAGATTCAGACTTTGGTAAACCAGAAAAATTTTGTGATAACATTCCAAAAGAAAACTGGGTGATTTCAGGAACAATTACATTAAAAGATGATCGTGTATTACCGTATATTGAAAATATTAGTAAAAAAGATCCTCGTAGTGGATCAATTGTAACAAGTGGACCTGTTACAATCAAAGATTCAAGCTGGTTTTATGGCTATTCTATTAGTCGACAACCTGTTTATAAAGCTCAAAATCCAAATGAAACAGTTGTTTGGGTCTACGGTCTATTTTCTGACAAAAAAGGCGATTTTGTGAAGAAAAAAATTACAGAATGTACAGGTATTGAATTATGCGAAGAATGGCTATATCATATTGGTGTTCCAATCTCTGAAATTCATGATATTGCTACAAATTCTGCGAATACGATACCAAGCCATATGCCATATATCACTTCTTACTTTATGCCAAGAGCTGTGGGAGATCGTCCGTTAGTTGTACCAAAAGGTTCACAAAATTTAGCCTTTATAGGTAATTTTGCAGAAACGGATCGGGATACTGTTTTTACAACAGAGTATTCGGTTAGAACAGCTATGGAAGCCGTTTATACATTGTTAGAGATTGATCGTGGTGTTCCAGAAGTATTTGCCTCCTCTTTTGATGTCAGGACTATTTTAGAAACCCTTTACTATCTAAATGATCAAAAAGGACTAAATGAAGTGAATATGCCTTTAATTGATCACCTTATTGAAAAAGAAGCGTTGAAGAAGGTTAGAGGAAGTTATATAGAAGAGCTATTAGAGAATGCAAATCTGATTTAAATCGACTTCTTACAATTAAAAAAGAATGAATTTACTACGCAATTGATGCATTATTGCACGTATCTTCCCCAAACAATAATAAAAGTAAGTCATTCGTATTCTCTTAGGACATAGTTGAGACAGCCAAGGATTTTTTAAACAAAGACGAAACAATTCATTTTTATCAAAATTAAGACATTAACAATATAATTAGGATGTAAAAATATTGACAACTTAACAATTAGGCTCTTTGTCATCTAATATTGTTGAAGAAAATCCTAAGAATCATATCACTTAATATTTTTCCTAAAGAAAATTTATACGATTGTAAAAAGTTTAACTTTTTCGGAGTGGAGAAATCCACTCCATTTTTGTATGCTTTTATTGATGATTTGAGGAAGCTTTTAATACATCTTATCTATATTATACCGGACTCTGACAGCTTAGTTTCCCTCCATATGATTGTAATTGTAGTAATCAAGTTAGATATCAATTTCTCACATCAATGAGAATCTCTTCCGTCATAAATTTTATACTTTAATAGGCTAAAGAAATTCTCCATAATTGAATTATCTAAAAAATTCTCTTTACGAAACATAGTTTGGAAGTCTTATGTCCTTTCAATCCATGCCTCTAAGCTTTAATTTATTATTTTCATCTTTTAATAGGACTTATGTATTTGCTATAAATTTCTCTCTAGGTAGTTTCCTCTACTCTTCGTAAAATTGTTTGATTTTGATTATCTACTTAGACAAAAAAATTCATAACTTAATGTCGATTTTTCTGCACTAAAAAAGGTGTCAGTAACTTTTAAGTTTCTGACACCTTTTTTATTACATATTTTGAAACAGCTAAAAATTGTCCATAACTTTTATACCAAAATGGATTGTTCGAAGTATTTTACCTTTGAACAATCCATTTTAATTTTTTTAGATATATATGAAATTAACTTCTCAATCCAATTCCCTTATTCACCAGGTAATAACAAATTCCATAAAGGACAATGATAAATCCAATAAGAAGTGACAATGAAATAGCAATTGGAACATCCGTCGTTCCTAAGAATCCATATCTAAATCCGGAGATCATATATACTATGGGGTTGATTTTAGAAACAGCCTGCCAAAAAGGAGGCAGCATTGATATCGCATAAAAAACACCGCCCAAATATGTAAGAGGCTGTAAGACAAAGGTTGGGACAATCGAGACGTCATCATAAGATTGAGCGAAAACCCCATTGATTAGACCTGCAAGTGAGAATAAGATTGCCGTCATTAATAATGTGACGATCACAATAAGCCAAGAATGGACATGTAGCGGAACAAAGAACAATGATATCAACGTGACTAAAGACCCGACCAGGATACTCCTTCCAAGTCCCCCCACTACAAACCCCCAGATGATAATATGTGTAGGTACAGGAGCAACTAATAGTTCCTCAATATTTTTCTGGAATTTTTGTGAGAAAAAGGAAGATGATACATTTGCATATGAACTTGTAATTGCTGACATCATTATTAAACCTGGTACAATAAATTCCATATATGAAAAGCCGCCCATATCACCAATACGGCCCCCAATCATTTTCCCAAAAATAATAAAGTACAAAGAAGTTGTAATAACAGGTGGTACCAGTGTTTGTACCCAAATTCGAAGATACCTATTTGTCTCTTTTATTGCTAAGCTTTTCAATGCTGTGTAGTAAAGATTAAACATGATTCTCCTCCAATGTTTTTTCTTCTGTTATTTTCAAGAACAATTCTTCTAATCGATTAGACTTATTCCTTAGGGACAAAACTTTCACTTCTTGATCACTCAATTGTTTAAAAATATTGTTTACACCTTGATCACGCTGCACGACGACTACTAATGTCGTATCATCTTCAAAATAGTATTCATAACCCAAAATTTCTGGTTTATTCTCACTGGATTCTAAGTCAAAAATAAAGGTTTCGTATTGCAGCTTTGAAAGGATACTTTTCATACTAGTGTTCTCGATCAACTCACCTGATTGAATAATCCCGATGTTTCGACAAAGAAGCTCTGCTTCTTCTAAATAATGTGTGGTAAGAATGATTGTTGTTCCTTGATGATTCAACTCCCTTAAGAAGTTCCACATATCACGTCGCAACTCTATATCTACTCCTGCAGTCGGCTCATCTAAGATAAGTAAATTAGGTTCATGCATTAATGCTCGTGCTATCATTAATCTTCTTTTCATTCCTCCGGATAGCATACGTGCTCGCACATTTCTTTTTTCCCATAAGTTTGATTGTTTTAAATACTTTTCAGCTCTACTCAGTGCTTCTTTTCGTGAAACCCCATAGTAGCCTGCTTGATTGACAACGATTTGTTGGACTGTCTCGAAGGGATTGAAATTGAATTCCTGAGGGACAAGTCCAATTTTCTGTTTGGCTCTTACTAAATCTGTATCAATGTCATAGCCAAATATTTTTACCTTTCCCGAAGTCTTATTTACTAATGAAGTAATAATTCCAATAGTCGTGGATTTACCCGCTCCGTTTGGTCCCAGGAGTGCATAAAAATCTCCTTCATCCACTGTTAAATCAATCCCTTTCAAAGCCTCTACACCTGTAGCATAAGTCTTTTTTAAATTCTTAATTTCTAATGCATAAGACATTAATCAATCCTCGCTTTCTTGCTCTAAGTAACATGCTATCTTCTATTGACCGAAATAAAATCATGCAACCAAGAAGGTCACATGACTTTATGAATTTTTGAATTTACTTCGCTCTTTTTTTAGCGACTATATATAAGACAAAAATCAGAATAAGGATATTTAAAAATACACCGAATCGAATGGGAAAATTTAAAAGTTTAGCAACCGCAAAAGCAAATATAACACCAACAATACGTGCGGCGGTTCGCTTTTCTTCTGTCATAAGTTATTGCGCCTCTTCCTCATTTAATCTTGTATCTTTAAGAATTTCCTGATAATTTTTGTTTCCTCCAGATAAATTGTAGACTTGTCTGAAACCTTTTTTCAGTAGAATATTTTGAGCTGCATTTCCAGTAACTCCTTTATTACAGTAAGTTACGGTCACACATTCTTTATCCAACTCTTCATATCGGTCTCTTAACTCAGCTAAAGTTATGTGAATTGCTCCTATAACTCTTGAAGTTTCAAACTGTTTTCTTGATCTGGTATCAATAATTTGTAATTGTTCACCGTTTTCAATTCTTCTTAGTAGCTCTATAGGAGTCATTAGCGGTGTGTTATTATTTACATCGTTGTTCAAAGCCATCCCGGTATAATGAATAGGATCTTTTGTTGTAGAAAAAGGTGGAGCGTATGCTAGATCTAGGTGGAATAAATCTTCAGCAGTTGCGCCAAATGAAATAGCAGTAGCAAGCACATCGATACGCTTATCTACACCATCATAACCAATGATTTGTGCCCCAAGTATCTTCCCGTTTTCTTTATTTGCGATCGCTTTGATCACCATTTCTTTACCATTCATATAGTCCGGCTTATTAGGTTTAATATTATATAAAGTAGTAATGGCTATATCATTTGCTAAAGCATCTTTTTCTGTGAGACCAGTTTGAGCGATTGTAATATCAAAGAATCGTAAAATACCAGTTCCTAAGATTCCCTTATGTCGTAGATCGCCACCGGTAATAACATCTCCTGCGATCCTTCCCATTTTATTGGCTGTTGAAGCTAAAGGTCGATAAATAGGTCGCCTAGTTATGCGATCAAAACTTTCTGCTACATCACCCACAGCATAAACATTTGGAAGATTGGTTTCTAACTTATCGTTTACTTCTATAGCTCCGGTAATTCCTAATTTAATTCCCATGGATTTTGCTAATGCGGTGTTCGGCTTTACTCCAGTAGCTAATACAAAAATATCTGCCGTAAAGATAGTTCCTTTAGCCGTTTCAATAGACTTCAGACGACCATCACTGTTAACTTTTCTGATGGTTTCTTCAGGGAAAAAGGTAATGTTTTTCCTTTTCATTTCATTAATGATTCTTGAAGACATGTCCCAGTCTAAATGGGACATGGGATATTTACTTCGTTGAAGTAACGAGACCTCAAGACCTAATCTTTGCAACTGCTCGGCCATTTCTAAACCAATATATCCAGCGCCGATGACAACAGCTTTTTTTGGCTCGTTTTCATCTACAAACTTCTTGATACTTTTCCCACTCGAAATGTTTTTCACCTGAAAAACATTCTCAAAATGTCTATTAACAAATATTTCTGGGGTATTATAAACCGATCCTGTGGCAAACACTAAAACATCAAAGTTATTCGTAAATGTTTTTTCTGTAATTAGATTGATTCCGTGAACCAATTTTTTATCATAGTCAACCTGAGTTATTTCATGAGAGGTATGAATATCTACGTTGTACCTTTTTTTAAACCATTCAGCATCACGAGGCGTCAGTTCATCAAAGTTTTCCACTTCTCCACCCACTGCATATGGAATCCCACAAACTGCGTAAGACACATCTATATCTTTATCATACAAAACAATCTCTGCATCTTCAGTATTCCTTCTTGCTTTTGCAGCGACACTTGTTCCAGCAGCGACAGATCCAATAATGATGATTTTCATTTCTCCACACCTATCCTTTATATGTTCTTGATTTCACTCAAAGATTCCGGATTTATGAACCAGTCTTTTGTTTTATTAGAAACCTTAACTAAAAGTAACATAACCGGCACTTCCACAAGTACACCTACGACTGTTGCTAAAGTTGCTCCTGACTGTAATCCAAAGAGTGATATTGATACCGCTACTGCTAATTCAAAAAAGTTACTTGCTCCTATCATTCCGGCGGGTGAAGCAATATTATGTGGCAACTTCCAAAATCTTGCCCAACTATAAGCAATTGTAAATATTAAAACCGTTTGAATCGTCAAAGGAATTGCAATCAATAAAATATGCAATGGATTAGCAATGATTCTTTCACCTTGGAAGGAGAAGATAATGATCAAAGTTAGTAATAACCCAATAATCGTCACTGAATCAAATTTCTTTAAGAATATATTTTCAAAATAGGTTAACCCTCTTTTTTTTATGATCAACACTCGAGTAATGAAGCCTAAAAACAATGGAACAACTACAAAAAGAACAGTAGACAGTAATAAAGTAGCTAAGGGGACACTTACATTATCAACACCTAACAAGAAAGCAACAATAGGTGCAAATAATACTAGGATAATTAAATCGTTGATTGCGACTTGAACCAAAGTATAGGCAGAGTCACCTTTTGTTAGGTAGCTCCACACAAAAACCATCGCTGTACATGGTGCAGCTCCTAGAATAACCGCACCAGCGACGTATTCTTTTGCTAGTTCTATTGGTATCAATTGTTGGAAAATCACATAAAAAAAGAGTGCTGAAATGCCATACATCGTAAACGGTTTAATAAGCCAATTAGTAACGCATGTGATGATCAAACCCTTAGGTTTTTTAGCAGCACGAACAATACTAGTAAAATCAATTTTTAACATCATAGGATAAATCATCAACCATATTAAAATAGCCGTTGGAATTGAAACCTGAAAATACTCAAATTGACTTAATGTATCAGGAATAGTTGGTGCAAATTGTCCGATCAACACACCGACAATCATGCACAAGATTACCCATAGAGTTAAATACTTTTCAAAAAATCCTAACCCTTCAGTTTTACCTTTTGGTTTCATTTTTCTTCCCCCCCTATTTAGATCCTTCTTTTACTTTGCACACACAGTTGTCTTCATTATTTACAAGTAATTGTTGAATAGATTTCATAAATTCTACAACAAATTCTTCCCTCAACGAATAATGGTGCCATTGTCCTTTTTTACTTACACAAACAACACCTGCTTTTTCTAGTACTTTCATATGATGAGAGAGTGTAGGTTGTGTAAAATCAAAATATTCAAGTAAATCACATGCACATAAACTGCCGCAAGAAAGCACATCTACTATTTTCATACGATTTGGATCCGCTAGAGATTTTAATACTAATGAAAGAGATTCATAATTCATTCTTTCGATCCTCCTTATATAGATGGTTGTCTATATACAATATAGACAACCATCTATATAAGGTCAAGTTGTTTACTCATAATTTCTAAGTAAAAAGGAATTAATAGCATAGTTATTGCTCTTACTATAGGTTAATTTAGCATAGAAAAAGTGTCCAATAATATCCAATCTTGAACGATTTTATAATATATAGCAATCAAAGAGAGCTCATAAACTCTTAAGTTTCTGACATCATTCAAGATATGTAATTATCATCATAAACTTAATTTTTAATTGAACAGTGAATAATTTATGAGTTTGTGGATACAAAAATAGAATAATACATATCAATTATAGTATTTAAAAAGAGTGTTCAGTAATTAGTCATTTTCTGAACACTCTTTTTAACAATTGCATCATACACATTCTATTTTTTTGAATTCTAATTTGCTCAACATATCTGGCTGCAAAGAACGGTTTATATATTCCAATCGGCAAATAGACCAACAGGGTAAACTCTACTGTCCTACTAAGAATTTGTAATATGCCGGAATTAAATTTAAATCAGATTAAAACACTGACTGACTTAAACAATTTAATTACGCGTCGACACACTTATTAGGTACTATCAAAATTTGGCTGCAAGTAATTAGTAAATAAAAAACCTCTTGAACATGTAAGAGGTTTTTACTAGTTATTTATTTTATACTATTCATGTTTCACTCATTAAAAAAACTAGAAACTACCATAATACGGAAATGAAATAATAAGATAGGACAATCAATATGAACAGCAGTAACATTAAACTTACATACAACCAATTTTTTTGGAATAGTTGGGTTCTTTATCTATCCTTTTTCCTGCAACCCATTTCCATAGATCAAAGTTATTCATATTCTCAGATTCTAGTTGAATAATGTCCGATATACCGAGCTCCGCCCACATAACTTACACGTTCTACATGACCAATGTACATATGAGTTGAGTATACAGCTGGAGGATATTGTCCAGGAGGAAATAATATACTGAACTTAAAACCTGAACACGAGATTGGATACCAACTTGCTCCTCAAATCCTATCGTTATTGATACTAGGAAATCATATATAACTCATTTTACTTGCTTCATTAATTGCGTTCATTATATAAAAGAGGGACAAAAACTTTTAAGTTTATGACACCATTAAGGGTTTGTCCAAATACTCATAAAACTATTTTTTTAATAAATAATCTTTTGATGACAAGTTTACGAAAACAAAAAGAGCATCCAGCAATTAGTCATTTTCTGAATAGACTTAGTTTTTACATCACAATAATTTGAATTTATGACACATTAAAAATCATAGAAGGTTTGGATTTCATTTTCAGGTCATACCCACATAACTCCTTAAAATAATTCTTATAATCATTCTGAACTATTCGAATGATATCCTTACTGGTAAAGTTCTCGAATGATACCAACTGGATCAATAAAGTTAGCTTAGCATCAATACCTAATATTTCAGGGAAAACATCCCAAAATGAATCTTTGGGAACACCATCAATTAATTGATTCAATTTTTCGAACTGCTCCTCCATATAACGGCTCAACGCATTTCGTTCTTTTCCTTTTTTTAAGTGACTGTTGAAAATATTCCATATATTCTTCTTTTTTTTATTAATTTCGTCATTATTTTCTTCCTCATCCACTTTATTTGAAGATTAGGTCCACACTACAGAAAGGAACCATTTCTAGTATATTTTAATTAATGCATTTTTCATTTTTTCTGATGCTTAAAATCATTTTATACTATGGTTACACCAAGTGAGAAAACATCTTCGCTAACGGTTCTTGATCTAAGTAACGCATAGTTTCAAGCATGTGCTCTGCAATTTTTCTTCCTTTTACTTCCTCTCCTCGCTTCATAAGTAACAGTCCTTCAAAGAATTTATAAACTGTTCTGTGGAAAAATTCTCTATAATCGGTTGATAACAGATCTAATTGTGCAAGTAAAACTTCTGTATACTGATATTGTTCTTTCTTAAAGGTGTACTCTAATAAATTTATTAACAAAGTACAATAAATTTCTCGACCATTATCAAGCAGAACATAATATTCTAATAAATTAGAAACTCTTTTGAAAAAAATAAAGATGAGTTCATCTTCTAAAAAGTCCAGTGTATTAGCAAAAAGTAAGATTTCATGTAGCGTCCAACTTTCAACATCTACCAGATAAGAAGCAATAACCTGACGATCACATTCCAGAACTACTCCAGCATGATAAGTTCCAAACTTTTTAAAATGCGTTAAAATTCTTATACGTGATCTTACTTCTGCAATTCTAATATTGTTCAATTTTCCTGTTTTTTTTTTCAAATCTTCTAACAAGAGATTTAGACCAGAAATATCTTGTTTATTTGCCAATCTTTGATAAATATGATTGTAATTATTTTTTTCGTTCAATTGATAATCATTTGCAATAAATAAGAATTCATCAATATCCATTGAAAGCTTATCTAGGATTTGAATAAGTATATTGGAAGCTATTTGATGTTTTCCTTTTTCAAATTCAATAGCATAGGACTTAGATATGATATCTCCATAAACTTCTTTTTGACTAAATCCTTTCTTTAAACGAATTTTTCTGATCGTCTCACCGTACATAAATAGTACCCCCTCTTTTACATAACCTTCAATAAACCATCTTCTGAATAGAATCAGTTGATTTTAAGTTTTAATTGCTATTTAAATTATTTATTCAAGTTAAAGTCATGATCTTTAAATTAATTCAGTGAAAAACTTCTAGCGTCTTGAATTTCACAGTTTTGCCTCTTTTGTTTTGAATACAAAGCGCACTACTATACATATAAATATAATACCAATAAAACTAAAAATAGTTGAAATCTTACTATTTTCTCCTGTTTTAGGAAATCTATTAGCATTGATATTTACTTTATCTTCTAGAACTTTAATTTCTCCTTTTTTAACAGAACTAGCCGTTTTCGTCACAGATGTTGCTTCCTTATTGGCTCCTTGACCAATAACCTCTGATGTGTTTTTTGCTGTCTTAATAGAGAGGTTCGTTTCTTCTGGTTTTGGTTCTGTTTCTTTCGTTCCTTCTAGTTCTTGTGTAGGAGTTGGAATTACGGGAGTTGTTTCTTCCGGTTTTGGCTCTGTTTCTTTCGTTTCCTCTGGTTCTTGTGTAGGAGTTGGAATTACGGGAGTTGTTTCTTCCGGTTTTGGCTCTGTTTCTTTCGTTTCCTCTGGTTCTTGTGTAGGGATTGGAACTACGGGAGTTGTTTCTTCTGGTTTTGGTTCTGTTTCTTTCGTTCCCTCTGGTTCTTGTGTAGGGATTGGAGTTACGGGAGTTGTTTCTTCCGGTTTTGGCTCTGTTTCTTTCGTTTCCTCTGGTTCTTGTGTAGGGATTGGAGTTACGGGAGTTGTTTCTTCCGGTTTTGGCTCTGTTTCTTTCGTTCCTTCTGGTTCTTGTGTAGGGATTGGAATTACGGGAGTTGTTTCTTCTGGTTTTGGTTCTGTTTCTTTCGTTCCCTCTGGTTCTTCTTTGAAAAGAAGAATGCCCTTTTCACCGGTAAGGCTATTAAACCATGTGCCACCATCATTTGACCACATGGTTCCATCATCATCAATTGCATGGTATTCATCTTTTACTGTGACGTGATACCCGTTTATTGTATCTGCCGAAACAGGTACTACAACCCCTATACTGCTAATTGCAACTGCTGTTAATCCAATAAAAAGTTTTTTCATTTTGTTTTCCTCCATTAAATTGATCGTTAAAAACTCGTATTTACACGAAACTAAGTAATATTAAAGTAATGATCATAACTATCCATTTCACTTATTTGCTCCTCACAGCTTTTATTAGAATTTAAAATTCCACTTCATTATAGTTTGATTTAATGAATATAGAAAAAAAGTCTTAAATATACGACTTTATTTCTTTTGTTAACTGAAATGACGTAAGATACACTTGTATAAATATAAGAATAAGAGAATCAATCCTTTGGAAAAGGCTAGTCAATACAACCAAGAGTTGTTAATGCCTACATGCATTGCAGTTTTATACTCTATTATATAGAAGCTGATTAAAAGTAAGATTGAACGTGTTCGTTTGATATGATTTATGCCGACCAAGCTTTAAATTATATTTTGAAATGATAATAGTTTATACTTACAACAGTTATTTCATATTAAATTGTCTTAAACTGATCCGATTAATTTTCCTCACTTAATATTTTTACAAAAAACGAATTCTATTTTATACCACATTAGGAGCTGAATCATATGAACAGATTATTACACAGAGATTTAGAGACAAAAAAAATTTTCATTGGGACCTTCATCGTAATACTTGGAATAGTCGGACTATTATGGGGACCATCAATAGTCAGTATTCTTGCACTGACAGTCACAGGTTTTATTGCTTTTCGCTATGTTTATGGGCCGGGTAGTATAAAGTCCCTTTTTTCTAAACCCACTGCACCAATTAAAAACTTCCTTCTGTACTTCTTTTTAAATCTGATTTTGAGTTTCATTGTCTCTGTGATATTAGAACATGTATTGAAATGGGATCTCAAAGGAAATTCTGCTACAGAAGCTGTTCAGCCCTTACTTTTTCTTATTTTACCAATAATGATATTGGGTGAAGAACTCTTTTCTGTTTTCATTTTATCCATTTTCTCTAGCAAATTTCGTCTTCCGATTGCAAGCTTATTGTCAGCGATCATATTTGGGCTAATACATTATTCCACTTATGATAATGGTAATATTATCCATACATTAGGTCATATCTTATTGATACAAGGAGCGGCAAGGATTCTCTTTAACCAAGCTGCAATTAAAAGTAATTCTATACTTACCAGTTATGCAGTTCATTTAATATTTGATCTCACTGCTATTTTGTTAGCTTTTTATTTTGGTTAATATTCATACTAGCTAGCCTAATTAGGGTTGGCTTTTTTTGTTTCGTCGGATTACTGAGTAACTTGCTTATACTTAACCCAAAAAGATTAATATTTTTATTGTTTTTTATTTTTATCTCTATACTTTTCTTAGTTTCATCATATAAAAAGGTGTGATGATGTTGAAGAAAAATTCATCTTTTATTCTATTCTCTATAACCATAATCATTGCTATCTCTTACTTGTTTCTTTCTTATACTGGTTTAAACACTAACGTTTTATCTGTATTCGGAACTGTTTGGAATTTCTTGTTATCAGCTTTAGCGGGGTATTTCTTATTGAAGACTGAGTTTTTATCTCAGTTTAAACATTTCAGTATCAAAGTTTTACTTTGGGGAATACCATTAGTTCTGATTTCTGGCTTCTTCTTTTCTTGGATGTATGTTCATTTTTTCGGTCAAACCACATCTAATTCTATTTATGGAACCATCTCATGGACAATGTATTTTTTACAAATACCCTTTATGCTTTTGGGGGAAGAATTGGTAAGTACAAATATTCTTTTATCTCTTCAAAAAAGAGGAATATCTTTTTTCTGGTCTACAATTATTTGTAGCTTCCTATTTTCTATGTGGCACATCACTTCATATGGTTTTCATCCACTACAATTAGTAATGACTTTGATGCCTGCAAGACTTGCTCTAAATTATATTTGGAAGAAATCTAATAGTGTATGGATTAGCTGGATTTGTCATTTCGTATATGATTCTTTTGGATTTTTAAGTTTCCTTATAAAATAAAAATGGTTCTTCGACATTTAGTGTTGGTAGAGAAAGATACAACTGAAAATTTAGTCATAATCAGTTAGGCAGAGTGCTTAACTGGTTTTTATTTTACTTGGAAGATCAAGCCTTGAATGAGATAAATTCTTGCTCGAAAGTTGTGGGAATTTCGATAACCGTAGGCTACTCGTTTTATCACTTTTATCTTATTGTTTATTCTTCTCTCACAAAATGGCAAGTTATGATTCTCTAACTATTTCCCCACAGTATTTCTGTAAATTCCGATTTTCAAATGTGGTTTTGAGCATGCGGTTATAAATATGAGGTCAGAAACTTTTAAGTTTTTGACCCCATCCATTGTTTGTCCTAATACTCATAAATCTAAATTTAATTGAACAATGATTTAGTTACGAGTTTATGAACACAAAAATAAAGTAATACCTATCAATTATGGTATCTAAAAAGAGTGTCCAGAAATTCGTCATTTTCTGAACACTCTTTCTTTTTTAATGATTAGCTTTTTTACGTATTTTACCTACTACAAATGCAAGAGTAACTAATAAGGCTCCAGCAGCTGTCATAATTCCTTGTCCATAGGTCTGTTCTCCTGTTTTTGGCAAATGATTATTTGAATTGTCATTGTTCTTCGAATTATGCGATTTAGTGCTATACACGTACACTACTTCTTGCACTGCGTCGCTGAAAGTGCCGGAAGCATTATTCGGTGTTTCTGCGACATACCATCCTGGAATCTCTTTAGGATCACTATCATAAGGCAACCCCACTTTTCCACTTAGGATCGTTGGTTCTGCTAGTTGATTCCCTTCGGAATCTTTGTGTTTTACGGTAACAGGTGCTGCATCGCTACGTTCATACACATACACCACTTCTTGGGCTTCTTTTGTAAAGGTACCAGATGCATTATTCGGTGTTTCTGCGACATACCATCCTGGAATCTCTTTAGGATCACTATCATAAGGCAACCCCACTTTTCCACTTAGGATCGTTGGTTCTGCTAGTTGATTCCCTTCGGAATCTTTGTGTTTTACGGTAACAGGTGCTGCATCGCTACGTTCATACACATACACCACTTCTTGGGCTTCTTTTGTAAAGGTACCAGATGCATTATTCGGTGTTTCTGCGACATACCATCCTGGAATCTCTTTAGGATCACTATCATAAGGCAACCCCACTTTTCCACTTAGGATCGTTGGTTCTGCTAGTTGATTCCCTTCGGAATCTTTGTGTTTTACGGTAACAGGTGCTGCATCGCTACGTTCATACACATACACCACTTCTTGAGCTTCTTTTGTAAAGGTACCAGATGCATTATTCGGTGTTTCTGCGACATACCATCCTGGAATCTCTTTAGGATCACTATCATAAGGCAACCCCACTTTTCCACTTAGGATCGTTGGTTCTGCTAGTTGATTCCCTTCGGAATCTTTGTGTTTTACGGTAACAGGTGCTGCATCGCTACGTTCATACACATACACCACTTCTTGGGCTTCTTTTGTAAAGGTACCAGATGCATTATTCGGTGTTTCTGCGACATACCATCCTGGAATCTCTTTAGGATCACTATCATAAGGCAACCCCACTTTTCCACTTAGGATCGTTGGTTCTGCTAGTTGATTCCCTTCGGAATCTTTGTGTTTTACGGTAACAGGTGCCGCATCACTGCGTTCATACAGGTAAATCACTTCTTGAGCTTCTCCGCTAAATGTACCTGTCGCATTATTTGGTGTTTCTCTTACGTACCATCCAGAGATTTCTTTTGGTTCTGTAATAAAGGCTGCCCCAATATCTCCGTTCAGAACCACAGCTTCTGCTAATGGTTTCTCTGTCTCAAAATCAAGATAATGAACAGTAACGGGTTCAGGGCTTCGACGTTCCCAAACATAGGTTCCAGGTTTACTCCCATCATATTGGTCCATGAATTCCTCAGAACTAGCAAATCTAACAGTTAGCTCTTCTGAATCCAGTATCCATCCACCGGTATAAATACTAGATGACGTAACTGTAAATAAATTAGCACTTGCAGAAAACACCGACTTTTCTCCCAAAGTAATAGAAGACAAATTACGCGTTCCTCTAAACATGTCTCGCATATTCGTTACATTGGACGTGTCCCATGAACTAAGATCTAATGAAGATAACGAAGTCGAACTAAACATACTCCACATATTGGTAACATTTGAAACATCCCACGTGCTGACATCTAATTGGTTGAGTCTTATCGCAAGATTAAACATGTAGTTTGTGTCAGTTACTTTAGATGTATCCCATAAGCTTACATCTAACGAACGCAAGTTCTCGGTATTATAAAACATCCAGCCCATATTGGTGACATTTGACGTATCCCACAAACTGACATCCAATGCAGTCAAACTACGAGCTCCTGAGAACAGATTTCCCATATCAGTGACACTAGAGGTATTCCATGAGCTGACATCTAAGGCAGTCAAACTACGAGTCCCCATAAACATGGATCGCATGCTTGTAACACTTGAGGTATCCCAGGAGCTGACATCTAAAGTCGTTAAACTACTCGAATTAGCAAACATAGAGCGCATATCTGTGACACTTGACGTATCCCAAGAGCTGACATCTAAGGCGGTGATACCAGTGCCCATATTCGAAAACATGGCAGCCATGTTGGTGACTCTTGACGTATCCCATGAACTGACATCTACATTAGAAAGATTTTCAGCACGGAGAAACATATTACTCATATTTGTTACTTTTGACGTATCCCATGAACTGACATCAAGAAATGATAATTCACGGGCATTATGGAACATGTTGCTCATGTTCGTTACTTTTGACGTATCCCATGAACTAACATCAACAGAGGATAAGGCTGTTGTACCATTGAACATGTTGCTCATGTTCATTACGTTTGACGTATCCCATGAACTAACATCAACAGAGGATAAGATTGGTGTATTATTGAACATGCTACTCATGTTAGTCACATTGGATGTATCCCATGAACTGACATTAAGAGATGATAACTCACGTGCACTAGTGAACATACTACTCATGTTCGTCACGTTGGATGTGTCCCACGTACTAAGGTCTACTGTTTTCAAACTCTCTGCACGGTGAAACATATTACTCATATTCGTTACATTTGACACATCAAAATTGGCAGCTGAATCGATTTCAGCCAATCGATTCGTGTTTCTGAATAACCCTGAACTATCACTAGGTAGTACTACGATTCCTTTAACAACAATCTTCTCTACCTGAGTATACTGTGAACTCCAAGGTGCTTGTAACGATCTTCCGGCAACTCCTGCTTCTAAAGTGATTGTTTTTGTGGCTTCATCCCAACTCCAAGGAACTTCCCCCCAAGTGTCTGAGTCAGTTTTCTCCATTAGTTTCTCTTCATTTTCCTCATTTTTTTGTTCGATGGTATCCGATGAATCCAAAAAATCAGGATCATTTTCCTCAGAGTTGGTGGCTTCGTGGCTATTTTCAGGCTTTTTCTCATCTGAATCAGAAAGAACAGGTGAAGAGTCTTCGCTTGCATTTTCATCCTTACTGTTTTCTGAATTAATAGGATCATTCTCATTACTTAGCTCATTTTTAGGGGGTGATTCGTCTCTTTCCATATCCTCACTTTCTTGGTCTCCTTCTCCTAGTCGTTCCTTTTCCTGCAGTGGTTTTTCCATTCCTTCTGCCACTGCTATAAGAGGATGACCTAACGTCATCATTCCAACTACTAGTATAATACCTAATTTTTTCAACATAATAAAACTCCTCTTCTTCTACTCAGATTCACAATTTCTATGAATGTAGATATCACTTCTTTAGTATTTAATTTCCAAATAAAGCTTAGGTTCAAGCACTACTATTCTCATCTATAATTGCTCAACAAATCACATTAAGTCAGTTGGATTGCTGGAGATACCGCCAGGCCAACTAACTTCTTATAATAGTCCCTACTGACCTTTTATGTTTGTTCAAGCAAAAATCCTTCATTAGGAATTGCATAAAAGCGCGTCCAAAAAAAAATCGAGATTCACTAAAGATGAAATTTTCAAGAAATTACGAGTAATTGTTATACAGATGGTGGCCGATCGCCGGATAACTAATCGTCAGTTATTGATAATAGCGTTTTTCTTTAGGGTATTTTAAAGCATCTTATTCAATAAATGAAAATTATCCTTACCGTTGTGATTAATTTACAATTCAATCTCGATAGTAAAAAATTATTGTGTTTAAGTAGTTCCCTTAGAAACTAAATGTTAACTTACATTTAAAGTGTTTGGTTATATTTATTGGTAATATTAACAATTATTCCTCTTATTAGCTTACAATGGAATCGTGTAAATAAGTAATCAAATTTTTCGTCTCTCTAAGAAATATTTGAAAGAAAGCGATTGCAAATCGATGTCTACTAAGGAATTAAAAAATCTAAAAATTCCCTTTAATGAGAACTTTGCATATTTTCTACTGACGCTTTAGTTGGAAATATAATAGAAAAAAATGATAGACTAACTGAGGCAATGTTCTCTATAGTTTATGGATCTGAAGAATCACAAATAAATTTACAGTTCATTTCCCTTTAAGACTTACAATATATAGTTCTCTAGCACGGTTATATTATGATTTAATCAGTAAGCGAATAACGCCCAGTCACCAATTAGATCTCTTACAAGATTTTTTGGATTAAGTAGAAGACTCAGTTTTTTCAGCTCCTACTCAGGTCTGTAGAAACTGTTTTCTTCATTCTTGATCGATGGGAAGATTGTCGTTGTTTCCCCACCTAAAAAAATGTTTTGCGAATGGAAATATACTATCATATACCATTATTAAAATAAAATAGGAATATTATATAGCTCATAATCACTCATAGCTTATCTATTGTCTATATTAGGAACTAATTACTATTAAATCACTCAAAAAAGTCAATGATATTTTTTTAAAAAAATTCTATTACTAGAGCATACTCCGTTGTCCTCTGAAAAAGAAACTTTCTGACCACAAAAAAAATAGTCTTCATAACCATAAATCTAAAATTTTAAATGAACAATGATTTTTTTCCGAGTTTATGATCACAAAAATAGAGTAGTACATATCAATTGTAGTATCTAAAAAGAGTGGTAGAAGTTGATTTGTATCATTTCGTAAAAACAAAGATTCATATTTTGAATTATAAAAATAGGCAAAATTTCATTTATTATTTATGGTGATTTCTTATTTAACTGAAATCTAACTTTCTAAATGCCTTGACGCTAATGAAGTAGCTAATTATAAAGAAAACTAATCCCGCACCTAACATAGCATTTGGCATTTGATCCCATGTCAAGTTAATAAAATGAATGTAGGAATCTGCCATCATATATACGCCCGTTATAATAACGGTTATCCAAAATGGTGGTTTTCCTACATTTTTGAATACTGTATAAGATAAACTATAGTAAAGGGCTGTCTGAAACAAGGTAAATCCCAATACAATTTTTACGACAGTTAAAAATGGCACTTGAGCAAATAACCAGTTTAATCCATCTAGATCAAGGCTGAAATTGATATTATATTCTACTCAACGAAGAAATTCGTTGTCATGTAAAAAATGTAACTCACTCCAATGGCCATGAGGTTAACAATGATAAAACTTATATATCTGATATCCACATTTTGCTTTCTCGAAATAGGAAAGCTCAACTGTAATTTCGTATTTTTTCTTTCTGCCACTTCCATACCGTTAAAGTTAATAAAGCTTGGTACTAACCATAAAAGAATGCCTGTTGCAATGGTTGTCCATCCAAGTGAAACGGCAATGGCTACGCACCCTAGGACAATTAAGTACATCCATGTAGTTTCTATTGGCAGATTATAAAATCGGTATTGTAATAGACCAATTGTTTTACTTTTTCTCATTGTGACTCTCCTCTAATAATAATCAGCATTATTTCTTCAATGGTTGCCTTATCCATGATCAAATCTTTATACTTTTTTTCTACGACGCTTTTGTTATGGACTAACACGTCAATTTGAAAATCTCGCTTTTTATAAGCCACGACATCATATTTATCTATGTCGGAAAATTTTGATACTGGGCAACGTAGTATGCCATATTCGTAAGTTAGTACGTCTTTTGCTTTTGACAGAATAATTTCACCGTCATGAATGAAAGTAATGGTATTCGCAATTTTTTCTAAATCACTAGTAATATGTGATGAAAACAAGACCGATTTGTGACCGTCACTCACAAAATCTAAAATAATATCCAGAACTTCGTCTCGAACAATTGGATCAAGGCCACCTGTAACCTCATCCAAAATAAGTAATTTGGGGTGGTGGGATAGTGCTACAGCTAACGCCAATTTCATTGTCATACCTCGTGAAAATGTGACGATTTTCGCCTTATAAGATAACTTGAAGTTTTTAAGATATTCTTGATATAAGTTGTCATCCCAATCGGTGTATACATTTCTCATAACACTGGCAATTTTTTTTGGTGTCATGCGTGGCCCAAAACTTTCTACATCGAAGACTACGCCGATACTGTCTCTTAAGTATGAATTCTCATCGGTAGCATCTTGACCAAACAGTTTGATATTACCTGAGCTTTTAATGAGTGTCCCTAAAATACAGCCGAGTGTAGTGGTTTTTCCTGCACCATTCTCGCCAATGAACCCCATAATTTCGCATGTTACCAAGGAAAAGTTTACGTTTTTAAGTGCGAATTCTGATTTTGAATAGGACTTCTTTAGTCCATTAATTTCTATTAGTTTTGTCATTCTTATTCGTCTCCTAGATAAAAAATATCGATCAAACTTTTCAATCTTTCAATGCCTATGCCATTTTGACGGGCAATATCAGTTACTTCTAGTAGGAAGCTTTCAAGTTTCCGCTGTTGTTCTTCCTTTATCACGTCTTTGTTTTGGACAGCAACAAAACTGCCTCGTCCAACAGCACTCTCGATAAATCCGTCACGTTGTAAATCTTCATATGCGCGTGGAACGGTAATAACACTCACATGTAGTGACTTGGCAAAAGCACGCATTGATGGCATTGAATCGCCTGTTTTTAATTTTCCTGTCATAATGTGTTCTTTGATTTGTGCTGTGATTTGTTCGTAAATTGGTTTGTCTCCAGATGTTGAGATAATAATTTCCATATGGTTTACTCCCTACCTTGCCCGTCGACGAGGCATCCTTTTGTGCTTGTTCAACAAGTACAATTTCGTTCTATTGTATATTTCAAGAATGAGATATGAATCTTATAGAGAAGTTAGTTATTCACGTTCAAACAAAAACCAGCCAATATTTATAGGCTGGTGCGGTGGCAAAAGGATACTTTTTTATTATTGCGTTTCCCTCTTTACATGATTCTATGTCTAAAAACCTTAAAACCTCCTTTTTAATTGATCTATTTGAAATGTGTTAAAGAATTCATAAACTCCTTTGGTAAGAATCACATGAACCTATGCTAGTTATTCAACGAATTTTGATTTCTTCCTCTATCTCAATAGATATTCTTAAATTCATAAATCTGTTCATATCTCTTCTTCTCTTTCCTCTAAAATTAGGACGTTATTACACGCTACCAATCAATCACCTTTTAAACTTATTTGATTTCTTTTTCTTCAGGTATATTCGATAGCCATCCCACCTTCGCACTTCGTGTGGGATTCTTCGATTAGTCATGATCTCTTTGCCTTATTTAAAGGCAAAGATTGTCCTTGATCAATGTGCCATTGTGCCACTTGGAACCACTGATTCAGGCAAGTCGAATCTAGCATCCAATGTCCATAGTGACTCAAGTGGATATTTAATGCTGTCCAATTCTTACAGCACTATCCAATTAAGAACAAAACAGTTCCTCTACTATAGAGCTTTGATGGGGAGCTGTATGTGTTCACGATAAAATGTAGACTAGGGCGTGCGGATAAAAACATGAGTCAGAAACTTTTAAGTTTTTGACCACAGTTGCTTATAGTATTTTACACAACGAAATTTGATCCACTCGTTTATTATTAATTTGAATCACTAATTGCTTTTTCTGAATAAAAAGGTAGAGTGTTAAAGCAGTCTACCTATCAATTAAGAATGTGATATACTGATAAGGAAACTTGTTGTCCTTCAGGTGTAGTATTGTTCGGTCGTGGTGACCCCAACAACTTTACAATTTCTTTTTGAAACGTTGGTTGTAAGGAGGTCTGCCAATGAATTACAGTGGAATGGGAAAGGTTACGTTCTAAATAGAATGTTGCAAAATATTCTAGTAATCCTAACGATCATTAACTTGATCTTAGAGATTGCGAACAAAATAAAAAGCTTAAAGGACTGATCCTTTAAGCTAACCTCATTACTACTGCCGTAACAGTTCTGTAAAAGGTACTACCAATACCTTTTACCTACACCTGAAGTATAACAAGTTTTTTTGTGTACGTCAAAGCTAACTTCTTCCGAGACTGGACTCAAAAACTATCATGTTGACCACATCCAACATTTGTCCTAATACTCATAAATCTAAATATTAATTGAACAATGATTTAGTTATGAGTTTATGAACACAAAAATAAAGCAATACATATCAATTATGGTATTTAAAAAGAGTGTCCAGAAATTAGTGGCTTTCTGAACACGATATTTTTAATGAAAGCAAAAAAATCACTTCATTATTTCTAAGCGATTTTTTTGGGGAATCATATATTTACAGTTTGTGCCATTTAAAATTTAAAAAATTTGCTAATTAAAAAGAAAAGTGACAAGTAGCCTTAGAAGAGTGAAAAATATACTTTGAAACTAAAGGAACAGTCACGAGCATAACATCTATTGTCCACTTTTTTTTATATCTAACTGATCTTAACTAACTTAGCTGTTGAAGGAGCTTGCAATGAACAATAAAAAAGAACAAAAGCTTTTTTAAGCTGCTGATATTTCAAAAAATTCTTATAAAATTCATATCTCGTTTTTTATGAATATATCCTTATAAAGAAATATATATCCTAAAAAGAAGGGAATTCTACATGTTGGCTCCTAAAAAAGAGTGCTCAAAATTATTATTTTTGAACACTCTACTACAGTTTCTGTTTAAATTTTTTACTAGGAATTCACACACCGCTTATATAACATTGAAAATTATCGAAAAATTTGGCGCCATACTAAGATCATATCCGCAAAGTTCTTTGAAATAGGAGCAGTAATCATTCTCAACGATTCGGATAATCTCTTTATCTGAAAATTCTTCACAGACAATCAACTCCGCAACTATCCCAAATTTGGCATCAATCCCTAAAAATTCTGACCAAACGTGCCAGAATTTTTCCGGAGTAATTTGTGCGATCAATGTCTCTAATCGTTGTACTAGAGTTTGCAAATAGATCTTCAGGTCTTTATCGTCTCTTTTTTCCGCTTCATCAAAAGCGATCTGAAATCCCTTTAAGTATGTTTCTGTTGTTAGAAATTCTACCATTATTCTTTCCTTCTCGTAATATTTATTTTGAAACGACTTCCATCGTTTCAGTCACCCCTTAGGGCTATTCCTCATTAAATAACTTTTAAACCTTGGCTTTCTTTTGTTAGGCGCTCCAATCTATCAACGGACTCAATTGGTATTTCGCCCATATTCAATTGCGTGCCTTCGGAAAACATTTCATAAGAACATACTCGGTTTCAAAGGCATAATCCAATAGGCATAGCCAATAATTTGTTACGATCAAAGTAGTTTGTTTATCATTCGAATGTTTTCATGTTAATGCTAGAAGAGAAATAATCAGTATGTTGTAGTGAGTTCCAAAAAGTTTCAAGTCCTACAGCCGAGAGCCGATTGGACGACCAAAGATTCCCCTTTTAAAGAAACAGAACGTGTATGATCACCTAGTAATAATATCTCTGCAAAGGCCAACCATCTCCTAGTAGAGATAAAAAAGAAAAAATGATGAAATAGTGCTTGTATTTTTTCCCTTATTCATCTTTGACTAATTGCCCGGTACGGCACTCAATTCCCACGTGAGTGTTGTTTGATAGGAAGTCGCTCTTGGGTTTGCCGTTGGTGGAACTTCCAGTACAATACTTTCTCCAGCATTTTCTCTGTCACCAAAGCGATAGACCCAAGTGCCAAGACCTTGATCATTATGTGCGGTTAAAAGCGTCATCTTTTCTTCTGGAACTAAAGGAACGCCATCTTGATGATTCACTTCGGGTTCCCCCATTTGTTGGACAGAGGCCACTTGTTGGTTCGTTAATAACAAGCGTGCACCCTTAAGCTCATGTTCTTGAAGGTTCGTAAACTGATTATTTTGTGTAACTGCTAATTGCCAACCATTACGTTCATTTTCATGCCGGCGATCACTGATCTGCACATAGTTTGGTCGTTCTTCGGCGTTATTGTTAGTCCCGTCAGCACTCAATAAACGTTGAGGTTGTGCATAATACCTCTTCATTTGAGTAGAAATAGTTTGTTGTCCAAACGTAAATTGAGAAGCAAAATCAATACTTAAAGAGCCTTGATCGTTTGGAATTTGTGGGGGATTTTCTGGATCAACCTCATTTTCTGGCGCTAATGGATCCACAGGTGAAACAGGATCTTTCAAATACCGAAAAATTAGTAATTGTTCTTGTTCTGTAAATCGACCTGAAAGATTAGTCGGAACTTCTTGAATAGTATAACCTTCAATCGCTTTTTCTTCGATTTGAAAAGGTGCACGTACCCCACCAGTTATCACCAGAGGAGCAGCTACTTCATGATTTTGAGTATCTCTGTATTGAACAGTTACCGTTCCTACTGATTGCCACTTATAAGTTCCGGGATTAGTACCATCATACTCCCGCCAAAAATCAGTTGGCGAAGATGTAATGTACGGGTCCGGAGTTATCTCTGATTGATTCAAATAATAGACCCAATTTCCAGTGTGGTTACCCAAAGAAGGGGGGGCAGGCATAGTTGGCAGAGGCATTAAGTGATCAAAACGAGATCTTATTCCCAGATGAATGGTAGAAAGGTTTGTCGCACCAAAAAACAAGATTGTCGCGCGGTCCACATTTGATGTATCCCAGGTTGAGAGATCTAACTCGGTCAGACTACTAGCATTTTGGAACATAGAATCCATGAGAGCAACATTACTCGTATTCCAATTCGAGACATCTAACTTGGTCAAGCTACTAGCCTCTCGGAACATCGTACTCATAGTAATAACATTACTCGTATCCCAGTTCGAGAGATCTAACTCGGTTAAACTACTAGCTAGTTCGAACATCCCGTTCATATGAATAACATTACTTGTATCCCAGTTTGAAACATCTAACTCCGTCAGATTACTAGCATTACTGAACATCCAAGCCATATAAGTAACATTACTCGTATCCCAATTTGAGACATCTAACTGTATCAAATTACTAGCCCAACTGAATGCCCAAGCCATATTAGCAACATTACTCGTATCCCAGTTTGAGACATCTAACTCCGTCAGTCTAATAGCTTGATGGAACATTGAATGCATATCAGTAACACTAGATGTATCCCAGTTTGAAACATCTAACTCCGTCAGTCTAGTAGTTAGCATGAACATCCCAGTCATTTTAGCAACATTTGATGTATCAAAATTACCCGCCTGATCAATGATCTCGAGATTTGATAATTCTGAAAATAAATACGACGAATCTGACGGTAATACCACTCGTCCTTCGACCACAATCTTTGAAACATCAGTATGAGTTTTCCAAGGGGCTGAATCCACTGATCCTGCTGTTCCACCACTCAACGTAATTGTTCGAGTGGCTTCTTCCCATAACCATTCAACGATTCCCCAAGATCCTGTCGCATTCCTTATATCGGTAGTTGGATTCAGTTCGCCTTCCTTATTCGTATTAGTTTCGTCGAGAACTGTTTTCTTGTCTGTCATTTGCTCTTTTTCCGATTCATTTGTTTCCGGTACCTCCGCGTTTTTCGACGGTTCTAAACTCTCAATTTCCTGTAGGTCTTCCCACTCAGGTGTTTTTTGCTCTGATTCATCCGTTGATTGTGTTGCAGTTTCTTCTATATTTTTGTCCGTAGGTAGTTTTTCGATTGCGACAACTGGTTGTAGAGTGACATTGAACAGAAAGACTGACAGACTTATTACGATTGTCATTTTTTTAACACTATTCATCCTTTTTCTCACTCCCTTTCGTCTAAACGTTTTCTACGTAAGAGAAATCGATAGGTTCCTAACATGATCCAGACAACTGCTAAAAATAGAGCACTGATCATCCACCAATTCGGACGATTGTCGATCATGACATCCTCACGGTTTAACTTACGGGCATCGTCGGCATCGATGGTAAACATTCGTGTCCACGACCATTCATTTTCTCCTGACTTAGCTCTTAGTTCCAGTACATAGTTCCCACTGCGGAAACGATCCCCTTCTAAAGAAATCGGAAAGTTGAAGTTCGAATTCGGTGCCATCTGCATCATTTCTTTGCTTGCCTCATAGAGAACGTCACTCTCTCCTGCACGTTTGACTGTGGCCTCCACTTCTAAGCGATTCACAAAAGCCGGTGTGAAGTTTTGCAAGGTCGCACTAATCACATTCCGATAGTTCAACTGATCCGCAAATACATCCAACAATTCTAATACCGGCTGTACAGAATCACCGGTATTACTGACGACGACGCCGACCACATGGGCAAACTCATTCTTGATAGCCACCCCTTCCTCTTCTGGGGCTTCACTTTCTTCCTCATTTTTTACTTCGACGATCCGTAAACCGCCAGCTAAATACCCTTCAAAGGCTTCTTCAGGCATTTCTAGAAGAATCTCTACGACCTTCGTCTCATTTTCTGCTAATGCAATGACCCCTGAAGAGGTCATTAACTCATCCAGAGAATGGACCAGCGTCGGGTCTGCTTCAGGCGCATCTTTGCCATACTCAACGGTTCCTAAAACATTGGTATAAGCGGTATGTGGAGTGATTTGGATCTTGATCGGGTCTACACTAGAATTACCGACTTCCAGCCGCAACGTCTCTTTTTGCCCCGGAGCGAGGCGCAATTCATAATACCCTTTGCTTTCATCCACTTGACTCTCTGGAAAATGCGGGGTGACATACGTATTCAAGGTCGTTTCTTCAGCCTCGACTGAAAACGGAAAGAATACGAAGAATACTGCTAGGAACCAAAAAAAGGTACACAACGATTGTTTGTATCTCATGCATCATAATCCTTTCTAAAAAAGCAGCGCTACAGAGACCTGTAACGCTGCCAGTACCTAAAGTACAACAGTAACGGAATCGAATTCGTTATTAAAAGACGATGCCAGGAAGTTCGTTGTCAGGCGTTTGTTCCAATTTCCATGTTAAAGTAGAGCGATACGTTACTGCATCTTTCGCCGTCGTTCCTGGAACGAATAATTGTATGGCGGCGTTTTCTACGACGGCTGCGCCCGCTTCAACCTGTTTGTCTAGGGCTACTTGATTCCCCCAAGTAGCGGTCGAAGTCCCACCTCCTTTTTTAGCAGCGGCAGTCATAATCGGTACAGCATCATTATTTGGAATCAGTTCTAACCCATTGGCGTGAATGGTCGGTTCCTGTTCCGCATCATTGACACTGTATCGAAGTTGAGGATCGAATAACTTGATTTGTGCCCCTTTTAACACATTGTTTTTCGTGTCTTTTGCTTCAAATTCAGACAAGCTCACGCTTAGTTTCCATCCCTCATTGGTTCCGCGCGTATCTTGGACTTGTACAAAACTTACATAAGGCACCTTGTTTGTGTCACCAGTCGTTCCTGCTTTTTGTTGTCTCTCAGCGACCATGTTGTAATGCTTATCCGAAGACGAGATAATTTGTGAACCAAAGTTCATCGTTGGTACATAAGCAATGGTTAAGGGACCGTTGTTTTCTCCATCCGGACCGACAACTGGCGGGATCTCAACTTCTGGCCCGTCTGGATCCAATTCAACGTTTGGCGCATCATTATTCGGAGTAAACGTGATCTGCCCATTCGTAGTGATTTGTCTTACTTCACCTGTTTTCTCTGTTTCTTCTGCTTCTTCTGCAAAAACGCGGATGCCTCCGGCAAAGATTGTTGTGGATAGTGCAACTACAGTGGTTAAACGGATAAATTTCAAACTTCATTCCCTTCTTTCATTCCAATAATTTTTGTACTGCTTTTTTCTTTTCTCCCCTACAGCCAATGAAACGCCGACCACTAGGAGAATGCCGATCCATCCGACAAATGCCCCTTCGATCATATTTGTTTGGGGTAACGAGCCGCCTGGACTTTGCGGGCTGGTGCTAGGGGGGGGATCAGGCGGGCCGATCGGTTCATAGGCCCCGGTAAATCCAACAGATCCTTCTGACTCAACGGATTGGACCTGTCCCCCATAGACGTACAGTGGAAACTGTAGTGCAAAAAGTACTGCGAAAATACAAAACAAACGGCCAACCGCTTTCTGCATCTTCCCTCCTCCTTTTACTAGTTGTCTCAAAACTCTTGATTTTTGGTCTGAATCAAAATCTTTTCATTCAAGTGAGGACAGTAATAAACGCTCAATGAAATGAAACTTCAAAGTGATTGACGCCGTCTTGATCCACCGTCAAACTGATTTGCGCCTGCAGCGTTTCTGTAATGGCTTTGGCAATGGCTAAACCTAACCCATAACCACCGTCTTGATGGTTGTGAGAAGGATCCCCGCGGTAGAAGCGATCAAAGACATAGGAAATTTTTTCTTCTGGGATCGGACAACCACTGTTAGACACTTGCAGCACCGTTATTCGTTGGTGTTTAACGAGTGCCACTGTGACGTTTTCTCCAGCGGGTGTATATTTCAAGGCATTGTCTACCAAAATCATAGTCAATTGACGCAAGACTTGCTCATTGCTTTCAAGGCACACCTGTTTAGTGATCTGTTCCTGATAGTGGATCCCTTTTTCTAGCGCAATGGCCTCCATGCTTTGATAAACACTTTGAACGACTTGACTGGCATCGATCACCGAACACACGACCTCTTGCTCGGCACTTTCGAATTTGGTCAACATCAATAAGCTATTTACTAGCTCATCCATCCGTTCGGAACCTAACTGAATGTTTTCCAGCCATTTCATTTGGCTTTTCAAGGTTTCTTCTGGACTGCCAGCTAATACCTCAGCATTGACTTGAATGATCGCCAGTGGTGTTTTCAATTCATGGGAAGCGTTAGAAATAAACTCTTTTTGTTTGCGCCAAGCCAGTTCCACCGGTCGCAAGGCTCGTTTGGCGACATAAAAACTAGCGATATAAATACTGACTAAAGCTAAGACACCGATGATCAAAAGCGTGGTTCTTAAGTTGCTTAGACTGGTTGTGTAGTCGGTGACATCGAAAAACAGAACTTCATAAAATGGCTCATAATTATTGATACTAGTAGAATATTCCTCTATATAGTCATTACTGATTGAGTAATAACTACTCGAAGTTACTAAAAAGAGCGTATACCGCCAATACCGACCATTCACCTTTACTTCGTTGGGAACTTCACCTTGTTTCGTTGCTGCATCTGCTAATGCTTCATAAAGGTCGCTCTCATCGGTACTTTGGATCTCGCCTTTCACTTGATTAACGTCGACTAGAGCTATATGTCTGAGCTCATTGGTACTATTCGTGATGGTCAACATCATTGGATACTCAGGTTCTGTCAGTGATTGCCGTACTTCCTCTTCATCCAAAGGTACCGCAGCTAAGGTGTTTGCTTCTTGCGAGATCAATGATTGGATCTCGTTTTCAATTTGGGTGGCATTCAAAATATAGATAAAGGTAAAGGCACCTAAGACAATGATTGAGATCAACGCCATATTGAACCATAGCATTTTATTCCGTAATTTTTTTAACATGGCGGCTCCTTGCTCTGCAAAATATACCCCGCATTGCGGATCGTGCGAATGCCGATATCCGCTTCAAGCAGCGTCAGTTTTTTCCGCAGCAAAGACACATAGATTTCAACGCGGTTTTCTTCCACATCGGGATCAAAGCCCCAAATTTTATTGATGATGGTTTCTTTTGATAAAATCACTTTAGGTCTGGCTAAAAATAGCTCCATCAGTTTCATTTCTTTGGGTGACAGCACCACTTGATTGCTAGGCGTGGCTAACTGCAGCTCATTACGATCTAAGCCCACGTTGCCAAAGGCTAACTGGTCTTCTTGATAATCCAAATCTTTTCTTCTGCCTAGCGAACGAATCCGTGCCAGCAACTCTTTCATTTGAAAGGGTTTCGTCAAGTAATCATCTGCCCCTGCATCCAAGCCGAGTACTTTGTCATCGACTTCGCTTTTGGCCGTCAACATAATGATCGGCGTGCGAATATTTTGCTTGCGTAACGTCTTTAGCAATGTGATCCCATCGATTTTTGGCAGCATGATATCCAAAACGAGAATGTCATATACACCACTCGCTGCATAATCTAATCCGGTTTCGCCATCATACGCCAAATCAACGGAATAATGTTGTTTCTTCAATAAGCTGGCAACCGCTTCTGCGATCGATGGCTCATCTTCTACGAATAAGATCCGCATCGGTCAGTCCCCCTTTTACACTCATCATTTCTATTTTCAATCACTTTTCGGTAAGCACAATCATTCCTGTAGGATCATTCCAATTGTTCTCCAATAAAACGTTCTGTTGAAACGATCCGCACGTGTTCGCTGGATTGATGAATCCACATGTGTAGCAACAATGCTACCATACCGCTTAACAAAAAGACAAACAGCTTTTTCCTAAGGTCTTGAAAATTCTCTTGATGACGCATGGGTTTCCTCCTTTTTGCAGGTCATCGACAAATCCGCTCGACTATTCTGGATCAGTAGCCGCTGGGGCTGTCTGATTGCCTAAGCTGATATCGAAGGTGATCGTATCTTCTAACGGTAAAAACTGATTGAACTTGCTCATCCCCACGATTGTCCCGTAGGGTTCTGCTGAATTGACATAACGGACTTGATAGCTGATGTTCGCCCCTTTTGAACGGAATTCATCAAAGAAGAGTTTTTGCAGATCCCCTTCAAGGATCTCGCTTCGACGGTAATCTTTGATATACGGTTGACCTGCCGAATAGACGACTTCAATGCCTTTGTCATCTTTGCTGGTTAAGACGGTCCCGGCGGTCTCACTTTGCGAGATCAATTGTCCATAGGGCAGACTCTGAGTAAACTGCATCCGCATCCGCACAGTGACACCCTCAACAGCGGCCTGGGCATCATCTGGTAAAATCGTTGAAAAGTCTGGTACGGTGACCCCTTTCCCTAGGGAAATCGTTACTTGAAACGCATCCCGTTTCGCGATTTTTTCTTTTGGTGCCACGCTTTGTTCAATGACTTTGCCTTCTTCCACAGTATCCGAAGCCTGTTCTTTGACTTCAAGCTCCAGCTCATGGGCTTTCCCCCATGTTTCTACCTCTGCACGGGTTTTATCACTAAAGTCTGGTACTTCAATATCTTTTTCAAAGGTTTCTTCGCCTTTGGAATAAAAGACTCGTCCGACATCTCGACGATGATAGTTCTCTCGTGAGACTTCTTTATTGGTAAATTCTACTCGAATCGGTGCTTTTTCCTCGATCTCATCGTGGTATTCATCGACGATCGTCAAATTGCTTGCTTGATTTTTTTCGATCCACTCTGCTGCCTCGTCCCTCGTCATTTCCATAAAGTCTGGCAATGCCAATTTCTCTTCTGGATCAGGTCCTTGGCTCACGGTTAGATGCAGAGTGCTTCTTTTTCTGACTCGACTTCTGGCAGCTTCTGCTTGGGCGATCACTTGATTGGCTGGGGCTTCATCATAGGCTGGTGTGACATCAACCGCAAGATCATGTTCCGCTGCCCATTCTCTGACCTCTGAGATCTCTTTGTCCACAAAGTTATCCAACCGGACATACGCCAATTGGAAAAATAAAAAGCCGCTGAGTATAAAGAGTCCAAGCAAGGCAGCTAACCCTAGCAGTCGTTTTTTTCGCCGCTTCTTTTTGAAGGAGGGATCATGTTCGATCCCCTCTTCTAAAGAAGCTGAACCTTTTTCTTTGCGGGAAGCACGGGAAGAAGGTACTTCGGCTGCTGCTGATTCCTTGTCTGGCTGTTTCGGTTCTTCTTCAAACTTCGATAAAAAATCACTCATAGGCCGTCAACGCACCTTTTTTTAAGTAAAAAGTCTGATCTGACTGCTTGGCGATCTCGGTCGAATGGGTCACTACGATGATGCACTTGTTGTGGATCGCCGCTAGTTCTTTAAAAATATCCACGATTTCTTGTTCCATGCCTTCATCCAAATTCCCGGTAGGTTCATCGGCTAAAATGATATCAACGTTGGTCGCTAAAGCACGAGCGATGGCGACCCGCTGCTGTTCCCCACCGGAAAGCTGATTGACGAAACGATCGGCTTTCGTGGAATTGATGCCGATATAGTCCAGCAAACGATACGCAATTTGATCGTGCTGATCCGGGAGTTTGTTGTCTGAAATCGCCATCGAAACAAGGACGTTTTCTAAAGCCGTCAAATAAGGGATCAAGTTGTAACTTTGAAAAATCAGACTGATTTTGTTGCGGCGATATTCTTCATAACCGATCGTTTTGATATTTTTTTCTTCAAAAAACACTTCCCCATCGGTTGGCTGATCCAATGCACTGATCAAGGAAAGAAAAGTGGTCTTTCCTGAGCCTGATTTTCCTAAGATCGTGTAAAATTTGCCTTTTTCAAAGGAGATATTGGTTTTATCTAAAATTTTCCGGCGATTCTCGCCATCTTGGTAGTAATACGTCATGTCTTTTGTTTCTAAAATTGCCATGTTCATCGCTCCTTACAGCATGATTTTTTTCGGATTCAACCGTAAAATATACAACAGCGGCACCACTGCCGAAAGCAAGATCGTCACGATCCCAGTCGCTAAAAAGGCGATCACATAAGATAAGGTATATTGAACGCGAAACGCCTCGTTGATCGTCGCTTGGTCGATTTTCGGTGCCCCCACAAAGAATTGTTCCATCCCTGTCTGGTTTGCCTCTAGCATACTGCTGGTTAACAAAGATTCAGAAACCATCTTGCCCAGCATATTCCCTGTAACCAAGGAGATCAGCATTGCACTGACACCAATCAACAGGAGTTCGAGCACGATTTGTGCAAACACGTATTTCCGTCGTTCCCCTAACGAAAGGTAGATGCCTAACTCATATTTACGATCTCGGGTAAACAAGACAATGATCAAGGAGATAATAATCAAGGAAGCAATCACCGCAATCACTACGACATATGAGGAAATCTGTGATAAGCGATTCATGCTGGTTCCCACACGGTCATACTCATCCGTAGAAGAATTGACCTTATAGCCATTTGGCAAGAGTGGTGTCACCTCTTGTTTGAATTGTTCTGCATCTTCTGGTTGATTCAAAATAAATTGCGGGGTAAAGAAATCCTTATCAGATCCGGGGTCTGTCGCTGGAAATGCCGCTTGATGTCCCGCACGTTCCTCTTCAACAATCGTTTTCACAGCATCATTTGGCATATAGATCCGATTGAAGGGACGATCATCAAAAAAGGACGAACTCGAATTATCATTTTTTTCATTCGCTTTTTCTAAACTGGTGTTTTTAAAGATCCCGACGATTTCAATTGGGTAATCATTGCCTTTTTGTTTCTCTGGATCTCCACCAGATGAATAATCGATAAACTGTCCATCTAATACCATGGTGTCACCAACGGTCAAGCCGTTTTCCTGAGCCACCTCTTCAGAAATCAACCCTACACGTTTTCCGGTACGCTGTTCCTCTTCAGTAAAGAAGCGTCCCTGTGTTAAATTCACCGTATCTTCTTCAAAATCCAACGGTTGTAAGAGATTGGTTCCTGTTAAATAGACCCAAGAATCCATACCTCCAGAAACCATGATATTCTCGTTTTCAACTTCTGGTCTAAAACTATAGGGTTTGAATTTATCAACAGCAATCATTGCTTCTCGCAAATAGTCATACTGTTTGACTTCCGAGCGCTCGCCAATTTGTTTGATCAGCTCCTCCGGCAGCGGCTGAATCTCCTCCATACTTGCGCCGCCCTCACTATTTGCCATCAAGGCTTCATAGTCGATATCGATCGTTGCGAGGGAACCTAATTGGTTTTTGATCTGCTTTTCGACATTTTGAGTCGACTGATTGACCGCAATTGCGCCAGCGATCACATTTCCTAAAATTAGAATAACAGCAAACAATATTGCAGATTTTCCTCGCTTTCTCGTCACACTCAGCCATGCCCGTTTCATATAATTCAATTGCCAACATCCTCTCTTTTTTTCTCTAACAAAAGCATACTGGATGAACCTTTAGCGAACCTGTCATTTGATGATTCTTTTGTCGAATTATACAAAATAATATAATTAGCTGAGTTTCAAAAGATTGATAACATTACACTTCTTTTTAGTATAATTTTAAAAAAAATTCACCTTGTTTATTCCCTATTCTTAAGTTTGATTTTGCATAACATACATTACACTTAACAATGCTATATATTTTATATCCAACTCAGCTACTTAAAGAGTCATGGAACGAACAAAAAAGGGGCAAAAACTTTTAAGTTTCTGACCCTACTAGAAATTATTCTACATGCATAATTGATATTAACTAACTTAACAACCATTTTTCTTTTCGATAAGAAAAGACCTATCAATTAATAGCGAACGCATCATTGAACATTGAAGATCATCGAATGTTTGGTCTCCATACTCAAGTCATACCCGCATAACTCCTTGAAATACGTACGGTAATCTGTTTCAGCCATGCGAATGATCTCTTCACTGGAAAAGTCCTCAAAATGAACTAACTCTGTGACTATGGACAGTTTGGCATCAATCCCTAAGATCTCTGGCCACCGCTGCCAAAAGGTTTCTTGTGTCAGGCCATCCAGTAAGGTATCCAGTCGCTGAACTTGTGCTGTCACATAGACCTCTAGGTCTTTGGTGTCCCTTTTCGTTTCTGTAAATACTTGAATAAATCCTTTAATATAATCCTCTCGTGTAATGAATATAGACATAATCTTTCTTCATGCTCCCCTCTCATTTTTTTCGTTTAGCTTTGATAAGCAGCTATTCTATTTCTTCGCTTTGTTTTCACTCTGACTTAGCCTAGGTCAAGTGATCGGCTATTGGATTCAACCGATGTTTGATTCGTACCCAATCATTGGCATCAGGCAGCGTATTCATCAAGACATAGTTCGCTTGTAAATTATACTCAAACAAATACGGTCGGTAATTCGTCACGATCAGATCTACTTGTTGGGCAGTCAACCGTTGTTGGGTCAATTCCTGTAATGGTAAAAACAAAAGCTCATGGGTTTCTCCTAGCTGTTGTCGTGCTTGCAGTCGAATCGATTGGACCAACAAATAATCCCCCTCTAACAAGAACAACACTTTTTTTTTCGGCTGATAAGCCTGCAATAACATATTCATATACATCGTAAAACTAACCACGATCTCCTCAAGATCAGTCGAAGAAAAAGATAAATCCTTGACATAATTTCCAAGAAAGGCCGTATGCTTGTCATACAAGTTCCGGTGGTTTTTCTTTACGATCGTCGTTACTTCTAATAGCTCTTTATTCAACACAGGGGAAATTGCGTCATTTATTTTTCGCGAGACGAAAAAAGAAGTTATAAAGTTCTTTAGCGTCTCCGTTTCCCATTCGTCAAAAAAAGGATTCGACAAGTACTCTGCGACCAATCGTTCGATCGCCGGCCACCGATTAAAGCGTTGTGAAAAGACGATCTCTTGGTCTCTGCGATGGATCGTTCGCTTGGTGATCACCGAAAGATGGAGCCAGGAAAACTCACTTTTCGGGAGGAAAATACCATATTCCTTTTTAATGATTGCCTGTAAGGAGTATAAGAGCTGAAAGTCTTTTTCCTGATAGTCGATTTCCCTCAACCAATCGGGGATAGTCACCAATCGACCTTGTTCCACCCGCACCATCGTGATATATAAGTGATAATAAAAGGCCGAAACAGTGGTTCCAGTTCCTAATTCATAGGTACCTAGCTTTCCTGCGAGTTCCTGTAAAACCATCGGGTGCAGCCCTTCTGGAGGGCGGATCGTATGTGGGGTCTGTTCTCCTGCGTAATAAAAATCAAAAAAGAATTTTCGAATGTTGGCCTCAGGTCCCTGAAAATCCACCGGATTGAAGGTCATAGTGAGTCCGTAACTCAGCAAGATCGGTTGTGTACGAGAGAAAAAACGGCGCAACGTACTTTCTGCATAACTGTAGCGGTGTGCCCATTCATCGATGGGCAACCGTTCCCCGTAAAATATAGACTCAATGATCTCAAATAATACTTCTTGTTCCAATAACTGTTCTTTTTTCTCGTAGTAGGTTAGTCGATTCCGTTCTTCAAAGTAAAATCCTTTGTGTTGGGAAACCAATGATATACTGTCACCGAAATAGTTTTTGATCGATTGGATGTCTTTGATCATCGTCCGTTGTGAAATCGTCAACCGCTCACTTAACTCGACAATGGTAAATTGTTGTTCACGTTCGAGGATCGTCAAGATCCGCATGGTCCGTCTGATCTCGGCATTTGTGATAAAGGCAATCTGAAGTTCTCGCATGCGTTTCCCCTCACTCTTTTATTTATTTTATTCTCACTGTACACCGAAACATAATCGTTTGCCTAAACAAACGGCTCCTTCTAGAAGTATTCTGTCAAGGCTCCCACGATTGTTTCCTTAGTGGGGACATAAGGCAATTCGATCGCGGCTTCAGATGCCATCTCTATTGGTCGGTTTGTGATACAGACATGGCGAATCATCCCCAACTGCTCACCGATTCCGCCTTCAATCAAATGTAAGCCCGCTTGTGCAAAGCTTTTCTTTACTTCTGCTTTGATCCAGCACTTTAATGCGGGTGAACCCGTTAATCGATAAGTAACATAGACTGTATGATTGTATTTGTGTTTTTCCGCTACGTACCGGTCGATCAGTGCTAACAAGAGCGCCTGTTCTTCTATTTCTTCAGAAGCCTCATTCATGACGGGGAGTTGAAAAAAAGTTTTCATCAACGAAAGTAGTGTCTCAAAAAGGTGATAGGAAAGACTTTCGGTCGATCGAACAAGAAAATGTAAACCCGTACCAGGCGAAAATGTCTGAATAAATGCTTTTTGCGTGAGGGGATTCAAAAATTGTTTTTCATCCAAAGCAAGCAAAAAAAGTGCTGCTTTTTCTGGTCTTGGCAGTGCCACCGTTACTTGTTGGTCAAAGGCTTTCACAAGTAGCTCCTGAATGACTCTTTGTTCCTTTCGCTCTGGCAAAAGATACCCTTGATCGACCCGCAGTTTTGTCAATTGGCACCATTGATTGAGCAGCTGATGATCCAAGCGCCAGGTACCTTGATGGACGACCAACTTTTCACTATGTAGATGGCGAATATGATCAGTCAGTATCTCGGGGTATAATGGCAACGTAAAATAAAAATCATAAAGGAATTGTCTGACGGCCGCTTCTTCTCCTACAAATTGATTGGTCTTGTTCTCCAGGCGAACGCCGTAGTGTTGCACCAAAACTGATTGTAATTGACGTTTCATCCGACCAAAGGCTGCTTGAGACACCGATAGATATTGTGCCCACTGATGATTTTTCAATCGTTTGCCAGC
The DNA here is from genome assembly GCF_050498765.1 of Enterococcus sp. DIV1096b. Lineage (NCBI taxonomy): Bacteria > Bacillati > Bacillota > Bacilli > Lactobacillales > Enterococcaceae > Enterococcus > Enterococcus sp. DIV1096b. Next base: position 773,454 of record NZ_JBMHEK010000001.1, on the reverse strand, counting down.
AGTTAACTGGTCCACAAAAAGAAACAACTTTTCCTCCTCTAGTAACGCTTGTTTTTTCTTATAAAATCTTATTGGGTCCCGAAAAGAAAAATGATAGCCTTTTTCGTCTCCAGTCAATTGGAGTGTATCGCCAAAATAGGTCTTTATTTCTTTGATATCATTCAAGACGGTTCGTCGCGCAGCTTGCGTCTGAGCGATCAGATGTTGCGCCAGGATATGTTCGTTTTCTTCCATGATTTCCAACAATTGAAACCACCGTTTGGTTTTGGCATGAAAAATCAATTGGTAAAATAAGGTATCCATGTCTTTCCTCCATTCATTATATAAAAAAGAAAAAGAGCCGCAGCTCTTCCCCATTATGTTTAATTGTCAGGAACCATACTTAATTCCCAAGACAACGTAGTTTGATAGGTCGCAGCTTGTGGAGCAGCACTTGGTGGAACCTCTAGCGCTACACTTTTATCGGCGCTGGCTGCATCACCAAACCGATAGATCCAAGTACCGATCCCTTGGGTGTCTTTTGCGGTCATCAGCTCGGTCTTTTCTCCCGGAATCAGTTTGATTCCGTCAGGCTGACTCAGTTCAGGCTCGCCCATATCTTGGGCAGACGCCACCTGTTGATTAGTCAATTGCAAGCTTGCCCCTTTAAGTTCATGGTTATGATCATTGTGGAACTGTTCATTTTGGGTCACAGAAAGGGTCCAGCCATGGCGGTCGTTTTCACTCCGACGATCACTGATCTGCACGTAGTTCGGGCGCTCTTCCTCTTGATTGACGGTTCCATCAGAATTTAACAGGCGTTGCGGTTGCGCATAATACCGCTTCGTTCGCGTAGATATCGCTTGTTCGCCAAATATGAATTGAGAAGCAAAATCTATGCTTAACAAGCCTTGGTCTTCTTCGAGCTCAGGTTTATTCTCTGGATCGACTTCTATTTCTGGATTCATCGGATCTACCGGAGAGACTGGACCAAGATCCCCAACTGTTAAAATCGTCGCAGATTCAAATGTGACGTCATGATAAGGCAGTGCTATTGTTGGATTAATATTTCCTCGATCATTATTTGTTTTTGGTGGATCAACGACCCCTGCGGCCTTTGCGGATCCTGCATTATCCCGTAAAAAGATTTGAATTTCATCATCTTCTTTTAGTGAAAGTTCACTTAGATCAAGAGTGAATCTGCCATCGTCATTAACAGTAACATCCGACGTATCCATGGGTTGCCCATTATGCGTTGCGGTTACTTCAGCTTCTTTATTTTCTGAAATACCTTGGATGGTTTTACTATTTTCACCAATGATAGAAGATGAGAATTTCGCAGGTGCCGGAGGGACGATTGGAAAGACTTCCACAGTATCTGTTAAAATCTGGTGGTCAAAACCTTCGGTCAGTTCGCCACTGGTTAATTCTACGTTACTGATTCGAACTTTTGATCCCGCTTCGAGGGGTTCAGGTAATGTGATTTCAAAAAGTCCACCACGTGGGTCTTCTCCGTAGATACTGATTCCTGGTGATTCGTCTGAATGACCGACGGTCTTGGTCGTATACTCTTGTGTTCGTCCTGACGGAAATTCTACTTCGACTGTCACGATCGCTTCATCGTCCCATGCTGGACGACTATCATCTAGGCCTACAGGAAGACTCACGCGCCCATAGATTTTCTTATCGGCATTGGTTGGCACTCTCAACTCATCTGCGATGGCCCATCGCCCATTGTTACTACTCAATCGACTGTATGCAGTCAAACCTGTGTTTCCAAACACTTCCGTATTTAGTTGTGTGGGGTCATTTGTCTCTCTTAACGTATTAAAATTTGTTCCAGTAAACGAATAATCAATACTTCGGAAGTCTAAATTTGGGTCTCCATTCAAATCAGCGCCTTTTCGCCAAACAGATAAATCACTATTTATTGCATTTAATGTCGATCCACTACTAGCATTAAATATATTCCCACCACCGACGCGAGTATTTCTAAAGTCCATAAATAACGGATTATCAAAATCAACAGTTAAATTTCCAGCATTGAAAATTCCTGCCGCATCTGTAGCTGTTCGTCCTTGGGCAACGAAGGTAGCACCATTTCGTGCTTCAATTTCTCCCGCCTGACTTTCCATATCGATCGCTGCACCGTTGTCCGCAATAATTTGAACTTTAGAACCCAAACCATCAACTACAAAAGAATTACCCCCGGTCCTAGGATAATGTACCCCTTGATTTGCCAAACCAGAGGACGTATCTTGATCTATAGGTGTACCATTCCCAGGATTATAGATGAAAAATTGCCCTCCGTTCCTAACTAAAATATGATTATTACCACCATACATACGAATACCTGGTGTTCTTCCTCCAGATTTACTTATGTTCATTTTTGCATTGTCTATTGTAAACTGATAGCCTCCTGCACGTATAAAACGTAAGACAGCAACTGCACCGTTGGCTGATGAATCAGTATTACCTGCTGTTAAATTTAATTCCGATAGATTTAATAGGTTAAATTGTCCATTCGAACTAAGTAAACTTAATGCAGAGGCTCGATTCGCATGTACATTCATTTTTGCACCCTCAGTCAATCTAACTTCAGCATTAGGATTTGTAGCTCCCGCAGTTGTAGTAGCTGCACCTAAAAAAACTGCTGCATTTAACTCAGCTTCACTGACATTACTAACAATGTCCATGTTTGATTTAGAACCACTCATTTGTAATAATGCCCGTGCACCATGTATCGTTATACTGTTGGCATCCTCAGATTTTGCATTTAACTGAGTACCATTTTCTACGGCTAGAACTGAATCTGCTCCAGCTAGCCAAATATTCCTACCAGAACTGGCTGCTTCAAAAAAGGCATCAGAGTTATCAACTAAGACTGTACTATTGTCCCCGACCATATGAATATTGTGTCCGGAGCTCCCGTTCGCCTCCCACTGGCTCTTTGAGATGGCTAATTTATTAGTAGTTCCTGTTGCAGAATAACCGACCCCACTACCAGCTAACTTCAAACTTATATCACTAGAATCAACGTTTGTGGTTGAATTATTTCCCGTCATTACTATTCCACGTCGATTACCAGAAGTAATATCAATAGAAATGCTTGACTTATCTGCTACATTTAGTTCTGGATTACTTCCTCTGAGATGGACGGCATTATTGGCTGTGGCAGAGCCTGCACCTGTTCCACTGGTAGTAGTGATTCCTAATTTTGAACCATTTTCTAAGTCTATCTTAGGTCTTGCATTATTATTACCAACTTGAATATTTTCGGTAGTACCTGTTCCACCACCAGAAACAGTGAACGTACTATTCTTTTTCAAAGAAAGTACGGCATCGGTCCCTTCCAAAATCATTCCTTGTGAGGCACCGGTGTCTGTCATTTCAATCTGACTTTCATTTAGGCTCACTTGTGGCGTTGCTCCTAACAAATAGATGCCTCGACCAGTCGTTGCATTCATCGTCAGATAGCTTTTGTCTAAATCCAATATAGGGGAAGCTCCTATAAGGTTCATACGCTGGCCAGTCGTTGATTGGATCATCATCTCTGTATTCACAGCATTTATGGTTGGATTATCTCCCGCAAAAGCAACGCCTATACCAGTCGTTGTTTCTATGGATATTTTGCTGTTTGTCGCATGAAATCGTGCGTCTCTCCCATTTAAATGAAGTCCTTGTCCGGTCAACGTTTTCACATTAAACTGACTAGTATCTACTTTCAATTCGGCTTCAATACCATTTAAATAAACGCCGCGTCGTGCATTGGAAATAACTGAAATATTAAGTTCTGATTCTTCTGTTATCGTCATTTTCGGTTGTTCACCACGTAAGTGTAGGGCATTGTTCGCCGTATCCGAAGCCCCTCCCGTACCACTCGTAGTAGCGACTGTAACTTTAGAACCACCTGTCATTGAAAGTTCTGGACGAGGGTTATTGGCGCCAATTTGAATATTTTCTAATGTTCCCGTTCCGGCACCATTAATTGTCAGTTCGCTATCTTCTGTTAGAGACAGTAATGCGTCTGCTCCTTGTAAAATCATTCCTTGTGAAGCTGCGGTATCTGTTATTTCAATACTACTTTCATTTAATAAGACTTGTGGTGTTGTTCCTTCTAAATACACTCCACGTCCGGTTGTAGCTGACATTGACAATTGGGTCTGATTCAATGATAACTGAGGGTTGGTGCCGATCAAATTCAATCGTTGTCCCGTGGTACTTGTTAAACTACCTGTGGATCCCACATAGTTGACTTTAGGTGATAAACCTATCAAGGCAAGTGTAGCTCCTGTTGTAGAACGAATGTCGGTATGACTATTCGTTACAGAAAATAATGGCTCATCCCCTGATAAATTTACCGCTGACTGTGTGGCTGAGTTCACAGATAATTTCGAACCATCCACAATCACCTGGGGATTATTTCCAGATAGATGTAACCCTCTTTTGGCTGCAGTACTTGTCGTCGTCAAGCTGCTTTTATCACGAACGGTGATTTTCGGATCTGCTCCAGTCATTGCAATCGTATTATTGCTTGTATTAGTAGGAGCAGCAGTCGTTCCTACTGTATTGATCGTTAAATCCCCACCAGATTGGAGTGCAATCTCCGCATTTTCTCCTCTAAAATCAATCGTATTTGCCACACCTGAAGTCGTAGTAATTGCTAAATTTGCACCGTTTTCGATTGTTAGTTTAGGTTCGGAAATTGTCGCTGCTGCTAGAAAGATCGTGGCATTTCCACGACTGATCGTTACTTTCGCTTGATTGATTGCTTTGACTTCTTTTGCTTCAATGAAGGTTTGCGTAGAACTTGTGCGTGTAAAGTTATTCGTGCCACCTGTAAATTGAACCGTACCTTTTGGAATTGATGCTAGTCGCATCGTATTTGCATTGACTTCTGCTACATCTTCTATTTCTAGTGTCCAATTGTGGCTAACCTCTGTTGTTGCGTTGACTAAAGGAGTAGCGCCGGTCTTTGTAATTGTTGCGTCCTCTATCCGAAAGGTCGTTGGCTCACTCACTTCTACTAATTGAAAATAAAAACTATTGTTACCAAAAGTCAGCGTATGTCCGTTTCCTTGTATCTTGATTGGTCGGTCGATCGTCATGATATTGGCTGTATTTTCAGTTAAATTTGCTTGAACAGAGATAATGCTGACTTCAGGATTTGCGACAGCTTCTCTGAATGCAGCCATTGTTGAGACTTCTTCTGTATTTCCATCAAAGACCGCCTGTTTGAATGTATCGTTCTCAGAAGGAGTAGCTTCCTCTTTCGATTCTTCGGTTGCTACAGGCGCTTCTTTTTCTTCTGATTGTTCAGTCGTATTTGGATATTGCTCATGTTCTTCATTTGATTCATCAGATGAATCCTGATTCATTTCTGATTGATCTTCAGTCTCCGTTTCTTCCTTTTCCGATATTTCAAGTGTCGCAGTTACGTCTTCGACGGACACATCATAATTACCTTCAGATTTAAATACCACTGGAAGCACAAACGTTTGTTGTGCACGCTCCGCTTGAATCACCCATTCATTTGATTCTTCTTCTTGGTTGACGGTAACTCCAGCTTGTAACTGGTCTTTTACCAGCTGTGCTTCCTTTGGAAGGGTAATCCTTGCCTCTGACACCTCTTGATCTGAAACAAATGTCACCTTCAATGACTCTTCAACCGTTCCTTGAAGGCGAGAGCGAGGAAAGGAAAAGCGAGGATTGCCTTCTTCTTCCACTTCTAGATAGTTTTTTATGGATGGAAGTTCCAATTGTTCTTCTTCCTGTACTTGCCCCCCTACCTTTTTATCCGTGGTTTCCGCATAGACGATGCCTACTGGCAGGAGGAATGCATGCAGAACAAGAATCATCGTCCCTAAAATGAGCATTCCCTTTTTCATTAGCTTTCTCATGGAATCCTCCTCTCTATACTTCTTTTTCGCTTTCACGTGCTCTTTTCTTTTGCCACATCAGGTAAAGCACAAGTCCAAGCATTAAAATAAGCAAAATAATTGCACCGATCATCCACCAATTGACACCTGAATCAATCGTTACATCTTCTCGATTTAACTTGCGGGCTTCATCGGCTTCAATCGTAAATTCACGCGTCCATGACCATTCATTCTCTCCCGATGTAGCTGTTAATTCTAGAACATAGTTTCCACTTCGAAAACGGTCGCCTTCTAAAGAAATCGGAAAGTTGAAATTAGAATTTGGGGCCATCTGCATCATTTCTTTCTCTGCCTTATAGAGAACCTCGTTCTCCCCTACTCGTTTAACAGTCGCTTCCACCGCCAATTGATTGACAAAAGTGGGGGTAAAGTTTTGTAACGTAGCACTGATTACATTGCGGTAGTTCAATTGATCTGCAAATACATCTAGCAGTTCCAACTCCGGTTGTACCGAGTCTCTGGTATTACTGACGACCACACCAACCACATAGGCGAATTCATTCTTTATGGCTACGCCTTCTCCTTCTGCTTCGTCGGTTTCTGCCGTTTCCTCTTTTTGTTCAGCAATACGTAAACCACCCGCTAAAAAGCCTTCAAATGCTTCTTCTGGCATCTGTAAGGGAATCTCCACAGTTTTCGTTTCATTTCCAGCTAATTCAATCACCTCAGAGGACTCCATCAGGTCAGCTAAGGAATGAACCAACGTAGGGTCTGCTTCTTGTGCATTTTTACCGTATTCAACGTTTCCTAACACATTGGTATATGCAGTATGGGGAGTCACTTGAATTCGTATAGGTTCAGCACTCGTATTCCCAATCTCCAAGCGCAAGGTTTCTTTTTGATTGGGTGCTAAGTTTAAATCATAGTACCCTTTGCCTTCATCCACTTGACTGTCTGGAAAAATTGGTGTGGCATAAATATTTAGAGTCGTTTCTTCTGCCTGAACAGAAAAAGGGAAAAGCAAGCAGAAAAAAGGAAGCAGCCATAAGTAATAGTTATTCTTTTTTTTAAGTTTCATGAAACGTACTCCTTTCCTAAAAAAGGCAACGCTACAAGGATCTGTAACGCTGCCGATACTACAATGTCGTAGTAAAAAATATTTATTCTTACACTTCAGTATCAGGAATTGAGTTGTCAGGAGTTGAAGTTAACTCCCATGTCAATGTGGACTGATACGTTACGGCATCTTTTGCGGTAGATCCTGGAACAAATAGTTTAATCGCGTCATTTTCTACAACGTCTGCGCCATCTGCGACTTGTTTTGCAATAGCCTCATGGTCGCCCCAGACAACTGAAGATGTTCCTGCTCCTTTTTGCGCTGCTGCTGTCATTACTGGTACTGCAGCTTCACTTGGTAGAAGTTCTAACCCACTTGCGTGTGTTTCAGGTCTTTGTTCAACATCATCAATGCTATAAAGTAATGCTGGATCAAGTAAGGTGATCTTTGCACCTTTTAATACAGCATTTTGTGTTTCCTTCGTTGCTTGGAATTCAGTTAGGCTCACACTTAGTTCCCAACCTTCATTTGTCCCACGTGTATCTTGAACCTGAGCCATACTCACGTAAGGAACTTTGTTTTCATCGCCAGTCGTTCCTGTTAATTGTTGTCTTTCAGCAACCATATTGTAGTTTTCATCAGTGGTCGAGATAATTTGTGACCCAAAGTTCATCGTTGGAACAATAGCGATCGTTAAAGGACCTTTGTTTTGACCATCAGGATCTACAACTGGGGGAATGGTTACATCTGGACCGTCTGGTCCAGGATCAACGACAGTATCATCATTCCCTGGGGTGAATGTGATTTGACCATCGGTTGTTGTTTTACGAACTTCGTTTGTTTTTTCTGTTTCGGTCGGCTCATCAGCAAAAGCTTGAATGCCTCCGGCAAAAATAGTAGCAGATAATGCAGCAACGGTAGTTAATCGAATAAATTTCATTAATAATTTCCTTCTTTCCTATTAGTTGTTTTTGTCATTCTTTTGACACCAAGACTACCCGCAACAATGACGAACAGCCACCCCAGCAACAACCACTGCTTTTGTCTTAGTGTGTTAGTTTGTGGCAATTTCTCAGACGTAGGTGGTTTGGCGATATCCGGCGGTGGATTGGGTGTGCCGATTGGTTCATAACGCCCCGTAAATGTAATGGAGCTATCTGTTTCGGACGATTGGATCGACGCCGCCTGCCCTTCAAGCAATGGAGCTTTAATAAAGAGTACCAATAAGCAACTCAAAACGATCCACTTCTTACCTTTCATTTCCCTCCTCCTTAATTAGATTGCTCAATAACCTTCGTTTTTAAGATTTACAATTATCAATAGATACGATTTTTCATAAATACCAATGTATAGATATTTCTAAGACATTTGATTGAATTCAAATGTCTTTTTTTCTGCAATCCCAAAAACGAAGGTTTTTAGTACAAAGAAGCAAGCAATCGTAACATAAACTGTTGTTCTTGTGCATCTATTACTTTAAATGAATTTCACTTACAATGAAATTCATTATTTGCACACTTAAGTGAAAATATCGAAAAATACTTTTTCATTTTCCAAACAATGGAGAATGATAGCTCGTGGGATTCAGTTCTATAAAAATGGAAATGATCACTAAAATATTAAATAGACCCTTGAAAAAACAGGTATCAAATTGCACTCTGATATTCTCAGAGTGGTCATTATAAGAAATCAGAATACTTGAGTGGTTAGAGAATCGATAAAGTGATCAAAAAAAGGGGGCAAAAACTTTAAAGTTTCTGACCCTCTCGAAGCAGTATCCTAATCATCATAGATCCGATATTTTCAATGAGCAATGATTAGTTTACGAATTTATGGACGGAGGTATAATCTGTTTTTACTTTTCTAACAAAAAGAGAAACATCACCAAGTAATTCTACATGGTTATCCTTGGAAATGATTGCTCCCCGATCTCCAATACCATACACAACTGCTTTCTTTTCGTTAAGACATCTTTGAATAGCAGCTTCCTTAGCAGGATCTCCCTTTACGTAATGTACTTCAATATCAAAACTCTTGATAAGGTTCAATCCGTCGTGATAACTATACATTGGATAATAATCATCTTCTGTAATATGGAAATCTTGAATTTGAATCATTGCTCCAGCACTGAAACCGATAATTACTCCTGGAAAATTTCTAATTTTATTGACTATTTGTTTTTCTTCTAATCGTTCGACCATTTTATCAGGGAGTCCACCTGGAAAAAATAATACATCATTACTCTTAATCAATTTTGCAATTTGACTACGACTGTCGCGAAAATAATTAACAAAAGTTAGATCTTTTTCTCTTACACCAAAACTGGTAAAAGATTTAATTAAAGGACCGTAATATTTCCCTTTGGGTCTACCATATGCTTCTTGCCAGTCAGACTCATTCTGTATTGTTTCTTCAGAAAAAGAACAAGCTATAATTAAAATTTTTTTCCTATTAAATAGTCTTGAATCTTTTCACTCCAGGACTCTTTAGGCTCAAACGTACTCATTAAGATATTTATCATGACCTTCTCCTATCTCTACTTCACAGTTCAGCATCTGAATAAAAAAAGACCAGCACCGCTAGTCTTCACTTGCATTCCTTCGTTCTAATTCCGCCATTCGATTAAAAGCAGCTGAGTCTGCAGTTTCATCACCATAACCACCATTTACATACATATCTACTTTGAGAGTTTCCAGCTCTGCTTCCTGATTCTCGCTAATCAAAATACCATAGGCTTCTTCATATTCTTTGTCCAATTCAGCGGTATTTTTTTCGACATATTCTGCATGGTTATGGACAAATTCAGCCAGCTGTTGCCACAGCTGACGTTTATTAAAGAGGAACGCGGGCGCCGCCCGCTTTTCCCCCACCGATCGACGATCGTCGGGTCCCCCTGGCGTGTGCTGCGCACACTTTCCGGCCGTTTCCAACGGCCTCTCAGGCTATCGCCTTCGCTTTAGCGCTCCTGCGTCGCGCACCGACCTTCCAGGTCTCCACCTTTCATCGATTCAATTTTTCTTTGAGAAGAACGGCGGTTCCACCGCCTTATATCATACCTTCCATTCAACCGACAAGGGTAAATACACAACAGTTGGATCCAGCTGAAGCTGGTCCATCTGTAAGCCCTTGTCGCTCATTCCAAGTATGATCCATCTTCTGTATCAAAGAAAAATACATCAAATCAATGAAAGGCAAAAACCTTTCTGAAGGAGGCATTCTCATGCGAGACAATAAAATTCAAGGATATTTGGAACTCTCCATGCAAGCAGACAATTACTTAAGGAGCTTGTCCATCAATCATTATTTAGATTTACCACTATATGAAATGTCACATGTCATATCAGGCGCTCAACTCTTTGATTTATTAAGAAAGCGGGGCTTGATTATTTCTCCAAACTGGCTCTACCAAGTTCCCTTCCAAGCTTCATTTGAAGAAATAATTGAAGGTAGAAAGGTTCATGACAAGTGCAAGTCTGACACACATTGGTTAGACTATCTGCTTGAAAAATATATCAAAGACAAAGATTCATTGGATACCCCATTTATACTCGATTCACACAAAACTAGCATCAATTCTTTGTTGGCATTCTATACTATTGGAAAACCAGGTAGTAAAAATCTTGACGAAACCCCGTTATACGTTCTTTTCACTGCATTAAGAGCAATTATCGCTAAACGATTAATCAAAGAGAATATCCGCGATATTCGACACTCAAGAAGTCCACTGAATGACGTCAAGGTATATTTTTGAGAATAAGACAAAGAACCTTTCAGATTGTATTACCACGTAATTACGTGGTATACTTTCTGTAAAAGGAGGAATGCTTTATGACTTCTACAAAAACCAGAAAACAAGGAAATTCTCTTGTCATTACAATTCCTGCAAAGCTAGGACTTAAAGAAGGTGAAGAATTTCTAATTATCAGAAAAGAAAACGGAACGGTCGCTCTCATTCCCAAAGTTGAAGATTTTTTTGAAACTGCCAAAGAAGGTGAGTTCTCTCTTCCTGAATTAGCGATCGATTACACGCCGCAGGGAGGCGAACTGAATGAATTATAAGCCACGCCAGCGTGACATTGTTATTCTTGACTTTGAGCCCTCAAAAGGCTATGAAGTCAAAAAAAGACGTCCTGCATTAGTTTTAAGCAAAGATACGTATAACTCTGCAACGAATTTGATTATCGTTTGTCCAATCACAACAAGTGACAAAGAACGTCCTTTTCTTGTTCCTATTCAAAGCGATAAGCTCAAGTCAAACGATTCGAAGCCCAGCAAAGTAAATACACTGCAAGTATTTTCACTTGATTACACCCAAGCAGCCAACCGAAACGTCAAGTACGTCGATACACTTGACGAAGAACTATTCTTTGATATTGCGCAAAGATTTCTCAAAAACTTTTCCTTTCCTCTTTAACCATTCTAGGTAATAGAATGGTTATTTTTTTGTCCTTTCAGGAGACAAATTGCTGGCGCAATTTGTAGTGAATTTGTCCATATACAGTCATTCGCTCCGTACCGTCTTCGACTGCGCTCTCTTCCTTTGACGCTACGCTATATGGACAAATTCAGCCAGCTGTTACCACAGCTGACGTTTATTAAAGAGGAACGCGGGCGACGCCCGCTTTTCCCCCACCGATCGACGATCGTCGGGTCCCCCTAGCGTGTGCTACGCACACTTTCCGGCCGTTTCCAACGGCCTCTCAGGCTATCGCCTTCACTTTAGCGCTCCTACGTCGCGCCCAACCCACAGAACGGCATCTCTGCCTTCCATTTATTTTTTCTTTTGAAAAGAACGGCGGTTCCACCGCCTTCTATCACACCTTCCATTCAACCAACAAGGGTAAATACACAACAGCTGGATCCAGCTGAAGCTGGTCCATCTGTAAGCCCTTGCTGCTCACTCCAGGAGTGATCCATCTTTTCTGTCAAAAGAAAATATAAAAAAAGAAAGGCAAACCCTTTCTGTAGGAGGTCAAACCATGCCACAAACGTATTATGAAGAATTTTCACGATTGCCTAAAGACAAAATGGCGCAAAAAATGGAGGATATGACGTTCGCTTATAACGAAACACGTGTCCCTAAAAAGCACTATAAAAAATTATTGGATATGGCCCAAGAAGAAATGATTGAAAGCAGTGTTGAGCTTAATCTGATTGACACTTACTATCGAACGATTGAACAGCTAAAGAAAGCAAACCCCAAATGGCTATTTCAAGCTTTAGTGTGTATTGACAAAGGAATCAAACCTAGCACGATTAAGCCAGACGAGTATCAAGCGTTAGAACTTACATGGCAAAGATTTAATGACGATAAGAAAGCAAAAACAACGGATAGTCAATGGTTGGACTATTTCGAATCAATAAAAGTAAACGGCGCTTTCTATTCATTCACCGAAAGAGAGGACGACTAAAATGAACTTGAATAATTGTTTCATCCTAGAAATCATGGACAATGAACTACTTTCTTCCTTAACAGATTCTCCCAATCTTGAAAAATACGAAACCGGCCATGACATCCTTGAAGTCCAAAATGAAGCCTTTGCTCTCCAAGTTTGGGTAAACAAAATGTACGGTCCGGCTGAAGTCGAATGCAACTTCGGCAAAAAGGTGAATGTTAACACTCAAACTGGCGAGTATGAATTTGATTATTTGGATAGTGCAGATTTTGTTGAAGCTTGTAAAGATATCCCGCCTATGGCGGTTGCTTTAGGATTCTTTCTTAGCTTTTTAACACATTACGAAGGAGTGTAAGACCATGAAAAACGAACAAAAACAACGATATAAAAAAGAAGCAATCAAGCGTATGAAAGCCCTTGGTATCATTGACGATACGATTCAACAATTCGAACAAGCTGACTTGGTTTCCTATTCTTTACGTGGAGGAAATTATTGGCTAGATAATAGCTTTAAGCAATTGGTCGCAGAGTTTGAAGAAAAGCACGACTACCTCGTGTATTACGCCATTTTAAGCCACACAGACATCGGCAGAATGCTTTCTCTCTTCTATGTTTCAAACCGAGAAGAAGAATGGTCCGGCGATTGGAAAGAACTCAATGAAGGCTTTCAAATGTCCTATGTTTTCAATTTGGATATTCCCGAATACTCAGAATTTGGACTCATTGGTTTCAAACCAATATTTGGTGGCTTGATTCGAACTGCATAAAAAGCAAACAAGAATAGGGAAACCTATTCTTGCCTGCTTTTTGGAAACAAATTGCTGACGCAATTTGTAGTGAATTTGTCCATATACATTCATTCGCTTCGTATCATCTTCGACTGCGCTCTCTTCCTTTGACGCTACGCTATATGGACAAATTCAGCCAGCTGTTGCCACAGCTGACGTTTATTAAAGAGGAACGCGGGCGACGCCCGCTTTTCCCCCACCGATCGACGATCGTTGGGTCCCCCTGGCGTGTGCTGCGCACACTTTCCGGCCGTTTCCAACGGCCTCTCAGGCTGACGCCTTCGCTTTAGCGCTCCTACGTCGCGCACCGACCTTCCAGGTCTCCACCCTTCATCGATTCAATTTTTCTTTGAGAAGAACGGCGGTTCCACCGCCTTTTACCATACCTTCCATTCAACCGACAAGGGTAAATGCACAACAGCTGAATCCAGCTGAAGCTGGTCCATCTGTAAGCCCTTGTCGCTCATTCCAGGTATGATCCATCTTCTGCATCAAAGAAAAATACATCAAATCAATGAAAGGCAAAAACCTTTCTGAAGGAGGTCAATTTATGAACAAAAAGAAAGAAATCATCAATAAGCTGCAATCGATCACAGGAAAGAATTCAATTGGTGGGGTATTTAACGACTGGATCCATCTTATGGCCTATACGTTGTCAAATACACTTGATCGTAAGCACCAGAAAGAACGAGAGGCCTTATATCTTCAGACAATAGCCAAGTACACAACGGTACAAGCTGTAACCTTCAGTGAATGCCTTGACCTTCTAGTCCATGCTATGGAATCAGAAACCATTGACTGGTTAGGAGAAATTTACATGGAGCTTAGTTTGGCCAATAAATCGATGGGCCAGTGTTTTACACCAAATCATGTGGCTAGACTGATGGCAGAACTCAGCCTACCTTCAATAATAGCCGAGATTGAAGAGAAGGGTCGCATTCATTATTATGAACCTTGTTGCGGATCGGGATCCATGATAATCGCATTAGCCTCTGCTCTGAAGGATAAAGAGTACAACAGTCAGACAAAACTAACCATCCAATGTGAAGATTTGGATCAAACGTGCCTATTAATGTGTTACGTTCAACTGTCTATTCTTGGGATCAAAGCGAAATGCCAGGTAAAGAATACACTGACAAATGAGGTTTTTTCAACCTGGCAGACCCCTTTTTCAATCCTTTTTGGCTGAACTATTTAACCCAAACTGCTGGTAAGTTATACTAAGATAGAAGAATCTATAGCCACGTAAATCCAATACTTATTCTAAAGGAGAAATCAAAATGGATGAAACAACGGTATACACCTGCAAATATTGCGGAACGACCCTAACAAGCCATTTGATGTGCGACTTTTGTCAAATAGGGTTTTCCCCTTCAGAAGTTTCTACAGATCATAGGAGAGCCTCTCAAATTCCGGAAGAACTGCCCATCCTCGAAAATGAGAATGAGGTATTACAACGTGGGACGCTGGATTTGATGCAAGAAAAGACATTAACGTTATACTATCTATTAAAAATCGCACGAAAAGCCAAGGATACGGCTTTTCGCGCGAATGAATATCAAAAGCTGGATCACCTTGTCAAAAAAATTTATGTGATTGAGAATCTGATTTTTGAACGAGAAGGCACCTATCCCAAATCAATGCAAGACTCTGTTTTAAAGAAAAAACGCACGGAACTGATCGACTTTCAAAGTTTTTTAGAAGGCAAAGATCGCATGATTATGAAAAATTTCCAACGAAAAAAGTAGCATCCTAACCAGGATACTACTTTTTTGTTTTATCTAAAATGATGAACAAGTATTATTTTTTATAGATAATGCTTCTGTGACCAATCGAAAAGATTTCTATCACTATGTCAGATTCATTTATATTTGCTAGTATCCGGTAATTCCCTATACGATAGCGCCATTCACCACTTCTGTTTCCAACAAGTCCTTTTCCGAATTGACGAGGATTAGTTGTTCCTTCTAAGTTTTTTCTGATCCAAGCAACTATAATTCTTGCTTGGTTTCGGTCCATTTTTTTCAGTTGCTTTTGTGCCTGTGGCATATATAAAACCCTATACTTCATCCAACAATTTCTCCATGGCAGATTGAGAAATACCTACCTCTTCTTTCTCCTTAGAAAGAGCCATTGCTTCTTTCAATTGTTTTAAATCAAGCTCATCTTCAATTTTATCAAGTACTGCGGTTCTGTATAGCTCTGTTAATGACGAGTTATGTGCTTTTGCATATTCAGCTACCAACTCTTTTTCATCATCCGGTATTCTAAAAGTAATCGTTGATTGGGACATAGATAGGACCTCCTATTTTTCTTTTGTAACTACATTGTACTAACAAAAACGTCGTTTGTCTATACGTTGTTAGTACTTTTTTTAAAAGATAAGTCCTTTGGATCTACAAGAATTTATTCGTATTCACTTTCAAAGGCACTGTAGCTTACTTCTTCAGGAAAATATCCTGCAGATGGTGGTGATTTCCAGCCTACCGCTGTCTACGTGCTTCTGCCACGGAAAAATTGTTGTAATTCATTTATATCTTCGAAATTATTCGGATACAACTAATAAATCAATCAAAGTAATTATAGCCGCTACTATCCGGATTATTGTGCAATCTGACTGGATAGACAGTTCGTCCATTCCTCTTGTAAGGATAATCTAGTAAATACATTAGCGAATTTCTTAAAATCAACAATTCACATTCTCCCCGTCCACATCCAGGAATTAAGTTAGTATAAACACCAACTGTCCCCTTATCAACAAAAATTTCCAATACATGCTCATGATTGAAATCCTTCATATTTGGTGGATCATAAATAAGGGAGCTGCTCATAAAGCTTTTATCTATATAAAACGGCTCATTTTTGTTTGATTTTAGAATTAATTCTATTGCTATTTCTGGTAAATAACGATAAACGACTATATCTTCTGGAATTCTAGGCGCCATAACAAGCAGGGTAGTTAATGTATCATTGAATCTTGCAGGGTCAAAAGGTGGATAAAGAAGAAAAATTTGCTCCGAATATCCTCTGATATAGTTATTAAGTTTCGAACCAGAATATCCGCAATACGTTGCAATCGGATTAGTTGAACACGAATCTAACATATAAGAATCTAGGTTGCCCCCAAATACGCTACCAAAAGCCCTGCTATAATCCTCAGACCATTTCCCATAATACATTTCTGCCCAACTGGTGGCTTGTTCTTCTGTTAAAATACGGTTGTAAATACGCTTATTTTTATTGGAAAGTAATTGCCCTCTTGGTTTTCCATATTTCAAATTAAAGATATAGTGATAAATTGGATTCTTATCAAGCATATGTCTTAAGTAACACTTCCTTTTTTACTAATTATAGCATGATTATTCGTTCCAATTTCTTCACCAGGGTAAAGAGACAGACTACTTAGTCCGTCTCTTTCTATCCTCTAATCTTGAAATGGTAATTCGCTCGGATCCACAATAATTGATTCATATTCACTTTCAAAGGCACTGTAGCTGCCATCTTCAGGCAACTCACCTGTTGGGTTGGCATTTTCAGCCTGACGCTGTCTTCGCGCTTCTACGACTTCTTTTGACTCCAGTAGCTTGATTGTTTCTACGTTGATTTCCATCACAGAAATGGTTTGATCATTTTTTTTATAGCTTCTCGTCTCGTTTCTGCCCTCAATACTTACAAGAACGCCTTTGGATCCATACTTCCCAATATATTCTGCTGTCTTTCTCCAGGCAATACAGGGAAGATAGTCAGTGACTTCCTTGCCAGTTTTATCTTTATACCCTCTTCGGATGGCCACTTTGAAATTTGCGACTGAAAGGCCAGACTTGAGTTCCTTTACGATTGGTTGTTGGACGAGCCGTCCAACGCCAGTAAATCGATTCATTTGTTTTCCTCCTTAGGATCGTGCATAGTGTTGTTCTACTTTTTGGGGAGCAGCGGTTCGTTGTTGCTTTTGCTTAACCGCATTGACTTCCCGGTCCCGGTCCTTTTTTGCGATCAATTCATTGATCCAATTAATCCCGATCTTTGGCCGTTCGGACTGAAAGGCAATATCGGATCCAAGTTCGGTCTGAAGCGACAACGTCTGCTGGTTGAATGTTTTTAGTTGAGCGACTTTATCCAACAGCTCAAGTGCTTGTTTATTGTTCCCGACACAAAACGTTACTTGTTGGATTTTATGCCCTGCCTGAAGTTTATTATTGATATTATCAACGACATGTTCGGCTTGGCCATCTGATAAAGCAAAGACGATCGTGTCTTTTACTTGATCGATATTCAACGTCCAGTAAGCCAACAAGTCTTCAGGCGACTGAAAGAAATGGATACTTTGAGGTGTTCCCAAACTTACGTTGAACCCATAGCCTTCCGCTGAAAAGTCCATTATTTTTTGTTCATAGCCAAGCTTGCCAAACTCTTTGCTTTGGAAGGTTCCCCGCAATTGACCGCCTGTGACGCGCCCTTGATCGTTCCACAAAAAGACGATCCGGTCATGGATATCCTGACGCATCAACCCTTTTTTATAAAGCGCATCGACGATTTTAGGGTTTATACTGTACTGATCCACCAACAATGCCTTCATTTCAACATTGTCTTTCTTATCGGTTAAGTAATACTTGAATTGGTTGATACTTCTTCGATTCACCTGATCGACTGGCTCTTGAATGACCAGAGGCGTATGTTCCGTGATCAATCCTTCTGAGCGTTGCTCTTTTAAAAAATCGTTCCAATCCTTGCTGACTTCATGGACAACTTCCATTTGATCATTCGTGTACATCGAATACAGTTCGTTCGCTCGACTCTGAAGCAGCTGCTGCTCTAATCCTGACGGTTTATTCTCCAGGTATAAATCGGCAATCGATTCAAGTGTTACATGCTTTTCATTAATGTCCTTACAAAGGGTATCTAAGGCATCAGTCAGGTCGATCGTTTCTTCTTTGGCATGACTCTTAGGGGTTTTAGCAAAGTAACCGTAGGCTTTCCAGTCATTTGAAATTTTGTTCGTGTCTGTTAGATTATTCTCAATCTTTTGGATCGTTAGGAGTAGGTTCGGATCTACACCGTGGATGGTAGCTGCCTGGTTGACCTGGTCAATTATCTCTTGTTGGACTTGATGGTCATAAGGATTCAAGGCTTGATTAATAATCAGCGTATCAGTGCCGACCTCTTGCTTGATATTGATTTTTTTGTCGCATTTACTGTAGAAAGACTGACCCGCTGGATCATTGTCTACCCCATAGAAAATGCCATTTTTGGGAAGGGTCTCAAAGATTTGGTAGCCTTCTTGGATCATTTTAACGACTGTTTTTTCCTTCCGACCCTCCAAACAAACTAAGCGGCAATCCGTCAGGTCCTTATGCAGCGACCAATAGCTGAGTAAATCGATCCCTGCTTCAAAGAAGTAGATCGCTTTTGGTTCGCCAAGAGTAATATTAAACCCATAATGTTTCTCGGAATTTTCTCCAATATACTTACGGGGCGAATCCGTGATCTTGGCTCGGGTGACGATACTCGTTGCACCAACGATCTTCTCTTGTGCCAGTCCATACTGTTTCCAATTTAAAACCGCACTTCCGTATTTTTTATCTTGAATCAAGTAATCATTGTCGATTAAGTACGTAATAATTTCCCGATCGATCCCGCGTATATTTTCCAAATAGTGCCTTACTTTTTCTGTAGAATCGGCTGCCTCATACGCATGTTGATAGGGACCTTTATTTTCTTCTGATTCATCGTACCCCTTGTGTGCTTCAAGCTCTTCACCAAGAAGAAAGCCGACCGCATTTTGAAAGGAATAGCCTTCATACTGTGTAAGCAAAGAAATGTGTTATATTCCTTATCATTGTTTTTCCAGTAGGTTAACACGATGAAATTCTTATTCAGGAGTTGCTTCCACACTCCTTTGACATAAAAGTGACAAGCGGTGGCTTTCCATACGTTCTTTCTCGCAATCAATAAAGTCAACAATCATTTCATCATACGTATTCCCTTCACCAACTAGCTCCCAATTGAATGTTTTATTTCCTTCATACAAATCCACTCTTTTCCTTGAAAGATCTTATATACTTTTAAACTAAAAAAGTAGGTTATCAATTCGACTCTTCATTCCTTCAACAAAATATCTCAAAAAATATTCAGAATTTCTACAGTTATGCTGAGTAAAGTCTAATTGCTTTTCAAAAACTTCTCTAAACAAGTTTTCTAAAGACGTTTCACCATATAAATTGATATTAGCACTTATCTTTTCATTGCCATGATCACGTTCGAAAAGTAATAATTGCCAGCAATTGTCTAAAGAGTTAACAACTAGATACTCTAGCTCTATACTATAATTTTTTTCGAATAGCAATCTATGAGCATACTTCTGAATAAGAGGATTATCACCCGTTAGTCTTTCAATTTCTCTTTTTAAATTCTCTTCGTCTTTTCTCATATTATTTTTCTTATTTATATTAGTATCATTAGGATCGTTTTTCCCGACATCAAGAAGTCTGTTAACCCTATTTCTAGAAATCGGTTTTTCCGTCTCCCCAGTTTCATGAAAGATTTCTTGGAAGTCTGCTTTTCCGACTTCTTTAGTTACCAGAAGACTTTTACCATCATTGTACTTCTGAATTAAAGAAATTCGATACTTTTTCAGAAAATATTTGATATTACCAATATCACAATGAAAGTTTTGTGCTAAGCTCAGAATGCAGTTGTTCTCAAATTCCTCAAAACATTCACTTTGACAAACTTTCTCGTTCTCAATAATTCTTCTATCGATTTCCTTTATCATTAATGATTTAGAAATAAATTTTCGTATATCTGTGTTTAAATCAATTAGATGCAAATAAGTTTTATTTACTAGATTTCTCCCTTGCCTTTTTTCAGATAGAAGATCAAATGCTATTAGCTCTTTTTTTATTTTTATAGTCTTATCTCTTCCCCATCCCATAAAAAAACACACTTCATCTATGGAAAAAAGAAAATAAATATCACCATTTAAATCTGTCCATTTATTTTGGATTGAAATCTCTGCTCTGTCCTGATAGACTGCGTAAAGTAATTTTGCATCGGAAGTTAATTTTTCATACTTTTTTCCTTGAATCAATAGTTTGGGAACTCTATAAAAATTTCCCTGCTGATAAACTGATATATTGAGTTTTCTTTCCAATTTCTCTTATCACCTATCTTTATTTCTACATACTGGTTAATAGCTAAATATAAAGATGTTTTTTTAAAAAAACTTTTTTGTTAGACTCGTTTTCCATCATGCCAACAATTTTCTTGTTTATTTCTGTATTTCTTCTTTTACTGTTTTATATTTATGTTTATTAACTAGTATTAAAACAATCCTAAAAGCCTTGGTATACTTAATAAAATTCAACACATCCAAAGCATTTTCAAACTAAATAAAACTATCAATTATTTAACTCTTAATCAGCGGGTCGCGGGTTCGAGCCCCTCACGGCCCATTGGGTGCCAAACCCACGGAACAGGTAAATGTTGGTGCGAAAGCATTTCGAAAACATTTATGCTGTTCCATTTTTTTTGTTTATTATTATCACCTTGCGAATAAAGGGATTTTTTTTGATAAGAGGATTTCTTATTTGAAGAGGTCTGTGTAAAACTTCAAAAACTTTTGAGCAATGAAGAAGGCATCTCAATACGATTCTCTCCCTTACTCAAACGATGACTCATTTACCGATCACGAAACGAGTATTCTACGGATATAAATCATTTGAGAACATGAGAATTAGAATCTTTTTGATCAATCAATTAATCAAAGTAAGATAACAAAAATCTGGGTCAGAATGCTATTCATTCTGACCCAGATTTGATTTTGTACGACTCATCAGTCCTTGTTGACAAAGAGTCGAAATAGTTTAGCATATTATATCCCACGTTCATAGTGTGACCAAACAGAGAGAATCGTGATCGTTTTACTCTCTTCTTCCACGCTGTAACCAACCTGTGTTTGATATTGAGACGTCTTGAACAGTAAGGTAATCCTGGTAATTTTTCGTAAGGCGGCGGTGTTTGAAAAGGATTTTCCTTAATGACTTTGATCAGTTCATCAAACTTACTAGTTAGATTGATACTCTTCAATTTAGACAAATCTTTGCGAGCATTCTTTTTGATCTTTACATTCTATCCCAATCAATTTCACCTAAGTCTTCACTTTCTTCATTCTCAAAGTGTTTGATCCGATCAAGTACACCCACATTTTGTAAGTTGAGCGGTTCTTGTAAGGAGTTCCAATCGCTCTTACTAATCATGCTGACGCTTTCTTCCTCTTTTGTACTCGCAATTTCTACAGGTTGACTGTCAGCCACAACATGCTTAATGATTCCATAAAGGTTTTTTCTTGCATTCGTTGGTGTAATTACTTCCATGTTTTCTCCTCCTTCTATTTAAAAATCTTAAGCATATTATAACGTACGTAAATAAAGAGGAAGAATATACTTAATTTTTCTTACAAGTCTTCAAGTCTTTTAGTAATCGTTTTTTGTGCCGTAATTTGTGGTTTCGATTGCTCAAATTGGTTACTGTTTGCCGTCCTATTTACCAAATGGGCGGTTTCTTGTATTGATTCTTGGTCTTTAACAGCTGCCATAGTCATTTTGTCTTCAGCGGCTTGCTTTTTGATCCGTTTATTAATCGAAGAATGCAACAAGAAAAGAAATTGCCAATCACTGTTTTGCTTCTAGTATGACTGTCCTTTGTGTCCTGCACAGTAATAAGACTAAATGTATTGAAAAGGAGTAAAAACATTTTGATGCTACTTCATTTATTCTTTTGCTCAATCACTACTTCATCTTCATTTATCGGTTCTTCGAATCCTGAAAAAAACCGTTGAAGGATTTCTTCTGTAATAGGAAAAGCGGAATTTGCAGTCTGGACTTTATTTCTGATCGCTAATCGTTTTCGTAAAGTGTCATAATCAGCTTTTAGATAGATTACTTTAATCGTCACATCATATGCTGCCAGTAGTTCTCTATAAGCGTCTCGGTGACTTTTAGCCCAAAAACTAGAATCGACAACTACGTTTTTTCCTTCTTGAACAGCCCTTACTGTAAGCTCTTTCAATTTAACTGAAGATAATGACGAAACTTTTGCATATTTTTCCGAAGGGTAATCAACACCATAAACGCCATAGTCTTCCCAAATTAATTCATCTATTGCTAATCTTACATAACCTTCTTGCTCTTTTTGTTTTGAGTAAGTGGTTTTGCCTGCACCACTAACGCCACACATCAAAAGTACCTCAACCATTATTCTCCTCCTACCTTTTCTGATCAATAAACAAAGAGAACGAAAAAACCTTATTTGTAATCAACGCTCGTGTTTTAGACCACTGTTCGCCACCCACATCTGATGATACAATGATAACATTGTTTTTATGAACAACAAGCAGATTGGGAAACAATCGCAAGAAAAATAGTAAGTAAAACCATATATTAGAGAATAGAAGCGTTAGCCACTTAAGCTAACGGATAAATCAAATTTTTGTCCATTTCCACTCTACTATAAAAAAATTATTTTCTACAAAAAAAAGGAACGCAAGCCAAAATACGAAAGAAACATCATGGCTAAAACTTATGTATGTAATGGTATCTTTATTTCTATTATTCCAATTTTAAAATAAAATAAGCCACCACTCCAAACTATGATAGAAAAACAAGAATAGACTCTTGAATAGAACTTGAATGCAAAACTACCTCCAAAATCAACGCAAGAGTCTATCTGTATAGATAAAGATCTTTATGTGCAAGTTCTTTTGCACCAATAAAGATCCTTAGAATCAAACAAATCAGAATGCTTTCAAATCAAATGTAATGATATCATTGCTTTTTAAAAACAACTCTTGTGCCCCTTTATCGGTCATTTCGTCATTGACGGTATAGACCCAAAATAGATTGGCTTTTTGATCTTGACTGATGCCGTCAATCGAGGTGATAAAGCCATCTTTTTCTTTGATCGCAAAGTTTTCTTTCATTACTTCCATCAGCGACTCATTTTCTCGGAACGTTACTTCTTTTGAGGTCACATCTTCTTGATTTTGGATGACGATCGTAGCTGTTCCTTGTTCTTGCTTCAAGGAACTTTGCTGCGTGCTTTCTGACGTTACACTTGCCTGTTGGCATCCTGTAGCGACGAGTAATGTGCTCACTAGCATAAATACGACAAATACTTTTTTCATCTATTTCTTCCTCTCCAATAGTCAAAATACAAATCTTTTTTTATCCAATATGCGGATAAGACTTGCTCTATCAATCCTGTATCCTTTTAGAGCCCGCATTTTAATTGGATTTTACAGTTTGTGCAGGTACTACAGCCGCCGATTTCCTCAATGGTTCCTTCATGGCAGATGGGGCAGATTTCACCAGAGACGACGGGTTCATCTACTTGAACGACAGGCAGCGGTTCAACTTGTGCGGTCAGCTCATTTTCTACCGCTTCTAAGGTAAGTACTTGTGAATCTCGGCTGCCATCTACATAGACGGTCCCTCCTTTGGCTCCTCCTTCATAAAGATCTCGATAAACCTTGGCTACTTGGCTTACTGTATATCCTTTTGGTGCATTGACCGTTTTTGAAATGGAGCTATCCACCCAACGTTGAATGGTGCATTGCACACCGACATGTTCTTCGGGCGTCAACTCCATAGCGGAAATGAACCATGCCGGCAACTGCGCTTTGGTTCTTTCAGGATGATCCATCAGGTATTCGTCAACGATCTCCGCATTGATTTCAATAAACTTACCTAGTCGACCGCTTCTAAAATAAGAAAAGGAGTAGTAAGGTTCTAAACCGGTTGAAACTCCCGTCATCGTGCCTGTCGATCCTGTTGGTGCAACGGTCAAAAGATGAGAGTTACGAATGCCGAATCGCAGCACGCCTTCGCGAATGTGCGCTGGCATTTTTTTCATGTATCCTGTATCGATAAATTTCTTCCGCAACGCTTGCGTCTCTTGGTCATTTTTTCCAATCAGGAAGGGAAAGCTGCCTTTTTCTTTCGCCAATTCAATGGATGCCTCATAGGCAGTGACTGCCATTGTCTCGAAAATTTGATCAACGAATTGATTCCCTTCTGTCGATCCGTATTTTTTCCCACAGTAGATCAATAAATCTGCCAGGCCCATGATCCCTAATCCAACACGTCTTTCCCCTTTCGCCTGCTGCTCATTTTTGTCAAAAAAGTAAGGCGTTGCGTCAATAACATTGTCTTGGAAACGAACTGCTGTTTTCACGGTTTCTTTTAGTTTGGCAAAATCAACGGTGCCTTTCTGGCGATCCGCCATGTTTGCGAGATTGATGGCTGCCAAGTTACAGACGGCATAAGGGGTTAGGGGCTGTTCACCGCACGGATTGGTTGCCACGACTTTTTGTCCGTATGCTGTAGCATTCGTCATCTTGTTGGCATTATCGATAAAGAAAATACCAGGCTCAGCAGAATACGTTGCACAAAAAGTAATCAACTCCCATAACTCACGAGCTTTGATCCTTTGATAGGTTTTGACTTTATGGCCAGCAGCTGCCCATTCTCGCACATCCCCGACTTCCGCCCATTTTGCATCATATTGCGCCATCTCTGCTTCCGAATAATTGTCAATATCTGGAAAGCGCAGCTCATACCACCCATCTGTCTTCACTGCTTCCATGAATTCTCCTGTCAAGCAGACTGAAATATTCGCACCAGTTAAGAAATCACTTTCTTTTACCGTATAGCTGCCACCTATTCGCAATTTTTCTTTTGCCTTTTGGATCATGTCATTATGTTCCTTATCTGACGATTCAGGCAGTTGCGCTAGATAAGTGAACATTTTTTCTTCCATTTTTGTCAAAGGATCAAATTGCAGTTTTTCATTGATCAGTTGTTTGATTGCTGCATTCGTGACTGCTTTTTTCAGGTGAAGCAATACAGCAGGATTTTGAACTTTAGAAAGAATAAACGTAAAAATATCTGGATGCCAATCTGCCATCATAATCATCTGCGCTCCGCGACGACTACCTCCTTGTTCGACAAGGTTCGTCAAGTTCGCCAAATCATTCAGCCAAGAAACTGCCCCAGAAGACCGACCGCTGACGCCGTGGACCACACTTGATTTTGGTCGCAAGGTCGACCCATTGGTTCCAACCCCGCCACCACGACTCATAATCTCCATGACTTCTTGTCGATGGACAGCAATCCCTTTTCGGGAATCATGGATGAAAGGCATCACAAAGCAATTGAAGTAGGTAACTTGAGAATTTGTTCCTGCTCCATAAAGTACTCTGCCTGCGGGAATTAGGTTTTGCGCCACGATTTGTTGGTAAAACGTCTCAAGGAAGCGCTCCTGGTCATGGGACTCGTTGGCAGAAATCCCTTTGGCAACACGATGCGCCACTTGCTCAAAAAAGAGTTCTAACGGTTTTTCAATGTCACTTTTTCTTCTTTTCACAAGTCCACTGGCTTGTTCATCAGTATCTTCTAACGCTGAACGATAGGCCTCTTCCACTTCGATAGAGACTAGTTCCCCATCGATTGCTTTCACAATACCGATTC
The DNA here is from genome assembly GCF_050498765.1 of Enterococcus sp. DIV1096b. Lineage (NCBI taxonomy): Bacteria > Bacillati > Bacillota > Bacilli > Lactobacillales > Enterococcaceae > Enterococcus > Enterococcus sp. DIV1096b. The sequence goes on along the minus strand of NZ_JBMHEK010000001.1, from coordinate 747,831 downwards.
CTCGTGCAGGATATTTAGGATCAGCTTTCGTTGTCAAAATCACCAAATCATCCTTACCCAACGTTTGATGGGTTTGATCCTTGAATGAGTAACGATCCAACATAATCAAACGAGCGATTCCCTCAAATGTTTTGGTCATTTCCGGTGTGATCGCCGAAACTTCTTGGAACAACTTGATATCCTCGTTCAATTTCTCAATCGTTTGTTTTTTGTAGTCCATTTCTTTCCCTCTCCTTCTAAAAACACAACATATTGTGCTCCGTTTTTATTATCGTACTATATAATGTGTATTTCAATCTTGAATTATATTATTTTCCATGTATAATGAGAATGATTATCAATTAGAAAGTCGGCGATTTTCATGCTTCCTCCCCAATCCAATGTATTCTCCGTTCAAAGAATTTCTCATTTAGCACTGCTCACCGCAGCGTGTATCGTTGGACGGTTGGTTTTTGTCTTTATCCCTAACGTTCAGCCTATGAGTGCCCTTTTATTTTTAGTGGCTTTTTCTTACTGCTTAACCGATGCGTTGATGATTGCCTTGCTAAGTTTGCTCGGAACAAATATCTATTTAGGCATGGGTCCCTGGACGATCAGTCAATTGGCTGCACTTACCGGCACCATCGTTCTTTTTCAACAGCTTGGAAAAATCCCGATCATCAAGAAAAATCGTATCCTGCAAGCTTTCTTTGCCTTTCTTTGCGGACTTCTTTATGGCTTGATCGTTTCGTTGATGGAGGTTTGGCTGTATCAGTTTCCTTCGTTTCTTGCCTATTACCTTCAAGGACTACTGTTCGATTTCTTCCATGCCAGTGGAAACTTCGTCTTTTATTTGCTTTTATGGCCAGTATTTGAGCGAATAACACCCAACTCCTATAAATTGAAGAAAAAAAACCAGTGATTTCGATGGAATGAAGAATCCGGCTAACTTTGTTTTCGTGTTTCTTTGAAAGAAAGTTAGCGTAAAGTTATTGTTAGAAAAACAAAAAAGCTACGACTACTCTTCTGTTTCCTTTGCTTAAAAATCTATCCAAAAAGTACCAGTGAAAAGCCTTTCGAAAGGGTTTCTTTCATCTTTATGCGTCCATTCATTTAAATGAAACGTTCTCTATTTCATCCACGCCCTTGACCGAATGTAGTAGCATTTCTTTCAGATTATTAATGAATGATGATGTTTGCTTTTTCTATCATCAGAAATTTATTATTTTTTTTAAATAACAATTTAATTTTTCTTGACCAAAAGAATTCAGAGGTTTATCCTAACTATGGAAAATCAATGACTGGATAAAAAAGAGCAGCTGAAATTTTTTTATTCAATTTGACCTTTGACATTTGTGAAAAAGTGCATAAGAAACTTGATAGTGATCAAGTGCTTATGGAAAGAAATTTTTTTCTCACTAAATTTCAAAAAACGCTCTATTTTAACCAGTCAGAAAAATCATTTTAAGAAGGAGAAAGCGATGAATGAGAAACAATTACGCTGGTATAATATTGCGCTGATGGCGTTCGTCTCTGTTTGGGGACTGGGAAATGTTGTAAACAATTACGCTCAACAAGGATTGACTGTTGTTGTTTCGTGGCTATTAATTATGGCTCTTTATTTTGTACCATATGCATTAAGTGTTGGTCAGTTAGGATCGACCTTCAAAGAGTCAAGTGGTGGGGTCTCCTCATGGATCAAAGAAACCTCAACAAAGCGGTTGGCTTTTTTTGCTGCTTGGACTTATTGGGTCGTTCACGTGCCCTACTTGGCACAAAAACCCCAAGGAATCTTAGTATCCTTGAGTTGGTTATTTAAAGGAAATGGTACATTTGTATCGACGATGGGTTCCATGGAAGTCTCGTTGATTTGTTTAGCTATTTTTCTATTCTTTTTATGGATTGCCTCTAAAGGATTGACGACCTTAAAAATGATTGGGAACATCGCGGGAACAGCCATGTTCGTGATGTCGATTCTTTTTATTCTTTTAGCAGTCACCGCTCCAGCAATGACTGGTGCTGAAATTGCTACACCAAACATGTCATCTGTTTCAACCTATATCCCTAAATTTGACTTTACCTATTTAACCACGATCTCGATGCTGGTATTTGCGGTAGGCGGCTGTGAAAAAATCTCGCCTTACGTAAATAACACAAAAAATCCTGCAAAAGAATTTCCAAAAGGCATGATCTTTTTAGCCGGTATGGTGGCGTTATGTGCCTTGCTCGGCTCGATTGCTATGGGGATGCTTTTTGATGCCAACCATATTCCAGAAGATTTGATGGTCAACGGCGCTTATGAAGCCTTTCAACGACTTGGAAACTTCTACGGAATCGGCAACTTCTTTGTCATTCTTTATTCCATCGCCAATGCGTTGGCGCAAATCTCTGCTTTGGCCTTTTCAATTGATGCCCCATTGAAAATACTACTGTCTGATGCTGATTCAGAATTTGTACCAAATGGCTTAGCAAAACTAAACAAAAAAGGAACACCAGTAAATGGATATATTATGACTGGTATCCTGGTAAGCATTTTAATCATTATTCCAGCACTAGGAATCGGCAATATGACCGAACTGTACCGTTGGTTGCTGAACTTGAATTCAGTTGTCATGCCACTGCGTTACTTATGGGTCTTCTTAGCCTTTATGCTAGTCAACAAACACGCCAATCGCTTTACTTCCGATTATAAATTCGTGAAAAACACCAAAGTTGGCTTTGGGATTGGCTTATGGTGCTTCTTGTTCACGGCCTTTGCCTGCATTTTAGGGATGGTTCCTAAGCTTGATTATGCGGCAGATCCGCAAGCTTGGTTCTTCCAATTGGCCTTAAATATCATTACGCCGATCGCCTTTCTTTTGATTGGCTTGATCTTGCCAATCATTGCGAAACGTGTAAATAAAAAATAACCATTTGCTCAAAAAAGAGGTGTCCGACAACTATTTCGGTTGTCGGGCACCTCTTTCTTTGTAAATGAACTTCTCCGCCGTGCGAGGTATTTGCTCCATCCTCTTGCCGAAGCATTCATTCCTCTTTGTTGTACTCTTTGTTGTCCTTTTTGATTCCATACTTGATCCACTGCACCTTATAGCGGAAATCTTTGATCAGCTCTTTTGCGGTCCATTCATTCGAAATAAAATCTGTCAGACTATCCATCACGACCGCCATAATAAAGTAAAGGAAACTGACGGCTTCTTGCGTATCATGGATCGTGAAGCGATTTTCTTCCAACAGCTCCAACCATTGGCGAATCATGGGCGAATCGTCAGGGATCGCATCGCGCTTCGTCCAGGCATTGCTTTGGGTACATAAGTGGATCATTTTCCAATGATCATCTTCAGGTGACCATTGACTGCACCAAGCCAAGTATTCTTCGATCCCTTTGAAAAAATCATTTTTGTTGCGATTGATAAACGTAAAAATCGCAGAATGGATTTGGTTGGAATAGTTGGTGATCGCATAGTCATAGGCATCTTCTAAGTTTTGAAAGTACTTGTAAAACGCCCCTCTAGAAATGTGCGATTTTTCGACGATGGCAGAGACCTTGACTTGACTGATATGCTTGCTAAAAAATTCTTCTAAAAGCACGGCATCGATTTTTTCTTTTTTCTCTTGTTTTAAATGAAAAAATGTTGTACTTGGCAAGGGATTCTCCTCCATCATTCGCAATCTACTCCCTCTATTATAAACAAATCCCTCTACTTTTCCACTCAGACTTGTGCAGTTTCTCTTGATGGGGCGTTTTGTTCGATCAGATTGCCATCTTCCATTCGGAAAATGCGATCACTCCATTGGATCATTCGCTCGTCGTGGGTGACCATGACTGTCGCTTTCTTTTTCTCATGCGCTTCTTTCACCAATAACTTCACGACTTCATACGCATGATCCGTGTCTAAGCTGGCAGTTGGTTCATCCGCCAAAATCAAGCTTGGGTCATTAAACAACGCCCTGCCGATCGCCACTCGTTGACGTTCCCCACCAGATAAATCGCGGGGAAACTTGTCTTGAAGATCGAGAATATCTAATGAAGCAAGCAATTCATCAATCCGTTCCTTTTCCTTGGCTTTTCCTGAAACTTTGTCGACCAAATAAAATTGTTCCTTTACCGTTAGAAAAGGGATCAAATTCGAGCTTTGCAAGATAAACCCAATCTCTTTAAAACGCAACTTCCCTCGTTGCTTTTCATTTAATTGGGAAAAGTTCACCTGGTTGATGATGATTTCTCCGGTTGTTGGATTTTGTAAGCCGCCAGCGATGGTCAAAAAGGTACTTTTTCCTGAACCAGAAGGACCGATGATACTGACAAACTCCCCTTCTTGAACATGAAAATTCAGTCCTTTTAATGCCGTTACTTCGGTATGCTGCTTGCCAAATTTTTTTATAATATCCTTCATTACTAAAATGTCTTTCATCTTTGTTACCCTCCTATTGCCGTGATTGGATCGACTTTTGTGACCGTCCGAATGGAGAATAAGCCGCCTAGAACTGCCACGAGAATCAAGATGCCGCTATAAAGCAGCCATTGCTTTAATTCAAAGAAAAATGGCATGGCATCTGGTAAAAACAAGCTGGTGCCGTATGCCGCCGCAAAGGCTAGGGCTACCCCAATCACACCGACCATAAATGCTTGCGCAATAATTGATTTGGCAATAAAGCTGGTCCGAATCCCTTGGGCTTTCATCACACCAAAAATCGCTGTTTTTTGTAGGGTGATCACATACATGAAAATCCCCACGATTGCCGTTGCAACAACAAATAAGAAGTAGATCATGGCATTTAAGGTCAAGTTTTGGGCAGAAAATCCAGGAAGCTTTTCAATAAAGTCTTCCGTTGCCAACACTTTAAGCTGGGTTCCTTCTTGGTTATCGACTTTCGGATCACTTGATTTGGTCACAATGATATTGATGGGCTGCTCCTTATCAGATGCGAATGGTTGATTAGCAAACTTCATTTTCGTCCAAGTATCGAGGGAAGTATAAATCACTGGTGACACCGTATAAGACGTTTCTGGGGTGATCCCAACGACTTTGAAGGTTTCATCTGAGCGTCCGATTTTCACTTGATCCCCGACCTTGATACCTTCTTCTGCTAAGTTTTCTGAAATCGTGATCTCATTTTCTTTTGAAAACAGCTTGCCCTCTAAGACTTCTGGTAACAAGAACGCATCGTCTTGTGTACCAAAAACAGTCACATTGACTTGTTCATCGTTGACCGTAATGACACTGCTGTATAAACCAATTGGGGCTTTTTGTGTCCCTTCTACACGGTCTAAATCCCCTCTCGTCAATTGCGAAGCCGCAAATGTGTCATTCGCATCTTCTGATAAAACGATCGCGGATGAATCCCAGTCGACGATGGCCTTTTTAAAATCCCAGTTAAGTCCGGTAGCTAAGCCAGACAATATAAAAACAACATAGGCGATCAAAAACATGATTCCTACGATCAACCCATATCTTAATTTTGAATAACGCATTTCTTTTATAGCCAGAAACATTGTTCTTTCCTCCTACTTTCCAAATATTGACAAAGTGTCACTTTTTGAAGAATACCACATAAGGTGACACTTTGTCACTTTTTACAACTCGGAAAGTTTGTAAGGTTGATCGATCATTCTTTTTCTGTCATTCACTGAGGATGTTTTTTCCTAAAGGAGTGTGAATAAAGAGAGTTGAATACTGGGCGTTTCGCGTGAAATACGCCATTTCCTTTTAACATTCTTTGCTAGATGAAAAAAAGCATGGCAGACCGTAAATAGTCGAACCATGCTTTGGCAAAAACGAACACGAGGATTTCATTATTGGTGTTCTAGAGATCAGCTGACTTTGCTTTGTCCAATTGTGGAAATTACTGCTCGTAACTGATGACACGAAGTATCAAACTGCCGTTTTTCCTCAGGTGTAAGCGTCAATTCAATAATTTCGCGGACGCCGTTTTGGTCCACGACTGCAGGAACCCCTGTGAATAAATCGTTGATGCCATATTCCCCATTAAGGTAGGAAGATACCGGCAGAATCGCTTGCTCATCATTTAAGATCGCTCGAACGATTCTTGCGACACTCATCCCTATCCCGTAAAAAGTTGCTTGTTTTCGATCGATGATTTCATAGGCAGCATTTTTTACTCGTTCAGAAAGAACCGCTAGATCGGCAACGGTCAAACGATCCTTTTGCTTGATCAATTCTACGATCGGTTTCCCACCGATCGTTGTATGGGACCAGACAGCGACTTCCGAGTCACCGTGTTCCCCAATGATGTACCCATGAATATTCCGTGGATCGATGGCTAATTTTGCCGCCACTTCTTTTCGAAGTCTTGTGGTATCGAGGGTCGTTCCCGTACCAACGACCCGATTGGCTGGCAACCCGGACACACGCCATGCTTGATAAGTTAAGACATCGACTGGGTTTGAAGCGATAACAAGCACGCCATCAAAGCCTGAAGCCATCACTTGTTTTGTGACGCTTGCCATAATTTCGGCGTTCACATCAATCAATTCAAGCCGTGTTTGTCCTGGCTTTTGGTTGACTCCTGCGGTAATAACCACGATGTCAGCATCTTTACATTCCGAGTACTCTCCAGCCCAAACTTTGATGTTTTCTTGCCCCCATGACATACCGTCTAACAAATCGAGGGCTTCTCCTTCTGCTTTGTCCCGATTGACATCGATCAAGACTAACTCATTGATCAGTCCTTGATTGATCATGGAATACGCAATGCTCGTTCCAACGAAACCTGTTCCGACAACGACAACTTTTCTGCTTGTACTTTTCATGTGCGATCCCTTCCTTTTCTTTTCAAATACTTGTGCTATTGTTTTGCGTATATTACGTATTTTCTCAAAAAATGTATGTTCTCTTGTGTACTCTTGTGTTTCCTTAATAACTATGACCGGCAATCAGCGCTTTGGCTTGCTGATACAAATGAATTGCATATTTTCCTAACACATAGCAGACGACAATCACGGCAAAGCTTGTTTCAATAATCGTTAAGGCTTGTAGAAACCCAAATATCAGTGGGTGATTCGCAAAAAACAGCGCTGATTTGAACATAGCAGTCGCTGAAATCACAAGAGGAAACGTAAATGCCGCATAGCTTGGGTAAAAGCCGACTGCCAGCATGTTTTTCATATAAGCGACGACACAAAAATAAATCGTTTGTGACAATAACAGCATAAAGGCGACAAACCAAGCAGAGCCTTGTTCAAATACGGAAAGGTAACCTGCTAAGCAAAGAGAACCTGGTGCTGTTAAAATCGTGATCAAAGGAACTGCCGCACGTTCCGTCAGCTTCTGATGGACGATTCGTTTTAAAATAATCGGCAAAAGCGCAAAATACAATACCAATGCGATCCAGACGATCACTTCCCCCAGCTCTTTAAAAAAGACAGCAGAAGTATTGGGAATTACGCCAATACCGACGAAGGTAATAAACCAGCTCGGATAAATGTATTCCAGCGAAAGGTCGACAGGCAAAATATGCACGACAACAAAATAGATCATTAAAGCAAAATGTAAGCCGATAGCCCCCCACCAGAGCAGATCATTCACCACTGCATCGGGAATGACCCGTTCAAAAACAGTGGAAATCACCATCAGCGCCATCGTAAAGGTCGGCGCCACAGAAGCAACGATTGGGTTTTGCAACTCTGACATCGTGTGCTTAAATGTAAAGCATACTTTCAGAAGGAAGAGCCCCATGATGAAAATACCAAGGGTGCAAAACGCATTTCCAACCGTCTCCATTCCTTCTGAATACAATAAATTCCCCAATGACACAGTGCCTAAAATCAAGCCACAAATCGGGATTGGCAATGAATGTAAAAAATGCTGGATCGATGTTTTCATCAACTCATCCTTTCTAAACGTATGAAAATTTCAACTAAATTTGCTTTCTTTTTTCTCTACACTTATACTATAATCACCTGATAACTATTTGTAAAATTGTACTTTTAAATACTAATTATAAATATTATTAATAATAAAGGAGTCCGCAAAATGATTGAATTGCTCAAAACCTTCATTGCTGTTTATGAAACGAGAAACTTTAGTCTTGCCGCCAAACAACTCTATAAAACTCAACCAACGATTTCCTTGCAAATCCAACGCTTAGAGGCCGAACTTGGCTTCAAACTTTTTGAACGTAAAGGAAAACAATTGATTTTACCTACCAGCCAAGCGGAGTTTTTGTATCCTCGTGTGGTCGAGTCTCTCCGCTCAATGTCCACTATTTTTTCGCAAGCCAAAGACACCAAAAATTTTAAAACAGAGTGTGTGCTCGCTTGTTCGAATACCACCGCCGTCTACTTACTGCCCAGCATCATGGCGCAGCTGATTGAAGAATTTCCAACGTTTGCTTTTGAAATCAAAATCATGAATTCTCAAGAAGTAATCGATGCCGTCGAATCAAACAAAGCCCATATTGGCCTGATCGAAAAATCAATCGTTTCGCCATTGATCCAAAAAGAATTCGTTTATCGCGATGAATTGGTGTTAGCAGGCAACCTCGCTTCTGATTTTTGGGTCTTGCGGGAAAACGACTCGGGGATGTACTACATTAACGAAACCTATCTGTACGCACAGCACTTGCATCCGCAAATCATCAAAGCCAATAACAGCGAAGTGATTTTGTCCCTACTAAAACAAAACATCGGCAAATCGATCATCTCGAAACTTTCATTACCAGAAGAGTTGCCTTGGCAGGAACTTGATCCAGAGTACCGCTATCGTGATCTTTTTATCATTCAGAATCGTCAGCGTGCGACACCGGAGACCGGAGAGATTTATGAGGAGATTAAACGGCTGTTGTTGGAAAGGAATAGAGCTGCTGGTACTGGTGAATCGAGAAGATAACAAAATATCCTTTATACTGATTCTTAAGAAAATTTCTCAGAATCAGTATAAAGGATTTCCATCAGACAACTTCGATTTTTTGCAAAAAAACAAAATACATTTATGCGACGTTAAATACTAAAGAATATCTCGTTTCCATACTTAAATCATACCCACATAGTTCTTTAAAATAGCTTTGATAGTCATTTTCAATGATACGGATAATTTCTTCGCTTGGTAGTTCTTCAAATTTAATCAATTCAACTAATAGGTTTAATTTTGCATCAATTCCCAAAATTCTTGGCAGCACACTCCAAAAATTTTCTTTTGAGATTTCATCAGTTAGTTGGTTTAAACGCCGCAATAAATCAATTAAATAGTCTTTCAAATCTTTTTCTTTTCTTGATGCATTCCCAAATTCTTTTTGATAATAGCTACTATATTCTTCTTTCATTGTGAATAGCATGATTCATAAGGTCCTCTCTATGTGATTATTTCTTTCTAATGCGTACCAAAAAATAGTGAACATTTTTTTGGAAGCTAATAAAATACATGCCTCTCGATAAAGTAGTTTAATAGGTGAGATAATGTATGAATGATACTCTTGAAACCTCTTCTTAAAAAAAATTTCCAGATGTAATTTATGAAGAAGCGACAATAGCCAATAAAAATCTCCTTCATTATGGGAGTCACTCTTGATCAACAAAAAACGATCAAGATGTAAAAGTGATTTTAAACATGCTATTAACGTCGGATTCATTGAATCCCCCTTGAATCCGAACGAGTTGGAAAGAGAAGATCCCCCAAAGAATACTGATAACCGCCAGTCTACTATTAAACATTTTACTTTTATTTTACATCACTGCCGATACCACTAAGCATTCATTTTGAGCAACTGACGTTCTTCTTTTAATACTTGTAAGACTTTTGATGTTAAGGTTCTATCGAGCATTTTCTCTTCCTGCTTTACTACCTTCATTTCCTTATTGACTCTTTTAGTTACACCTTTCCATAATAAGATTCATTCATCTTTTACTTGCCTCTTTTATTATTACTTATTTCGGTGTGATATATTGAACCAACGAGGAACGAGCTAGATCATTGCCAATCACTCGGTAAGAAATCGTTGTACCACCATAAACGTTTGCTTCGGAAATTAAAATACCATTCGGTCCAACCGCTTCTACAAATGCGACATGACCATACCTGGGATCCGACCCCGCTGTCCCGTGGCTGAAAGAAATCAAGGTCCCGGCTTTTGGGGTTCGACTAACTTGATAACCTAATCTAAGACCAGTAGTTCCCCAATCTCCCCCATTTCCCATGTAATCATCTACACGACCACCTAATTGTGCGACTCGATTAAAGGCATACCAAGTACACTGACCTACAGGATAAGAACCAGAAGTATTATAATCTTTCCCATTATAAGCTGGGAAAGTCATTAACTCCCGATATTCATTTGGAACTTCTTCCAATCCTTTAATGAAGACACCACTTTGCCGTCTTCATACACATAATGAACCGTTTGTTTGACCTCTTTGGTCTCCGTAGATTCGATCATATTTGGCGAATAAGTGACAGTCACTTCGCGATCTTCTGATTCTGCAGTCAGACCTGTGACTTTATCAACCGTTTTTTGGTCCGCATTGTATTTGTCAATTTCTGGACTTAACACTTCATCAAACATCGTATCATCATCTTGGGCTTGCCATTCGCCATAGATCTTGTCACCAGTTGCTTCGTTGGTGGTGACGATTCTAGTGAACGTAACCGTGTCTACTTTATCTGGCGCGGCTTCTTTACCATCTTCATACACATAATGGATCATTCGCTTGACTTCTTTTGTCTCCGTAGATTCGATCATATTTGGCAAATAAGTGACGGTTATTTCGAAATCTTCTGATTCTGCCGTCAAATCAATGACTTTATCAACCATTTTTTGGTCTGCATTGTACTTGTCTATTTCTGGACTTAACACTTCGTCAAACGTTGTATCATCATCTTGGGCTTGCCATTCACCATAGGTATTTTTCCCTGTTGCTTCATTCGTTGTCACTGTGCGTGTAAAGGTCACCGTGTCTACTTTGTCTGGCGAGGCTTCTTTACCATCTTCATACACATAATGGATCATTCGCTTGACTTCTTTTGTCTCCGTAGATTCAACTATCTTTGGCGAGTACATGACAAATTCTTCAATATCTTCTGAATCGGCCTTTACATCGATAACTTCATCGATAAACTCCCTATCTGCATAGTAGTTGACTATCTCTGGACTTTTGACTAAATCAAATATCGTATCATCATCTCTTGCTTGCCATTCACCAAACGTTTCTTCGCCAGTGGCTAGATTCGTCCTTACTTCTCGAGTAAATTCAACTGTGTCTACTTTATCTGGAGCAGCTTCTGTACCGTCTTCATGCAAATAGTGAATGACTCGTGCGACAATTTTTCTTTCCTCATTACTTTCTATTTTAGGACTATAGATATACGTGACCGTTTGCGGAACATTGCTAAAGACAATTTTTTCCTCTCCTTGAACTTCCTTCAATGTATAGTTAGGGATCTCCTCAGGAACAACTTCAATTGAATCGCCAATATTTCCGCCAGTCAATACATTGTTTGATGGAATGGTTTCCTGTTCCTCAGCCATAACTTGTGCCAAAGGTGCCAACACAGGCTGACTTAACAAGATCGCCAATGACAAATAGCCCCAAAATTTCCTTTTCATAACATTCTCCTTTTATATTCGTTTAAATACGATACGCTTTCCTATCTTTCACCTATCTACAAACTTCGCCTTCTGATGATGGTGATGACTTGTTAATTACAACTTTTAGACACAGGATGCTCCTGTTCATTTTGATAGTATTGCATGGTTCATCATTCTGAACACGTCAACATTTGTATCAGAAATGACCAAACTTGTCAGGTTTCAACGAACAGGTTATTCAAACAAACAGATCGTTCACTTAACCTGCTTCTTCATGCTCCAAGCTTGGACTCGGTCAGTGTTCCAATCACTGATTTAAATTGTTATTTTTACACACATAAAAAGAGACACATAACATGCATCTCTTTAGGCGCCCCATTGTAAGTTCAGTCTATTATTGATTTTTTACTAGTTATCCCGATACTCGATCGTCAATCCTTTTAAAAAGTTGCGGGCATATTTGTCTAAGCATGGCTTGTAATTGCGATGGCCTTCTTTGCGTAAAATGGCGCCCAGTTCACCTTTTGAAACCGTAACTCCCGCTTGCTCGAAAATGTTCAGCATTTCATCCGTTGTTAGGGAAAGGGCGATTTTTATTTTCTTCAGCATCAAATTATTCACATTGCCATTGTTCAACTCTAAGACAGGTTCTGCAGCATCTGACTTTGTTCCTCGTTGCGAGCGAATCAAACCATTTAAGAAACGCTCAAAGGCTTCATTGGTACACTCAATCTCGTAGGTCTCAGGGTCTTTTTTCTTCAATAATTGTCTTACTTCTTCTTTCGTGAAAGAAGCGCCGCCAAGTTCAAAAATTTTCACCATGTCAGTATCTTTGATATCCAAAGCATAGCGTAAACGCGTCAAGCGATCATTGTGATTCATTCTATACACCATCCATTTCTTAGGTTGATTATAACAAATAAACCTAGACGAGTAATCCCGTTTTCGCTTTTTTACTCTAAGAACCCATTGTTTTCGTTCAAATGTATATCGATTCTCTCATTCTACTTCCTCCGCTATACTTGATTTAGGGAGTAAATTTATTCTAACAAAACAATAAACAAAAAAAAGCATCTGGTACGATGATGTTTTGGATTGCTTTATTGTTTTTATTTTGTATACAAAAGGGAGAGGAAAGAAATGAAGAAGTATGGGAAATTTTTGGTAATGATTGGGGTATCGACGGTGATTATGTTTTGTATGATGTATTTCAATGTCTATGCCCTCGATCATATTTTTTTCAGCCAAACCCGCCTGTTTATGGCACTTATGATGGGCGCGATGATGGCGATCATCATGCTATTGTTTATGTGGAAGATGTATGACAAAAAGAAAATGAATATCGGCATTCTAGTTGTCAGTGTTGCACTCTTTTTTAGTTCACTTTTTATGGTCAGAAGCCAAACTGCCGTGGGAGATACAGCCTGGATGAAAGCCATGATTCCCCATCATTCGATTGCGATTCTAACCAGTAAAAATGCCGATTTGTCTGATCCAAGAGTAAAAGAACTTGCAGAAAAAATCATCGACGCACAGGAAAAAGAAATCAAAGAAATGAAAGAATTGATCGAAGAGTTAGAAAACAAATAGCAATTTTATGTGCTCACTTAAAGAACCAGCAGATCAACTTTTTCCTCACGGATGAGAAGCCCTTCAAGCAATAGCTGAAGGGCTTCTTTTTTATCGTCAGCTACTTTCTTTCTACTGAAAAATCCTGACCGTTATTGCATCCGCTCTTGTTTGACTTTCTTATCCACAACATGACGCTTGGCAAGCTCTTGGCGAATAGCCGCTAAATCAATCCCCATTTCTGCCATTAAAACCAATGTATGATACGCCAAATCAGCAATCTCATAAACGGTTTCTTGACGGTCTTCCTTCATCGCCCCAATTACGACCTCGGTTGCTTCCTCGCCGATTTTTTTTAAGATTTTTTCACTGCCTTTTTCAAACAAGTAGCTGGTATAGCTGCCTTCTTGTGGCGTATCTTTACGACCTTTTATCAGCTCATACAACGCATCGATGGTTGGAGAGGATTTTGTACCATAAAGCACCTCTGTAAAGCAGCTTTCTGTGCCTGTATGGCAAGCGGGTCCGTCTTTTTTTACTTTGGCGACTAAGGCATCTTGATCGCAATCTGCGGTCAATGATACTAAATGCTGGTAATTGCCGCTAGTTTCTCCTTTGCGCCACAATTCTTGGCGACTGCGGGAATAAAAGGTCATCAATCGGTCCTTCAAGGTCAAGGTCAAACTTTCTTGGTTCATATAAGCCAAGGTCAAAACTTCATTCGTTTCCACATCTTGCACGATCACTGGAACCAATCCTTGTTTATCAAATCGTACTTGCACCATGTTATCCACTCCTTCTATTGCCTGTCAAAACGCCAACGCTATACGGTTCGTACGGGAATATCGACGGCCTGTAATTGTTTTTTTAGCTCTGGGATTTTTACCTCGCCATAGTGAAAAATCGAGGCTGCCAACCCTGCTTCAATATTTGGCAATTGAAACAGCTCGATAAAATCGGCACTTTTGCCAGCACCACCGGATGCGACGATCGGTAATTTGGTGATTTCGCTGACAGCTTTCAGCAAGTCGAGATCAAACCCCTGCTTCACGCCATCGGTATCCATGCTGTTGATGACTAGTTCACCAGCACCTAACTGCTCAGCTTGGTGAATCCACGCCAATGCTTCTAAGCCTGTATCTTCCCGTCCGCCTTTGGCAAACACATGCCAGTTCTCACCGACACGGCGAACATCAACGGATAAAACAACGCACTGGCTGCCATAGCGTTTCGCGCCTTCTGCGATCAGCTCTGGTCGGCGAAGCGCTCCCGAATTGACGCTGACTTTGTCGGCGCCACAGTTTAAGACTCGCTCAAAATCTGCTACTTGATTGATGCCACCGCCCACCGTCAAAGGAATAAACACTTCTGACGCCACGCGCTGCAAAATGTCCGTGAATAAGCCGCGTTCTTCTGCAGAAGCAGTAATGTCATAAAAAACCAGCTCATCGGCGCCTTGTTCATTGTAAAAACGCGCCAAAGTCACCGGATCATTGACATCTTTTAAGCCAGCAAAGTTGACCCCTTTCACGACTCGCCCATCTCGCACATCAAGGCAAGGAATGATTCGTTTGGCGATCATGACCTTTCCTCCCCTGCTGCTAAGACATCGGCCAATTGGAGACTGCCGTTATATAAGGATTTCCCGACGATCACGCCAGAGATCCCCAACTGTTTTAATCCTTTGATATCTGCCAATGAAGCCACGCCGCCAGAAGCCACGATGTCGCAATCCAATTGATTGAGTTTTTCGTATAAGGGCAGATTGATGCCTTCTCCTGTACCGTCACGGGAGATTTCGGTAAAGATGATCGTTTGCGCGCCCCATGCCACCAATTGTTGGCAAAAAGTAAACGCGTCTGTTGCCGTTTTCTCGAGCCAGCCTTCCACTGCCACTTTTTCTTCCTTGGCATCGACTCCAATGGCGATCTTATTGCCGTATTTCTTGAGCATCGCTTTTGTGAATGCTGGGTCTTTCTGGGCAATCGTGCCGAGGATCACCCGATGAACGCCTGCTGCCAAACAATGTTGGATCGTTTCTTCCTCACGAATCCCGCCGCCAACTTCGACAAACAGATTGGTCTGCTGGACGATATTTTTTGCGACATCAAAGTAATGGAGTTTGCCGGCTTTGGCACCATCTAAGTCGACGAGGTGCAGATAGTTGGCACCTTCTTCTTCAAAGGAACGAGCAAATGCCACTGGATCGTCCCCAAACACTTCTTTTTGCTCATAGTCTCCTTGGTACAAACGGACCACTTTTTGATCTAACAGATCGATTGCTGGAAAAATTTTCATAGCGGCACCTCCGTAAATGCTTTTAAAATCTTCAACCCGACTGCCCCGCTTTTTTCTGGGTGAAACTGAGTGCCGAAGACATTGTCTTTTTGCACGATACCGGGAATTGCTAGACCATAGTCACTGTCTGCCACGACATACTCTTGGCAATCAGTAGCAAAATAACTGTGGACATAGTAGACAAAGTCTTGTTCCCCTAGCCCGCTGACGAGGGGACTTTCTTTTCTGACAGTCAAACGATTCCAACCAATCTGCGGCACTTTCAGATTCAGTTTGGCTTCTTCAAAGGCGCATTGCATGGAAACGATCCGTCCTGGAATCAAACCGAGCCCCTCATGTGTGCCAAACTCCTCACTGCTATCAAACAACAGCTGCATCCCTAAACAAATGCCTAAAAAGGGTTTGCCAGCTGCTGCCAATTCTTGGATCGGTTCGATCAGCGACAACTCTGCTAACTTTTGGCGGGCATCGCCAAAAGCGCCTACGCCGGGTAAAAGAATGCGGTCGGCAGCTTTTAATTCTGCTAGTGAACGCGTGATTCGGCACTCAACACCCAAGAAGTCCAGCGAACGAGACAAGCTGAACAAATTGCCGACCCCATAGTCGATGATTGCTAACATAATACGCCCCTTTCCTTATCTCATCCCTCTGTGTGGAAGATACGTAATCATTTTCCCCCTCATGAATCACTGAATCGTCCCTTTGGTTGAAGGGATCTCATCTGGGGCTGCTTGATTGATCGCCACCGCTTCACCTAAAGCACGCCCAAACCCTTTAAAGCAAGCTTCCACAATGTGGTGGCTGTTTTTGCCAGCGATTTGATGGAGATGAATCGTAGCACCTAATTCACGGGCAAAAGCAATGAAGAATTCTTCAACCAACTCCGTATCAAACTGCTGCCCGATTTTTTCACTCGGTATCGCCAACTCTACGACTGCCATGCCGCGACCGCTAATATCGATCGCTGTCATAACTAAGGCTTCGTCCATCGGCAGCAGCATACTACCATAGCGTTTGATGCCTCGTCGCTCCCCAAGACTTTCTGAAAACGCTCGGCCAATGGCGATGGCAACGTCTTCTGTTGTGTGATGGGCATCCACTTCTGTATCGCCATCACAAACCAACGTCAAATCAAAGCGACCGTGGCGGACAAATAATTCCAGCATGTGGTCTAAAAACCCCACACCAGTCTTGATTGATTGCTGACCAGTACCATCGATCGTCAACTGCAGGTGGATCTTGGTTTCCGTCGTATTGCGGGTAACTTCTGCTTTTCTCATTCCTTCACCTCTTCTATGATCGTTGTTAGCACCGTCATCAGTCGTTCCATCTGGGCCTTCGTTCCTACCGTAATTCGTAAATACTCTTTGATGCGGGGCTGATTGAACCAGCGGACGAAGATTTTCTGCTCTTTCAGTGCCTGATACAACTCTTCACCGGCAATCGCAGGGTGCCTTGCAAACAAAAAATTCCCTTGGCTGTCGGTCTGCTCAAAGCCGAATTTCGCTAGGGCTTGCTTGCTCCACTCACGCACGTGGATCGTTGCTTGGATTTTCTCATCGACATACGCTTGTTCCTGCAAAACGGCTGCACCAGCGGCTTGGGTCAAACTATTGACATTGTACGGATTCAAGCTAAATTTCAACCGATTCAAGTCTTGGATCAGTCCTTCATTGGCAACCGCAAAGCCTAAGCGTGCTCCTGCCAGCTGCCGAGATTTCGAAAACGTCCCCACAACCAAGAGATTTGGGTATTGATCGATCAAAGAAACCATTGAAGAGCCGCCAAAATCGATATAGGCCTCATCGACTATCACTAAGCGATCGGGATGCCGTTTTAGAAAGGCACAGATTTCGCTTTGTTCTTGATAAACCCCAGTCGGGGCATTGGGATTGGCAAAAATGACGGTCCCTTTGAGTGAATCGTAGTCCGTTAACGCGATTGAGAAATCTTCTTGCAGCGGAACAACGGTAGCAGCGACTTGGTACAAGGCACTATATACTTGATAAAACCCGTAGGTCACATCGGGAAAGGCGATGCCGTTTTCCGTGAAGCCTTGAAAGAGGTAGGACAAGACTTCGTCACTGCCATTACCGAGAAACAGTTGGGCTGGCGTAACGCCAAGATAGGCAGCCAGAGGGTTTGTCACCACTTCAGCAGCAATATCCGAGTAACGATTCAGCTTTTGGGCGGCATCAGCAACCGCTGCTTGAACACTTGGCGCTGGCGGATAAGGACTTTCATTGGTGTTCAGTTTAATAACGACTTGCTCATCTACTTGTTCCCCCGGTGTATAAGGAGTCAGCTTGTGATACTTTTGATGTAAAAAGGTCATTTTTCTCCCTCTCTTCGTACATTGATCGAACGGGCATGGCCGATCAAGTCTTCGGTTTCCGCGAACAACGCTACAGCTGGACCAGCTGCTTTCATGGCTGCCTCTGGGTAATACAAATAACTGCTTTTCTTAATAAAATCATCCACTGATAACGGCGAATAGAAACGAGCTGTCCCTTCTGTCGGTAGGGTATGATTTGGTCCAGCAAAATAATCTCCCAGTACTTCCGGTGTATGGTGACCTAAAAAGACACTGCCCGCATTTTCTACTTGTCCCAATAATGCAAAAGGATCAGCCACCGCTAATTCAAGGTGTTCTGGAGCAATTTGATTGGTAATGGTAAGTGCTTCGGTCAAATCTTTGACCAGAATCAGCTTTCCGCTAGATTCAAGCGCCGCAGCAGCAATGTCTTTGCGGGGCAGTTGCTTCAGCTGCAACTCAAGCTCGGCTTGGACTTCTTCAATCAAAGCTGCTTCTGTTGTGACTAAGATGGCTTGCGCTAAGGGATCATGCTCGGCTTGTGCCAAAAGATCCGCCGCCAGCCAGCGAGGATTTGCGCTGGCATCAGCGAGGATCAGCACATCGCTGGGCCCTGCGATCATATCGATATCAACTTCGCCGTACACCATTTTTTTCGCTGTGGCGACATAAATATTTCCCGGTCCGACGATTTTGTCGACTTTGGGAATTGTTTCTGTTCCATAAGCCAATGCCGCTACGCCATGGGCCCCACCGACTTTGTAGATTTCATCCACTCCGGCAACGGAAGCTGCCGCTAAAATAGCAGCCGGAACTTTTCCCTGACTGTCCGTCGGTGTGATCATAACGATTTTTTTGACCCCGGCGATTTTTGCCGGCAGGACATCCATCAAAACCGTACTTGGATAAGCTGCTGTGCCGCCAGGAACATAGACCCCGACTTTTGTTAATGGTAAGACCCGCTGTCCCATCACAACGCCATTTTCCTTCGTTAAGACAAAGCCTTGCTGGACTTGTTTTTGATGAAATGCCAAAATGTTTTCTTTCGCCTGTTCCATCACATTAAGCAGCTCGGGTGAGACGGCATGGACAGCCGCGTCTATCTCCCTTGGACTGACGGTTAAGGAAGACAAGGTCACTTGATCGATTTCCTCAATTAATTGAAACAACGCCTGATCTCCTTGCTGCTGAACACGGGCAATGATTTGGGCGACAATGGTTGAAACATCTTTCGTTTCCGACTGTTTCCTTGCCACAATCGTTTCGATCGTATCTTTTTGGGTCGAAAAAATTCTCATAATTGCTCCCTCACCTTCTCAATCACTGTTTGAATGCGTTCTTGCTTGAAACGCCACGTGGCGTGGTTGATCACTAAGCGCGCTGAAGACGGCGCGATGTCTTGGATCACTTCTAAATCATTTTCCTTTAGTGTCGTCCCCGTTTCGACGATGTCAACGATCACATCGGAGAGACCTAATAAAGGGGCCAATTCAATCGATCCATGCAGTTGGATCAATTCCACCGAGCGACCTAACCCTTGATAAAACTGGCGAGTGATCTGCGGATATTTTGTAGAGACCCGCAGCGGTCGGGAGAAATCTTCCTCGAAATCCTTACGCGCCGCTACGGCCAAACGGCAGACCCCCATATGCAAATCAAGAAATTCGATGACTTCCGCCTTGCTTTCCATTAAAATATCTTTGCCTACGACACCGATATCCGCCACTCCGTGCTCCACATAGATTGCTACATCGCTAGGCTTGACTAAGAAAAAGCGCAGCTTGTTTTCTTCATCACAAAAAATTAGTTGGCGATTGTCTTTAAAGACGCCTTGCGCAGCGACTCCGGCTTTCGTGAACAAATCGTATACGGCATCCCCCATGCGGCCTTTTGGCAGCGCAATGTTCAAATAGCCTGAACTTTCGTTGTCAGTCGGCAACTTTTGCCCTACATGGTTGAGCTTCATACCAAACCCGATCGCTCCTTGCGCTTTGCCTTGCCGACTCATTAAGCGATCATAACGGCCCCCATATAAAATCGTCTCTCTTGCTTCTTCGATAAATCCTTGAAACAGCAAACCACTGTAATAATCGGCATCATTTAAAATCGAAAAATCCAACCTTATCCGAATGGAGGCTGACAGTTGTTCTTTTTGCAGAGCTTGATACAGTTGGTTCAGTTCTGCTAAACCAGCTTGTGCTTGGGGATATTCTGCCAGCAGCTCTTTGGCTTTTTGATACTTGGTTTCAAAATCACCTGACAAACGTACCAGTTTCGCTAATTTTTCAGCTTCTGTTGCTGATAAGCCAGCCTTTTCAGTCAGTGCATCCATGCCATGAGAACTCTTGTCCCGCAGGCAGTGCAGTACCTTTTGTCGATCCGCTTCGGGGAAGCGTTGGCAGATACCGTCCAAAATCCCCATATGGGACAGATCTAAGGTCCCTTTTCCCACCTGAGCCAAACTTTCCCACGCCAGTTTTACAACCTCCAGTTGATCTTCCCACGTGATTTGGTCAATGAGCTCCAAACCGATTTGATCTATTTTTTGGTATTCCCCAGCTTGACGATCCTGTCGATAGACATCTTCCACGTAATACACTCTACGCGCCTCTCCAGACGGTGTATTTTTGGCAATCGACAAGGTAACATCGGGTTTTAGAGCCATCGTCCTGCCATCCGTGCCTGTAAATGTGATGATGGAAGAACCACGCAAAAACTGATCATTTTGCTGATAGTTGCGATACTCTTCAAAGTTGTTCGAGTGATAAGGTGAAAAATGATGCTGCGTATACAATTTTCTTAATTTCAGTTCGACTTGTTCGGCTGGTTTCAATACATTCCATAACTCTTCCACACTTATCACTCCTATTTCATGCCACTGATCCGGCTTTCTCACTGTTAAAGCCACGCTTTATCATCGATTCACCATCAGTTTTTCTAATAATACTAATGGTTTTGCCATAAATAAGCAATGTTATTTTTCGAAATATTCTGGATTTTTTCGATACAATTCATTGGTAGAGACAAAGAAAGGGCATCAAATAAAAAAGCCCTGCTGAAAATTCAGGACAGGGCTTTCACTTGAAGGTATAGTTGATGTCCGCGTTAAGAAGCTTGAAAAAGAAATGATTGGGAACCCATTATTGAACTGAAAATATATAATCGCTGCTATTTACTTTTTGCTGTATCGTCTGAGCAAATGGTTCATGATCAGCTGTGTTTGTGACAATGATGGGGATCGTTAGATCATAGCCTGCTGCACTGATTTCTTTTTCGTCAAAAGAAATCAGTTTTTCTCCAGCTTTAACGTATTGATTTTCAGCTACATAAAGAGTAAATCCTTTTCCATCTAAATGAACCGTGTCGATCCCGATGTGGATCAAAAGTTCGACCCCATTTTCACCTCTTAAGCCAATCGCATGCTTGGTGGGTGTAGTCATAATCACATAACCATCAAAAGGAGCGACTATGGTCTCATCAGAAGGAATGATCGCCACTCCGTCCCCCATCATTTTTTCCGAAAACATCGGGTCCTTGACTGTCTCAAGGGAAACAACGCTTCCCGATATTGGACTGCTGACTTTCAAAGCATCTTCGGCTTTACTCATTTGACTTACTTGAACTCTTTTTCGTTCTAAGAGAATCGTTGTAGTAAAAGAAACGCATACTGCTAGAAGAATGACGACAATTGCAAACCAAAAATTGCTATTGAATCCAGAACCATCTGTCGGGATAAAAGTCGGGATCGCAACCAGACCTGGTGAAACAACTGCATATTGTTTTAGTTGAACAAATCCTGCCATGATCCCACCTACTGCACCACCTAGAATCGCTCCTATAAAAGCACTTCGATAGTTGATCAAGATGCCAAAAATAGCCGGCTCGGTGATCCCCATCACACCAGTCAGTCCTGAAGAAAGAGCCAATGCTCGTTTTTCAGTATTTTTTTCTGTATAAGAAATAGCTAAGGCTGATGCACCCACGGCAACGTTAGCTGCTAGCATAGCCGGCATAACAAATGAATCATAGCCGTAGTCCCCTAACATAGCAAAGACCAAGGGGAACAACGCTTGATTGGTGCCGGTCATGACCAATAGCGGAGTCATTGCTCCTAAGACACCAACTGAAAACCAACCGAGTTTGTCGTATAAAAAGCTCAACCCACTAGCAATGTATCCGCCCACTGCATTTCCAATTGGCCCTAATACAATTAATGTGACAGGCACTGTAATTAAAATAACTAATAATGGCTTGACGAAATACTTGATCGATTGCGGAATACACTTATCCCCGATTCGATCCATTACCGCCATAAACAAAACACCAAATATTACGGGAATAGTCGTTGTATTATAGCTCATCGTTGGGATAACGATTCCTAAGAAATTCAATCCTTCCACGCCATTGATCAATGAGTGGACGAGGATCGCACCTAGGAACATACCCATCAAACCATTGATACCAAGTTTTCTAGCAGCACTATACCCAATATAAATCGGCAGAAAATAAAAACCCGCATCGTTGATGGCATTTAAAATCGTGTAGGTCCCGCTGTCAGCTGCAAGTCCGAAAAAGGTCACACCAATATTCAATACCGCCGATACCAGCCCAGCAGCTACCAATACGGGCAGAACCGGAACGAAGGTTCCACTGATAAAATCGACAATCAGTAAGCCGTAGTCTTTGAGGGTGCGCTTCGTTTTTCGTTCCTCCTTCGCCTGACCATTCATTTGATTTCGCTCTTCTGTAAAAATTGCATACACTTTTGGCACATCCGGACCGATGATCAGTTGAACTTCATGTCCTCTTCTCACTGTGCCCAAAATGAGTTTGTTTTCTTTTAATTGCTTGTCATCAAAAGCGGTCGGATCACTTAGCTGTAGACGAAGCCTAGTAGCACAGTGATTGACTGTTTGAACATTTTCGATTCCTCCGATATTTTTTATAATATACGCAACCAGTTCATGATAGTTTGACATAGTGATTCATCCTCACTTTATTTTATAAACCGCTTTCATTAAAGTAGTTTTTGGAGCGATAGAAGCTCTTTCTTCTATCGCTCATTTCTCATCCTTTTGGACGTGCTAACGTTTGACCATTTGATTGGATCACTTCTTTATACCAATAGTAAGAATCTTTCGGGATTCTACGTAAATCCAGTAAGTCTTCATCAGTTGTATTGATATAGACAAGTCCATATCGCTTCGCCATCCCATTGCCTGTACTCAAAAGATCAGTAAAGGACCATGGATTATAACCAAAGACTTTTGCGCCATCTTCAATCGCCAATCCGACTTGATAAATCTGATCATTTAAAAAATCGATTCGTTCTTGATCATGTACTTGTCCATCCTCACCCAGCGTCTCATGCGCCCCGTAGCCATTCTCAGTAATCACCATTGGTAAATGATAGTGGTCTTCCATATAGCGTAACAAGTAACGCATAGCAACTGGATCGATCTCCCAATCCCAATCGGTTGTCTCGACAAAAGGATTGACCGTTTGCGCAAAAATCCCTGGATAATTTGGGTAAACAAATTCCCCTTTTTTCCCCGATTTGTTCAACCCAATTTCTTGATGATCGGATGCCACTGGTGACTCCTTCGCTACGTTGCTACGGTAACAGTTGATGCCGAAAAAGTCGATTTTTGCTTGTGCAACCAATTCCATATCCCCAGGGCGAATATCGGGATCAATATTATTTTCTTTCCAATAACGTTTAATAAAACCATTGTATTCACGATTTGCATTAAAATCATTCCAGATTTTTTCCGTCAGTTCTTCTGCATTCATCGCTGCAATCTGATCTGCTGGTTTTGCTGACTCAGGATAAAACGGAACCATCCCAGGAACCGGGCCGATCTTGCCGTCTTCAACCAATTCATGACACGCAATCACCGCTTTTGCATGACATAGGTTCATAATATGATTGACTTTCCACTTATCTTCAAACCAAGTCTCTGGGTATTTGCATACTCCTAACCAGTCTCCATAGACAATTTGCATGTTTTGCTCATTAATTGCCAGCCAGTATTTCACACGATCGCCGAATGACTCAAAACAGGTTCTAACATATTGGTCAAATGCATCAATGATGCCTCGGTCGTACCAACCATTAAATTCTTCGTCAACCCAGACTGGCATATCGTAGTGATACAAAGTGACGATTGGAGTAATGCCATGTTCAACTAATTCATCAATCAGCTGATTATAAAAGTCAATGCCTAATTGATTGGGCACCCCTGAATTATCAGGATAGATCCTAGGCCAAGCAATCGAAAAGCGATATGAAGTAAAGCCCGCATCAGCCATTAATTGGACATCTTCTTTGTATTTATGGTAATGATCAGCGGCAATCGAATTATCTGTATAGGGCTTTTTCTTTTTGCTGTTTAAGTCGATGATCGCAGTTGAACGCCCATCTTCTGCTACAGCCCCTTCAACTTGCCACGCAGCACTTGAAGCGCCCCATAAAAAATCCTTTGGAAATAGTGGTTTATCTTTATAATGCATGCCCATTGCCTTCTCTCTTAAATTTAAGTAAATAACCATTGAATAGTAGATCAAGTACGAAATCAATGCCATACGTATAGTAAAGCAGCTCAGTGATTTCTTTCTCATGTGTTTGTGAACTTAAATGATACAATTTATCAAAATAGCGGTTATAGATCGGGTTTCTATTATTTGTAAACAAAATCGTTGGTGCCTTGACCTCTTTTAGTATTTCAAGCATAGAAGAGACGAAGAGACCCGATAGCGAAAAAACAATGATCAAGGGATCTTGGCAATGTTCCAAGGCTAATGTCAGATCGCTCTTTGATGTTAATAAAGTAATTCTTTTACCAAAGATAACCATTCGCTGCTGGAAAGTTTTTACACTACCAGTAATATTGCTTGAACACAAAATCATAACTTCCCGGCTATCATTGATTAATCGGACAAGACGATCGACTTCTTGTGTATTAAACCGCAGACTTAATTCTTCCATTAGCGAAGTAATATTGGCTTGAAGCTTAGGCAAAAAATCAGAGTAGCCGTAAAACTTTAGAAATTCATTGATTCCATCATCAAAAGTTTCCGCGTTTTTTTTCATATCTAAAAAGTTCTCGTAGCCCAATTGTTTCGCAAATCGTCGAATGGAGGCCCGCGATACATGCTGCTCTTCTGCAATCTGATAAATGTTCCATCGAGTCACGCTTTTGAAGTTCTCTAAGAAAAATTTAGCAAGTTCAAATTCAACCGTCCCTACTTCATTTTCGTTCACAATATGATTTAACTTATAAATGAAATTCAATCGATTATTATCCATTTTTTTAATCTCCCTTGGCCAAGTTTGATTGTATCTAAATTATAACGTATCCGTTTCCAATATTGGGGTGCATGTCTTGTCCCCAGTTAAATCTTATCTAGAAATAAAAAAAGAGGCACAGAATTCGGCTTCTGTCCCCTTTTACCTATTGTATGTTGTATAGTCACTGATAGTACTTCTTTCTAATCAGAGTCTTCTTCACAAGAATGAAGCAAAAAACTACTCTGTCGATCACTTTACAGGTCTTCTGAACTTTGTTGCTATGAAACCTGACTAGCATAAAAAAGCATGTGCTAATCATGTTTTTTAGTAGCTACACGAGGCCGTGCTTTTGGAGCGCTTGCGCAATCCCGCCGTCTTCTGGTCGAGCCGTCACCTCGTCAGCTACTGCCAATAGCTGTTCACAGGCATTGCCCATTGCAATTCCCGTCGCAACAGCTTCAAACATTTCGACATCATTATGGCCGTCACCAAACGCCAAGGTATCTTTGTTATCGATCCCTAGATGGTTCAAGAGAAAATCGATGGCTGTTTTCTTGTGGATATTCTTGATGCCGATCTCGCCGCTATCTTTGCCAAAAACAGGTACCGTACTTCGAATCATTTGGAATTGTTCGTGGTATTGGTCATGGACCTGTTCATAAGGAATGGAATGATTGATGAAGGAAACTTTGTTCACGTCATCGTAATCGATTTTCGCTTCGTCCTCAATCAGTAAATCAAGGAACCACTGAATAGTTTGAACGCGTTGTTTTCCTGCTTCACTTTCAACAGACTCACCTGCTAAGACGATCTCCAGCAAACGATTTCTTAGATTGGTACTTGCAAATAAACCTTGGTTCGATTCCAAGTAATACTCGATTTGGTTTTCTTTTAAGAAATCAATCAATCTTAATAAAGCTTCTTTTTCAAAAACTTTGTGCAAAATCACCTCATTATGCACCTCACAATAACCGCCGCCGGCACCAATCATCCCACTTAGGGGCAGTGCCAACACGTCTTCTGTAATTTCGGCCTTTGAACGACCGGTACATAAGAAAAATTCATGGCCTTTCTTATGTGCCGCTGTGATCGCTTGGCGTGCACTTTCTGGTACATTTCCAGCATCATCACATAATGTTCCATCTACATCTAAAAAGACAATTTTTTTCGTCAAATCATTCCCTCTTTTCTCACTCAATCAATAAAGCGCTCACATGAACGTACTTGCCGAACACAAGGTGTCAAGATCAGCTCCTTAGAATTAGTATAACAAATCACAAGGAAAGTGCGCTAGACTATTTTACTAGATCATAAGATGGGATTCTGTTATTGTGATCCCTCTTTCTATTCCTCTACTCCCGTGTTCATCGCGTTATTGCTCCATGTGTTCTTTCTTGAGATGGTTGAATTATCCTAAAATATGCTTACTCCTCACTTAAATAAATTAAACTCCATTTTGGTACTTGATTGTTTTTTTGACCTGTAAGCTCGCGATAATAAGATTTTTTATCATTTTTGATCATACAAATAATTTCATGCTCATCCATACAAAACTCTTTGCATAGGTTTGTTCTACTATTTTCAAAAAGTTCCAGTAAAATTTGAATCTGCGCATCTATTGCTAGAAGTGCTTTGAGCTGATCAAATAAATTTTTTGATCGATCATAATAAATGTACTCAAATTCATTGCAGAGTTCTTGATAAAAATGAAAAATTTTGGGGAAATCTGTCATTACCCCTAAACTTAGCAACACTTCTTTTGAATAACACAAATAGTCTTTCGGTTCCTTGATATTTTCTGATATCATATCCTTACTCCTTTACATCTATTTTTTTTTGGTGAAAGTAGCGCTATCCCTTCTGCTCGCTTTGATTTTCTTCCGATAGTTTTTTTAATTGAAGCTTTGCTGTCCAAAAACCACTAAAAATGATTGGGTCTTTAGCTCTTACCAATGCAGACACATTAAGAAAATCAGTTACGCCTATTATAGTTTCCCTTTCAGATTCTCTTATAATTACTTTTTATTAAATAAAAGAAATAAGAGTGAAAAAGAGGCGGCCCCGTTCCCTTCTGCTAAAAAGTAGTGCCCGAATGCAACTAGATCGTCTCTAATGACAAGAAAATGACTATAATATCCACAAAAATCAACAGATAGCTAAAATTGTTGCTTCATGTAAATAGACGCCCCATATCCATACCAACAAAAAAAACCAATAATCGAATCTATCGATCATTGGTCGAAACCTCAAATATACTGCTGGAAGAAGACGTTCAGTCCATTCTATTTTTCACGCTACAGATCAAAAATAGAAATGATTTTTAAACTGTATCAGTAAAAATAGATCAAGCATAGATATAATCTAAAATATCCTGCGGCGCTTCTGCCAAAGCATCTGGTTTTTCAGCGGAAAGTTTTTTCGCATCGTGGCTGCCCCAGGTAACAGCGATGGTTTTGACACCGGCTGCTTTGCCCATCTGGATATCAAAAATAGCATCTCCTACCATGATCGTCCTTGTCGGATCAAACTGATACTGAGTTACTACTTTATTGATTCCTTCTGGATGAGGCTTGTAGTGGGACACCGCATCTGAGCCGATGATTTCTTCAAAGAACGCCACCAGGTTCTGAGCAGCCAAATTTCGTTTGACGACCGCTGTCTTCTTACTTGAAACCACGAAACAAGGAACCTTTCGTTTCATTAAGATTTCTAGGACATGGGGAATTTCAGGAAATACGTTCAAGGTACTTTCCTCGTATGTTTGATAATAGGTACGAAAAACCCGAATCAGTTCCGTTGCTGTTTCTTGATCCAATGGCTGTTCTGACATTTTAAAAAACGATTCTTCGATCGGTATCCCCATGTAATGTTCAATGACTACCTCACTCGGTACTTTGAGTCCCATCTCTGTAAAAGCTGCTTTTGTCGCCTTGATGCTGCATTCTCTCGAATCTAATAGGGTTCCGTCTAAATCAAATATCACACACTCAATCTTCTTCACGACATTTCCTCCTCTGAAAGATACTACAGCACGTTTCTCCAAAGTGCTTTTTAAATCCTGTAGTATTCCTTTTCATTACTGATTATCTCTATTTTAACACTAAAAAAAAGCATTATCATAATTTTCGATACCATCATTTATTTAATACTAATATTTTTATATAAAAAACGACTCAATTTGAAAACAGAGTCGTTTCTACCTGAAAAGCAGTCGAAGCTACAAAGAGGTCTATTCGTGAGAAATAAGGCTTCGATGCTCTTTTGATCACACAATTTTCTTTTTATTGTAAGATATAGCCTTTGCCCCAAGCGGTACGAACCCGTTTTTCAGTGTAGTCGTATTCATCTAATTTTTCATTGATTCGTTTCGCTAATATCGACAACTGAGATTTTCTCGAGTTTGTTCCACCATTTCCCCAAATTTTCCAACACAGGTCTTCTCGGTTAATAAATTGCTCTTCTCCTAAATTGTTAAAAAAGATCTGTTCTTGTAGACTAAGAAATTTAGGAAAGGATTCTTTCGTGACGGATGCTTTTTCTAACTTACGACTAATTGGTGGTAGTGCAGCCAAAAATTCTCTCAGCTCGACAAAAGAGCGATTCAGGTACGTGGCATTTTCAGCTTTTTCCATCCTACCTTCTTGTTCAATATTCCCTGGCAAGATACGGACGATTCGTTTTTGATAATAAGGAGCCAACGCCTGATTGATCAATAAAAATTCTGGATCTGCAATCGTTTCACTGACAAATAAGCAGTCAAATAATTTGGCGCTTTCTATCAACCATTCCGCCTCTTCTGTATTTTTCCCTACGAACACTTCATGACTCAAAATCTGTAACTCCCGCTGCAAATCAATCTCATATGATATATTTTTCGTCAGTATAATAATTCTCATGACACATCCTGCTTTCTTTCCCTTTTATTCAGAAATCATCTACTGAATCCTTTCCGACTCATTTCTGAATGCTTTATGTTGACATTATTACTTATTTTTATCAGCTTGAGGTGTCATTTTTTGTTCATAAATGATAGTCTACTGTCATGTTTTGTTGGAAGGAGCACCATTCGTTTCATGATTCGTTTTCTCGAGAGCTAATAAAAAAGCAACCTGTTGGTCAGGTTGCCTTATTAGTCATTTTGATTTTCTTTTTGCTGCTCCCACTTCAAATCTAACAGCTCCAGCATTTCATGGTAGGCGGTTTCTATGCGCTGTCGTTTTTCTTCAGGAACACGTTTGGCGTATTGTCCATCCGGTAGATAATCTTCGGCCAAGTAAACTTGAAAATCAAAGGCCTGTAAGACGCCGTATTCTGGATCATAATAGGTACGATCAGGGATCGGCTCTTTGGAGACCCAAGTTGGATGTAAGGCAATCTTACTTAAATAGGTCCGAGCTCCCTGTTTGGTGATCTCAACTTCTGGAATGACGCCGCGTTCGGTCCAATAGTTGTTATTGACGGTTTCATAACGTTGATTCGACAATAAGTTCCCCATTGAATAAATGATAAATTTCTTTTCACCGTCCTTTTCGATGATTTCGGTTGGTTCTGCTACATGCGGATGGCCGCCGAAAATAATATCAGCACCAAAATCAATCATCTTCCGATAAACAGTTTGTTGTTCTTCCGTTGGTTCTAAAGAATACTCGACACCAGACTGAGGCATCACGATGGTGATATCCGCCAAGGTTTCCGCTTCTTTGATCTCTGCTTCCACTTTATCGAGGGACAAGTCTTTCAAATAAGTGTCATACTCTGCTTGAGTTAAGCTTTCTTCAAGTCCATTGAAGCCATAGGCATAGGCCAAGAGAGCAACTTTGATCCCGTTGACTTCTTTGACCAAAATTCCACTATTGTCGACCGTGACACCAATCGTTGCCAACCCTTGATCGTGAAAAGCAGCCGCCGTTGTTTTGACTCCTTCGATTCCCGTATCTAAGATATGATTATGAGCAAGATCGATCACATCAAAGCCAGCGTCTTTGATGCTGGCAACGGCATCGATAGGCGCGTTGAATAAGGGAAAACCGCCAAGTGGTTTATTAGGATTGATGGTTCCTTCAAAATCACCCAGAGCAAGATCCGCCGATGCAATTAACGGTTTGACTTGCTCAAAATCATTGTCAAAATCATAACGCTTTCCATCGTAAGCGCTTAAATAAACAGGTGTATGATAGAGCATATCGCCACTAGCTGTCACTGTGATGGTTTTTACTTCTGGCTTTGTTTCGGTAGAACTACTTGATTCTTGCATTGGCTTAGTCGGTTTTGTCGATTCTGCGGTAAGACGCTGTTCGGGGATGCTTGTCGCTTGAATCACTAGATAAATCACTCCGAATGTGATTGCCAATAATGCTACACTTAACCCAGCAATGATCCGCTGCCTTTTCTGATGTTCCTGTCTTCGTTGCTGTCTCATGAACCCACCCTTTCAATGTCCTTTTTCCCAAATTTTTATTCTATTACAATCGAAAGAGAGTGCTTCTATTCCCTTTCGCACAACATTCACTAAATAATATCTTTTTATTAAATAATTATACTATACTTTTTAGCCCCTTAATAGGTCATTTCATAAAGCATAAAAAACAGCCCGATCGTGATCGAACTGTTTCTCCACTTCTATGGTAGCTGATTTCCGAATGAATCTTTCTTGTAGAACTGGACTAACCTCAAACGGCATAAATTAGTATCATTAGATAATCCTTCGGCTGTTAACAGTTCTGGATGACATCCCTCGCTTTCGGATGAACAGCAGCAAACGATGAAGGCAAATTACTCCCCTTCGCACGCTTCTCTCAATAAAGACCAAAGAGTATATGCTTTATTCTATAATACTTACAGTTTTTTCGAAAAAATTTATACAACAGCAGTACGTAAAATCTCTGCAAACCAGTGATAAACTGTTTCCGGACATTCATGTTTTTCTAATTCTCGAAAAAAGTCTTTGGATTCAATAAGGGTAATAAACTGAGTCATCGCATTTAGATGCTGCTTGCTGTCTAACGCAGAAAGAGTAAAGATGTACTTTACAGGAATCGTTCCTAAGACATATACTTCAGATTCTAACGTTGTCAATCCCATGCCAAGTTTTTTTGCACCTGCTTCAGGAACCGTATGCGGTAAGGCAACTTGATCGACTATCACCATATAAGCACCTTCTGATCTGGTTTGTTGAATGATCGAATCGATGTAATTTCTAGTGATGATCTTTCTTTCAATCAATGGATTGGCTGCGAGATAAAAGGCCTCTTCCCACGTTCTGGCTTTTTTGTTTAATTGTATCAATTCTGGACGCATCATATCCAACAGCATTGCAGGTTCTTTTGGCTTTTTCTCTTTTTGAGACATGATAGATGCCGTTGGCGAGCAGGACTCTTGTACAAATTTCTCTAGATGATGCCGCAGAGCTGACTCGCTGGTAACCGTTGAATATTGTTGAATAACGTGCATCAAGCCGTCGATCGTAACAGTATTGGGCTTTATACTTGTACTGGTTTCGAATTTGACATCTAAAAACAACTGGGTTCGTTCCTCGTAAGACATGATCGGGTTTACTACAAAAATCGGTTTTTTTAACGGATAAAGTTGAAAGTTGGGTTTTGTCGTAAAAATGATATCGTAAGACTGATCAAATGAATGTAGTTCGCTTGTTTCAATCGGTCCCAATAAGATAAAAGAGGGAAAGATTTCCTTTAATTCATTGTAAATGATTGCTGAGCTTCCAATACCATTTGGGCAAACAACGACCCCCACTTTTTGTTGCACCATATATTCTTCAGAATTCCTGATCAAAAGCGCAAAGTGCATTGTTAAAAAGGCTACTTCTTCATCTGGAAGCTTTGAATCAAAGCTATCACTGATTGGTCTCAAGGTTTCTTTTACGATCTGATAAAGGTCATTATATTTTTCAAAAATTTTCTCCTGCATAGGATTGATGATCGGTAATCGAAACAGCATCCGGAAATAGGTCGGTCGAAAATGACTATATAATTGCTTGATGACAGAGTGTTTATCCTTGAAACGAATACCTGAAAGCAATTCAAATCGCTCGACGATTCTTTCTACCAAGTCAATGATGACCAAATTTCCTTGAAGCCATTCCTTTTCATTCCCTAATGCCATTCCCAGGACCCACCCACAGAGATAGTTCTTTTCTATACTATTCATCACCCCTGCGTTTTCTAAAATTTCTTCAGCAAAGCGGTACTCCTTCATTTTTACTAACTCATGATCATTAGAAAAGGGCTTTAGATTAAATTCATTCAAGCCCATTCTTGGGTATAAAAAAATAAGGATATAGTTCAATTCAATCAATCTATTTTCAACTAACTCTATCGCATGTTTTTCTAAAAGAAGAGAAAGATAGGTGTCCTGCTCATCCGCCAATTGTATTCGTTCGTTATGAATAAAGTAACGGTAAATAAAATCATCGTCCTTGCTAGTCACATCTTCCAAAATCATTCGAAATAAAGCGTAACGAATCATCAGTTCATCACCTGCTAAGTGATACCCCTCTTTTCTCGAGTAACTGATTGAAATATCGTACCCATGTAATTCCGCTTGTAATTTGCGCAGATCACTCATAAAGGTTGTTTTGCCGATTTTTAACGCATCTAAAAAATGATTGACCGACAGATAGTCTTTCTCGTAGTAAAAGAGCGTCAAAAAGATATATTTTCCTCGTTCTTTTGAACTCATCTCATAATACTTAAACATACGCTCACGTAAAAATGACTCCAACAAATATTCCTTGCTTTTTTCAGGCAGTCGAATCACACTTTCCTTATTCACGCTAAGTGGTAGTTTTTGGGCAGATAGAAACTGGTTGATTTTATCAATGGTATACTCTATTTGAGTGCGGTTCATAGAATAATTCCGCTGAAGATAATCGTAACTGATGGTCGGTTTTTCAATCAGAGCCATCATCATCTTTCTCGTCCTATAGTCAATTTTTACCATCAATGTTCCCCCATTTCTGCAGCCTACTGTTCTACTTTCAATGTAAATCCTTCCGCTTGTACATATTTTTGAAGCACTTGATCTACCTGCTGCTTTTCTTCTTTCGTAAGATCTAGAACAGGCAGTTTCGGTAACCCAACATCCTGTCCGATTGCCCGCAAACAGTATTTCAGCCCAGACGGAATCGTTGAGCATTTGCAGGCTTCTCTAAAATCATCAATACTTGCTTGTTCTTGCCGCGCTTGTTCTATGTTTCCAGCTACAAATTGTTCATAGATCGACACATCTGTTTTCGTCACAACATTTGCGGTTGAAGCCACAGAGCCATCTGCTCCTAACTGTAGCGCTTCTAAAATCTTAGAGTCGCTTCCCATCAGCAAAGAGAAATCCTCTCGATGATTTAATTCAAGATAGCCCTTGAAGTTTTCTAGATCACCGCTTGAATCTTTTATCCCAATGATCGAGTCAATTTTGAGTAATTCCGAGAAAACATGACGATTGATGAAATTTCTAGTATTTGGCGGAATATTGTACAAAATAATTGGTAGTGTCGTTTGCTCAGCAATCATTCGGTAGTGATGGATCAACTCCTCATCGGTATATTTCAAAAGATACGGCGTAATGATGGAAGCAGCATCAACGCCGAGTTTTGCAAACTCATTTACTAACTCAATCACTTTATTCGTTGCGATATCTCCGGCACCTGCAAATACTGGTACTCTGCCCGATACTTCATCGACAACGATTTTTGCAAACTGGATTTTCTCTTCTTTGCTTAAGGTATGAAATTCGCCATTGGTTCCTAAAATAAACAACCCGTGGACACCACCAGCAATCAAATGCCTTACAAGCTTTCTGGTGCCCTCTTCATTGATGCCGTTCTCATTTAATGGTGTGACCATTGCTGGTATAATTCCTCTGATTTTCATTGCGTAAGCTCCTTTTTTGTCGTTGCTCCTAAGCTTCCCCCTGGATGCCATTTAAGGTAATCTTCTAACTTGATTTCTTTTGCTTCTTGCAGCAACACCGACAGAACCTGCAGCTGGATCATTTGGGCGATCACAGAGGAACGTGGCGGTTTATTCAATGAGTCCCCTTCTTGGGAAACATAAGAAGACAATGTGACTTCGGCACAGGAAGCTAGGGAAGAATCTTCATTTCCTGTTATCGCTAAAATTACAGCGCCATTGGCTTTTAAGGCAGCAAGTGCATATTCTAATTCTTTGGTGTTCCCACTATTACTTATCGCAATCACTACATCGCCAGCCACGACTTGTCCTGCCGATCCGTGCACAGTTTCGGTTGTGTCTAAAAAATAGGTTGGCGTGCCGACAGATGAGAAAAGTGAAGCTGCATAGCCTGCTACATAGGAACATTTTCCCACGCCTGTTACATGAACGCGCTTATGGTTTTTTTCTGCATGGAGAATAAGTTCTTTGGCCTTCACCATCTGTTGATAGACTTCTTCTTCTTCAAGTCGATAAAATTGAGCATCGCTTTGGGCTTTTAAATTCGTACTATATGCAAACAAAACGTTTTTTTCATTCAATACAGATTTTCCTTCCTTATAGCAAGGAGAAATGGTATCCACCTTTCTCCTTGCTAATCATACTGTTTAACTAAATAGTTTTAAGATTTTATCTAGTAAAATTCCGATAATATTGTAGTCGATTTGAGGAAATCCAGCGTCTGTGATGCCTAATTCAGAAAAAGCTGGGAAAAGCACCAAAGGCAATGCAGTCAGCAAAATACCGCCTAAGAAGGATGCGATGATCGCCCCTTTCAACCCGCCTCTTATTGAACCAAAGACACCCATTGTTCCACCCGAGAAAAAAGCAATCCCAGCTGCTGGCAAAAGTACAACGGGAGAACCCATAGCAGCCATGGCAAACGTCGCTGTTAAGCCACCTATAAACGAGGTAATAAAACCGACAGGAACCATGGTTGGCGCATATTGGAAAAACACAGGAACATCTACTGCCGGCATTGATCCCGGGATATATTTTTCAGAGATCGCCACGAAGGCAGCCGTTAATTCAGCAATAAATTGACGCACACCATAAATCAGTACAGACATACCCGCCGCAAATTGCAACCCTTGAATCAACGGATACAAGAACCATAAGTCGTTGCCAGCCATTTCTTGAACGACATCCATATGACCACTTAAAACTGCTGCGATCGTTGCAATGTAGAAAAGAATAATCATGAAAAATGCAACAGAGAAGACAAAATCTCGGAATACGGAGAAGAAATCAGGAAGCTCGCGATTGGCTGCTTTCTCTTTCTTTGCTTGCCAATTTTTCCCGCCAATGACACTGCCAATGACACCTGAGAACCAGTAAAAAATCAAGTTAAAGTGACCTAGTGCAACCCCTGCATTACCTGTCAGCTCATCTGTATATTTCTGAGCCAATTTGGGCAACCCTGCTCCTGCAAAACCTAGTACCAAAGAACCAAAGATAACTGTTACCCAAGTGGACATACCATTCGAAATAAAAATCAACCCAATGACAGCAGCAAAGAAAAGATAATGCTGACCGGTTAAGAAAATTGATTTTAAAGGCGTCAATTTCGCAATAACTAATCC
This sequence comes from Enterococcus sp. DIV1096b, assembly GCF_050498765.1. Classification (NCBI taxonomy): domain Bacteria; kingdom Bacillati; phylum Bacillota; class Bacilli; order Lactobacillales; family Enterococcaceae; genus Enterococcus; species Enterococcus sp. DIV1096b. The sequence goes on along the minus strand of NZ_JBMHEK010000001.1, from coordinate 712,290 downwards.
GAATATGAACCCTAGCCCCATAATCATTGATATTTCAAAACCATATACATCCATAGCTAACGCTGTAGCAGGCTCTACTGCCAGAACCGTCCCTTGAACACCAAATGCGGTCTGAAACAACGTGGCGAAATTTGCAGCAATCGTTCCTACATGACCACCACCAATATTAAAAATCATAAACCCAATGCCCACTTTGAGGACACCGCTCAGGGTCTCCTTCGCAGGCTTTCTTTGTGCAAGTAACCCGATCAAAGCTAAAATCATTAGCAACACAGCAGTATTTCTGAATTGGTTCATTACTAAAATTGCCATTCAATTTATTCCTCGCTCCATCAATTTATTTTGTTTGCATCGTTTCAAGAAATGTTTCTAGTTTTCCTTGGATCTCTTCTTTACTCATAATATTTTGAATACCTATGACTTCATAAGGTTTGTTTTGAAAATCAGGTTCCGCTGCGATATCTGCCATACTCATAAAGGCATCACCCGTAAAACCAATGAGAACATCTAGATTTCCATGAATCGTTTCAATGGGATAGCCGTTTTCTTCAATCACTGATTTTACTTTTATGTGAAGCAGCGTTGAACTCCCCATCCCAGCACGGCATGCAACCGCTATCAAAAATTTCTTGCCATTACTCGCCTTAGGTTTTGCATCTGATTGGATCGATGCATCATTTTTCTTTTTTTGAAAGAATCCCATCTTAACTCCTCGTTTCTTCTAATAGTTTTATAAATGCTTCTGGTGTCTCCACATTTGCTAAACGATCAATGATATTGTCCCTTGCTAAAACCTCTGCTAACTCACCCATCAGTTCCAAATGACTGGTCGGGTCTATCGCTGCCAAACAGAAAATGACTTTAACTGGATCATTGGGCGAACCAAATGAGATGGGGGTATTTAAGGTCATCGCACTTAGTCCTAAACGACAAACCCCATCTTCTGATCGGGCATGGGCCAAAGCAAACCCAGGCATAAGCACGATATACGGCCCGGCATCTAAGACGGATTGAATCATCGCTTCGACATACTGTTTTGAAACACTGCCATTCCTCAATAACGGCTGGGCAGCTTTTTTGATTGCTTCTTGCCAACTGGTACTGTCTTGCTGAAGTAAAATGTTTTCTTTTGTTAATAATGTAGTTTGCAAACGACGATTTCCTTTCTAAAAAAATTTCTTTAGGTCTTAGTAAAAGAATTTCTCGAGATAATTCCTATACACACACTATAAGTGAAAAGTTCTGACCTGAATAGACGATTTGCGACCACATATTTGTACACGCTTCCAGATTAAGTGAACTGCTCTTCTCAAAAAGACCAGGAATACTGCCTATTTTTTTTACTAGCCTCCAGTTTTTCTCGATAACCTTCTTGAGCAGTTCACAAAACTTATTCTACCAAGGAAAAAATGAACCAAAAATGGACAGATCTTTTGCTTGCACCCACAATAAAAAAAAGAAGCTCTTAAATAAACTAAGAACTTCTTAAAGCAAACACTCTATTCATGGCTATAGATCTACCGTTTCAATTGTATTTCTACCCGTAGGTGTTTTCACACGAATTTTTACTTACAACCGCTATTTTCTACTTTGCTTCCTCATGCTTCACGGGACAACTGCTGTGGCAATCAGAACAATGATCCTTTTTCACCATGCGGTACACCACACGACCGCCATAGCCAAAAATCAGTCCGCTTAGAATTACTGTAGCAATCATTTTTCGCCTCCTACGACTTGGATCAAGGGCGCACTCCCTCGGAATGGTTTCTTCACCAGAGCAAATACTAATAGACCAGCAATGACTATTGCCGCAAAAACACCTAGCGTGAGGTGTCCGCCTTCAAAGATGACGTGTCCGAATTGGTAGACCAGAAAACTGGCGCAGTACGCCAAGCCGCATTGATAGCCAATGGCTAACCACGTCCACTTGCTGTCCCCCATTTCACGGTGAATCGCACCGATGGCAGCAAAACAGGGGGCACATAGTAAATTAAAGACCAGGAAAGAGTATGCCGCCACAGCAGTGTAATCGCCGCGCAACACTTGCCAAATCTCCGTCCCACTTTCTGACAACTCACCGGTTTGTCCGTAGAGAATCCCGAATGTGCCGATCACATTTTCTTTGGCCACCAAGCCAGTGATCGTCGCCACGGCGCCTCGCCAAGTTCCCCAGCCTAGGGGAGCGAAGAGGGGCGCCAAAAGTCGACCGAAAAAGGCCAAAATGCTTTGGTCTTCACTGACCCGCTGCAAGGCAAAGCTGTAGCTGGAGGTAAACCAGACAAAGATACAAGCCACAAAGATTATCGTTCCGGCTTTTTTTACAAAAGCAATGGCTCGATCACAGGCACTTTTCAAAATCGTTGTGAGCTGCGGCAAGTGATACGCTGGCAGTTCCATAATGAATGGTGCCAGATCACCTGCAAAAAGCGGCGTTTTTTTCAAGACGATCCCTGAAAAAATCACAGCGCCCATGCCGACAAAATAGGCCGATGGTGCGACCCAACTATAATGAGGGAAAAAGGCACCCGAAATCAATGCAATGATCGGCAATTTGGCAGAACAAGGCATAAAGGTCGTGACCATCACCGTCAACCGACGATCCTTTTCGTTTTCAATCGTTCGGCTTGCCATCACCCCCGGCACGCCGCAACCTGTAGCGATCAACATGGGGATAAACGACTTGCCAGATAGACCAAACTTGCGAAACAGTCTGTCCATGACAAATGCCACCCGTGCCATGTATCCACAGTCCTCCAAGATAGCCAAGCAAAAAAACAACACGAAAATCTGCGGCAAAAAGCCTAAAACCGCACCGACCCCAGCCACGATGCCATCCAAAATCAGTTCTTGTAGCCACTGGGCGACCCGCAGCTGTTCTAGCCAATGCGCTGTTGTTTCGGGAATCCAGCTGCCAAATAATACATCATTGACCCAATCAGTGCCGATCGTGCCAATCGTCTGAATCGATAAATAGTAGATTCCCCACATAATGAAGGCAAAAATCGGTAGTGCCAATACGCGATGGGTCAACACGCGGTCGATTTTGTCGCTGAAGGCTAAGTGCTGATCTGTTTCCTTGATGACTGCCAGCGCCAACAATTCTTCAATGAAGCCATAGCGCTCATTAACGAGAATGGCGTCACTGCTGTCTTTAAAGATCATCTCTAAAATCGAAATCGTCTCCTGAATGACTGCTTGCTGGGAATCAGTCAGTTTACACATTGCTTGAATCGCTTCATCTTTTTCGAAGAGTTTTATGGCAAACCAGCGTTTTCGCTGCTGAGGGATCGTCTCTGGCAAAATCGCCATGATCTCGGTCAAGCCAGCCTCTAGACGAGCATCGTAGCGGGGAGGGAGCTGTAGTGTGTTGGCTGCTTGCTTCGCTGCCTCGATCATTTTGGCTAAACCACGTTGTTTCAAAGCACTGATCCCCACTACAGGAATCCCTAATCCGTAAGCCAATTTTTCGAAGTTGATCTGCAAGCCTTTTTTCTTTAATAGATCGATCATGTTGATGGCTGCCACGGTCGGACCATTCATTTCTAATAATTGCAATGTTAAATACAGATTTCGCTCAAGATTAGTTCCGTCAATAATATTGATCACCGCATCCAGCGATGCTTCCATCAAATAATTGCGGGAAATCAGTTCTTCAGGCGTATAAGGTGACAAGGAATAGATCCCGGGCAGATCTTGGATCAGCACGTGCCGGTCTTTTCGCAGTCGCCCCGCTTTACGTTCTACGGTGACACCCGGCCAATTGCCCACTGTTTGTTTGGCACCAGTCAATTGATTGAAAGTACTTGTTTTCCCACTATTGGGATTTCCTGCTAATGCAAATTGATAGGTCATCAAGCTTCGACTCCTTTTTCGATAAAAACCAACGCTGCTTCTTGCTTTCTCAAAGACAATTCATAACCGCGGAGCCGAATCTCCATTGGATCACCCAATGGAGCCAGTTTCACTACTTCCAAATGAACGTTTTTCGTAAGCCCCATATCCATCAAACGACGGCGCAAAGCACCTTTTGCACCAATCTGATTGACCTTCCCGCTTTCACCAACTTGCAGCTGATCCAAAGAGGTAATGACCGTTTGCTGCTGGATTTCTGTGACATCGATTTGTTCCATGACCCGTGCATCTAAAGCAATCCGCGTCCCTTGGTGCAAAATGATGCCGCCTTTGCGATCTTTTTGCACCACAACGATTTCAACCCCCGTGCGAATGCCAAGATCGTTTAAATGAACCGTGATTTCTTTGGTTGTTGCCAACGAGTCGATTTTGTATGTCCCAGAAGCCCAAGTTTGCGCCATTTTCATTGGTTCTTACTCCTTTTGTGAAGTGTTTTTTAATTAACCTACTTTAATTGAGAATGATTATCATTATAATAGAGCCATTTCCATAGGAAGTCAATCTGTTTTCGACTTAACTTTGAATCTTCCTTCACAATAGAGATTTTTTTTACTCATTTTGATTGCATATCCCCTCTAATAATTACGCAAAAACCTTGTAATTCTAAGTATTTTCCGCTTTTTTCATTTGCATAAAAAACACAGAAACACTATAAATTGTGTATGCCGAATTCACAAGCACAAGATATAGTGTTTTTTCGTTGACTTTCTCCGAGACTTATTTATACTAGGTTTATAACTATTACAACTCGGAGGAAACAATTATGAATATCAAACTATTTTCTAAAAACAACTGCATGCAATGTAAAATGGCGAAACGCTTTTTAAGTGAAAATCAGATTGCCTTTGAAGAAATCAATATCGATAATGAGCCTGAAGCATTAGAATTTTTGAAAGAACAAGGATTTCAAAGTGTGCCAGTCATTACCTCTGATGCGCAAACGATCATCGGTTTCCGTCCAGATCAACTACGTCAATTAGCGAGCTAAGATTTTTCTCAATGTGATGCTTTTGAGGGATTTGTCAGTCGTCCAGACCGCAAGTCCTTTTTTATACGAACAAAACAAGAAAAGAGGTTAGCCATTTATGAGCTTGAAAGAAATCAAAGATGTCAGTTATTTCAAATTGAATAATGAGATCAACCGTCCAGTAGATGGTCAAATTCCATTAAATAAAGACAAAGAAGCCCTAGCGGCATTCTTTAAAGAAAACGTTGAACCAAATACCTTAACCTTTGCGACTGCAATGGACAAAATCAATTATTTGATTGAAAATGATTATTTAGAAGAAGAATTTATCAAAAAGTACCGTCCTGCTTTTATTGAGGACTTGTATCAATTCTTAGATGAGCAACACTTTACTTTCAAATCATTTATGGCTGCTTACAAGTTTTATTCACAATATGCATTAAAAACGAATGATGGTACCGCGTATCTTGAGCGTTACGAAGATCGGGTGGCGTTCAACGCCCTTTACTTTGCGGATGGGAATGAAGAGTTAGCCATGAGCTTGGCAGATGAAATGATCTACCAACGTTACCAACCAGCAACCCCTTCTTTCTTGAACGCAGGACGCAAACGTCGCGGTGAATTAGTTTCTTGTTTCTTGATCCAAATCACTGATGACATGAACGCGATCGGTCGTGGGATCAACTCCGCACTGCAACTTTCACGGATCGGCGGCGGTGTCGGGATCACATTATCAAACTTGCGGGAAGCTGGCGCGCCTATCAAAGGCTACGAAGGTGCAGCAAGTGGTGTGATGCCTGTAATGAAATTGTTTGAAGATAGCTTCAGCTATTCAAACCAATTGGGTCAACGGCAAGGGGCTGGTGTGGTCTACTTGAACGTCTTCCACCCAGACATCATCAGCTTTTTATCAGCGAAAAAAGAAAATGCAGATGAAAAAATCCGTGTCAAAACCTTATCATTAGGTGTGATCGTACCTGACAAATTTTACGAATTGACGCGTAAAAATGAAGAGATGTATCTCTTTAGTCCGTACAGTGTCGAAAAAGAATATGGCGTACCATTTTCTTATGTCGATATCACCAAGGAATACGACAACTTAGTCATGAATCCACGGATTCACAAGACTAAAATCAGAGCTCGCGATTTAGAAAATGAAATTTCTAAATTACAACAAGAATCTGGTTATCCTTATATCATTAATATCGATACAGCAAACCGCAGCAACCCAATCGATGGCAAGATCATCATGAGTAATCTTTGTTCCGAGATCCTTCAAGTTCAAGCACCATCTGAGATCAACGGCAAGCAAGAATACGAGGTTTTAGGAACAGATATCAGCTGTAACTTAGGTTCCACCAATATCGTGAACTTGATGGACAGCCCTAACTTTGGGAAATCTGTTCGAGCAATGACTCGTGCCTTGACCTTCGTTACTGATGCGTCTGACATTGACGTGGTACCATCGATCCAAAATGGGAATGCCTTGAACCACACGATCGGTTTAGGCGCAATGGGCTTGCATACCTATTTTGCAAAAAATCAAATGGAATACGGTTCACCAGAATCCCTTGAATTTACTGATCTTTATTTCATGTTGTTGAACTATTGGACATTGGTTGAAAGCAATGCCATCGCCAAAGAAAAAGGCGAAGTTTTCCATAACTTTGAAAAATCAGCTTATGCAGATGGCAGCTACTTCACTGATTATATCCAAGGTGACTACCAACCAAAATCGGAAAAAGTCAAAGCATTGTTTGAAGGCGTCTTTTTACCAACTGGTGAAGATTGGGCAGCCTTGGCACAAACCGTCAAAGAAACCGGCTTGTATCACCAAAACCGCTTAGCCGTTGCACCAAATGGTTCGATCTCTTATATCAATGATACGAGTGCCAGCATCCACCCGATCACTCGGATGATCGAAGAACGCCAAGAAAAGAAAATCGGCAAGATCTATTATCCAGCACCTTACTTGAGCAATGAGACGATCGGCTACTACAAATCAGCCTACGATATGGATATGCGCAAAGTGATCGATGTTTACGCAACTGCTCAAAAACACGTCGATCAAGGGATGAGTATGACCTTGTTTATGCGTTCAGATATTCCAGAAGGTCTTTACGAATGGAAAGAAACGACAAAACAAACCACCCGTGATTTGAACATCTTGCGTCACTATGCTTTCCACAAAGGGATCAAATCGATCTACTATGTACGGACCTTTACAGATGATGCAGAAGAGATCGGCAGCAACCAATGTGAAAGCTGTGTCATCTAATCCAACTTTTGCCTGAAAACGAACCAATAGCCTGCCCCTGCTCTCTATTGAGAGCGGGTCGGCTGTTGTCTTGATACGATTATTGGAGGAACCGACTATGGGTAAGACTTACTATGAAGCAATCAACTGGAATGAGATCGAAGATATCATCGATAAATCCACTTGGGAAAAATTAACAGAGCAATTCTGGTTAGATACGCGGATCCCTTTATCAAATGACCTTGATGATTGGCGGACGCTATCACCATTAGAAAAAACGACGGTGGGCTACGTCTTTGGCGGCTTGACCTTATTAGATACCGTTCAATCAGAAAGCGGTATGGATCAACTGCGTAAAGATGTCCGCACCCCACATGAAGAAGCGGTCTTGAACAACATCCAATTTATGGAATCTGTCCATGCAAAAAGCTATTCATCGATTTTCAGCACCTTGAATACAAAAGCGGAGATCGCCGATATTTTTGAATGGACCAATACCAATCCTTACTTACAAAAGAAAGCCGAACGAATCAATGAGATTTACAAAAATGGGACACCGCTAGAGAAAAAAATCGCCAGTGTGTTTCTAGAGACCTTCTTATTCTATTCAGGTTTCTATACACCCCTTTACTACTTAGGTAATAACAAACTAGCGAACGTAGCGGAGATCATCAAATTGATCATTCGTGACGAATCCGTTCACGGCACGTATATCGGCTACAAATTCCAATTAGGTTTCAACGAATTACCAGAAGACGAACAGCAAAAGCTGAAAGACTGGATGTACGACTTGTTGTATGAGTTGTATGAAAATGAAGAGCGTTATACCGAAGAATTATACGATGAGATCGGCTGGACCGAAGAAGTCAAAACCTTCTTGCGTTACAATGCCAATAAGGCTTTGATGAATCTAGGACAAGACCCGCTTTTCCCAGATACCGCCAACGATGTCAATCCAATCGTCATGAACGGTATTTCAACTGGTACCAGCAACCACGACTTCTTCTCACAAGTTGGGAACGGGTATCTGCTTGGTTCCGTGGAAGCGATGAAAGACGATGACTACTTCATCGGACTTGATTGATCTGCTGACAAATAAACACCTTGTTTCTCGCCAATTGAGGGTGAGAAACAAGGTGTTTTTTAGTGAGCCAGCTGGTCTTTGATAAAGGTCAACGTTTCTGTCAAACAGGCCTGTGCTTGGGGCAAGCTATAATCAAATTGGTATTCGTGGGTCACCGTTTCCGAATCCCCTTTGTAAAAGCGACTCGTCACGGGAATATCAAGAGCTTGCAGCTGGTTGGCAAAGGCAATGCCTTGGTCTTCAAAGGAATAGGCATTGCCATCCGTGATATACGTTGGCGGAAAATCAGCCGTCAATTTATCCACCAGTGAGATCTCCTGCAGTTGGGGACTTTCTTGCCATTCTTTTTTGCCTAATAACGACCAAGCCACCGTTTTGACAAAGAATTTCATAAAGCGATCATCTGAAGAAGTCCCGGCGATCTGCTTCAAATCAAGCGGTCCGCAATAGGAAATAAACCCTTTCAGGGCCGATGCAGGAATGTCTTGATCAAAGGACATTTCCTTCGCATACGCTGGATTGGTTTGCAGCGCCACATATTGCCCAGCGATTTGGGCTCCTGCAGAATCCCCGCCGAAGAAGAGTTGATCGAAATCCAGCATGGGGTATGCTTGGGCATCTGCTTTGATCGAGTCTACCGCTTGGGCTAATTGTTTGACCTGTCCCGGATAATGCAGACTTGGTGCCCATTCATAATTAATCGAAACCACAGCGGCTTGGGTTTCATCGACGACATAGGTCGCAAACTCTTTGACCCCTTCTTTATCTCCACCGACATAGCCGCCCCCATGGATCCAAAAAATGACTGGAACAGGGCCTTGTGCCTCTTTGGGATAATATAGATCAAAGGTACTACGTTGATAGTCCGATTGATACGTCAAGTCCTGTTTGACCGTCACATTCGGCAAACTTTTTTGATAAGCTGCCTCACCCTTGATGGTCACTTCTTGGTTAAACAGATGACCGATCAAAAAAGCCCCCGGTCGTGGGGAGAGTTGAAAAGCCAGAAAAACGGCAGCTAAGAGTCCGATCAGGACCATCGCCACCCACATGAAAAAGCGCAGAATTTTTTTCACGCAAAAGCTCCTTCCTTCGTTCTGTTTCAGCTTTTTCATTTAACCATGTTTTTTTAGCAAATTCAATGACAATCGCTAAAGATTAAAAAAGGATGATACCAATAGGTATCATCCTTAAAATAACATCGTTTATAATGGCAACATCATAAACAAACCAGCTGCGATCGCTGCACCGATCATTGGACCGATGATTGGTACTAACGCATAGCCCCAATCGGAAGTCCCTTTGTTTTTGATTGGTAAGATTTGGTGAGCAATCCGTGGTCCTAAGTCCCGTGCCGGGTTGATGGCATAGCCTGTTGGTCCACCAAGAGACAGTCCGATCGCTAAGATCAAGATCCCAACAACGATGGGATTTAATCCATCCGTAAAGGTATTGGCACCAAAAGCCAATAAGCCAAAGACTAAGACAAAGGTACCAATGACTTCAGTGATCGTATTCGATACTAAATTACGAACTGCAGGCCCTGTTGCAAAGGTGCCTAAAATCGCGCCTTGGTCTTTTGTTTCATCCCATAATGGCAAGTAGTTGAGCCAAACAAGGATTGCTCCTACGATCGCACCAGCAATCTGCGCCAGCATAAACGGTATAGCCAAACTCCAAGAAAAATTCCCTGTCATCGCCATGCCTAATGTAACGGCTGGATTCAAGTGAGCAGGTCCCATGTACCCTGAAACGTATACGGCGATGGTCACCGCTGTTGCCCAGCCCATCGCGATCACGATCCAGCCAGAGGCTTCTGCTTTACTCTTTTTCAGATTGACAGCCGCACACACGCCATCCCCTAACAAAACCAAAATAGCCGTTCCTAGAAATTCACTAAAGATCTGGGTTGTTTCATTCATCTTTTTTTCCTCCTTTTAAGGCTGTTAAATCTGATTCTGCGATCACTTGGTTCATTTCTGCTACATAGGCTGCTTTTTCTTCTTCGCTCCAGCCAAAGAAGTCGGTCATAGCTGCGACGACACCGGCTTTGACTTCATCTAAGGTATCTCGCATAAATAGGATATGGTTGGTCCGACGCAATAGATAATCGACAGGCGTCAGAACCATTTCTTCATGCAAGGAATAGTTCAAGGCAGTGCTTTCTTTTTCATCTAAGCCCTCAAACTTCGTCTTGTAGTTCAACACTTGGGGAAGATTCGACCCATAAAGATGAGCCAAATACGTCGCATCTGCTTCATTGAACCCAGCGGCTTGCGCTTCGTCAGCCAACTTCGCTAATTCTCCCTCTACATTGGCTGCATCAAGCTCCCCACCAGAAACTGGGTACGTGGTTGAATCCACTAACTCGAAGGAAGCACCGCTTTCTTGAAGCAATTCATTGATCCGTTTGACTGCTCCTTCCGCCATCAAACGATAGTCGGTGATTTTTCCGCCTGCCAACGTCAATAGTCCGTCTTTTGAGCGTTCCAAACTGCTGCCGCGAGAAACTTGCGATGGATCCACTTTGCTGGCTTCTACTCGTTCTTGTGCTTGTTTTACGGCTTTTTCTACAACTGGTCGCTGCCGCTTATCTGCAAGATATTCTTTGACGCTTTCAACGATCTGCTCAAAGCTTTCATCCGATAGTTTGCCTTTACCGCCGCCATTGTAATCCGAACCACCATTATTCGTAATCAATGGACGTAGACCAGCCCAGCTCGCTTCGATATCATCAAGGGTGATTTGTGCATGTGGGAAGCGTTCATTCACGATGGTCAGTAGATAATCGACATCTTCTTGTGTGACCGTCGGATGGGCAAAATCGCCTTTATAGTCCGTATCGGTTGTGCCAAAATAGGTCTTGTTTTCTCTTGGTACCACGAAAACCATCCGACCATCATTTTTCCCAGTATCAAAATAGGTTGGTTGCGGCACTTTTAGTTTTTCCCGATCGACCACTAAATGGACACCTTTCGTCGGACGCATTTGTGGCGGCAGCTCATCATTCTTGTCTAATTGACGAACGATGTCTGACCAAGGGCCGGTCGTGTTGATCACGACTTTGGCGTGAACCTCAAAGCGCTCGTTTGTCAGTTGATCCTCCACTTCTACCCCATTGATGATGCCTTGCTCATCATGTAAGATGCCGACGACTTTGGCCTTACTGATCATTGCTGCCCCATCGGCTTGTGCTCGTTTGATGTTTTCGATCACCAAGCGGGCATCGTTGTTGCGAAAATCAAGATAGACTCCGCCACCAACTAAGTTTTCCGCCTGCAGCTGTGGTTCGCGTGCTAAGACCTCTTCTTTCGTCAACAGATAATTTTCGTATTTACTGCCTGTCACATTCGCTAAGCGATCATAAAGATCCATCGCCACTTTAACAGAAAACAAGGAGAAGGTTGCCCCCGGTTCATCGTAAATCGGTAAAAGCATCGGATCTGGTTTCGGGATATGTGGAGCAATTTGTTGGACGATCGCCCGTTCCCGCACGGTGTCAGCGACCACTTCCACGTCAAAGGTTTTCAAATAGCGAATACCGCCATGAACGAGTTTCGTGGACCGCGAAGACGTCCCTTCGGCAAAGTCTTGCATTTCCAAAAGAACCGTCTTCATCCCAGCCGCTGCTGTTTGAACGGCAACCCCTGCGCCGGTAATCCCACCACCAATGATCAACACATCATAGGTGGTCTTTGCCGTTTCTTGAATGGTTTCCTTCCGATCTTTCTGAGAAAAGGTCATGGCTTACTCGCCTTCTTTCTTCGCTTTGAATTTGAAGGTCTGAGTAGCCGCCACCGCTTGTTTCCAACCTTCGTACAAATTGTCTCTTTCTTCTGCTGGCATTTCTGGCGTAAACATTTGCCCTTCTTCTGCCATTGATTTCAATTCATCTAAGTCTTTCCAGAAGCCAACCGCTAGTCCTGCCAAATAGGCTGCACCTAATGCGGTTGTTTCCAGATTCGCTGCTCGTTGTACGTCAATGTCTAAAATGTCCGCTTGGAACTGCATCAATAAATCGTTTTTGGCTGCCCCTCCATCGACTTTCAGCAATGGGATATCGATACCGGAATCTTTTTTCATCGTATCGATGACGTCTTTTGATTGATACGCAACAGCTTGCAATGTTGCCCGAACAAAATCTTCCTTCGTCGTCCCACGAGTCAAGCCGAAGACTGCTCCTCTTGCATCTGAATCCCAGTAAGGCGCACCTAATCCAGTAAAGGCAGGTACCACATAGACTTCATTATCACCTTTTGCTTTGGCAGCTAGTTCTTCTGATTGTGGCGATGTCTCGATCATGCGTAGACCATCCCGCAGCCATTGGATCGCTGATCCAGCAACGAAGATACTTCCTTCTAAGGCATAATAGACTTTGCCGTTGATGCCATACCCGATAGTCGTCAGTAGGTCATTGTCAGACAATTGTGGTTCTTCACCAGTATTCATGACAATAAATGCCCCAGTGCCGTAAGTATTTTTGATCATACCTTTTTCAAAGGCCATTTGTCCAAAGAGAGCGGCTTGTTGGTCTCCAGCCATTCCAGCGATTGGTACTTCACTGCCGTAAAAATGGTAGCTGCGGGTGTGACCATAGACTTCTGAGTTGCTTTTGACTTCTGGTAGCATCGAGCTTGGAATGTTCAAAAGATCCAAAATTTCTTGATCCCACTCTAATTTATGAATGTTGTAAAGCATCGTCCGACTAGCATTGGAGTAGTCGGTGACATGGACTTGTCCATCTGTCAGTTTCCACACAAGCCATGAATCGATCGTTCCGAAGAGTAGCTCACCATTATCCGCCTTTTCTTGTGCCCCTTCGATATTGTCTAAAAGCCAACGCACCTTGGTCGCTGAGAAATACGCATCAATGACTAACCCAGTTTTTTCATGGATCATCTCTGTATGGCCATCTACTTTTAATTGGTCAGCGATCGGTGAAGATTGACGGGATTGCCAAACGATCGCATTCGCGATTGGCTGCCCTGTCGTTTTATCCCAAACCACTGTCGTTTCACGCTGGTTGGTGATACCAATGCCGGCGATTGCTTCTGGTCGGATACCTGATTCAATAAATGCCCCTGCGATGACTGATTGGACAGAGTTCCAAATTTCGTTGGCGTTGTGTTCTACCCAACCTGATTTTGGAAAGTATTGCGGAAACTCTTTTTGTGAACTGCCGATTTTTTTCCCGTTACGATCAAAAATAATTGCTCTTGAACTAGTGGTTCCTTGGTCGATCGCCATTACATAATTTTTTTCTGCCATTTGATTCGCTCCCTTTGGTTTTATACGCGCTGTTTGTTAGCGCTTTCTGACTTGCTTTTATTTTAGCTGAACTTTTGCTATATGGTTCGTCAATTTTTTTTCAAATCTCTAAGAAATTGACGAAATCCACTATTTAAAGCGTTCACGGATCATTTTTTTGATTGTCTCACGATCATAAGCAGTCCCTAATTCACTGATTCGATAGGTCGGTGTTTTGGTCTCGATGGCGTAATTCGCCAAGATCAAATCATATTCTTGTTCTGGACGATAGCGTTCGACAACTACGCCATTCAAATTTTTGAGATACAGCAGCCACATATAATAGAGGGCTTCTTTAAATAGCTCATCCATTTTCAAGGCGATCCCAACACGAAATTCTCGATTGATTTGATAGTCGATGATCGTGATGACACTCAAGTATTTGACCATCGTCATCATCAGTAGACTATTTTTCTCGGACGGCTTGATATTTAACTCTGTTAAGGCCTTACCTAATAGTTCATGACTGATTTGCTGAATGTTGCGGCTGGATAACTGCGCTTCCAGCTGCCAAATATTTTCTCGATCAAAAACTTCCACATCCCCTTTGAAAAAATAGACGCGGCTGTGGATCTGCAGCAGGTGACCATAGCAAGTGGCTTCCATTTCACGAGGAACAAACGATGGGCGGTAAAGATGCAAAATATGTTCCAAAATCAAGGTATCCGTCAAGGCAGTTGGCGTAAACCGAGAACGCTGCAGCATATACACCTGCAGATCGTGTTCGGATAACACCGAGAACGACAACAAAAAAACAAAATGCAGCATCGCCTCCTCTTCTCTGACTTCTAATGCGTAATGGCCAAAGCCACGAAATACCAACTCACGTAATTGTTGAAACAAAGGGTCTTTCATGTAAGGTGCCATTTTCTCCCGTAAAACTTGAAAGGATTGAGTAGCAATTTTCAGTCGCGCTTTCATGATCCTCAGCCATAGGGACAAGCGCTGCTGGGCTTCTTTCGTAAAACGCATGTTCAGGCCGCGAGTGATCAGACCGACATATTTCTCATCGATCGGCAATGGCTGACTGTCAAAAGAATGAACATACCAAAAGAGTTCAAAATAGAAATAACGAATCTGCGTTTCTTCCCCAATCAGCTTTCCTTGCCAGATCTCTAATTCAAATTCTGCTAGCAAGCCATTTAGCTCTTTGATTTTGCGAAACAAGGATGACTCGCTGACCGCTAATTTTTGTGCCAGCTGGACAGTGGTCACCTCTTGATGCTGCAAAAGATGCTCGAGGATTTGAAATTTCAATGCTGACCGATAAAACGCCCATTCGATTTGATTGAGGGAAAAAGTGGGACTCATTTCAAAGACCAGGACACCTTTTCGATAATACAACTGACACTGCTCTTGGTAGTGAGCCAACTCATCTTGCAGCTCATCCACATACTTTTCCAGAGAAGGCTTACTGATGCCAAGATAGAGCGCTAATTCATGTAGCTCCATTTGACCGCCAACTAGTAAAAGTTTTTTGAGCAGCTGCAATTGTTTTGCTTCTTTTTTTTCTAATAACTGATCAAGTCTCATCGGCATCACTTCCCGACCATATGAAGGTTTGATCCAACACATTCGTGAACCGTGGATGGAAGAAAAAGTCTTTTTGGGTCAGCTCCTCCATCGTTGCCTGCTGCTCGATCGCAAATGCTAGTAAATTGAGTTTTTCCAAAATATTGGCTTTTGATAATAGCTGCGCACCAACGATTCGGCCGCTGGCTTGTTCGATCATCACTTTTCCATGGACCTGCGTCGAATCAAAAAGGGAAACGGTAGTCGTAAAAGTGTGACAAACGATCGGTGATTCATAGAAAAACTGATCCGACTCGGTCAAGCCGGTACTGGCTAAATACCACTCAAACAATTGTGTACCGACTGTCCGCAATCCACCACGAAACGGGGTCGTTTTGTTTGCTAGATTGCGAGCTGCCGCAATCCCTGAGCGAACAGCATTATTGACTAAGGGCATGTAGACCGTGTCTTTCGTAATAGCATTTGGAATTTGGATCAAGTCGCCGACCGCAAAAATATCCGTGGCAGAAGTTTCCAAGTAGGCATCTGTCCAGATAGTTTGATCACTGTGTAATTCAAAGACCGTAAATGCCTCTGGCAAGCGAGGATGAACGTTAACTGTCGTCAATACCAGATCGCTTTCATAACCTTGATCGGCGGTTTCGATCCGAAAGCCTGTTTCCGTTTTAACGACTGCCAAAGTTGGCTCCGACCAATGCAGCTGCAAGTTGGGGCTTTTTTCGATCTCCGTTAAAAAGGGCTGCAAAAAATCGCGATCAAAGTACTTGAACAAAGGATATGACATTGATTCGATCACACTGACTTTTTTTCCGATCGCCGTCAAGGTATTCGCCGCTTCCATCCCCGCTTGACCAGCACCGACGATGGTAATCAACTCTGCTTGGGGCAATTGCTGCAAGAAATGCTTCGCTGCTTCATATTCCTTGTAGGTCAGTGGTGCTTCTTCTGGTTGTGGCAAAACAGTGGAATCTTGACTGGAGCCTGCTGCCAAGACGAGTCGATCATAACTTAGTTCCCGTTTATCCGTTCGAATCCGATGATCCGAAGGAAAAATCTCCAGAAGCGTTTCTTCTAAGGCAACGTCGATCGTTTCTGCCTCCAGCTGCTCCTTCGTACAAAAGAATGCTTCTTCTAGCGAAGCGATCCTGCCTTCGATCAGCAATAACAAGCCGCTTGGAACAAACCCAAGATGGGCTTTTTTTTCTATCAGTAGAATCTCTGCGTCAGGGTATAATCGACGTGCTTCGCGGGCGCAGCTGACACCACCAAAAGACCCACCTATAATTATGATTTTCATTGGATCACCTCTCTCCTTTAGCTTAAATGAAACGCTCTCATTTGACGAGTAAAAAGCTATCTTCCTTACTATTATTTTGTTAACTGCGGTAAAATAAATGAGACCTATGCTACACTATACGCAAAGGAGTGTTCAAATGGTTTTCTTTTATCAATTCATGCTAGGATTGTTTGCCAGCATATTCGTTGCAGCGGCAGCATTCGTCTTTCAGTGGCTGACTATTTCTGGCGCACTGGCTGCGATTCTTTGCGGCACACTGGTTATTGGCTTTGGTCCGTGGTACAGCATCTTTTTGATTGGCTTTTTCTTTGCCAGCTCTGGCATCATTGGTCTTTTAAAGAAAATACGCCGTCAGCCAGAGTCAGCGGTGCTTGCCAAAGGTGCTCGCCGTGATGCAAAACAAGTCTTTGCGAACATCGCACCCAGTATCTTTGCGCTCCTGCTTGCCTTTGGGACGAAAGAACCGCTATTCCTTTGGGGATTTGTGGCGGGAATCGCTAGCTGTACGGCTGACACTTGGGGCTCAGAAATCGGCGTGCTGAGTCCAAGTCCACCGCGTCACTTACTAACGGGAAAAAAATTACCACCGGGACTTTCCGGCGGTGTCAGTTGGTTGGGAACTGCCGCTTCCCTAGCAGGGAGTCTCGCCATCACTGGTTTATTCGCAGCAGCCTTATGGTTGAACGGCAAGCCGTTCTCCCTTGATCTCTGGTTGACTTTGACTGCTTTAGGCTTTTGCGGTAGTCTTTTGGACAGCTTACTGGGCGCAGCGATTCAGGTGCGCTATCAATGCCCAGTCTGTCACCAATACACCGAAAAAAAAGTCCACCACGACGTTGCGACCAAGCAAGTCGGCGGTCTTTCCTTTGTAACGAATGAAGGGGTCAATTTGCTGACTTCAATAGTGATCGTTATTTTGACTGTGTGTCTCTTTTACTTAAAAATGTCTAACGCATCATAAAAAAGCAGCAAGGCATCTCACTAATGTGATGTGTCTTGCTGCTTTTTGATTAATGACTTTAGTCAGTTTCGTTCGCGTAGCGTACGAAACAAAAAAACCGCGCGTTTCTACGCGTGGACGAAATAGCTTTAGCGATAAAAAACTCCTTTCGATATACTAATAGTGGCTACCAACCGCATATCAGATCGAAAGGAGTTTTTTTATGTCTAACGACGATAAAAGTTTAGCACATACCAGATGGAATTGTAAGTATCACATAGTCTTCACCCCGAAGTATCGACGAAAAGTGATTTATGGAAAGTTAAGAGTAAGTATTGGTCAGATATTAAGAAAATTGTGTGAGATGAAGGATGTTGAAATCATTGAAGCTCATGCCATGCCTGACCATATTCATATGTTAGTAAGAATACCACCAAAGATTAGTATTTCTAGTTTTATGGGCTACTTAAAAGGACGAAGTGCAACCTTAATCCATGAAAAACATGCGAATTTGAAATATAAGTATGGGAATAAAAGCTTTTGGTCCAAAGGATACTACGTGAGTACGGTTGGGTTAAATCAAAAAACAATCGAAAAATATATTCGAGAACAAGAAGCAGATGATCGAATAAGAGATAGTATAAGTAAACAAGAGTATGTAGATCCATTTAAATAGTTAAAGAGAGATAGGGCTGTGAGCGGTTGGTGGTCATTTAAAAAGCCCCTTTTAAGGGGCTAGCGAGTGGTGAGCCCTTCTAGGGCTGTTAAAAAGCCACCCGTTTCACGGGTGGATATTTACTCAATACCCGTTAAGCAATATCCACCAAGCGGATCTTCGTGACATTTTTGTAGACAGACAATTCTTCGATCACTTCAGAAAAGCCTAGTCCTCGCGGGAGATCAATCGTATAAATGTTGGTATAAATGCGATAGTCTTCCATGAATTTGACATCAAAATTGACATCTTCGATCACGATATTTTTCTCTTGGAAGTACTCCGTCAAAAACTCTTTGGTCTCGGTGCGATGAATGTACTGGATCTCCAATTTCTTTGCTGTTGGTACGCGGACGATCCGCTTAACGATCGTCAATGCAAAGAAGATCCCGATAAAACTACTTAATGCGATGGTGTAAAAGCCCATCCCGATGGCAATTCCTAAACCGGCGATCGCCCATAAGGAAGCAGCCGTCGTCAACCCCGTCACCGAGCGCTTCGTCACAATGATCGTTCCGGCGCCTAGAAAACCGACCCCGCTGACGACTTGCGCAATCAATCGTGCTTCGTCCGAACGAATCACGCCTGCTAAATCTGGATGATCCAGCGCATCTCGCATGGCACCTGTGGCGATCTCCACTTGGATCAAAGCAATGACACAAGCCCCCATGCAAACCAAGATATGGGTTCTAAGACCAGCTGGTCGGCTTTTGTACTGCCGCTCGTACCCAATCGCGCCACCCATGACCATCGCCAACAGCAACCTCAGTGCTACTTCAGGAATGGATAAATGCATATCAACCATTTGCATCCCTCTTTTCTTCGTATTCTCTCTTTTAACTATAGCATCTCTGATGGAAAAAAGGAAAAAACATCGCTAGAGCAGCCAAATAAAAAAAGCCTCCTCAGAAATAAGCAAGATAGATCCGAACCATCGCTCGCAGCTGCGCTGGCATTACTGCACAAGCACAGGGGGAAGCTGCAAGGATGGCGCGTTTTCCTTCTGACTTATTTCTGAAAAGGGCTGATTTTGTTTTACAGGTTGCTGGCAGCAGCCTCATCGATGATCACGATCACGTCATCATGCTTTTGTAAAACAGAAGCTGGTAATTCGTTGGTTACGGGTCCTTCGATCATTTTTTGGATTGCATCCGCTTTGACTTCGCCAAATGCCATCAAAATGATTTTTTTGCTTTGCATAATTGAACCGATCCCCATGGAAATCGCCGTCGTTGGGACGTCTTCGACTTTATCAAAGTAGCGTTTGTTGGCATTGATGGTTGATTCAGTCAAGTCAACGACTGAGGTCGTTCCTTCAAAGGATGCACCAGGTTCGTTGAAGCCGATATGTCCGTTTTGACCGATACCCAAGATTTGGATATCAACTGGGTGATCCGCAATCACGCTATCGTAGCGTTGGCATTCTGCTTCTAAGTCTTCCGCTTTGCCGTTTGGTACGAAGGTTTCTTTGAATGGTTTTTTATTGAATAAATGAGCATTCATGAAGTAGCGATAGCTTTGTTCGTCTTCGCCGCCTAGTCCTACGTATTCATCTAAGTTGACTGAAGTCATTTCTGAAAAATCAACTTCACTGGCAGTCATTTCTGCATAAAGGGTCTCTGGCGTGCTTCCTGTTGCTAAACCTAGCACTTTGGCGCCATTTGCCATACCTTCTTGTATCAATTCAAAAGCTTTCTTTCCGCCTTGAGCAGCATCTTTAACGCGAATAATTTCCATGATCAGCGCTCCGTTTCTATTTGGTATAGTCCAATAATACCACAGGTTGTGTTTGATTACAATAATTAGTCTAGACCAGATGACGATTTTTTCTTTATCACCAATCAAAAAAAGACGAGCTCTGGAATGAGCTCGTCTCTACTCGTATTCTACTTGCTTACCAATTCGTATAAACATCAATACCGCTATGACCGACACCTGTGTCATAGACTTTATAGGCACCTAAAGATGATTGACCAGTCGATCCTTTCGGTTGATTGTCGCTGGCAACAACGATGTACCCATCGGCATCACGGATCGTTCCGTCAGAGGCTACATGGCGTCCAGGGATGTTCAATCCGCCTCCTGGCAAAACTTTTTGTGAGTAGTACGATTCTCTCACACCATTGAAGTAGTTGATCCCATCCACTGGATTCAAGACTCCAGAACCAGCACCAGGAATGCTTGAACGGGTTTGACTCACGTTAGCAGTCGCTGTAGATTCACTTTTTTCTGTGCTTTCTTTCGTACTTGTTTCTTTGTTTTCTACTGATTGGCCATCGTTAGAAACCAACAATGTTTCGCCATCAAAAATCATATTTGGATTTTCGATCGAATCATTCAAAGCTAAAAGGTCTTCGATCGTTGTTTGATAAGTAGCAGCGATCCCAGATAGGGTGTCTCCTGGTTCGACAACATGGGTTTGTTCTGCTGCTGAAACAACTGTTCCTCCAACGAATAAACCAAATCCTGCAACAACTGTAAATGCAAATTTTTTCAAATGAAAAAACCTCTCTTTTGATTATTTGTCCCGCTATCGGGCACAAGTAAGAGAATAACATTACAATGTTGCAGGAAGGTTTCAGAAATGTTTTTCATTATCACAATTGTTAAACAGAAAATTACAAGCTTTTTGATAATAAACAGTAAACTTACAATATTGTTATCCATTTCGATGAATGATTTTGGCTCCATCATGCTATAGTAAACCCAGTAATTGAAAGGATCGATGCACATGAAAAAACTACTTTTGACGCTTGGCGTTTTGATTTTAGCAGTAGGTGGCTATTTTGGCTACACTTACTATACAACAACTTATCAAGGGATAACGGCCTATGCCATCACGCCCAACAAAGTCCCAGAAAAGACCCAAACGTACAGCGATTCCGGTGAAAAAATCGATGGCTCCTTTACGTATAAGTACACGTTTGAGTTTGTTAAGAAAAACGGCGAGAAAGAACTCATGACCTATGATCTTTCTGGTGAAAATGTGAAGCCATTCGCGCCAAATACCTTAGTCAAAGCAGAGATCAGTAAAACCCGTGTCATCTCGGGTCCCAATGAAGTCCCTCAATCAGAAGTCCCAGCAAAAATACTGTCTGAGCTGGAAACCTTTGACGAATAAGGACTTCTTACAAGAAACTTTCTACTTTTTAAGGTTCATTTTACTTTGACCGGCTATGCTAGCTTTATACCAAAACTATTTTTCTTCCTCTTACCAGTCCTCGCCCGACTGGTATTTTTTTATTTTTTCCCAATGATCAGGCAAAATTTACGCGCCTTATAGACAGAACCGCTCTAGCTTCGCAATGTTTTTCTGTTCAAATTTTGATCAACCAGTTATTGACTATCGGAAATAAATAAACCGAGAATTATTAGGATAAAAGCTGAGTTCATCATAAAAAAACCGCTAGATTGTTTATCTCTAGCGGTTTTCTTGCGATTTTAGTATAGTTCCAAGTATTGTTCTCTTTCCCACTCGGAGACTGTTTGGCGGAAGGCTGCCCATTCTAATCGTTTTGCTTCGACAAAGTTGGCATAGATGTGTTTGCCTAAAGCATCGATCATCACTTGATCTTTGCGCAATGCTTTGATGGCATTGTGGATCGTTGATGGCAGATCTTCGATTTGTGCTTCTGCACGTTCTGTTTCGTTCATGATGTAGATGTTGCGGTCGACTGCTGGTGGTGGTGTCAACTCACGTCTAACGCCATCAAGTCCTGCTTGCAGTAAAACAGCCATTGCTAAGTATGGGTTGGCTGATGGGTCAACCGAACGCAATTCCAAACGCGTTGACAAGCCTCTTGATTCTGGTACCCGAATCAATGGTGAACGGTTGCGTCCTGACCATGCCACGTATACAGGCGCTTCGTAACCTGGCACTAAGCGTTTGTAAGAGTTGACGGTTGGGTTGCAGACAGCTGTGTAAGCACGGGCGTGTTCGATCAAACCGCCTAAGAAGTGATACGCTGTTTGGCTTAATTGCATTGGCCCTTCTTCATCAAAGAAGACATTTTCATCGCCTTTGAACAAGGACATGTTGCAGTGCATGCCTGAACCGTTGATGCCGAATAATGGTTTTGGCATGAAGGTTGCATGCAAGCCGTGTTTACGAGCAATGGTTTTCACGACAAGCTTGAAGGTTTGGATGTTGTCACATGCTTCCACTGCATCCGCATATTTAAAGTCGATCTCGTGTTGCCCTGGTGCCACCTCATGGTGAGACGCTTCAACTTCAAAACCAAGGCTTTCTAATTCTAATACGATATCGCGACGGCAGTTTTCCCCTAGATCGGTTGGGGCAAAATCGAAGTAGCCGCCTTTGTCGTTTAATTCCGTTGTGATTTCGCCTGCTTCATCTAATTTGAATAGGAAAAATTCTGGTTCAGGTCCAAGATTGAAAGAAGTAAAACCAAGGGATTGCATGTCAGCTAATGCCCGTTTTAAGTTGCCGCGAGGGTCGCCTGCAAATGGGGTGCCATCTGGATTGTAGATATCACAGATCAAACGAGCCACTTTGCCATGTTCACTTTCCCAAGGGAAGATCATCCATGTCGACAAATCAGGATACAGATACATGTCACTTTCTTCAATACGGACAAATCCTTCAATAGAAGAACCGTCAAACATCATTTTGTTTTCCAGTACTTTATCTAATTGACTTACAGGTACTTCAACGTTCTTGTTTGTTCCTAAAATATCAGTAAACATCAAGCGTAAAAAGCGCACGTTCTCATCCTTTACGATTTGTTTGATGTCTTCGGCAGTTCTTTCAAATTTTGGCATAGTATCCCTTCCTTTTTCCCAATTCTTTTTTTATATCACAGCAATGATCTACAAATGTTCTACATTCGTGGACCTTTTTGCTGGTATGGCTGTTGTTGATTCAATCCACCTTGAGCCAAGAGTTCATCATAAAAAATTCGACGAACATCTTCATCGGTCAGCGGCGGTTTGTTCTTCGCTTCTTTTTCTTTGGCAACTTTCATTTCATAAACTCGTTTGATCCCAGCCATGTTCAGTCCATCGGAAAGATAGTCTTTGATCTCTAGCAAGGTATCAATATCATTCAGCGAATACATGCGTCGATTGCCATCGCTGCGTTCCGGGTGGATCAATTCTTGTTCTTCGTAATAACGAATTTGACGGGCGGTGAGATCGGTCAATTTCATGACTGTTCCGATAGGAAAGACTGACATTGAGCGCCGCAATTCTTTTTCCCGCATAACTTGGCTCCCCTCCGTTTCAATGATGCTGCGTAACTTTATGGAAACTATACCAATTCTTTTTTTGCGTGTCAACCCCTCATGTTAGAAAAAGTGACATGAATGCAAATTTTTTTGATTTTTTCATTAGGTCCTTGATTTGATCGTATGTTCAAGCAGTTGTTTTTATGGAAGAAATGGTGCTTTAGCCAAAAATGTTCGGTTTTTGCGTTCAAAGCAAGCCAAACCACTTATACTTCATAATTTTGTCACGACAAAAAAACGGTGCATCGGTTGCACCGTTTCTGCTTATTCCTGTTCTTGCGCCATTCTGCGTAGTGGATAGGTATCCTCCAGCGCAAATCCTTTGATATGATAGGTCTGTGTTGCTTCATCGAAGGCATTGCTCAAAACTAGTGACTCCCGTTTTAAACGATTCAGCGCATTGCCTTCATCGGCTTGCAGAACCAGATGATAAGGCTGCATGATCTGCATCAACTCCATTTTGATCGCCTGAGTCAAGCGTTCTTTGCCTTTGGTACTCTTTGCCGAAATCAAGACGTTGGGAAAGAGCGTTGGGACAAACTGATCGGCGTCGATGCGATCCGCCTTATTATAGACCGTCAACATCGGTAATTGGGTCAAAGAAAGTTCTTCCATTAACTTCAAGACGGTCTCCTCTTGCTGAACCCGTTCTTCGGAACTGGCATCGACGACATGCAGCAAGAAGTCCATGTTTTGACTTTCTTCCAGTGTGGAATGAAACGCATCGATCAATTGGGTCGGCAATTCTTGGATAAAGCCAACCGTATCGGTAATGGTGACTTCAAATCCTTCCGGCATCCGCCAGCGTTTCGTCAAAGGATCGAGTGTTGCGAACAGCTGGTCTTGTTCATAGGTATCCGCACTGGTTAAAATATTTAAAATAGTTGATTTTCCGGCATTGGTATAACCAATCAAGCCCATTTGAAAGACTTGGCTGTCTTTGCGCTTTTGGCGTGTCCGGTCTCGATGGGCGGCCACTTCCTTCAATTCCCGTTTGATGATGGTGATGCGGTTGCGGATGTGTCGACGATCGGTCTCCAGCTTGGTTTCCCCTGGCCCTCTCGTTCCGATTCCGCCCCCTAGCCGAGACATGTTCTTTCCTTGCCCTATCAAACGTGGAAGCAAATAATCCAGCTGCGCCAATTCTACTTGTAGCTTTCCTTCTTTGGAACGGGCACGCATCGCAAAAATATCGAGGATCAGCTGGACGCGATCAATCACTGGCACTTCTAGCGCATCACCGATCAACTGGCTTTGCCTTGGTGTCAGTTCATGATTGAAGATCACTAGATCTGCTTCATGTGCTTCTGCCAACTGCTGCAATTCCGCAACTTTCCCCTTGCCAATCACGGTTTGTCGATCGACTTGCTGCCGTTTTTGCACCAGTGAAAAAACAACTTCGCCATTGGCGGTTTTTGTTAAGCTTTTCAATTCTTTCATTGACGAATCAAAATGAAGATAGTTTTTCTCCGTTTCTACTCCGACAAGAATCACACGTTCTTGGCTCATCTTTTCTCCTCCAACCATTGGTTGATTTCTGTTTCAAGGGTACGTTGTTCTTCAGGTTGTCTCACTAAATCAATCCATCGGGGCTGTGCTCGGTTATTGAACCACGTCAGCTGCCGCTTGGCGTAGCGGCGTGAGTTTTGCTTGATTTGCTCAATGGTTTCATCCAATGTGGCCTGCCCGTGAAAATAGGGCAAAAATTCCTTGTAGCCGATCCCTTTTGCGGCTTGCGTTTCTGGATACTGCAAAACAGCTTTTGCTTCTTCGATCAAGCCTTGATCCATCATTAAGTCCACTCGCTGATTGATTCGCTGGTATAACAATTCTCGCTCAGTGGTTAAACCGATCATGAAGAAATCGTACAAAACTTGCGGTGTTTCTTTTGGTGCAGCAATACTTTCGCCAGTCATTTCAAAAACCTCCAACGCACGAATCACTTTCCGCTCATTGTTGTAGTGGATCTTCGCTGCTGCCAAGGGATCGACCGCCTGCAGCTTTTGCCACAGAGCTTCTTTGCCGATGGCTGCTGCTTCTTGTTCATAGCGCTGACGAATCGTTGGGTCGCCTTCTTCTGCCCCTAAACGAAAGTCATACAAAAGCGCTTGGATGTATAGCCCTGTCCCCCCCACAACGATCGGCAGCTTTCCTTGCTGCTGGATCGTCTCAATGGCCTCACGCCCCATTTGCTGGAAATCAGCCGCAGAATACGTTTCCGTCATTGCACGAATATCGATCAAATGATGAGGAATCCCTGCCATTTCTTCCTTCGTCACTTTCGCGGTACCGATATCTAATTGTCGATAAATTTGCATGGAATCCCCGCTGATGATCTCCCCATGGTATTTTTGAGCTAATTGGATACTCAAGGCGGTTTTACCGACTGCGGTCGGTCCCACGATCACTAAGACTTTTTTCATCCTTTTGTTTCCTCGCGGACCTGCTGCACAATTGCCCGAGCGTTTTCTGGAAAATCGGTGATGATCCCGGTCAACCCCAAAGCCAAGCAGGTGCGAATCGCCGCTTCTTCATTGACAGTCCACGGACGGATCGCAATCGGAAAATCAGTCAAGACCGTTGCTGTCTCTTGGACCCAGCGATAGGCCGGATGAATTCCTTCGATATACGGTCGGCTGAGCGCCAACGGTGGTTTGTCTTCCCCGCGTCCCATAATAAAATCAAGGATCGCATCCGGTTCGATCGCATGCATCCGATCCAAAGTCTCGATATTAAAGGAACAATACCAATGAGTAAAAGGCCATTCTTGGCTATTCAATAAATCGGATACTTTGGCTTCGATTCCTTCATACTCATAATGATCGGTTTTTAATTCGATCGTCAAAATGCCACGATAATTCTTCGCTGCAAGTAAATCCAACACTTCTTTTAGCGTGGGGACTTTGGCGGCTTGGAATTCCTCAGAAAACCAGCTGCCGGCATTGAGTTCTTTTAGTTCAGCAACCGTCAGGTCACAGATCCGACCTTTGCCGTTGGTCGTTCGATCAACCGTTTCATCATGCATGACGATCAAGCCGCCATCTTTTGATAGATGTACATCTAACTCAATGATATCAGCTTTGACCCGCACCGCTTCCGCGAATGCCGGTAGCGTGTTTTCAGGTCGGTTGCCGCTACTCCCGCGGTGGGCAACGATTTGTACCATCATTCTTTCACTCCATTCTCACTCTTTATTTTACCATGGAATCTGCTAGAACCAAAAAGCCTCTGTTTGTTTTGATCCTTTTAAGGGGACAGCGCTTTGTTTCGGTCAAAGAAAAACACTCTTACTATGATCGCAGTAAGAGTGTGTGTGATCAGTTGAAAAAGTGCAATCGTCGATACTATGGTTTGGTTACCTTAACCAAGGCGACCGACTGACCAGAAGAATCAAATCGTTTTTGAAAAATAGGTCAACGGTTCGCTCGTCATGTTTTTCATTTGGTTTTTACGCTCATTGACCATTTCAACCAATTGATCAAGGAAATTTTCCATAATGATCCGACCGCCTTTATACGTATACCCACCGATCTTAACGGTTTCCTCTGGCGACAAAATCACCCGACGTGTCCCGATTTTTTTGAAAAATTCTTCCAAGAAAAAATTCGGTAGATAAAAACTGTTTTGCGCCGCAAAAGATTGTAGATAGGCAAAATCATCGATGGTGATATAACAGTCGTCAAAGGCATCAAAGCTGACATACTCATCCATCAGCATGACCCGTTTTTGTAGAATCTCACTGATTTTTTGATTCAATAAAACCAGCGTTTCGATTTCTTTGACTTTATGCTCCAACAAACGGCGTTGTTTTTCTTTTTGTTCCTCATACCGTATGCGTAAATTAAAAATGATGGTTACTAACAATGCGCCCACTAAGACGCCAATCAAACCTGCTATTGCTACTGCCATTCTTCGATCCTTCCTCATTCCTTTTTTAATATTGTATCATATTTGAAAGTTTCGCAAAAAAGATAACGAACTTTTTATTTGACCTTTCTTGACCTAATCGGTATACTATCTCTTAGATATTGCGAAAACTTTATGCTAAACTATATCTATAACGATTTTTAGGAGGACTATCACTATGAATTTAATTCCTACTGTCATTGAACAATCATCTCGCGGTGAAAGAGCGTATGACATCTATTCTCGTCTATTAAAAGACCGGATCATTATGTTGAGTGGTCAAGTAACCGATGACTTAGCAAACTCGATCATTGCTCAGCTTTTATTCTTAGACGCGCAAGATTCTGAAAAAGACATCTACTTGTACATCAACTCGCCTGGCGGAAGCGTTACTGCTGGTCTAGCGATCTTTGATACCATGAACTTTATCAAAGCCGATGTCCAAACCATCGTTATGGGGATGGCTGCTTCTATGGGTTCATTCTTATTGACCGCTGGTGAAAAAGGCAAACGCTTTGCGTTACCAAATGCCGAAATCATGATTCACCAACCATTAGGTGGCGCACAAGGTCAAGCAACTGAGATTGAAATTGCTGCCCGCCACATTTTGGCAACCCGCGAACGTCTGAACAAAATCTTGTCAGAACGTACTGGTCAACCAATCGAAGTGATTGAACGCGATACCGATCGCGACAACTTCATGACCGCACAAGAAGCCAAAGACTACGGCTTGATCGACGAGATCATGGAATCAAACAAATTGAAATAAGCTTGCATAAAAAGGTGTACGAAGCAATTCGTACACCTTTTTGCGTCTTTTGGTTCATCGTCAGACTTCGCCATATTGGCCTTGTTGGTAAGCATGCCCATTTTCCACGTAATGCGTGATGTTTGCCTGATTTTTGGCGATCTCTTCTTCTGTCAACGGACGGATCACTCGTGCCGGACGACCAAACGCCAACACATTAGGAGGAATGACGGTTCCTTCCGTCACTAACGAACCGGCACCTAACAAACTATTTTCGCCGATCACGGCATGATTCAAAACGATCGAGCTCATGCCGACCAGCGCCCCTTTTTTGATGGTACAGCCATGGAGCATACACTGATGCCCAACAGTCACATCGTCTTCAACGATCGTCGGGGCATCGTGATCAACGTGGATGATCGTTCCATCTTGAATATTGGTACGCGCGCCGATTTCGATTCGATTGGCATCGCCTCGAATCACTGCTTGAAACCAGACCGTACTATCTTTTCCTAGAGTCACGTTTCCTACGATCGTCGCATTTTTTGCCACAAAACAAGGTGTCGCTTGCGGCGAGGCGGGCGAAACTGTTTTTTGGGTTTCATTCCCTGATTGTTCTTTGTCCATCAACTTCTCCTTCCAATCCATAAACGGATCTGCGCTTTCTTTTTTCACTATAGCACCACCCTTGCTACAATGCAAAAAGAGCGCCAGTCAGACTGGACGCTCTTTTCGGCTTACTCGGCTTCTTCTGAAAATTGACTTTGATACAGTTGGCTATAAAAGCCGCCAGCTGCCAACAAGGTCTCGTGATTGCCTTTTTCAATGATCGACCCTTGATCCATCACTAAGATCAGATCCGCTTCACGAATCGTTGACAAACGATGGGCGATCACAAAGCTGGTACGACCTTCCATCACTTTATCCATTGCTTTTTGAATCAGCGCTTCTAAGCGGGTATCTACCGAACTGGTGGCTTCATCGAGAATCAAAATCTTCGGATCAGAGATGACTGCCCGGGCGATGGTCAACAATTGTTTTTGTCCCAAAGAGACATTGTCGCCTTCAGAATTGATGATCATCTCGTAGCCATCTGGCATCGTACGAATGAAGTGATCCACATTGGCGGTTTTCGCTGCATCAACGACTTCATAATCGGTGGCATCTAATTTCCCAAAGCGAATGTTATCGCCGATCGTGCCTTCATACAACCACGCATCTTGTAAAACCATCCCAAACAGTGAGCGGACATCGTGACGTTCCATCTTCTTCGTGTCGATGCCGTCGATCTTGATGGCCCCTTCATTGACATCATAAAAACGCATCAACAAATTGATCAAGGTTGTTTTCCCAGCACCTGTTGGTCCAACGATCGCCACAGTTTGTCCAGCTTTGACTTCAAAGTTCAAGTCTTTGATCAATGGTTTTTTCGGATCATAGGCAAAGCCGACATGTTCAAAGGTCACGTCGCCTCTGATTTGTTCCGGCAATTGGATATCGGTTCGATTGACTGGCTCTTCTTCCTCATCTAAGATTTCAAAGACCCGTTTTGCTGCTGCTGAGGCACTTTGCAAGACGGAAGACAACTGGGTAATGTTCCCCATTGGCTGACTGACTTGCCAAATGTATTGAATGAACGCTTGCAGCTGACCAACAACGATCACGCCGCTGATCACGTAAAAACTACCCATGACTGCCATTGCGATATAGGTAAAGTAAGCAGTCATTTGCACCAGTGGCATCATCAATCCTGACACAAAGGCAGAACGAAAGCCATAATAGCGCAACTGGTGGTTAACGTTTTTAAACCCTTCAAGTGTTTGCTTTTCCCGTCCATACACTTTCAACACACTGAATCCAGTCATGTTTTCTTGTACGTAGCCGTTCAGATCTCCTAACGCATTTTGCATGCCTTGGAAGTCCTTTTGCGACTTTTTGACGATTGTGCGAGAAATCAATAAGGAGGCTGGGATCATGATCAATGAAACCAATGCCATGTAAGTATTGATATAAAACATCATAGAAACCGCCATAATGATTCCTAAGAAGGCATTGACGATCCCGATCAAGGCTTGCTGCATCGCACCGCTGACGGCATCCACGTCATTGGTCACCCTTGACAGGATATTCCCTTGCTGGTTGCGGTCGAAGTAAGAAACGGGCAGACGATTGATTTTTTCTTCAATGTCTTGCCGCAAATCTCGCATCGCAGATTGGACAACGTTGGTGATCAGCAGCCCTGACATCAATTGTGAGAAACAGTAACCGACACCAACGACTGCGATCCAGATCAAGCAAAGGATCACGTAATCAAAATTAACGCCTTCGCCTGCAGCGATGTTGCGGCTGATCTCTGTCGTCGGTAATCCAGAAACATACGGCATTGCCGCATTGAAGCCGACGGTTGCAACTGTAAACAGCAAGACTAGGATAAATTGTACTTTGTACGGTTTGATGTAAGCACCTAACCGTTTTAAAGAAGAGATTGCTTTCATTGTGCCAACTCCTCCTCTGATAATTGTGACGCCGCAATGTCGTAGTATACTGGACAAGTTTGCAGCAGTTCTTTGTGGGTACCGATCCCAACCACATCGCCTTCATTCAAGACGACGATCTTATCGGCATTCATGATCGTTCCTACTCGTTGAGCAACGATCAAAACGGTCGATTCCGTGGTTTCTTTTTTCAAGCGTGCCCGCAATTTTGCATCCGTTTGGTAATCCAATGCAGAAAAACTATCATCAAAAATATAGATCTCTGGTTGGCGAATCACCGCACGGGCAATCGCTAGACGTTGTTTTTGTCCGCCAGAGAAGTTGCTTCCGCCTTCTGCCAAATGAGCATCAAAGCCATCTGGTGTGCGAGAAATGAAATCGGCCGCTTGCGCAATCTCGGCTGCTCGTTCCAGCTCTGCTTGCGTGGCATCTTCTTTCCCATAGCGCAGGTTTTCTGCGATCGTCCCTGTAAATAGCAACGCTTTTTGAGGGATAAACCCGATCTTGTTGCGCAAAGTCGTTAAACTGTAATCCCGAACGTCAACGCCATCCACCAAGACTTGGCCTTCACTGACGTTGTAAAAACGCGGAATCAATTGGATCAAGGTCGATTTCCCGCTCCCGGTACTACCGATAAACGCCACAGTTTCACCTGGTGAAGCGGTAAAGCTAACATTACGAATCACTGGACTTTGGGCATGTCCCGGATAAGCAAAGGTAACATTTTTAAATTCCAAGAAACCTTTTGTCTTAGTTTCTGTCACTGGCTGTTCTGACTCTTTGATTTCAGAAGTCGCATCTAACGCTTCTTGGATTCGGCGAGCAGAAACGGCCGCTCGTGGATACATCGTAAAGACGGTCGCAAACAGCATGAAAGAAAACAGCGCATGGAAGATGTATTCGATAAACGCAATCAAGTCACCGACTTGCAGTTGCCCTTGATCGATTTGAATACTTCCCGTCCAAATAATCAAGATCATCACGATATTGAATAAGAAGAAAAAGCCCGGTTGTGCCGTTGCCATCAAGCGAAACAAGCTGCGAGAACTAGACGCATAGGCTTGGTTGACTTTGCCAAAGCGTTTTTCTTCAAATTTTTCATTGACGAAGGCACGGATCACTCGTAAACCAGAGAGATTTTCCCGCAAAATGCCATTGATTTTATCTAGATTGGCTTGTTGCTTGGTGGATAATGGTTCCGAGATTTTGGCAATGGCGATGACTGCCATCAGCAATATCGGCAATGCCCCCAAAACATACAACCCTAGTTGTGTACTTGTCCGCATGACCATGTACAAGCTGACCACAAACATCATGGGTGTCATCAAACCCGTCCGTAAGATGCTTTGCATAAACAGCATGATTTGATACGCATCATTGGTCACACGGGTGATCAATGATGAAACCCCGATTTTTTCATATTCAGTATGTGAATAGCCTTGGACTTTTTCAAAAAGATCGTCACGAATATCTGCCACAATGTTAGTGGTGATACGTGACGTGAAATAGCCTAACAAAATGTTCATCGTGATCCCCACAATGGTGATCGCGATCATCGCCGCACCCATTTTCCATATGTAGTCGCGATCACCAGCGGCGATCCCTTTGTCGATCATTCTTGCCAATAACGTCGGCAAACCTAATTCAATCAAAATAAAACCAAAAACACAGATGAAATTAAAAACCAGCAGTTTTTTGTTTTTCATCGTATAGTGCCACATTAATTTCAAAAAATCCCCTCCTTTTTTACTTCATTACTTCTACTATAGCATAGGAATATTCTTATTGTAATGCACTTTCAACGAAAAAAAGTAAACTTCGGAAATAGTCGTTTCATTTTCTTTCAGTAAGCCTTTTCAAAAATGACGTGTTTCTATACTTATTCGTTTTTCTGTGATAAACTAGTGATACTTGTAGTGGAACGACTTACAAACCCGGTGAATTTTTTATGACGACATTTGGAAAGCAAAGACGAGGCTTTCTCTTTTTTCTCACAACGATTGTCTGAAAAAAGCATGCAGCGGCTCTCGAAGCCTTCTTTTCAGGTCACTTTATTCGGACCTCGATTTTGTGATGCAGCGAATTCATCAACCAAATAGACTACTGCGAAAAGCAGATAAAGGAGAAAAGATATGATTTACAAAATTTATTACCAAGAAACAAAAGACCGCAACCCAAAGAGAGAACAAACCCACTCTTTGTACATTGAAGCAGACGATGCAGTGATCGCACGCCGTCTAGTGGAACAAAATACCCCATACAACATCGAGTTCGTTCAAGAACTAGATGAAAAACATTTAGCTTACGAAAAAGAAAACGCTGATTTCAAATTAGCGGAGTTTTAAGATGAAAGTTTCGCTGAAAAATAATGAGACCGGCGTATTCGGCGTCGGTGGACTTGGCGAAATCGGAAAAAACTGTTATGGGGTTCAATTCCAAGATGAGATCATCTTAATTGACGCGGGAATCAAATTCCCCGAAGATGAACTGCTTGGGATCGACTATGTCATTTCCGATTATAGCTACATCGTTCAAAATTTACCGAAAGTCAAAGGCTTGATCGTTACTCATGGTCACGAAGACCATATTGGCGGAATCCCTTACTTGTTGCGGGAAGCCAATATCCCAATCTATGCGGGACCATTGGCACTTGCTTTGATCACCAACAAATTAGATGAGCATGGCTTATTGCGGGACGCGGAATTACACGAAATCAATGAAGATACGGTGATTCGTTTCCGTAAAACGTCCATCAGCTTCTTCCGAACGACCCACAGTATCCCTGATGCTTTAGGTGTCGTTGTCAAAACGCCTTCTGGCAATATCGTCGCAACTGGCGATTTCAAGTTTGACTTTACGCCTGTGGGCGAACCAGCAAACTTGCACAAAATGGCAAAAATTGGTGAAGAAGGCGTCCTTTGCCTCCTTTCCGATAGTACCAATGCAGAAATTCCAACCTTTACCAAATCAGAAAAAACGATCGGCAGCTCGATTCAAAAGATTTTTGAAAAAATCGATGGTCGGATCATTTTTGCCAGCTTTGCTTCCAATATTTTCCGGCTCCAACAAGCTGCAGATGCGGCGGTTGCGACTGGACGTAAAATCGCCGTTTTTGGACGCAGTATGGAAAATGCGATCGTCAATGGACAGCGCCTTGGCTATATCAAGGTGCCAGATGGTACATTTGTGGAATCTCATGAGATCAATCGTTTGCCTGCAAATGAAACGATGATCCTTTGTACGGGTTCTCAAGGAGAGCCGATGGCTGCTTTGAGTCGGATTGCCAACGGGACTCACCGTCAAATCCAAATTCACCCAGATGATACCGTGATTTTCTCAAGCTCACCGATTCCAGGAAATACCACGAGTGTCAATCAGCTGATTAACTTGCTGTTGGAAGCTGGCGCAAACGTGATCCATGGCAAATTGAACAACATCCATACTTCTGGTCATGGTGGCCAAGAAGAACAAAAACTGATGTTGCGTCTAATGAAGCCAAAATTCTTCATGCCTGTCCATGGGGAATTTCGGATGCTGAACATCCACACCCAACTGGCACAAGATGTCGGTGTACCAAAAGAAAATTGTTTCATTATGGAAAATGGTGACATGTTGGCCTTAACAGCGGATACCGCTCGCTTGGCTGGTCATTTCAATGCCAATGATGTTTATGTCGACGGCAGCGGTATCGGTGATATCGGGAATGTCGTCTTACGAGATCGTCGTATTCTTTCAGAAGAAGGCCTCGTCTTAGCGGTAGCGACAGTCGATGTGGCGAAGAAAGAAGTTCTTGCTGGACCAGATATCCTTTCTCGTGGGTTTGTTTACATGCGGGAATCCGGCGAGATGATCAACGAAGCCCAACAAATTCTCTTCCGTGCGTTGCGAGAAGTCTTGAACCAACCAGACCCAACAGAGCACAAATTAAGAGAAGCGATGTCATCGGCTTTACAGCCATTCCTATTTGAAAAAACCGAGCGTCATCCAATGATCCTTTCAATGATCATGACACCGGATGATTTATAGTCTCACATGCAAGGGGAGTTCTCAGGTTACTGGGAACTCCCCTTTTTCCTTTCCGTTGCAAAAAGCAAAAAAAGACCATCGAATCGATGGTCTTTTGGGTTTTTGATTTCAAAGTGCTCTTACTGGCAGTTTGTTTGAAAGCTTACGCTTTGTTTACGTTAACTGCTTGAGGTCCACGATCAGAATCTTCCACGTCGAAAGTTACTGCTTGACCTTCTTCTAAAGTTTTGAATCCTTCACCTTGGATCGCTGAAAAGTGTACAAATACGTCTGTACCGTCTTCGCGAGAGATAAAACCAAACCCTTTTTCAGCATTGAACCATTTTACTGTACCTTGTTCCATTATAAAAAAACCTCCTCGTGCATAAGCACTTAATTATGTGTAACATTGCCTTTGTGCGATAGAGGCCTAACGTGCGTTTCAACATCTATTCAGCAAACAAAATTACAATAATATTTTACACTTGCCCGTATTTTTTTGCAAGACAGACGATTAGACAATTCACCTTTATTTTTAATAATGTTCGCAAATTAGCCGTTGTGTCAGCAAATTTCTTGATGCCAGAGGCCTTCTTCTCGCAAACTAACATAGGCATTGTCGCCAATAATTAAATGATCCAGTAGTTCGATCCCCATCAAGTCTCCGCACTTGATCAAGCGGCGTGTAAACAGCAGATCTGCCTCTGAGGCTTGGGGACTACCGCTGGGATGGTTGTGAACGACGATCACTCGTGCGGCACTGTAGCGTACCGCCCAATGAAAAATCTCCCGTGGGTGAGCGATCGACTGATTCAACGATCCGATGAAGATCGTCTTTTTTTGAATGATCTCATTTTTGGTATTCAAATAAATCCCGAGCAAGTGCTCCTGACGAAAGTCTTTTAATTCTTGGATCAGCTGATGAGCGATCGCCATACTGGAGTTGATCTTGCCGTACTTTGGTTGAACAGACCGCTGGATCCGCACACCTAATTCAATCATCGCTTTGATCTCGATGGCTTTGGTTTGTCCGACGCCGCGAATTTCTTGTAATTCATCGATTGTCGCTTCTTTTAATTCATACAATTCTTCAAAACGATTCAAGACACTAGCCGCTAATTCCAAGACATTTAGGGGCCGTGAGCCAGTCCGCAACAAAATTGCCAACAGTTCTTGGTTCGAAAGGGCATCAACCCCATATTGCACTAAGCGCTCTCGTGGGAACGAGCTTTGGGGAATCTCTGTTTCATTGATCATAAAAAAACTCCTTTGCGTCGGTCTAATAAAAGATACGCAAAGGAGAGAGTATTTCATGAATAAGATGCGCAAAAAATCACAGTTAAATCGAAAAAGCCGTTTCTAGAAAATCTGGGACATCCTCTAGTGAAGGCAAGACTTTCAAGACTTTTTCTTCAATGATGGTCGTCGGCGCGATCAAATCGGGAATCATAATGACTGAGATCCCTGCCCCATGAGCAGCATGAATACCGTTAGCCGAATCCTCAAGGATCACCAATTCTTCTTTTGGTACCGCCAGTAATGCATGAGCTTTTTCAAAAATCTCAGGATCTGGTTTTGCCCGTGTGACATCATCAAAGCAGACGATCTTAGGAAATTCCGCCGTTAAGTCTGCTGCTTCCAGCAAGGTGTCGATCACTTTGCGCTGGTTACTAGACGCCAACACTCGGGGAATCTTTTTCTCATCAAGATAATGCAATAACTCGTGGATCCCTGGCTTCAATTCAGCCTCGCCCCGTTGGAACATTTCCAACGTTTGCTGAAAAGCCGCTTGAATAAATTCTTCAATCATCTGATGACCAAAGGCTTCATCGAATCTCTCATGATAAGCTGCCCAGACTTCTTCATCCGAAACACCTACATAGGCTAGGTATAACTCTTTTGTATAGGGAATACCCATTTGATCCGCCACGATTTGAGTCGCTTGGTAATAAAGCAGCTCCGTGTCAAAAATCAAGCCGTCCATATCGAAAATCACACCACGTAACTTAGCCATTTCTTCCTCCTATTGCCAATAACAATTCACGAACTTCTGAAACAAAATACAAGGATCCTGTCACCAGCAGCAAATCTTCATTGGTCATTTTTTCTAATAATTCTGCCAAGCCAAACTGCCATAAAGAAACGGTTGAGATTCGTTTGCTATCGATTTCCTGATAGCCGTCTGCTAAATGCAATGCTTTGGGAAAATCAAAGGTCGTTAAATAAATCTCGGCTTGGGGAATCGATAGCAATTGCTGAAGCATCTCATTGACGTTTTTGGTTTCAAGCGCTGAAAACAGTACATGGATGCGATAGTCGCTGAACTCTTCTTTCATCGTATCTACTAAACGAGCCATGGCGTGTACGTTATGGGCACCATCGATAATCACTAGTGGCTCACTACTGATTCGTTCCATCCGGGCGGGCCAATAGGCTTTTCGCAAGCCATTGCGAATCTCTTTGGCTGAAAAGGGCAGTTGCCGCAGGTCGCAATACAGGCTGTATAATTGGATCGCAACACCGGCATTTTCTGGTTGATGGCGGCCTAACATCGGTGTTTTCAAGCCTTTGATTTTGCCATGCTCATTTTCAAAATCAAATAATTCACCCCATTCTTCATCGGGACGACGATAGGTCACACGGTACTCTTGCCCTGCATGACAAGCGGGTGCCTGTGCTTCTGTAGCTTTCAAATCGATCACCGAAAGCGCACTTTCAACGATATTGCCAGTAACAAGGGGTGTTTGCGGCTTGATGATCCCTGCCTTATGGGCAGCGATCGCTTCAATGGTATCCCCTAAGACATCCATGTGATCCATGCCGATCGTCGTGATCGCGGTCAAAATAGGAGAAATAACGTTGGTACTATCTAAGAGTCCCCCTAAGCCAACTTCAATAATCGCAACATCGACCTTTTTTTCTTCAAAATAGCCTAATGCCATAGCGGTAATGATCTCGAACTGGGTAATGCCCGTCAACGTTTCATCGCGATCAATTTCAGCAACCAGCGGCTGGATTTTTTCCACCCAAGCGACCAAGTCCTCATCTGATATAAATTGTCCGTTGATTTCAATTCGTTCATTGAACGCTTCAATGTGTGGGGAAGTAAAGGTCCCCACTTGCTGCCCAGCTTCTTCTAAAAGACTGCGCAAATAACTGACGGTCGATCCTTTGCCATTCGTACCGGCGATATGGATCATGGTCACCTTTTTTTCAGGATTACCCATCCGTTTTAATAATGCTTCGACACGCATCAATCCAGGTCTTTGCCCAAATGTCAAACGCGAATGGATCCACGCTGTTGCTTCTTCGCTTGTCATCTCGCTCACCTCGCTCCTATTTTAACAAAAAATGAACGGCTTTCCCAATTTCTTTCCTTTAAACGAGAAAATTGTTCGCCCTGTTTCTATTGAATAAGCAAAAACAAGCATCTCCGAAAGATGCTTGTTTGCGTGTGATGTGCTCATCCTATTGGATTGTGCGTAATTGTTCGATCCGTTCTTGAACGGCTTTTTGTTTTTCAAGATAATCGGCTTCTTTGCTGCGTTCTTGTGCCACGACTTCCTCAGGCGCATTGGCAACGAAGCGTTCGTTCGCCAGTTTGCCTTGTACCCGTTGAACTTCTTGGGTGAACTTCGCTAGTTCTTTCTCCAAACGCGCGATTTCTTCTTCAATGTTGATCAACCCAGCTAGTGGCAAGTAGATCGTCGCACCTGATAGGATGGCAGACATCGCCAATTCAGGGGCTTGCAAGCTGTTAGAGATTTCTAGTTCTTCTGGATTACAGAAGCGTTCGATATAGTTTTTGTTAGCAATCAAGAATTCTTCGATTTCAGGCTCATTTGCTTGGATCAGCAAAGTGATTGGTTTCGAAAGTGGTGTATTTACTTCTGCTCGGATGTTTCGAACCGAACGAATCAATTCTTTCAACACTTCCATCCCTTGCGCCGCTTTTTCATCCGTCCATTCTGGAGCCACTTGTGGATACTCAGCAACGACTAATGATTCCCCTGTATGCGGCAGCTTGCTCCAGATTTCTTCTGTAACAAATGGCATGATTGGGTGCAACAAGCGTAAAATTTGATCAAGAACATGGACTAAGATGCTCTTGTTAACTTGTTTCGCTGCTTCATTGTCACCATATAACGTTTCTTTCGACATTTCAATGTACCAGTCACAGAAATCATCCCAGATAAAGTTGTATAATTGACGACCTGCTTCACCAAATTCGAAGCGTTCAAAAAGGTCAGTGACTTTTTCAATCGTTTCATTCAAGCGCGTCAAGATCCAACGATCCGCCACTGATTTTTCACCAGAAAAATCAATGTCTTCTGCAGTCATTTCGCTGACATTCATTAAGACAAAACGGGAAGCATTCCAAATTTTATTGATGAAGTTCCAAGCAGCATCCATTTTCTCATAGCTGAAACGCACGTCTTGTCCCGGTGCAGAGCCATTTGATAAGAACCAACGCAATGCATCAGCACCGTATTGTTCAATGACTTCCATCGGATCGATCCCGTTTCCAAGAGACTTACTCATTTTGCGACCTTGTTCATCACGGATCAATCCGTGGATCAAGACATTTTCAAATGGTCGTTTGCCAGTAAATTCCAAGCTTTGGAAAATCATACGGCTTACCCAGAAGAAAATGATGTCGTAACCAGTTACTAATGTATTCGTTGGGAAGTAGCGTTGGAAATCTTCATTGTTTTCATCTGGCCACCCCATCGTTGAAAACGGCCATAAAGCAGAACTAAACCATGTATCCAATACGTCTGGATCTTGCTGCCAATTTTCGGCATCTGCTGGCGCTTCAAGTCCTACATACATTTCCCCCGTTTCTTTGTGGTACCAAGCTGGGATTTGATGGCCCCACCACAACTGACGAGAGATAACCCAGTCATGGACATTTTCCATCCAACGTAAGAATGTTTGGTTGAAACGTGGCGGATAAAAGTCCACCGCATCGTCGGTTTCTTGGTTGTCGATGGCTTGTTTTGCTAATGGTTCCATTTTTACGAACCATTGTGTCGATAAACGAGGTTCGACTACTACGCCTGTCCGTTCTGAGTGACCTACGCTATGGACCATTTTTTCGATTTTGATCAGACGACCTAACGCTTCTAAATCTTTCACGATTTGCTTGCGAGCAGCAAAACGATCCATGCCTGCATAGGTACCTGCTAAGTCATTCATTGTTCCGTCATCATTCATGACATTGACCCGTGGTAGGTCATGGCGGTTACCGACCTCGAAGTCATTCGGGTCATGGGCAGGAGTGATTTTTACGACCCCTGTTCCAAATTCTTGGTCCACGTACTCATCAGCGATGATTGGGATCTCTTTATTGACCAAAGGCAAGATCACTTTCTTACCAATCAATGCTTGATAGCGTTCATCTTCTGGATGAACCGCGACTGCTGTATCCCCCAACATCGTTTCTGGGCGAGTCGTTGCGATCTCCACCACGCCGCTGCCATCCGCTAATTCGTAAGACATGTGGTAAAAAGCACCTTCGATGTCTTTGTGGATCACTTCAATATCAGATAATGCCGTGCGGGCTTGCGGATCCCAGTTGATGATGTACTCGCCACGATAGATCAAGCCTTTTTCATATAGCGTCACGAAAACTTTACGAACCGCTTCGGATAATCCATCATCTAATGTGAACCGTTCACGGCTATAGTCTAGGGATAAGCCTAGTTTCGCCCATTGTTCCCGAATGTGACCGGCATATTCTTCTTTCCAATCCCATACTTGTTCAACAAATTTTTCCCGACCAAGGTCATAGCGAGAAATTCCTTGTTCCCGCAGCTTTTCTTCTACTTTGGCTTGGGTAGCGATCCCGGCATGGTCCATTCCTGGCAGCCATAAGGTGTCATACCCTTGCATCCGTTTTTGACGAATGATGATGTCTTGTAACGTGGTATCCCAGGCATGACCTAAGTGCAATTTTCCTGTTACGTTTGGTGGTGGAATCACGATAGAATAAGGTTTTGCTTCTTTGTTGCCGCTTGGTTTAAAACGGTCATGCTCTAACCAATCTTGGTAACGCCCGGCTTCTACTTCTTGGGGATTGTACTTGGTGGATAGATTCTCAGTTTCTGTCATAGTTGGTCCTCCTAATGTTACGTTTTTTAAACGTAATGGTTGGTGTGGTTTTTTGGTGCCTGTTGCTGGGTAAAGCACGAAAATGTTCGAATCGTTCAGGATGAGTGCAGTGGTAGAGATGATTATCCGTTGTTTGTTGACGCCTCGTTTGTTGTTCGTAAAAAGTACGTTTCTTACAGAGGTCATGGCTCACTTCCGTGATCCTCTATTGTGTCTTAGGGCCTTTGGCAACCGATCTAGCTCGCTTCGTGAACCAATTTTGGTGACTTCGAGTACTGTTCATCATCTGCTCTGTCCCACTTTGTGGGCCAGTCGCAGTGATTCACAGCAAAAAGCGCCCTAATGCCGAGGCATTAGGGCGCTGATACGCGGTACCACCTAAATTGCAGATTGCTCTGCCACTTTGACGTGAGGTAACGTTCACGACGCGCTTGATCTTACTGTGCGGCTTTGTCTGCAAGAAACAAACCGTGGTTCGGATCAAAGACCTTCAAGCTACCTTTTCAGTGTCTGGGGAAGTCTTGCACCGACCGACTTCTCTCTGACCGCCAGGGTCACTGATACTCCTCTTGAACATTGTCTTGCTATCATAGATTCTTGTTTCATCTTGCTACATTCTACAATGAACTTTTTTGAAAGTCAATTAGAGGTTTGCTTTCGCTGCATCGATGGCTGCTTGATAATCTGGTTCGTGGGAGATCTCAGGCACGATCTCAACGTGTTGAATCACGCCTTCACGGTCTAAAACGAAAATTGCTCGGGCAAAATGACCGAAGTCTGGGATCATGATTTGATAGGCCTCACCGAAGGTATTCGCCGGATCATGAAGCATGATCATGTCGACGCCTTCTTGGCCGCACCATTGTGCTTGTTCTTCTTTTGTATTGTTAGAGATCGTTACAAAATTTATATCATCCAATTGACTTGCTTCTTGGTTGAAACGCTTGGTCTGCAACGCACAGACACGTGTCACGATATCGGGAACCACGCTGATGATCGTTGGTTTTCCTAAAAAATCAGTCAGTGTATATTCCTTGTCCTCTAAACTTTT
This sequence comes from Enterococcus sp. DIV1096b, assembly GCF_050498765.1. NCBI lineage: Bacteria > Bacillati > Bacillota > Bacilli > Lactobacillales > Enterococcaceae > Enterococcus > Enterococcus sp. DIV1096b. The sequence continues at coordinate 670,713 of NZ_JBMHEK010000001.1, read as the reverse complement.
CAAGCGAAAATCAGCTGCTTTATCCCCTACTTTTGGTTGGTTGCCGGGCATCTCATAAACCGTTTCTTTGCGTGTAACTTGCATAACATCTCTCCTATAGCATTTTCTCCCAGTATAAGAAAGATTGTCAAAAAACGAAAAGGATTTGCTCAGACTTTCGATTTTTGCGAGTAGGTCGTATCAAAAAAAATCAATGTTTGCAATTCTGTCGTCAAATCAATGTATTGGATATTGACGTCCTTTGGCACGATGACGGGATCAGGGGCAAAATTTAAAATCGCTGTGATCCCAGCATCCACGATCGCATCGATCGCCATTTGTGAATAACGGCTAGGAACGGTCGAAATCGCTACTGTGATCCCTTTTTCTGCTACGACTCCCGCCAATTGGTCCATTCCATAGACATAACGTCCACTAATGGTCTGGCCAATTATTTCTGGATCATTGTCAAAAACCGCGATGACGGAAAGATTTTCATTTCTGCGAAAATTGTTGTTAGCTAACGCTTTTCCTAAATTTCCATAACCAATCAAGGCAATTTTTTTCTCCTCATTGGTTTCTAAAATATAGCTCAAAACCTCAATCAAATAAGGAACATCATAGCCATAGCCACTTCTGCCTAATTCTCCTAAATGAGAAAAATCTCGGCGGATCGTGGCTGAAGGAACTTGCGTGATTTCTGCAAACTCTTTTGATTTGATTCGCTGAATGCCAGAGGCATCCAGTAATTTTAAATGTCGTAAATAAGCTGGCAAACGTTTTGCCGTTGCTTTTGGAAGTTTTTTATCTCTTAGTGCTTCCATCCTGTCCACCCTCCTTGTTAAATGATTCACATATTGAGTGTAGCATGTTCCATTTTCAATAGCAAGAAAATATTCACAAACTCTCTCACTCGATGAAAAACGACCACAAATGTTCCAAAACAGTTGTGGTCGTAGCATTAAAACCGGGGTTCTATTATAAAAATTCAGCGAATTCGGTTGCTATTTTTTCTTGATTTGCCGTGATTACTTCTAGTTTCAACCCAGCCATCGCACGTTCCATCATCCCTTCGATATCGAGACGCTCTTCATATTGATGTACTTTATCCAGTCTTGGGCGTGTCTTTGGTTGAGGGGGGGCAAAGATTGTGCAGCAATCCTCAAAGGGCTGGACCGATAACTCAAAGGTATCAATGGCTTCGGCAACTTCAATGATCTCCAATTTGTCCATCGTTGCCACTGGGCGCACGATTGGCGTATTGGTTACTTCATTGATGGCGACCATGCTATGCAAAGTTTGTGAAGCGACTTGTCCTAATGATTCACCATTTAAGATAATCAAGCCATGACGAGCCTCACGAATCGCATCTGTCAAACGCAGCATCATCCGACGGGTGATGGTCATCCAATAGCCTTGTGGCACACGGTTTTTGATTTCTTCTTGGATTTCCGTAAACGGAACTTCGATAAATTGGATGCTTCCCACATAAGGCGCAAGCTTCTTCGTTAAATCTTTGGCTTTTTGTAATGCTTGTTCACTCGTATAAGGAGGACTTGCAAAATGGACTGCTTCGATCTCAACACCGCGTTTCATGGCAAAGTAGCCTGCAACTGGCGAATCGATACCACCAGAAAGCATCAACATTCCCTTACCGCTGGTGCCAACGGGTAAGCCGGCTGCTCCTTGGATCGTTTCATAGGACAGATAGGCGCCATCGACCCGTATTTCCACCCGCAGATTGATGTCTGGTTTTTTCATTTGGACTTTGACATCAGGAAAACGGTCGATCACCGCATTACCTAAGGTCAAATTCAACTGGTTGCTATCTTGCACAAACGAGTGATCGCTGCGCTTAGCTGTGATTTTGAAGGTCTCAACACCGGTGTAGATCTCTGCCATAACGTCTTGAACGGCTTTCTTTAATACCTCAATGTCTTTTTCAACCCGAATACTAGGGGAAAAGTTTTGAATCCCAAAGACTTTTTGCAGCTTAGGAATGATCTCTTGGCTGTTTTCACCGTTCAATAGCAAGTGCATGCGATCTCGCTCGGCATGAACTTTGACATGGGGATAATCGGCTAAGGTACGTTTGACGTTTGAAGCTAATTGCATAATAAAACTACGACGATTTTTGCCCTTTGTTGACAGTTCGCCGTAACGAACCATGATTTCTGAATAATTCACGAGAAAACTCCTTTGATTTGGATTGATTTTATAGTGCTATGTCGTGCTTAATTGATTTTCGAAAATTTTTGGTACAACTGGTGGAAGACGATCAGAAACTGCTCGACTTCTGCCATCGTATTGCTCTCATCTAAACTGATACGAACAGCGGATGTCGCTAACTGTTCCGGAACGTGCATCGCATGAAGCGTACTGCTGGCCATCTTTTTACGGGAGGAACAAGCGCTCGTCGTCGAAAGATAGATCTGCTTTTCTTCAAAGGCATGGACTAAGACTTCTCCTCTGATCCCTTTTAATGAGAAACAAAGTATATGTGGCGCAAACCCTTCAGTGCCAGAAAAAAGCGTAACTTTCTCATAGCCAGCCAGTGCTTCTTGCAAATAGCCTTTTAATAATTGAACATGGTTCGGCTTTTCAGCCTTGTGTTCCGTCGCTAAACGTAGGGCTTTTGCCATGGCAACGATTGCTGGTACATTTTCGGTACCGCTGCGCTGGTTTTGCTCTTGCCCACCGCCAGTCATCAATGGCGCCAACTTACGGCCTTGTTTCCAATAGATAAATCCGGCGCCACGAGGTCCGTGAAATTTATGCGCAGAGAACACAGCAAAATCGACCCGCTCATTGAACCATTGCTCTTGCGGCACCTTTGTGATGGCTTGGACAGCATCCACATGGAAATGGATCGTTGGGTAGTCCGCTAGCACGGCTGCGATCTCATGGATCGGTTGGATCGATCCCACCTCATTATTGACCGCCATCACCGAAACCAAAATCGTTTCTTTGCGAATCATGTTTGCTAATTCTGACACGTTGACAAAGCCTTGAGCATCAACAGGGACCACACTGACCTCAAATCCTAATTCGGCTAATTGAGCCGCTGTTTCACTGACGGCAGGGTGTTCAATACTGGAAATAATCAGGTGATTCCCATAGGCTTTTTTCGCTAAAGCAGTCCCTTTGATGACCCAGTTGTCTCCTTCGGTCCCCCCACTGGTAAATGCGATCTCTTTGGAAGAAACGTTTAACAGATCGGCGATCTGCTGACGTGATTGCTGTAGCAGGCGATTGGCTTGATTTCCTAAATCATGCAGGCTTGAGGGATTGCCGATGATTCGCTGACTGACTTGGACATATGTATTTAAAGCTTGTGGATAAATAGCGGTTGTTGCACTGTTGTCAAAATAGATCAATGATAGGACCCTTTCTCTAAAAAAATTCTTTCCCATTATAACTGCTCTTGGGCTGAGTTTCAAGGTGACTCGCTGGCTTTGGCTTTATTTAAAGGAAACTTTCCCTTCCTTCGTAAGCGTTAATCATGCAGCGAGCCATTCTTTCCATGAAAAAAGCCAGTCAGTTTTTCACTGCTGGCTTTCGTATTATACTAAGTCGCGGTTATTGAAGTAGAAGTTTTCGATCCGTTTGAAGGCACCTGGTTCTACTCGTTCCAACGCTGTGCCGATTTCATCTAGCGCATCTTGATAGCGATATTCTTTACTGAACAAGTAAAGTGATTTGTCGATCGCTGCCTTGATATCTGGATGAGAATGACGATAGCGGTTGGCATATTGCATCATTTGCTCAGTCAATGCCGCAGCATCCACCAAGTCTTTCGTTTGTTCATCTAAAAGATCAAGATCTTCTTCACAGACAGAAACCAATTTATTGATTTCTTGCATGTTGATGCGAATCTTGTTCAATTCTTTGCCTAGTTCTTCCACCCGATCTGTTGCCACGAAGAAGAATTCTAAGTACTCACCTGGCAAACCAGGTAAGCGTTGCTTCTCAACAAACCGCTTCAAGTTGCGTAGACGGAATTCGAAGCTTTCCACTTTTTCTTGCGCAACTTTTTCGCCACGACGTAATTCCGCAAGGGAATCATCGATTTCGACTTGCTGGCTTTCCACATCATCCAAAATCTTGTAGGCATCTTTGTAGAAGCTTTGCACTTCTGAATAAGGAATTTCGTGCTTTTCTAATTGTGGTAGGTACTCGTTATTGCGACGAGCCAATTCGTCGACTTCCGTTTGGAAACCACGGACGCGACCTAACTCATTATGATTCAATGTATAGCTTTGTGCCGTATGATCCAACTCGATCAACAACTGACGGTTGTTCTTCGTTGCGTGGTCAATATAGTCTTCAATGATTTGGCGATTTTTCATGACATATTTCTTGGCATTGATCTCACGTTCCATCACCGTATACAAGGCATCGATATCACTTGCAGTATCACGACTTGCCACTTCAACGGAAGCGACTTCTGTTTTCGCTAGATCGTTCATGGAGTTTTCAACTCGTTTTTTCACACGGTTGATTTCTTCTTGGAAGTTTGCTTCTGGGAACACATATTTTTGTTCTAATAATTTTTTGTAGCCATCTTGGATTTCTTTCAACTGATCTGGGAAGGTACGGTTTAATTCTTCGTAGGCCGCTGGGATCCGTTTCATTAAGTCTTCTACTTCATAGGTGTGTTTTTCTGCTTGGTCTAACACTTCCCGTGCTTCCACAGGATCGCCTGAAGTATTTAAGGTAACAAATTGGGTGAACTCAATTTCAATGTTTTTGATTTGTTTTTGCAGCTCATTGTAAGCAGGACCGAATTCTTCGCCTTGATCCCGTAGCTTCTTCTTCAAGTCTTCGTAAACGTCCAACGCTTTTTGGACTTCCAGTGAATTTCGTTCTTCACTTTCTCGTAATTCTTTCAAGCCGGCGCGAATCTCTTCTACTTGGCGTTCCATCTCATCCATGGTCGCTTCCGCTTGAACGATCGCCCCTTTTGCTTTGAAAAAGCGGATGCGTTCGTTTAGTTCTTCCACTTCAAAGATTTGACTCTCAAGTTCAGCAAAAGATTTTGTGGAGATATCTGTCCATTGTTGGTTCCACTCACGGAAGGTGTTTTGACTTTGACCAACCAAGTGCATTCTTTTTACTTCATCGACTTCTTCGATCACCGGTAAGTCAAACAGATTTTCTTTGCGTTTTTCCAAGTCATTTAGCTTTTCTTGGTTTTTCTTCCGCATGAAAAAGCCAATTGCATACAAGACCGCTGCGATGATGATGATGGCAATGACAATTCCAAAGATGATATTAGTTCCCATTTTGTGGTTCCTCCAATTTTCAAATATACATGTTTCGTCTAAAATCTGCTGATCAGCAGATTGATTAATAAGTTCATTGAGTATAAAAAGGACAGACAGTCCCTTTATAAAAAAGCATCTACGCTAGATTATAGCATAAAGAAAAAAATCAAGCATTAGATTGAGGCAAAAAAGATCGACTTTTTTCGCATCGAATAAAATCATTCACGGCTTTTCCATCGATAATGAAAACAAATCGTGAAATTTACATCAACAAGTGACTTTTTTTCTGATTTTTCCGATTTTTTTCAAGAAACCGCTTGATTTCTCCCTATTGAAACTGTACTCTAGTAAAAAGCTTGAACAGGAGTAATGTCAAATGAAAGTAGCGAAATTCGGAGGCAGTTCCCTTGCCTCAGCCGAACAAGTCGAAAAAGTTGTTGCGATAATTGAAAGTGATCCTAAAAGACGGTTTGTTGTTGTTTCAGCGCCTGGTAAGCGTTCCAGCGACGATCAGAAAGTCACCGATCTGTTACTAGCAGTCTGTACCCGTCTGTGTGCCCAAGAAGAAATCACTGATTTAATAGAAGAAATCTATGCCCGCTATACAGCGATCGCCGCCCCCTTTGGTATCGAACAAGTCCATTTAGACCGCATCTGGCAATCATTGGCGGCTTTTCAAACACTGCCTACTCAAGACAATCCGCATCTTTATGATACGGTCTTGGCAAGCGGCGAAGACAACAATGCCAAATTGATCGCTGGGATTTTACAAAGCCGTGGGTTAGCTGCTCGCTACATGAATCCGCAAGAACTTGGGTTGCTAGTGACGGATGAACCCCAAAACGCCCGTATCTTGAACAAATCGTACGCTAAGATCGCACAATGGCGCGATAGTCCTGAAATCTTAGTGATTCCTGGCTTCTTTGGTTACACAGAAGCCGGCGAAATCTGTACCTTCTCTCGAGGGGGATCTGATATTTCTGGTGCCATCGTGGCGGCTGGTCTGCAAGTAGAATTGTACGAAAACTTTACCGATGTCGATGGGATTTTTTCTGCTCATCCAGGCTACGTTCATCATCCAGAGTCCATCAAAGAAGTGACTTACCGAGAAATGCGGGAGCTGTCTTATGCCGGCTTTACTGTTTTGCACGATGAGGCGTTGATGCCTTCATACCATGCGAAAATTCCCGTGGTGATCAAAAACACCAATAACCCAAGTCATCCCGGCACCTTGATCACCAACCAAAGAGACAATTTGGATCAGCCGGTGATCGGCGTTGCCAGTGACGAAGGCTTTTGTATGATCTATATCCGCAAATACTTGATGAACCGCGAAGTTGGGTTCACGTTACGGGTCTTAGAGATTTTCCGGGAATTTGATTTAAATTATGAACACATGCCTTCAGGAATCGATGATATCTCGATCATTATGCGCTCCAACCAGTTGAATCCAGTATTGGAAGAAGAACTGCTGCGCAAGATCGCCTACGAGATCGATCCCGATGAACTGCGAATGACCCACGATCTATCCATGGTCGTCGTCGTTGGTGAAGGGATGCGTCAGCGGGTCGGGATCACTGCCGACAGTACCGCTGCCCTTGCGCGGAAAAATATCAACTTAGAGATGATCAACCAGGGGTCCTCTGAGGTCAGCATCATGTTCGGCATCCACAAAGAACAAGAAAAAGCCGCTGTCAGAACCCTTTACTACACTTTCTTTGATTAAACCAAACGTGCCAGTTGCACCACTCCTTTTGCTGATAAGCAATCGGAACGGGCAACTGGCACGTTTCTTTATTATTCTGACGATTCTTGGGCTTGCGCTTGTTTTTGTGCCAATTGGCGTTTGATTTCTGCCTTGATTCGCGGTTCAGGAGCAAACCGTTCTTCCCAATCGCTAGGCTTCATGACTTTGTGGGTCTCAGGATCATAATGGGGCTGCCCATCTGGAAAAAGTTTCCCCATGTTGGCGTCATGAACGATAGCCAGGATCGGCGCTGGATCGACCCCTACCAGTGAAAAAGAGCCATAGGTAAAATACAGCAGATCACAGAGCGCATCGACTTGTTCTACTAGGGAATCACTGACAGGCTGTTGTTTGGCAGCCAGCTTGGCTTGGGCTTGATCAATTGCTTGATGCAAATGGGTCAACCCTGCTTGAAAGGTCTCTTCGTCATTGTTGCTGGCAGCATAAAGGAACTCAACTAATTCTTCAATTTTAAAACCAGCACGAAACTGGGCTTTTTCCGCTGAAAAAGCTTGTGGATATGGCGGTCGTGTTGGATCAAAGGTTTTATGAAACTCTTCCGTCATTTCAAATGGACTCATTTCTCTCGCTTCTTTCTGCTTTTTCTAATGGTTCTGTTTCATGGTTCTGCGCTGTCTCCTACGTTGCTTCATGGATTGGCTACACCTTGTTTATTTTTTTTAATTCAATCCCTTGCTTGGGCATCCTCGGCAATGATCCCAAAATGGATCAAGGCTTTCTTGATGCCGTCATGATCGTTGGTGTCCGTCACAAAGTCAGCACTGGCTTTGGTGATGGGCTGGGCATTGCCCATCGCAACCCCGATCCCCACACCTTCTAACATTTCCACATCATTAAAATGATCCCCAAAGGCCATCGCTTCTTCCATCGCGATTCCTTCATAGGCCAAAAATTCTTTGATCCCTTTGATTTTCGAACCGTTTTTCGGCACGATATCAACAGAATAGGCATTGGATCGCTTAAAATCACATTGCGGCAGCTTGGAGCGTAATTTTTCGCGCTCTGATTCAGGGCTCAGCATAATGCACTGATAGATTGGCTCTCGTAAAATGTCCAATGATTCATAACGTTTGGCGTTGCGATTGGGACTGAAGCGCTGCAAGACTTTCTTTAAAAAGCCGACGGGAAATTTTTTCGGTACATAGCGCAAATAGCGCTGCATGACGGGTGATTGGCTTAAACGGATCGTCAAGCTGCCAGCCACTTGCGTTTCTCCGCCAAACATGACTTGACGATAATTTTCATCGGCGTATTCTACGATCGCTTCCAGCGTTTGTTTTGGAAAAGGTTTGGCATAAATCAAGGTTTCCTTCGTGTAAACATATTGGCCGTTATAGGTGATAAACATGTCTAACGACAAGTAATCGATCACCTTCTCTAAATCAACCGGACCACGTCCGGTGGCAATGCCGCAGAGGACGCCATTGGCTTGGGCTTGTTTGATGGCTTCACGGGTACTGGCAAGCGCCTTGCCGTTACTGGCAATCAGTGTGCCATCAATATCAAAAAAGATTGCTTTTATCATATGACTCCTCAAAATAATTTCAACTGATTAGGATTTAATGCTTCGTAATCAATCTGCAGCGCATCGATCAATGCGCGAGCATTGTCAGCGGCGTCACGACCGGCATTATTATTGAAGACCACTGCGACTTCTTTGGCATTGGCTTCGATGGCTTGAATCGCTTGTTTTAACTCCGTTAGTTCGGCTTGGTCATAGCGATACAAGGTCCGCAGATTTTTGGCATCTGGCCCCGTCGCTGTCCAGCCGCTGTCGTTGCGTCCATGAAAACGGCACAGGACAAACGCAGGATTGGTCACGGTTGGATCAAGGGGAATCGTGGTCGATAGCTTTTTCGGCTGATCAACGACTACTAAGGAAAACTGTTTTCGCTTCATATAATCGATCATTCCCGGATACAGTTTCGGCTGATACCAGCTGCTGTCTCTCAGCTCAATCGCCACTGGGTAACCCGCAAACCATTCTCGCACTTGATCTAAATAGGCGACATTTTCTTTCGAACATTTAAAGCTGTTGGGAAATTGCGCCAATAGGCAAAACAGTTTGCCCGCTTCTACCATTGGCGCGATCGCTTCTTTATAAAGCTGCAGCGCTTCGGTCATGGTCAACTGATCTGGCAAATCCCCTTGGGTGGTCACACTTTGATGGACTTTCAACACAAAGCGGAAATTTTCGGGAATCTGGGTCAACCAATTGCGCACGTCTTTTTCTTTTGGCAAAAAATGATAGGTGGTATCCAGCTCAACTAACGGAAAATAACGGGCATACTCAAATAATTTCGAGTTTTTTCTTTGCACGAGACTGCCATGTTCACTAAATGTGGTACAACCAATTCGAATCATTTTTTCCCATCGCTCCTTGTTTTCTTATTTTAATAGTATACAATAGTTTTGAGTTAAGAGTAAATAAATCATTGCAGGTGATGAAAAAATGAAACGAATTCTCGTGTTGCACACTGGCGGCACCATCGCCATGAAAGAAGATACCCTGACAGGCGGCGTCAGCCCCGATGTCAGCAATCCGCTGATGGATGCACCGATCCACATTGATGACGATGTTGAATTGATCGTCGAAGACATTTTTAATATTCCCAGCCCTCATATGACGCCAAAAGAAATGCTGCAGCTGAAAGAACGTATCCAGCTGGCGCATTTAAGCGGTGTCGATGGGGTCGTGATCACTCACGGAACCGATACGCTGGAAGAAACGGCCTTCTTTTTAGATACCACGATCGGCGGTCAGTTACCGATCGTGGTGACTGGTGCCATGCGCTCAAGTAATGAAATCGGCAGTGACGGGCTTTATAACTTTGAAAGTGCGATTCGGGTCGCCAAGTCCCCCGATGCCATAGGAAAAGGTGTCTTAGTCGTCATGAACGATGAGATCCATTCCGCACGTTATGTTACGAAAACCCACACCACCAATATTGCGACGTTCCGCACCCCGACATTAGGTCCGATCGGCTTAGTCACAAAGCACCGAATCTTGTTTATGCAAGAGCTGTTAAATAACCGCCATTTGGATGTTGATCGTGTCGATGGTTTGTTTCCGATCGTCAAAGCCTATGCTGGGATGACCGGGGAATTGTTCGATGCTTTAGCCGACTCGCTGATCGATGGACTAGTGATCGAAGCTTTAGGCGCTGGCAATCTGCCGCCTCAAACCATTGAGCCTTTGAAAAAACTGATCGCTAGAAACATTCCGGTCGTCTTAGTTTCTCGCTGCTTCAACGGAGTTGCCGAGCCGGTCTATGACTACTTAGGCGGCGGGATCGAATTGCAAGCTCTTGGGGTGATTTTCTGCAATAGCATCAATAGCCAAAAAGCCCGCATCAAATTGTTGATAGCGAAAAACCGTGGGTTGACCATGGATGAGCTTCCTGATTTCATGGAGAATTGACCAAACAAAAACCCTTTTGCCATTCCGTTAACGGAGGCAAAAGGGTTGTTTTATTTTTCTCGCCAAGTAAAGATGGCTTCGCAGTAAGTATCCTCACCGATCTTGATCTCGTGGATCGTTTGCAGCGGCACAGCCTCGCCGGCTTCATCGACTGTCTTTTCATTGATTTGAAAATGGCTTTCGATCAAATGGCCGTAAGCAACTTCCCGATCAAAGCGGATCGTCACTTGTGTCACTTCATGTTTTGTTAAAAACTCATAGCCTAAGACGTCCATCAGCCAATTGAAATACATGGCGTTGTTGACATGCTGATTGCTATCGATATCGTAGAAACGCACCCGATACGGCAAAAATTGTCCTTGCGTGATAGTGGTGATCTTCGGATAGCGTTTGATTCGCTTAATTTTTTCACTGCCAAAAGGTACCACGATCTCATCCGGAACACTGCTGACTTTGCGCGTCTCCGGGTCCATCAACGCAAAAACCGCTTCGATTTTGACCAATTCCGTTCCGTCTTCTGCCAATAACCAAAAGTAACGGTAGCAGAAAAACTTATTGTATTCTCTCGCCTGGGTCGCCACTTGGATCTGCTCCCCTACGCGCGGCAAACGAGTTACCGTTATATGATAGCTGGTAATGATCCAGGTCAAGCCATAACTAGCGATGACTTCCGGTCCGCGGTTTAACGCCGCACTTTGTTCTTCTGATGTCTTGATGGCAATGCCTAGCATGGCTGGAAACGTCATCGTTTGGTTGACATCACATTCATAATACGCCACTTCATGCGTGGTTTGATACTTTGCTGCCATAGTTCTAATTGCCTCCTAAAAACGACTCAATATTTCATCGACAGTTGGTCCATAACTTTCGCCAAATTGATTCAAATGGACCAATAAATAATACAATTGATACACTGGCAGTCGCTCTTTCCAATTCTCATCTAATGGATAGACTTCTTGATAGCCTTCCAAAAATTCCTGACGAAAACCGCCGAAAAGCTGGGACATCGCAATATCCATTTCTCGATCCCCATAGGCGACTGCCGGATCAAGAAACACTGGTTCTCCTTGTTGATCGAACAGCACATTCCCCCGCCAAAAATCACCGTGTAATAAAGCAGGTGTGACGCTGCGATCACGCCAATTCTCATGCAAAAATTCTTTCAAACGCAGATAAGCGGCTTCCCGTTTGGCATGCCAGTGATTACCCAGCTTCGCTAATTCGACTTGCACATCCAAACGGCAGACTGTGTAAAAATCAAGCCAATCGGTGGTTTTCGGATTGACTTGCGGCAAAAAGCCGATGTAATTGTCTTCGTAAAAACCAAAAGACTCCTGCGTCTGCTGATGAAGCCGAGCCAAGCATTGGCCTAAGCGCCGCTGCTGTCCTTCCCCACTATCGATCCATTCCATCAATAAAAATGCCCCCACTTCGGTCTGACCGAGGCGTTCGATTTTTGGCACCCGCACGAAAGGGGCTAATTCAGCTAAGCCATTGATTTCTGCTTGAAAGAACACCGATGAAACATGAGGATGGATCTTTAAAAAATAGCGATTTTCTGCTGTCGTGAAACGATACGTTTGATTGACATCCCCACCACTGATGGGTGTCAGCGAGCCGGGCATCCCGATTGCTGCGAACAATGCTTCCTCCATACGGATCTCCCTTTCTTTACTCAGTCAGTTGGGCAGTCAAATACGCTTGTTCCTCTTTCGTCACCCCTAGTCCTTGCAGGAGATACTGATCGACCGAACCGAAATACTGATCGATCGCAGCCAAACTTTCCTCAAGAAAACTCTCTTTGGCACTCATCAAAACCGTAATCGCCGTTAACAGCTCTTGCGGCAAATGCTGGGTCATTGGGGCAAATTTTTCTTTTAGCATTGGGGCTAAATAGCGATTGGTCGCTAAATAATCTTCTTTGATCGTCGCTGGTGCCACAGCCAACACATGCAGCAATAAAAAGGCGCCAAAGCCTGTGCGATCTTTGCCCGCGGTACAGTGGAACAAGGTTGCTCCTTTACCTTCCGCATTGTCGATCACATGATCAAAGAACTGCCGATATTGTTGGCGGGCATAGTCGCTTTCAACAAAGTGACGGTAGACTTTTTTCATCTGCTCTTCGGCATCTTCCCCATCTTCCAAGCGCTGCTTCAAGCTTTCTGGCGACAAGGAAACCATCGTTTCGTCTTCTTTGAAAATAGGTAAAAAAAGCTGCTTTGCTGTGGCGATCGGTCGATCAGGCTGTGCATTGGCTTCAGCGATGGAGCGAAAATCAATGACCTGATTGACCCCATAGTTTGCCAGTACTGCTTGATCTGAAGCAGTCAATTCATTGATCGCCGCACTGCGGATCAATTTTTTTCGTTTGATCGTCGTGCCGTTTTTCGTTTGATAGCCGCCAAGTTCTCTGACGTTTGCCGCTCGTTCTAGTTGAATCAATTGTGTCATTGCTTATCCCTCCCGCGATGTTCTAGTTAAAAGTATAGCAGAAACTTCGCTATTAAGGGCACTGAAACCTAGATTTTTCTACAAGCTGAGCTTTAACGGACAAAAAAAGAAAGACCACACGTAGTCTTTCTTTGCTTTCGGTTATTATAAAACCTTTTCTACTCGGCTTCGATCACGGCCGCAGAATCATCTAAGATCGAACGATCCAGTTCGTTGATACGGCTGCTGGTCACCATTCCAGCAACCATACTGTCGCTGACATTAACAAGTGTCCGTGCCATATCGATCAATGGTTCAACGGAAATAACTAAGCCTACGATGGCGATCGGCAAATTCATTGATCCTAAGACGATCAATGAAGCAAAAGTTGCGCCACCGCCGACACCGGCAACGCCGAATGAGCTGATTGTAACAACGGCAACTAACAGCAGGATAAACTGCCAATCAAAGACATTGATTCCAACCGTTGGTGCAACGATCGTTGCCAACATCGCTGGATAAACACCCGCACATCCGTTTTGACCAATCGATAAACCAAAGCTGCCTGCAAAGTTAGCCGTGGCTTCATCAACACCTAACGCTTTGGTTTGGGTTTCGATGTTCAATGGCAAGGCACCGGCACTTGAACGAGAAGTAAAGGCGAAGCTCAAGACTGGAAAAGCCTTTTTGAAATACGTTACTGGATTGACCCGTACAGCGATCAGCAATAATGAATGAACGAGTAAGACCAAAATCAAAGCGGCATAAGAAGCGATGATAAATTTCCCTAAGTTCAAGATGGCTTCAAAATCACTTGAAGCTAATACGTTAGTCATCAATGCCAAAACCCCATAAGGTGTCAGGCGCAAAACTAACGTGACGATACGCATCACGATTTTATATAAGCTGTCCATCAAATTCGCAAAAGTTTCCGCTTCTTTCGGTGATTTGCGTTTGACACCAAGAAAGGCAATCCCAACAAAGGCTGAGAAAATCACGACACCGATCGTACTTGTCGAACGAGTACCAGCAAAGTCGGCGAAGACATTACTTGGGATGAAAGAAACGATTTGTTGTGGGATCGATAGATCTTGGACTTGTGTCGAACGTTCCGCTAATTCTGCGATCCGCGCTGTTTCCGTTGCTCCTTCGGTAAAGCTGGCACCGTCAAGACCAAAGACCATGACCATCACGATCCCGATCAAGGCAGCGATCGCCGTTGTCCCTAGCAAAGTCGCAAGAACCGTAAAACTGATCTTCTTGATTTTTTCGCTTTCTTTCATCTTGGTGAAAGCACCAACGATCGAAACGAAGATCAAGGGCATGATCAGCATTTGCAAGAGGGCCACATAGCCGCTACCGACCATCGTGATCCAGTCAAGAGCTTGCGTGACAACATCAGAGCCTGTCCCAAAAATCAGCTGTAGCACACCACCAAAAACGATCCCGACGAACAACGCCGCAAAGACCCGCGTTGAAAACTTCAGGTGACGCTTTTGCAATAAGTAGAACCCATAAATAAGGGCAGCAAAAAGTAGAACAACAATAATAGTTAACAGATTTGTCATTTGAATCCTCCTTTTGTTCAATAAACATGACAAAGTCTGTCAGAGGAAGTAAAGGTTCCCAGTGACCATTCTTCAACAGTTCACTCTAATGAGACGTGTGGCATCATTAGTGACTATTCCATTTTAAAGAAGTTTGCTTCATCTTACAATAAATAAGTTCCCACTTTTCTGGGATGGTACCGCTTTTTTGTCAGTAAATAAAAAAAGAACCGTTGCCACACTCCCATGCTGCTAGGATTTCTGCTTTCCTAACAGTTAGATTGCGGCAACTGGTTCGTTATTTTTTCATTTCGTCTTTTTGAAAAATTTCAGAAAATATTCAGGCAATCATTAGAAATTGCTGACTTACGCCAAAGCGCCCATTGGATCCCAAGGTGCTAAGACCGTTGGTTCTGCTTCAAAGGCAGCCAATTGTTCTGCTGTCAGGAATTCTTTGCGAACCACGATTTGATAGGTGTATTCATCCATCCATGCATCGCTCATGACGAAGAAGCCATTCGTTCCGACTTTTTCACCCCAGCTGTTTTCGACTTTCCATTTGGTTGATTCGCCGTCGATCAAGTCAACGCCAGTCAAGACCATCGCGTGGGTCATTAAGCTTTCGCCAAAATCTAAGCGTTCTGCTTTGGTCATCGTAAAGTCGATATCAAATAAGTCGTTGATATCATAGGCATCTAATGCCATGATCCCAGTATCTCTGGTAGAAGATTGACCGACATCACAACCGAACCACACGGACTCTCCTTGTTCCAATTGAGCGATCGCTAATTTTTTGAAGGTCGGCATATCGACGTTCAAGTATTTGACTTCTTTGCCGCCAACCACGTTGCCTAGCATTTCTACGGTATACGATTGATTGTAAGGTTTGTCGGCAGTTGGTGCGTTGATGATACTGACATAATCGTCAAGGTCCACCCCGACATATTTTTCATAAAAGCTTTGTGGTGTTAAGTTGCGATCAATATGATAGTTTTTGTCTTCATCACGGTATTCAAAATCAAAGGTTTCTGGCGGTGTGCCTAAAGAAGTCGCTAAGAAACGATAAATGTCTTCCAACATCGCTTCTTTGGCTGTTTGGATGTCTTCAGCTGTTTTGCCTTCTGCTACTAGCTGACGCAAAGCAACCGCATCTTTACGCAGTTTTTTGTTTAAGTAATTGTTTAGATCACGAGAATTAGAAGAGTTGCTGCTTTCTGGCATGACCGTTTTTGGCACGACACCATATTTTTGGAAAATCGAAACGATCATGTCCCATTGCCCACCATCTTGTTGTGGGGTTTGCAATAAGAAAGCAACTTTGCGACTTGTCAAAGGCTCGTTGGCAGTTGCTAAAATATTTTCATAGAAATAGTTGGCTTTTTCGTATTTGTCCCAAAAGAAGGTATGGTTTTGAGACAATTCAAATTCTTTTAAATTGAAATCATTCAACATCTTATGACGGAATGTATTCAATGCGGCAAACATCCAGCAGCGGCCTGATTGTTTTTGGTTTGAGACTTTCCCTGTTGTCACATCGACTGAGAAAACCGGGACATTGTTGACTTTTGCTGACACGTTTTCTGCAGAAGCGGTGATCCCATTTTTCACAACACTCCGTTGCAGTGCCGTTTGTTTATTATTGTCTTGATACGCTTGCGCAAAGGCAGCGGTGGTCTTTTTTGAAATTTCTGACATATTTCTTCATCCTTTCACTTTCCGTTCCTTCCATTTTACGCCTCTGCCTCTCAAATAACAACCTCTCAAATAACAACCGCTCCTAGAAAAATGAAAGGATCATCTTTCTAAGAGCGGTTGCTCGTATCAAGGATTTAAAGGGTTAGCATCAAAAGCAAAAAGCCAAGTAAAACAAAGGATAGTCCTCGTTCAAATCGTGCATACAGGAAGCGGATCGGGCGACTAGCTAGCAAGATCGTCAGTAAAACACTGGCTAACACCAACGTCACAAAGCCTAATACCGACAGATTCAAGTCGGTGATGGCTAATGCCCGCAAGCCCTTGATGAAGATCCCCTGTAAAAGATAGACCAGCAGTGTGTTTTTGCCCCACTTCGTAAAAAACAGGTGCTCTCTGGGCACGAGGCTCAGAAAACCGATGATCCCCATCAGCCCGATCACGAAAAAGACCGCACGCAAGGGACCGCCGAACAACGGGTAGCTCAAGTAATCGTCATAAGGCTTGGAACCAAAAACCATGTACTTGTTCATCCCATGAAAAAACGCGATAAAGGTGTAGATGATCGGTAGGAAAAGCAAACTGATGGTTCGAATCTTTGGTTTCAATAAAAAGCGCATCTCATTTTTGGGAAAATAAAACCCGATAATGAAAAACGGCAAAAAGACAAAGGTCCGCTGCAAGGTCAACACTTGATTTAAAAACGGCACGTAGCCAGCAAAGATGCTCAAGCCAATACTCAGCAGGATCGCCTGCTTTTTGGACATTTTTTGAAAGATCAACAGCGAGAGCTGCCAAAAGAAGATGCTAAGCAAAAACCAAAGTGCCCATTGCGGATTCAACAGTTGGATTTTTAGCGACTCCCGTAGACCGATCAACCAGTAATAGACGGTGTAAAACACCTGAAAGAAGACATAAGGCAGCAAGAACTTTTTCATCAACTCACGAAGCTTGTGTCCCTTCGTCAACGGTTTGGCAAAGTACCCAGCCAGAAAAACAAAAGCTGGCATGTGGAAAGTGAAGATAAAATAATATAGGTCATGATAAAACTTCTGATCGCCGATAAAAGGCTGCAGCAAGTGACTGAAGACGACCAAGATCATCAGTAAAAATTTTGCATTATCAAAGTAAGCCGTTCTTTGCGATTGGCTCATAAAAAGTTCCTCCTCTAAGTTGTATCTGTCAAAGGATACCTGATCCATGAAACAGAACTGTAACAAGCTATTTACTTTTTTCTAACGATTCTTGTTCATTTGATTACCAGTTGCTATTTTGTATAGTTTGTATTAATATATATAATACAAAGGAGCTGTTTTCGATGATATTTGATATTCAAACCCAAAGCAACCAACCCATCTACCAGCAGTTGCGGGAACAGATCATTGTCGGTATCGCAAAAGGCGATTTGGCCGCTGGCGAATTGCTGCCATCCGTCCGTCAATTAGCCGAAGAGATCGGCATCAATACCATGACGATCTCAAAAGCCTACAATTCCCTCAAAGAAGAAGGCTTGTTAGTCACAGATCGACGCAAAGGAACCGCCGTTGCCGCGCCACCACCGTTTACTTCCGGACAAGAAGCGGAGTATCGCCAAAACTTACAGCTACAGCTAGCAACCGCTCTCTTACACGGCAAAAGCAAGCAAGCGCTTTTAACGGATGTTCAACAACTTCTGGACCAATTTCCTGAAAGGAATGAATGCAAATGACTTATCTTTTTTTCATTATTGCCCTCGTCCTCTGTGGGACGACCGCATTTGGTTTACGCTTGATCAGTAAACCCCACAAAAATGTTTTACTCGAAAATACCCTTGCCCCTGAGCATCTGGATGATCCTAGCGTCCACAGCTTGATCACAGAATTTCGCAAGCGTATCTTACAAGTCGTTGGTACATTTAGTGTAGCAAGTCTCCTTTTTTTGTTCAATTTATCTGACTCCATCATCCTTACCCTGTTCTGGCTTTATATGGCCGCTTTGCTGGGGACAGCTTACTTGGTGCAAGTACATTACATCGGAAAAATGCGGCAATTGATCCTTACCAATGGATGGGAACTACCCATCGATCCGATTCGGATCGATACGAAACTCGTTCAAACCAAAAATAAGCGGATGCTGCCGTGGTATAGCCTCGTTCCTGCGGGGATTTTGTTGATGATCAGTTTGTACCAAGCATGGCAGTTGCCTGATCTTTCTACAGGATACTTGATGGGCGGTGTCTCCTTAGCAATTTTTGCGCTGTTCCTCTATCTCTGGGTGATCATCAGCCGCTTACCCGTTCGCGGGATCAGCGGTGATTCAGCTATCGACCAGCACATCAATGATTTAACAAAGCGCTATTGGTCCTTATTGATCGCTGTCACTTGTACCATTACACTGCTCTTATTGACTGTCCCGCTGGCGTCCATGTCCGCCACTGGAGCATTCAGTACTATCCTCTTAGTGCTCTTTGTTGTTTTGGTGGTTTTCTTGATCGTCTTTACCTTCTTCTTGTTGCTAGATCTGCGTAAAAAACAAGATCAGCTCTTAGAACCGGCAGCACAACCGCGCTATTATGGCGAAGATGCTTACTGGCGATATGGTTTTTACATCAATCCTAATGATGCGCGACTGTTCGTTCCTGACCGTGTTGGGATGAATATCGGCATCAATTTAGGCAAACGCAGCGGACAAATCGTCGCAGGCATCACCGCTGTCTTCTTACTTGTGTTAATGGTCGGTACCATCATTCCAATGTACCGCTTAGATTTCGCTCCTGATGCGATCACCGGTGAAGTGCAAGGACAAGAAGTCACCTTTGATGCACCAATGACCGGGAAAACAACGGTCTCTTTGGCAGATATAGAAACGGTGGAATTGATCGAAGCTTTGCCATCGCCTCGTGTTCGTACCATGGGTGTAGGAACCGCCAGTTACCAAATCGGTCAGTTTACCGTTGCCGGTGAGCCTGCCAGAATGTTCGTCGACACAAAGGTGACGCCCATTTTAAAAGTCACTACTAACGATGGCCCAATCGTTTTTTACACAAATAAAAAAGCCGCCGAAACGACGGATTTATACGAGGAACTAGTACAGAAGATTTCCTCAGCGGAGTGAGTGTTCTGGAAAAAAACTGGGGAACCCATTATCCCCAGGCTATCCACAACCAACAAAAGAACGGACTCTTTCCAACAAAAAAACGACCTTCCGAAACGAAGGTCGTTTTTGATACTCCGGCAGTAGGACTCGAACCTACGACATCATGATTAACAGTCATGCGCTACTACCAACTGAGCTATGCCGGAAGAATCTATCTGTACTATACCAAATAGTCAGATAATTTAGCAAGAGCAAAAATCAATTTTTTGATCCTTTTTTTCAAGAAAATCCCCTTTTAGAAACTTCCCTTCCCGCAAAGCGTTTTTCTCAAGAAATATCCGAAAATCTCATTGACAAAGTAGCGCCTTTACGGTATTCTATATCTTGTGTTAAATAACACGCCGCTTTAGCTCAGTTGGTAGAGCGCATCCATGGTAAGGATGAGGTCGACGGTTCAAGCCCGTCAAGTGGCTTTGGTAGGACAACGTTTGTCGAACGTTGTCTTTTTTTGTACATCTAATTCCCAATATATAGCGATAATTTCTAAAGTTAACAATTCGTATTGCCTCTAATTACTTGCGATATACAAAAGAAATAAGATCGTAAAACCCAATAGTACGAAAGATACAACGGCTTTCACCATTCTCGCTGCATCTTTAAATTTGAACAAGAGCGTATAAAGATTAATAAAGTAAATGATCGACAGGACTGCTTCTTGCGAATATTCCTTCACTTGGATCAAGCCTAACCATATACTCAGCAAAAGAATCGAAAAAACAACCTAATAGTTTTCTGCAACACGCTTCATTTCATTCTCCTTTCCAATGATAGCCACTTGCAACCAGCTGAATCATGGAAACTCAGTAAATTATCAGCCCCTCTCTCCAATACTTTTCCTACATCCTTTGCTTATTAAAAGTGTAACAAACTTTCTCTTCTAATGGTCAAACTTGTTCAATTTACATAGTTATTCTTTGTTAAAAAGATTAAAATGGGTTTTCAATCGTTACTCACAGCTCAATTTTAGGCACTTCTTTTTTACAACAAAAAACCCGCTCTCCTAAAGCTAAGAGAGCAGATTTTTCAACTAAACTGAATTTTTTTGAAAGGAGATGCTTGACGCTGACTTAAAAAATAACATATTTTTTCCGTTTAATTTAAATTTTTACTTCACGACCAGCACCGTACATTTCGAATGATTAACGACATAATCGGTGGTTGAGCCCACGACAGCTCGGGTCAATGTGCCTTTACCAGTTGCACCGATAACGATCAAATCAATTGGATACAATTCAGTCGCTGCATGAATGATAAAACGTTTTGGATCACCGACTTCAACGATCACCTCAACATCTTCCACCCCATGTTGATTGGCATCATAGATTTTTTTCAACATATCCGTTTCCACACGTAATTTTTCTTGATCAAAAATTTTCGCAAAAGCATAGGCACTTGTGGATAACTCAGCATTGTTGATAACAGAGAGGACATACAATTTGGCTTTGTTCCTACGGCAAATCGCGAGTGCTTCTTG
>NZ_JBMHEK010000001.1:0-645000 GCF_050498765.1 Enterococcus sp. DIV1096b | reverse complement strand
ATTATTTCTTCGATATCCAGTTTTCAATGAACAAATTTTGTTTGAGAGTAAACCTCTCAAAACTGAACAAAGGCAAACGATGTGTAGTCTTCCGAAATATTCCTTAGAAAGGAGGTGATCCAGCCGCACCTTCCGATACGGCTACCTTGTTACGACTTCACCCCAATCATCTATCCCACCTTAGGCGGCTGGCTCCAAAAAGGTTACCTCACCGACTTCGGGTGTTACAAACTCTCGTGGTGTGACGGGCGGTGTGTACAAGGCCCGGGAACGTATTCACCGCGGCGTGCTGATCCGCGATTACTAGCGATTCCGGCTTCATGTAGGCGAGTTGCAGCCTACAATCCGAACTGAGAGAAGCTTTAAGAGATTAGCTTAGCCTCGCGACTTCGCAACTCGTTGTACTTCCCATTGTAGCACGTGTGTAGCCCAGGTCATAAGGGGCATGATGATTTGACGTCATCCCCACCTTCCTCCGGTTTGTCACCGGCAGTCTCGCTAGAGTGCCCAACTAAATGATGGCAACTAACAATAAGGGTTGCGCTCGTTGCGGGACTTAACCCAACATCTCACGACACGAGCTGACGACAACCATGCACCACCTGTCACTTTGCCCCCGAAGGGGAAGCTCTATCTCTAGAGTGGTCAAAGGATGTCAAGACCTGGTAAGGTTCTTCGCGTTGCTTCGAATTAAACCACATGCTCCACCGCTTGTGCGGGCCCCCGTCAATTCCTTTGAGTTTCAACCTTGCGGTCGTACTCCCCAGGCGGAGTGCTTAATGCGTTTGCTGCAGCACTGAAGGGCGGAAACCCTCCAACACTTAGCACTCATCGTTTACGGCGTGGACTACCAGGGTATCTAATCCTGTTCGCTCCCCACGCTTTCGAGCCTCAGCGTCAGTTACAGACCAGAGAGCCGCCTTCGCCACTGGTGTTCCTCCATATATCTACGCATTTCACCGCTACACATGGAATTCCACTCTCCTCTTCTGCACTCAAGTCTCCCAGTTTCCAATGACCCTCCCCGGTTGAGCCGGGGGCTTTCACATCAGACTTAAGAAACCGCCTGCGCTCGCTTTACGCCCAATAAATCCGGACAACGCTTGCCACCTACGTATTACCGCGGCTGCTGGCACGTAGTTAGCCGTGGCTTTCTGGTTAGATACCGTCAAGGGATGAACGTTTTACTCTCATCCTTGTTCTTCTCTAACAACAGAGTTTTACGATCCGAAAACCTTCTTCACTCACGCGGCGTTGCTCGGTCAGACTTTCGTCCATTGCCGAAGATTCCCTACTGCTGCCTCCCGTAGGAGTCTGGGCCGTGTCTCAGTCCCAGTGTGGCCGATCACCCTCTCAGGTCGGCTATGCATCGTTGCCTTGGTGAGCCGTTACCTCACCAACTAGCTAATGCACCGCGGGTCCATCCATCAGTGACGCAAAAGCGCCTTTCAACTTTCTTCCATGCGGAAAATAGTGTTATACGGTATTAGCACCTGTTTCCAAGTGTTATCCCCTTCTGATGGGCAGGTTACCCACGTGTTACTCACCCGTTCGCCACTCTTTTTCTTTCGGTGGAGCAAGCTCCGGTGAAAGAAAAAGCGTTCGACTTGCATGTATTAGGCACGCCGCCAGCGTTCGTCCTGAGCCAGGATCAAACTCTCATAATGATTTGTTTGAATGACCATACGGTCATTAAGCTCATAAAAATTAACTTTGCTAGCTATTGCTTGCATGTATTTGTTTCAATAAATTGAAACGTCCTACACATTGGTTCGTTTGCTTGCTTTGTTCAGTTTTCAAAGGTCTACCGTGCTGTGTTAGCAACTTTTATATCATACCAGAGCGACAATTGATTGTCAACTCTTTTTTTAAAAGTTTTTTTCGCTCGTTGTTTTTCAACTTCGCAGCGGCTGTCTCAGCGACTTCATTAGAATAACAAATGATTTGTTATTTGTCAACAACTTTTTTTAATTAATTTTGTTGATGTATCAACATCGATTAACTGTTTTAAAATTGCGACTTCGTTATAATATCATCTGTTTCATTTTTGGTCAAGTCTTTTTTTGAAGTTTTTTCAAAAGCATTTTTGACCCGCTGACTCAATTGCCAACGTTGACTAATTTACCATTCTTCTTGACTCAGGTCAAGGAAATATTTGATTTTATTTACAAAAAGTTTTCAATAAAAAAAGGGCTCTATAATTTATGGGACTGATGAATCAGAATTGATTCTTCAGCCCCATTTTCATTTTAGGTATTAAAAAACATATCGTTCTCTAGTATGATTAAATCACCACAAAATAAACAACTGAGAGGACGATATGCTATATGAATGATTCTATCAAAAAAATGCTGAGAATAATAGAGAAAGATTTGATGATTACAGAGGTCTCTTACGAGACCCTTCAGAAGAAAAAGACGTTGGTCGTCGATGCTGTTCTCTCGCCTACTCCTCGTGCTTGTAGAAGTTGTGGTTCTACTGTGGTAGATGGAAGCGGGAAAGCAATTATAGTGAAAAATGGAAAAAAGGAAACGATTGTCCGTTTTGAACAATACAATCAGATGCCTTTGGTTATGCGCCTAAAAAAGCAACGCTATACCTGTAAAAACTGTCGCACCCATTGGACGGCTCAAAGTTATTTTGTCCAACCCAGACATTCAATCGCAAATCATGTTAGATATAAAATTGCTTCTTTACTGACTGAAAAAGTATCTTTATCTTTTATTGCGAAAAGCTGTCAGGTATCTTTGACCACCGTTATTCGTACGTTGAAAGAGTTTAAAAGCTATTTGCCAAAGCAATCTAAGAAGATTCTCCCCAGAGTATTGATGGTTGATGAATTTCGTTCGCACGCTTCCATAGAAGATAAAATGAGCTTTATTTGTGCAGATGGCGAAACAGGAAAATTAATTGATGTTTTGCCTACGCGTAAATTACCCCGATTAACAAGCTATTTCTTAGGGTGTACCAATCCAGAAGAAGTAGAATTCTTGGTTACAGACATGAACGCTGCCTACTTCCAGCTCACCAAACGTGTTCTGCCAAATGCGAAAATAGTGATTGATCGGTTTCATATTGTCAAACACATGAATCAAGCGTTCAATGAGTTGCGTATCCGTGAAATGAATGAACTTCGTAAAGCAGGACAGAAAAGCCAGGCAGAAAAACTGAAAAAGAACTGGCGCTTTTTGCTAAAAAATCGTGCAAGCATCAACCATTATGAGTACAAAACATGGAAAAGTTTCCGAGCACCAAAATACCCATTTCTCACTGAAGCAATGATGATTGATCGATTGCTTGAGTTTTCTGCGCCCCTAAAGGAGGCGTATCCCTTTTTTCATGAATTAGTCGAAGCCTTTCGAGACAAAGACCCTGACTTATTTTTCTCCTTATTGGCAGAACTTCCTGAAACGTTAGATGACGGCTTTCGGGAGAAGCTTCAAAACCTTCTCACCTATGAAGAAGGTATCACCAACGCAATGATCTATCCTTATTCCAATGGAAAAATTGAAGCGAAGAATACCCACATAAAGACAATGAAACGAGTATCCTACGGATTTAAATCATTCGAGAACATGAGAATTAGAATCTTTTTGATCAATCAATTAATCAATGTAAGATAACAAAAAATCTGAGCCAGAATGTGGTTCATTCTGACCCAGATTTGATTTTACGCAACTCATCAGTCCTTATTGACAAAGAGCCTAAAAAAAGACCGTCATAACGGTCTTCAGTCTTTTCACTAGTATACAGTTGCTAAAAGAACGGAACGCCTTCGATCTTATAGTCTTCAATGATCTTACGAAAGATATTGGGCTCTTCCCACGCATACCCCTCTGGCAGCTGTTGCGTTTGTCCTGCTTCTTGTGTTTCAAAAACAAATAAAGGAATATTTTGCGTATCAATATTTCCGTTTGTGAGTTCAACGAGTTCGATCGCTGTCACATCAAGGTGAATACGGTCTTTAAACAATTGTAAGATCGTAGCCAAGCCGGTTTTATCTTCAGAAAAATCCGTTGACGCTAATTCCGCAGTGCCTTCGTGTATTTGCATCAAAAATCGTTTCGAACCATTTGTTAAGTGCATCATAACTGTACCCGCTACTTTTTTGGATCCCAAAATACCCACCTCAGTTATTCATCTGTTTGTAAACTAATTTTAGCACATTTTCAGAAAATATGCACGATTATCTGTTGCTGTTTTCTTTTTCTAACATTTCTTTAGCTTCTTTCACCCACACTGGTAAAGCTTCTCCAACCGTACGGAAACCAATCCGCTTATTCTTATTTGTAAAGTAGCGTTTACGCTTAAAGGGTGGCTGAACAAAACTTGTTTCCAATGTACGGCGGGACAAACTGATCTTTTGGCTGTATTCGTCAATATCAATGATTTGTACACGGATTTTTTGGCCGATCTGTAAGACTTCATGGATATTTTTAGTAAACCCGGATTGGATCTCTGAAACATGGATCAAGCCTTGCGTTTCTTTATCTAACGAAACAAATGCACCATAGGGTTGAATCCCAGTGACTGTTCCTTCTATAATGTTCCCGATTTGATAATTCATAGTCTTTCCTCTCTTTTCCACTTTCATTATACTTGAACTAGTGGTAGATTTGAAGCATCAGAAACAACGTTACACAATATAGGAGGGAAACGCATGATCAATTTTGACAAAGTTCATCCGCGCTTAAATACCAATAGCGTCAAATGGGATACAATTGCAAAAACCTATAAGGAAGAAAACTTATTGCCGCTTTGGGTAGCCGACATGGATTTTCTGGCACCAGAACCAGTGAAAAAAGCGTTAGAAAAAGCAGTTGCCCAAGGGATCTATGGGTACTCCACCATCCCTGATTCGCTGCTTGAATCCATCATCGATTGGCAGCAAAGACGTCATGGTTATACCATCAATAAAGAAGCGATCCTTTTTAATAGCGGTGTCGTTCCTAGTATTGCACTAGCGATCCAAAGTTACACCCAAGAAGGAGATGCCGTATTGATCCACGATCCGGTTTACCATCCCTTTGCCCATGTTGTCAAAAACAATCAGCGTACCTTAATTCAAGAACCCTTATTGGAAAAAGATGGACGCTTCGTCATCGATTTTGATGCGATGGAACGAACGATCATCGAAAAGAAGGTAAAATTGTTTCTTCTATGTAATCCGCATAATCCTGGTGGCCGGGTATGGTCCAAAGAAGAACTACTGGCGATCGGCCGTATTTGTCAAAAACATCAAGTGATCGTTGTCAGTGATGAGATTCATCAAGACATCGTTTTTGCGCCAAATCACTTTGTTTCTTTCCAAACAGTTGAGCCAAACTTTGCCGATTTTTCAATCATCTTGACTTCAGCAACCAAGACCTTTAATTTAGCTGGGATCAAAAATTCGATGGTATTCATCAAAGATAAAACCTTGCGCAGCCAATTTTCAAAAACACAGGAGCGTAACGTTCAAGGGGAGATCAATACGTTTGGATTGATCGCTACTGAAGCAGCGTATCGTGAATCTGAAGAATGGTTAGAAGAACTATTGTCCTACTTAGAGGCAAATCGCACCTTTGTCTGTGACTTTTTGACTGACCAACTGCCAACCGTGTCGTTTCAAAAGCCTGAAGGAACTTACTTGATCTGGCTAGATTTTTCTGCCTATGGCCTAACGGACAATCAGCTACATAGAAAACTGATCAAAGAAGCCAGCGTCGTGTTGAATCAAGGAAGTATCTTTGGTCCCCACGGGAGTCACCATATGCGGCTAAACTTTGCCTGCCCTAAAGAGCTATTAGAAAAAGCACTCAATCAAATCGCCGCCGCGTTTAAAGACCAACCGATCGATTAACGCTTACGTGTAAAAAAAGAACCCTAAAGCTGCCATTTCAACGGTCTCCTGAGGATGACCGTTGAAACTGCTTTGGGTTCTTTTGTTTTATTCGCTGATTTCGATCGTTTCGATCACTACATCATGCACTGGACGATCTTGTGGTCCCCGTTGCACGCCAGCGATTTCATCAACAACTGACATTCCTTCGATCACATGACCGAAGACTGTGTGACGGAAATCTAACCAAGGAGTACCACCTGCTTGATAGGCTTCGATGATTTCAGCTGGATAACCAGCACCTTCTAATTGACCTAACATGTTGCTAGGAACATTTTGATTGTTGACGATGAAAAACTGACTGCCGTTAGTATTCGGACCAGCGTTTGCCATGGATAAAGCGCCACGAAGATTGAACAATTCTTTTGAAAATTCATCTTCAAAGTTGCCGCCATAGATGCTTTCGCCGCCCATTCCTGTACCAGTTGGGTCACCGCCTTGAATCATAAAATCAGGAATGACACGGTGGAAGATGATCCCATCGTAATACCCTTTTTTCGCTAATTCAACGAAGTTTTTGACTGTTTTTGGTGCCAATTCTGGGAACAATTGTACAACTACATCCCCACGATTGGTTTTGATGACTGCTTTATGGCCAGTTTGTTTTTCTAATGCTAACTGTGGAAATTCAGACACATTAACTCCTCCTTCTCTCTCATAAATCCATGATAGCAGAAAATTGAAAAAATGCTAGTTTGGATAATTTTTGCTATAATGAAGCTATTCGTACAACACGAACATGCTTCACCCCAACGTGCTTAGAAAAGAGGAATAACATGGATATTTTTGATATAACGATTATCGGCGCCGGACCTAGCGGGATGTTTTCTGCCTTCTATGCCGGTATGCGTAACGCCAAAACCAAGATCATCGACAGCTTGCCGCAATTAGGCGGTCAGCTTGCTACTTTATACCCAGAAAAATACATCTACGATATCCCAGGTTATCCGAAAATCAAAGCGGGCGATCTTGTCCAAAACCTGGAAAAACAGTTGACGACCTTCAATCACCAATATTGTTTAGAAGAAACCGTCTTGTCGGTCGAAAAACAAGAAGACTATATCGAAGTCACTACCGACAAAGGAATCCATTACTCGAAAGCCGTGATTTTGGCTTTAGGAAACGGCTCCTTCCAGCCGCGCAAACTGACTTTGCCAGAAAGCGAGCGGTTTGAAGGATACGGCTTAGACTATTTTGTCACCGATTTGATGAAGTATGCCGGACGCAAAGTAGCGATCGCCGGTGGCGGCGATTCTGCCATCGATTGGGCATTGATGCTGGAGCCGATCGCTAGTGAAGTCTACTTGATCCATCGCCGTCCTGAATTTCGTGCTCATGAACATAGCGTCAGCAAATTACAAGCTTCCGCCGTCAACATTCTGACTCCTTATGTGATTCAAGAGCTCCAAGGAGAGCAACGTTTGACTGGTGTCTCGTTGCAGCAAGTCAAGGGTGATGAAACGGTCAGCCTTTCATTGGATGCTTTGATCGTCAATTACGGTTTTTCTTCCACATTGAACATCAAGGATTGGGGCATGAAAAGCAGCCGCCAAGGAGTCTTCGTCTCTTCAGATATGAGCACGTCTGTTCCTGGGATCTATGGCTGTGGGGATGTCGTTTTATACGATGGAAAAGTCGACCTGATCGCTACTGGTTTCGGGGAAGCCCCAACTGCGGTGAACAATGCACTCCATTACATTGATCCCAAAACGCGGACGCAACCCGCCCACAGTACGAGTCTTTTTAAGGAGTAGCTGAGATGAAACAAGTTGGTCTTGCCACCTATACTCTCCCTTTACAGGGGAAGACCCTCACTGAGCAAATGGTTCAGTATCTGGAAGCCTTCGATCATGCCGAAACGGCGGTCCACAATCTAGCCGTTGCCCAAGAAGCCAAAGGATTGGCAGAACGGTTTCAAGTCAACGCGGACAAAGCTTACTCAGCAGGACTGCTGCACGATGTCAGCGTCGTCATCCCTAATGACCAGCGAATCGCCTTGCAGATAGCGGTAGGCGAACCGATCTTAGACGCGGAGCGGCAAGCACCTTTTTTGCTGCATCAGCAGCAATCCGCTTTGTTGGCAAAAACGGTTTTTCAGGTGTCTGACCCAGAGATTCTGTCCGCCATCAGCTGTCATACCACCTTAAAGGCCCAATATAGTCGTCTCGATCTGATCGTTTTTTTAGCCGACAAAATCAAATGGGATCGCAAAGATCAAGCACCTTTCTTAACCGGTTTATTAGAGCGCCTCGATGATTCCTTGGAATCTGCCGCTGGCTATTATATGGACTGGCTCTTTGCCGGTGACTTAGTGGTCCCCCATCCTTGGGCAGTGGCAGCCAAAGCAAAATTAGCAAACACCTAAATGTCAGAAGGGACTAAACCCAAACGGCATGGGCTGCAACTGGAATAGGGCACAACTTATGATTGCAATCCATCAGTCGCATGTTGACTTTTGAATAAACTATTTTTACATGGAGGGGAACTATATGGTATTAGAAAGCAAAACACTTGAAGACAAAGCAAGAGAATTGTTGGCCGACCGCGGTGTCTCACTGCAAGACATCGGGGAATTGGTGATGTTCTTGCAAAAAGATTACATTGAAGGCATCACGTTGGAGATGTGTATCGAAAGTGTCAACGCTGTCTTAAGCAAGCGGGAAGTCCACAACACGATTTTGACGGGTGTCCAATTGGATATTTTGGCAGAAGAAAATCAACTGCTGCATCCACTGCAAGAAATCGTCAAAGAAGACGAAGGGCTTTATGGGATCGATGAGATCCTCGCACTATCCATCGTCAATGTGTACGGCTCCATCGGTTTTACTAACTACGGATACATTGATAAAGTCAAACCGGGCATTTTGAAAGAACTGAATAAGCACGACGGTCCCCGCGTTCACACCTTTTTAGATGATATCGTAGGTGCCATTGCCGCTTCTGCCGCAAGTCGCTTAGCCCATCAACACCCAAGTAAATCTCATTACATCACGCAATAAAAAAAGACCAACGATCCGCCTTCTTCAAAGGAAGTGGATCGTTGGTCTTTTTTTCATTACGCTGTTTTTTTCAAGCCTCGTTTGCCCCACCAATAGAAAGCAAAAAAGAAGACTTCAATCAAGACAAAAAAGAGAATAAAGCAATGCATGAAAAACGTTTCTGGCAATACGTTGATGATCGGATCGGTGGCTGGATTAAATAGCCAATCGTCGTTACTGAAGAAAATCTCATGGAACATAACGAAAAAGCGATCAAAGCCGACTGCCATCAAAAACCCGAAAATCAGCGGCAAAATCATCCCCCATTGAAAGGGACGAATCAAGCGCCATTGCTGTTGTTTTTGCCGTAACCGATTGACGAACCAGATACTGGGCAGCACCGTGACGATCATCACGGCATAATTTAATAGAAACAACTGCTTCACATCGTAAAAATGCCCAGCGCCAGCTTCAGACATTGGAAAATCGGGCAAGGCGAGCGTACTTGCAAAGGGATTGTTTAGAAAATCTAGCAATAAGCCATAGTTCTTCAACAACTCTTCTCTTGTTAGCGAGGTATAATCCAGCAGATTTAAGTGATCGACATCAAACCAATATAACGGTCGAAAATTGATCGTTAGGGTGATCGCTAGACTGACCAAAAACAAAAACAAGCAGACAAATCCTAAGCGTTCAAGCCACAATTGTTTTTTCATTGTTCAAAATCCCACTCATCTAAAGAATCAACCACATAGGTTGGTGCTACTGGTAATGTCGGAACTGCCGCTTTCGGGGTAAATCCAGATAATACGAGCAAAGAATCGATCCCGTTTTGGATCCCCGAACGGATATCCGTTTCATAATTGTCCCCCACCATCAAGACCTCTTCTTTTGATAAGCCGATGTGTGCCACCGCTTTTTCCATAATGATGGCTTCTGGTTTGCCAATAAAAATCGGTTGCATTTGGGTGGCAGTCTCCACCATTGCAATCAGTGAACCCGCACCTGGCAACAAGCCTCTTTCCGTCGGGATATTTTTGTCTGGATTGGTCCCGATAAAGGTAGCTCCTTTTTGGATCGCTAACGTTGATAAAACAAATTTTTCATACGTCACGTGGTTGTCTAAACCAACCACGACATAATCCGGATTGGTTTCTTCCCACTCAAACCCAGCAGCTAAGATCAAATCGATCAACCCCGCTTCGCCGATCACAAACACTTTGCGGCCTTTGCCATGGTCTTTCATAAAATCGATCGTTGCCAAGCTTGCGGTATAGATCGTTTCTGGTGCCACGTGAATCGAAAATTCATCCGCCAATCGCTGTGCCACGACTTCGGGACTGCGGGTCGTATTGTTGGTCACAAATAAATAAGGCAGTCCTTTTTCTTGTAAGGATTCTACGAAGCGTTTCCCAGCAGGGATCGGCTCTTTTCCTAAATAAATCGTGCCGTCTAGATCAATCAAATAGCCTTTATATTTCATCTTATTCTTCCCTTTGTCGAATCGTAAACTCTTTTTTGCCTTTTTTCACCGTAGTTGTTTCGGTTTTTTTGACGTTTTTTTCTTTTGGTTTACGATTTTTAATCGTTGGTTTGCTTTTCTTCTGCGGAATTGCTTCACGCTTTTCTTCTATATGTGCGTTTTGTTGTGTAGTTTGATTTTGATTCGTTTGAGCTGGCTTTTTCTTACGTCTTCGGGAGGTACTTTTTTCTTTCTTGCCGCCAACCCTCTGGATCACGAAATAGGCACAACCGAAGTTGCAATACTCATACAAATAGTCTTCCAGCATGTCAATGCGCTGATCGGGTAATGCTTTGCGGTTATCCTTTTCAAAAAAGCCTTTCAAGCGTAGCTGTTCATAACCCCAATCACCTACGATATAATCATAGCGTGCCAAAACTTCACTGTAACGCTCACCAAGTTTTTCAGGATCGAAGCCTTCACGATAATCCATGACCAATTTGTATTGTCGATTGCCAATCATTAATTCTTCATCATTCAACAAAGTCACCAACTCGCCTTTTTGCGGTTGTTTCGCTGGTTCTTCAATAATTTCTTCTAGTACAGATGTCATTTCATCTGTGATCGTTTGTTTTTCGGTCATTTTTTCACCACCTGCTGTTTATTATACCTTGTTTTATTCCTCAATGATAGTCGCGGTTTTCCTCAAAAAACCACTGGAGGAGTACCAACTACTGAATAGGGTATTTCTGACTCAAGTAATCACCGACCACCGTCCGAATAAAGTCTGGAAAAAGAAACTCAACAGTTCCAGCAATCTCGATCGTCGGGAAAAACGGAATAAACAAGTAGTGATCCACAAGAGTCAACGTGTAGCTTTGAGAGACATCAACTGGTTCTTGCTTCCACAAAACTTGGTGGTTTTTTTCATCAAAGCGAATGCCTTCATAAACCAGTTCGCCAAAAATCTTCCCTCGAAAGCCCATCCCCATAATTGGGAAATTGCGCAAAAAGTTGCGATTTTTTTCCATCTCTAAGACCAATCGAATGACATCCGCGCCTTGCAGCGTCACTCGAATCAAATGCATCGGATGGGGCAAAATCGTGTGCAGCTGATCTTGATCGACCCGTCCTTGTGGTAAATCATCTAAAAATAGCCCCGTATTTAAGATGGCGGCATCCGTCTGTCCTTTGGCACATAATGCCAAAAGAGCCTCCCGAACCAAGGAATGTTCACTTTGCCAATCCCTCGTAAACGCTGCTGGAATTTCTGCCACCTGATTTGCCCGCAGCAAGCGATGGCCGATCGATAGATATTCGGCGATCTCGTCCTCATCTTGCGGAAAAGCCACCAACGAATCCGTCGGAATCACACGTGCGCGATGCTTGATCGGGCGGTGGTGATCATCTAAGACCACTTCGACTTCGCCAATGTTAAAACCAAACTTGCCAGCTGCGCCAATTTGAACCCCATTGATGACTTCGCCCTTTTCAAACAAATGGTGCGTGTGGGAACCTAATATAACATCTAACTCTGGAAAGTCCCTCGCAATCTGGCGGTCAGCATTGATGCCTAGATGGCTCATCAAGACCAGCAGATCGACCTCGGGGCGCAAATGCTGCACCAATGAAGGCAAAATCTCCAAGGGTTCGCGAATGTCCCAACCGTTGGGGGCATATGTTAGCGGAAACGGTGCCGTAAAAGCGATCAAGCCGATTTTGGCTCCTTGATTGCTTTCCATGATTTTGTATTCTTGTGCCCACTTTGGCGGACGCAAATCCTTTTTATCAAATAAGTTGCCTAAAATGACCGGAAATGCTGCTTGGTCATACAGATGCTGCAAGACCTCTTTGGGATTGCCGACTCCCTCATTGTTCCCAATCGTCACCGCATCATAATGCCCTTGATTCATCAAGTCGACATTCGCCTTGCCGTCAGTTGCTTCTGTCAAAGGATGCCAGCGATCGACAAAGTCGCCTAAGTCGACCGCGATCACTGTCTCTTCGGTCGTATCCGCTTCTCGTTTTCTTTGATCCAAATAACGCCGCATCTTCGGCCAATGTTCTAGGTGGGAATGCAGATCGTTGGTATGGATAATCGTAATTTTTTCCATTGTGCGCCTCTTTTCAAATACGTCGCCTGAAATCACTATCCGTTTCTCTTGGCATCAAGGGTTGCCAGTAGAAAGACGACGGAATTCTCTACAAAATAAGCATAGCATAAAATCTCTGGGAAACCATTGGAATGCTTGGAAAAGAATGGTGACTTTTTGTAAAAAAGAAACAGTTACAGTGACAGTTGTTCAAAAGAAAAAATCACTTTTCTGACTGTAAAAAGGAAAGTGATTTTTTCTGGTTATTTGGGGGAATTGCAACCGATAACACGGCGGAGGCAATTCGTTGAAGCGAAAATAAAGAGTTCTTGAAACGAAGATTCTATCGAATATCGAGAGCAGGTAATCCATGTTTCAGTTCGTCAGAACTACTGATTCTTTGAGAGTATAAAAATCGCCAACGGAAAAGTTATCAGAGTAAGGTTCTAAACAGGAATAAAGCCTTTGTATCAAAAATACAACTTAACCCTCTGAGAGCTGCTATCGATTGCCTAGATTTAAAGCAGAATACAATTAGAACAGCCCTTGGTATCACAAAGACTTTCAGACAATAAAAAAACCTAAGACAGTCTGTCTCAGGTTTGAATGATCATCGATTCAATTAGTACTACTGCTTTCTTCAAAAGCAGGCAGTTTTTCAATCAGACACATGGAGAATCCTGCTTAGTGCTGCTTCCTTCCGGATCTGACACGCTTCACAAGACCTCCATTGTCCTAGCCTTTCGGCAAAACTTAGTATAACGTATTTCGTTAGAGATTGCCAGCCTTTTTTTGTTTTTTCTTTTCTCGTAATGCTCGGAAAAAATCTGTTAGCAGCTGGCCGCATGCTTCTTCTAAAATGCCGCCTTCCACATAGGACCAATGGTTGAAGCGCTCATCTTCCAATAAATTCATCAATGTACCAGCAGTGCCGCCTTTGGGATCGTAGGCACCAAAATACACTTCTTCCACCCGTGCCAATAACATCGCCCCACTGCACATCGGGCATGGTTCCAAGGTCACAAACAGCTGCGCTTGTTCTAAGCGCCAACTTCCGACAGTGCGACAGGCTTCCTCGATCGCAAACATCTCCGCATGCGCTGCGGCTTGTTGCTGCGTTTCTCGTAGATTGTGCCCACGACCAATGATTTTGCCATCCAAGACGACGACAGCACCGATCGGTACTTCTGCCACACCTTCTGCTTTTCGGGCTTCTTTGATTGCTTCTTCCATAAAGAACGCTTTTTCCTCGGCAGTCAAGGTACTTGTTTTTTCCACGACTTCACTTTCACTCCTCTACCTCGCACCATTTCGTGCATTTCCTTGTTAGTATAACGAAAAACGCTTAGAAAGACGAGAAAAACTCGCAAAGACCGATGTCCCTGCGAGTTTCAAATGGAATGATTGGCTTAAAAGACGGAATCAACAAAGCTCGTCAACTTGTCTTTGACATGTTCTGTCGAATCTTTGATGTTGTCTCCGTAAACAGAGATTTTGTTGCGGCCCTCATTGACTTTTTTCATCACACCTAACAACGAATCCAATTCATTGTCAGACAAGCCGTCTACGACATCCAACAATTTTTCATTGCCGTTGAATTTGTCATCGACAAATTTCTTTACTTTGTGTCGGTTGCAAGCGAAGCGTACTTTATTGAATACTTTGTCTGATACAACGACGGCAGTAGTGATCCCAGCGATCGCTGCAATGCTTAATCCAATCGTTACTTTTGATGATGTTTTCATATCGATCAGCTCCCTTATTTTGCTACTTCCATCATAGCACGAGGACTGAAATAAAAACACTATTTCGTTTAAATCGCTTTGAATCTTAATCCTTTTGGAAAGAAGTTTTTCACAGTTCCTTGGACTTGTTTTCCAAAACCGACGGGGATCTCATCGACTGTCAAAATCACCCATCCAGCATTTCCTGGCACGCTCATGGTTTCACCTGCCACATACTGCTGCCATTGCGGCAAAGTGATCGGCACTGTCGGTGCCCCTTCTTCTGCATGGATCGCCAATGCCAACGCATAACTAGGTTCGATCCGATTCTTTTTAACGACGCCGACATGCAAACCTGGGCGCATAAACTTGATCCCTTTTAAAGAAGGCATTTCTTCAGGAACGAGCCAGAGGTTTTCTCCTAGCAGCTGAGGTGTCGCATTCAGTGCCTGTAAAAAAGGAAACTCCTTGCGAAAGGCTTGCCACAACTTTTGAGTCGTTGCATCCAATGGGCTCTTGGCTGTCGCTCCTTTGCCTTTTTTCTTCTTTTTCACTGGCGCTGCTTCTGCTTGGGAGGTCAATTTCGCAGCGAAATGACCTTCTCCTTGGTTTAAATGCGGCCATAAGCGGATGGTTTTCTCGATCCCAGATGCAGCTCCCCACTCGCTGCGCCCATGAGATACATTGGCCAAGTCGATCGCTTCGATTGTGAAGGGATACTCCTCCATTAACCAAGCCATCATCGCTTCGTTTTCTTCAGGGGCAAAGGTACAGGTGGAATAGATCAGCTGGCCCCCCGGTTTTAGCATCGCAACGGCTTGTGCCAAAATGTCTTTTTGCCTGATCGCACACTGATCAGGTGTTTCTGCCTGCCATTCTTCTAAGGCGACGGGATCTTTACGAAACATCCCTTCACCAGAACATGGGGCGTCCACCACGATCTTGTCAAAAAACTGAGGAAAATGGCGGCTCAATTCTTGTGGAGCCTGATTGGTGACGACTACATTCGGAAAGCCCCAACGCTCCACATTTTCTGATAGGATTTTGGCACGCTTCGGGAAAATCTCATTTGCTACAAGCAGCCCTTTTCCTTGTAATTGGCTTGCCAGCTGCGTTGTTTTGCCTCCCGGTGCCGCACATAAATCTAAGACCCGCTCCCCTGGTTGAGCGGCTGCGATCGTTGCCACGATCATCGCACTAGGTTCTTGGCTGTAGACATAGCCAGCTTGATGGAGCAACGAACGGCCTTTGACTTCGCCAATATAAGCCGCTTCTGCATAGGGGGCGGGTACAGCAGCTGGTCCATATTTTGCCAGCATCGCTTGTGCGTGCGGCTTAGCAACATTCAAGCGAAAGCCTTTGACTGGCTGATTATCGGTTAAAGCGGTAAAAAAAGCTGGTGCTTCTTCTCCTAGCAACCGTTGGTATTTTTCAATAAATGGTGTTGGTAATTGCATACTACCCCTCCTCGGCTTTTTTATTCTAGCGACTGAGAAGCAATTATGCAAGAATTCCTTGAGCAAATGGCAAAAAAACTGCAGCTGAGTGAAGTGGGCGATTAAATCGCTTCGACTTCTCTTTGCTGCAGACCTTTTTTTATTTAAAAATCGCTTTTTTGACACTGCTTTCGATGAATGGCTCAGAGACACGGTTGTCCCAGAATTTGATCAGTGGGCCCACTAAAAAGGCACTGATGAAGGTTCCGATCCCGATTGGCCCGCCTGTGAAGAGCCCAATCAAGGCAAAGGCAACGTCTTGAATCACCCGCACCACTCGATAGTTGGCTTTCGTCTGATCGACGATGGTTGGGGCGATCGCGTCGTAGGGGGCGCTACCCAAATTCGCTGACATATAAAACGAAGCACCGAAGGTAAAGAAGATGATCCCGATCAACAAGAACAAGCCTTGCTGCCACCAGTTATTTGGACCGACGGATAACCAATCAAAAACGTTGGTATAAAAGTCGATGAAAAATCCTGTCAGCACCATATTGATGACCGTCCCGATGCCGATATGACGACGGCCAAAGATAAAAATCAATACTAGGACAGCGATATTGATCATCAATTGATAGACCCCAAGGGATAACCCTAGCAGCTCGCCGACACCGATATTGGCTGCTGTGTATGGGTCTAGCCCTACTCCGCCGACCCGCAGCAATGCCGCCCCGAATCCTAAAATGGCGACACCAATCAACGCATAAAGCGAGCGTATTCCTGTTTCTTTTTTCATTAAAATTTCCCCTTTTTTCTCATCTGTTCTTTCAAGTATAACGAGAAAAAAGCAAAATGGGAATTTCAACGCTTCACAGGGCTTTTTGTATGGAAGGGATCTGGCTTAGTCATCTCCTTTGCTTCTATTGAAAAGCCAGCGGCAATAATCATTGCTATTGCGTATCTTAGTTTTCGTTTCTTACAGATACGCGTGCCTCGTCCATTACTCGGGCTTCACTGGAACCATCACTTCAAATATCTGCAATTCTTTTTGTGTGGTAAAGACTTCATCTTGCCATAACAATTCCCAAACATCGCCATCGATTTTCAACTGCTTCTCTTTTAGAAAGGCTTGGATGCGGTGGGTAAAAGCGGCAATTTGTTCTTCTCCCTCACTGACAAATCCAGAAACATACGTACCAGCGGGACGTGTGATGATCAGCTTTTCCGGATAGAGATGTAGCCGATCTTGGGGAATCAAGATCAATGCCCGATAAGGCGATGCGTGAAAAGTCTGATCCTCCAACGTCGTTCCTGCACTTAAAAAGCCGATGGGATAGCCACTGAAGGCATCTTTATAATCCACTAGCGGATAAAAACGGGCGTACACTTGATAAGCAGATTCTGGATCATCGCCAGCGATCTCTTCGGAAACGATAAACGCCTCTGCTTCGTGCTGCGCTATCGTAAAGGTCTCAAAATCGGCTTTCTGTACTTTTTCATAGCGCTGGATGTAGCGATCGAAGGTTCGTTCCAATTCTTGTAGCGCAGCGATTTTGTCACGGACTTCTCCTCGCCGTTCCACAAGTTCCTTTTGCGTGTATTCCGGGTTGCGGTTTTTCAAAAATTGGCGAATGTCTTGCAAGGGCATGTCTAAAGAACGCAACATCAAAATCACGTCTAACTCAAGGCATTGTTCAAAGCCGTAATAGCGATAGCTGTTTTCACCAATCGATTGCGGTTTGAACAAATCGATTTGATCATAATAAATCAATGTGCGCCGACTCACGCCAGCATAAGCGGACATCTCACTGATGGTCAATTGTTTTTTCAAAAAAATTTCACTCCTTGCTTGACTGTAACGTAACGTTACAGTTTATTCTACCATAGAACGACATTTTTGGAGGGAAATCATGAAACAATTACAGTTATTTTATAAAGAAGAACGACGCTTCTTTTTCAGTTTATTTCTTTTGATGCTAGTCCAATCCTTCGGCACACTCTTGTTGCCGTATTTTCTGGCAAAAATCATTGATGAAGGAATCTTAAAAGTCGACACGACGGCCATTTGGCACAATGGCTGGTGGATGTTTGCCATTGCCATCGGCACCGTGATTGTCTCGGTAGGCGGTAGTTATTTATCTGCCCACCTTTCAGGAAAATTCGGGCATTTTTTGCGGATGCGCTTTTTCAAAAAAACACAAGAACTCTCTGTATCCGCTGTTGATGGCTATGGTACACCCACTTTGCTGGCACGTACCACCAGCGACATCAACAACATCCAACAAATTTTGATGATGGCGCTGCAAATGATTTTGCCAGCCCCAATGATCGTCGCAGCTTCGATTTTTCTAACCGGCACCGTCTCTTTACGGATGATTTGGGTCCCAATCGTAGCGATCCTATGTTTTTCAATGATCGCTTATGGGGTGATTCGCAAAGCGATCCCATTATCACAAATCACGCAAAAACTAGTCGATAACATGATGCGGATCTTACGAGAAACCTTTACCGGCGCTCGGGTGATTCGGGCATTTGACAAAGCGGCTTACGAAAAAGAACGGACAGATCAAACCTTGACGGAATATGCGAAAACCATGATTAAAGTCAATCGCCTCTTTGCTGTCTTGAATCCGACCGTCAACTTAGTAATGGGACTCTCGATTTCGACCATCCTAGTCTACGGCGGCTATCAAAGTCTTCAGGGCCACCTAGCTATTGGTAGTATTACTGCCATTATCGAATACACGATTTTGAGCCTTTGGTTTTTGACCATGGCAGCGATGGTGATCGTGATGGTGCCTAAAGGCTTGACTTCCTTACAACGAATCGAAGAAGTCTTAGAAGAACCAATTGATTTGATTGACGGTGACCAAACCTTAAAAAAATCCGCCTTGTCAGAAACGATCGCCGCTTTCAATCACGTGCAATTTACGTATGAAGGCGCCGAAGAACCTGTCTTAGAAGATATCAGCTTCGAGATCCACCGAGGCAAAACGACAGCGATCGTTGGCGGAACCGGCTCTGGCAAAAGCACCATCGCCAAAGCGCTGTTGCGTTTCAAAGATGTGACTGCTGGTTCGATCACGCTTTTTGGCCGCAACATCAAAGAGATCTCACAAGCCGAATTACGGGACCAAATTAGTTATGTCCCGCAAAAAGCGCTCTTGCTTAGCGGCACGATTCAAGAAACCTTGCGTTTCGGCAATCGTCCAGCAACCCATGAGGCGATGGCAAAAGCCGCTGAAGTTGCTCAAGCCAAGTCATTTATTGAAGGCTTGCCTGAAGGTTATGAAAGTCCGGTTGCTCAAAAAGGCAGCAATTTCTCTGGCGGTCAAAAGCAACGATTGAGTATTGCCCGAGCGCTGACAAAGCCCGCAGAAATCTACTTCTTTGACGACAGCTTTTCTGCTTTGGATTATCAAACAGACGCCAACTTGCGGCGTGCATTGAAAGAATACACGAAAGATGCCGCCGTCATTATCGTGGCTCAACGGGTATCGACCGTCAAAAATGCCGATCAAATCATTGTCTTGGATAACGGCAAAATGGTCGGTAATGGAACCCACGAAGAATTATTACGCACTTGCCAAACTTATCAAGAGTTTGCCTCATCTCAAGGAATGGGAGGAATGAAGGATGAGTAAACAAACAATGGATACACCAAAAAACATGAAACATACAAGCCGGCGCCTACTTCGATTACTAATGGAACAAAAAGCCCGCTTTCTGCTGATCATCGTCTCTGCCTTGTTCTTTTCCTTACTAATGTCCATCGCCCCTTTGATCTTGGGACGTGGACTGGATAATCTGATCGCCTTGTTTCAACAAGAAGGCTGGCAAATCAATGATTTTTGGCAAAGTATTTTAGGCCCGGTCGTCCTATTAGCGGGAACATGGCTTTTGATCAGTCTCTTTTCCTTGCTACAAGAGTATACGATGGCCAGTGTCAGTGAAACCCTGACCTTGACTTTACGCAAACAAATCAGTGACAAATTCAATCGCCTGCCTATCAGTTTTTACGACAAACATCATACCGGCGATATTTTAAGCCGAGTGATTCTCGATTTAGATAAAGTGTCCGAAGTCTTACAAGTCGGTTTGATGCAGCTGATCACCGCAACCATCAGCATTACCTTCGGCTTGATCGCCATGCTTTATCTCAGCCCATTACTGACGATCGGTGTGGTCCTGATTTTGCTTTTGAGTGCTTTTGTGACCACCGTTCTCGCACGAAAAAACTTGAGCTACTTTACCAAAAACCAAGAAACATTAGGTGCAGTCAGCAGTCGTGCGGAAGAGTTTTATACCGCAAATCCGCTGATCAAATCCTATAACCAGCAAATTGCCGTTGAAGCGGAAATGGCGGAATTGAGCGAAGCTCAATTTAAAGCTTTTCGTAAAGCACAGTTCGTCAGTGCAGCGATCCATCCTTTCGTGCGCTTTATCAATCAAATCGGCTTTATCTTAAGCGCCGTCGTTGGTGGTCTGATGGTGTTGCAAGGGCAATTATCCATTGGTCTTGTACAAGCCTATCTGCAATACATCAACCAAGTGTCTGAACCGATCACGCAAGCTTCTTATATTATGAATACCTTGCAAAGTGCCTTAGCATCTCTCGAACGAATTTTTGAGATCCTTGATTATCCTGAAGAAGAAACAGCGACCCAGCAACTGCCGGTACCGCAAACCATCAAAGGAAAAATCGATTTCCAACACGTCTCCTTCGGCTACAACAAGGAAAAACTCCTGATGGAAAACGTCGAATTTTCCGTCAAACCAAAACAAACGGTTGCGATCGTCGGACCAACAGGCGCTGGAAAAACCACCATGATCAATCTTTTGATGCGCTTTTATCCTTTGAACGGTGGAAAGATTTTGCTGGACGATCAAGACATGATGTCCTTTTCGGCACCGGCAGTACGGAAAAAATTCGGTATGGTGCTGCAGGATACATGGCTGTTCCAAGGAACCATTGCTGAAAATATCGCATATGGCAATCCCGATGCCACTCGGGAAGACATCTTGGCTGCAGCCAAAGCCGCCCAATGCGACCACTTCGTGCGGACCCTGCCCAACGGTTACGATACCGTCATTAGCTCCGAAAGCGAACTGTCTCAAGGACAACAACAATTATTGACGATCGCCCGGGCGATTTTAGCGGACCCAACGATCCTGATCCTTGATGAAGCCACCTCCAGTGTCGACACTCGGACGGAACAAATGATCCAAACGGCAATGGATCGTTTGACCCAAGGAAGGACCAGTTTTATCATCGCCCATCGTCTTTCTACCATCAAAAATGCCGACTTGATTCTAGTGATGAAAGACGGCTCCGTCGTCGAAAAAGGCTCCCATACTCAATTGCTGGCACAAGATTCCCTTTACGCCCAACTATATAACAGCCAGTTTGCAACAGCTTGATGAAAAAGCCGAAAGGTCCAACGATGTCTATGACGAATCGTTGGACTTTTCGGTTATTTGCTTTTCATCCCTAAGTAGCACAAGTGTTCCTGTACAAGAAACACTTGTTACCTACCAAAAACCTTTCCCTTGCCTTGCCAGTATCCATATTCCATAATCAGACGTGAGAGACGATCCACCAAACAGACCATATGGGAGTGTTACGAATGAAAAATTTTCAGATGACGTTTATTACTTCTACTACCACCATTCGTTGGTTGAAACTATTGAATCTCTTGGAACGGCATAAGACCCTTTCGAATCGTGAATTATCAAAAGCTGTCCAGAGTTCGCGGCACACGATCATTTATGATATGGAGGGGCTACGGAGCTACTTTGGAAGTACGCTAATGATCGAATCCACGTCGAATGGCTATTCTCTTCACGAATTACTACCGAAGGAATATCTTGAACGAAAACGAGCGCTCCTTCAGAATGAACCGTTATTCGTTATTCTTGAGCATCTGTTTAAGGGAGAATATCGGACAGTTTCCGAATGGGCAGACTATTTTTATCTTTCTGAAAGTTCCCTTTTACGCTATTTAACGCTTTTTGAAAAAGCCCTGAGGCCCTTTCAGTTATCTGTTGATCATAAGAATTTCCGTCTGATCGGATCAGAAGCGGATATTCGCAAATTTTTTCATACCTTTTATTATGAGTCAGACGCTACGCCTCATACGGTACGTCCAACGATCGCTGTACAAAACATCGTCTTAGATTTTTTTCGAAATATACGCGGCAAAACCAATAATACGGCTTCATTTTGGTATATCAGTTATTGGTTGTATATTGTCCTTGAGCGTACTCAAGCAGGAGAAACTGTCATTGTCTCCGATCAATTAAAAAAGATCGTCTTGGCAGATGAGCTCTTCCAAGAAATCCAGCCCCTCAATCAACGACTCCAAACGGCTTTTTCCTTGTCTTTACCGTCAGAGGAGCTGGTCTACCTTTTCGCTCTACTAGCAAGTAACCGTGGGATAAACAACTATCTCAGGGAAATATCATTTGTTAACCGCTTTGACCATTGGCCTGAGCTAAAAGAACTGACTGCCAATTTTTGCCAGCTCCATCAGATTTCCGATCATGATCAGTCCCGAGAGTTTGTTTTTCTCCATTCTTTCTTTATAACAGAAAAAATAAAACAGCTGATTTCCCCTACCTATAATCTAAGTATGGAAGAAATTTCCAGTTATGCACAAACGCAATACCCTAAAGAGTATGAGGAAAATACAGAGTTTCTTTTTAGGCAGCCCCTCTTTGAAGCAACCGCTCTGTCAGCAATCAGTGCCCGCTTCACTTTATACTTTGAAGGATTAAAAGAAAAATACTGGGGCAACCCACGCCGAATCGCCTTTCTTTTAGAAGGGGATGCGCATATTTGTCTTCACATCAATGCTTTTGCCGTAAAATATTTTGGTCGATATCATATTTTGCAATTTCCTGATTCCAGTGAGTTTTCTTTGGATTATGTGGAACGAAACAAGATTGATCTAGTCGTGACGAATTACGCAGAGTATTTGGAAGAGTATATTTTAGATGTTGAATGCCTCCTGATAAAATCGATCCCAGATGCAGATGATTGGAACAATTTCTTGAAAATCATCAACCCAAAAATCATCCATAATTTTGCGTTGCGAAACATCGAAAAAAGCACCTTTTCCATTCGTTTCTTATTGCCGACTAGTATTCTTTCTTCACTCTGGCACACTACTTAACGACCATTCAATCGTTGCACGGTACCATCCCAACTTGGGATTTGCACCAGCAGGCACTTCCAAGGCGACACTGGTGGCTGCCGTCTCTTGATCACCAAAACGATAGACCCATGTTCCCGTACTCTGACTGTCGCCAGTTAGTAGAGGCTGCGCTTCACCTGGCGTCAAAGTTACACTATCATTCACCGTGGAAAGCTCTGGCATACTGGCATTGGAATTTGCTGAGGTCGTCATAAGCCGTTGATTGGCTAAGCTGATTTGAGCACCGATCAAGGGCTCATTGTCTTCATTTTGGAAGCCCTGCGAATCAAGAGTCGCCGATAAACGCCAACTCGTCTCTTCTGCATCGTTACGCTGATCCGTGATTTGCACATAATTCGGACGTTCCTTAGTTTCGGTTGCCCCTTCGGCAAGATTCATATGCTGAGGCAGTGCGTGATACGTTCCTTTGGCACTGCGGATCGGCACCTGACCAAATCGGAACTGGGAAACAAAATCAAGACTGAGCAACCCTTGGTTCTCAGGAATGACCGACGGATTTTCTGGATTCACTTCTACATCCGGTTCTAATGGATCAACCGGTGGCAGTGGTCCAGTCTGGGCGATTCGCAGGGTAGTTGCAGCGGGAAACACAGCGTCCCGAAAAACAACTTCTGAGGCTGGATTCTGATTGCCGTGTTCGCCATTCGTTGTCGGCGGATTGATCACTCCAGCTTCTTTTGCCGAACCAGCAGAATCTTTCAGAAAGACTTGGATCTCATCCCCCGCTTTTAACTGCCGATCACTTACATCAATCGTAAATGTTCCATCTTCATCGATAACCACCGCCTCTGTATCAAACCAGGCGCCATTATGTGCAGCACTTAGCTCAACCTCTTTGTCTTCCGTGTGGCCATGGATCTCAGTTGTTTCTTCAAGAAGTACGTAGGAAGCAAAAGCTGCGGGCGTTGGCGGCAAAATAGGGAAAACCTGCACAGACTCGGTCCGTATTTGATGTTGGGCACCTTCTGTCAGTTCGCCGCTGGTTAATTCGACAGCGATGACTCGGACGATGGTTCCTGCTTCCAAAGGAGCCTCAAGAGGAATCTCAAAAATCCCTCCTTGCGCCTCTTCTCCATAGATACTGATCCCCGGTGTTTCTTCTGTATGTCCGACGGTTTTTGCAGTGACTTCTTCCTTCTCACCATCTGCTGTTTCAATTTCAACGGTCACTTTCGCTTCATCATC
Organism: Enterococcus sp. DIV1096b; assembly: GCF_050498765.1. Taxonomy (NCBI): domain Bacteria; kingdom Bacillati; phylum Bacillota; class Bacilli; order Lactobacillales; family Enterococcaceae; genus Enterococcus; species Enterococcus sp. DIV1096b. Next base: position 621,024 of record NZ_JBMHEK010000001.1, on the reverse strand, counting down.
CCAAGCAGGGCGAGTGCCATCAAAACCAACAGGCAAGCTGACTCGCCCATGAATTTTTTTGTCCGCATTCGTCGGCACCCGTAACTCATCGACGATCGCCAACGCGCATTGTTTGAACTTACGCGAGAGTACGCTGTCAGTCCCTGATTGCCAAATGTCTCCGTATTCAATCTTTTCCTATATTCTCTACATTACACTGGAACGCAGCAAGAAAGGGTTACAAGTCGAACTTTCACCTGAACTAAAGGACATCTTTTATGCTTATCATTCATTGATTGCTCCAGATACATTAAGAGAGATCCTTTATTCCTATTTTCATTACCATCTGCCAGAGGACGAAATCATTTATTTGTTACTTTGTCTCATCTGTCGCCGAAAAATCAATCATCCTTCGATCGAAGAATTTTGCCGAAAGTATAATCGCTGGCCTGAGATCCAACAAGTGACAAAAGATTTCTATGCCCTAAATCAAGGCAATTCCTATGATGAACAAAAAGATTTACACTGGTTAGAATCATTTTTTACGATTGTGAAAATACGCGATATGCTCTCGCCCATCATGAATGTCAATATTGACGATCTTACGCAATTCGTCAAAGAGAAGTTTTCCTACGAATATAAGAGAAACTATGCATTTTTGGCAAAACACAAGCTAGTCAAAAAGCTGTATTCATCCTCCTATCTTGACGATTTCTGTGCCAGCTTAACGATTCATATGGAAGCGATCAAAGAAGAAAATTGGGGATCACAACGGACGATCGCCGTGATTTTTGAAGGAAACGAATATGTTTGTGAATATGCCGAAAGTATCGTGCGAAAATATTTGGGTCGCTTCCATACATTGTATTATCCTAATGCCAGTGAACTCTCTCCAACCTATTTAAAAGAAAAGCAAATTGATCTATTAGTCACCAATTATTCGGAGTATACGACAGAATACTTACTGGAAGTAGAATGCGTTCTTCTAAAATCGTTTCCAGATGCGACAGATTGGAATCGATTACTTAATCAAATCAATCCACGGATCTTGCGTCTGGTTGTGTTGGACAATGCGTAAGTCAACTTGCTAGACACTATCTTGTGGAATCATTACGGTCACAAAGCATTTCGAAGTGTTATTTTATAAAAACCATTCTTACCCAACGAGTGGTTGACACTCTGATTTATCTCAGCGATCACAGTGTTCATTTCTCGCTGAGATAAATCAAGCCATGGGGCGCTTTCTGGTTTGTGCCGATCCCTGCCATTTGTCGGTAATAGACATTTTTGTCCTTTTTGATCATTTCGACGATCTCTTCTTCTGCTAATTCGATTTCTTTAAAAAAGTCGTGTCGGAAAAAATCTAAAAACATTTGCAGTTGGGCATCGATTTCTAGCAAATCCGCCATTTGTTGTAGCACATTATCGTACTCGGTATAGCAAATTTCTTTGAATCGTGTTTGCAACTCTGTACATACTTGTTTGATTAGGGGAAATTCCTGCAAGTAACAAAGTTCGCTGTAATTTTTTAAATAGGCTTCTGGTGTCATATGTCCTTTTTTCATCATGATTGCATCATTCCTATCTTTCATCTGAGAATTATTTTGCACCTGGACCATTGTTAAAGTTTAAAGTCGATCAATGACATGAGTCTGCGCCAATCGGTTGAGTTCGGGATTTTATTGAACAATAAATACACGCCAGAACAAGAAAAATTCGACATATGCTCATTATAATTTGTGACGACGATATCAAATTGGTTCGCCTCAAAATAGCCGGGATTGATATCTAATACATTCGGAAAAAAGAGTTTCTGATAACTGCCTAGATACTTACGAGCAGTGACCTGAATTCGTTGCGAGATAAATTGATTCCCTTCTAACAGGAACGCAATTTTTTTAGGCTTCCCCCAGTACAATTCTTTCACACAGTCCATGTGAATGGTAAACACTGCGCTGATATCTACGATCATGTCTAAAGACAGACACTTCAGTTGTTTGAATTGTTTTTGTAAGAACGCTGTGTTTTGTGCCATTTCCTCTGGAAAATGTTTTTTTACAAATGAGATCAAATCGGGAATCACTTTGTTCAAGACCGGTGAAAGTTTATTTTTTAGTAAGATCGTCGCAAAAAACGACTGGATCAAAACCGTACTATATTCCAGCGCATACGGCGGTACGCCTGCCTCCTTTAGATAACGTTGGGTTAGTTGCAGGATCTGCGAGTCTTTGCCTAACTTGTTGCAAAAGTCCCTTTCCATATCAATATCAAACACCGTCCGTTTTCCCATCGATAACGCATAAAAGTAGATGATTTCTTTTTCGGCGATCGTCGTTTGCAAATGGTTCGATAGCATCGTCTTTAATTTTTTCAGCTCAAGATAATACTCTTTACGAAACTGCTTGACGATGGCTGGATCGATCGTGACGTAATGGCCATGAGAGGTTCGCTCTAAAATGATATAAAGCATGTAACTGATTTCCTCAAAGGCAAGATTAGAGAAATTGCTATCGAATTCTTCTTTTTTCAAGTTTAAACCGATCTCATGAATGATCAACGGCGGAAATACGGTATGCGGCGTACTATCGGATTCATAATAAAAGTTCAGAAAAAAATGGCGAATATTGACTTCCTCACCAATAAGATCAACGGTGGTTTTATTTAATGTCAGTTGGTACTGTGCTAAAATTGGGTCGATCTTTCGAAAATACCGCATCAACGTGGCAGGGGAAATAAACAAAATGTCTGACCACTCATTGATGGTCAATATTTCCCCTAAGAAAATGCTCTCAAAGATGCGAAACAACGGCTCGTTACTGATCAAATTCCGTTTTTTTTCTAAGTAGCTTTCTGTGTCGATGACTTGTAGCTGATAGCCACTATTTGACGTTTCCATTTCGATAGCATCTTCGAAATACTCTTTAATGTTTTGTAAATCTTCAATGATGGTTCGGCTAGAGCTTTTGATCACTTTTGACAACCCACGGATCGGTGTATGAGAAGCGTGCTCCATATGTTCTAGCAAATGTAGCCACCTTAGCGTCGTTTTACTAATGACAAAAGATGATTGGAATTGTCTCATAGATTCGCCTTCCTCTACTCGAAATAACTTTTTAATTCAGCCACGATTCGCTCACTGGCTTGTCCATCTCCATAGGGATTTTTGGCTTGCGCCATCTGTTTGTATGCTGCCTCATCAGACAATAAATGAACGATTTCTGAATACACATGCTCCTCATGGGTACCAATAAGTTTCAAAGTCCCTGCTGCCACCCCTTCTGGGCGTTCCGTCGTTTCACGTACGATCAAGACAGGAATCCCCAAGGAGGGTGCTTCTTCTTGAATCCCTCCTGAATCGGTCAAAACAAGGTAGCTGCCTGCCAGTAACTGATAGAATGCAGGGGCATCCAATGGTTCGATCAGCTCAATATTTTGCTGCCCTTCTAAATAGCGCTTGGCTAGTGTACGGACACGAGGGTTTTTATGCATCGGAAAGACCATCGTCAGTGCGGGATAAGCAATAGCGATGCGTTTTAGTGCACGAAACACTTGTTCCATGGGTTGCCCAATATTTTCTCGCCGGTGCATCGTAACTAAAAGGATTTTTTTCTCACTGATTGGTTTTCGGTCTTTTTTTTGTGCCAAGGTGTGGTACAAAGCATCAATAGACGTATTGCCAGTAACGACGATGCGGTCTTGTGGATGATTTTCTTTTAGCAGATTTGCCTGGCTTTGATCTGTAGGGGCAAAGAGAAAATCTGCTAGTTGATCAATCAACCGGCGATTCATTTCTTCTGGAAACGGATCATTCTTGTTACCTGTTCGTAGCCCAGCCTCCACATGACCAATCAAGATCTGCTGATAAAAAGCGGCCAGCGCAGCTGCCACTGCCGTCGTCGTATCGCCATGGACCAACACTACGTCTGGTTCTTCTGATTGAAAAATACCTTCGAGTCCTTCTAAAATACGACTGGTGATACTAGACAAGGTTTGATTTTCTCGCATGATAGCCAAGTCGTAATCAGGGGTCAGCTCAAACGCCGCTAATGTTTGCTCAAGCATTTCTCGATGCTGCCCTGTCACGACGATCTTTGATAGAAAGCGTGGATCATTTGCTAGTTTTTTTATGACCGGTGCCATCTTGATGGCTTCTGGTCGTGTACCAAAAATAGATAATACCTTTATTTTTTGCATCGTACTTCTCCTTTTTTTCAGCAATTTGAGCATTAATCAAGTTGCTTTTTGTAAATCTTCTGCCAGCGCTTCATATACGACGTTAAGGCATACTGTTGCTCAATCGTTGCTCTGGCTTGTTGGCTGCTTTTGATTCGTTCTTCCTCGTTAGCTAACAGACCGCTCAACGTCTCGATCATTGCTTGAATATCACCGGCAGCTACTAGGTAGCCGTTTTCACCCGATTGGATCAACTCTGGGATTCCCCCAACCTTCGTCGTTACATTGGGGATACCTGCCGCCATGGTTTCTAAGATCGCCATCGGCAAGCCTTCGTGATAAGAAGGGAGAAAATGGATGGCTGCCTTACGAAAAACAGCTGGTAACGCATCGGTTGCTACCCACTCATTTAAGAACACATTGGTGAGAGCCTCTTCTTGGAGCTGTTGGGCAACCTGTTGATTTTCTTGATCGCCAAATAACATAAAGCGAATCTCGGGAAAGGAAACAGCCATTGCTTTTGCAACTGCCAACAGATCAAAACTGCCTTTTCTTTGCCCGATCCTGCCAAGAGTGATGATCCATTTTGCGGTGGGGTCATAAAAGGATTCCTCCGGCACCGCTACGGCATTTGGCAAGACCTCGATTGAGGTATCGGTAATCGTTTGGTAAAATGCTGACCAGCTACTACTTAGCACTACGAGCTGATCCACCCGAGCTAAGGTAAAACGGACCCACCACTTTGCCCATGAAGGACTGTTTTGATAAAACTGGTCAAATTGCGAAGCATGCATATGAAAAATCGTCTTGCAATGTTTTGGTGCTAGCAACAACAGCAAACTCTTGCGATAGAAACTGCCCTTTTGCGCAACGTGGAAATGAAGGATCTGGCACCTTTCTTTTTTGATGTGCCGACGAAACGTAAGAAACGCTTTGAGCTGCGTCCAATATTTTCCTTTTTCCGACCAAGTCTTATGGACGACGAAACGCACGTCCTCTGGCGCTTTTGCTTTTTGGAAATTATGAATGACCGTTGCGATCCCCCCTTTTGCTGCTGGATCTGGACCGATAAGTAAGATATTCATGCTTTGTTGATTTTCCTTTCTTGTACAAATCTAGTTACCTGCTTTAGTTCCTTGCGATAAAGAACAACGACGAAGAGCATCAGCAGCAAAACGAGGCTCTTTTCCAGCCAAAGAGTCCGATTGAATGCCGTAAACAGCGCAAAGCAATACAGCATGATCGAAAGGCTGATTTGGCGTTTGACTGAGAACCCCTGCCAATAGGTCATCGAAAAATATGTACGGGCAAAAAAGAAGACCAAGTACCCTAATGCCGTAGCACAAGCCGCTCCTGTGGCGCCAATTGTCGGTACGAGTAGGAGATGACCAAGGGATGCGGCTAAGACCGCCAGCAAAGAGGCAGCAATATTCAAATGACTTTTCTTATAAAAAACGATCCCGAGATTGGTCGTTTCACTGATCGTCATCATCAAGGGATAAAAACATAACAAGGGAAACAAGTACTGGGCCTCTAAGTATTCTTGCGACAATAAGATGACGATCGTTTCTTTGAAAAAGACCATCAGTAAAAAGAAAATCGACAAGACGAACATGATAAAGTGACTGACTCGTTCGTAATAAATCAATGGTTTGCCTTTTTTGAACCATTCATAGGAGGTGGGAATCCAAAAATTGGCAAAACTAACTTGTAGAATCATCAAGGCACTTGCCACTTTGAATGCAGCCGTGTAGATACCCAAAGCGGCAAAATCAGCAAAATAGCGCAGCATCATTTTGTCGATAATCATTAACAGGCTATAGAGGAACGTTCCCACCACCGTCGGCAAGCCAAAACGACTCAGCTTTTTGATCAGGTTGCGATCGATGTGGCGAATGAGCGGCACAAAAAGCACCAGGTTTGCCAGAATCAACAGACAATCACCGATAATCTGACCGAAGAGCATGCCATAGACCACCGTAATAAACGTCGGCGGACCAAAAAAGAGAAACAGCAACGTGATGAACAAGACCATGAATTTCACCAAAATACTGTAAACGGAGAACTGGATCGCTTTGTTTTGCATTCGAACCGTTAACAAAAGAAACCGTTCAAAAATCAGCAGTCCCGACGAAAGAGCAAATAAATAAATCGCACGGGTGTACTGTGGAGACTCAAATAAAAGCTGCGAGAAATCTGCCACAAAAACCACTAGGATCAGCTGAAAGAAAAATGAACCGAGCAACGGGACGAGCATCGCTTGTTGCAATAACTCGCGTTTGTTTTCGTGGTCATGGTATTCCCTCGTAAAGGCTTGGTCGAAGCCGAGATAGATCACGTATATCAAAAAGGTCTGTGCAAGGAAAAACATACTGGTCTTCCCATATTCTTCGGGTGTCAAAAAGCTGGTCGTTACGGGCAAAAGCACCAAGTTTAAGACCGCCGAACCTAACGAACCGAGGGAGAAAAAGCCCAGCCTCAAAAGTAATTTTTTCAATCAGTTGTTCACTCTTTCTCTGTTAAAATAATGCCTCCACAAATCAATCCTAAAAAGGTGGAAGACAATGCCGAATACAAAACATGCCCGGCAAAAAAACTATAAAAAAGCACCACGATCAAGGCAAAACTATAAACCGATCGTTTTCGTGGCTGAAAGGCCAAATAGACAAAATAGGCGAGCATTAGCAGCAATAACGCTATTCCCAGTAGGCCTTGCCCGAAAAGGGTGTCGAAGAAGTCCATTTCAATTAAGCCAAGACGACCAAAGTGTGCCAAACGGTATTCAAAGCCTTGGCCAAAGACCATGGTAAAGTGTCGGGCCTCATCATTTAAGAAGGCGTTCATCCCACCAATCAAAAAATCACTTCTTGAACTAGAAAATAGCCGGATCAAGTCCCCGTCGAAAAGATGATAAAAATACACCATGCGAAGATAGGTTCCTTCGACGGCTTGGATCAGCAATGGTAGTCCTTGAATAAGCAGCCAAGCAATCGTAATAAAACTCAGAAACCAGATAAACAATTGTTGCAGAAATGCTTTACGTTCAATGCCTAGCACCAATCGGATTAAAAGATAGAACAACACACCGACACCATAAAACACGCCGGTTTTCGTACCGACCAAGACCAAACAGACGAAATTTCCAGCGAATAAACTAGCCAAAAACAGTGAAAACTTATGGGTCTGTTCTTTGATCGAAACAATTAGTGCCTGGACTGTAAAGGTGATTGAAACAATAAAGGCAAAGCTCGTATCATTATTGGCAAAGAAATAGCCTTTATACCCAGCATCAGAATTGTCATAAGTTTGGTAGCCTAGCCCTAAAAAATAAGGAATCAGTAGCCCCAAGGTGAAGCAGACACTGATAACAATAAACAAGCTGTCGTAGTGCAGTTTGGAGAAGTCGTTTTTTCGTTGATAGACATAATAAGGAATCAGTACCCATAAGAGGTATTTGATATACACCGATAGATCCTCGATCACCCACTGCCAGCTGTACCCTAGAAAAAGTGCTTGTAACAGAAAAATCGTAAGCGTCACAGCGATAAACCCATACGTTAAATATGTATAGTAGCTATGGGGAATCTTTTCTGTCACGATCATAATCACTAAGAACAAAAAGAACAGCAAACGGTAGAACACGCCAATGGGAAAAGGAATGCCCAGACTTAGAAATAAGCCGTTTAAGACGTCGATTATCGGAAAAATGGCCACAATCCCCAGGAAGAAGCGGTGATGGCTTTGCTGTTTTGATTTCATGCGTTTCTTCTTTTTTCTCCCCACACATACTGTAAAAAGCGTAAATTTCCTATGATATAGCGATCAAACATCCTGACTGGCTCTTGCGCAAAGCGATAAAACCATTCCAAACCTGCCCGCTGCATCCACAAAGGCGCTCGTTTGGTTTTGCCTGCGACGATATCAAAGCTGCCGCCAACGCCCATCGCAAATGGCACTTGCAACACTTCGCTGAATGTATCGAGCCAAATCTCTTTTTGCGGGCTAGAAAAAGCGACAAACAGCAAGTCTGGTTGCGTCCGTGCAATCTCTTTTGCCACGTCCAATGATTCGACTTCGGAAAAATAGCCATGGTGAAAACCCGCTATGTTCAGGTCGGGATAGAGCTGTTGGTCATGTTTGACGACGGCTTCTACGACTTCGGCAGTTGCTCCTAAATAATAAGGACGCCAGCCTTTTTCTGCTGCCAATTTGACCAGCTCGCGAAAAAGATCGATGCCTGTTACCCTTTCTGGTACCGGGCACCCTAAATATTTCGCTGCCCAGACAATCGACTGCCCATCAGCCGTGATCAAAGTTGCCCGATTGACGATCGATCGCAACGAGGGATCTTTTCGCATCAAGTTTATTTTTCCCGCGTTAATTGAAACATGCTGTGCGGGCGTCCCCTGTTCGATCATTTTCTCGATCTTAGTAATGGTTTCCTGAAAGCTTAAGGAATCGAGATTGCTACCTAAAAGTGATACACGTACTTGTTGCTCCATTAGAATGCTCCTTTGGGTAAGAAAACAACGCCAATCGTTTTCATAATTATTTTCAAGTCCAATAACCAGCTCAGGTTATTGATGTAATAGAGATCCAATGCGACCATCTCTTGAAAACTCAATTCGTTTCGTCCACTGACTTGCCACAACCCTGTGCACCCGGGTGTGACACACAATCGTTGCTTGTCTTTTTCTGAATAACTGACGACTTCTCTTTCTAAAGGAGGACGGGGGCCGACCAGTGCCATCTCCCCTTTCAAGACATTGATCAATTGGGGCAGTTCATCAAGACTCGTTTTTCTTAAAAAACGGCCTAAGCGCGTCACTCGCGGATCTTTCTTCAGCTTGAACATGGCCCCTTCAATTTCGTTTTTATCAAGGTATCGCCCTAATAATTGATCGGCATCAGGCACCATCGTTCGAAATTTGTACATCACAAACGTGGCCTCATTTTTGCCAACACGAACTTGCTTAAAAATAATCGGTGCCTGCCAGTTAGAAAATTTGATCCCTATACAAATCAGCAGTAACAGCGGGCTAAGGACGACTAATAAGCCCAAGCTAAAGATAGTTTCTATCGTGCGTTTCCAACGTAAATAGCTAGTCGCTTGAACCCTTGACTGCTTGTCTAAAGCGGGTCTTTCCACAAAGTTCCCCTCCTTAATAATAGTAATTTTCACCCGTGTCCGTGCCATTCGCCACGACACCTAAGATGTTTGCGTTAACTAGGCGTAGCTTTTTGACGGCATTTTTTGCGGATTGTTTGTTCGTTTTATCCGCATGAACGACTAAAAGTACACCGTCGACTTTCTTGGCTAGGATCAAGGCATCCGAAACGACATTGACTGGTGGCGTATCAATAATGACCACATCGTATAGTTGTTTGACCTCTTGCAAGGCTGCGGTCATTTTCGAAGAAGCGAGCAGATCATTAGGGTTTGACATAATGGCTCCACTAGTGATGATTGAAAATTCGCAATCTTCTAAAATCACTTGTTGGACACAGCTTTCGATCGAGATGTCCCGTCGGATATAGTTGGACAAGCCCACGTGCATTTCTTGTGAAAACAAATAATGTTGGGTGGGTTTACGCAGATCCGCATCGATCAATAAGGTTCGGTTCCCTTTTTGGGCATAGGCGACCGCCAAATTTGCCGAGACCGTGGATTTTCCCGTACCGCTTTCTCCTGAAGTAATCAAAATCGTTTGAGCATCTTGTTGTTGGCATAAATAGTCGACATTTTCGCGAATCAACTTGACTTGTTCGCTGATGATGGAATAATTTTCTTTCATGCTACGCATCACACACGCTTCCTTCCTCTAAAGCTTCTCGACTGGATGGTTTTAAACGAAGCAACTCGTTTTTCTTTGCTTATCTCTCCGATGACCTTTACCCCTAAGACCTCTTCGATTTCCGTATTCGAAGCAAAACTGCCCTCAAAAACCAACAGGAGGAACACATACGTAAAAGCGAAAAGAAGACTTAAAAAAGTGGTCAAGCTGTACAACAAAAACTTGTTTGGACGAGCAGGCGTTTCTTGTGGCAAAACGGTTCCTTCTGCTAAGATCGTGACATTATCAATGTTCATGATCTTAGGGATCTCTTCACTAAAAACGCTGGCGGTCGTATTGGCGATTTCGGCTGCGATCTTCGGACTTTGATGGTAAGCGTTGATTTCGATGATCTGCGAGTTGGTGGCATTGGTAACACTCAAAATCTTCGACAATTCAGCCACATCGTAGCTTCCCTCTAGCGCCTCACTGACTTCATTTAAGATGCGAGGACTCATGATGATCGTGCTATAGGTACTGACGAGTTGAAGGTCTGCCTGAATCGTCTGGTTTTCCAGACGATTGCCAGCTATCGTTTCTGACTGACTAATCAGCAACTGTGCACTTTTTTGATAAATGGGTTCAGCAAACAGGGTTAGATAAAACAACATCGCTAGTAAGGGAATATTAATGATCATAAGGATCCAGCCTATTCGTTGCTGAAGGACTTGCTTCAATTTTTTCATATTTATTTCTTTATTCATTGGTTTTCCCTTTCAATAACAGAAATAGCAATCAAACCATTTACTGGGCGCTTGGTAATGACCCAAGAGAATAGGCAGCCTCGAACCTCGTTTTACCTGTCACAATATTTTTCGTGTCAAAAACGATTTTTTGTTTCATCGCTTGAATGGCTGCCGGCGCTATGTCTTTAAAGGCATCATGGTCACAGAGGATCAATGCCAGATCACTGTCTGTTAGTGCTGCTTCAATTTGTGCAACATCAGAAGTGGCGACATAAGGATCATAGGTAGTGACTTGCAGAGCTTTCTTTTGTTTCAATCTTTTGGCGATCTCAACAGCCGGACTTTCTCTGGCATCGTCAATGTTGCCCTTATACGCCAACCCTAGGACCGCGATTTTGTTTCCACCATGAATCGCTAAGATTTCTTCGACTTTTTTTATAATGAATTCAGGCATCTCTGTATTGATCATCCGCCCCAATTGAATTAACTTCGCGTCATCAGGTGCTGCCGCGACAACAAAATACGGATCGACTGCTAAGCAATGACCGCCGACACCAGGTCCCGGTTGATGGATATTGACCCGTGGATGCTGATTGGCTAACTCAATCACTTGGAGTGCATCAATGTTTAGGCGATCCCCAATTTGGACCAATTCATTGGCTAGTGCAATGTTCAAGTCGCGATAGGTGTTTTCCATCAATTTCGATAGCTCAGCGATACTTGCAGAAGTCTCCAGCACGTTTCCTTTGACGAAGGTCTGATAAATGCGTTTGCCTTGTTGGGTGCAAGCGCTCGTCATGCCACCAATGATTCGATTGTTCATCACCAGCTCTTCAAAGATTTTCCCTGGCAAAACTCGCTCTGGGCAATGCAACAAATAGAGATCTTCTCCAATGGTATAACCTGCTTTTTCAAAAAATGGTCCAACGATGTCTTCCATCGTGCGGGGTTGAATGGTCGATTCAACAATGACTGTGTTGCCTTTTTCAAGATAGGGTAAGATAGCAGCCATCGCCGCTTTCACGTAGGACAAGTCGCAACTACCAAATTGATCGGCGATATTTGGCGTTGGTACGGCAATAATAAAGACATCCGCTTTTTCTGGAACCAACTGTGCATTGAATGTCTTTTTCGCTAAAGCTTGTGCTAGATAGCGATCAATGTCGGGTTCTTCGATTGGTGCCTGACCTGCTTGAAGTGATTGAACGACTGTTTCTGACACATCAACCCCAACGACTTCAATCCCATGGTTTGCAAAAGTAAGTGCTGTGGGCAGCCCGATATACCCCAATCCAATAACGTTTACCTTCATTCGCTCTTAACATCCCATTCTGCTAATTGTTCTTCACCGGGTTTATAAATCAGTTTTTTCGCCACTTGTCCTTCTTCTAAAGCAAAGGAAACTTGTCCAGTAATGGTTTCACCTACAGCGATCTCATTGCCAAACATCGCCATGGTATGATCAAGTTCAAGAAATTCTCCCTCTTCAGTTTCTAAAAGAAAATCAATCGAACCTAATCCAGCGGCAACTGACCCCATATTTTCTGCTGTGATGGTAAATGTATGTAATACTTGTTCCCCATCTTCTGTTTTCTTTTGATTGATTTCTTGTTTGTCGATGATGATCTTTAATCCACCAATGATCGATTGCGGCTCGGCATTGCTTTGATCCGTGATTTGTTCGATTGGTTCGCTGCCTTGGGTAGTATCCGTCTTTGCTTGGTCATCCGTCGAGCAAGCCGCTAAAAAACTCCCCATGAGGGCAAGGCTAAAGAGGCTAACGATTTTTTTCTTCATGTTCATTTGCTTTCTCTCTTTCTATCAATGAAGAGCCCCTTGCAACAGGCAAGGTACAAGGGGCTCTCGTAGTTTCTGTTTCTTATTCTGTGATTGAAACGGTTGCTTGTGCAATCTCTCGTGTACTTAAGTCAGCAAAGCGATGCAATGCATAGATCGTCATCTGGCTGTCTTTTGTCACACTGTTGGCTTGTTCTTGGTTCAAGTAGGCGGTAAAGGTACCATCCGCAAAACCGCTCACCCACAGGATCATGCCATCAATTTCAAGTCGACCAAAGTTGATGTCATCTCCTGTATAGGTTCCCGTAACGATTCGATCACCTAATGTGTAAGGGTTTGGCGTAATTGTGCCAACAAATTCTTTGTCGATAGTGACTACACTGCGATCCAATTCGGTGTCTACCGGACGGCCACTAACAACCTCCCGATGGTAAGCAACCAATTCAACTGTTTCCGCATCGCGAATCAAGTCGCGGGTCGTTTGATTGACAAAGTAAGTAAACGTCTGGTTTGCGGTGTTAAAGGTGCCTCCCCATGAAATTGAACGTCCATCAACGATCAAGTTGGCGAAATTCACATCGCCTGTAAAGGTTCCAGTAATTTCACTCTCTGTCACTTTGAAGGCTGCTGGTTGAATCGTGCCTGCTGCTTTGACGATTTCTATCGGCTGCAACACCAGCTTATGATCAATCGTTTGTCCATCGACTGTTTCACGATGGTAGGTTTGCAATTCTACTTTCGTTGCCGTTCTGATCTGTTCTCTAAATTGTGCGTGAACAAAGAATTCAAAGCGGCCAGTTTCTTTATTGAATGTGCCACCCCAGTTCCCTACTGACTGTCCATCAATCACTAAGTTGGCAAAATTGATATCTCCCGTAAAGGTTCCCGTAATCATGGTATCGGTGTAACTGTATTGATCCGGTGTGATCGTCCCTTGAAGTTGATCAATCACTGTTACTTCTTTGGTTTCTAGCACTTCGATGGCTTCCGTGTTACCGTTAATTTGGCGGTTCAACGCTTGGATCTCAACTTTATCGCCCGCTTTGATTCCAAGATTCGCTACATAAAACGAGAAGGTGCCATCGGCATTGAAGGTACCACCCCATGCATTAGAAGGCGTGCCATTGATCACTAAACGTGCAAAATTGACATCACCCGTAAAGGTCCCTGTAATCATTGTTTCGCCAACACGGTATTGATCCGGTGTGATCGAACCAGCCAAATCTCTAGTTAATTCAACGGTTGTCCGATCAAGTACTTTGCCATATTGATCCAAGGCTTCGATTTCTACGACATCATCTACGGATTGGATGCGATTGCCGATAAAGAATTCAAACGAACCATCAGCAAAATTCCCACCACGAACGGATGATCCATTTACATACACACGGGCAGATACAACATCACCGGTATACGACCCTCTCAGGAACTGATCGGCCGAAGAAACATTGTAGCTTGCTGGTGTAATCGTGCCTTCAGTGTTTGCTGGATCAGTGACAACGATCGTTGAAGCAATATTTGATTGCAATCCATCGATGCTTGCTTGAGCAGTAATAATTGTTCCCGCTGCTTGTTGATCAATCTCTACTTCAAAATTGCCATCACTGTCAACAGTGGCATTTTTCGTTTCAGAATCGCCTATAGTAATTTCCACATGTGCATCTGGTTCAGCTGTTCCGCTAACGGTAGTGGATGTGGTTGTCACCTCATTCAATGTTGTTTCGGCGATCGTTGCTCGATCAACCATGGTTTCTGCAATATTTGATGAAATGCCATTTAAGGTTGCTTGGGCGGTAACTACCGTACCAGCTTGTTGTTTCTCAATCGTCAATGCATAGATGCCATCACTACCCACTCGTCCATTCGCAATGATCGTGTCACCGGCTTTGATCGTAATCTCAGCATTCGGCTCAGCCGTTCCCGTCACACTTGTGGAGTCAGTATTTAGCTCGGAAATCGTTGTTTCGGCAATCGTTTCTTTTTCACTATCCTCTACAACTGTTTCTGCAACCGATTGAATACCATTGGACGTTGCGGTAACAGTCACTTTTGTTCCAACTGCTAATGGTGCGTTCGGAATCGCAAATTGATAAGTTCCATCACTTGCAACGCGTCCCGTTAAACTTCCTTGTCCTTCAATAGTGACTGCTAAATCGGCATTTGGCTCAGCTCGCCCCGTAATGCGCGTTGAGCTTGTGGTTAAGTCGTCAATGGTCGTTTGTTGAATCGTTGCGGTATCCACAAAGTCACCAAAAGCGATTTTTCCGATTTGAGAACTATTGAATGTTGCGTTAAAGATTGAGTCATTAGATTCAATTCGCGAAGTAACTTGTTTGTTCGTATAAGTATTTAGTGAGAAAGAACCTTGTCTAAACTCTGGATAATTAAAGCTGGGCTCTCCTGAAAAATCAGCTGATCTTCTCCAAGTTTGCATTCCTGTCGATGAGTGGATCGTGTAGTTCGTTGTTCCTGGATAGGACCCAATTGCGGTTCCATTCGTATGATTGTTTTGGATTCGAACATTTGATCCTTCCTGGAAAGTGCTTGATTGTCCAACGTTTACCGTTGAATACGTGCTTCTTCCCACGACATCCAGTGTTCCCCCAGTTAATACGGTCAAAGCACCTCGCAACCCCAATGCTTCTTGTGTTTTTTGCGTATTTGGCGCACTTGTGATCTTAAACGTTGCGTTCGAATTAACTACTACGCTTGAGGCACTTCCTTCGATCAAGACTGCTTTTGCTGTATTTGAAGGATTGTTTTGAGTAACGTCTAATAAACTGCCTTCACCTAAATCAATTCGACCACCACTTGCAAGATAAATCGCACGAGCTGTTCCGTTGTTATTTGCAACTACAGAAGCACCACTGCCGATATTCATCCGGACATTCGAAGTAGCCCAAATCAAGGAACCTGCATTTAATCGGTTTTCGCCAAAGAAATTAGCTGAAGAATTGCTAGCGGCTAAATAGAGTAAGCGCCCCGTTGCATGACTATTTTCATGAGTAACGTTTGTGAAGGAAACACTGGACGTTCTATTTTGATAGATCGTATTTGTTGCATGAGCCACGATTCTCACATTTCTGATACTTAATCCTTGATTTACCGTATTTCCATACAACCGAACATTATTCCCGAAGGTTAACGTATGACCATTACCTTCAATCGTTTTGGTCGTCCCTGTCCATGTCACACTACTAGTCATCGTGATGTTATTGGCTAAGCTGATTTGTGTAACCGTCGCATTGGCTAACGCTGTCCGTAATTCAGCATCAGATGTTACTTGGACACTTGCCCTTGTTGAACGGGTTTCAGCAGCGTCTTCTGATGATTCGTTAGAATTACTTTCTGAGGTTTCTTCATTTGGTGCATCCGCTTGTTCATCATTTTCTGCGACTTCATTATTTTCTGAAGAGTTCTCAGTAGAAACTTCTGTTTGAGCTTCTTCACTTTCAGTAGGAGAACCCTCTGTTTCCTGAACTGCTTGCTCATTGGTTGCTGTATGGTCATTTTCTGTGCTTTGAGTTGCTTCACTATCTGATAATAAATTTGGAGCTTCTATTCTCTCTTGTGTCACTCCTGAAGAATTATCAGTTTTTTCTGTCGCCATTGCATTTATTGGCAACGCCGATAAAGTTAAATGACTAATCAACAATAAACCTGTGACTTTTTTACTAAATTTGTTATTCATAAGTAACTCCTTTTTCTCTATTCTTTCTCTTGTACTTTAAAGATTCATTTCACGTTTTTATCAGTCACCCTTTCTTACTCCCTCGAAAAAAATCAGTTATAGCTCTTATCGGAACAACCTATTCGATACAAACTCTCTAAAAACCTAAATTAGAGCTATAAAATAATGCTTTTTTGACGAAATTTTATCGTTTTTAACGAGATTAAATTTACCATGGTTGATCATCAATCGATAAATCAAGATTTGCAAACCTGTATGAATAAATTGATTTTCATTTTCTTTTTAAATAGGGCATTTTAAAAGTTTGTGCAAAAAAAAGTGTTATAAAAAAAGACGATTCCTTATCATTTAAAAAGGATCGTCCATTTTTGTTATTACCTGTAACCACTTGACTCAATACGATGGATACAAGGTTTCTGCCTACTAATTCTTAGTATTATCACAAACATTTTTAACAACAGTTCCTTTCAACAGAACGCTTCTTTTCTTCAAAAAAGGTCCCAAAAAAAGCAAAATAAAAGAAATTGTATGTAATTTTACACATCTTCTAAAAAAATTCATTTTTCTTTGGTATACTAAACATAGATCTGCATATCATTAGATTTACGTTGCCCGTTAGTGAAGTTTCAGGCAACGTTTCTTTATGGGGGATAGATAAAAATGGAAGAGAAAAAGATTTTTGAGAAGCGGTGGTTATTAGCTACCAGTGAACAACGAGAGAAATACCATGCCTTGATTGCCTCTTACCCTTCGATCGAATGGACATTCAAAGAAAAAAGCTACCTTTTATGGCTTTGTCAGTTAGATAGTGATACGTTCAAAACCTTTGAAGCAATTTTTGATAAACTAGTAAATGCCAACTAACTGTTTCAACGTAGGCTGTTCTTTCACCAAAATAACCCAATCTTTTGGTATTCAGGAACAGTGGGCCTATTTTCAGATAACTCCCTTTTTTATTAGATGAACGAATAAAAGCCGCAACCGTTGATCGCAACGGTTGCGGCTTTTCCTTTTAATTTATCCACACATGTCCTCGTCATGCTCTTTTTCAACACGTATATTAGGCTGTGGGAGCGTTTAACGCTTGCCCTAACTGAGGATCGATTTTTTCAATCACTCTTTGCCAATCTTGATGATCGGGGATTGCTTTGAGCAAAAGATAATCTGTCGATAAGATGAACTCTGATAAATATTCACTATAATTTGTAACCACAAGATCAATGGCATTTCCCTTCAAATAATCGGTCGTCAATTCATTGATTTTTGGAAAAAATACCAGATGATCATTGCCGACATAACGCAAAAAGCGCGCACGAATCGTGTGACAGGCATAGAGATCGCCTTCTATTATCAATGCGATCCGTCTGACTTTTTGAGCATAGAGCTCCCTGATTGCTTCACTGTAAAGGGTCAGTGCCGCACAAATATCTACCAGATACTCCTGCTTGATCCCAAGAATCGCTTGGTGCTGCTTCATAAATGCCAGATTCCTTTGATAAGCGGCAGAACGATGCTTCTGCGCTTCATTTTTTACTTCTGTTAGCAAGTGATTTAAAACGGGCGCCAGTTGCTCATTGATTTTCTTTGACAGGAAAAAGGCGTGGATCATCGTCTTGACCCGTTGGGGCTCTTGAAAGGAAATGCCCCATTCTTGAACGAAGCGCTGACTCAGTTCTTCGAGTTCAGGATACAGTCCAAACGATGCAACGAATTGCTGCTCTTTTTCAGGCTCGGTCAAAGTCCGTTTCATCACGGTCACTAAATAAAGCCACATAATTTCTTGTTGCGGCAGTCTTACTCGGTATAGCGCTTCGATTTTAGGTGCTAAGTCATTCATTACGGCAAATGCCTCATGGGTTTCGATGATTTTTGCCAACGATTGAGAAATCTGAACCGTCTTTCCCAATTGGTAACGCTTGATCGCAATATACAAGCTATAATAAAAATCACTCGGAGAAACGCCTGTATTCACCAGCTCTGCGGGAATTTCTGAGAAGACATCACTGACTAGTGCAATCAGTTCTTTGGGGGGCAAGAGCGTATGAGGGGTGACATCTGATTCATAATAAAAATCTTTAAAGAACTTGCGAATATTGGCTTCGGAGCCACTCAAATTAACCGGTTGCAAGATCCACTCCACATGATACTTTCGCAACGTCACAGAAGCAGTATTCAAATAACGACGCATCGTACTTTCTGATACATACAAGCGCTGCGCCCACTCTTCAACCGAACAGAATTCACCGTGGAAAATGGCTTCCAAGATTTGATACATTCCTTCTTCTGCAACAAGCTCCTTTTTTTGGGACAAGTATTTTTTCGGATTCGTTTCCCTAAAATGATAGCCATTGGCTACAAGCGAAAATTCGGCTGCCTCTTGTAGATAGGTTTTCAATTCTTTGATATCCGAGCTGATCGTCCGTTGGGTCACATCAAGTTTGTTTGCTAAACTTGCGATGGAACAAGTCCGTTCTCGCTCAAAAGTATTTAACATTTGAAGCCAGCGAACGGTCGTCTTATTTAGCATAAAATTTAACTGCAATTCTCTCATTTTCCCCTCCGTGTTTCTTCCTCACCGACTAGTGTCTTTACTATAGTACAATATTTAGGTGCATAAAAAAACCTTCCTATTTCCCAAATTCACATTAAGAAGCTTCTTGAATGTGTACTTAAGTGAACAAACAAGGTATTCTCTATGTAGACTTATTTTTGTGCAACTGGAGGAATTCGTATGACAAATATGGTTTATGGGTACGCACGTGTCTCCACAAGACAACAGGATCTCTCGCGTCAGTTAGATTTACTTGACCGGTATGAGTGCAATAAAATTTATACGGAAAAGATCAGTGGTGTTCGTGCGAATCGTCCTGAATTAAATAAATTAAAAAAACGAGTGAAAGAAAACGATAAAATCATCATTGAAAGTTTCTCGCGACTAGGAAGAAGTACCAAAGATCTCATTGATCTTGTCTACTTTTTTGAAAAAAAAGGAGTAAAGCTTATCAGTATCAAAGAAAATTTTGATACGCAAACCCCACAAGGGAAATTGATGATGACTGTTTTCCAAGCCTTTAGCCAATTCGAACGAGACATCATCGTCGAACGGACCAAAGAAGGCTTAGAATCCGCTCGTGCTAGAGGAAATATCGGTGGTCGCCCACGAATCGATCCTGGACTGATTCAACACGCATTGAACCTTTATCAAAAAGAAGGAAAAACCGTTGTGGATATCTGTGCCCAAACAGGGTTAAAACGATCAACTTTTTATCGTTATCTTAGTCTGGAAAAAGAAGAGATCGTTTCTTGAAGGAATAGGTTCTTCTAGATTTTTAGTTCAAAATCAGGGTAGATCAGAAAATTTATTTAAATATGGGTAGCAAAAAATCACAGGAAGAGAACTATCTCCTAACTCTTCCTGTGATTTTTTCGATTATTTATTGTTCTTTCCTTTATTTGGAATGAAAATTGTTAAATGATCGTACTCTTTATCGTTATGATCATAGGCTTTCACATTAGTTAGTCCAAAGATGATGATTGTCTTAAATCAGCGAGAATCTCATCGTATCGCTCGCTATTCAAAAACTCATCTACTGACTGAAAATGCGCAGACGGTGCAGCTTTTTTTGCTCTTTCTTGAAGCTCTTTTTGAGTAATCACTAATGACGTTTCATCTGCTGATAAATCACGAATAGCAACATTTGTAACCTCAATATCATAACCTAGTTCTTGAACTTTTTTTCTAACAATCGCTGCCCCCATTGCTGAAGAGCCCATTCCTGCATCACAAGCAAATATAATTTTTTTAATTGAAAAATCTTTGCTAATTTTCCCTTTTCGCTTCATTTCCTTGGTCTTTTCTTCTGCTAGGAGAAATTCTTCATTGTTCTTATCCGACGTTCGATTTGTTAATTTATGAACAAGGGAAGCACCAATAAATGTGACCGCAGTTGCAACAGTGATTGCCAATAAAATACCAAAGTGGCTCCCCCGAGGAGTCACAGCCATGAAGGCAAAGATAGAGCCGGGCGAAGCTGGGGAAATCATTCCTGCTCCAGTAATCATTAGTGTTGCAACGCCACTCATTCCTCCTAATATAGCTGGAATCAGCAATAACGGATTCATCAGTACATAAGGAAAGAAAATTTCTGCTATTCCTCCAAAAAAATGGATAACGATGGCCCCAGGAGCGGTTTTCTTAGCTGTTCCTTTTCCAAAAACCATATATGATAACAAAATACCTAGCCCAACACCTGGATTATCAATTGCAAACATCATGGAACGACCATTTTCAGCTACTTGCTCTAAACCGATTGGTGCAAAAACACCAAAGTTAATGGCATTGTTCAAAAACAAGACTTTTGCTGGCTCCATAAAGATGCTTACTAAGGGCAAAAGATGGTTTTCAACAAGTACATTGACTGCATCAGTCATCATATAGTTCAATGTATTGAATATTGGACCTACTAATACATAGCCAATAACTGTCAAAATAGCAGCATAAATGCCCCCACTAAAGTTTTTAACAAGCATTTCAAACCCAGTTTTTACCTTTTCTTCATAAATGGAATCGATTTTTTTCATCCCCCAGGCAGCACTCGGTCCTACTATCATTGCGCCTAAAAACATCGTAACATCAGCACCTACGATCAACCCCATAGTCACCATTGAAGCTACTACTGCCCCTCGAGTGCCATACACTTGTTTCCCACCTGTATACGCTACTAGCAATGGTAGCAAATAGTTTAGCGTAGGTGGCACGATTTCATTAAATTTTTCATTAGGAAGCCAACCTGTGGGAATAAACAATGCCGCTAATAGTCCCCAAGCTATAAAAGCTAGTATGTTCGGCATGATCATACCGCTTAAAAATGAGCCCATTTTTTGCAGTTTTACCCGGATCCCAGCACTTGACACCATATTTGTCCTATTCATCTTATTCTCCTCTATCCTTAATTTTTAGTGACTTCGTCTTCCGCTATATCTTGATAACTAAAATATTCAAAAGTAGCTTCTTGCCTCATCCCTGTTAAATCATTGCAGTGAACGCCTACAAAAGCACCCGTAAATGCACTTCCTGTAGGTCCCAAGAATGGTTTTGCAATGTAATCATCTGAAAGTTTGTAAGTATCAAACATGAAAGAAAGTTCTTTCCAATTCTTCCCATCCAATGAATAAAAAAACTGATAAAAACGAGCATTGACCTTAACTCTCAGATACACATTCCCTTCTTCAGTGAGAACGATTGGATCTCTCAAGGGCCAACTAAGTTTTGCTCCTTCACATTTTAAAATTGTCAAAACTTTCCCTAATTGCTCGTTAGCCGTAACCTGTAGCGAGGTCCAATTCTTACTGTTGTAGTAACAGACCAAACCAGCACTTTGTTGAAAATACGAAGGGGAAAAATCAACCGCTATTTCAGCTATAAAATTTACAGATTCAAATCTACGGGCAAGTAAGGATTGTTCGAAAACTGAATACAAGGATTCCTGTCCGTATAAAACCAATCCTTTCTTTGTTATCTGTCCCATTTTTTGGCTAAACGGAATTCTTAGGGTTTGAAACTCGGAAGGAATCCCCGAAGCGAAATAATTCTTTTTAGGTGTACTGGACCAAGGGTGCTCTAGTAGGTTTGGTGTGGGTACGTACTTTTGCGCAACTTTTCCACCAGTCACGATCGGCCAATCGTCTACTGTCCATTCAATTTTTGCTAATGCCGATTCACGCCCTAAGGTACAAAATCCTCTTTCTTCAAATAAGCCTTTTCCTTTTCGTTTAATTGGACGGCTTGCTAAGTATGCGATATACCATTCCTCACTATCCGTTTTAATTAATGACGCATGTCCCGTTTTTTGCAAATCATTTTCGGGAGAATACCAAGCGGTCAGGATAGGATTATCAGGGTGTACTTCATACGGTCCATACAATGATATCGAGCGGGCCACAGTAACTGAATGCCCCCACTGGGATCCTCCCTCCGCTGTGAAAAGATAATAATAACCATTGATAAAATAAATATGTGGCCCCTCTGTTTTCTCTAAATGGGTTCCTTTAAAAATAATTTCTGGTTTTCCTACCAATTGTTCTTTCCCCTCATCAAATTCCTGAATAGCGATTCCGTAATTCCAAGGATGATCATTTCTAAAATCATAGATCATATTCAATAGATACTTTTTCCCGTCATCATCGTGGAAAAGCGACGGATCAAAACCACTCGCATTTAGAAAGATTGGTTCACTCCATGGACCTTCTATATCATCAGCGGTTACTAAATAGTTGCGGACATCTTTAAAGGCACGGTGTTCACGCATAATTGAATACACCAACCAAAATTTTCCGTCTGCGTATGTCAAACAAGGAGCCCAGACGCCACCACTATCTGGAACACCAACCATATCCAGCTGACTTATTCTATTTAACGGACGAACAAGTAAACGCCAGTTCTTTAAATCTTTCGACTCGCATATCTGTACACCGGGAAACCACTCGAATGTCGATGTGGCAATATAATAAGTATCCCCCCTTTTACAAATTGATGGATCTGGGTTAAAGCCTTTTAATATTGGATTTTGAATCATAAAATCATCCCCTTTTTTGAAAACGCTTTCATTCAGTTCCTATCTAAAGTATACTTTTATTAATAAATTTAGAAATGGTTTTTACCACGTTAAACTTACCAAAAACCACGGAGATCAAACTATGAAAAAGAGCTTATATAATCATCTAACGTTTCTACCGAATTTAGATACTAGTGTCCGTTTCTTTTCGGCACATACATAAAAAGTTCCTTATGGCTGGACTAGCTACTTAGACTCTCATAATGCTTTTGAAATCCTACTTATTTTATCTGGGAAGCAGAAAACCACGATCAACCAAAAGGAGTATTTATTGGATGCAGGAGATATCTTGATTATCCCTCCGGGTATGCTCCACTTAAATGCCTGTTACTCAGAAAATGGCTTACGCTACTTTACCGCACATTTCGATATCGATGAACCCGTTTTACGCTATGTACTAATGAAGAATATTCCCTTGATCTTCGAAAAACACACAGCTGAGAACACTACACTCCAAGTAATCATCAATGAATGGATCGATCTCTATGATAAAGCACCTAGTTTTTCACTTTCTGATAAAATCTTAACCATTCAAATTTTAACAAAACTGATTTTTGAACTTATAAGATTCACTGAACTGGATCCTAAAAAAAATACCAACATTCAAACGCTTAGTATCGCTAGAAGTATTGCAGAAGTTATCAATCACAATTTTCATCACTTTTTTGAAAGAAAAAATACTGAAAAGATCGATATCTTGATTAAAAAAATTTATGCTGAAGCGAATGTGTCTCCAAGTTATGGTCTTGAAGCTTTTAAAAAAATTTACGGTATTTCACCAAAAAATTATTTGGACTCACTTAAATTAAAAGAAGCCAAACGACTGTTAACTATCCCTGATATTACGATAGAAAGTATCTCGGAAAGACTTGGCTATTCGCACCCCGCACACTTTAGTCGACAATTCAAAAATTGGGTAGGCGTTTCACCAAACAGCTATCGCAAAACGAATATTGCCAATTTTGTATCCTGAATCATTTGTTACTAACAAATAAGGAATAGCGTAACAGCACCTTTATCTGCTGTCACTCTATTCCTTTAATATGCTTTACTATCGAAGTTGTCATTCCTCTAAACTATTTACCCAAATGCGTGTTGAAAATACTTTTCAACAATCCCTTTATTAGAAAACTATCATAGCAGATAAATGAACAAGTTAAAATTCAGTAGCCATTTGGATTACACTTTTATCTAGTTCTAATTTAGCAAGTTGTTTTGTTGATCCAACTGCTATTTTTTCTGTGATTTTTTTCGATAAAAAAGGATCACCCCACCGATTAAGAATACAATCCCGGTAACGCTTAGGAAGACACTACTTATTTCTCCTGTTTTCGGCAGTTGCTTAGCTGTTGAGTACTTTCTTTCAGTGGTGGTTTGCGGCCGGTAGCTGAGAGTTCATTTGATTGTTCTGATGGACCATTTTCATTTTTTCCCACACCCGCTGTTTCTGATTCCCCGGTCTCAGGTCCCGACTGTATTGGCTCTTCAGTCGCTGAATTAGATTCTTCCGTCTCAGGTATTTCTGTCTCAGGACACTCCTCTTCTGGAAGATCCGTTTCTGGTGCTTCGGTTGGTGGTGTTTCGTTAGGCGCTTGGCTGACTTTTGCTTGTACAGTAATGACAGCACGGGCGGTCACTGCTCCGTATTGGTAGGAAACCATGTATTGACCAATTTTATCGGTGTTCACTTTGCCCTGAACTTCTACTTCTGAGTACGCTACTTCTTCGCCATCACGATCAGTGGCAGAATCAAAGTTTGTTTCTGGCTGCCATTCATCACCTTGATCCATCGTTGAATCGTGAACGTTCAGGGACGTTTGATCCGCCTTGACGGTAATAAGGGCTTTGCTTTCTATTCCGTGATAGCTGTAAGTGACCTCGTACTTGCCAGCTTTCGTTGTATCGACAGTTCCCGTGGCATTGATATCCTCAAAATCAACAGGTTTACCATCCCGATCTGTTGCGCTATCGAAGTTGTCTTTGCCTGTCCAGTTTCCCCCTGTGTACAACTCACTATCGTGGACTTTGACTGTAGTTTGATCGGCTTTGACGGTGATAAGGGCTTTACTTTCTACGCCTTGATAGCCGTAAATGACTTCATATTTGCCTGCTTTCGTTGTATCGACAATCCCTGTGACAGTGATATCCCCAAAATCAACAGATGAACCGTCTCTATCTGTTGCATTATCGAAATTATCCTTAGCTGTCCAGTTATCCCCTGTATACAACTCACTATCGTGGACTTTGACTGCCGTTTGGTTGGCTTTGACGGTGATAGTGGCTTTGCTTTCTACGCCGTGATAGCTGTAAGTGACCTCGTACTTGCCTGCTTGCGTTGTATCGACAGTTCCCGTGACAGTGATATCCCCAAAATCAACAGATGAACCGTCTCTATCTGTTGCATTATCGAAATTATCCTTAGCTGTCCAGTTATCCCCTGTGTACAACTCGCTGTCATGGGCAGTCACCTTGGTTTGGTCGGCTTTGACGGTGATCACAGCTTTTGATGCTACTCCATCATAACGATAAACTACCTCATAGGACCCCGATTTTTTAGTATCTACGCTTCCTTCAACGTTCACATCCGCAAACGAAACTGGGTTGTTATCCCGATCTACGGCTTGATCAAAGTTATCTTCTGCGGCCCAGTCATCGCCGACGTATATCGAAGAATCATGAACCTTAATCGCAGTGAATCGTGGTTTTACGAGTATCGTTGCTTCTTTACTCACATGATTCAATTGATAACTGATTTTATACGTAGCGGCTTTGTTAGTATCTACTTGTCCGGAAACACGACCACCCTCAGCAATAAATTCCTCATAAGTCAAAGTTTTGCCTTCTTTTGAAATAGCTTGCTCAAAATTATCCGCCGCTGTCCATGTATCTTGTTCATAAATCGTGGTATCTTTCACGGTCAGATCGGTATAGCCAGTCGGTGCTTTTTGATAGACGTACGTCACCGTTACTTCGCCACGAGGAAGAACACCTTTTGCATTCGTTGGCAGTTGACTGGTATCAAGGATGTACCCCGGAATTTGTGGAATAAACGCACTTGTAGAGACATCATAAGGCTCATTGGTACTATCATTGATCGTTTGGGAAGGATAGATTTCCATACCAGTCTCATCCACATATTTAATGGTCAGATGGCTATTTGTAAAGCGAATATTATATGTTGCTGTAAACAAAAGGTTACCGTTAGCGTCGGTATATTCTAAAACCGCTGTTAAACCGTAGTAGTTGATCGTAAAACCTGTGAAGCTTGTCCAAGATATATTTAATTGATTGGTACCAGTCACTTCACTTGTATGCCATAGTCCCACCAGCATGTATACCTTATCCGTTTTGTAGACATAAAAATCTTCTGTCAGCTGCGGGTCTTGGTATAGTGTTTGGTGTGCGTATTTTTCCGGGATTGGCAAATCCAAAACCAGTGCTTTATACTTGATCGGATCATATTCTACAGTCAGATCGTAGTTGAAACTCTCGATACTCTTCGTTGATTCTGCAGCGAGAGGTTGACTATTCGTAGATTCTACATTGGTTTCAGCAGATGGGGCAGTAACTGAAATTTGAGTTTTTTCTGCAGCATCAGCTGCGTTAGATTGATTTGTTTCTGAGTTTGAAGTGGTGGTCACCACTTCACTTTCGGTTGTTTCAGAAGATATGACGTCAGCATTTCCTTCTTGGGTATCTGTCTTTTCTCCTGTGTTCATGCTTCCTGTTGAATCTGCCAGCAAGGGAACCGATGAGTCTATGAATGGTGTTTGCTGCTCTGTTTGTTGTCTTTCTGTTGCCTGAGCGATCGGCCATGTGCTTGGAAAGGTTGTCCCTAAAATCAGCATCCCTATTAAACCGCTCTTAATTATAACTACGCGTTTTTTCATTTTTACTTTTTCTCCTTTTTCTTTTTCCAAACTTTATTCACACTTACTTCCGTTCCAATCTGTCCAAATTTTGGTTGACTGCAACTGGCAGGGGTGTTTTCTATAAAATAACTCCCTTAAATGACTGTCCTTCGCAAAAATATGTGGGCGCCGCATCTTTAACATGAATTCCTTCAATTTTCAAGGGATAAGACTTCTTGAATGGCCCAGAGTATTATATAATTTGCTTAAAACGAATGGTTTTTATATTCGATCGCTGATCGCTCCCACAGGGTCTTGAAAGAGGTGGTGACATCAATGTTAGAAAATTTATCCATCAACTTACATCGAGATAAGGCATTTTCTCGTCAAGTAAAAATTCTGCAAGTGCTAAATGCAGCACCCGCAGGATATCACCCGCAAGAGTTGGCGACATTATTGGGACTTTCCTTGCCTACAGTCTCTAAAGAATTAAGTATTTTAAGCGACAGTTTGCCGAAAGATCTGGTCAAGATCAAACTTTCTGGATCCAACATCGTTTCGATTGAGTATGCACCAAATGCTTCAATCAATTCTGCCATTCAGCTTTTGGGCATGGAAACGTTGGAGTTTAAAATCATGTCTAGTATCATTGATAATAAAAAATACTCTATTCACCGAGCAACGATCGAATTTGGCTATTCCCGCAGTCATCTGTTGCGAACGATCAGTTATATGAACAAATCTTTACAAACCTATTCTGTGACCATCGCAACGAATCATCTTGATTTTATCGGTACCGAAGCCGATATTCGCTTTTGTCTGTTTGTCTTTTTCTCCGCTTATGGCGATAGCACGATCTTAGATAAAGACAGCCCTGCAGATGCGCGTCTTCTGGTCCAAAAAGCAAAAGAAGCCAACAAAAAAGATTTGCATTACAGTCATTATCGACTTGCCCTATGGCTAAGTATTGCCAAGCGTAGGTGGCGCTATTCTTACTTTTTGACATTGCCACCGTCTTTAGAACGCAATCTATTAGAGAAAGAACGCTTCGCTGTTTTCTCAAAAATATTAAACGAACATTATTTGAAAAAATACCGGATCATCCACTTGCCGCAACAAGAACTCCTTTGGATCTTCCTCAATGCTCTCCACTGCATTTCGTATAGTACGATGGATATTAATGGGGAAAGCGAAGCGGATTACATTTTTCATCATACAGAGAAACCAGAAATTCTCGCAGAAGTTGCTGCCTTTTTAAAGAAACCTGGAATAGCTATCCTTCCTGCAGCATCACACAAAATCATCGCATATCTCGTAAATCTCCGCTTGTTAACGATGATTTCTGCGAATTACGAATTTGCCGATCCCCAGATCAAAACCTTTGTTGAAGCGACATTCAAGACGGACTACCTTGCTTGGAATAAATGGTTGAAACAGTTTAATGAACAAAGTCGTTTCTTTTCGTTTACTCACTTAGAGCATGTCGCAGTTACGTTGACCTTGTTAAGCGAACTTTCTTCTAGCAATCAGTTGAAAAAACATCTCAAAGTGGCCTTTGCTTTTCAAGGTGGTGCTGGATTAGATGCCTTTTTAGCCGCATCAACAGAGCTATTCAAAAATGACCATACAGAAATCAGTTATTTTTTTGAAGTGGCTCCTGATGAACAAGAATTGATCCATCGAGAAATTGATTTGATCGTTAGCAATTTTGACTTGCATCTGAAAAGTAACCC
The DNA here is from genome assembly GCF_050498765.1 of Enterococcus sp. DIV1096b. Classification (NCBI taxonomy): domain Bacteria; kingdom Bacillati; phylum Bacillota; class Bacilli; order Lactobacillales; family Enterococcaceae; genus Enterococcus; species Enterococcus sp. DIV1096b. The sequence goes on along the minus strand of NZ_JBMHEK010000001.1, from coordinate 592,666 downwards.
CAAATTTCAGCAACTACGAATTTCCAATGTTCCTACCCTTTCGGACTGGACGATCATCCACAAAACGATTGAACAGCTGATTCAGCCAAGAATCACACCGATTCATTGACCTAAGGCAACTGTCGGCCTTCTTGAAGGAAGCGCCGTCAGTTTTTTCATTGCATGGTTTGCTATTTTAGTCCTTTCCTAAGTATCCATTTTTCTTTTCTCTTAGCGTGTCTATTTTTTTCACATCCGAAAAAAATCAGACCTTTTTTCAAGATTCCTCTCCTAACAAACGCTTTTCTTTTCAAGCGCAGCGTAAAAATTCATTGTCTTGTTTTCGTGTGCTGCTCGTAATACCTGAAAAGTTGGGATGTTTGGTGTATTTTTTATGATAGAAATTTTAGCAGCTACTCTTAGCCCCAAATGTGAAAAGCGTTATTTTAAAAGCAAAGAAACATACGATCAAAACAGACTGCATGTTTTAAATAACTTTTGTATCTATTTTTTTTATTTACTAGAAAAAAAAGAAATCTTCTCCCCGCTCCTTTTTTGTATAATAGGTAAAAAGAGAGGGGGACCAATGTGGATTTTATCAAAGAGCTGCACTCCTTTAAAACGATCGTTGAAGAAGGTACGTTTACGAAAGCTGCTGCTAAATTAAACTATGCCCAATCGACGGTTACGAACCATATCAAAAAGTTAGAAGAAGAGTTAGAAGTAGCGTTATTTTTGGAAGGAAAAAGCAATGTACTCACGTTGGAAGGTGAATTGTTGAAACAGGCGGTTCCTGGTCTGATCGCTCAGTGGGAGGAGGTCAAAGAACAGTTGCTCAATGCTTCGAACACAGTCGAATATTCTTTACGGATGGGCATCGTCCCCCCTTATGACATGTTGATTTTACCGGAGCTTCTCCATGTATTTTCCCACCAATACCCAAAAATAAAATTCGAGATCATGGTGGGATCCACGCTGGCATTAGCCGATGCATTAAAAGAAAATCGTATTGATTTTGCGTTATGCTCACTTCCTCACGAAGATTCCTTTGTCTATGAAGAACTTTTACAAGAAGAAATCTGCTGCATCACTTCGATCACGAACCCATTGATCATTAAGGAATTAGCCGACCTTACAGGAATCCATCTATACAGTTCCGGCGGTGACTGTCCTGCACTTAGAAATATCGAGGGCTACCTTGACCAGTGTGTACCTTCGCTCCAATGGGAATATGTCAGCAGCAGCACGACGATTCCTTATTTGATTGAACAAACAGGCTTCTGCGGTCTAGTCCCGCGTTCGATCATTGATCAAACATGCGCTCAAGTAAAAATTTTATCACTGCCTTTACCGAATCTCCGCATGACGATTGGCTTACTGTCAAAGCAACCATTGACACTTTTCCCGAATATTACAAAAAAGTTTGTCTTTGAGTTAAAAATGCGCTTACTGTAATTGTTATAAAATCAGTTTGATCACGATCGATTTTTATGCAGTTATTCTTCAAAAAAAAATGATAGTATTTATTCTAGCAGCAAAGAAGCAGCGTGAAAACAAATAGCCGCACAACCTCTTTCTGTTCTACAGACGTTGTGCAGCATAGCTTTTCATTTCGCTTATTATTATTCAATCAGATGATTACCTCTTGTTTCGCCACTCACTTTTTGTTATCATTTTACTTTTTTTATGCAAACTGGTACGATTATTCATGCTATCCGCAGGAGATAAAAAAGCCACTGTTGTTCTTTATATTTCAGAATTTTTTACCGATTATAAAAAATAGAAACGTTCTTTCATCCTTTCCAATGTATACTCTACTTTGGAAAAGAACAATCACCAAAAAAGGCTGGACTTGAAAACCGTTCGATCATGTTTTTAGTAGCAGGCAGTTATTGCTCAAGGAGCCTATTTTTGCAATTGTCAGAAAAAATAGACGATGAGAAAAGGAGGAAAAACTATGTTTATCATTGAAGCGATCTTCAGCTTTCTAAGAGACACATTAGGTGTGATCCTGGCCATTCTCTTAGGGACGCTTTGTTTGTCGATGGTGATCAATCTGATCGTTATCGTTGTAAAAAACACCTATTCAAAATTTAAAAAGAATTATTAACGAATCGCTGTCTTCTAATAGATAGCTTTTTTAGATAGTTTTTTCAACCTCTCAGGTCTCTTTTTTGCCTTTGTAATATCTTTTTTCAAACTCAATCCAAGATTTGCTGAATTCATGGTTGGAAAAGGCACTTTTTAAGCCTGAGCGCTGCTTAAAGCGAAAGACCTCTTCGCGGTCCATCCCCAATTCCTTGGCAATTCGTTCATCCGACCACTCGTTAGCGACCAACTGCTGCACGATGTTTCCCATCTTCTCGATGCCATGGGTACCACGTGCTCGATTGTGGCGAATCGTTGAAGCGATGCGATTCTCAAAAGGCTTATCGATCACTGTGACCGGAACGCTTGGCAACGCCAGGCGGTCTTTTGCTACGACATACCGATGAAACCCATCGATCAAAATATACTTGTCCTGCTCCTTATCGTGGTAACAAACCAGTGGCTGCGTAAAGCCATCTTCCCGAATCGACAGTTCCAGCAAATCCATCTCTGGAGCAGCCACGGTGTTGGGATTATACGTATTCGCGTGAATCTTGCTGACTGGGATCAGCTTCGCCGCTAACACTGGAAAATCGATATCGCTCATGAGGTACTACACTCCTTTTTAGAAATGAATAATTTTTTGTTTGTCGATAGACCGCAAACCCTTTTGACTCCAAAAGTGCAATTTCACTAGGCTGGTTACTAGAAGCGAGAATCTCTGCTTCTGGGTAGTTGCGGCTGATATCCACCAACATTTTCCGTAAAAGAAACTTTTTAAATTGAGCAGTTGGATCTTTTTCATAAAATTCCCCTAGCTCAACTTTATTGACGCCTTTTTCATAATAAGAAAAAGCGGTCACCCGTTTTTCGTCATCAAGAATCACATACCAGTAGCAGTTCTCATCATTGACTAAGTACGGAAATTGCTGCTGATACACCCGTTCCGCAAAAAAAGCCCCCATCAATTGATAGAATTGGCTTTTCTTATACGGTGGAAAAAATAAAACCAATCGTTCGTTCACAAAACCCTTCCTCTCTAGGGACACATTCGTCCATCGTCAGGTGATTTTTTTCGTTAAATACTCATATTTGGCATTCAATTTTTTTAACTGATACTTGGGTAAATGCTCGATTCCCAACGCCGCCCCAAAATCGACCGCCAACTCATACAATTCCGTCTCATCTTTTTTCGTCAGACTGTATTGTCGCGTGCTCAAAGAAAAATCATTTTTTTCTAACGCACGAGCGATCCCTTTCCAGTCATGCCAGAGCACTTCGTTTTTCAGCCACTCCTTACGTTTGGTCACATCGGGAATGTCTTCCACTTCGATTCCGTGCTTTTCTCGATAATGATCAATCAAGATCGTGATTTTGCGGTAATAATGGTCCTGTAATTTCTTTGAATAAAGTCCAATTGATTCCAGTAAAAAGACCGCATACTCTTGCCAAGTCATATGACTTGGCTTTCTCGTATTGTAATGCGCCAATAATCCCGTCTGGGCATACAATCGACCAAAATTGGCTCCTGACACGCGGTTGACGACCCGTTCCCACGTTTCCGGTTCCACCAGAGCATATTGATATAAGCCTTTTCGTTGCTGCATACCATAAGGCTGACAGATTCGCATTTGATGAATCGGAACGCCATGATCATATAATTTTTCATAAAAGCCATTGATCGGCCAGTCAAAATGGGCATAGGCGCCCCAGACATCTTCTGTCTTCCAATCATAGATGGGGTAAAAATTGACGACCATGGAATCTGCTACTTGCCGTTTGATCCAGCATTGCTTCCGAAAGTTATACTTTGGCGAAGTTATCGACCGATATCGGTATAGACTTTCCTGTGTTCGGATGCCAACGCCACAAGCAACGGGTTCACACTGATGATAGTTTGCGTACCAGTGAGCAAAGTTTCGTAAGAACTTATCTGGATTCATATTTGCACTCTGATAGATTTCCATCAATGATTCATCTAAATCAGCAAGTGAAATCGCATCTTTTGGCATCATCTGTACCCACTTCTCACGTTCTTGTTCATCCCACATCAGCCATTGTGGCTGAAATACGCTAGTGTTGTTGTCCTCATAAAAGGGCAAACAGAAGTGAAAGGTTTGATTGATAGTTGGTAACGCTTTGATTTTTTCCATGAACGTTCTCGTAGCATCATAATTTGCCTCGATATCTAAAATCAGCAGATCAAAAGTTTTCTTTTTTTGTCGGGCGACTTGGTCAGCCAACTGAATCATGGCACCGCTATCTTTTCCACCACTGAAAGAGAAATAAACATGGGGAAAGGTATCAAAAATATATTCCAGGCGCGTCATCGCCGCTTCCAGCACATTATCCTTACAATATTTCTTCATAAAAGCTCATGTCCTCATTTTATTTGTCCTTTTTTTGAATAAGTATTACATTCTAGTATAAAGTTTCACTTAGCTTCTTACAAGGACTTAAGGGAGATTTTGCATTCGATACATGCAAATAATTGTTAGCTATCATTGCAATGTGTTCCCCATTGCTCACTACTATTCCTAGTAATCAAGAAAAATAGTAGAAAAATTCCTTCTGAAACAAGTTTTATTGCTTTTCTTGATTCATTCAGCCAAAAGGGTTTGAAGGACTTTTTCAATACGCTTCACTTGTTTTTCATTGAAGTGGGACAGCCATTCTTGATCCGCAAGTAAACGCTGAATCTCTTGCTGAAGGTCTTTGTATCGACTGGCTTCCTGGATGTTTTCAGTCATCTTCAAGAAATTACTAATTTTTTCTCCTTTAGGCAGCAGTACATACTCTTGCTTGATCCCTTCAAACTTGTCTTCATGATCAATCACCAAAAGTTGACTGATCAAATCATGAGCGATCCACCGATGATAGGAGTTTTTATGGGTATGCAATGCCCAGATCCGTTCCCATTCATCATAAATCAGCTCAGGGTTTTTAACGGCTACTTCTTTAATGATCAAATAACTATTAAAATACTCATTGATATGATTTTGACCATCAACGACATTCTCCACTAGTCTATCTCTTACCTTTCGATCATCGATCGTCGTTTGCACAAACGGTTGGGGATCAAAGGATGTTGTCTGGAAATGACCTGCGATTTCTAGGTAGTCCATGCTTTCACCTTCTTTAAAAATTATAAGATTATTTTACAGGTTTGAACCTCTATGTTTATTTTAACAGAATCTATGTGCGAAAAAAGTGGCTTTTATATTCCCCTTCTTTTATCAATCATCCATTCTGATAACGTAGGTAGACTAACGCCACTTTGAATATCATACTTTTTGGAAAACCCAATTTAAAATTGAAAACAGCTGGAAAGAATCCTTTCGATCCTTTATCCACTAACACTGCTATCTATTGATTTCTTCCGTTCGTCTATTGAGCGCTAGGAAAAGTGCAAGCTTCCTTTTATATCTTTTTCTGAAAGGAGCCCTTCACAAGAGAACCTGCTGGCAACTACTTTCTCGTTAAATTCCCAATGTCACTGACACAAAAAAGGAAGTCCCGCGTTCGGGACTTCCTAACGTTCTTTTCTCTTCAAATACTATTTCACGCACAGCTGCGAGATGCTGGATCACGCGTCCTTTCTCCGAATACCTCGGTCGGTAGGCATTTTGATCCATTGTTCTGGTGGACGCTTTCTGATTTTTTTTGGTGCAAACATCAGTTGAATAGTTCTTTTGACAAAGTTATTTCGGTATACGTTTTCCATAACTTCCACGCCCTTTTCAATTGATTTAGGAAGCGGTGACGTCGATCCTTCTTCCTATTTTTATTATAAGCCCCAATCCGGTACAAAACAAACAATTCAGCTGCTGTTTTCTCCCATTCGTTTAGATGAAATCTGTGGTTGCTGCTAAAAAAAGAGGTACATATTCTTGAATAAAGTTCAATAAGCCACCGCATATTTATTGAAAAAAATAATGAAAAATTGCAGAAAAAGATCGAAACTACTCGAGACAAACGCCAAAGGGCTGTGTTTTTGAATGAAAAATCGTTTCACTTTACTTTTTCTTAAATTTTAATTATTATTCTTTTGAAATAAGAATAATGAAGGAGATAAAAACATGGAAAAATACCAAGTGTTCCCTGGTCAAAACTATCAGGCAAATGTTATTGGCTTTACCGGTTTACAAGAAGTTAGTGTGATTCATGTTTACGAAAATACTGCAACTGTTCTAATCAAAGAAACAGCTGAAACAGGTGTTGCTAAGCTATGTAATTTTCTAGTTGGTGCCACACAATTAGTTAGTTGATCCTCTTTTATTAACCAAAACATGAGGAGCCATTTGCCATCCAACATGTTGTAGGAAAACGATTTGAAAGTAGTCCTTTGTGAGCTTGCTCTTTTCCTATTCATCAATTACAGCAGTATTTTTATTTATCTACTCAATATCTCTCTACTTTATATATAAATAGTGTTAGAATGAACAAAAGGAAACGTATCAGGCTTCCCCCAAGAGAATCTTCCCCAAGTACTCTTGTCTGATACGTTTCCTATTTTTGTGGCGAAAAAGCCACAGACCAATGGTAGCCCTTTACTCTGTGAAAAGCAAGCATTCAAAATTGATTTTTTCTTTATTTTTTTATTTTATCTCCTCAAATTCCCTTTAAAAATCAGGCAAAAACACACCTCTCGTAATAAGGTGTGTTCTTTTTTTGACAATGATTATTCACGAATAATAAGTTCATAAGGCAGAATGATCTGTTCTTGTTTTCTTTCTTGAAACAAGCGAAAGGCTTCTTTGCCGCACTGATTCAGATGAAACTCAACGGAAGAAAAATGCAGCATTTGACTGATAAGCAGGTTTTCTTGTCCAATCACGATGGGTGCTGTCCCGTGGGAGTATTGATTCAAAATCATTGCTGCGATTTCGTCTCCATTTGTGATCACCCCATCGATTCCTCGTTCTTTAAAAAAGGCTGCTGCGGAAATCCCGTCTTGTGCTTTGATACAATCCCAATAAATATCGGCTTCCGAAAAAGCAGGAAACAGCTCCTTGGCTTTTGCGATGGTATTGACTGAATTGCAGCTAAGACGTTTGCTGCGCCCGAGCGTCAGTCCCAAACGTTTTACGCCTTGTTCTTTTAAATAATTGATACTAGCTGTCACAGAGCCGACCAAGTCGATCGCAACGAAAGGAACAGCAGTACCGGTCGAATTTTCACAAAAAACGATCGGTCCTTTTTCCATGTAGGGATAAAACGTCTCGATATGATTTGCACGGGTAATAACGATCAATCCGTCAAACCCTTTTGCAGCGAATTCTTCTAGATATTCTAGTTCCAATTTCCGATCAAAATTGGTCGGCAATAACGTCACTTTGTATTTTTTAGCAAAGGCTTCTTCCATAATGCCATTTAGAATCCCATCAAAAAAGGCGTGATTGACAAACGGCACGATGACCCCAATATTATAGGTTTTCCCCGAGCTGAGCTTTTGGGCGATCTTATTCGGTTTGTAATCCAGTTCTTCCATCACCGCCAAAATCGCTGCTCGCTTTTGCTCATCGACATAAGGATGGCCATTGATCACACGAGAGACTGTCGTGATCGAAAAACCAGTGATTTTTGCTATATCGCGTATCGTTGCCATTTCCTTCATTCCTATCTGTTTGTTTTACGATTGACCTAAGTCTACCATAGAAAATTTACTGATTCACTTTCGACAAATTTTCTGAAAAGGTCCCTTGGTTGATTGTACGGTATGAAACGAGTTTCATAGCAAGACTTAGACTCCTTGAAAATAAAAGAAATTTATTTATAAACAAAAACTGATTGCTTAGCAAGCTACAAGCGCTACTTAAGCAATCAGTTTTTCTACTGTTTACTGAATCATTTCTTTTGATAAGCTTTTACGTTTCTTCGTATACCTTCGCATCAGTAACTCGATTCCCTTATCCGCAAAGCGTTGCATATAGGCGGAAAAATTCAACAAGGCAATCAAGAGAATGAGGTTGAGATAGCTGGTATTGCCTAGGTTAAAGAGGTCACGACCGACGATCAAGGCAGCAAAGTACAAGATCTGGGTGCTGAAAAAAATCATCGTTCGATAGCTGTTGATAGCTGGATAGACTTTTTTCTGGATCAAGCGATAGTTCCAAGCGGTAAAAATAATGCTCATGATCGATAGAGCTTTGCTGCTACTGTTGAACCAATAGCCAAAGTTGATGATCAGCAGAGTTCCTACCGTAATCGTCAATGCTGTTGGAAAAGCATTTTTGAAAATCGTTGTCATAAAGTCCCCTTTGATCCGATTGAAGTCTGGTTCAAAGTTTAAAAAGAAGGTCGGAATGCCGACAAAGCAGGCATTGATGATCGTTAATTGGATCGGCTCAAAAGGATATGTCGTTCCTGATAACAACGTCCCCATAGTGATCATGATGGAGAATAAGACTTGCACTAACACCAATGAACCTGAGCGAGTAATGTTATTGATTACTCGGCGGCCTTCATCCATGACCGATGGCAAAGCATCGAATTGATTTTCCAAAAGCACCAAATTTGATACTTGGCGCGCAGCATCGACACCGGAAGCCATCGCGATGGAACAGTCTGCTTCTTTCAGCGCCAAAACATCGTTGACGCCATCGCCAGTCATCGCGACAGTATGCCCTTGTTCTTTCAAGTAGAGTACCATTTCTTTCTTTTGTTGCGGCGTCACTCGACCAAAAATCTGATAGTTGCTGACAGCTTCTTTTAATTCGGCTGCAGTTAATTTTGATACATCGATAAAATCAGCAGCCCCTGGTAGATTGACTTTTTTCGCGATTTGACTGACTGTCACTGGATCATCGCCAGAGATGATCTTGCATTGGATTGCTTGTGAACGAAAATACTCCAAGGTCTCTTTGGCATCTTCACGGATCGTGTCTGACAGTAAATAAAATCCTAACGGTTCAATATCCGTCGGCAGTCCTGCCTCCTCATAGCCTTGCGCACTGTGCGCCAAAACGATCACCCGGTAGCCTTCTTCTGCCAGCTGTCTTTCCTGTTTTAAGACAGCTTCATGGTTGGTTCCCAGTAAAATCGACGCAGCTCCGATGAAATAAGTGCCTTGCCCTTCAAACGTGACGCAACTGAATTTGCGGTCAGATGAAAAGGGGACGACTTGCTGCATCTGGTACGTCGTTTTTTCTGAAAAAAAGGTTCGTAGCGCCATTGCCGTTGGGTTCTGATCGGGTAGCTGAGCCATTAAGTTGCCGGTGATTTCTGCCAACGGTGTTTCCGATTGAAAGGAAATCGTCTTTTCCACCGTCATCTTGCCTTCGGTGATCGTGCCGGTTTTGTCTAAGCAAAGAACATCGACCCGTGCCAAAGCATCAATGCAGTTCAATTCCTGCACCATCACTTTTTTGCGCGCCAGGTAGACGGCACTGATGGTCAATGTGACACTGGTCAATAAAAACAAACCTTCGGGGAACATCCCTACAGCTGCCGCCACCGTCCGTAAGATGGCGGTGTTGAAAGCCGCATGAGAGAAATAGAACTGTTTGATAAACAAGAGGGTACATAACGGTACCAAAATCAAGCTGATCCAACGAATGATTTTATTCAAACTGCCTTGGATCAAGTATTTTTGTCGTTTGATGGTCTTGGCTTCTTTGTTGATTTTTGCGATATAGTTATCAGCGCCTACGTGGATCACTTGGCACAACGCTTCACCAGCAGTGATAAAACTGCCAGAAAACAACTCGTCTGCCGGCTGTTTGTGGATCGTATCCATTTCACCAGTCAGCAAGGATTCATTGACTTCTAAAGATCCTTGAATGACTTTGGCATCCGTCGGCACTTGATCCCCGCTTTTCAGTCGTAACACATCATCCATTACGAGTTTGTGGATCGGCAAATTCTCCAGCTTACCATCCCGATAAACATCGGCTTTGGCAACTTTTAGCAGTGCCAGCTTATCTAGCGTTCGTTTGGAACGAACTTCTTGAAAGAGATTGATGATCACATTGCTGAAGACAACAAAGACGAACAAACCGTTTTGATAAGAACCCGTCAAACAGACGAGAAAGAATAGGACACAGTTGATTAAATTGAAAAAGGTAAAGATATTGGTAAACAGGATTTTCGGGTACGTATTCGTCGTATCCTTTTTTGTCTTATTGACTTGACCGCGCTGCACCCGCGCCTTGACTTCCCCTGACGTTAAGCCAATGGTTTGGTTGTTTTCGATGATCCTCACCCTTTCTATTCATAGTCATTTACTTTTCGTTTGCTGAATATTCAGCAAACGTGCATCGGACTTGGGAATGGTTTTGCGTTTTTTTATAAAACAGATTGGCGGCGATTGCGTAAGATACGCCATCGACTGCCGGCTTTTTTTCGTAAAAAAACAAGTACTGTCTAAAATATAGCATACCCTTTTACGAATTGGCGTTTCATTTTTGTCACCTTCGCGTCACTTTAGCACTTAAAATAACAGTTTATTTTATTAACTCCACTAACTAGACATTAAGCGGTCACAGGCTTCTCCAGTTATTTCTTACGATGACACAAAACAAAAAAACAGCTGATCTTAACGGATCAACTGTTTAACAATTCTTTAAGTCAGCTTTTTCTAGCAGCTATTAGCAGCATCATTGGTCGGCGCATTTCGTCTTTCATTCCCGGTACTTTCAGTAATTCTTCTGGCGGCTGCGGCTCAATCACTTTTTCTAAAATAAAGCCGTTTTGCAATAAGGTCATTAAATAGGTTGTCAGGGTACGATGGTATTTCGTCACCGTTTCACCTAAAAATTGCGCTTGCCGCTTGCCTTCATAATAGTAATGATCGACTGGGAAATGCTGGATTCCCCCCTGCATATCATACTGCCAATCTTGCGATCCTTCCGCAGTATAAACAGGATGCTCCACCGAAAATACGAGTACACCACCAGGTTTCAGCCAGACCGATATGCTTTTGATCAATGTTTCGAACGTTGCCACATAGTGAAACGCCAATGAACTTAAAACAACGTCTATTGTGGCTGGAGGAAGTGTCACTTCTTCCATTGCGACACATTGATACGTTATTTTCGGATCAGGGTACCTTTTCTTAGCCTCCTCAAGCATCCGTTGAGAAATGTCAGTTCTTAGTACTGCTGCCGCTCCATGGTCTACAGCATATTGGCAATGCCATCCATACCCACAACCTAGATCAAGTACCTGCTTTTTTTCGAAATCAGGCAACATTTTTTCTAGCGTCTGCCATTCCCCAGCTCCTTGCAGGCCTTTTTGTGAACGAGTCATTTCACTGTATTTAGTAAAAAACGTTTGGTCATCATATTTGTTTTCTTTCATCATTTGTTCCTCCCATGTAAATCGTTTTTTGCTGGTCTTGATCTACATGGGCTTAGGCAATTTTTTGGGAAATAATGCCACCACACATCAGCTTTTTCCTCCTTGCTCTGATTAACGCCATCATAGCACGATTTTCAGTCTCTCACAATTGATAGCAAGCCATGTATGCTTCTTTGCCATTGTTTCTCAATAAACCGTTTTTTTATGTACAGCAAAAAATCACACTATGAAAAGGGTGTGATTTTCCTGTTCGATTCATTCATTTCTCTATTGATCAATGCAGTGCTTCCTTTTTCCATTTTCGGATTTTCGTTCGGAAATTGGTAAAGGGTGCTACTGTATTGATATGGATCCATTTATAGACTGGCCACTGTGCTTTGGTGGTTGCCCAATCCCGTTGCCCTGCTTCAAACAATTCCTGATCGGATAAGCCTTCGATCCACTGGCAAAGTGCCGTCACCTTTTGGTCTAAGAGCTCTTGCTGCTGTGCTAAGGTCAAACTGCCATATGTCTGATAAAAGGATTGATACAATCCACCAAGGTTGTTCCATTTATACCCTTCAGCAGGTGTGTGAACGCTCATCCCTTGTTGTTCCTGTGTTTCCCATGACAATAACAAACTGACCCAGCCGATTTGGTAAGACAAATTTTCTGAAGGGGTCTTGTCGACACTTGCTATCCGTTGATTTCGTAACGCTTCGGGAATTTCAACAAATTCTTGGCGAAATTTTTGGTAACGTTCTGTGATCTCTTGGATCAAGTCTGCTTTGCTTTCGTACTGTCTCATTGACTGTCCTCCTATTCAGGAAAATGGTTACTCTTTGTCGCTTTCTTCAATGGCGATAAAAATCGTTACTTCGCCGTCTGGCGCATACTGTTCGAAATCAAAGGAATACCTGCGCTGCAACTGCTGGTTTTCTTCCTCTGACCAGACTTGACGCCAAGTAGTCAGAATGCCCTGCGCATCGCGCCGATCGACCGGATACTTTTTCCAAGTATATTTTTCTGTATCAAAGTCTGCTTGCTCCGTTTCTTCGAAACAAAGCGAAACGGCATAGTCTCCTTGATAGTTTGACTCATACTCGTGGTAAACGCAAGCGATGACCGTTCCTTTTTCTGCGGCTTTCTTGACCGCCTCGCTGTTTTTCTCCCATAAGCCAGTGATTTTTGCTTGAATCGCTGGATCAGTAAAATTATTGGTTCTTTCCGTTTCTATTATCGAAAATTTCATTAGTGTTCCTCCTTCTTTGCCTTTATGATACGATAGAAACCTAGACACCTTCTGTCAGTGTTTTATCATCTTTTTATAAAAGGAGTAAACCAAGTGAGCACGACACGCCTGTTCGGCCTTATCTACCACCTGTTGAATCATGAAAAAGCAACCACTTCTGAATTAGCCAAACAATTTGAAGTCTCGACTCGCACCATCACCAGAGATATCAATACCCTAAGCAGTATTGGCGTACCCATCTATACCGAAACGGGTCGAAATGGCGGCGTCTATTTGTTAAGCAGTTTTGTGTTGGATAAAATGTTATTATCAGAGGAAGAACGGAAAAACCTGCTGTTGGCGTTGAAAGGGATTCGCCAGCTGACGCCACAGATCAGCGGAGAATCATTGGCAAAACTGCAATCCTTATTCCAGCAAAACGATGCAGACTGGCTAGAAGTTGATTTTTCCACTTGGCATCGGCGAGAAAACGGCAACGACACGTTTGATTTATTAAAAAAGAGTATTTTAACGAACCACGTGATCACCTTTGACTATATCAGTAAACAGGGACCGCAAAAACGCGTCTGTCAGCCTTACAAACTGCTTTTTCGTTCGCAAGCATGGTATCTGCAAGCCTTCGACCAGCAAAAGAATGCCTTTCGGACATTTAAAATCAGCCGCATGAGTCAGGTCCACGTCACTGAACAGCATTTTTTTCCGGTCACTGCGCCTGATTCTGCCATTGAACTGACTATTGACACCTATCCCGCTCGTCTATTCTTTCAAGCCGACGTTCTTTATCGGGTATATGATGAGTTTGATCATCAGGATATTACTTTGACGGAGGAAGGCACTGCTGTAGTTACCGTTGATTTACCCGAGGAAAGCTGGGTGGTGCCCTATTTGTTCTCTTTTGGAAAAAGCCTACACATTTTAAGTCCCCCTCGACTAAAGAATCGTTACCAAGAAGAAGTTGCTGCGATTTATGCCAATTTGACTGAGAGCGAGGGTGCGAACTGATTTTTCAAGAAATGGATCCCTATTGAAAGGAGTGTTTGATTTGAAAGAAGTGATCGTAGACTATGGCGGGGTTTCGCTAGCCCGCCTTTGCCAGCAGTTGGAAGAACAGCAGATTCACTTAAACGCGTATGCCAACCAGCTCTTGCGCCATCCCCACCTCTCCCTCAGTGCCGATAAACAGCGTACTACTTGTGTGATTGTTTCCCTTAAAGAACTGGGACTCACACAAGGTGGCTCGTTGACGGAGATTTTTGCAGCTGCACCTTCTTATGGACTGACCGATTGTACATTGGAAATGGCCTTACACTTTCGCCTCAGTTATCATCAACTGGCAAATAGCACCGGACTGCAATCCCAAGGAAAAGCGCCAGCTGCCGCAATCACGATCGCTTCTATGCCTTTGGAGAAAACCGATGATTTCCCCAAAGGATTCTACGTTCGCCGCATCGATGGTTGTGACTGGTTGCGAGGCTATACTTGCGATGCACGCCACCAGTTTGCACCGGATGACCTGTTTTTGTTTCAACGACGAGACCCGCTGTCAGAGACCTTCAACTGAAGGGGGAACAAATAGTTACCAATCAAGCGTCCCCATTTCCCCTTACTGCAATCATTCTGCAAGATAGGGAGAATCCAAAAGGACGAAAGGAGAAATAGATGAACTTAATACCAATGAAAGACAGCGACTACGCTGCCTACTTAGCCAATGCTGTTTTCGAATACGCCAATGACAAAATCCAAGCAGGCACATGGGCCAAAGACGAGGCCCTCTCCCTCGCCAAAGAAAGCTTTGCTTCTTTACTTCCTCAAGGGACTGCCACTGAAAACAATCACTTGTTTTCTTTATTTGCAGCTGATTTTAGTGAACCGATCGGGGTGATTTGGATCAACACAGCTGCCCAGAAAGCCTTCATCTATGACTTTATCATCGAGGAAGACCAGCGAGGAAAAGGCTATGGAACCAAAGCGTTACAAGCTTTGGAAAAGTGGGCGATCCAGCAAGGCATCACTGAGATCGGCTTGCACGTTTTTGCCCATAATCAATCTGCGTATCAGCTATACAAAAAAATGGGCTATTTGGAAACAGATATTACGATGGTTCGACGTTTCGCTGAATGAGTAGTGTTGAATAGGCCCGATCATTAGTACGAAAAAATTGATCGATCAGTTCCGAGCCAAACAAAAAGAAACGACGAAAAATCATCGTTTCTTTTTGTTTCTATTTACAGAAAACTACTCTTTCAGTTGTGGCTTCTTCAAAAGTATCGCCATTGTTGAATCTTCTTCGCTATAAGGACTGCCTTTAGCATCGCCAAATACCTCACAGATATCAAAGCCTGCAGCCTGAACTTCCCTCAGCAATGCATCTTTTGTAAAATAGGTCGTCCATAAGTAATAATTTGTGGTCTCACCTTCTGCTAAAATCGTTGTTTGCTCCAGCAAGACGTAATCAGGATATTTCCATCGTTGATATAGCACAAGATGGGGCTCCCCCCGCCAAAACCCTTCTGATTCGTGACTTTCCCAGGTCTGCTCTTCATTAAGCGTTAAAAACTGTGCAATCGTAAATACATCGAACAAAAATTTGCCACCCGGTTTTAGATGCGCCAGCACATTTTTTAGCAGTAGTTTGCGTTCCTCTGGATTTAAGGCACCATAGTCGCAATAAATCAAGGTAATAAAATCAAATTGCTGAGGCAATGCCATCTCCAAATAGTTATCAAATAGATAGGTAATATTTAGTTCCCGCTTATTCGCAGAATCTCTCGCATAGGTAAGGGATCTTCTGGAGTAATCAACGCCTGTCACTTCATAGCCCAGCGCTGCAAATTTTTCCGCGTAGATCCCTGGTCCGCAGCCGATATCAAGAAGTTGCGTCTGTTTTTCTGGCGGAACAAGGCGACTGATCCATCGAACGGATTCGTTGATAAAGTCAACCTTTCTACTAGCTCCCTCAAAATCAGGATCCAAATGAGCCTTTAACATTTGCTTGGAAATATACGCATCGTCCCAAAACGCCTCTGCCATTTTTTTATAGAGCGGTGGCCGCTCGATTGCCTTTCTCAATTCTTGGTACATCTTATTTTCCCCTTTCAAAATAATTGAAAAACAAAAAAGACCGCAGATTTCACTCTGCGGTCAACCTTCAAACGATGAAGATCAAAAAGCGAAGAGTAAAATAAAATCAATGATAGGCACTTCAAATAAAACTGCATGCAGTCAATTTTTTGCCTATGAAATTGATTTTATTTACTCTTTTCCAGTCCTACCCCTGTTAACGAAGGAATAACAGCAGATAGGCCGGAGCCATCACCTTTTTCTCTTGTTTTTCTGCCTTTAGTTTAGAAGGCGCTAGTCGATTTGTCAATGGGAATCGCCTGCTTTCCTTCGATAAAAGAAGTTCTTACTGCAATTCACACCTTGCCTAACAAAAAAACTGCATCAAACTACGTCTCTGCTTACTGTCGCCTGCTGATTTTTTCAACAGGAAGCTGGATCTCAGTCAGCCCTTCCTCTTCACTTTCTTTATTCCAAATGCCATCAATATAGCTTTCACGAAAAGGCCCTGTGATTCGATAGCCGTTGTTTTCAACAAACTGGATAACTGCAGCATAGGCTTTCGGAAATTCTGCATAGGCTCCTCTATGGACCGTACAAACTGCTTGTGGTACTTCTTCTATCTGCCTGAAGGTCAAATCACTATCTTGTGATGTATAAGAAACAGCCCCCCTCACTTTATCTCCACCAATCCTATTGGTCAAAAATAGTACGACCAGCGGTATTCCAATACCAAAAAGGTCAGTTGATCAATTGTTTTGCGTCCATTGATTTCTTTTGACAGCCCAGCAACCTCAATCATTTTCTACAGAAATCGCCCTATTCTACTAAAGCATACTGGCTCCTCTTGAGGGAGAGTCAATAGCAGATTCGCTTTTTTCATGACGAACAAACTCATGCTCATTGGTTAGCTAAACGTGGCTTTTTCTTTTTTTACCTATTCGCAACAATATTTAAATCACAATTAACTATTTTTAATTCCTGACCTTGTTTTTTTCTTCTATCTCCACTATATTTGTGGGTAACCCTATTTATTTCTATGTAGAGAGGATGTTTCCCTTGAATTATCCCTTATTAAATGAACAAATGCCTCAAACCATCATTCGTGTTTGGCGGTTGCGAAGGATTACGTCACTGATTATTTTCAGCCTGATTTTCGCTGCTTCTTTTTGGTTTCTAGCCACGCAAAACTGGCTGCATTTCTGGGTGATCACCCTTTGGTCAAGCTTATTGGCGCTGACTTTGATCAGCCATCTGCTTTCTTTTGTGCTAATGAGCTACCGTTACAAATTTCATCGCTACGAGATCCAAGAAAATGATATCGCCATTCAACACGGCTATCTATTCCGCAGCACCACGTATATTCCGATCCGCCGAATCCAGCATATCGAAACAGACCAAGGGATCTTTTTGCGAAAATACTCCTTAGTCTCCTTACAGATCCATACGGCTGCCACCAACCACACCATTGAAGGCTTGCCAGTGGCGCAAGCCGAACGCTTGCGAGAAACCATTATGACTTTAGTCGAGGTGGTCAAAGATGATCTATGAAAAACAACGACTGCCGTTGCTGTGTATCGGTCTTTATTGGTTCAAAAATTGCAAAAATTTTCTGGTACTAGCGTTTCTGCTTGTATTCAAATTATTCAACGACGCCCCTTCTTTGCCAATGATTCTGGGCGGCATTCTGCTATTTTTACTGGTGTGTCTGATTTTTGCGGTACTGTCTTACGCCCGCTTTACCTTTCAAATCGATCAAACGAGTGTACTAGTCAACAAAGGACTCTTTATCCAAAAACAAACGATTTTGCCATTTGAACGCATCCAAACCATTCAAGAGAATCATTACTTTTATTTACGTCCATTTAAATTAGCTGAAGTGAAATTGGAAAGCGCCGCAAGTTCGAGTGGCGAAGCCGAAATTCTTTTCCCAGCGTTGCCGCTGGCTCTCATTGCCTCCATCGAAGCGTCAAAAAAAGCAGCTGCGACACCACAAGAGCCGACTGCCCAAGCAGCTAGTGGAGAAGAACCAACCAATAATTACGCTACTGTTTTTTCGGGTGAGGAAACAGCAAATCCGCCGTTAGAAACATTCACTTTGAAATTCAAGGAGATTTTCTTGTTTTCTATCACTGATTTTTCTGTTTTCACCTTGGTTCTAGTCATCGGCTACAACGTGATCGACAACATTCCCAATCTCTTTACCTATGCATCGGAATTGCAACAACTCGGCCTTTTATTAGGTGCTGCGCTTTTGCTAGGACTGCTGATTTTGTTTTTCTTCCTTGCGATCGCTAGAAATCTTTTCCGCTATTATGGCTTTACGGTGGAAACGAACCAACAACAGCTGCTGATCACGCAAGGCTTGTTTTCTAAACGACACCAAACGATTCCCCTCGCTAGGATCCAAGGGCTAAGTGTCGAACAAAATCTTTATCGCCGAATCTTTCATCTAAGCTCCGTCAAGTTACTGCTGGCTGCTGGCAGTTCTTCAGAAAGCGATGATACGGTCTATCTGTTCCCCATTTTGAAAGAGGCGCAGCTGACCGAAACATTGGCCCGCTTTTTACCTGAATGGTCGTTTCAACAAACCGCTCTAGTGAAAAATCCGCGACCCAACTTTTGGTACTTTTGCCGTTGGCCACTGCTTATCGGGCTGCTTGTTGTAGGAATCTCCGCCTTCTTTTTCTGGTGGTTAGCGCTGATTTTCTTCGTGTTCTTTGGCTCCTTCGTGTTATCAAGCATCTGGCGGGGCAAAATACAAGGGTATCATTTTTTAGATAACCATGTATTGTTGTGTCAAACGATTCGCGGCTTAACAAAGGTGACCGCTTATCTGAAGAAAAATAAAATCCAAGATTTCACCGTCACCACGACGTATTGGCAGCACAAAAAAGGTCTGGGCAAGTTACAGTTGACCATCAAAACCGAAGATACCTTCACCGAAAGTAAGCTGTTCTACTTCCCATTAACCGAAGCAGAAAAGTTACGGCGCTGGTTTTTGTCGTAGTTCAAAAAAAAATGTCAAACAGTAGGACTGACGCGTTGTTTGACGTTTTTTGCAAGTCCTGAAATAAATGAGAAGGAAGCACCAACCATTGATTCGTTGATGCTTCCTTTTTCTATCCCCTGACCTTCCCCTCAACTATTTGCTGCTTGATTGAAGCAGCATCTAAGCCATATTCTTTTTGCAGGAAATCGGGTATGCCGACTTGGCCAAATCGTTCGTTGACACCAATACGTTTTAAGGGGACAGCACTGCCAGTTTCAGCAAGCACTTCGGCGACGGCACTCCCTAGTCCACCGGTGATAGAATGATTTTCGATGGTGATGACTTGCCGTTTTCCCTGAACTTCGCGGATGATCAATTCTTTATCGATCGGTTTGATGGTGAACATGTCGATCACTTCGCAGCTGATTCCTATTTCTGCTAATTCTTCTGCCACTTGCAGTGTTTCAGAAACCAGTTGGCCACTGGCAATCAACAACAGTTCATCGCCTGGTCTTAAAACATTGCCTTTTCCTAGTTCAAAGGTCGAGCCTTTTTCATAAATCGTTGGAACAGCTTTCCGATTGCCTCGTACGTAATGAATGCCGGATAATTGGCTAAAGGTTTTTATGATCCACGCCATTTGGACTTCATCCGCTGCATCGCAGACGATCGATTGGGGAATCATTCTCATCAAAGCCACATCTTCCCATGTCGTATGGGTGCCGCCGTTGTGTCCGACTGCAAACCCCGGATCAGAACCGTAAATGTTGATCGTATTGCCGCCATAGCCGCCAGAAATAAACAGCTGATCGAATACCCGGCGCGTTGCAAATGGCCCAAAAGTGTGGATAAAAGGTGTATAGCCAGTTAAACTCAAGCCAGCAGCGACGCCAACCATATTGGCTTCCGCGATCCCCATGTTGATAAAGCGTTGGGGATGTTTGTTGGCAATCGCTGTCCAGCCGCTGGCAGAACCAAGGTCGGCATCTAACGCAACTAGCTGGTTATTTTCATCCATGAGTTCCACCAATGTGTCAACGACACAAGTTCGCAGCTCTTTACCAGCAGCAGTGGTTTTGCTTAATGTAAACATGCCTTAGCGTCCTCCTTCGATTTTTATCGTCAATTCTTTGATTGCCGCTTCTGCCGCTTGATTGATCTCATCCGTGGTAAACTTCACGGAGTGATTGGCATCTAGTTCTTCAAAGAAAGGAACGCCTTGTCCTTTCACGCTGTCCAAGACAATGCAAACCGCTTGGTCTTCGATTGCTTTGCAGCGCTCGATTGCCTCATCAATGGCTTGCATGTCTGCCCCTGGAACTTTTTCTGTATAAAAGCCAAAAGCAGTCATCTTCTGCTGGATGTCAAAGGGATCAAGAATGTCTTTGGTTGGCCCATCTAGCTGTTTTTTATTGTCATCAATAATGACGATACAGTGATTCAGTTTAAAGTGGGCAATGTATTGGAAGGCTTCCCAGCACTGTCCTTCATTTAGTTCACCATCTCCAACGATCAAATAAACAAAATTGTCCTTGCCTGCCAAGCGCAGGCCTGTCGCGATCCCGGCAGCCATGGAAGTTCCCTGCCCCAGTGAACCTGTGGTGGCATCAACCCCCGGCGTTTTCCAGCGATCCGGATGGGAAGGCAGTCTCGTGCCGCCCTCATTGATCGTCCATAACCACGACCGATCAAAATAGCCCGTATTTGCTAATGCACTGTACAGTGCGGCGCCAGCATGTCCTTTTGATAAAACGAGTCGGTCACGATCCGCCCACTGTGGATCTTGTGGATTGACCCGCAGCTGTTTGCCGTACAAAACGGCCAATAATTCAACAATTGAAAAGGAACCGCCCAGATGGCCTTGCCCCATTTTCTTGATGCTGCAAAGGGTATCTAAACGAATCTTTGCCGCTAATCTTTCGAGTTCGTGGTATTCTTGTTCACTGATTGCCACTATTTATCCCTCCATCCTCTATTTATTCAGAAACAGATTTTGCCCGGCTGTTTTTCTTGAAAATCGTCAATCCGATCAAGACCGCGACTACCGCAATTATCCCTGAGAAGATGGCGATTTGACCGCCCATATTGGCTAAGTTTCCCAGGAAGATCCCTGCAACTCCATAGTCGGTATCAGAGAAAGTTGATCCTTGGAACCCAAGATCCCCCATGACTGGCATCAACAAGATCGGCATGAAGCTGATAATGATCCCATGAATAAAGGAACCAATCACGGCGCCTCGCACACCACCCGTTGCATTGCCGTAAACACCTGCCGTTGCGCCACAGAAGAAATGGGGCACGACACCTGGAATAATAACGGTTGTTCCTGTGAAGACCATGATGATCAAACTAACGATTCCACCGACAAAGCTGGTTAGAAAACCAATCAGAACAGCATTTGGCGCATAAGGAAAGACGATAGGGCAATCCAATGCAGGAATCGCATTAGGAACAAGCTTTTCGGAAATCCCTTTAAAGGCTGGTACGATTTCTGCCAAAATCAGACGGACACCAGCTAAAATCACAAAGACACCAGCGGCAAACGAACCGGCTTGCTGCAACGAATAAATGATCGAGTTCGTGCCATTGCTAAGATTTTCTGTAATAAATTCACTCCCAGCAAAAACTGCTACGATCACGTATACAATAGCCATCGTAATCGTGATACTAACAGTAGAGTCCCGCAAGAAAGACAGGCCTTTCGGAAAATTGATGTCTTCGGTAGATTTTTCCTTATTGCCGACGTATTTCCCAATCAACCCGCTCAATGCGTAGCCGAAGTTCCCCGTATGCCCCAATGCGACGGAATCATTTTTAGTAATTTCTCGAGTAAACGGTTGTGCGATCGCTGGGAAAATCGTGTTACAGATCCCTAACGCTAAGCCGCCAAATAAAACTAGATTAAAAGTATTCATTCCAGTAACGCTCAAAATCACCGCAATCATGCAAGCCATATACAACGTGGCATGCCCAGTCAAATAAATGTATTTAAAGCGAGTGATACGGGCAATCAAAATATTGAAGGCCATTCCGGCTAACATAATAAGTGCGGTATAGGTGCCGTAAGTCGTCAAAGCCAGCGCAACGATCGCTTCGTTATTAGGTACGACCCCTTGCATGTTAAAGGCTGCTTGGAACATCTCCCCAAATGGCGCCAGAGAGCTTTCGATCACCCCAGCCCCGGCAGTGACCACGAGAAACCCAACAAAGGTTTTGATGCCCCCTTTGACGATCGTGGCAATGTCTTTTTTCTGCAGTACATTCCCCAAAACAGCGATCAGCGCAACTAAGATCGCTGGGGTACTCGCGATATCAACAAGAATATCTAAAAATTCGTTCATGACTGTCTACTCCTTTTTATAGTAATCCTTTTTCCTGACAAACGGCTTGAACCTTTTGCTTCAATTCATCGAGATCGATAATACTGTCTAACACCACGATCTCACCTAGATGCTGCGCACTATCGGCTAAATCGCCACCAACGAAGAAAACATCCGCCATATCGGGTGCGGCACTTCCTAAATCATAATGGGACACTTCCACACCTGAGACACCCAATTCATTTAATACAGAATTGATATTCATCTCCACCATAAAACTTGATCCTAATCCTGATCCACACACTGCTGCAAATTTCATTTTTCATCTTCTCCTTCTCTGATCACTTCAATTATTTGATCCGCATTGGTTGCGGAAAGTAACGCAGTTAGTTTTTCATTATTCGACAAAATTTTTGTTAAACTCGCTAACGCTTTTAGATGGAGCTCATTGTCAACTGCTGCCAAACATATAAACACTTGAATGGGGTGTTGCGGATCATCATTTAAAAGCACTGGCTCTTTGACTTTTAATAACGACATCCCGATCGCATTGACCCCATCTTCTGGACGCGCATGAGGCAAAGCGATGCCTTTTCCAATATGGATAAAGGGACCGTGATCCACCACTTTATTGATCATGGCGGTTATATACTGTTCCTCAATCTTATTAGTCTTTTTTAATGGTGCAGCAGCTTCTCGAATGGCTTCTTGCCAAGTCAGCGGCACCTCGGTAAATTGGATGGTTTCTGCTGTTAATAAATCTGATAACATCGGACGTTGGTCTTCCCTTCTATTCAATTCTCGATTGATTTTTCTTTGCAAAATTTTTCTCAGCTTTTGCTTACTGATGCCTGCTTTTAAATCAACATAGGGCAAAATCACTTCTAACACATCGTCAATGGAATGCAAACCAGTTTTTGAAGGAAAGAATGCCGCTTGTACGTTTCTAAGCAGTTCATCCTTCTCAATGGGCGTCATAATCGGATTGATCACATAACATGGTCGTTTGG
Organism: Enterococcus sp. DIV1096b; assembly: GCF_050498765.1. Lineage (NCBI taxonomy): Bacteria > Bacillati > Bacillota > Bacilli > Lactobacillales > Enterococcaceae > Enterococcus > Enterococcus sp. DIV1096b. Next base: position 569,686 of record NZ_JBMHEK010000001.1, on the reverse strand, counting down.
TTTTGATCGGGGCACTGGAAAAAATCAGATCAATCTCTTCATTGAAACGAACATTTTCATACTCTTCGATCGAACGAGCCGGCAAAAAATGGATCTGGGGAAACAGTTCCTTTAATTCTGATTCCAAAATCAAGGATGAACTGATGCCGCTTGGGCAGACAACTAATGCATTCAATTGGAAGTAATCACGTTTGGCCTTTTGTTTACTGATTTCTCCACCAAACAAAATCGTAAAATAACCGATTTCTTCATCAGGGATCGTACCGACTAGGTCTTCTAAAGAACCCAGTGCTCGTCTCGTCAGTTCAAACAACTCATTGTATTGCAGCTTGATTTCTTCAATCAGTACATTCTCCAGTGGAAAACCGTAGCGGATTCGAAAATACGCCGGGACAAGATGATAGAATGTGTTCATCAAAAGGGTGCGATAGTCCACAAACTCGATAGCTGCCAGCCGTTCCATTTCATGAATGATCTTACTGGCACATTCCAATAAAAACTCTAATGAAGTATCTTCGATATCTCCTTGCAGAATCGTTTTCAACAGGATCGTTACATAAAGTTCTTCTGTTTTCCGATCTTTGATGGCAGGAAATTCTGCTAAAAACTGCTGACTAACTTGATGGACATGCAGCGACTGTAGCAGCGATGTTTCTGTCTCCGCTAAAGAAACAGCCGTTTCTGCCATCCGAAAGGATAAATAATTAAGAAAATAAAGCATTTCTTCGAAGCGGCTCGGTACGATCACCAGATTGAAGGCAGTCAATGTTGCGGACAAACGATCTCTTATTTGAATATATATCGTTTTATTCTGCTCATAGATTCCCTCAAATAAAAGCAAATTCCCATTTTTCGTATTGGATAACGCACTGACTTTTCGAAAAGCAAGAGCGCGAATCTGATATTCCTCTCCCTCTAGATAAAAGCCATATTTTCGAGAGTACAATAGTTGAATCTTTAAAGCTGCAAGTTCCTCTCTGATCCCCTTTAAGTCCTTCAAAATCGTATTTTTACTGACATATAACAGATCTTGAAACTGGTAGACGGATAAGTCTTTCACTGCTGAAAAAGTCAGAAGATAAATCATGGACCGCCGCTCTTCTTCCGAAAAAAACAACGTGTTCTTCTGGACATCGAAAAGAATTTCCGGCCATTTTCGTTGAATCAGCGAAGGAATCAAAACTTCTCCCTCATGCATCGTGATTCGTTGATTCAACCGCTGTTCAGTGATTTGATTGATCTTGGCAATCTCCGCCAGAAATTCCTCATCCCTCCACTTCGTCAACTGAAGAAACGCCTCAATATTTGGTTCTGAAAACAGATACGTCAATTTGAAATGAATCATATTTGCTACCCCCACCTAAACTATAGCTTGCACAAAATGAAATCGCCATCATTTATCGGTACAACTGAAGCTCCGTTTTTTTTAAACGATAGACCGAAGAGGAGATTTCAAGGATTACCATAACATCCAATAAAGTATTCGAGAAGGTTTTATTGATAGAAGCAAATGATAAAAAATACAACATTAAAAAAGCGAATCATTTACTGATTCGCTTAGATAATGATGCTATTTGTTGTTTTATTATTGAAACTATCAGAATCATGAAGGACAATCGTCTTTTTTCCAATATACTTTTTTAAAGTTATTTTCTGATACCTAAAAATACTTATCTTAATGAATGATGGAAAATAGGCTTCTTCTATCTACTCACTTATACTCACAGGAATCGTTGTTTCCGTTTCTTGCGCCTCTGCGGTTTCATTTTTCACTTGCTGCTTTTCCAATATTTTGAAAAATGGCATATAAATAAAATATGAAATGAAAATCGATACAAAAGACCAAACGGCTGCTCCAATACTACCATTAGTAGCTAAATAAGGACCAATAATAGGAGGAATAGTCCATGGAACTTGAATAACAATCGGTCCTACTATACCAATATTCATTAAGATATACGTACCGATACATAGGACCATAGGCGTTGCTATAAACGGAATAAGCATTACAGGATTCATCACAATAGGCAAACCAAAAATAACCGGTTCATTGATACAAAAAATAGCTGACGGCAAAGATAATCGTCCAATCGACTTATACATCTTACTTCTGGAATGGAGCATATTTAACACTAGACCGAGTGTTGCTCCAGTTCCGCCTAAACACATAAAGACAATCCAAAATCCATCGGCAAAAACATGAGGTACTTCTGCACCACTTTGAAAAGCTGCCGTATTATCAGCAAGATAACTTAGGAAAACAGGGGTCGCAATTCCAGACAAAACATTGTCTCCGTGGATTCCACATATCCATAGCAAACAAACGAGAAGTGTGTATAACAGCATGCCTGGGAGTGTTCCCATCCCTTGCATTAAAGGTTGGAAAACAATAGTAATGATTTCATTGATATCAACCCCTAATAAAGTTCTGACGATCCATATAACGGTCAGAATAAATGCCCCTGGGATTAACGTTGCAAAAGAGGTTGCTACAGTGGGCGGCACACCCTCTGGCATTTTTATTACAATATTGTGAGTGACAAACCATTTAAAAGCATGAGTAACAAAGACCCCAACAATGATCGCGGTAAACATACCACTAGCACCAAAATTAGCCAAATTTATCGTCCAGTCATCGTTTAATGTTGCTAGAAGAAAGCCGATAGTTGTGAGCATCGAATTAGAAATAGCATCAACACCAAACTCTTTTCCTAAATGATAGCCTATACCAATGGCAGATATCAGTCCAAGGATTCCGAACGTAACATTGACTGGTGCATTCAACTGCGGCCCCCAATTTGACACAAAATCCATCCATGACTGTATTGGAAAGTTACCAATGATTAGGAAGATACTTCCAACAATAGTAAAAGGAATCGTCATGGAAATCCCATTTCTTATAGCAACTAAGTGTTTACTATTGCCTATTTTCAGCAATATAGGCAATACCTTGTTCTCAATGACCTGCATCTTTTTTCCTCCTTTTAGTTCACGACTTCCTTATCAACCACCAATACAGGATCTTTGTGCAACCATAGAGAAGTAACTGGACACTCTTTTGTAATCGTACCGCATAGAAATTGTTGTATCGCAGATTTCTTTTTTGCTCCACTAGCTTGTACGATCATTGTTCCAGATTGTAATAATTGTCCTATACCTAACGTAATTCCTTTCGTACGATCAACTTTCTCATCTGAAAAATATTTTTTCCCAACACTTTGGGTTGATTCGTCTAAGTTCACTATATGAGCTTTATCTTCGAAGGACGAACCAGGCTCATTAAAACCTAAGTGCCCATTTACTCCAACCCCAAGCAAACTCAGTGTTAATCCTCCATTCTCCTCGATAAATTTATCAGCTTTTTTGCATTCCTCATTTAAATCATCGGCTAAAGGATCAAATGTGTGAAGTTGCTTTAGGTCAATAGGAACCCGATTGAATAAGTTTCTTTTTAAATAGGATAGACAACTGCCTTCATTTTTCGGATCGATTCCAACCCATTCATCTAGTTCAATAAACTTTGCCTGGGATAAATCTATTTCTTTGTTGATTGCTGCTTCTGCAATGATGTTAAGCGTTCCTACGGGTGTATCACCACCTGCAAAGCAATATAACCCATTTGGCTTTTCTTTTAAGACATCTAAAATGAGTTTTGCACAGATCTTACTGACTTCTTGGTAATTTGCCTCAACATAGTATTTTACTTTCATTGTCATTCTCCTTTAAAAAAATTCGGCAGATATTCTTTGTGTGCTAAAAGCATTTCATCAAGTAGTTGCTTTGCTGTCCTATCACTTGGAACTAAGGGATTGATCGTCATCGCTAATAAAGCAGTGTTATAGTCTCCCGTAACAGCTGCTTGGGCCGCTATACGTTCAAAAGACTTAATTTGTTGAACTAGTCCTTTGATAGGAATAGGTAATTCACCTGTAGTCAAAGGGATCGGTCCTTGTTTTGTAATCAAACAATTTACTTCAACCGCTGAATCACAATCGATATCACTAATGGCACCATTATTTCTTGTATTGACCGTTTGAATATCACGTTTGTCATTATAGATGGAATTAATTAAATTACATGCTGCTTCACTATAATAAGCGCCCCCACGTTCTGACAATTGAGGTGGTTTGATTGCTAGATGTTCATCTTTATAAAGTTCAAACAACTCATGTTCGATTTTCTGCACAACTTCTGCACGAGTTCCTTCTTTCTCTGCTGATCGTTTTTGCTCAGACAACATAGTAGCTGTTTGATAGTAATACCTTAAATAGCCGATGGGAATCATGCCAAGTGTTCGGAAAAAATTTGGTTCCCATTCTAAATCAGCAATGTTTTTCAGACCAACTGCATCGCCAGTATCTTGCGTCATCAATGTAAGTACTTTTTGGGTCACATCAATCCCTTTATGATAAATCTTTTTCGCAAAAACCATATGATTTAGCCCAGTAAATTCAACATATAATTCTTCTTTGGGTACTTTTAATGTTTCTGCAATGCCACGTTCTATTCCAATTGGTCCATTACACAAACCTACTACTCTACGCATATTGCTATGGCGTAAGACAGCTTCTGTCACCATGCCAGCTGGATTAGTGAAGTTGATCAGCCATGCTTCTGGGCATAGGCGCTCCATGTCTTTCACTATTTCTAAGATAACAGGAATCGTGCGTAATCCTTTAAAAAGCCCTCCTGGACCATTCGTTTCTTGTCCAATCGTGTCATATGTTAAAGGAATTCTCTCGTCTTTCGCTCGCGCTTCCAAAAGACCTACACGAAATTGCGTCGTAACGAAGTCCGCATCCTTTAATGCCGCTTCACGATCAAGAGTCATATAAATTTTCATTGGAAGGTTCGCTTTTTTTACCATACGTTTAGTAAGTTCCCCAACTATTTCTAATTTCTCTCTTCCTTGTTCAATATCCACAAGCCATAATTCTGAAATCGGTAATTCAGCATATCGTTTAATAAATCCTTCTATCAATTCTGGTGTATAACTTGATCCACCGCCAATTGTTGCAATTTTTATTCCTTTATCCATCCTGAAACACTCCTTTAACTTAACTACATGGTCAGTATAGATTATTTTTATCCCCTTAAATACCGCCTTTAAGTAAACGGTTACAAAAACAGACGATTGACACCGGTTACAATCCTGTTACAATTTGTAACAGGAGGGGATTACTATGTTGTTTCTTGACTATCAACCAGACTTAAATGAAACGGATATTGAAGTATATAAAGCAATAATTTCAGACGTAAATGCAGTTGCTTCCATGAGTATTCGTGAATTAGCTGAGAAAAGTCATACGAGTACTGCCAGCGTACTACGCTTTTGTAAAAAATTTCGCTGTACCGGTTTTTCTGAATTTAAAATTTACCTCAGTGCGTATCTCGAATCTCTTAAAGAAGAAAAAGAGGTAAAAACACTTGATTTTGAGAGTGAACTCTTGAATTTTTTAGCACGGACACAAGACAAATTCTTTGAAGATAAATTTGATGAGGCAGTTCACTTATTGATGGAAAAAGAGCTGATCATTTTTATTGGCGTAGGCTCCTCAAATGTTGTTGCTGAATATGGTTCTCTTTATTTCTCGTCACTATTTAACATGGCGATTCGCATTGAAGATCCTAGTAATTATCCTATTAATTACCTATCCACTGAGTTAGCAAAAAAAATGTGTATCGTCGCTTTATCCGTTTCCGGCGAGACCACAGAAATCATTCAATATTTAAATCATTTGAATCTATCAGAAAGCTCAGTAATAGGAATTACCAGCAGCTCTAATTCAACACTTTCTAATTTAGCTGATATTTCAATAACCTATAATATTTCGCTAGAAAAAATTAATGAAGCTGATATTACAACCCAGATACCGGCAATGTATATTATTGAAAAGTTAGCCAAAACCGTGAGAAATAGAATGGAAACTCAATAGATTTGTAAAAAAAATTCTTCAGGTAATTCTTTCCCTCTATTCACAAGTTCACTGATTGATATTTCCACAAAAAAAAGAGACTCACATGTATCTATGTGGTCTCTTTTTGATATACAAATTTGTTCAATTTATTTGTTTCTCGTCCCTTTGGTTTGAGACGACTTCAAAAAATCTTGTGAAGTTTCCTCTTCTCAATCATTTGCCTCTTCATTTCCTATTGTTGAGGTAACTTTTTCATCGATACGTAAAAATGGTAAGTAGATAAAAACACTCACAGCAATGATCGCAATTTGTAAGACTGATGCTCGCCAATCGCCACCAGTTGCTAAAAATCCAGATATGACGGGAGGAGTGGTCCAAGGTATCTGCACGACTACATGATTGATCAAACCAACAGCTGTCGCAAAATATGCAACTGTTAGGGAAAAAATCGGCGCCAATACAAATGGAATAATCAAACTAATATTGAAAACAATTGGTAAACCAAAAATGATTGGTTCACTGATATTAAAAAGTGCTGGAGTTACGGATAATTTTGCAAAGTCTTTGTAATCTTTACGACGACTAAAGATAAAAATAGCAATTAGCAAAGCAATAGTATTTCCTGACCCTCCCATAACAGCAAACGTATCTTTAAATGCCATGTTTATGATATGTGGAATATCTTCCCTATTCGCATAAGCAGCCATATTCTCTTGCATATTTTGAATCAAGAACGGATCGAGAAGTGAACCTGATATCACTGCTTGATGAATTCCAAACCCAAAAAAGAGATTTGCAATTGAGGTAATTAAGAGGAACCCTGGTAAACCTGTCGTTACCCTACTTAAAGGCCCAGTGATTAGAGTAGTAATCAACGAATTAACATCCATATTGAATAATTGATTGACAGCAAATGAACCAATTGCGAAGGTAGTCACGGTAATCATGATTGGAATAAGGACGTTAAAAGACTTCAACACAGCTGGAGGGATATTTCCTGACAATTGAATTTGTAACTTTTTATTATTAGATAACTTAATAAAGAGTTCCGTAGCAGCTAAGCCCACAAAAATTCCAACGAACATTCCTGACGCACCAGTATGAGTGACAGGAATAACCCCACCTACTTCCAGCGCTTCTTGACTTCCTTCTGGTGTAAACATCGTCATCATAGGGGTGAGAACAATAAACGTTGAAATAGCGACTAGAACAGCAGCAATATGATTTGTATAATTTCTGCTAACACACATATGATAAGAAACTGCCGCAACAACTAATAGTGTCGTTATACTTAGCGTTCCATTACTGATGGAAGTCCCGATCTCTTGAATCGTCGTTAATGTTGCTGGATCAATAATATTTCCCATAAATCCTGTTGGCTCTAAAATAACATAGTTGATCAATGTAACAAATCCCGCCAACATCATAAAAGGCATAAAAGTGGCGAAAGCATCCCTTAGTGTTCGAAGATGAATCTGGTTCCCTAACCTTGTGGCTATTATTCCGAACTTTTCAAAAATAGCATCTTTTTTACTCATAATTCCAATCAGTCTCCTTTTTTAGTTGTAAGCGATTGCTTATGGGATGATCATACACCAGCTCTTCCAAAAAGTAAATATCTTTATTTAAAATTATATATCTTTTTTCGAAAGTCAAAAAAAGACCAACGAAATTCGTTAGTCTTCACTTCTCAACAAAAACTGCTTCAAAAATAAAATCTTTGTATAAATGTCTCGAAAGAGAATATTCAAACGGTATACCAGAAGACAATGACACCACTTTGTCTACCTCTATCATAAACTCGCCTGGTTTTACAGAAAGAATTTCCGCATCGAAATCATTTGCCACATCCCCTTTGATCCAAATATGGGAAGATTTAATCTCTAGACTAAGCTCATTTGTAATGTAGCCATATACAGAACGTTTCAAATGCTTTGGTTCTAACCCCGGTATAACAGAAAGTGGCATAAACGTTTGCTCAATAGAATAAGGCTGTTCATCAATAAAACGACTTCTAATAATATTATAGACATACTCTTTTTGATTTATTTCTAAAATTTCTGCAACTTCATTCGATGGCAACTCAATTGAGAACGTATGGATTTCAGAAGTCACATGTTCTTCCCCTACTAAATCAAAAAGACCTTCATTTGGTCCAAACACTTTCGAATTATCAATTGGTCTGCGTAGAACTTCCGTTCCAAATCCACTACGTGTTCGTAAAACTCCCTCTGATACTAGCATATCAATACCTTTCTTCACAGTGAGCTTACTTGTTTGATACTCATGCGCAAGTTCATCGCCCGTAGGTAATTTTTCACCGATTTGATAGGTTCCATTGGCAATTTTTTTCTTTACCTCCGTATAAACCTCCATATATTTTGGCTGTTTCTTCATAACTTACTCCCTCATACTCATCTCTATTACTTATACTTTAACATAAAAATTGTCTTTTTACAGCTAAAACCATACCCACCATAAAAAGATATATATTTTTAATAAAAAGTATTTATTTATATCAAAAGCAATGTTACACTGTTAAAAACGAACAGGAGGAAACGATAATGTCAATACATACTCAGTTAACATTTCCAGCTGACTTTTGGTGGGGATCCGCTTGGTCAGCAGAACAATCTGAAGGGCGTGGAGAAACAGGAAAAGCGGAGACCGTATGGGATCGGTGGTTTCACGAAGAACCTCATCGTTTTTATAAACGAATTGGACCTAGTATTACGACAGACCATATCCATCGTTACCACGAAGATATTCAATTGATGAAACAAACCGGGCACAATTCATTTCGGGTGTCTATCTCATGGGCACGAATGTTTCCAAATGATGGGGTTGGTAAAGCGAACGAGAAAGCGATAGCCTATTATCGAGATCTTTTTACCGAAATGAAAAATAATAATATCAAAGTTTTTGTGAATCTCTATCATTTTGACATGCCAGCAAAATTACAAGATAAAGGGGGATGGGAATCACGTGAAGTTGTTGAAGCTTATGTAAATTTTGCTGATACCTGTTTTCTAGCGTTTGGCGACTTAGTTTATCATTGGTTCACCTTTAACGAACCTTTGGGGCCAATCTTGGGCTCTTATTTAGAAGATTTTCACTATCCAAATCTCATTGATTTTAAACGTGGTGCTCAAGCAGCGTTCTTTACCATATTAGCCCATGCAAAAGCCATTCAAACTTTTAAAAAATACCAGCTATCTAGCAAAATCGGAGTAATTCTCAATTTGAGTCCGACTTTCCCAAGAAGCCAAAATTCAGCAGATAAAAAAGCAGCAGAAATTGCGGATCTTTTTTATACACGTAGTTTCTTAGATCCCATGGTCAAAGGAGTATTTCCAGAAAAACTAATCTCTTTGCTGGAGGAATATGACCAATTACCCGTTGATTTCAATGACACAGACCTAAAAATTATTGAAGAGAATACCGCGCAGATACTTGGTCTAAACTACTATGAACCACGCCGTGTCAAAGCAAGAACTTCTGCCGTTAATTTAGAAAGTCCATTCTTACCAGAATGGTTCTTTGAACCGCATATTATGCCTGGTCGTCGAATGAATGAATATCGTGGATGGGAAATCTATGAAAAAGGAATTTATGATTTATGTATGGACATCAAAAATAACTATGGAAATATTGAATCCTTTATCTCAGAAAACGGCATGGGTGTTGCTAATGAAGAACGGTTCATGGATGAAAATGGACAGGTGATTGATGACTATCGCATTGAATTTATCCAAGATCATCTCGCCTATTTATGGAAAGCAATTCAAGATGGCTGTAATATAAAAGGGTATCATCTATGGACATTCATTGATTGTTGGTCATGGATCAATGCATATAAAAACCGCTACGGCTTAGTTTCTTTAGATTTAGCCACACAGAAACGTACAATAAAGAAAAGTGGCTTGTTTTACAAGGAACTAAGTAAGCAAAACGGTTTTTCCTACGATCTCGAGCGATTGGTAGATTAGCATTCACGAATATGATCGATAGTGATCTGTATAGAAGAAACCTGTTGCCACAACTCCTCTCTAGCACCTTTTAAGAAGGCGACAGGGTTTTATTAGTAAAAAAATAACCGTTTCCTTGCTAAAGTCGACGGTTATTTTTTTGTTATTTTTCACTGTGGCTAGGATACGAAAGAGCAGCACGGCAATAAATGTACCAGAATTTATCTGGTACTTATTAGCCGCTAGTTTCGATAATAATGCTTCCCTTTTCTTTAAACATTGCATTCGTTTTTAGATGTTCGAACACTTTTCAAAAATGACTACATCGAACACTTATTCCAATTGAGAATAAGGTTTTGACTATGTCGCTTATCGATTTTGTTTGAAAATATCCTTGTTAAAGTTGAAAAATCACTCTCTTCTTGCTATACTAACTATGTAAAGAGGAGTTGTTGCCACAACCCCTCTGCAGCGCCATTTAAGACGGCGACAGTTTTTTTAACTTAAAAGATAACCGTTTCCCTGTTAAAGTCGACGGTTATTTTTTTTGTCATTTTTCACTGCGGCTAGGATACCAAAGATCAGCATGGCGGTAAATGTACCAAAACTGATCGTTAGCCCGATTGCTTCCGCTGTGGACAAAAAGGCTTCTCCTTTCTGAAGAGTTAGTACTTACATTCATAAGCACCACCACCTTTCAAAGATAGCCACCGTCACAAACTTTACTGCAGTCAAATGGTACCATACTTCCATCAATAAAACTTTCAAATGCCAAGGATTTATCGTTATTTTTTTCACGGTGCATGGTCTATTTGCTTTGATTCATTCCATAGAATCGTCAAAATATACTGCTGTTCTTTCTTCAAGGCTGATCCGCTCTTTCCCGACATTCTCCAGTCCCTTTTCTCAGTCCCAATCAAGGGCCTCCATCAAGAAAAATAGTCAAAAGTCAATATCATTCTATTCACCAAAAACCACTTTTGTTATAGTAACAAAAAGGAGAATGCAGATGAGAAATGAACGAAAAATCATTCAAGATAGCACCCTTGGTGTAGAGGCTTTATTATTTAACGGCATCCAGCAGGAGTTTCCTAACCATTGGCACGAATATTATGTGATTGGCTTGATGGAAGCTGGGACGCGTCAATTCACCTGTCAAAATACCTGCTATATCGTTGAAGCAGGCGACTTGATTTTGATTCCGCCAAAGGCTGCCCACCGCTGCCAGCAACTCACGGAGGAAAAGCTGGTTTACCGCAATATCCACTTAACCCCGGAGAACATGGCGGTACAAGTACAAAAAATTTTTAACACTCAATTGACGCCGCACTTTCCTGAACCGGTCATTCGCCAAGTGAAAGAAAAAGAGGAATTTCATGCAGTGCACCAGCTGTTGCTGTCGGATCGCGGCGATGAGTTTGAAAAGCAAGAACGCTTTACTTGTCTCCTTCACGACCTGCTTGTTCAGTATGCGGATTTCACCCACGAACAAACAGATCCGGTTTCAAATAAAGCCGCAGCAGCAAAAGCCTATATCGATCAACATTATGCTGAAAAATTGTCCTTGAGTGAATTAAGTGACGTTTTTGGAATGAATCAGTACGTCTTGATTCGGCAGTTTACCAAAGCGTATGGGCTGTCGCCGTTTCAATATTTAAGTACGGTGCGCATCAGTGCTGCCAAGAAAAGACTAGAAGCACAAGAAGCAATTGCAGAAGTCGCTTTTCTGACAGGTTTTAGTGACCAAAGTCATTTTACCCGTATCTTTAAAAGCTTGATTGGGGTCACCCCGAAAGCTTACCAAACAATATACCAAGAAGATGGAGTGAGAACGTATGAATAACCAAGAAAAATGTGTCATGATTATCGATGAACAATTACCGATTGGCTTAGTTGCAAATACTGCTGCAATTTTAGGTGCAACCTTAGGCAAATTGTTTCCCGAAGGAATCGGAGAAGATATTTACGATTCGACAGGAAGAAAACACCTTGGCATTGTCAACTTTCCCATTCCTATCTTAAAAACGAACAAGGAACAGTTGCAGACCATTCGTGAATCGATCAGTCAGCAAGCTGATCCAGAAGTAACCATCATTGATTTTTCCGATGTTGCTCAGATCACCAATTCTTACGAGAAATACCGTCAGACGCTTGAGACGATTCCCACAGAAACACTGGCTTATTTTGGTCTTTGTTTAAAAGGCAAGAAAAAGAGTATCAATAAAGTCGCTGGTAGTTTGCCGTTGTATCGGTAAAGCGCTAGTAAGAAAACGGTCGTTTAAAACAAATTTTCTTTTTGTCGGCCGAACAGTCTTCTTGCTATATACGTTATTTATAAACAGTCTTACAAAAAAACAAACACTTTTGAGGTGTTTGTTTTTTTGTAAGAGATTTTCTAACATACATTTTCTTGCTCTTTGATTTTGCCAAGATCAATTGAAAAAATAAACTACTCTCCTTGATAAATATTCAACCCCACTTCAGTATCTTCTACACAACTGTTCGCTGGTGCTTTAACAATCAGAAAAAGAAAGTAAAAGTCTCCCACACAAGAAGCGGCATGTGCGGTAGCAATCAAGGTAAAAAGAGATGCCGTCAACCAGCCAAATAAATATATTAGAAAGAGGCCCACAGAAATGCCAATGAATGGCGCCAATAAAATGATGGCAAATTTCCCTTTTGAATAAAAGGAATGGGGACTCGTGGCATATGCTACCCCATTTTTGAACCCAAACTTTACCTTCCCTTTAGGGTCAAAAAGCTTGAAGAAGGCACCATGGATCAATTCATGAATAATGATGAGAATAAAATACGCAACCATTAAGAGCAAAAGATCGAAAATAAACGAAGTTTCAGCATTTGACCCATGACCACCTAAGACAAAGAGTGTAAAGAACACATAGAAAAAAATAAAACTAGGGATCGCCGCGAGATTCAATCTCTTTATTGTTTTTTTATCATCCATTAAATTGATTTGTTTGAGTAATTTCATCGCTGTTCTCCTTTTCTTTTCGACATTCTTCTTAGTACATGATTTCTATGAATTCCCTTTACCCAACCAACAAGAGTAGCAAACATAAAACCAGTGCCGTTAAAACGAAGAGGAAATTGATCGTTTCTGGCGCACCTTCGATCCTTCTCTTTAATGGCGGAGGACGAAAACTTGGATTCATGCTTTTCGCTTGGTAGTCCACGCTGCTTGATAAAAAGCTGTCGGAAGGGATCATAAACACCAAAAGAACGCCATAAATAATGGATGCAGGAATCAGGAGTGAGCATTTGGCTAAGTAGCCAATCAGTAGACTCACGATCAAAGGAATAGCTACGTATAAAGCACTTTGGTACAGTGTTCGCCGAATTGGTTTCATAGGGAAGTCTCCTTAGTCAGTCTTCGTTACACACAGGAAAAAAATAATTTTATTTACTTATCAAATAAATATACCATTGCTTTCTAAGGGTGTAAACACGCAGAAAACCAATTCGATGCTGCCAAGTGCGGCTACCCAATGCTTGGTGCAAAAAAAGAAGTGGTTTCTTCCCATTTCTTAAAAAGCACTCTACTTGCCTTTCTATCCTCGCTTAACCTCTAAAGTTAATCGCCAAACCGTTTGGTAAACCGTTATACTTGCCAAATTGCTTCCCCTCTTCCTTTTGAAAAACCTACGACGCTGGACAAAGAAGCCTGCGAACATTGTCTCTTTATTAAAACTTCTTCTGAAAAGCATTCGTCTAAAAAAATCATACGGCCTTGTCTCTCCTTTTGGCTTCCTACAACACCTATCCACTTGAGAAAAGACTGCTGAACCTTCTTTAGAAACGAAAACGTCTCAAGAAAATATAATCGTGCGGTTTCTGCCCTTCCTTTTGGCTTCGTACAATGCTTGATCCGCTTGATAAAAGATTTCTGAAATGTCTAACGTAGGACCTGCTTCTGAAATCCCTGCTGAAAAGTAAAGGGTCAGTTGTGTTCCCTCTAGTTTCAACTGTTCATTGCTTAAGAACAAATGAAATTCTTCAATAATTTTTTTCACTGACACGGAAGTATTCTCTTTAAATAGGACTAAAAATTCTTCGCCACCATACCGATAGACTTCGACTAAATGGGAAGGACTTTTTTGATAGAGAAATGTCGTCAGTTTATCCGAAAAGAAGGTTAAGGCTTGATTGCCGATTTGATGTCCATGGTGATCATTGATCTGCTTAAAATGATCTAAATCCATCATCACCACGACCAGCTGATCCTTCTCGTTTATCACCAATTTTGAAATATCTTCGTTCAAACTACGGAAATTTTTTACCTTCGTCAACTCATCATAATTGCGCTCAATGATCTTCGTATTGATTTTTTCGAGAAAGTTTTTTTGATTCTGCAGATAATACTTCCATAAATAAACGATTGCCACTGATCCAATCCCTAAAGTGACAGCATCCCAAAGACCAACTTCACGGCGGTGAAAAAGCAATGCATTGACCATCGGCGAGACAACCGTAACCACAATCGAAAATAGATAAAAGACAGTATGATTTGTCTGTCCGTAAAATCTTTTCTTTAATAAGCAAGTAATGATTAAAATGATGTAATTTAATCCGATAATAAAGAGCATGGCTCCCCATTCGAATTTATTGATCAATGCAAAAAAAGTTAGCAAGATGACGGGGACCAGCCCAATCAGATATATTTTTTCTTTGAGGATACCAAAATAATAAATAAAGATTGGAATCGTATATTCATACGCAACATAACCGATACTGTTCAAAGAAAATGATATAATAAAGTAGACTTGCGAAATGAACAGAACGACACCGATAAGAATTTTAAATGACAAGCGTAAATTCAATTCTTTGAAGTTCTTGATAAACAGATCATACGAAATGAGCAAGCTTACAACTAAAACAGAATAGATCGCAGCATAAATCAGATGGACAAACACACTATTCCTTCTTTCTTTCATAGATTTTTCTTTAAAATCCTTCGCCCATGATTTTGAAAGGCTCGATTCTTTAACAATGCAGGTAAAGAACTCGATCTTCCTTTCCTGCACTTCATGAAACCAAAAATAAAACTACCCCAGAAAGGAGCAGAAACCAATGTCTGAGAAAATAGAACAAGAACTCTTATCGATATTTCCTCAATTATATTTTGATGCCCAGCCTATCTTTCAAATGAAAGCAGATAGTCAGAAAGTGATTGGCTACGAATTATTATTGAGAAGTACCGAAAGAAATAGGTTTCCCCTTTCCTTCTTCCAGCAAGTGATCAAATACAAAAAGCTACACACTCGCTTACTGCAATGGTACCGAAATGAAATTTTCAGCTTACTTCACCCGAATGAAGAAACAAAAATCAGTCTTAATATCCACCCGCAACAACTCAGCTACCCAGAAACCTTTCTGATGTTAGCTGACTTAGCACCCTACCATGATCGTATTTTGATTGAGATCACCGAAGACGATACGGAACCTTCTATCGCCTGTGATCCCAAGTCTTTTCTTATGAACAAAATCAACCAAATAAAAAAGATGCGCTTTTCTGTCGCATTGGATGATGTAGGGACAGGCATTCATTCACTGACAAATATTGCACCGATGCTGGATAAAATCGATGTGATCAAATTTTCGCCTATCTCGTTGCGAGTGCTGTCCCAAAAGGAGATTTTCTTTTTGATCGACTTCTGGCGAAATATCGCCAGCAATCGTAAAATCCAATTTATTGTCGAAGGGGTCGAAACCTCGGATATCCATGAGTACTTGCTTGAAGAAGAGATTTTTCTTCAACAAGGGTTTTATTTGGACAAACCTTCCCCAGCTAATCAATTAAAGCGAAAAAAATAGCCATCGCGTCGTTTATTTTTCTCACTATACGCGATTAAAAATAAACGAATATTAAAAAAATGAACAGATGCCCTTCAAATATAACACAAATAATTTTATTTGCAGAATTTTTGCTGATTCGGCATCGTTTTAACGGTGATTTTACATGAGAGGGAGTAGAAACCAAAGCAAAGACCTTTTTTAGATAAATGAATAGACAAAAAGCATTCAAGAAACCAATTCCTGAATGCTTTTGTCTATTCATCCTTTTTTTCGATACAAACCTTCTATTTCAATCGCTCACCTTTACTAATTGCAGAAACATTAAAAATACTCATCACTTCTTACCAAATCGTTTTGCTAGAAGTGATTCCGACTATTCCCCTCCTTGATTTATCTCACGTTGAAAACCAGAGAATGCTTCGTTTCCATTCCTAGATTGTAACCGCACAATTCTTTCAGATAAAAGCGATAATCTTTTTCGACGATTCGAATGATCTCGTCATCGGAAAAATCGTCAAATCGCATCATTTCTGTGACTAAAACCAGTTTGGCATCGATTCCCAGAATATCTGGGGTGATCGCCCAAAATGTTTCTGGAGAAATCCCTGCTACCAATTGATCAAGTAACGTTAATTGCTTTTCTACATAAGAGGCTAAGGCACCATTTTCACGATTGGAATCCGTAAATTTCTTTTGAAATCCATCAAGATATTCTATCTTTGAAGTAAATACAGTCAAGCTTCTTTGCTCCTTTCTTTGAGGGGAACAAGCCCCGTTATTTTCTTCCTAAAGCTCAGCTTGTTCTTCTAGTTATTCATTCACTAATTTTTCTAGTTGCTGAAAAAGCACCCAGGCAAAGGTGTCAATGCAAAATATCCAGCAATTCTCTAACCAGTTGCTTGTAATGCTCTTTTTGATCCTTTACTCCATTTTCTGCCTTGATTGAAAGACTTTGCTCAATGGCTTCTTGAGGAATCAGCAGATGGGTGTTTAAGCTTGAGATAAAGGAGACACTTTCTTCCAATAATTGATACTCTTTTTGCAGGTTGCTGGGTAACTTATATTTACGTAAAAGAAATAAATAGCGAGTACTGGCTTTTATTTCTTCTATACGATCGTTTTCTAGCAAGTAACGCATGGTATCGAGTTGTTTTCCTTGGTGATACGGGCAAGTATCTGCACTCAGCAGATGATAGTAGTAACCAATATATTCACTATTTATGATGGTTCTTTCAAACGCTTCTTTCTTGATTTTCATCTTCTGTATCCTTTCAAAGCTATCACTGACCTCACTTATACAGCGTTTGTGGTATCACTAAGGACTGCTTACCTTCTTGATTCATTTTTTATCCGCTCTACTCTTTCATTAAAAAAGAGAAACTGTAAGTTTTCCTCACAGTTTCTCCTTTACGCTTCTAGCGATGACGATAATTAAGGAGCGACGCTTTCACCGTGCTTCTTTTTTCTTGTTGCTGCAATGACAAACAGTACTAAGAGTGCATACCCCAGAATGATCAAACTGCTTGTGTTTGAAGAACCTGTTTGTGGTAATTTCCCTTGTCCGATTTGAGAAGCATCTGCGACAATCGTTTTTTTATTGTCATCGTCTGCTTCTTCCTCTTTCTTCGCTGTTTCACCGATTCGACCAGTCACAGAGACTTGCCCTGTTGTCGCCTCTGCGACAATGGTTTCCGATAGATCCCAGACATTCAGAGTCAGTAACACAGCGACGAAAAAAATGATTCGTTTTCTTTTTTTCATACGATAGATCCCTTCTTTACTGGGATTTCAGTTTTTAGTCTTCTTCTACATCCGGCGCAAAACTCAAGACCAATTTGAAGCTTGGGTTTGATTCTTTGGATGCATCGGTCGGTGTTGCTTCACCAGTGAACGCAAATGTTCCTTCATTCGTTCCTTGGTTGCCTTCAAGGGTAAACAATTCTGTTTCTGCTACGGTTGGTGTGCCGTTTTCAAACAACTTAATCCCGTTTACGTTTAACAAGTCTACTTCAGACATATTCAATGGTGTTTCAACACCTGCAACAGAAGCGATCACACCAACTGCTGAGTTATTTGTCACTGTGTAGGCAGGTGAAACGATTTCTTTGTGGCTTGACGCTTCAGTCGTATAGAACAAAGCAGTCGTTGGAATCGTCACATTGATCCATTGGTTCAAATCATCGGGATTTGGTCCAGGTGTTGTATTATCGAATTCACCGATGATCCCGTTTACCTGGACATCTCCTGACGTATCGCCTTCACGTCCATCAATAGTTTGTGTCGCAAAAGCGGTGGTGCCGCTTGCAATTACTCCTGCGATCGTTGCTGTACTTAGAATAGCTGCTACAAATTTTTTCATTTTTATTTCCTCACTTTTCCTTTTTTTAATTCTTAACGATAATCGTTAATTCAGCTTCAGTGACCCCTTGTTTTTCTTTGCTTTCAGGGTCGTAAATATTGATGGTGGCTTTGGCAGGATACTCGCCTTTTGCCAATGGTGTCGCCAAGGCGACATTTTCAACAAATTGATTTGGATAGATCGCACCGGAAGAATAGATGACTTCCCCGCTCGACAGTAAAGAGATATCCACGGCGATTGGGTACACATTGGTGCCCGGATTGACGATCTCGATGGATCCCGTGCTTTGACCATCTTCAAAAATGGCTTCTGGATTGATTTGCAGGGTGAAATAATTCGCATCTGCAATTTCCTGCGCCCGTTCAGATAATCGCTGATCGGTGGCATCGCCAGATTCTGGCAACAGGTCTGCACTGATCAACGGAACCGCTTCTTTTGATTGATAGAAATAGTACCCGAGTCCACCGGCAAGTACGGCCAATAGCAACAACCACCAGAGCCATTTCCGTCGATCCTTTGTTTCGGTTTGATTTGCTTGCTCCAATGGATTCACCTCCTTCACATTTGGTACGATCTTTTTTCCTTAGTCTCGTGGGACAAATCGCAAGACGATGCGATAATTCGGTACAAGCAAGTCTTCATAATATCCGCCTTGATCGGCTTCTGAATCAACGACCCACTGGGGATAGTCCCCATAGAAATCCCCTGTTAAGGAAATCGGCACGCGGCTTCTTTCTGCTAAGCGAACCAAGTGTTGTTCTTCCATCGCTTCATAGAGTTGGATCTGGGTTTCTTCCGTTTTTAGGTTCAGTCGCAACAGCGGGGTTGAGATGTCGTCATAGGTCAGGGTTGGGTCGTCCTCTTCGCTTTCACTTTCGGCATAGTCGAGAGGATCTTCTCCCTCTTCTAACAAGACGATTCCGGCGCTATCATCGATCGCCAATTGATTGATATAGGTATCCACAGCAAGTGGCGATTGATTGCGGATCTCATACCCTTGGCTTTCAAAATTACGATTCGATTCCGCCGTATTGTACAAGGATTCAAAGACCATTTTGGTCGGGATTGTCACCCGCATATGCTCAAGTTTCGATGTCACATCGATACCGACGGTCAGCTGGTACGCTTTATTCCCCACCTCAAGAACAGCGAAGTAGCTGCCGTCTTCGTCCACTTCTCGTGTAAGATCCGTTTCTACGATGCGAAAGTCATCCGTCATATCCGCTTCCGTCAAGACGTTTGCGGCTTGTGCTCGGCTTTCTTGAAGGATCAAAGCATCTAATTCTTCTTGCGTGCTTAATTCATTAATTTTATAGCGATCTAAGGTGATATTGTATGCTTCAAAATTCACACCTTTAATCACGGTTTGACGAGCGGTCACATCGACATAGGTCTCAATCGAAGGTTTCGATAAGAAAATCGACACTTCTGTCTCTGTTTCCAATCGCTCATTTTCTCTTAAGGGAATGCGGAAATAGCGATACAGCTGATTTTCATCCCGATAGTCGCCCCATTCGATTCGTTCAGAGTTTTTGTCTAATTCAACGAGTTCTCCGTCAGTATTGGTATAGGAGATCACTGTGATATCGGTATCCTCATACATGGAACCAGTGATTTCAGTCGACTGATCACTCAATGCGTCGATTCGGGCAACCAGACCTTCTGGTTCTGAAAAACGAATTTTATTGTAATTATTTTTCGCAATCACTTGATAAATATCTGTTTGTCTTTCCAGACTTTCCAAAGAACCATCTAATTGTTCGCCACTCAGTAATCTTGAACGAGCTTCTGCACTACCGGTCCCCCCATAGGGAAAGGGATTTCCCCCGTTACGATTAATACGCATCGTTCCATAAATATTGATAAACTCTTCGGTTGGCGTTTCCAAAGCAGCATTCTCCCATACTGAGAATTTTTGGTTATTTACATTGATTTTAAGACCATTTGCAACCGTATTTCGTTCCGATCGTATCAATCGCTGTAATTGTGCATTTGCTTGACCTGTTCTTGTCGTAGGATGACTAATTTCAAATAGCGCAACATTTTTTACATTTAATTGTGCATTTGCCGTTCTGAAGTAAAGAACTTGTAATTTATTTCGAATGGTTTCTAACGTAACGGTTGAGTCCTCATCGGCAATAAAGGTATTTCGTACATTAACAAGCGGACGATTGGTAAACTCTGCTGTTGTCCCCATCCCATTCCGATTATCTGTAAGGAAAAATTCCGCTCGTTTACCGACCGTAATGTTTGCGAAAGAATTTGAATGATTGCTTGAGCCGTTCCCACCGCCTTGCGTATTCAATCCTCTGGCAACCCCATTAAATACTGCTTCGTCTTCAAGAATTAAATTCGATGTCGTGGTTACCCTAAATATTCCTCCCGATTGGTTGACATCCATTTGCGCACCTTTTCCTATTCGGACAAAGGAATTCGCATTTCCAAGTTGGATAAAGCGTGAATCATATGTTGTGCGATCCCTTTTAGAAGTCATTTTAGCGTTATCAAGTAACTCAACCCGTTGAGCTACTCTTATTCGTGCGTAATTATGTCCGACTGCTGAATTTTGAATATTACTAGTCGTTGGCTCCGTCATATGAACTTCAGCTTTTTGCGCAAGAATAACAGAGCGAACAGAGGTGTTTCCTGTCATTCCCCTAGCTGCATTTATTCTAGTATATGAATTTTCTCCAAATACTAAGTCACTCGTACTAACACCTTGAATAAATCGACCACCAGTATCAACTTCAACTTTACTTGCTTCTTCCATCGTAAATTTCGAATTCGCCAAGGTTAAACGAAAAACGGCTCGTGCAGCTTGTCGCGTAGTATGATTGACCGTTACTTCCGCTTCACGACCTAGTTTGATTTCTTCTCTAAACCGGAAAAAATCAACATTTGCATTGCTTCGTCCAGAAACGGTGATTTCAGAGTGATCGCCCACATGCAACCGGCGAATGGTTGAAGAAGCAGCAGATGAGGTACCGCCAGTAAACCCTTGTGCGGTTTGTAAGTTGATCGTATTTGCTTCACCAATATAGATATCTGTTGTGCTGCGACCAGTCACCAATGGTCCTACTTGATTGAGGCTGATAGTTGCATTTGCTTCTGACAAAAATTGTGAAGCCGTCGACGTTGAACCCAGTGCAATGAAAGGATCGGCTGCTGATGATGTGCGAGAATAATTGATTGCTGCTTTTTCTCCTAGGAAGAAACGCCGTTGCACGGAAAAAGCATTGGCTGCTGCACTCGTTGAATGCTCAGCAACATTGATTTCAGCCCCTTCAAGCAGCTCGAATTGATCGACCAGCGTTCCAGCGGTAAAGCCATTCCCTAATACGCCCGTTAGTTTTGAGTATTTTCCTAGAGTTACCTGAGCCAAGCTTGCGTTGACGAACGCCCCACGCTGATTCACAGCTATTTCTGAATAGTCACCAATGGTGATTTTTCCGTTGCTCGATGCTAAACCGATGACGACATTCGATGTACTTGCTGAAGAGGTCGTTCGCGTTCTCGGTACGTCAATTGTTGTATGACTTCCGATTTGAACCGAAGACGTTGCGAAAAAGGTTCGATACGCTTGACCAACAGTGGCATTACTAGGTTCACTGATGGTTATATCCACCTGATCACCAATCGCAATACTGTTGACTGCTACGTTGCCATTAAACCCGTTGCTATGCTGATTGTTCATTTTCACGTGGTCTTGAATCACTATCGTGGTACTAGCCACACCCGTAAACATCGGTCCATGCTGCGATATTCGCGTTTGTGTATTCTCCCCAAAATCGATGGAGGAATTTGCACTTTGGAGCTGGATAAAAGCTCCGGTCGTTGTGCCCGTCCGCGTTCCTTCAATAATGGTAGGTTGGTCTGCGGTACTATTTTCAACGATGAATCGGTGTCCGACATTGATGGCGGGCGTCTCGCTGACCGTCCCGTACTCAGATAGTTTTAACTGACTACCTGCTTGTAATCGTACCTCCCCTAACGTACTGGTAGAGTCCCCAGAAAGCCCCTGTCCCGTGCCAACATCTAGTGTTGCCCCGGTTGCTAGCGTCAACCGACTATCTTGATTGGCATTTGGCAGGGAAACCATTGCGCCAGATTGGCGAATCGTGGTCATACTTCCTTGACCAAAATCAAGGCTTGCTGCGGTACCTGTCATGTGAAAGACAGTGCCAGTATTGCTGTTGGTACTTCGGGTGACAGAAATTTCAGCTTGGCTAGCGACTGCTACTTGATTCATTTCAAAGATTGGTGTGGCATTTGATGAGCGATGATTGACCGTCAATTGCCCTTCGACAAAGAGTCCTTCAGCCGTGAATAACGTTGGAATGGAAGACGTCGCTGTCGTCACCACATTGGTTCCTTTGAAATGAAGATGTGCTTGGTTGTTATTCACCACGCGTCCTGCGGTAGTGGTCAGCTCCAGTTGGGTATCTTCAAAAGTAATCGTTGATGCCCCAGTTGTTTGAGCCAGCCCTTGCGCTGACTGGATGCCTTGTTGCTGCACCCCTTGCCAAGTCAGTTGAACAGGTGCCGCAAACTGCATCAGGTTCTCTGCCGCCGTATGCGAAACGATCACAGGTGTTTCTTGACTACGAAAGGTAACGTTCATCCGTTGGATACCACTGATTGGCCCAGTTAATGCCAAGTTGCTGGCAAAAGTAAGCACTAGAGATTGCTCATTGGCGATTTCTTCGTAACGATACTCCGTGCCCTCTTCATCGGTGAAGGGTTCCCCAAGTAAAATTGCCCGCAATTGCGCCTCACTTGCTACAGTCAATGTGACCTCTGAAGCTTCAGCATCGAACCCTTCGACTTGCTCATTCTCAGCTTCTGTTTCCGCTTCGTCTTCTGAGCTATCTGGCGTTTCTGCTTCGGGCAGTGCTTCATTTTCCTCTGCTTCTTCTTGGCTAGCTGTCGTGGAATCATCCGTGGCTTCCGAAGAAGATTGTTCTTCACTGCTTTCTTCGGTTGTTTCTTGGTCTTCCGATAGATCAGCAGAATTAGTGGTTTCCTCAGTTGAGGAGTGTTGCGTCTCTTCAGAAAGTGACTCTGTTTCTGCATAAGCAACTTGCTGGAACGCCAGCGTCGTGTTGACCGCCGTGCTGCTTAGTAGGAATACTGCAGAAAACAATGTAAGTAGTTTCATCATATCCTCCTTTCTTCAAGTCTTTGGTGCGTCAAGAAGGTTGAAGCTAAGAAACAGCCTCCTCCTTTTCACACAAAGTTGTCTCAATATTCTTCGTTTTTGGGGGAACGACAAAAAAAGACATTTGGACGAATCAAATGTCTGAAGAAAGTTGTTAGATTGGGTTTTTGTAAAATAATATCTACATACGAGTTCCGATTTCTTAAAAACGAAGGTTATTGAGACGAAAAAAACTGTAAGTGTATCACGCGTGGTCCTTACTAAACTAAGAATAGCGTGGTCCTTTAGCAAAAGAAAATCATTATTTTCATAAACACCTGAAATAGATGAATAAATAACCTACCTCTTTCACTGTGTGAAAGGTACGGGAATGGGTTTAAAAAAGCGGTTTTTGATACGGGTTTATTTTCCGTTCAAGATGTTCCCAATCTCGATCATCTGGAAGAGATTTTAATAATAAATAATCTGTTTTGACTTTGTAATCGACGAGATAGCGATTGTAATTGGTCACGATCAAATCAATATGTGATCCATTTAGCGTCTTCTTTGTTAAATATTGCAGCTGCACAAAGGTCAACTCGTGCTTGCTGCCAAACCGCTGGATTGCTCGAGTTTGAATGTGCTGGCACACAAAATGATCTCCTTCTAGGAGAAAATAAATGGTTTTTGCTGGTGCGTAATAATCGAAAATCAACTCGCTATAAATTGTTAAACTGACACAGATGTCTTCTAAGTAAGCACTAGACAAAGAGAGTTTTTTGCTCTGCTCCTTAAGAAATTGTAAGTTCTTTTGATAATTCTCGCTGTTGGAACGCATGATCACTTCTTTGATATCATCCATTTCCTTGTTCAAAACCGGCGCAATCGCATGGTTTATTTTCCTCGATAAAAAGAAAGAACGTAAAAACGTCGCCACCGTAATGGCTTGCTCTTTGGGCACATCATGGTTCTGCAGAAACAATTCGGCCACGTTTGCAATCGCTGTACCTTGATGAAACTGACGGTAAAATTTTTGCTCTCGTTCTTCTTGATCCAAGGTTCGCTTACACAGGGTGACCAAGTAAATCCAAGCAAATTCTTCTTTAGGCAACTGGGTCTGATAGATTTCTTCAATACCTTTTTTCAAGGAATAAAGTTTGGCGAAACTATTCCCTTTATACGCTTGCCTGACCAGTTCTTTGGGCACAGTGATATGATAGCCAAGGCTCGCGCGTTTGATGGCAATATAAAACGTATAGTAAAACGCTGCGGGGGTCGCCCCAGATCCGATTTCATAATAGCCGAACTTGTCATCCAATTGCCCTAAAATCAGGTCATGCAATGCTTGGTCTGGGACCAATGTATAGATCGTTTCGACCCCTTCATAATAAAAATCTTTGAAAAACTTACGTAAGTTGGCTTCGCTTCCTTCAATCGTTAAAGGATTGGAGGTCCATTGTAAGCCATAGCTTTTCAAAATAGGGTTGCGCTGATTGAGTAAGCGCCGAAATGTACTCTCTGAAAAATGGTAATGATGTGCTAGCTCATCCACCTTAGCTAACTTGCCATGAAAGATATTCCCGATAATTTCAAATAAGCATTCATTTTTTAACAAACTTTGTTTTCTTTTTTGATATTCTGTAGGCTTTTTCTCTTCGAAAACAAACCCGCTATTGCCGGAAACAAGAACTATACTGTCCCCAAAATATTCTTTCATGTATTTGATATCATTGGCAATCGTCCGCTGAGTTACTTGATTGCGCTCAGCTAAGTCGCCAATCGTAAACACCCGATCTCGCTCAATCGTACTCAACAGCCGAAACAACCGCGCGGTTGTGCGGTTGCTGATGAAGGCCAATTGCAGCTCTCTCATCCACTCCACTCCTTTTTTCAAGAGATTCTTTTCTATACTATTACATAAATAGACCACTATTTGGTAATTATATACTCAAATTTACAGTATTTTTGTCAAAAAACCTACTAATAATGAAAAAAATAGCGTTCTGAATTTTATTTTCTAACTTGTAATCGCTTCTTCGATGGAATGAAAAAAAGCCGCAAGCAACACTCGATGAAAAGAGCTGCTTACGGCCAGTCTTGGTTTTTTCGTTAAAATAAATACTGCGCAGTAATCGACGATTGACAATTGATCAGTTGTTCTGGGGTTCCTTCGTACAAGATTTCACCACCGCGAATCCCACCATCAACACCGACATCGATCAGCCAATCCGCTGCTTTCATGACCTCAAGGTTGTGTTCGATCACGATCACCGTGTTGCCTTTTTCTACTAATCGTTCGATGATCGCCAAGATGCTTTTGATGTCTGCCATGTGCAATCCGGTCGTTGGTTCATCCATAATGTAGATATTGCCTTTTTTGCTTAATTCTTTTGCTAACTTCAGTCGTTGGCATTCACCGCCAGACAAGGTATTTAATGGCTGTCCGAGGGTCATGTATCCTAGACCTACAGCCAAAATCTGTTTTAGTTTTCTTTGAATCGCTTTTTCCTCAAAAAACTCCACCGCTTCCGTGATACTCATGGCAAGGACTTCATCGATCGACTTGCCTTTCAAGCGATACTGGTAGACTTCTTCTTTAAACCGTTTGCCGCCGCATGCCTGACACAAAACCTCGACGGAATCCATAAAGGACAGCTCCATCTTGATGGTCCCGTGGCCCTTACACGTTTCACAAGCACCTTCGGAATTGTAGGAAAAAAGACCTGCTGAAACCTTATTTTCTTGCGAAAACAACTTGCGAATGTCATTCATGATTCCTGAATAGGTTGCAGGATTGGAGCGAATATTTCCCGCCACCGCTGATTGATCGATCGTAATGGCTTCAGGGTATTCTTTGGCAAAAACACCATTTACCAAACTGCTCTTTCCAGAACCAGCGACACCGGTCACCACCGTAAATACCCCTAATGGCACCCGCAGTGCTGTATTTTTCAAGTTATGCAGCGTCGATTTTTTCGTTTCGATAAACTGTTGGCTTCTGCGAGGGGCTTCTTTGAAATCCACCATCTGTCCAAAGGCTTTTCCAGTCAGTGTATCTGAGCGCAGCAATCCTTCAAAGGTTCCTTCGTAAGTAATATAGCCGCCATTTTTTCCAGTTTTAGGACCAACATCGATAATGTGATCGGCTGCTTTAATGACATCTGGGTCATGCTCCACTACGATGACGGTGTTCCCTTTGTCCCGTAGTTTGACTAACAATTCATTCAATCGATGGACATCCCTTGGATGCAGCCCAATACTCGGTTCATCAAAAATGTAGATCACATCGTTCAAGCTAGAAGACAAGTGTTTGACCATTTTTACCCGCTGACTTTCCCCACCAGAAAGCGTCGTTGTTTCACGGTCTAAGGAAACATAATCCAACCCGATATTGATCAGATCAGTGATTCTCGCTTGGATGTTTTGAAGCAGGGGTTGGACACTCTCCTCCGAGATTTCTTGAAGAACCGTCAATAGTTCATCCACTTGCATCGCCAAAACGTCCGCAATCGAATAGCCCGCGATTTTACACGCGAGTACTTGTGGATTGAATCGTTTTCCCTGACAGTCAGGACACTTCTGCTCATTCATGAAAGAAGCGATTTTCTTCTGCGTAGCAGCGGAGCTTTCATTGCCACCTTTGATATTGGAGCGATTAAAACGAGCGACTAAGCCTTCATAGGTGGAACTCATGCCTTCCATATACAAGGAATCGATTTTTTCTCCTTGGGCATACAAAAAGCGGTTCATTTCCTCTTCGCTATATTCTTCCAACGGCTTGTCATTGTCAAAAAAGCCCGTATTGGTGAAGGACTTCAGTAGCCAAGAGCCGACTTTGTAGCCAGGAAGCAGGATCGCCCCTTCATTCAAGGACTTTTCAAGATCCAGTGCCTTTTCTAAATCTAACCCGACGATCCGCCCAATCCCTTCGCAAGTGGGACACATCCCATGAGGGTCATTGAAGGAAAAATTCCATGCAGGACCTAAATACGGTTGACCAAGACGAGAAAAAAGCAAGCGGATCAAGGGGTTGATATCCGTGATCGTCCCTAATGTAGAGCGGGAATTGCCGCCTAAACGGCTTTGATCAACTACTACCGCCATCGAAAGATTGTCGATGGCATCCGCATCGGGCTGGCTGTATTTTGGCAAAAAGTTGCGGACAAATTTCGAAAAGTTCTCATTCAGCTGTCGACCAGCTTCTTGTGCGATCGTGTCAAAGACGATCGATGACTTGCCAGAACCAGAGACACCCGTGAAAATCGTGATTTTTCTTTTGGGAATCTTCAAGTCAAAGCCCTTCAAATTGTTCTGCCTGGCGTTGTGGATCGTAATGTATTCCTGCATGCTATACCCTCCCAGATTCTATTGAATTTTTTCAGTGAGCGACCATTATAGCACAAACATTCTCGCTGTTTCTCGGAATTTTGCAAAAAAACTATGTTTATTTTATGTTTTGTTCTCAATGTTGGAATAGCAAGGATAGAGGGCTTATGCAATTTTTCAATAACTGTTGCATAGGAAGGAATTTAGAGTGCGAACGAAGTTAGAAGATAGAGCGAAGAAGGAGTATTTTGAATGACCTTAAATTGCTAAAAGGTAAAAAACAGTCCATTTCCCCTTGCTTGCAAAGTGAAATGGACTGTTTTCATGAAATAACCTTTAATCGTTTGAAGCCGAATGTTAGAGATCGGCCAGATCAGCCAGATCAGCTCAATACAGTTGACGGAAACATTTTGATCAATGTCACCGTTTCTTCTGCCCCATAATCCCCTTCGGCATATAAAGCAAGATACTCTTCCAACAAATAGTCAGCAAGGTCTTGGGTAGATTGCGTAAAACCAGCCTTTTCGTAAGATCTGACTGCAGGGATATTTTTTCTCGACGGCCGCATCATCAATTTTTGAATGCCGAATGTTTCATGTAAATGATCACCGAGGGTGACGATCGCATCGGTACCAAATCCTTTGCCGCAATGAGCTTCTCGATTCAACCAGATATCCAATTCTGCTATGCCGTCTTTTAGATGAAACGACGAGTAACTAATAAAGCCAATCGGTTCACCTGCATGTAGAATCAAAAAGCCTCTGCCATCTTGCGGTTGGGCACCAGTAAAGTAATACTCTTGATAGTCCTCAAAAAACTCTGCTTCAGTGGCGATCGGTGCATTAGGATAAGAAGGTGGTCCGGAATGATATTTTGTGGTTTCAGAGTGAAAACACCATTGATAGACCGCTTCTTTATCTTTGATTTCCGCAGGGGTTAAAGTGACTTTGTTGCCTGTTAGCATGTGGTGTACTCCTTTCGCTCTTCCTAATGTTCCCCCCAATTATAGCGGAGGATGTCCCTTAAAAACAAACCGCGTTTTTTCTTTACTTGAATCGAACATCGACATTGCTTAAATTTTCATTGTTGCGCCAACAATCTTCCGATTGATTCCTCTATTTTTTCATCCTCTAAAAATTAAATTCATTTTCCCAATTAAAATCAGCAGATTCTTCTAAACTGTTCGGCCAATGATGGCACCAGGAAGGAACTCTGGGCACTTCTACTCGATCCAAACTTGGTGTGTACGGTTTGATATCTATTAGTGGCGTTTGGTCGTTTGCATCAACATAAGGAATAGAAACAATTCCTTTCTTAACATCGACTGATAACACTTGAACAACACTTAATGCAATTGGATTTGGTCGAATGGGTGATCTCGTAGCAAATATCCCCATTTTTTCAGGCGCATGTTTATAGGGTTGCTCAGCATCCAAAATCATTCGATACTTTGCATCCGCAAAATCACTGAACCACCATACTAATTGAAGGTGACTAAATCCTTCAATCCCTGCCAAAGCTGGAACATATTCTTTCTTTAGCTTGAGCAAGCATCCGTCCTCATTGTTTTGAATGATTCCGATCGGTTGTAGTTTATATTCTGTCATTTTCTTTCCTCCATTTCCTCTTTGTGCTCTTAGAATAGTGCCTGACACAATGTGAGAGTCAAGAGAAAATAGAAAAAATCTGCTACTCATCGTTTTATGAGTGGTATTTGTATTTCAGTCAAATAATTGCTTTCCTCCTGCTCATTCCAAGGATCGCGATGCACGATTTGCCTGTCTGGTCCGTCCATTTGGTAATAAGGATGTTCTTGTAGCCACTCAGCCAAGGACAAATAGACGTTGGCTATGTTGGAGAATGCACCGTACACCATCGTGCACGCCATAATTGGCACTGCCTCCGTTTCGTAGATAGAAAATACTTTGGAATCTACTTGCAGGCCTGCTTTCACTTGCACACACAATTCAACATCGACATTTTTTTCTTTAAACTCTTGGTCGTGATAAATCGAAAATGATTGTCCGAAATTCTTTATTTTATGAAGCTCCATAAAAGTGGCTAGTTCTCTCCACAGTTCCTCTTCAGCAAAATAATTTGGTATGACTTTGCGAAGGGAGAGCACATGATAACTCGGGACTGCTTTCATTGTGACCTGATAATGGCGCTCTGTTCGTTCCTTCGTCAATTCTAATTTAGCTACTTCTAGTTTGATTAATTTTTGTTTTTCCGCCTCTATAGTTGCCTCAATTTCATCTTTTTTTCTTTCTAATTGTTCTGCAAGGAAGTCCTGCTCTGGGTTTTTCAGCAACACCGCAATTTCTGCTACACTAAATCCGCTATCACGTAAATAGAGTATTTTATTGAGTTCAGGCAATTGAACAGCCGAATACAGTCGATAACCAGTAAACATATCAATCCTATCGGGCTTTAATAGACCCATCTCATCATAGTAACGCAACATTCTGATACTCACTTGAGAGAGCTTTGAAAATTCACCTATCTTAAACATACGCACCTCCAATAGATTTATTATAAAAACACTTTATCCACACTTCAATGCTACTCACTATAAAAAACCGAAACAAAGAGTTCACTCTCTGTTTCGGTCTTGCTTCATTATTCAACATTCTACGAAAAATTCTTCTAACAATTCTTGCATTTCATAGGCATGTGCCGATTTGTTCCACCTATCGGTTCACTGAGACGGCCATTCGGTGATAGGTATGGCGCTTGCCTCTGATGGCGATGGATAGTTGCAAGATGTTCTCGGGATCAGCGGTCCCAGAAAAACCTGCATCTCCGATATGATGAAGGTCGCAGCCGGCACGTTTGCTAGTCAATGCCAAGGCACGGATCGTGCCTATATCTGCACCTTCTTGTGTAGTACCGATGGTGCCCATGACCAACTTCCCTTTTTGGTGGATAAAGGCTACAAGATCACTCATGCGGTGTTCACTCAGACCAGGAATCGTGCCTGCAATGGGTACAAGAATAACATCGGCTCCCGCTTGAATGAATGCAGACGCAATTTCTTCATCCAACACAGGTTCATTGACACCAGCTCCGTGCATTTTTCCAGCAATAATGATCCCAGAGAAAACGGCTCTTGCTTGTTGGATTGCCGCTGTGATTTCCTTATTTGAAACGCCAGTGGAAGGATTTCCTGTCAGACAGATAAAATCAAATCCAAGTGCTTCTGCACGAGCCATGTTTTTCTTTGTTGCCAAACGCCCCGTAGCGATAGTTGTCAACTGTTCCATCTGCTCCGCACAATCGTCGACAGGCTCAAGATTGACCCCAACAGGCCGCCCCGTTAAGCACTGCAAAAAGCGAATGGGGTCATCCGTTGTCGGTAATCCTTTGATAGCGCCGTTTTCGCAATCAAATAGATTCAGCAAAATCAAATCCGCCCCAAATGCAGCGACGAATTCAGCATTAGTGATTCCTCTAGACATCGGATCGATTTGGACATCATTTTCTGCTACGATCGTCCGACCGGCACTTCCTCGGATACTTTCCAATAGTTGGTCTTTATCAAATGATTTAAAATCAGCTGCCGTGCAATTCAATAATCGTTTTGTCTTCATTTTATGCCCCACTTTCTGAACCGAGTTCACTGGCTAATGTCCGATTATCTAGCATTTTGAAGAATGGATAATAGATGGCGATAGAAACCGTCAGATTCACCAGCTGTAAGATTGCCCCCGAAATATGTCCGCCTGTGGCTAGATAACCGCCGATGATTGGCGGCATTGACCAGGGAACCAAAACGACGGCAGGTTGGACGATCCCCATGGCAACTGTCGTATAAGAGATGACATAGCACACGACCGGCGTCAGAATATATGGGAACAAAATCAATGGATTCATGACAACAGGCAACCCAAACATGATGGGTTCATTGACATTAAAAACCGTTGATGGAAATCCGAGTTTCCCCAACTCTTTTAAATACTTACTTTTACTTCTGACTAATAGCAAGATCGCCAAGCCCAAAATCACCCCACTACCGCCAATCCAGACAAAGGTATTCATAAAGGTATAATTGATGATATGCGGAATCGTTTCACCGTTTTGAAAAGCGATCCGATTCTCATCGATCATTTGAATCCATGTCGGCTGCAGGACGCTCAAGACCAAGTCCCAACCGTGGATGCCCACTGACCAAAACAATGACGTAAACATAATGGCAAATAGACCACCTATAAAGCCTCCGCCAATGATCGATAAAGGTTGTCCCACAAGGCTGTACAGCAGATCATGAATATTCGTGTTGCCGAATGATTCCACTAATAAACGAATCACCCAGAAAAGCGAGAGGCAAAAGAATGAGGGGATCAATGCAATAAAGGAGCGACTGACCGCCGGGGGAACGTTTTCTGGCATGCGAATCACGATATTCTTTTGTACGAATAATCGGAAAATCTCCGCCGTGATCAAACTGGTGATGATTGCTACGATCAGCCCGCGGCTACCAAGATAAGACATTTGAATGCCGCCGTCTTCAATCGGAGTGACTAAAAGAAAAACCGACGCTGCCAATACACCGGCAGATAAACCGCTGACGCGGTATGTGGTTGCTAAACTATACGCAATAGCAAAGGAATTGAACAGCGCCATCACACCAAAGGTCACTTGGACGACAAAGTCTAATTTGCTGCGCCATTCCCCGCCAAAAATACTCGTAACAAATAGGTTAAAGCCTTCCCATGGAACGTTAGATAAAATAACAAAAATAGAACCGATAATAATCAAAGGCATCGTGGTGACAAGTCCATCACGGATAGCAACTAGATGCTTTTCACCGCCAATTTTCATTCCCCATGGTAGCATCTTTTCTTC
This sequence comes from Enterococcus sp. DIV1096b, assembly GCF_050498765.1. Taxonomy (NCBI): domain Bacteria; kingdom Bacillati; phylum Bacillota; class Bacilli; order Lactobacillales; family Enterococcaceae; genus Enterococcus; species Enterococcus sp. DIV1096b. The sequence goes on along the minus strand of NZ_JBMHEK010000001.1, from coordinate 537,319 downwards.
CATAAATTTCTTTAACGAATCCTTCATAAGCTTCCTCCTTAAACTTAAAAGATCGCTGAAAGAGTGCGTTCAGGTATCTTTTCGAAGTGTGAATAGAAACCAAGGCTTGCCACCTTCAAGAACCTAGGATTGAAGTCCTGATCGCCAAAACGCTATTGCTATGAACACAGTAAGAACGCAAGGCATTGGATTTCTCAACTATGACTGCCTATTTTCCATGCAACTGTTCTCAACTGATCTTCACACCTTTTATTTGCCGCAAACGATCCTGCGCATGAACCGTTTCAAACGACAAAAAAGGCATTGGACAAGATTGTCCAATGCCTTTGGCATAGCAAAATAAGCGTCCAGCATCCCCCGGTTTTTGCCCAAAAACCTGCCTGAATCTACTAGAAATCGACAAGGAAATCGGGTACAATAAACACGTTGATGCCTTTGGCGATCAACTATGGCAACTTGATTGGTCAACTGTCTATAGTGAGTGACTGATCAGGGCCTCGTAAATCTGTTGGCGCAGAGATACGAGGTGCCTATTTTTTTGGTTTCTATTCGCTTACATTCTATAGAATGTCTTTGGGAAAAGCAAGCGAACATTGCAACAAAATTGCAAATAATGGTCAAAAAAATAAAAAACTATTGTGATTTGTTCGATTGAAATAGAAAATAGTGATTGCTTTGCGTATTTATAAAAAAAGGAGGACCGAATCATCCATGATTCAGCCCTCCTTTTCGCGCTAGACAAATACAAACAAAATTCCAGAACAGATCGTGCCTACCAATAGCCCACGAATACTGCCTTCCCCTTCATTGGGTAACTCAAATTTGATGATATTCACCAGCAAAGCGCCGGTGATCAAGGCTTCAATGATGACTACTAAATAGTAGGGCAATGATACAAAGAGGGAGAACGCCGCTCCCGCGAAAATACTGAAGGAAAGCACAAAACGACCATATTTGTTATAAAGGGCACCATGATGGTGATAGAGCAGCCAATCGTTCATGAGAAAGTGCAAACCAAAAGCAATAAAGTAGGTCAAAATGTAAAAACGCTCTGATAGCGTATTGGCAATCACGATATAGCCGATCATGATATTGTAGATCACATGAAAAGCGATATCCGACCAAAAAAAGGCGTTTTTGGCACTGGTGATGTCTTTCTTTTCTAACACCATAAACGTCCGCTCATCGATTTTGTAGATCACGTAACTGAAGACTAAGCCAAACAAAACGATGCCATAGACCCCATGACTATAAAAAATCCCCGAATCCCAGCCAAATTCATCGATCAACACCGTTTGAAAATACGCCAAATGGGGCAATAGATGAACGATCGCATAGGAGATCCCTACACCAGCGGCAAAGGAGCTCATGTATTGCACGTTTAGTTTTCTGGATGAGATAACATTTGAAGATAGATGGATGAAGATAAACCCTAAAGTGATCATGCAATTCACAAGATTGTTTGTTAGATACGTCATTGTTTTCTCCTTCTTACATTCCGTTTACAGCATCGTTTAATCGCAATTTTCAATAACAAAGTCTTTTTAATTAGTTATTTTTGGTTATTTTCATGAAATATTCTTGTTTACTATACAGTAAGAGGGCTTGGGGGGCAATAGGTTTTTTAGGTTTTTGGGGGAGAAATATTTTTGATAGAAAACGGCCTTCATTGTTGCCGATTTTTTACCGATGATCTTGTCTTCATTTTCGGATAGGATAATCTTGTTTTGCTCTAGCAGATACTAGGTCTAACTTCATTCTTTATCAAAAATTGCGCTTATTTGAAGTTAACTTCAAATTTCCGAAAAATTGTAACCAATTTGAAGTTATCTTCAACTTTCTCAATTATGACAGATTTTTGACGTTCGTAACCAATCGCAGATGAATTCAGAAAGCCGTTGCTGCTCCTATTCCATCAAAAAAAGAAGCAAGAACCTGCAGCGTCCTTGCTTCTTTTTGTTACAATTCATTATACTTCTTTTTCGAATCTTTACTTTCTTTCACCGGATACTTCATGTTGTTTTTTTCCAGCTTTTCTTTGATGATCTCATCAATATCAAGACCCAAATTGTCTGCCAGCATATAGGAATAAATCAGAACATCGGCAATTTCTTCTTTTAAATGTTCGAAATCTTGAGTGGCTTCTTTAGGTGTTTTCCATTGAAAAATCTCCAACAATTCGGCGGCTTCGATGGAGATAGAAATAGCTAGATCTTTTTCATTATGAAATTGTCGCCAATTGCGATCATCTCGGAATTTATTGATCCGTTCCATTGAAGAGGGTTGGTTTTGCATGGTAGGCCTGGCTCCTTTCGTTTTGTAGGGTTAAGAGTTTTTGGCGCAGATTGGGATTGATTGCATAGATGTAAAGCCCTTTGATTGCTCGTTTCATTAATACATTCAATGAATTAAGGATGATCGTTTCTTTGGCTTTCTTCGTCAATTCTTGGTTCATATCGTCACGTCCCGTAAACGCCCCTTTGTCCTCATATTTATCGATATCGATGACAAGCTGGTCGGTCTCTGGATCGTAATCAACGGAAGGGCCAATGACGACTCCTACATTGTTTAAATCAAACCCTTGGACGGTGTAGATTGAACCGACTTCACTGATTGTATCTGGTCGCTCCGCCCATGTTCGCTTCGTATCGGTCGTATTCCATGGCAGGTTGATCCCACCAGGATCTACAAGATATGAAGCTCCGTCTTTCTTATGAACATAATCGAATGTTGAGATGATCCGTGACAGACCTTCCTTTTTATCGAGAGAAAAGATTTTGTTCTTCAACGCATCATGGGTTTCCATAATCTGAAGCTCAAAAGATGCTGTCGATTCTGGAATCGGTGTTACACGTTTTTCTACGATATCATCGATCCATTGAATAATTTGTGGACTACTTTTCATTCTTAATTGATCTTTTAGCTTAAAGCGAGAAGCATTGTACCTTTTCTGAAACTGATCCAATTTGTCCTGATCCCAATAACTTTTGATTTTCAATACTTGCTTCGGATCAAAGATACAAATCGTGATTTTTGCTCGCTTGATAATCTCTTCTAGTTGGTTTTCATAGTGAAAACTGTTATAGCTGTCTTTCTTCGTTAAAAGCAAATGGGCCTCATCCACAATAACGATGTCTGGGTGCAACTTCTGATTATCTGTTTTATTAATAAAGGAAGTTGGCTTTAGCATATGATTCTTTTTTAAATTTGGCAAACTTTCTGCCATTGTATGATAGGTTTTTAACATTTCTGAATGGTTGACCAACAAATAGTTATCGGTGCCTTTTAATACAGGCTCTGACTTTGTATAGTCTTGAAGGGTGTTATAGAGAGATGCCAAAAGGACGCTCTTTCCCGTTCCAGCTTCTCCTTCGATCATCAAGACTTTTTGTGTCTCATCCTGCTGAATCGCTTGTTTACAGTACTCAATGATTTCAAGTTTTATATCTAACTGTTCTGGCGTCAGTTCTTTAAAAGGGGATAATTTATATACATCTTTGTTGCGAATCGTATCGATTGAGTGCTTCGCCAATTGACGCCTTTGCAATTCTTCCCATAACTCTTGGAAGACCACTTCATCATAATACTCTTTTTCATAATACTGATGCATCTGCACCTGTCTTGTTTGACTGACATTTTGTAACTGAAACTGCTCATCCCCAATGAAGTGATTGATCAAATTGGTTTCGATATTGTAGGTCGCTGATTGATTGAATTTTTCATGTCCAATCAGCAAGACTTCTTTAATTTCTCTGCGCTTAGAGTTATTCAAGTGCTGCTTCAATCGTTTGTTCACTTGAACCGTTTGACCAATGTACGCAACAGGCCTTTTCTTTTCATTTCGGTTGTAGAGTATGTAAACGACTGGGTACTGATCGATATAAGCCGTCGTTATGCTAGATAGCTCACCTTTCTTGAAATGATGATCTTCTATGATTAGTTGGTTGGTCATATTTTAGAGTCTCCGTTTAGTGTCTATTCCATTAAGTTTATTTATTTTAGTATATCATTGCATATTTTGCTCTTAAAGCATTAAAGACAAAATTGGTAATTTTTTGTTTTAGCAAAATAACCATTATCTAAAAAAATCGCTGTTGATTAATCTACTAATTTCGTCCAACGTGCATACTTTGCTAATGATTTAATAGACTAACTTATTATCCTGAAACTCTTTTCAAACGAATCCTCTCTAAGACGTTCTAAAATAAATAGCTGAAAATCCCATTTGACAATTCATTAAACATCCTCTGTTTAGGATATTTATAAATTGTTTAGTAAATTAAAAGAATTTATTTTTCAATATTAATATAAATAAATATTTTATAATTTTAATTTAACCAAATCATTCAATATGAGATAATCATTTACGAAAGGATGATTTGATGAACTATACAGTTACCAGCCTAAGACATCTGCGGATCGCTCAAATTTCTTTGTTAACATACTATATTTATTTAGCCTTCCATGACAATATTTTCAAAGCAATTCCATTACTGTTTATCAGTGGTATTTTAGATTCCGTATATCCGCCAGACTACGCAAACCAGTCATTTTGGTTCCCCTATAAAAAGAAAACGATATTTTTAAAAGACAACAATTTATTTCTGGAAGGAGCATTAGAAATCTTAATCATAATTGTTCTTGGTATTTTCCTATCTCTTGTTTTTTAAAGGAACAACTTGTGATTGCTGGTTCCCTTTTACCCAACGACTGAATCATTTTTCTATTGCTCACTACTATTTTATCCATTTGTCTATTAAAATGGATTTACCAAATGAATAACGAATCCTTGACTGTTGAGATAACGCTAGTATTTAATCGAAAGGAAAGGTGATTTTTTATGAAAAGAATTTGTTTTGTCTTAGTGTTGAGCAACGGATTATCTTACACACCATTAACTCCTTGTGTTCTTTATCAAAGAGACACAAGCCTCAAAGACTATTTTTCACCGTTTTACGATGTTTCAATCAATTATCTGAGAGATAAAGATACTGTTGATTACTTGGTTCTTCCTGAGCCATTCGCTCCTTTTGATAATGAAAATAACCTCCCCATCATAAAAGTTCCTTCTAAATTTTTTCTGACTAAAGATTTTGAAAAAATTAAGGCGTACATTGATGACTATTTTAAAGAAAACGTGGATAAGTAATACTAATCTTCGATCGTTTTAAGCTCTTACTGATTGATACCGTTATCAATCAGTTTTTTCGTCGGATTGTCAACTTATTTTGGGACGAGAAAACAGTCCGAATATTCTAAATTTATTCTTTTGCGATAAAATTATTCCAATATAGATAATAAGGTAATATTTATTTGGTAGCTCTCAATTATTCTTATACTTAGCTGAGGGCATCACTTGCTTGACCAAAAAATTCAATGATCGAATACGGGCTAACGGTTTTAATTTAACTTAAAGGGGTTTTAGTTTTGACAGACGAAAGATGGTTCCAAATAAGAAAAAGACGAAAGATAGAATTATATGTTTGTCTTTTAGTCGTTTTCCCAATGGTCTATGGGCTATGGTTCAACATAGTTTTTCTTGTACAATATACTGCACTACTTTTTTGTATCGCAGTTTTAACAGCAATTTATGAACTCGGAAAACTATTAATTGATAAAACTCTAAGAAAAAGGTAGTAATGTTCAATCTATATTTTGTAGGTTGGACATTACTACCTTTTTCTTGAAGGAATTTAATAACAATAAGCCTAAAGAAGATACAAAAAGGAGCACTCCTTAGAGTACTCCTTTTTCATTATTTTATGGAAAACAGTAACATACTAATCAAGTCAATGAAGCTTTGAATGTAATAGTGTACCCCTATTACCCCACAGACCCTTCCATCTCATAACTAATCAACCGGTTCAATTCGACTGCGTATTCCATCGGTAATTCTTTGGTGAATGGTTCGACGAATCCCATAACGATCATTTCGGTTGCTTCGCTTTCGGAGAGGCCGCGGCTCATTAGGTAGTATAGTTGTTCTTCTGAGATTTTGGAGACTTTGGCTTCGTGTTCTAGGGACACTTGGCTGTTGTGGATCTCATTGAATGGGATGGTATCAGATTTCGATAGGTCATCCATGATGATGGTGTCACACTCGATATGGGAGATAGAGCCTGCGCTCTTCTTGCCGAAGGTGACTTGTCCACGGTAGTTTACTGCACCGCCGTCTTTAGAAATTGATTTTGAGACGATGGAGCTGGAGGTGTTTGGTGCATTGTGGATCATTTTTGCACCGGTATCTTGGATTTGGTTGGCACCTGCAAAGGCAATGGAAAGCATCGTGCCTCGTGCGCCTTTGCCATCAAGATACACACTTGGGTATTTCATGGTTGTTTTGGCACCTAGGTTGCCATCGATCCATTCAACGGTAGCACCTTCTAAGGCTTTGGCCCGTTTGGTTACTAGGTTGTAGACGTTGTCTGACCAGTTTTGAATGGTGGTGTAGCGGCAGTAAGCGTCTTTTAGGGTGAAAATTTCAACGATAGCTGCATGCAAACTATTGCTTGAGTAGGTTGGGGCGGTACAGCCTTCAACGTAATGGACGCTGGCGCCTTCGTCAACGATGATCAATGTTCGTTCAAACTGACCGGTATTTTCGGCATTGATCCGGAAATAGGTTTGTAATGGCACATCGACACGAACGCCTTTTGGTACATAGATAAAGGTACCACCTGACCAAACGGCTGAGTTTAAAGCAGCAAGCTTGTTATCGGTTGGTGGGACTAATTTTGAAAAGTATTGTTTGAACAGCTCAGGGTATTCCTTCAAGGCTGAATCGGTATCGGTAAAGACGATGCCAAGTTTTTCAAACTCTTCTTTCATGTTGTGGTAAACGACTTCTGATTCGTATTGGGCAGAAGCGCCAGCCAGGTATGCCCGCTCGGCTTCTGGAATACCAATGCGCTCAAAGGTCTCTTTGATTTTTTCTGGTACGTCATCCCAATCACGGGCAGGACGATCACTTGGTTTTTGGTAATATTTGATGGCATCAAAATCGATGTCAGACAGGTCTGGGCCCCAGTTTTGCATGGGCATCTTGTTGAAGGCTTCAAGAGACTTCAAGCGGAACTCAAGCATCCATTCTGGCTCTTGCTTGACCCGTGAGATTTCACGGACGATGTCTTCGGTCAATCCTTCGCCGGTACTAAAAACAGGCTGCACGTCATCGTGGAAGCCAAATTTATATTCTTCTAATTCGGGTACACCCATGGTTCTCACTCCTTTTGTAGTGTGGTTGTCTATTCGCTGGTTTCTTCAGTGTCAGATTCATTGGCGTGGCTGTGACTGACAGATGCTTGTGTACTGTCGGCAGCAATGGCTTTTTCTAATGCTTTCCAAGCTAAGGTCGCACACTTGATGCGTGCAGGAAACTTCGCCACACCCCCAAGCATGGAAGCATCGCCTAAACGATCGCTTTGGGGAATGTCATTTCCTTGGACGAGCTCAGAAAACAAGCCTGAAAGTTCACCAGCTTCTGCTAGTGTCTTACCGATAATCGCATCCCCCATCATGGATGCACTGGCGGTACTGATGGAACAGCCTTCGCCAGTAAACGCGATGTCTTTGATGGTGTCTCCTTCGACAGCGAGCTCCAAGTGGATCACGTCGCCACAGGTAGGGTTATTCAATTCGACTTTGTACGTTGAATCATCCAAGGTGCCCCGATGATGTGGGTGGCTGGAATGATCCAGAATGACTTGTCGATACAAATTATCTAATTTCGTTAGTGCCATGTTGGAAAAACTCCTTCGTCAGCTTGATGGCGTCAACCAGTCGATCGGCGTCCTCTCTTGTATTATACAGGTAAAAGCTGGCCCGTGCAGTCGCTGGGACTTGCAAATAGGTCAAGAGGGGTTGGGCACAATGATGACCTGCCCGTACCGCGATGCCTTCCATGTCTAAAGCGGTGGCAACATCATGAGGATGGATGCCTGCTAGATTAAAGGCGATCACTCCCGTGCGTTTTGCTGCTTCTTGGGGACCATAGATGGTCAAACCTTCAATGGCTTGCAGTTTGGGCAAAACGTAGGCAGCTAAGTCTGCTTCATGGGCGTGGATGTTTTCTAAGCCGATTTCTGTTAAGTAATCGACCGCTGCACCTAAGCCGATCGCGCCGGCAATATTTGGTGTGCCCGCTTCAAATTTCCACGGCAGTTCTTTCCACGTGCTTTCTTGCAGATGGACAAAATCGATCATTTCACCGCCAAATTCGACGGGCTCCATTTGATCCAGCCATTGCCGTTTGCCGTATAAGACACCGATGCCAGTTGGTCCGCACATTTTATGGCCAGAAAAGGCATAGAAATCACAATCCAGTGCTTGGACATCAACTGCCATATGTGGAACAGCCTGAGCACCATCCACCACCATGACGGCTTGGTGCTGATGCGCCAATTTGGTTAGCTCTGCAATCGGATTGATCACGCCTAAAACATTGGAAACGTGCGCGATCGAAACGATGGCGGTTTTGTCTGTGATCTGTTTCTTGGCATCTTCCATGTCCAAGGTGCCTTCTGGTGTCAACTGGATATATTTCAAGGTAGCTTTTTTCCGAGCAGCTAATTGCTGCCAAGGGATGATATTGGAGTGATGTTCCATATAAGAAATCACGATTTCATCGCCTTCATTGACAAAACGGTCGCCGTAGCTGCGGGAGACCCAATTTAAACCAGTGGTCGTCCCTCGAGTAAACAGCACTTCCGCCGTCTCACTCGCATGGATAAAACGGCGAACCTTTTCTCGTGCGCCTTCATAGGAATGGGTCGCCCGTTCTGCGAGGGTATGAACCCCACGATGAACGTTGGCATTGTCTTGATGGTAATAATCGGTGATTGCCTGTAGCACCGCCTCTGGTTTTTGCGTAGTGGCGGCATTGTCGAGGTAGATCAATGGTTCGTCATTTACGAGCTGATCCAAGATGGGAAACGCTTGTTTCACTTTTTGGGCATCGATCATGCGAGCAACTTCCCTTCGATAACGGCAACCAATTCTTGTTGCACTTCTTTGACTGGGATCGCGGTCAAGACGGATCCTAAGAAACCACGAATCACCAAACGTTCCGCTTCTTCTTTGCGCAACCCACGACTCATCAAGTAGTACATTTCTTCTGGATCGACCCGTCCCACACTGGCTGCGTGTCCGGCTGTTACTTCGTGCTCATCGATCAAAAGGATTGGGTTAGCATCGCCACGGGCTTGGTCTGAAAGCATTAGGACACGGCTTTCTTGTTGCGCGTCCGCCCCTTTGGCTCCTTTTAAAATGTGTCCGATACCGTTAAAGGTTAAGACGCCGCGTTCTCTGATAACGCCGTGTTGCAGGATATGACCAATGGAATGCGGTGCTTTGTTGGTTACGCGGGTATCGATTCCTTGTGTTTGGCGTCCAGCACTGATTGCGACCGCTTTGACTTCCGAATGCGCGCCTTCGCCTACAAGATCAGAATCAAAGTCTGCCACGACGTCGCCGTCATTCATGACTCCGATCGCCCAATCTACCATCGCATCTCGTAATACGTAGCCGCGACGATTCATGTACGTAGTAATGTTGACACCTAACTGATCAATCGCAGAGAATTTGACCTTCGCGCCTGCTTTGGCAATTACTTCCACTACGATATTGCCTGACAGTTTTTTCGCTTGGTCGCCTTTGGTTTGGAAACGTTCCAAGTAGCTGAACTCACTGTGTTCATCGGCAACGATCAAAATGTGTTTGAAGAAATGCGCTTGGCTATTGCCATTGTGGTAGAAAATCGCTTCAAGGGGTTCTTCGATCACCACGTTTTTTGGTACATACAAGAACATGCCGCTATTCATAAACGCCGCATGTGCTGCGGTCATTTTGTCTTCGTCCATTGGCACTGCTTTGGTCATATAGTATTGATTAACCAACTCTGGTACTTCTTTCATTGCTGTAAACAAGTCGGTAAAGATCACGCCTTTGTCGATCAACTCTTGCGGTAATTGCTCAAAGATCGTGGTGCCATCGAACTGAACGAGGGTCGGATGGTTATCCATCGCGTCAAAGGCAGGAACTGCGCCTGCCACTTCTTCTTCTGACAAAGCGTACTCACCAGCAAGTGCTTGTTCGTCGATATTGAACAATGGCCAACGCTCGTAACGCACCCGCTCGATTTTTGGAAACGCAAGTTCATCCACTTTCGCAAGGGCTGCTTGGCGTAATTCCAACATCCATTCAGGCTCTTCTTTTAACGCTGAAAAAACGTTGACTTGTTCAAGATAATCCTGTAATTTTGCCATTTACCTTGCCTCCTTACGCTTCTTCTTCTTTGTAGTCGATCCCTAACTCTTTACTGATCCCAGCATAGCCTTCTGCTTCTAGGCGTTTGGCTAAGTCTGCCGAACCGGTCATCACGACACGGCCTTCCATCATGATATGAACCACGTCTGGTGTGATGTAGTTTAACAGACGTTGGTAATGGGTGATGATCAAAGCGCCAAAGCCTTCGCCGCGCATTTCATTGACGCCTTTTGCTACGACTTTCAAGGCATCGATATCTAGACCAGAGTCGATCTCATCCAAAATCGCAAAGGTTGGATCTAGCATCAACAATTGCAAGATTTCATTTCGTTTCTTTTCTCCACCAGAGAAGCCTTCATTCAGATAGCGTTCCGCCATTTCTTCGGGCATATTCAATAAATCCATTTTTTCATCTAATTTTTTCAAGAAATCCATGACAGAGATTTTGTCGTCTTCGTCACGTTTGGCATTGATCGCTGCCCGCATGAATTCTGCATTGGTGATGCCTGGAATTTCACTTGGGTATTGCATCGCCAAGAACAAACCTAAGCGAGCTCGCTCATCCACTTCCATTTCCAAGACGTTTTCGCCGTCGAACAAAATTTCTCCTTCTGTCACTTCATAATTCGGGTTGCCCATGATGGCAGCGGACAAGGTTGATTTCCCTGTACCGTTTGGTCCCATGATGGCATGGATCTCTCCAGTTTTTAACACTAAGTCAACGCCTTTTAAGATCTTTTTATCTTCGATTTGGACGTGTAGATTTTTGATTTCTAAAACTGACATTTCTTTCCCTCCAGTATCTTTTCTTTCTCACTATTTTAGACTAATTGAGAATGAACTTCAAACGCTATTCCCGACTTTTTTAAAATATTTCTAATCTGTACATTGGAATTATTATAAAGTATTACATAGAGATAGTACATGGTTATTGTCTGTAATGCTAGAAATTTTTTTGATTTGTTGTAAAAAAAGAAAAAGGAATACGACATTGGCTGCCGTATCCCCTACCTTCACTTCTGCTGTGCCCATTCTTCTCGCAAGATGCCATACTTGATGGAATCATAATAGGTGCCTTCCCAGAAACGGACTTTGCGGATCTGGGCTTCTTTGGTCATCCCTAGCTTTTCTCCTAGTTTCATCATGCGGTGATTGCCCGACCACGTGGTGTACCCGACACGCTGGATATGAGGCTGTGATTCAAACAACTCATTGATCCACTGGCGAATTGCTTGGCTGCCAATGCCTTGATTCCAAAGGGAAGCATCATAGATGGCTATCCCGAATTCCAACCACTGCTGCAAGGTATTGTCTTCCCAATAAGCGGTCGCGATCCCCACGATTCTACCTTGATAGCTGATCGCTTTACGTAACGGGTTGTCGATACAGCTAGCGCCAAACCCCGTTCGAAATTCTTCCCACGTCAATACGGGGTCTTGGAAATACGGTCCGTCCCATTTTTTCCATTCTAAATCTGCCTTTGGTCCATAGCTGATCGACCAAAGTTCAGCAAGCATTTCTTCGGTAATCGGTTGAAGTGTGACTGTTTCTGCCATTTTCAAGCCCCCCTTTCTCCTAAAAAAAGTCGTCTCCTTTATTCGTAGACGACTTTCTTTCTATTTTATCTGAAATTTCCGTAAGTTTAAATAAAGGAGTCCGAAAAAAAGGACTGGAAAAAGAGTAAAGCCAAATTGCGGCTTCAAAATCAAGGCGACAAAAACGGCAACAAACAAACAGGTTGCTAACAAACTAACAGGCCATTTTTTCAAAGTGAAGAAAAGTGCGGTACGCAGGACATCTTTCTTAGCTGCTTTTGGATTACGCACTTGGAAGTACCACGCGTTGATACTAAGAGCTATGGAAAGCATCCCTAACAAAAGAAAGAAAGGAACGAGCCATTTGCCACTTTCAAATTGAATCGCAAACAGAATATCCACGATCGCAATGACACTCCCCAGCCAGCCGATGAGCCAATAGAGAAACCCGCGCACGGCAAAGGTTCGTAAAAAGTAGCAGAAATCTTTTACTGGATCGATGTCTTTGTGTTCTGCAAAGCGATCGATCGCAGCCAGGAGGCTGATCATGCTTGGACCAATCAGCAAGAGTGCCAATGCAAACCAAAGGAGGTTTCTAGGATCGACTGCCAAGAACATTGCCGTGAGGGTGTAGGGTGTGTTCACGACCCAAAAACTGATATTCAGGGCAAAGCCAATATATAGCCAGCGGAAGATCCGCATGTAAAGATTGTTTTCAAAGGTAGGTTTGGTAAACATGATTGATCACCTCAATTTTTCATTCCCGAAGTAGCGATTCCTTCTACGAAGTATTTTTGCATTGCTAAAAAGACGATCGCCACTGGCAAAATGGAGACCACAGATGCTGCCATGATCAGGGCGTACTCGGCATCATATAAGCCGACAAACATTTTCAACCCTAACTGAATGGTTTTGTTTTCGGTTGAGGAGAGGTAGATAAATGGTCCCATATAATCATTCCATGTATTGACGAAGGTGATGATGGTCAGACTCGCTAAAGCGGGCTTCGTCAGTGGTAGAATGATTTTTCGATAGATCCCCCACTCACTCAAACCATCGATCCGCGCACTTTCACACAGTGAATCAGGAATACTACTATAGTATTGTTTCAACAAAAAGACGCCAAAGGCACTGAAGGCTTGTAAGAGGACCAAAGACCAAAGCGTGTCTGTCAGCCCGAACTGGCGCATCATGATGAACTGAGGAATCATATAGGATTGCCAAGGAATCGCAATCGTACCGATGTATGTCAGAAACAACAGGTCGCGTCCTTTGAAATGCATCTTCGAAAACCCATAAGCCGCAAAGCTAGAGGTAAACAGTTGGATCAAGGTAATGATGACGCTCAAAAATGCTGTGTTCTTGAAAAAAGTCAGCAAAGGAATGCGATCCCAGATCACCGTATAGTTTTCTGGGTGCCAACTTTTTGGAATCCATTGGATCGGTACGCTAAAAACATCGTTATTGGTCTTAAAAGAAGCAGAGATCATCCAGAGAAACGGGATCAGTGTCACTAACGCGAGAAATGTTAATAAAAGAATCAAGGAGACACTGCCGACCGACAGCTTGGCTTTTTGTTTTGGTTTGGCTTGAACATTCTTTTTACTCAGTGTATTTTCCATCTGTACTCCCTCCTTACACCCGTTCTTGTCTTTGGTTCCACTTAAACTGGATCACCGTGATGCCCAAAACGATCACAAACAAGACCATGGCGATCGCAGATGCGTAACCAAAATTAAATTTCACAAACGCTTCGTTGTAAATTTGATACACCAAGACATTGGTGGCTCGACCGGGTCCGCCGGCAGTCATGACTTGGACCAAATCGAAGATCTTGAAACAGTTTATGACCAGCATGATCGAAACAAAGAAGGTCGTTGGTCGTAAGGACGGCAACGTCACGTTGCGAAACTGCTGCCACTTGTTGGCCCCATCGATCGAAGCCGCTTCATACAATTCCTTTGGCACACTTTGTAGCCCTGCCAAGTATAAGATCATGTAATACCCCATGCCACGCCAGACGCTGACTATGATGATCGCCGTCAAAGCCCAATCAGAGCTGGAGGTCCAACCAGGAGGATTTTCAATAAAAAATTTCAAGAACTGATTGATTGGTCCCATCGTTGGGTGAAACAACATGTTCCACACGACAGCGATCGCAACTAACGAGGTGACATAAGGAAAGAAGAAGGCAGTACGGAAAAACTTCATTCCACGTACTTTTTTATTCAATAAAATCGCTAAGCCTAAGGAACATACTAACGTTAATGGAACGACGCCAATCGTATAGAGAAAGGTGTTCTTTAACGAGATCCAAAAGGTGTCGTCCCCTAGCATTTTGCTGAAATTTTTCATTCCCACAAATTCAGGCGAACTAAAGGAATCCCATTCCATGAAAGCCAGAATCAATGAGAACACAACTGGCACTAAGGTAAATAAGAAAAAGCCGATAAAGTTCGGTGCAATAAAAGACAGCGCGGTTAGCGTATTTTTGCGTTTCAACTTATTGGCTGCTTTTGATTTTGAGGTTATTTCCATATTTGTCTCCTGCTGCTTGCCAGCAGGCCCCCTTTCATTAATAAAGAGAAGGAACTTTTTTGCCCAAGTCCCTTCTCTCGTTAGGACTATTCGGTTTCAGATTTCACCCTTTTTTCCATATTCGCAATGCCTTCTTTTGGTGTTTCATCCCCTAAAAGGATCAAGTCATGTTCTTCTTGCAAGATTTTGTCGATCGCTGGTCCATTTTCATCGACAGGAAACTCGATCGCGACGGTTTCTGGATTGAAGGCTTTTTTCGATACTTCATCGGCGGGCATGCCTTCACGGGAGAAGTAAAGTTCATCAATGGCATCAGTCTTATACGAAGGAACGACACCGACTTCTGCTAATACTTTGGCGCCTTCTTCACCGGAACAAAAGTCTAAGAATTTTTGCGCAGCTTCTTGATGTTTTGAATTTTTATTGATGGCAAAAGCAGTCGGAGAACCAAATGTCGTTACTTCCCCTTTTTCATTTTGCGGCATTTCCGCAATGCCCCACTCGACATCTGTCTTGCCATCGTCGATATTGGTCATCAATGCACCCATATACCAAGTTCCCATGTACATCATGGCTGCTTTTTCATTTTCAAATTGTGATTGATACGTAACTTTCGTTGATTTTGCTGTCCCAAAGTCCATTTGTGCTTTATCGTCTTGCATCCGCAATGCACGATCATAATATTCTTCTAAGTAGTCGTATTGAGGATCGATCAAGTTGGCACCATTTTGAGCAGCTGCAATCGCTTGAGTAGTAGAACGCCATGTGTGTTGATACGCACCATAAATTTGTTCGTCTGGTTTTGTTAGCTGCTTGGCAAGCTCCTCATATTCGTCCCAGGTGATGTTTGATGGGTAGTCTAAGCCTGCTTCATCGAACATTTTTTTGTTATAATACAAGACCCAAAAATCCGTCCGATACGGTTGTGCATAAGTTTTGCCTTCTACGTCATACATGTCATAGCTTTCTTGCGCTGGGGCAATATCCAATGATCCGATATGGTCGGTGAGATCCACCAATTGGTCCCGCAACGCATAATTAGAGTAAGAAAGTAAATTTTTCATGGTCAAAATATCTGTCGTATCTCCGGAAGAGAGCATGGTCGTCAGTTTGGTATCATAATCATCTGAAGCAATATCGACAGGCTCAACGGTAATGCCCGGATTCGCTTCTTCAAAGGCACGGAATAGTTTTTCGAATTCAGGTGTCGTATCGTAATTCCAAGTGGTTACGGTCAATTTGATGTCGCCATCTTCAGAAGCAGCGGAATCATCTGTCGCTCCGCCTCCACAGGCTGCCAAAGCTGCGATCGTCCCAAACATCGTTGCTGCTAATAAACCTTTTTTCAAAAAGTGCATTTTTATTCCTCCATTAAACATTTTTTTAAAGGGTCGCCCCTAAAACTACCAATAGGAATACCAACTTTGTGACACCCGCATCAGCGCTTCCATGTAATAATAATCGCCCCAGATCATGCATTCATCGACCCCTTTGAGGGAATTCTTGTCATAAACCCCATGCATCAAAAGTCCGTTTGATTCGGGATGGTCGATCGTTGTATAGTTTTGGGCTAACGATGCCAAGATCGCCAAGGCGTTTTTCTGGTAGGCGGCTTGGTTTGGCTGCGTGATCGGTAAATGTTTCGCCAGTTCTAACAAGCCACAGACTGCGATGGCGGCGGCCGAACTATCCCTTTCTTCCTGACTACCATCGCTAAACACTAAATCCCAATAACTGACCTTGTCCGCCGGTAATTCAGCAATAAAGTAATCCGCAAGGTCTTGAGCAGTCTTCAAGAAACTGGTATCACCGGTGTAAAGGTAACTAAGCGTAAATCCGTAGATTCCCCACGCTTGCCCTCTTGCCCAGCAGGAATCATCAGCATAGCCTTGTTGGGTATTGCCGCCGATCGCCGCTCCAGTTTCAACGTCGAAGTAATAGGTGTGGTACGTCGTGGCGTTGTCTCGCACGATGTATTTCTGGGTCTGCTTGGCATGAGCATAGGCTGCTTTTTTGTAGGATTCATCCCCGGTCATTTGGGAAGCAAAATACAATAGCGGCAAATTCATCAAGCAATCAATAATGATGCGCCCCCGTTGTTGCGGATCATCGAGATTGCCCCACGCTTGAATGATCTGGGCTTTGGGTGAGTAACGGGCCATTAATAGATCGGCGGCGGCAATCGCGAGTTTTTTCGAAGATTCCCGTCCGTTCACTCGATAGTCGGCAATCGCAGTCAAACTATACAAAAACCCGATATCATGGGTTTCTAGTCCAATTCTTTGGTTCAATCGTTCTTGGAAAGAGTGCAGCTGTTTTTCGATGGTTTCATCAAATTCTGTTGATCCCGTCAGTTCTTTACTCAAAAACAACATGCCAGTCCAAAAACTCGCCGTCCAATCATGGTTGGCTTCTGGTCGATAGACAAGCTGTTCACTTGCTGCAGGTGGGACCAACGTGTCAAAGGTCTTAGTATTCTTTCTTACTTGATTAACGGTGAAGTCGATTTGCTCGGCTACCCATTGTGATAGCTGTACGTCATAGCTGGTTTCCATTTTTTCCTCCTATTCGCTCAACCTGGATCATATGTCCGGATTGATTGATCGTAATGTTGTTTGTTGTCACTTCGACGGTCACTGCTTGTTCTTGTTCTTGTGGAAGCAAGCCGGTGACGAGGGAAACGAACAGGTGCTTTCCCGCTTGTCGTTGAGCAGTTAAATACGGCAGCCAAGTTGCAGGATACAAGAGGTTCGTATTGGGCTCCGTTCGTAAGACATCGCTCGTTTCATAGCCAGCGATCACCTCGATTTTCGAATAGCCGATCGATGTTCGTACCGCAGCGCTGCTTGCGGTTTTTTCAGTGATGGCAGTTGCCTCTTTCGGTGATGAAAACCCACCCTCATAGAAAGAAAGGGCGCGCTGAGAATTGATCTCATGAATGCGAAGGTGACTGCCTATCAGTGGAATGATCGTTGTTTTTATCTTCACGTCTTCCCACGGATCCCATTCATGAATGATCCGATCAGGTAAAAGCTGATACTGGCGATCCAATCCTTTGGTGCGAAAGTAATGGTCATCTTCTGACAAAGCCAATGTGTTGTCATAATTTCCTTCATAAAACCAATAATTGCTCTTGGGCACGCTATTGCCAAACGTCGTTGAGTAGACAAATTTGCTATATTTGCTGCTGGCATGACTTTGATAGTTGATAAATTGTCCTGCAGGAAACATCAAGGCATGCGTCAAGTCTTGATTGTGTTGATAAAAGTTCTTACTGATGGGATGAGCCAGTGTTCTTTCAGCGATCGCTAATGGCGTGGGAGTGGCTTGCCAATAGGGATGCTCCTTTGGTACCGCTAACAAAAGAAAGGTTTTTAACGCCCAATAAGGCGAACCTGGTGCATTGTAACCTTCGGCAAAGATCAGATTCTGGTACGAATAGCCGACCGTCAGTATCCCTTCGGAAGTAAAAATGTCTTGCTGCATCCACTGATGCAGGTGACGACTGATCAACCCCTTGATCTCTCCCCATGGCAATGCTTCAACATCCGCAAAAACCAATGCGCTGAAGAAAGAAACTTGCGCAAAGCGATACGTCAAACTTCGACCAAAAGGAACGGCGGCACCACCTGCTGCAAACCAATGCTTGAAGGTTTGAGCAAAATCGGTGGCTCGTTGTTTGAACTTCGTTGCCCTTTCAAGATCTTCAGGGACAAATCGACAGTACAGAAGACTATAGTAGTGGATCGCAAAAGATACATAATAATCGATTTGAGTGGCTACTCCGTCACAGTACCATCCTTCCCCTAAATAAAAGGTCTCGATCAATGCCAAGTCAGCATCGATTTTTTCTTGAGAAAAGCTGCTGCCACAACGCTTCATGGCTACATTGACGAGAACCCGAAAGAAATGCCAATTGTTTGCAGGAATTTCTCGTTGATTGACTTGGATCAGCCACGCATGGAGATCATCTTTTTGGCGTTGGGATAAAACATCCCACGTTTTTTCTTTGTTTAATAGTAAAAAAGTACTTAGCGAAGCCATTTCCACGATTCGTTGGTCGAAGTCTTCCACAACACCCCAATAATCGGGACTCTCTGGATCTGTACCCGCAATAATTCCTGAGAGATAGGTTTCCATGAATGAATCTTCTTGCTGGGTTAGATAAGGCGCGAGTCCCCAAAGTGGTCGCAAGAACGCTTCAAGTTCCTGTACCTCTTTCTCATAGACAGTCCCATGGCTGCCTAAAGCCAAGTATCCGGGACGACTGCTTGCAAAAGCGGGTTTGAGTTGATCCATGATCGTTTTGAAGCCGGCTGCTACATCTTCATAACTTTCAAATTTATTCTTTTTCAATTGCTGCAGCTTCTGTGATTGCATCCGCATCCTTCCTTTCAATCAATGTCGCTTTAATAAACCCATAATATTCTCCGTAGATCGTCACCACTTCTTGTAGTTTCAATTGCTGACTTTGTTCATTGAATACTTGGTACTGTCCAGCCGCTGTTTCTAAAATAAATCGATCCCCTTTCTCAATGTCTGCTGTTTTCGCATCACTCTTCACGATGGTGCCAGATAGCTTCACGAATTCATGCAACTGGACGACACCTTGCGAAAAATCTTCGTCAGAATAACAAAGCGCTCGTTCTTTTAATTGCTTTTCGCTGCTTTGGGAAAATGCTTGCGTCTGCGTTGCTTCATTTGGAGAACAAGCAGTCAACCCCATAAGTAGACCCAGGATAAATAACGAATTAATCCACTTCATTCATGCCACCCTCATTTTTTAAAACGCTTTCTTCATTTCAAATCATACTTTTTTTTAGGAAAATAATCAATAGTTTTTCCTAAAAAAAGTAAAATTTTTACTTGAGGGCAATTTCTCTCTTGGTTTTTTTACTAAAAAGAAATATACTGAAGAGGAGAAGCATTGGAGGAGGGATTCTATGGCTACGATTACCGACATAGCGACCATAGCTGAGGTATCAATATCAACCGTATCACGGGTTCTGAACTACGATCCTAGTCTTTCAGTGACCGAAGAAACCAAACGAAAGATTTTCGAGGCAGCTGAAAAACTAAATTATACGAAATACAAAAACAAGCAAAAGCAGCGTGAACTACCAGTGGATGTACCAAAAAAACACAACAAATCGATCGGGATCGTTCAGTGGCGGATGGATGATGAAGAATTGGAAGACATTTACTATATGTCGATTCGTTTAGGTGTGGAAAAACGCGCCGCCGAACTGGGTTGTGATCTGTTAAAAATCTCCAACCTTGATGAGTCAGTGATCCAGTCCGTCGACGGCTTACTGGCGATCGGCAAGTTTACAGAAGAGCGGGTCAAGAAGCTCCATGAGCTACACCCCAACCTCTGTGTGATCGGCAGTAACTTTCCGCTGGATGACTACGATTCTGTCAATACCGATTTTACGCAAGCAACCGAGTTGGCTCTTTCTCACTTGATGGGACTTGGTCATCAAAAAATCGCCTTTATCGGCGCCGAGGAAAGTCAAAATATGTATGGGTATCGGCGGTACAAAACGCCAACGGTCAACACCTATGTCGATATGATGCAGCATTATCAGCTGTTTGATGAGGATTATTTCATCGTGAAAGAAAATAGTCGTTTGGATGTCCAAACGGGGGAAGAATTAACGGAGCAGGCATTGGCTTTGTGGCAGGATCACTTGCCGACTGCGATTTTGGCAGCCAATGATGCCTTTGCGATCGGGGTCATTCATACGCTAACGGCTCATGGAATCAAGATTCCTGAAGACATCAGTGTTATGGGCATCAACGATATTTCGGTGTCACGTTATGTCTCTCCACCCCTTTCTTCGGTCCAAGCATTTACTGAAGAGATGGGTGAAACGGGGTTAGAGCTACTCTATAACCGCATCGAAAATCCTGGGATCGCCAGACGAATCTTTTTAAGTACCCAGCTGGTGATTCGTCAATCTACCGCAAAACCAAAAGAAGGGTGAGAAGCTGCGGTGTCTTCTTGCATTGATCAACGTCATTGCAAGGAAGCACCGCATCCTTCTCACCCTTTTTTTATTTTAATGGTCGTTTTGATTTCCCCTGTCTGCTCAAGCGCGTATTCGGCTTGGATCAAATACACTTGTGCCTGTACACCATGGTGGTCTTGATAAGTGACTGGCTGTATTTGGATCTTATCACTGGTAAAACGAAGAACACAGCGTGCTTTTTTTGTCATTAGTTGAACGGTCTTATTTTGCACCATTGGTGGTATGTTCGTGATGAAGTTTTCTACCACTAGATTCTTTGGTTGGTGCTCGGCAAAGACAAAATGGTCTTCGATCGTTACTTGTTGTTGCGAGACAATGAAGCGCCGCTGGCATTCAGTAACCGCTGCTTTCGGATAGAACGCACTGAGGTCTAAGTCAAATTGCTGGTCATTGACCTGCAGCACCGTTGCTTCCTCGGCTGTTGCGCGTTGGGTATGCTGATTGATGATCGGCAGCGAATGACTGATTGCGGCTGCGGGAAAGTAGTGATAGCGCGTGTTGTCATCAAAATACTCTTTCGTGTATTCCCCTGCACCAAGGTCCGTCAGAAACAACTCCTCCGTCGTTCCTAAGACAAAATGACCGACATCGAGATGATTGTGGCTTTCTTGATTGCTCCCCCCTTTGGCAGCAAAAAAGAGATCCTGCTGCACATCTTTTGCCATGAACCACTGCGCTTGTTCAAAATAGTGATGAAACGAGGCATTCGTTTCTCGTGTGATCGCTTCGTTATGCCAATACAAATTTCGATAGCTATGGGCAAACCGGTAGCAAGGATCAAAATCTAACGGACTGACCCCCGATAATTGGGGAACCGCCACGCCCAAATGCTCGTAGCAATAACTGACCAAACCACTAGGCAGTTCGATCGCCGAATAATCAGAAAAAGGAATGTAATGCCCTGGAGAAATCATCGTGTAATAAGGAAAAGCGGCAATTTTTCTGATTTTAGGCTGCTTTAGGTAGGTGTCTTCTTGCAATACTTCTGCTAACAATTGCGCATAATACAGAAAATAACCAAACCCATACGCCCAGTATCCAACACCTTCTACACAAGCACCATCTTCGCCAAAGCTGTTAAGATAGCTTTGCATTGCGGTATCCAATCGTTTGATCATCCGCAATTGTCGCTCACTTTTTTTCGGCAATACATAGAGCGCCGTCATTCCAAGACAGCCACCAATGACCGCGGACCAATTGTTCTCTTTTGTCTCCCACTCCCAGGTTTGCTCCTCGAAGGGTAAAAAAAGCCGTTGATCGATCTCATACAACACTCGTTCTGTGATGACTGGTGAAAGGTCTCCCCCAATCAGCATCAACAATTCCGCTAAGGATTGCCCAGTTTCAGCTGCAAAAAGATCGACTGTGTGGCGCGCTTGCGAAGAAAACTGGCCATCGACAATCGGCAGATGCGCTGGCAGACACCATGTATATTCATTGCAGATTTCCCAAATCACTTGCTCCAGCAGCACTTTGATCGCTGCCTTACGCTCCATTTCATAAGCAAGTCCTAAAACCACCAACATCCGTCGGCGGGCAAAATAATGGGATTCGAAGACAACACGATTCCCCGATTCGAGATACTCTTGATAGCCTTGATAAGGCAAATAGGGAATCTCACCAGTGTCAAGATAAGCCTGTGCCGCCTGTAAAATTTCTTCTTTTACCTCTGCTGGATTCACGCGTTTTCCTCCTGAATAGA
The DNA here is from genome assembly GCF_050498765.1 of Enterococcus sp. DIV1096b. Taxonomy (NCBI): domain Bacteria; kingdom Bacillati; phylum Bacillota; class Bacilli; order Lactobacillales; family Enterococcaceae; genus Enterococcus; species Enterococcus sp. DIV1096b. Next base: position 515,249 of record NZ_JBMHEK010000001.1, on the reverse strand, counting down.
GCGTCCGAAGACTTCGATTTGGGTCAACGCTGGAAATGGTGAGGGATCGTCATTTTGGATCAGTTCATGCAATTTTACCCAAGTGACCGTTCGCGGCTGGAAAGAAAACCGTTGAGGCTGGCTGCTTTTGACCGTATGCAAGATTTCTTGACTCCCATCGGAAAACGCCAACGTGACTTGTTGCCAATAGCTATCATGGGGAAAATCCGCCCGTAACGTAAGCGCACATTGGTCGATGCTGACCTCATGACCAAAGTCGATCGTCAAAGCGGCATCTGCTTGTTGATTGATCCCCCATGAGCCATAGGGATAATTGCCATGAGACGTATTGGCAAAAATGCCATCAATAGCGTTACAAGCGAAAAACGTCGCATCATCTCTTGTTTCAACATTGGCATGGGCATGCGGATAGGCACCCAAGAATTCTTTTTGATCATGAGGGTTTAAGGCGACGTTGCGGTAAGCCGCTAGTTCTTCTTTTGTTGCTACCCGCACACTCAAATAGTGACTTTTCCCAGCAAAACGGCCTTCTGGCGCAGCTTCTTTGGCATTTTTACTAAGATTTACGGGGTAGATCCACTCGTTGCCTTTGATGTACACCAAAGTAGTCGCCAGCGTTTCATCGAGTGTGACCCACACAAATTGTCCGCTGCGTGAGAGCGAAACAACGATTTTATCTCCGTCCTCGTAACAACACTCTTGGGATGCCAACGTGACAAAGTCTTCCGCCGTCGCTTGCAGAAGGGTAGATTCACTTTCAGGTGCTCGTTTGCCTTGTTTTACTTGATGCTTTTGGTCATAAATCGTTAAGGAAATCTGGGTCATTGCATGTAGCTCCTCTCGTATTTTCTCCATTATAGCGATGTCGACAAAAAAATGTAACTGTTTCCAGCGATTTTTTACTATTTTTTTACTTAAAACCGAGAAATGCAACAGTTTCCATTTCTTTATTTTACTAAATAAAGTAAAATAACAACTAAAAGGAGCTGTTTGCATGAGAAACTTCCAAGAAGCATTAAGTAAGAACCCTCTTCGAACCAAAACCGATCTAGAAGAGGCCCTTGTTGATCTGGTCACTCCCATATACGAATGTATGGCACAACAAGGAACTCCCGGGAGGGTCCACCTAGGAAATTCAGGAGCGGTGTACACTCAGGAAAAGAGTGACATCGAAGGCTTTTTACGGACACTCTGGGGATTGGGCCCATTGTTCAGCCAAGAAGAAGCGTGTCTTCGTTTCCCAAAACTTTTTCAACAAGCCAATGCCGGGATCGTTGCAGGCACCACCCCGACCTCTCAGGAGTACTGGGGAAAATTGCATGACTATGACCAATTGTTTGTGGAAATGGGTGCCCTTGCTAGCTATTTGATTTTTACCAAACCGATCTTTTGGGATCGCCTCACACCAAGAGAGCAAACGAATCTCTTTGATTGGCTCAACCAGATCAATCAGCACACGATCCCTAAAACCAATTGGCTCTTCTTTCGGATTTTAGTCAATACCTTCTTTGAAATGGCAGCATTGCCTTTTGTAGAAACCACCCTTTTGGCTGATCAAGAAGAGATCGAGAGGTATTACTTAGCAGACGGCTGGTATTTTGATGGCTATGAAAATCAAATCGACTATTATATTCCTTTTGGGATGCAATACTACGGACTCCTTTACAGTGTTCTTACCTGTCGTTCCCAATGCCCTTATCAGTTTAACTACCGTCAAAGAGCCGCTACGTTTGCTCAATCCTTTAAGCAGTGGTTCACAAAAACCGGTGCGGCATTACCTTTTGGCCGTAGTCTAACGTATCGGTTTGCGCAATCAAGTTTCTTTGCCGTCGGTGCTTTCGCCGATATAGAATATGAAGGCTTCACAAAAAATGAAGGAAAATATTTACTGTTACAAAACATGCGTTACTGGTTTCGCCAACCAATCTTTACGCAAGAAGGCTTTTTAAGTATTGGCTATGCCTACCCCAACCTAAATATGGCTGAAGGCTATAACGCACCAGGATCGCCTTATTGGGCTTTCAAAAATTTCTGTGTATTGGCAATCCCAGCGGATGCTGAATTTTGGACGCTTGAGGAGCAGGTGCCAACCTTTGCCACACAGGTGCGCAATCTTCATAGTCGGATGCTCTTGGTGCATAACCAAGAAGGCACAGAATTGCAAGCTTTCACGGTGGGGCAGCATTCCCACGAACATGCTCACGGCAATGCCAAATACGAAAAGTTTGTCTATTCGACAACGTTTGGGTTTAGCGTACCGAAAGCAACCGTTTTATTGAAACAAGGTGCTTATGATAATACATTGGCGATCTCAGAAGGGCAGACGGATTTTAAAACGGCTTTTGGTTATGAAGCCTTTGCGATTGAAGATGACTACGTCTATAGTCGCTGGCGTCCCTACGAACAGGTCATCATCGAAACCTTTGTGATTCCGATGTATCCTTGGCATCTGCGTTACCATCGGATTCAAACGGATCGAAGGTTGCAACTGGTCAATGGCAGCTTTGCAGCACCGGCTGATGGTACTGCGTTTTCTAGCAAAGAAGGCACCTTTTATCAAAGCTCGGTTGGCTGTGTTGGTATCAAAACCTTCGCGACGCATCAAGAGGGTACCCTCTTGATGCCAGAACCCAACACGAATCTACTTTATAGTCGAACAGTCATCCCTCAAGTAAGCAAAACCGTTCTCGCCGGACAACAGGAATGGCTCGTTGCGTGTTTAGGCAATGCCTTTTCTGATCAGATCCCACCCTTTGATGTCACTATCACAGCGGACAAAATAACAATGAGCAAAGGGAATCAGAGAAAAACTATTCAGCTTAACTACTAGCAAAAAATTATTGGCAAATGCTAGTAGAAAAGCTACCGAAAACACCTTTCTGATTTACGGGATTGAAGAATGCCCCCCCCAGAAGTTCGATTTCAGTCTAAGGTTTCAGCGTCGGTACCTTCTGATCTCTACGTTTCTATTGGCAAAGAGCAAAAAAATACTTGTACCACAAAACGGTTCTTCACGCATTGTGAAGCGCCGTTTTTTTTTTGGTACAAGTGATTCATGTTTTGATTGACGATCAGTGCTTATTTCCCGAAAAGCTTTTGGAGAAACCCTTTTTTCTCAGGGACTTCCTTTGTCTCAGTCACCTGAAGCGGTCCAGTTTCCTTCACGACTTGCTGAAAACCACGATTGTCTTGCAGCAACAGACCGTTTAGTTCCAAAATCCCAGTCAGACTGCCAATCATCCGCCGCACCTCTCCCGCACTTTTGCCAAAAAAGCGCTGGTCGTCGTTTGCTTCGGCTTCTTCCAAAATGACCAGCAGCTGCTGGATGCTTTGATTTTGTTCACCTAAGACGTACGACAACTGGTCAACTTCCACTGTTGTAGTTGCCGCTGACGGTACTAAATCCGTTACGAGCTTTAAGCTATCTAAATAATCCTTTAAGTCAAAAATGAACGTTTGTGCTGCTTCATTATTCATTAATTGGCTTTGACCCAATTCCCTTTGTAGCGCTTCCAATTCGCTTGAACGTTTAGAAAGTTCGCTTACGATCGTTTCTGTATCCATACGCCACCTCCTAATGACATTGTCCCGTTTTCTCTTGCATCCGTCAAGAATTCGTCGGATTTTTTTCAGCGTTTTTACCGATCAGACCTGCCTATTGCTCCTGTTGGTACTTTGTCGGTGCACAGCCATAGCGCTTCGCAAAGAGCCGATTAAAATGGTTGATATTTTGGAACCCAGATTGAAACGCCGCCTCTCGAATCGTTAGTGTTTCGTTGCTGCGTAAATAAAAAAACTTTTGAAACCGAGCTTGCAATAAATCTTCTTTGGGCGTTGTATGAAAAAACTGTTGATAGAGCTTATAGAATTGGCTTTTACCGATGGAAAGCTCTCGGCTAAACTGGGAAAAATCCCATTGCTGCTCACAATTGACTAACATTTTCAACCGCATCGCTTGAAACAGTTGATAGTGTTCGTGTTGTGGTTGCGGGATGCTTTCTTCAAAACTGCGTTCAAGTAAGACCAATAGATTTGTCATATACGCCGCGATCAATTCTTCCGTGTGCCGTTGCGGCAACAAGGATTCATGATTGATCTTTTGGATCAATTTGTTGATTTGTTGAATGTTTTTCGGCTGGAACAGTTGGTTGCAAGGGATCGCATAGGTTTCTTCGATCACCTGATCCGTTTGAAACTCAACAAAGCTATTAAAAAAATCTTCTTTGCCACGATAATCTTGATAGACGGTTGGAGGAAAAAGAATGCAGCTACCTTTTTCACTAGTTTCTTGATGACCATCTTCAAAAGTGAAAACCATTGGAGACAACGTCAACACGAAAAGATAATGCTTTAAGCCAGAGGGTCGATAAATATGATCGGAAACAGCATTGTGCATTTGAAATCCTGAATAGGTTACGTTCAACTTCTCACTCCTTCCTACTTGCCTTTAGTATAAAGAAAACGGACAAAACGTCAATAGAATAAGACAGAATGTAGTGTTTATTTTCATGGACTATCGCTACAATGAAAGAAAAGAGAGGGGTTGCAAAATTGAAGAAAACTACGATGTATTTAGACAAACACTTTATTTTGGCACCAGTCGACGAACGGATCTACGGCTCTTTTGTGGAGCACTTAGGGCGCTGTGTGTACGAAGGGATCTATCAACCAGAAAGTCCTTTTGCCGATGAGCAAGGCTTTCGTCAAGATGTCGTTACCTTGATCAAGCAGTTGAATGTGCCGATCGTCCGTTACCCAGGAGGCAACTTCGTCTCTGGGTATAAATGGGAAGATAGCGTCGGACCTAAAGAGCAACGGCCAGCAAAAATCGATTTGGCCTGGCGGGTGATCGAGAGCAATCAGTTCGGCTTAAACGAATTTATGGATTGGACCAAAGAAGTCAATACGGCACCGATGATGGCGATCAATCTTGGGACACGAGGAATCGAAGCAGCGAAAAACTTGATTGAATACACCAATTTAAAAGGCGGCAGCTATTATAGTGATCTCCGTCGTACCCATGGGGTGGCCGATCCTCATGACATCAAACTTTGGTGTCTAGGCAATGAAATGGACGGCCCTTGGCAAGAAGGACATAAGACAGCCGATGAATACGGCCGTCTCGCAGAAGAAGCTGGCAAAGCGATGCGTCTGGTGGACCCAACGATCGAAACCGTCGCTTGTGGTAGTTCTTCTCTCACGATGCCGACCTTTGGCATGTGGGAAGATACAGTATTAAGTCATTGTTACGACCAAGTCGACTACATCTCCATGCACCAATATTATGGCAACCGTAACGGCGATAGCCAAGATTATCTAGCAAGCAATGTCGCAATGGATCAGTTCATCAGTCAAGTCGCAGCGATCTGTGATGCGGTGAAAGCCAAACGCCGAAGCAAGAAGACGATCAATATTTCCTTCGACGAATGGAACGTCTGGTATCACTCAAATGAACAGGATCAAAAAATTGAACCTTGGAGTCAACACCCACCACAATTAGAAGACGTCTATCACTTTGAAGATGCGTTACTCGTCGCAAGCATGATGATCACGATGCTTCATCACGCAGATCGCGTTAAAATCGCCTGCATGGCACAGCTGGTCAACGTGATCGCACCGATCATGACTTCCGATACTGCCGCTTGGAAACAAACGATTTTTTATCCCTATGAAATGATCAGCAACTATGGTCGCGGTCACGTGTTGCATAGCATCCTTCGAGGAGCTGATTTCGATAGCAGCCACGGAAAAGCTTCTTATGTGGATGCCATTGCGATCGAAAACGAAGATGACTATTTGACCTTTTTCTTGGTAAATAAGGATTTGCAGGATGCCAACGAATTCACTTGCGACTTGCGTCAATATGATTCATTGCAAATCGCTACCCATCAAGTGTTGCACCACCCAGACTTGCATGCCGTCAATACCGAAGCAACCCCGAACAACGTTGTACCCGTCAATGGAAAAACAGCGGAATTGAATGACGGCATTTTGCGTGTCGTCTTGGAAAAACAAAGCTTCCAGATGCTACGCTTGAAGAAAAACGGCAGCAAGTAACGAGCCTATCTGTTTGAGCAAAAAAGCAGCCGCCTTGGCGATACCCTGAAAAAATGAGACTTTTACGGAGTGGAGACATCCACTCCTTTTTTATGATCCCCCCCTGTTCGATTGCTGTTTTTCGCATTCTTAACTGATCTGGGCAAGGAAGCGGCAACTGCCAGCTTGCTTTCTCAAAAAAAATGAAACGACAAAAGAACACCCTGCGGCAGCTAAGATACCGCAGGGTGTTCTTGATTCATTGTTTAGCCGTTATAGGCATCAACGATGATTTGTTTCAATTCAGAGATTAGTGGTTCTTTTGGATTTGCTGTTGTACATTGGTCTTCGTAAGCCAATTCAGCCATGCGATCGACTGTTGTATCTAGTGTTTGTTGAGTGACGCCTTGCGCCTTCAAGCTCATGTCGATACCCACAGATTGTCCTAATTCGTAAACAGCTGTTGCCAATGCTTCAACCAATTCAGCCGTTGTTTTGCCTTTAAGGCCTAAGAATTTCGCAATGTCTGCGTAATCTGTATCGGCACGGAAGAAATCATATTTAGGGAACATTGCATGTTTTTGCGGGTCTTTGGCATTGTAACGGATGATGTGCGGTAAAAGAATCGCATTTGTACGTCCGTGAGGAATACCATATTCACCACCGATTTTGTGGGCTACTGAGTGACAAATACCTAGGAATGCATTGGCGAAGGCCATACCTGCCATTGTTGAAGCATTATGCATTTTTTCGCGAGATTCCATATCAGGTGTTTTCACTGATTTTTCTAAGTAGTCAAAGACTAACTTGATTGCTTGTAAGCTCAATCCACGAGTGTAATCAGATGCCATTACTGACACATAAGATTCGATCGCATGAGTCAAAACGTCCATTCCAGTGTCTGCTGTAACAGAAGCAGGTACTGACATTACGAATTGAGGGTCAACGATTGCAACATCTGGTGTCAATGCGTAATCAGCTAATGGGTACTTCACGTGTGTTTCACTGTCAGTGATAACCGCAAATGGGGTTACTTCAGAACCAGTACCAGACGTTGTTGGGATACAAACGAATTGCGTTTTTTCTGGTTTGTCGATCTTGTAGGTCCGTTTACGGATATCTAAGAATTTTTGTTTCGCGCCGAAGAATGAAGTATCTGGGTGCTCATAGAACATCCACATGCCTTTGGCAGCATCCATTGCTGATCCACCACCAAGAGCGATCACTGTATCTGGTTTGAAATCAACCATCATTTTTGTTCCAGCGTAAACGGTGTTTGTTGATGGGTTTGGTTCTACATCAGAGAAGACTTCGATTTTCACGTCATTTTTACGACGAGCAAGTACTTCACGGACCGTATCGCAATAGCCGAATTGAACCATACCAGGGTCACAAACGATCATGACACGTTCAACGTTTTCCATTTTCTCCAAGTACATTAGAGAGTTCTTTTCAAAGAAGATTTTTGGTGGCAATTTAAACCATTGCATATTATTTCTCCGTTTCGCTACAGTTTTCACGTTGATCAAGTTCACGGCAGAAACATTTCGTGATACAGAGTTTTTCCCGTATGAACCACAACCAAGTGTCAATGATGGAATCATTTCGTTGTAGATATTTCCGATACCACCTTCTGCAGATGGTGTGTTAACTAAGATACGGCAAGCTTTCATGCGTAGGCCGAAGGCTAATTGCAAGTCTTCGTTTTCAGTGTGGATCACCGCTGTATGGCCTAATCCGCCTAAATCAAGCATTGCTTCACATTTTTCGAACGCGTCTTCTGTGTTGTTTGCTTTGATCATTGCTAAAACTGGAGAAAGTTTTTCTCTTGATAGTGGGTAATCAGCACCGACACCGTCAAGTTCAGCGATCAATAATTTTGTTCCTTCTGGTACGTTGATGCCTGCTAATTTCGCGATTTCCATTGCTGAATGTCCAACGATTGCTGGATTTACGGCATATTTTCCTTCGTTCATCACGGCATCTTCAAGTTTTTGTAATTCTTTTGCTTTTACAACATATACTTGATGTGCTTCAAATTCTGCTTTCACAGAGGCATAGACTTCTTTATCAACGATCACTGCTTGTTCAGAGGCACAGATCATTCCGTTATCAAAGGTTTTTGATACGATCAAGTCATTGACTGCTCGTTTCACTTTCGCTGTTTTTTCGATATAGGCAGGTACGTTCCCTGGTCCAACACCTAATGCAGGTTTACCAGTTGAGTATGCTGCTTTGACCATGCCAGCGCCACCAGTTGCTAATACGATCGCAATTCCTGGGTGGTTCATCAATAAGCCAGTCGCTTCGATTGATGGATGTTCGATCCATTGCACACAGTTTTCAGGTGCCCCAGCAGCGATGGCCGCATCACGAACGATACGTGCAGCTTCTGCTGAACATTTTTGTGCAGATGGGTGGAAAGCAAAAACGATCGGGTTACGTGTTTTCAAAGCGATCATTGCTTTAAAGATCGTTGTAGATGTTGGGTTGGTTGTTGGTGTTACCCCACAAACGACACCAACTGGTTCAGCGATTTCGATCAAGCCTTTTTGTTTGTCTTCATTGATCACGCCGACTGTTTTGTCATGTTTGATACTGTTCCAAATATATTCTGAAGCGTACATGTTTTTGATCGCTTTATCTTCATAGATACCACGGCCAGTTTCTTCTACTGCCATTTTAGCTAAAGGCATGTGTTTGTCTAATGCTGCCATTGCCATTTCATGAACAATGTGGTCCACTTTTTCTTGATCAAAGCTTTCCATTTCTTTTAACGCCACATTTGCCTTCGTTGCTAAATCGTCGATCATTGCTTGTACGTCGATTGTCACTTCTTTTTCCAATGTCTTAGCCATTGTATGTCCTCCTAGTTTTTAAACATGTTTTGTTTGTTAACTACTTCACATACAGATCATACAACATCTTTTTTCGTTTGTAAATAGTTTTTGTGATTTTTTTCACAGTTTTATTAAACTCCCTTTAAATTAAGCGTTTTCAAGAGCTTTTAAGGAAAAGAAGTGGACAAAAGTTTCGGTTTTTATTAAGAAAAATGTCATGTGCTAAGTTGAACAATGGAGGGATTTACGAAAACACCTTATCCCTACTAAATATGATCATCTGCTCTTTTCACTTTTTCTGTCAAACGTCATATGATCTGAAAGGATTATTCATAAGAAGGGTCCTCTAATACATCCCATTTCATTAGGCGTTGGCTTCTTGCCGTAAATGCCTTCTGTTTAAACACCTCACAAGCTTTTATTACAAGAGGTGATGCATTTTGTTCATTTAGCTGCTCGATGGGGAAAAAAACTGCTCCCAATGAATCTTGGCCTGTAAATTGAGGAACATTCTTCTCAAGACTTCCAACGGTTGTTTGAATCTCATAAAAGACACAGATGTGATTATTCATAGATGTTCCTTGATAGTGCCAGGGGTAAAGAAAATTAATTGCCCCTAATTGATGATAGCTAGTAACGGTTATGACGGTTTCTTCTTTAAATTCTCGGCACAGTGTGTCTTCCAGCAACTCACCTGCTTCCATGCTGCCGCCCGGCAAATCATAGCGGTTTTGATAAGGTCCCGCCTTCTTTTTGATGACGGCTAAGCAATTACCTTGAAACAAAATTCCATATACTCCAAATGCGGTATGGTACAATCGAATCCCTCCTAACATGTATCTATTCTACGTAAATAAAAAAAAATCATCAACAGGCTTAGTCGATTTATGTCTTACATCGAACATGTTTGGCTTGATTCACACAAAAAAACGACCAGCCAACGCTGATCGTCTTTCTCTTTAAAACAAATCCTCTTGGTCTACTTCTGTTAGAGGCTTCCCGTGGGCAAGCTGGGAAACAACGTGCGCCATCTTTTTGTAGGAATCATTCAATCCAATCCCGCCTTTTTTCGGCATCTTCAAAATATAGATGTCTTTGGCATAGATTGCCACTGCTGGGTTTTCCTCTGACATCGCTGCAGCCCCTGGAATTCCTTGCGCATTGAATACTTTCGTCAATCCTGCTGCCATTTCGCCAAAATTAGGATAATGCATCGCAGGTCCGCAAAGAACGGCATCTGCTTCAAATTTTTTGGCAAACCCCACAAATTTTTTATTCACTTCTTCTTGATGCTCGTGATAATATTGGTCACCACAATAAAGCGTTGCAACGATTTGTGCGTCTTGCTCTTGAAAAAGTGGATTCAAGGTTCGACCTGGACCAAGGGCAGCTTTTTTGCCGCTTGGCGGCAACTGAGCATTTTCATCACTTCCCATCCCTGCAGTGACATGATTGAGAATCAAAATTATTTTTTTCATGAGCGGCGCCTCTTTTCTTATAGATCATCAAAATCGAAATCGTCAAAATTGATTTCCTCTTCTTCTTGTTCAACGGCATCCGCTTCTTCTTTTAGATATTGATTATCTAAGACTTTGATAAACGGATAATAAATAGCCATTCCTAAGAGGATCAACAAGACTTGTAAAACAGACGCTTGCCAACCACTGACTAAGAAACCAGAAATAATCGGCGGCGTGGTCCAGGGCAGTTGAATTCCATTGGTATAGTTGACTAACCCAAGATCCATACAGAAGTAAGAGATAATAATATTGATCGTTGGCACTAAAGCAAAAGGAATCAGCAGAACTGGATTCAAGACGATCGGTAACCCAAAGATGATTGGTTCATTGATCCCAAAGATACCTGGTATCAACGATAACTGTGATAGTTTTTTGACCCTTTGGCTTTTACAGACTAAGATCATGACTAAAATCAAAGACAATGTCGAACCGCCCCCGCCAAAGGTCGCGAACATGTCTTGAAATTGACCGGTGATGATGTTAGGAATTTCTGCGCCATTCTTAAAAGCATCTAAGTTTTCAATAGATAATGCCCGTAAGATAGGGTTGAAGACAGCGCCGACCACACTGGAACCATTGATCCCAAAGAACCAGAAAAAATGCAAAAATAGGTAGGCTATGATCATGGCACCTAAAGTATTTCCTAAACTTAACAACGGTGTCTGTAAGAACTTAAAGAGGATCTCTTGCAGATTGCCATAAGACGTCAAGTTGGCTAACCAGTTGGCGATCATAAAAACCGTCACGATCACAAAGCTGGGAATCAATGCCTCAAAGGATTTCACCACGGTTGGGGGAACACCGTCAGGCATTTTGATCGTCCACCCTTTGCGTAATAACGCAACGAACATTCTGGTGGAAATCAAGGCAACGACCATCCCTAAGAACAAACCGCTAGAACCCATCCATCGTAATGGCAGGCTGCCAACTTCATATACTTCCGTAGAGCCTTCTGGTGTGAAAACGGTCGTAAATGGTGTCACGATAAAAAAAGAAACGAGTGAAATAATGGCTGCTTGCATGGCATCAACTTTAAACTGTTTTGCCAAACTATACCCGATCCCACCAACGGCTAAAATCGTCATAATGTCAAAGCTGGCTGTTGCTGGCATATTCAACATCGTTGCCCAGTTGTCTCCCAGCAAACCGCTCATCATCTCGTTCCAATTTGGAATCGGAAAATTGGTCAAGACTAAAAAGAGTGAACCCACGATCAACAACGGTGTGGATAATAAGAAACCATCGCGAATCGCAATCAAGTATTTGTTTTCACCAATCGTCTTTGCCATCGGTGTTAACACTTTTTCTAACCAGTTTAAAAATTTCTGCATTTTTCTTCCTCCCATCTGCGTGCTATCTGGCAGATAACACGTAGTCCCCTGTTACTCCAACACTTTTATTACTTTGCTTTGGCTTTTTTGATCAAGCTCAAGGCATCTTTCAATGCTCGTTCGCCATCCATCATGCCGTATGCTTCTGTCGCGATCGTGCCGACTGGAATCCCCATTGGCTCGAAAGTTGCTTTCATTTTGCTATCTAAGTGTCGTACTTGTGGACCTAACAAAATAGCGACTGGTTTTTCTTGTTCGACTTTTTCTTCTGCGTGGATCGCAGGGAATGCTTCGATCGTCAAAGGCATGTTGTGCTTTTTGACGACTTCCATCATTTTATTGACCATGATACTCGTTGACATTCCAGCTTCACAAAACAAATAGATTTTTTTCGTTGCCATATCCATTCCTCCAATGTTTGTTTTTCTCAATCGCGGTTGTTAGACCGGCGCTTTGATTCGTTTTTCATAAGCCTCCAACCATTCTTGCGTGATGGGTTCGATCACGGTTGTCTGCTGAGGTCCTGGTGTTGCCATAAAAATAGCAGGCGCTTGATTGGTGGTTGCGACACTAAAGGTAAATTCTACATTGGTTGCCACCCCCCAGCGACCCTGTTTATCTAAGGCGATCAGCGAGAAGGCGCCGGCTTTGCCGTAGCGCTTCTTCAATCGCGCTTCAAAGTCGTAAACGGCTTGATCACATGCTTCTTGCGGTGCTAGCCCTTCTCCCATCAAACGAACGATTTCGTAGGAAAGGCAGCCTTTCATCAAGTCTTCCCCTAACCCTGTGGCAGCGGCACCGCCGATTTCACTATCCACATAAAAACCAGATCCAGACAAAGGTGAATCGCCAACACGACCGCTTTTTTTCATAAATAAACCAGAACTAGAGGTTCCTGCTGCCATGCTTTGGTGTTCATCCAGCGCAACTACTCCCACTGTATCGTGGCCGTCATAGGGATCGAGGTTGTTGGCAGCGATCTCTGCTTTGCGCTTTTCCCAAATGGTTTTGGCTCGCGGTGTCAGCATCTCTTTGGGCTGGAATCCTTCGGCAAGCGCATAAGCGACCGCTCCTTGGCCGATTCGAAAACTATTGAATTTTTCCTCACTTAGGCGGCGTGCCACGGAAATAGGATTTTCCACATCGACGATCCCAGCGACGGCACCAATTTTGAAGGTATCACCATCCATGAAGGCAGCGTCCATTTCCAACACGCCTTCTTCGTTGGGCAGCCCGCCATACCCCACCGATTTATAAAATGGATAATCTTCCACTGCTTTAATGGCTGTTTCTACTGCATCTTGGCAGGAGCCTTGTTGCTCTAATAGTGCTTTAGCAGCGAGCACGCCATCGTGTGCCATCCGCCATGTAGCAATCATTCCCCACATAAATATCCCTCCATTTTTCATAGCGCTTTCAAGTATATTCTATACGGTATATACTACTATGTCTATACTAAAAAAGAGTTTCTCAAAAAAAATGGAAAAACTCTTCTTCGTTCGTGTCTTCGCTTATTTTGTCAGTGCTTGTAAACTGCGCAAATAAATTTCAAGATTCATCCGCAGATCGGCAACCGCCATGTACTCATCTTGGTTATGAGCGATCCCTTTTTGCCCTGGAAAAGACGGACCAAAAGCAAGGATGTTTGGCATTTTGCGGGCGTAGGTTGCTCCTGTAGTCGTCACGGGGGTTGGATCATTGCCCGTTACTTGGTGATAGATCGTCGATAGCGTTTGGATTTCGGGGGCATCTTTTGATCGGCAGAACCCCGGAATGCTGCGAAGGATCGTAAGACTTGCCCCTTTTGGCAATGCCTTTTGCACCCCAGCGAGTACTTGTTCCTCCGTTACCGATACCGGATAGCGAAAGGCCACTTCTAACGCTAGTCCACTGGCGGATTTTTGGAGAACCACAGGGGTCAAGATCAACTTTCCTGAATCAGCATCTTCTAGTACCAAATCAATGCCTTCGCCATAGTGCTGCTGGTGAAAACTTTGGGCGATCCACTGCAAAGCTGCTTGCAAGGATGGTGTCGCTGCTAGTTGCGGTGCTGCTTGCTGGGCAAGCTTTGTAATGGCATTGTCCCCTAGCTCAGGGGCATTGCTAGGGGAACGTTTGCCTAGTGCTTCAAAGGACTGGCTGCCTACGGTTACCGATAGGTGGTCTGGTACATGATCGCGGAATTGATCGCCAGAAAACGCCGCTAACAGCTGCTGTTCTTGGGCGGGCAATGGAAAATCAAGTTGCACATTGACGACACCTCGTTCGCCGTAAACCACTGGATACTTGCAGTCTGGCGTAAAACCAAAACGCGGTGGCTGCTCAACCGCTAGATAATGCGGGATATCCGACATGCCGCTTTCTTCATCTGTACCGAAAATGATCCGCAGCGGTAATTGCGGTTGATGACCAAGGTCTTTCAATAATTTCATGGCAAACAAACAGCTGATGATCGGGCCTTTGTTATCTAAGATCCCTCGGCCATAAAAGTTGCCGTCTTTTTCAGTTAGTGCAAAGGGTGGGTAGCTCCAGCCAGAACCTGCCGAGACGACATCCAAGTGTCCTAACACACCGATATAGTCGGTATCCGTTGGTCCCCAATGGGCATAGCCGATCGCATCATCAATGACCGTTGTTTGAAACCCGTATGCTACGCTTTTTTCCATGATGTATGCTAACACTTCTCGTGGTCCCTTGCCATAAGGCGCATGGGGCCCCGGCTCACCTTTGACGCTTGCGATCTGCATCACTTCGTCCAAAAGTGTGAGAAATTCTGACCAATTGGCTTCAATACTTGCTGTGAGTGGATCCATTGTCTTCACCTCTAAAGGATTGATTTTATTTTTGACGCACTAATGTATTTTTGAAGGTATATTTGTCTGCTCGGTAATAGGATGTATCGTATAAGATCGGTTTGGCTGATGCGGAATAGGTCATCGAATGGACCAAAAGCATCGGTTCCTCTTGAGGCACCTGCAAAAGTTTCGCAATATCGGCAGGACTTTTCACAGCTTCCACCTCTTGATGGGAATAACCAATCTCGATGTTGGCTTCAATGACTTGATACAAAGACGACTCTAATTGAGCTTTCGTGAGTTCTGCGGTGTCTTCTTGCAGATAGCGTTTCAGTACGTAAAGATTTTCCACCGTCATCGGCTCATCATCAAAGTAACGCAAGCGCACCAAATAAACGATCGGTTCCTTGCCATAATCGCCAAACAGCTGCCCAATCTCTATCGGGAGCTCTTTGACGGTTTCGATATGCAAAACTTCCGTACGGGTCTTTTTCCCTTGGATCTTTGCAGTTTCAGTAAAACTTTGGAGCCCGCCAGAGCCGCTTTGGATCTTGGGCTGTTTCATGACATAGGTTCCTTTGCCTTTTTCTTTCACTAACAAATTCTGGCCAATCAATAGATCGATGGCTTTGCGCACCGTTAAACGGCTGCACTGAAATTCCTCTGCTAAATCATAATCGGAAGGAAGCTTTTGGCTCGTCACGTACGTACCTTCATGAACCCGTTGCGCAATCTGCTGGGCAACTTCTTGAAATACTGCTTGTTTTTTCAACGTCTCTCCTACTTTCTTTCACTTTGCTACCATTCATAAAACGATCGATTGGCACTGACGCCAGAAGAAACACTGACAAACGCTTGTTCATCGATTCCTTGGATCATGCCTTCGACGGTCTTGAGTTCTCTATGGGAAATAACCAGTAATAATAGTTTTTTCTGTTGATGATCAAATCCACCTTCGACATCGTTGATGACCGTGATGCCTCGCTGCAAAGCACATTGCAACGTCGTAATGACGGGTTCTGCTTTTTCTGTAACGACCAGCAGCTGCACACGCCGCTGTTTCAGGTTGACGTAGTCGACCATCCGCCCACTGATGAAGAAGGAAATGGCACTATAAAAAGCATAGGGCCAGCCAAAGATCAGCCCGGCTGCTAGCTGCAAACTGACATTGAAGCCGATAAAGAAACTGCCGATACTTCTACCAGTGGCTTTTTTCACTAAAATCCCTAAAATATCAAGCCCACCCGTTGAAAAATCGTCGTTCAATGTCAAGCCCACCGACACCCCGTGCAGCAATCCGCCGAACACGGCACAGATCACCGGATCGGTCGTTAAAGCAATGACCGGTACCACCTTCATCATAACAGAAGACAGGACGACGGTACAAACCGTCATGATGGTAAATTCTCGATCGATTTTGACCCAAGCAACCGCTAACAATGGCGCATTAAAAAAAAGCACCAAAAGCGGGATCGAAAGCTGCAGATTCAACTGCTCGTCTAAAAGCTGCGACAACAATTGCGACAAACCAGTGATCCCACTCGCATAAATATTTCCCGGCAGCCAAAAGAGATTTAAAGCAATCGACGACAACAATGCATAGATCAAAGCAACAAGCATTCGTTTTCTATAACGTGCCATGTTTTTCCTCCTCCACTTCGCTTTTAGTATATATCATTAAGTATATACTGTCACGCGAAAAAAGCAGGAGAAATGAAGGCAGAAATGGAAACAAAGCAATGTAAAAAAACGCCAAAATCAAGGAGTAAAACGTTGGTATAAAAGGTTTTTTAAGATTTTTTTAAAGCGAGTAAATCACTTGAAATTCGCTAAAAAATGAATAAAATAAAAAGTGTAAAAACAAAAGAATAAAGAAAGGATGATTCTTATGACACATGAGATTGTGCCACGCCGCTCAGATTCATACAGTATGACACCTTTTGATTTCTTTGAAGATTTTGGCCGCAGTTTTTTTGATGGGTTTCCATCGAACCTGATCAAAACCGATATTCACGAGAATGACAAGGAATTTCTCGTTGAAGCAGAACTGCCTGGCATCCCTAAGGAAAATATTCAAGTAACCTATGAGAATGGGGTTTTAACGATTACGGGACAACACCAGACGGATCATGCGACCGAAGATGAAAAAGGACGTCTGGTTCGCAGCGAGCGCAGCTTGACAAGCGTTCGGCGACAATACCTGTTAGAAAACGTCAAAGAGGATGAAATCAAAGCCTCTTACGCTGAAGGAATTTTGAAATTGACGTTGCCAAAAGATCAAGGCAAACAAGCGTCAAAGAAACTGATTCCGATCGAGTAGCGAAGGCAATCAAAACACTGCAGCAAAACGAGCGATCTCTGTTTTGCTGCGGTGCTTGTTTTATTTTAGAAACTGTCCGACTACTAAAAAAACGCACCATCGCTTCTGAGAAAGCGACGGTGCGTTTGTGCTTATTCTTTGGTTTCGTCTTGGATGCTCGTTGCGTCTTCGACATCAGCTGGTTCGATTTGTGTCTCAACGGATGCAACAGTTCCAGGTTTCACTGTGCGGATCGCTGAACGATCAAACTCTAAGAAAATTCCTTCACAGTCGATGATCACGGTGCTTTTTTCTGTGTTGACTTCAGAAAGAACGCCGTGGAGTCCGCCGATGGTTACGACTTCATCGCCAGCTTTCATATTTTCTAAAAGATTTTTACGCTCTTGCTGTTGTTTCTTTTGTGAACGACTCATAAAGAACCACATTGCCACTAAAGCAACCAGCATAAAGAGCATTGGTAAAGATTGTGCCATTTTTTTCACCTCGATTTATTTTCTTTCTATAAGATACTTTATCAGAATTCCTCTATTATTCCCACCATTTTAGTAGAGAATGTTAGAAATTCCTCGCATTTTCCTTGTTGAACCCATACTCTTCAATAAAATGCTCACGGAACTCCAACAAGTTGTCGTCCATGATGGCTTGACGGACATTTTTCATCAGATTCAATAAGAAGTAGACATTGTGGTAAGACGTCAAACGCATACCAAAGGTTTCATCACATTTGATCAAGTGGCGGATGTACGCACGAGAATAGTTTTTACATGTATAGCAATCACACTTCTCGTCAATTGGTCGAAAGTCACGGGCATATTGCGCATTTTTCACGACTAAACGACCTTTTGAAGTCATACAGGTACCGTTTCTTGCGATCCGTGTTGGTAAAACGCAGTCGAACATATCGACACCGCGAATCACGCCATCGATCAAGGAGTCGGCTGCCCCAACGCCCATTAGGTAACGTGGTTTATTTTCTGGAATCCAAGGGGTCGTAAATTCCAACACGCGATTCATTTCCGCTTTTGGTTCGCCAACTGACAGGCCGCCGATAGAATACCCTGGGAAGTCCATACTAATCAAGTCTTGGGCACTTTGCTTGCGCAAGTCGTCAAAGCCTGCACCTTGAATGATCCCAAACAAGCCTTGACGATCTGGATTGGCATGAGCTTTCAAGCCACGTTCTGCCCAGCGAGACGTCCGTTCCACCGATTTTTTGACGTAGTCATAGCTTTCATCAAATGGCGGACACTCATCAAAACTCATCATGATATCTGATCCTAATTTGTTTTGGATATCAATCGCTTTTTCAGGAGATAAAAACATTTTCGACCCATTCAAATGGTTTTTGAAATGGACACCTTCTTCGACGATGTTGCGCATTTCGGCTAATGAAAAGACTTGGAAACCACCTGAATCTGTTAAGATCGGTTGATCCCAATTCATAAATTTATGTAAGCCGCCTGCTTCTGCAACAATGTCTTCTCCTGGACGCAACCACAAGTGATAGGTATTGCTTAAAATGACGCCTGCACCCATTTCTTTCAACTCTTCAGGGGCAAGGGTTTTAACCGTTGCTAATGTGCCGACTGGCATGAACATTGGCGTTGGAAAGGTTCCGTGAGGCGTGATCAGTTCGCCTAAACGGGCACCGGTATGCTTTTCTTTCTTTATCAGACGATAACGAATGGCTGGTTCCGTCATTCATTTCCCTACTTTCTCTCTAAACTCAATTAACTGTGCAACGCTATCTATGATAAGGGTTGCCCTTACATTTTGCAAGGAAGTTTAAAGAAACTAAGAGTATTTTCTCCTAGTTATGCGAAACATCTATTACTTTTTTTTGAAGATTTAGCGAAAGTTTGCTATCATGTTATTTATATTGAAGGGAGGTTTTTTGAAATGAAATCAAATAGAGAACTAAAAGCAGAAGCAAAAGCAATCCTGAGAGGCCGCTGGAAAGACAGTGTTTTGATGTGTATTGTACCGACTTTGATCTCGATCGCTATCGCACTCGTCATTATCGTTCTTGCTGTTATTCCATTGTATCAAAGCGGTATGTTTAATGATCTTGGTTCCACTGACGCAGTCAATTCCGCAGGAGGAAGTGGCAGCGGCAGTGGTGGCGGTTTGATCAGCGGTCTATTTTCTGCCTTATTCGGTGCTGGGATCTCTTGGACTTTCCTTGACATTTTACGCGGTAAGAAGCAATCGATCCAGCCTTTTTCTGATGTCTTTCGCGGCTTCAGTGGCGCTTTCGTGTTAGGGATCATCGTCATCTATATTCTGTCGACTATTTTCACGACGTTGTGGACGTTCCTGTTTATCATTCCTGGGATCATTAAAGCTTATTCTTATTCTCAAGCATATTTTGTCTTTTATGATACCTATGAAGAAACGGGCATGCGGCCAGATTTTCTCAGCTGCATCACAGGTAGCCGTCATTTAATGAAAGGCTACAAAGGTCAACTGTTCATCCTTGATCTGAGCTTCATCGGCTGGCACATTTTGGCCATCATGACAGCAGGAATTGGCTACTTATGGTTGACGCCATACATCAGTGCAACCAAAGCAGCATTCTATGACAATCTGCCTAAACGAGCACTTGCTTAAAAGATCGGTTCGCCGGTCTTTTTTTTTGAAGAAAAGAATCGTTTTCTTTTGCAAACGCTTCCGTTTCGTGTTATAGTATAAGTGTAAGGAAGGTAGCAACTCTGTTGGTGGTTTTCGTAAATATCGCAAACTCAATCTACTAAAAGTTGTTGAACGTACAAGTTTCACCTAGTACCAAACGTGTAAAGTAACAAGAAGAAAAACGTAACAAGGATCGAACATTTCCATATCGAAAAATGATACGTCTCATTTTGTATCGGAATACACGAAACATGTGTAAGTTTGTAAATGAAAACAAATTTTCGAGAAACATTGCTTTGCATGGACCACAAAAAGCGACCACCACTTATACCTTCCTCTAGTAGTAAGCTGGGCGACAAAAAAAGCAGTTCTAAAAGTTGAGAAATTGATTCAACTTAAAGAGCCGCTTACGTCGCTCAGTTTTTTTGTTTATTTTAAGAACATCGCATCGCCAAAGCTAAAGAAGCGATATCGCTCATCGATGGCATGCTGGTAGGCAGAAAGTGTTAGGTCGCGTCCTGCAAAGGCACTGACTAACATCACTAAGGTTGATTTTGGTAGGTGGAAGTTGGTAGAAAAAGCTTCCACGATTTTAAACTGATAGCCTGGCGTGATAAAAATACTCGTCCACCCACTATCGGCTTTGATTTGCCCATCAAACTTGGTCCCAATGGTTTCTAATGTACGGATCGAAGTCGTTCCGACTGCAACGATCTTGCCACCATTTGCCCGAACCTCGTTCAATTGTGCGGCAGCTTCTTCTGTCAAACGGTAAAATTCGCTGTGCATCTCATGATCAGCGATATTATCGACACTGACTGGACGAAACGTTCCTAAACCAACGTGCAAAGTCAGATAAACCAGCTTGACGCCTTTCGCTGCAATCTGCTCTAGCAATTCTGGGGTAAAATGCAAGCCGGCAGTTGGTGCGGCCGCTGAGCCGTTTTCTTTGGCATAAACCGTTTGATAGCGGTCTGGGTCTTCTAGCCGTTCTTTGATGTAAGGCGGTAACGGCATTTCGCCAAGCGATTCCAGAATCTCTAAAAAGATTCCTTTGTATTGAAAACGAATGATCCGGCCGCCGTGATCGAGCTCTTCTTCCACCACTGCCTCTAATCGTCCGTCGCCGAAGGTGATCTTCGTGCCGACTTTGGCTCTTTTGGCTGGCTTGATCAAGGTTTCCCACGTATCCCCTTCAATATTGTTCAGTAAAAGGATTTCCAGATGGGCACCTGTTTCTTGTTTTTCGCCATAGATACGAGCTGGTAATACCCGCGTATCATTCATCACCAAGGCATCCCCTGGTTCCAATTCATCAATGATGTTATAGAAGTGCTTGTCCTCAAATTTGCCAGTCTCGCGGTCAACCACTAATAAACGGGAACTTGAGCGATCACTTAATGGCGTTTGAGCGATCAGTTCTTCCGGTAAGTCAAAATCAAAATCTTCAGTTGTAAGCATGTTGTTCCTCTCTTTCCCTAAATTCTTCTCTATTCTAGCATGTTTTTATAAAAATTGAAAAAACAGCTTTTAATTCTGCCCTTTCTTAGAAAAAAATAAAGAGACTGCTGCTAAGGCCTTCAGCAAAAAAGCACCCCTTTTCCCAATGAAAAATAACGACATATTTTCGCTGCTTCTTTTCTCTATGCATCGCTCCTTAATTTGGACTTGCTTATGGCGCTATTTTCGTTTTTGTCTATACAATTATGAAAAAAATGGGCAGATTATTTGAATAACACGTGACTTTTCGGCATACTTAGTACAGATTATAAGCCATTATTCAGATTGCTTAAATAAAAATAGAGGTGACATCATGATTGAGTTTCAGCAGGTATCCAAAATTTACAAAGGTGGTAAAGTCGCTGTTGAAGATGTGAATCTTTCCTTTGAAAAAGGCGAATTCATTTGCTTCATCGGGACAAGTGGTAGCGGAAAGACGACTTGTATGCGGATGATCAACCGTATGACGGATCCTTCTAAAGGAAAAATCTTGATCAATGGAAAAAGCGTTACAGAGATCAACCCAGTGGAGTTACGCCGTCAAATCGGCTATGTGATCCAAAGCATCGGTTTGATGCCTCACATGACGATTCGGGAAAACATCACATTGGTTCAAAAATTGTTAAAAGTCAGCCAAGAAGAACGCAACAAAACTGCCGAGCGCATGATCGACTTAGTGGAATTGCCACGAGAAATGCTCGACCGTTACCCCAACGAATTGTCTGGAGGGCAACAGCAACGGATCGGTGTTGTCCGTGCCTTGGCAGCTGACCAAGATGTCATTTTAATGGATGAGCCTTTTGGCGCACTAGACCCAATCACTCGTGACTCCTTACAAGATTTGGTTAAAGACTTGCAAGAACGGCTTGGAAAAACCGTCGTCTTCGTTACCCATGATATGGACGAAGCATTGAAGCTTGCTAGCCGTATCGTGATCATGAGTGAAGGAAAAGTCATTCAATTTGATACACCAGAAAATATTCTGCAACACCCAGCAACACCGTTTGTGGAAGAATTGATCGGTGAAGACCGCTTGTTACAAGCAAAACCTGACACGACGCCAGTCAAAGACGTAATGTTAAATACCCCGATCGCTATCACACCAGAAAAATCCATACAAGAAGCGATTCACTTGATGCGGGAAAAACGGGTCGATACCTTGCTTGTTACCGACAATAGCAACGTGCTAAAAGGCTACATCGATGTCGAATCCATCGACCGCAACCGTGGCAAAGTTACTAGTGTCGGCGATATCTTGAACAAAGATGTCTTTTTCGTTCGC
This sequence comes from Enterococcus sp. DIV1096b, assembly GCF_050498765.1. Classification (NCBI taxonomy): domain Bacteria; kingdom Bacillati; phylum Bacillota; class Bacilli; order Lactobacillales; family Enterococcaceae; genus Enterococcus; species Enterococcus sp. DIV1096b. The sequence goes on along the minus strand of NZ_JBMHEK010000001.1, from coordinate 492,994 downwards.
GAAACCGCCTTGTTGCGGGATACCTTGCAACGCATCTTAAAACGCGGCTTAAAATATGTCCCAGTAGTAGATGCCGACAAACATTTAGTTGGGATTTTGACCCGTGCTTCCTTAGTTGATATCGTTTATGACGTGATTTGGGGCGATGAGCCATCGATCATGGAAGCCATTGAGTCGGCGAAACCTGAAGAAACTGAGGAGGTCTAGCGCATGCAAAGCTTCTTTAATGAATATGGCGGCCAATTGGTCACCAAAAGTCTTGAACATTTGTATATTTCCTTTGCGGCTTTGCTCTTAGGGATTCTTGTTGCCGTACCGATCGGTGTGATCTTGACCCGTTTCCCCAAAGCAGCAACGATCGTGATCGGCATCACCAGTGCGTTGCAAACCGTGCCTTCTTTGGCACTATTGGCATTGATGATCCCGATTTTAGGTGTCGGAAAAGTCCCTGCTATCGTCGCTCTTTTCATTTATTCCTTGTTGCCGATTTTGCGAAATACCTACATTGGAATGAAAAAAGTCGATTGGAATTACCGCGATGTTGCCAAAGGGATGGGGATGACCAACTTGCAGTCGATCATCAGTGTGGAATTACCTCTAGCGATCCCAACGATCATGGCAGGGATCCGCTTATCGGCCGTGTATGTTTTAGCCTGGGCTACCTTGGCTTCTTACATCGGTGCCGGTGGACTTGGTGATTTGATCTTTAGCGGACTAAACAACTACCAACCGCCTTTGATTTTTGCTGGGACGATTCCAGTGACGATCTTTGCTTTATTAGCTGACTGGTTACTGGGTTTGTTAGAAAACAAACTGACACCAGCTGCCTTAAGGGGGGATGCGTAATGAAAAAAACTTCAAAATTAGCGCTGTTGTTTTCCTTAAGTGTCGCTTTACTGTCTGGCTGTTCCTTTCCCGGTTTAGCATCGACTTCTGATGAGAATACCGTGGCGATCACAGGCGGGATCACTTCCGAAGCCCAAATTCTTGGCGCGGTGGTTGCCGGTATGGTCGAACACTATACGGATAAAAACACAACCGTCATTAACAACTTAGCAACAACGACCATCAATCACCAAGCGATGATGAATGGCGATGCGTCGATCTCAGCTGCCCGCTACACAGGAACTGACTTGACCACTACGTTAGGGTTGGAACCAGAATCTGATCCGCAAGCCGCCTTTGACAAAGTCAAATCAGAATTTGAGAAACGATACCAACAGACTTGGTTCCCATCTTACGGCTTTGATAACACATATGTCTTTCTTGTCAGGAAAGACACTGCTGAAAAATACGGATTGGAAAAAGTCAGTGACTTGAAAGATGTCGCAGATCAATTGGTCGCAGGGGTCGATACCGCGTGGATCACACGGGTCGGCGATGGGTACGATGGCTTCCAGGAAGCCTATGGATTCTCTTTCCAAAATATCCTACCGATGCAGATCGGTCTCGTCTATGATGCTGTTGATAACGGAAAAATGGATATCGTTTTAGGGTACTCAACCGACGGCCGGATCGGCAGTTACGATCTCGTGATGCTAGAAGATGATCTAAACTTCTTCCCGCCTTATGATGCCGCACCGATCGTCGATGACAAATTATTGAAAGAAACACCTGAAATCGGCGATGCCCTGAACAAATTAGCAGGCAAAATTGATACCGAAAAAATGCAAGAATTGAATTACCAAGTGGATAATGACCTTCTAGAACCAACGGTAGTTGCCGAACGTTTCTTAGAAGAAAATAATTACTTCGAAGGAGAGTGACGAAATGGCAGACATGAATTTATTCCAACAATTTCTTTTCTATTTTCAAGAAAATGGCGGCTATGTTTTTGCCCAGTTCATTCGTCACTTCTTGATTTCAATCTACGGGGTACTTTTTGCCTCAATCGTCGGGATTCCAATCGGGATCTTGATTTCTAAAAAAATGCGTTTGGCAGATTGGGTGATTCGTTTCGCCAATATCATCCAGACGATTCCATCTTTAGCGATGATCTCGATTTTAATGATCGGCATGGGCTTAGGTGTGAATGTCGTGATTTTAACGATTTTCCTTTATTCTTTGTTACCGATCATCAAAAATACCTATACCGGCATGCGCCAAGTCGACCGCAATACGTTAGATGTCGGCAAAGGGATGGGGATGACTAGCTGGCAACGATTGTATATGATCGAATTGCCATTGTCTGTTTCGGTGATCATGGCAGGGATTCGAAACGCCTTAGTCGTGGCGATCGGTATCACCGCTATTGGGGCTTTCGTTGGTGCTGGTGGACTGGGGGACATCATCATCCGTGGAACCAATGCGACGGATGGTGCATCGATCATCTTAGCCGGTGCTTTACCAACTGCCTTGATGGCGATCATTACGGATCTTGGATTGAGCTTTATTGAACGCCGCTTAGATCCAGCCAGCCGTACGTCACGCTAAACTTATTTGCAAAAAGCAAAAGCCGTTGTGACCATTTATTGGTCGCAACGGCTTTTTGGGTTTGGTCATTTTTCAGAAAAGCATGCTTCAGACGCTTCCCTTCTTAGGTTTAACGCCCTGCTCTTTTTCGCTATTTATCCATTCCGTATACTTCGACTTCATAGATTCGGGCTGCCGAATCTGCTCCTTGTGTTGGTTTATCGATACTGATTTTTACATATTGCACCTTCTGGACGGCAAACGTATTGGTGCTATTGCCGGCTTCATTTTTCAACGTTCGTGAAACTGGCTCATAGTCTTTGCCATCTTCACTGACGAGCACCGTATACGCCCGCGTATTCATGTCTGGACCTTCTCCACCAGCCTCCGCATGAGCGAGGCGTACTTCACTGACCGTTTGTGGCCGACCGAGATCGATCATCAACTCATGAGGCGCATTGCCTGTCGCACACCACTTCGTACTCAAATCACCATCGAGGGCAAAAGCCGGTGCTTCGGCATCATTGACAAACGATGAAGCAGTTGCTTCGGCATCTTTTGAAAGCAGCAGCAACTCTTTCGGCGCATCAGCAGAAATCGTGATCAATCCCGCCATTTCCAGAGGGGTCTCTCCTGCTTCGTTTTTGGCAACAAGCGTGACTTTGTAGGTACCTGGTTCCGAATAGGTCACTTGGGGATTTTCTTCTGTACTGCTCGTGATATCGCCGCCTTCAAACGTCCATTCGAATGCTTCAGCATTCGCAGATGAGGTATTCGTGAAGGTAATCGTTTCCCCCGGTGCTGCCAAGGTTCTAGAGGCTGTAAAGGCCGCTTTTGGCAGCTGATTGTTCGGCCAAGTGATCTCCACCGTATCTGATAGCTTGCCACGATTGCCATAGCGATCCACTGCCACCACCGCGAACTTGGTTTTCGTCCCTTTTGGACGTTCAACGGCATTCAAATAGTGGTTGGTTGCTGGCGTAGCTGCTAAGAAAGAGCGTGAGCCGTCATCGTTCAATTGGTAGATCTCATAAACCGCAGCTGTCTTGTCCTTGGCAGCTTCCCACGTTAAACGGACACCCGCATAGTTGCCCTCTTCCTCATCAAAGAGCACATCCTCAACCGTCAATGCTTCGGCAGCGAATTTCTCCGCTTTCTGATCTCCGATCGTTAATTGCCCTAAATTCAATTCATAGACATCACTGGTTTCTTTCGTGGTTATGTCATAACCGATCGCTGTCACTTCTCCTTTGATGTCTTTCAATGAGTAGGTGATCGTCGTCCAGTCTGTTGCGACCTCTTTGTCTCCTTTGATTGTTTGTGTCGAACCATCGGCTAAGGTCACGACCAAATCAAGAGTTGTCGGTACCGTTGCTTTGACAGTCGTTGTTAGCTTCGTCTTTTTCGTCACAGGAAATGCTGTCTGATACAATGCCATGTGACTGGTACTGCCTTTTGTCATCTGTCCACGTAGTTTCAGTGCATTTCCGCCATTGTAGGCATCCGCATAATTGATTGATACAGCCAAATCATTATCTTTTCCATGATCAAAGACCCAACGATAGGTCGGCAAAACAGCTTGCAAGCTTCGGTTGTTCCAATTGCGGCTGGACACTTTTTCTCCGTCGATAAAATAGTTGTAGCCATTACCCAGACTAAAATTCGTCACAAAAGGCAGCTCTGTGATAGCGGTCTGTTCCAGGGCATACGTGGAGATTCCAGGCCACTCTGTCGCTTCTGGCAGCTGGCTTTCCCGAGGATCGCCCGTGTTATTGACCCAAAAAGCATTCTCTTTGCTTTGGAAATCATCCGGCGTACTAGCAGAAGAATAGGTCCAGCTAGGCACATACAGGCCCAATGAGGTATAAGGAACGCCTTTTTCATCCGTAAACAGATCCCAGCGCACAGGCGTTGCATAGCCATTTTCTTGTACATCGATCCCAGCAAAAAGATCGTAAGGATCGACACCGATTTCACGGGCTTTTTCATTGGAGGCCTTCAACAGCTCTTTGTCCGCCAATTTGTCAGTGGTCCACCAGAAATTCAAGAACATACTATCTGCCAATGGGTTCATCTCTGCATCCACTAAATAGGCTTTGTTCTTATCCGTCAACGCGTTTTGCCAATCCATTTTCCCATCACTCGTCATGGAATCATACCACATGATCTCTAAATGCTCGTCGGCTTGTTCTTTGAATTGGGCGATCAGTTCTTGCATCGCTTTGGCGTGGCTTTCATTTAGTCCTTTACCATCAGCCCCCGATTGTTCGACACCTTCCGCTGCATCATCAAAACTAGTGACCGCCGTATCGGTTTCTTGATTGATGAACCAGCCATCAAAGCCATACGTATTGGCAACTTCGATCATTTTTTCTACGATCGGAAAATTGCCGTCCTCATCCTTAGCTAAAAACGTATCTAGCCATTCCAACTTCCCACCATGGGCAGTTTGTGGAAAGAAGATCGTTCCTAAAACCGGCACGCCATTCCTATGAGCAGCATCCGTTACATCAGGACTTGGTGGTACGATAATCCCTTCGCCAGAAGAGCCGCCCCAATAAACCAATTGATCGATGTATTGCCAATAAGAAAAGACATTGGCATCAAAGGTATTGATCCCTCGTGGTGCATTGCCGCTCGTACTGCTATTCATGATCGAAAGCGCTACGACTTTGGTTTCTGCCGTTTGCGTGTCATTCATCTTCGGCAACGTCTCTTTAGCTGCCCGCTGCGCTAATGGAACAACGCTGGTATTATATTTCGCATCTGGATCTTTTTCAAAAGACCATGCCAACAAATCCTCTGGGAACCAATAAGACGACTCCGGTTGATTGTCCATCGCTTTTTCCAACGTACTTTTGGCTGTTTCTTGGTAAACGACTTTTCCAGTTGTCTTCGCCTCACTTTGGGTGCAGCCACCGATTGCCGTTGCCGCTGCCAATACCAACAAAGATACGCCAACTTTACTGATTTTCCTTGTCACACTTCTTCCTCCTTGTTTTACATAAACCCGCCAACATTCCTACACTAAAACGATAACGCTTTCAAAGATAGGAATATAGGAACAAATTAAAGAAATCATGCAACAAATCCAAGAAGGTTGAGTTTAGAAAAAAAAGAGCCTCCTTTTGGGGAAGCTCTTTGGCCCTGCTTACTTCTTACTCCTTTCCAACGAGCGGCAGCCAAACGCGCATTTCGCCTATGCCCCGATTGCCCCATAAATGGTATGGGATCAGTTGCCACGTACGAGGTATGACCGTTTCCGCTCGTTCTTCGTAAAGGGTTGTTCCCGACCATTCTTCGCTTTGGTAGCCTTTGATCGCCAAACGTAAAGTAGTTGGCAACAACGTATCCTCTTTCGCAAAGGTCGCCTCCAGCGCCTGTGGGTCGATGCGGCAACGCCAGAGTGCTTGACCATTGTCGGCTTCTTCTATGCAATACACGAAGGGGCCACGTTGCAATACGACTTGATTGATGTCTTGAATAACTTGAGGATTCGCACGCAAGATTTGCAATGGTTGTTCAAAACGGATATTGGCCGTCACGTTTTCGACTGCCTCAAAGATGATTGCCTCGTTCGTCTCCTGCCATTCGTGTTCACTATCGATTTGAAACTTACTTAGTCCGTTAGGTTTGTGGATGATGAGCGTCTTTGGAATGCCTTGATAGCGAATCGTGAGGTCCTCTGTAAAAGGAAACCCGCCCGTTTGTTCAAACGTAAATTGATCAGGTTCTTCTAAACGGCTTGCTACAAATAAATTCACGTAAAGCTTCTCTTGATCGCAAGTGTAAACCAAGCGCTGCAGCGATGCGACCATCCGTGCAAAATTGGGCGGACAACACGCACAACCGAGCCAATCGGGTCGTTGGGCTTTGACGTGACCTTTGCCAGGATTTTCTTGATCTCGTTGGGGATTGACCTCCAAAGGATTCACGTAGAAAAAGTGTTTGCCGTCAATTGCCGCACCAGAAAGGACGCTATTATACAACGCTCGTTCCATCGTCGCTAAATATTTTGGTTCATTGGTTAGTTTGAACAGCTCAAAAGAAAATTGGACCAATGCAATGGCTGCACAGGTTTCACAATACATCGTATCATTTGGCAAATCATAGGGACCGACAAAGGCTTCCCCGTGAACGGTTGAGCCGACGCCACCGGTCACATACATTTTCTTACAGGCGATGTCTTCCCAAATCGCTTCACAAGCGTCGATTAATGCTTGATCTTGGGTATGCTGGGCGACTTTTGCCATCCCGCTTGCCATATACAGCATTCGTACCGCATGACCTTTGGCTTCATGCTGCTTTTTAGGTTGATCGTAGGCTTGTAAATAGGTGAGGTCTACCCTTGGCGTTTCATCCGATAAGCCATCCGCTTGGTTTTTCAAGATTTCTTTTTCGTAAAAGGCAGGATCTTCCCCACGTACTTCAAGAAAGAAATCAGCGAATGTCAAATAGGTTTGTTTACCGGTGTATTCATACAAACGCACCAGAGCCAATTCGATCTCTTGATGGCCATCAGCACCTTGAATTTTTCCAGGCTCCCGCCCAAAATACGTGCAAATATTGGCGATATTTTTCTCTGCCACGGTCAGTAATTTATCCTTACCTGTTGCTTGATCATAAGCGATAGCCGCTTCGACTAGATGCCCCGCACAATAAAGTTCATGACTGAAATACAACTGACGGTATTTTAACTTCGGTCGAGTCAATTGAAAGAAGGTATTTAAGTAGCCATCCGCTTCTTGCGCCGCAGCAACTAAGTCAATCACTTCATCTACTGTCTTTTCCAATTGCGGATCGCTGGTATTCAACAAGCTATACCCAGCCGACTCGATCCATTTGTAGACATCGCTATCTTGGAAAAACCAGCCAAAATGTTCTCCTTCCATTTGCCCTGCAGCGATGCGAAAATTCGCCAAGGCATGGCTTTTCCCAGCTGGCAAATTAGGATCTTCCCGTTCTGCTTGAACATCTACATCGATTTCATCATTTAGGACTTGGTATTGGTAAGGAATCGTTTCTTTGCGAACAAGCTCTTGGTACCCTTGCCAAAACTCGTCCGTGAGCTGGATCTTGTTTAATGCGAATTCTTTCATTTCGTTCTCCTATTCTTTTATTTTGAGATTTTATGGTAAATGTACGAGCTTAGACAGTCGTATGCTTTTTTTCAGGTAAAAAGACATACGCATCTTTTTGTTTAAACAAATTAAGTTGAAAATAAACCAGCGGTGTAACACCAAATACGAAGAATAAACCCGGTAGTAGGTAGTAGCAACAGCTGATCCCGACCATAAGGACGAAAATTTGACCGGTCAATCCAGGTTTGCCAAGCATTAGAATCAAACTTTTTTTAAGCATGGGTTTCCAAGCTCGTTCGTGTTGAAAAAACCAAAAGAGATTGGCTAAAAAAAGGAGACTAATCACTATCAGAAGTTGGATCAACAAATAAACGGTTGTATCGGCTTCGGTAAAGACATAGTGTCTCATTAGCATCAAGTCAATCGAAAAAAGGGCTGTTAAAGGAAGTATAAAGAGTCCTAATCGATTCATTCTCCAAAAGTTTTTTCGAAAGCTTTTTGCAAAGGACTGAAACAATTTTATCGCATTTGCTTCTTGATATTTTTCATCATTGCAAAGTTCGTAAACCGCATTGGTTGCTGGCAATAGTCCGAAAAGAACTAAGCCGAATAAGGTAAACAGCAGCCAATAGCAATGCAACAGAAATAACAGTAAGCCTTTTTTCCCAATGCTCACATGTAAATCGACTAGCTTATTCATGTACTCACCCTTTCATTGCACCAATCATGACTCCTTTATCAAAGTATTTCTGTAGGAAAGGATAGATCACCAAAATCGGTAAGGTCGAAACAATGATGGCGCCATATTTGATCTGATCTGCATATTGTTGTCCGTAGCCATCACCCAAAGCGCCCGCACCACCTGCAGATGCTTGATTTGATAGTAAAATATCTCGCAGAACGATCTGTAAAGGTTGTTTTTCGTAGTCGCGAATAAATACGAGTCCTGTAAAGAAATCGTTCCAATGTTGGACCAAATAGTAAAGACCCACCACAGAAATGACTGCTTTGGATAGCGGTAGTGCTACAGTAACAAAAAATTTTGCATAGGAGCAACCATCTAGAGCGGCTGCTTCATAGAGACTATCCGGAATGCTTGTCTCAAAAAAGCTTCTTGCAATGATCAAATTATAGACATTGACTGCCGAGGGAATAATAAAGACCCACATACTATCGATCAACCCCACATCTCGATAAAGTAAATACGTAGGGATCAAGCCACCATTGAAAAACATCGTAAAGGTAAAGAGAAACATCAAAAGTTTTCGAGGTTTAAATTCCTTTCTTGATAAGGCAAAAGCTGCGGGTAAAGTAAAAATTAAATTGACCGCCGTTCCTCCTAACGTATAAATCAAGGTATTGCGATAGCCCGTCCAGATCCTAGCATCTTGTAAAATTTTTTCAAAACCAAAAAAGCTGATATTCCTAGGAAAGAGCGTGACTAATCCTTTAGAAACCATGTTGGAATCACTAATTGAAGCGATGACGACAAAAAAGAGCGGATAGACGACAATCAAAAAGATACTCAAGCAAAGTATGATGATCGCTAGGTTAAAAAGAAGATCTGATTTAGGTTTGTTTGTTAGTGATAGATTCATATAGCCACCCCTTTACCATAAACTACGGTTCGTGTATTTTTTCGAAAGACCATTTGCTAAAACTAAAAAGAGAAAATTAATGATGTTATTGAATAGCCCGATCGCTGTTGAATAACTAAATTGACTGTTTAAGATCCCAATTTTATACACATACGTAGAAATGACTTCTGAGACGCTCAAATTCAAACTATTTTGCATCAGGAAAATCTTCTCAAAGCCAGCATTTAAAACCCCACCCATATTCATAATCAACAAAATAACCATCGTTGGCACTAATGCTGGTATATCAACATGGAGGATTTTTTGAAAACGATTGGCGCCATCGATATCTGCTGATTCATAGAGTTGCGTATCGATACTCGAAAGTGCCGCTAAGTAAATAATGCTGTTCCAGCCACAGTGCTGCCAAACCTCAGAAATGACATAGACGGGCACGAACGTACTGTCGCTCCCCATTAAGTTGACAGAAGAATCCAAGTTCAAGAGGTTGACTAAAACACCTGTTTCTGGTGAAAGAAAGACTTGCAATATCCCTACCATCACGACCGTAGAAATGAAGTGAGGTAAATAAACCGCAGTTTGCATGACTTTTTTTCTTTTAGGGTTTCTGATTTGATTGATGATCAATGCCAATAAAATGGGAGCAATGAACCCAAAAATCAGCGTTGTCACACTGATCCGCAACGTATTGACTATCACGGTTTGGAACATCGGGCTTTCGAAAAATTGTTGGAAATACTTGAAACCGACAAATTCGCCACCAGTGAGTCCCTTCGTAAAATCGAATTCCCGAAATGCTAGTTGGATACCATACATTGGTATGTAATTAAAAACCAAAATGATCGCTAATGCCGGTAAAACCATCAACCATAGCTGCCATTGTCGACTGAAATGAGAAAGTAACCGATTATTTTTTTTCACGAGAACTGTGTCCATGATCTTCACTCCTTTGATAGATTTAGGTAAATGGCTGGTCTTTGTTATTCAAGCATGAACTTGCGATTGCTTTACTCAACTCTGACCAGCCTCACCACTCACTTAATTCCCGTAATATTGATCAAATCCTTTTTGAACGATCTCGATATTTTGATCTAAGCCGCTATTTTGCAAGGTTGTGACATATTGCTCCCACTCATCTTCAATGCCACCTTTTGTCACCCATTTAGCAAATTTTGTCATTGCTTCATTGAGGATCGTTGTATTGTTGTTTGCTAGTGTTGTGGCATCCTCATTACTAAATTTCAAGAGATTGAATGGTACTACTTGTTCTTCAGGAACGATTTTATCCACGTAAGGATGCAACACTTCATCTTGGACCTCATTCGCTTTCATATCTGCGCCAAGTTCGACATCAAGAGCGTCTGAAATATACATTGGACTATTGTCCGCCCAAGTTGTTGTCCACTTCCATGTCCCTGGATCGACATTTTCATCCGCAGGTGGCAAGACGCGGTAAGTGTCCCCCTCTTTTTCGATGTTAGTGCCCAATGACCCAAACAATGCTTGGATTCCGATTTCTGGATCGTATAGCGCATTGACGAATTTTAAGGCTCCGTCCATATTTTTGGTTTGAGAGGAAACAACGGCAAAGTTTACCCCATAATTAAGCGAGGTTTCATAGCTCCATGTCGGTTCCACTCCAGCTTTTTGAATCAATGGTGCCATTGATGTATATTGATCTGCTAACTGATTACCAAATCGGTCTGAAGCTTCCCAGCCCCAAGTAAAACCGACTTTTGCCGTCTCGCCTTCTCCTCTACCAGTGGACTGATAGGCACTATAATCTTGAGAAAAAGCCTTAGGATTAATCAAGCCAGCTTCCCAGCACTTGTTCAAAAATTCCACTGTTTCTTTGTAACGCTCATCAACAAAGAAGTTGCCTACCTGTCCATTTTCAGCAAAGTAGCCGGTATTTCCTCCTTCTGAAACAACGATACCCGTACTTGCTAAAAGCTGCATTGGTTGGAAATAGCCAAAACCGCCGGTTCCAACTGGACTCCAATCCATTGGAATTTCATCGCTAGCATCCCCATCTCCATTCGCATCGTTTTCTTTGAATGCGACCAACACTTCGAATAGTTCATCCCATGTTTCAGGTACGTCTAACCCAAGATTGTCCAGCCACGTTTGATTGATATATTGACGAGAAGCAGATTTAGGCCAAAAACGCTGGTATTTTGGTAAGCCATAGATCTCTCCATTCAGTTGAGTAGCAAGTGCTTTTGTTTCTGGTTTTTCTTCAAACATCTTTTGAACATTTGGCAGGGCATCTAAGTGATCAGATAAATCGGTGAACAAGCCAGGAAACTTCGCAAATTCCGCATCCGTCACAACATTTGGTCCCAGAATCAAATCGGGAATATCTCCAGAAGCCAACATTGGGGCTTTTTTCTGATCCCAATCAGCGGAAACTTCCTCCCACTTTATGGTCAGCTCAAGTTCTTCTTCTAGTTTGTTCAACCACTCAATATCTTTGTTCTTTTGCGTCAAGCCATGCTTTACCACTAACACATTTAACTGGTTGCTTGACGACTCTCCATCTCCCTCACTTGAAGATCCTCCCCCGCATCCAGAGAGCAATCCGATCAATGCTGCGGAACAAAACACCAAACCTAATTTTTTCATTTTCTCATCCCTTTCACTCTTGTTACACTAAGTATAACGTCGAAAATGAAAACGCTTTTATTAACAATTTTTACTTCTACTCTCTTTTTTTTACTCGCCAACCATTTTTACATGATTCGCTTCATTCATAGTCCATAATGTTGCGGTTAAACTGATATGGAGAGATTCCTACACGTTCTTTAAAAACACGGAAAAAATAATTATAGTTCGCAAATCCGCTTTGCCTTGCGACTTCATTGACACTACAAGACGAGATACTCAACAATAATTTTGCATAATCGATCCGCAACTCAGACAAGTATTTTGAAAAAGACTGTCCCCATTGCTGCTTAAACACCCTACTTAAATAGGAATAATTTAAATCAATCGCTTCGGCGCAGGTCTGCAAGCTGATCGGTTCTTTGAAGTGTTGATGAAGATAAAGAATACATTTTTTTACCGGCTCGTCAACAGGCTTAAAGACTTCTTTTTGGAAATTTTTTACACTTAATGAAATGGCTTCAAAAAAATCTGCTTCGATTCTTAGTAACGTATCGAACTGTTGATAATAATTGATTTGAATCATCGTTTCCATCGGCTGTCTAAAGCTATTACTCATCGCTAAACTGATTTGAAAATCAATTTGTGCAATTAGCTCTAAGGCCAGCGAACGTGCGACCCGTTTTTCTCTTATATACTCAAACAGTTTTTTACTATAATATTCGATGTTTTCTGGTTCGATGTATTTGGTATAAAAATAGATTTTTTTCAGATACAAAGCGATCTCATGCTGTTGAAAGACGTTTTTACTGCATTCTTGGCTTGAAAAATGCAGCAACTCATTCGGACGTGAAAAAAAGAGTAAATCTGAGATTCGTTCATCGCTCTTAAATAGTTCTAATACCTCCGACAGTTGATTGCTTACTGGGGATCGCAGGAGAAAAAGTTCAACATCTAGTAAGCGCTTAGCAGCATGGTAGCACTTGGTTTTGATCGTTTCCAAGTAATCATTGATCGCTTTATAGGATTTGATTTTTGCAAACGAGTAAAGCATAAAAAGCTTCCCATCATCAGTCACGAAAGAGAGCATTTCTATGGTTTCTTTCTTTGTGTCTAAAATCAATTGCTCTAAAACAGCGCTCACTTTTCGTTTATACTTTTCTTTGTCCCAAACATTTTTGCTGATAGAGATAGGTATCATAACAAGTCCTACCATTTTTTCAGTTACAAAATGCGGATACTGTTGCATCAAGAAGCTTGTATTTCCATGAAAAAAGTCTCGTAGAGAGGGTGTCTCGTAAGCAGGCGCAGCCATTGGCTCGTCTGTAAAAAAATTGATTTTTTTCAGCGCTTCCGAAATCACTTCCTCGCTCAATTCATGTTTCAAAAGATAGTCAACGACCCCATATTTCATGCTACCACTCGCATAATTAAAGTCGGCGTAGCCACTCATCACGATCACTTTAGTCGTGCGATCGATCAGTTCCAATTGTTCTAAAAAGGCTAAGCCATTCATAATTGGCATATTCATGTCTAAAAAAATGAGATCTACAGAATAAATCTCCAAATAATTTAACAACTCGTAAGGATTTGCCGTACTGAGTACAATTTCAAATTGAGGGAAATTTTGTAAAATAGTACTTATTTTGTTGCGTGAAATCAACTCATCATCTAAGAGGGCTATTTTCTTCATCGTCTTTTTCTCCAATCATAGGAAGCTCAATAATGACTCGGGTGTAAACCCCTAACTCTGTTTCATATGTGATCCCATAGTCTGGACCATAGTAGAGCTTGATTCGTTTATCGATATTATGGATACCAATTTTCGAATAGTGTTTTCCATTGCTTTTTTCTCGCTCGTTTATCTGTTTTATCGCTTCTTCTGTTAGTCCATTGCCATTATCTTCAACCATTAAACAAAGCTTATCTCCCTTTTTTTCTCCACTTATTTTTATTTGCCCTTTTTCGCTATTCGTTCCAACAAAATTGTGCAAAATGCTATTTTCAACAATGGGTTGCAAAATAAATCGAAGGATACGGCAAGATAAAATCGCTGGATCAAGCGCCCAATGAACATCAAAGCTATCAATATAGGCAACTTTTTGGATGGACACATAGCTTTTGACATGGGCTACTTCTTCAGACAAAGGAATCAAGTCTTGTCCCTTATACATCGTGGCATGCAACAATGATACAAGTGATTTCGAAAGATGGGCAATATTGTTAGCCTGTTGTAATTCAGCCATCCAGGTAATCGAGTTTAGCGTATTGGACAGAAAATGGGGGTTGATTTGAGCTTGTAGAAAGTCGATTTCAATTTCTTTTTTCTCTTTTTCTCTGGCTTTATTTTCTTCCATTAAAGTATTGATATTGGCAACCATCGAATTAAAGACTATACTCATTTGTTTTAATTCGTCATTTCCTTGAATCTCAACAGTGGTCGATAAGTCCTTATTCTTGACCCGCTCCATTGCTTGGTTTAATTGATCGATTCGTTTCGACAGTTTTAATATAATCAGCGTAGCCACAAAAATACTCATGCTGACGATCACGATACACAGGAAAATCATCAGTCGCAAATTCTGTGTCAACGGTCCCAAAAATGGTTTTTTGGGGAGATGGAGATGAAACCACGCTTCGACTTCTTCACTATAGAATGATTTCTCATACAAATTGGCTTGGTCTTCATCAATGGTGCCAACTTCAGCAAGCACCGTTTGCTTTTGATCTAACAAGGCGATCTGCGTCCCAGCTGGGAGGTTTTCTAATTGATCATTAAGAAACTCGCTTGTATGAAGAAATCCCACCAAGTGCCCTAGGACTACTTGCCCGACTTTGATTTCATTTTTGATATAAACAGTCGAATCATCAATTTCTCTTGCATAAGCGGCCTCATTGGTGTAACCAATCAACGTTTCTTCAACAACTGGATCAACTAACCCAAACGACATCAACCGATTTTCTTTGGAATAAATCGCCATTCCCAGCAAATAAGGTTGAAATTGATACAATGGTTCCACGATCTCCTTCAATTCCATGGTCAGTTTGATGCTCTCAAAGGTGTCTCTCGTAATCCGTGGTTGTTCACTGGCCTCTTTCAACGTGTCGTAGCCATCCATAATCAATTTATAATTGATATGATTAAGATCCGTACTGATCGTATGGATATTACGTAAAATAGAGACCTCGATCTCTTTCGCTTGGATCTCCATATTTTTATCAATGATCTTATTCGCGGTATTAGAAAAAAAGAGAATGATCAGTGACGAAGTAACGACATTCGCAATAATGATCGTTACCATAAGTTTCATTTTTATCTTCAATCGCTTCACACTTTCTAACTATCTGTCTTTACTTCATTCTTAAAAAAGCTGTATGTTCCCCTAATATATGTTGTCCTGCTTCTTCTTTGATTTGATGGGTGTAGATTTGACGATAAACTTTAGGACTCATGCCTTTTTTCTGTTTAAAGGTATTGGTAAAGTGCTGCCTACTGTTGAATCCTGCTTGAGCGGCAATTTCGACGATTGGCAGCTGACTATTGCTTAGTAAAAATGCTGCCTGCTTCAGACGCTCACTGGTGAGAAAATGGTTGACCGTCACTCCCAGTTGCTCATGAAAGAGTTTATGCAAGTAGGCTTTCGTAATCCCCACAGCCGCTGCGATTTGGGAGACTTGAATATCTTCATCAAAATGCTGTTGAATATAGTTGACCGCAGCGTTCACATAGCAATTGCCCCGTTTGGTTTCTTTCGTACGTAATGAAAAGGCTAATTCCATCAACATCCGCTTAAACAAGAGCTCGATCGTAAATTGCCGTTCAGCAGACGGTTGCTCTTGAGTATCATCGATCATTAGCAGCTGCAGCAATGACTTGATCGCTTGTCCAAATTGGCGGACATCGCGACTTTTCGCGTAAGGCTCATTCAATTGTACATTTCCTTTGATGTATGCAAAAACATCACGAACACAAAGGCCGGACGGTGTCTCACTCAGAAGAAATTCAATATTCAGTAAGGTGCAGGAATCTCCTTCAACGAGTAAGGCGTGTTCCACAAACGCGTTTATGAAAACGAAATCATTTCTTTCCAGAACAATTACTTGATCTTGCACCTTTATCTTACACTTCCCTTTGGTCACAAACATGATCTCACACGCTGGGTGTTGATGTGGATCCATGGAAAAACGCTCAAGGGCAACACTATAGTATGCTGTAATCTTCGCATAGTTTGTTTCTTGTGGAAACACCATTGATCAACTCCTTTTTCATTCGTTGACGATTTCTTTCTTTTTTATTTCTAGTAGACAAAACTTTCCCTCTCTTTTTTATTGCTTACTATACTATAAGAAAAACGTACTAGGAGGAAATCGATGTCTTTTTTACATTTTGCACAAACACCCCCAATGGGATGGAATTCTTGGGACTGCTATGGCGCTTCTGTGACCGAAGCAGAAGTGATCGCCCATGCCGATTTTATGGCAGAGCATTTGAAAGCTTATGGTTGGGAGTATGTCGTCGTGGATATTCAATGGAGCGAACCAGAAGCAAAGTCTACAAGGTACAATGATTTTTATCCGTTGTGTATGGACGACTATTCTCGCTTGATTCCTGCTGAGAACCGTTTCCCTTCAGCAAAAGATGGCGCTGGTTTCAAAAAACTTGGTGACTATCTGCATCAAAAAGGGCTGAAGTTTGGTATCCATATCATGCGCGGCATTCCACGACAAGCAGTTCATCAAAATACGCCGATCAAAGGAACGGATAAACGGGCACGGGACATTGCTATGAATTCAATCTGCCCTTGGAATTCCGATATGTATGGGGTCGATGTTTCATTGCCTGAAGGACAGCTTTATTATGATTCTTTGCTCGAATTATATGCTTCTTGGGGTGTTGACTTTATAAAGGTGGATGATATCGGCGATTCGAAAATTTACGGTGATGCCCATAAAGCAGAAATCAAAGCGATTCGCCGTGCAATCGATCGATCCGGTCGAGAGATCGTCCTTTCTTTGTCTCCCGGACCAGCTGCCCTCAAAAATGGTAGTTTCTTTCAAAATCATGCCAATATGTGGCGCTTGACGGATGACTTTTGGGATCATTGGGACGCCCTTTACGCCATGTTTGACCGAGCAGCAGAGTGGGCACCTTTCGTTCGTCCAGGTAACTGGCCTGACTGTGATATGCTACCGTTGGGTCATATCGGCATTCGAGCAGTTGATGGAGGCGGTGGTGACAGCTGGACACGTTTTACGGAAGACGAGCAATACTTATTGATGAGTTTATGGACGATCTTCCAATCTCCATTGATGTTTGGTGGTACTTTACCAGACATCGATCTCTTTACCTTACGTTTATTGACGAATACTGAAGTCTTAGAAATGTATCGAAGAATTTATACGAAAAAAGAGTTCTATCGTGATCAAGAGTGGATCATTTGGGAGGCGTTGAGCGACACAGCAGTCTACTATGCCATTTTCAATGTTTCTGATCAAACGCAAACCATCCCAAAATCGATCGCTGCTTTACTACCAATTAAAAGCGGCACTGAGTTATGGCAACAAAAAGAACAAACAATTGCCGATGCTGAGGTTCCTACTCATGGTGTCTTGTTACTCAAAAGCCCATTACAATAGTCCTCTCAATGAAAGCAACACAATGTGCCGAGCACATTGTGTTGCTTTTCTATTCATATTGTTCTTACCCTCTCAACAAGGTACCTACCAGTCTTACAAACAACTGACCGTAACCATTTCCAGCCTATACTTCATGAATCAAGTAACTCTGTTTTCCCTCTCGCAAAAAGATTGGTAAGGAATCAATTTGTGCCTGTGCGACAATCCATTGTCCACCTTCATAGATAGTTCCATCTCGAGCATCGGTCCATTTTGCTCCTGTTGGCAAATATACCTCACGCTCAGTAGCATGCGCTACAACGATGGGCGCTACTAGAATATCAGAACCATAGAGATACTGTGTTGTCAGTTCCCATGCCTGGTGATCCTCTGGAAATTCATAAAAAGTTGGGCGAATGACTGGCGTTCCTTTTTCATGAGCTGCGCGCATCAATTCACGCGAGTAGTCCCGCATCAATTCACGAATTCCAATAAATTTTTTCATAATCTCATAGTTCTTTTCCCCAAACGCCCATATTTCGTTAGCTGCTCCGGTTTGCTCTGTTTCTTCACCATCTGCCTTGAAGATTTTTTTATGGGGAGTACGTGAACCATGCAATCGCATGACTGGACAAAAAGTCCCATATTGAAACCAGCGGATCAATAAATCTTGAAAATCTAGACTTGTCACAGAACCACCATGAAATCCGCCGATGTCACTTGTCCACCACGGGATGCCTGCTAACCCCATTTGCATGCCAGCAACGATTTGGTTGCGAAAGTCTTGGTAAGTCGAATGAATATCGCCGGACCAAACCAATGCCCCATATCGTTGGCTGCCCGCCCAAGCACAACGAACCAATTTGATTGAATGTTCTTTTTGTGAGGAGGCTTCTCCCTCATCAAAACCACGAACATACTCACGGGGGTAAATATTGCCTTTTTGCAGCACACTCCCTACATAATAACGATAGGAATCATAGTCATACGTACCAAATTCTGGTTCAGCCTCATCCAACCAAAACAAGCGAATGCCGTTATTGACATAATTTTTTGATACTTTCTCCCAGACATAGTTTCGAGCTTTAGGATTTGTTGGATCATAAAAAATGTTATTCCCATGAAACAACATCTGCACATCAATGCCGCGATCCGTTTTGACTAATAAGCCTTTTTCTTTCATCTCTTGAAAATTCTCACTACGCGTGTCGATTTGGGGCCAGATCGATACCATTAGCTCGATTCCATATTTATCTCGTACTTCTTCTGCCATCGCCTTGGGGTCTGGAAAGAAATTTTCATCAAAGCGAAAATCACCACAGCGCGGCCAATGATAATAATCGATCACTAGTACATCAACAGGAATGTTCCGCTCTTTGTGTTCCCTAGCGATCGCCACTACTTCCGCTTGTGTCGCATAGCGAAGTTTACATTGCCAAAATCCTAGACCATATTCGGGCATCATAGGTGCCCGTCCTGTCACTTGGCTAAATTGTTCTTCGATTTGAGCTGGTGTCTCTCCAGCAGTGATCCAGTAATCCAATTGCTTCGTACTTTCGGCACGCCATTCGGTCGTATTTTTACCAAAAGAGACCGAACCGATTGCTGGATTGTGCCAAAAAAAGCCGTATCCTTTGTTTGATAAATAAAAGGGGATCGAAGCTTGTGAATTTCGATGCGCTAATTCTAAATTACACCCTTTTAGATCAAAAATATCCTGTTGATATTGCCCCATACCATAGATTTTCTCCTCATGATTGGCTTCGAAAGTAGCTTTTAGTTGAAAATCTCCTCCAATAATCGACTTGAAAAACCGCGCCTTTTTCAAGAGCGCACCGCCAGATGCTGCTTCTTTCAAAATCACTCCACCTTTTTGATTGTAAAAAGTGATCTTGCCATAGTTGTTCCAGCCTGACTCTTTGGTGACTACTGCGTGGATTTTTCCATTACCGATAGCTCCTACATCCCCCTCAATCGCAACCTCGGCCTTAGAATCTTGTGTTAATAATGCACAGCAGGATAAATCTAGTTCACCAGACGGTGCACTCACCACCCGCAAACTGTTCGTGCCCCAAGCAATAATGCGCACGACTTCATTTCCATTTTGAAATTCGAGGTAATTCTCACCTATTGAAAAAAACGACATTTTTGAACCCTCCTTTTTTTCAGTATAGCTGGATTACAGAGGGCTATCCTTCAATTTTATGGCGTGTTCTATCGTAATCATGTCATTTTTCCGATATTGTGTAGGGGTCTCACCAAACATCTTTTTGAAGCACACAGAAAAATGATTACTATTACAAAAACCGACAGCTTGAGCGATCGCCACCATGGTCAAATCAGTCTCTCGCAACAATTCTGCCGATCGGATCAAGCGATAATGATTTAGATAAGCCATTGGGGAAGTTCGAAATGATTGTTTAAAAAATCGTGTAAATTGCTCTTTACTTAAGGAAACAGAATCGGCCAAATCTTGTAATTGGATCATTTCATGATAATTACTATGAATATAAGATAAAACTATTTTTTCCCGTTTTTCTTGGAGGCGCTCGCTTGATTTTTTTGCTGGCTGGTCGGTCCCAACTTCTAATAGATATGACAAGAGTTGGATAACAATCCCTTTCAGACGTAATTCACGATAGGACGATTTCCCCATAAAGCATTGATCAAATAGTTGAAACAAGGTGAGACTTTGTTGACTTTTATCTGGAAAATCCACATAAGAAGTAACACATTCTTGTATCAAAAAAGGATCGATTTGTTGGCTTTGAATTCTATCTGATTGCCGACTCGTAATTAATTTTTCAGAAAAAACGATACATGAAAAACGGCAGCTTTGTTGTGCGATTCGATAGGCAGTGTGTAAAGTATTGGGAGGAATCAGTACGATCGTATTTGCTTTAATCTTGCGTGAGACTCCATTAACGACTAATTCTAGCTGTCCTTGATGGACACATAAAATTTCGATTTCTTTATGCCAATGTGGCACAAAAAAGAATTCTCGCCAAACACTCACTAAATTAGGATAATATGCTAATGGGAAATCTTCCGTGCCATGATTCGCAGCTTCATAATAAGTAAGCGCTGCGGGTTGATTTATTTTCATTGAATCACTCGCTCACTTTCCACTTTATTAACATTGTTTTTCGTTTTATCATAGCGTATCTACAACGTTTATGTAAGCGTAATCGAAAAAATATTTTATCTGTTGATCCTTCTGACCAATTGAAACAAACAGGACAGCTACTTGACGAGCTGTCCTGTTTGTTCCCACATTCCTGCAGGACAGTTTTTCTTAGCTAAATTTGCGCGAAACTGATAAAAGCAGCCGCATTTTGTACAGGTATGATTCAATCGCAGTGGACAGATCTCACAAACAGCGATTCTCCTACTGACGATCTCCGGCGAAGCCAAGTCGCTTTCTAAAGAAAGTTGTTCTGCAATCAAGGATTCAATGTCTTCCTGTGCTGCTGCCGCAGCATCTTTCACTTCGCATCCTTTACAAGTCATGGGTTCAGACTGTCAATGAGATCGTGAGAACACTCATTGCTGGCACCCGCAAGCTGACTTTGTTCTCTTCAACATCGTAAGCGGTGAAGTCTTGGATCACCACATCTTCAGGATGATCAAAATCATTGTGTGCGTTCATTTTGTCCCCCACGATATAACGAGCTTCTTTCACTTCATTGACCGCTGTTTCAAGGGAGAAAGATAATTCTTCCGTGCCTTGGGTAGCAAAATTACAAACCGATAGATGGATCGTATCTTCTTTTTTCGAAATCGTATACGTAATGGTATCGCTGCTGGTTCCATGGCTATCAATGGTTTCAGCATCTTGATGGACTTTGTACAAATCAAAGACATGATAGCTTGGGGTTTTCACCATTTGTTCGCCATCTGTCAAAATCATCGCTTGCAGGACATTGACGGTTTGTGCGATATTTGCCATATGCACTCGCTTAGCATGTTTATGGAAAATATTCAAGGTGATCGCTGCGACCATGGCATCACGGATCGTATTTTGTTGGTATAAGAAGCCTGGATTGGTCCCAGGTTCCGCTGAGAACCAAGTGCCCCATTCATCAACAATGATTCCCACACGCTGTTCTGGGTCATACTGGTCCATGATCGCGCTGTGGCGGGTCAATAATTCATCCATGTAGGCTGCTTTTTCACAGGTCACTTGCCACTCTGCCTCATCAAATTCCAAGGCGCTACCTTTTTCTTCCCAGCCCTGCGGATGAACGTAGTAGTGCAAGCTTAGGCCGTCCATCAACCAATGGGCGTTTTTCATCAGCGTTTCTGTCCAATGATAGTCTGCGACATTCGCTCCGCCGGCGACTTTGTAGATTTTTTTGTCGCCGTATTGGCGGACATAGGTTTGATAGCGGCGATACAGATCCGCATAATACTCTGGCCGCATATTGCCGCCGCAGCCCCAGTTTTCGTTTCCTACGCCAAAAAATTTCATTTCCCACGCTTCTTCATGGCCATTTTCTCTGCGAAGATCAGCCATCGGAGAAATGCCATCCATCGTGATGTATTCCACCCATTCCGACATTTCTTGCACCGTTCCGCTGCCGACATTGCCGTTGACATACGCATCACATTCCAGCTGCTTGATCAATTCAAAAAATTCATGGGTCCCGAAATGATTGTTTTCAGTCACGCCGCCCCAGTGGGTGTTGACCATCGTTTTGCGGTTTTCTTTAGGACCAATCCCGTCTTTCCAATGGTATTCATCGGCGAAGCAGCCGCCTGGCCAACGTAGCACAGGGATTTGAATGTTTTTCAGTGCTTCAACCACATCAATCCGCATCCCATTTTTATTTGGGATCGGCGAATCTTCTCCAACGTATAATCCTTCATAGATACAACGGCCTAGATGCTCTGCAAAATGACCGTAGATATATTTACTGATCGTTGTTCCTGATTTTGTGTTTTGAATGTTAATCGTCATTGTTATACTCCTATTCTTTGATTCCCCAAATGGATTCATTATTATCGCCAATCGTTGAAAACGTTAATTTTTGCTGCTCAAATTCTGTTATTTCCTGACTTAATAAGATACCTTTGAAGGTGGCTTCTTCAAAAGTCAATGCCAAGTATCCCGCATCGTACGTCCAAGTTCCGGTCAAGTCACCAGTAATGCTTCCATCTTTTTGAAGCTCGATTGTCTGCGTTTTTAGCATGGTCGTTCCATTATCGGTACCATGGTTAATGATTTCATAGCGCCCGATAATGTCATCTTCTGACAAAGCATCTGCTACTTGTTCATTGCCTCGATACTCGTAGGGTGCTGGAACTGGCCAGCCCTCCTCATTCATATACATTCTGTTGACCCGTACTTCATGGGCTTCGGTTCCATTGTTAAAGCGCGTATGGTACACCAAGGACCACTGACCATTCTCATCGATGATCGCCGAATTGTGTCCCGCTGCTCGATACCCCATTTGTTGAAACGAGAATTGGTAGTTGCCAATCAATTTGATGCCGTAGTTTGAATTTTGGTCCCCTTGTTCGAAGATTGGGCTATTTCCTTGGGCATCAAGGTAAGGTCCTTCTGGTTTTTCAGCGCGAAATAGTCGCATATTGTAACCACCTTTTGCTGCTAAACCACCATAAGTGACGAACAGGTAATAATAATCGGTTTCCTCATCATAAACAATATAGGGACCTTCTCCTGATTGATGATAGCCGCCAAAAAGCTTGATCCCGAAATAGCGATCAATGATACGCCCATCTTCCGTCGTGCTATCTTCCCCAGGATACATTGGTTTTCCAGTGGCTGGATCAACTTCTAATAAAAAGATACCGCCAGACCAAGAACCATAGGTCATCCATAGTTTCCCTTCTTCATCATAAAACAACGCTGGATCAATGGCGTTTGGCGCATAATCGGTGTTATACGTCAGACCATCTTCGATCGCCCAGTTTTCACTGAACCCACTGATTTTCCCCTCTTTGATCAATTTCGCCAAATGGGTATTTTGATAGTTGGTATTGCGTTCACTACCATCTGTCGAATCTTTTTCTGTAAAGCCAGAATAGACCACGGTATCCGCATAGCTATAGGGTCCTTCGATTGTTTTAGCTACGGCCAATCCAATCGCTGAACGCCGCCACGTAGAACTAGCTGAGTAGTAGAGCATATAGGCTCCTTTGTCTCCATTTGTCCATTCATAATCAGCATTCCAAATGACATCTGGTGCCCAAAGGCTGTAACCACCTTTTGAATCGGCATCATCGTAGCCTGCCCATTCAAAAGTCTCAGCTAGATTTTCTTTTGTGTTACCATAGATCATATTGTCTTCCATTGATTCATATTCGTGAGTGAAAGGTACTTCCCAAGTTTGTAAATCTTCTGTTTTCGCTTGGGCGAGATGCGAACCAAATACGTAAAACAGCTCTTGGTCACCAACATGAATAGAAGTAATCGATGGGTCATGAATCGACACTCGATTTTTTGTCGTTGTTTCCCACTCCTTTTGTGAAAGTTGCTCAGCAGCATCTCCTGTTTGACAGCCAGCAAGAAATAAACTAGTAAAAAAAACGGACATGGTTAAACAGAGCATTTTTCTTTTTGTATTCATTTTTTCCCTCTCTTTTATCTATCCTTTGACTACACCGGGTTCGCCAAAATCAGGCAATCCATTTTTCTTCCAAGTAAACGGTTGGACGTACGCATGTCGATTGGGATTTTCTAAAGGATTACTGTAATCATTTTTTTCTGGTCTTGCATGATACACTAAGATATCTTGTTTCCCTTCCTCATCGACTGTAAAGGAGTTATGTCCTGGTCCGTATAGGGAATTTTGTTCAGAACTTGAAAAGACTGGTTCCTTCAACTTATGCCAAGAATACCCATTCAATAGATCACTATCCTCATCTGCCCACAACAGTCCCATCGCGTAGTTTTCATCCGTCGCACTGGCTGAATAAGTAATGATCACTTTTCCATTTCTAATCAAAGCAGCTGGAGCTTCGTTCACTTTGAAGCCGATTTTTTCCCATTCATAATAAGGAATGCTCAGCAGAATCTGCTTTCCTTGCAATGTCCAAGGATTTTCCATCTCTGATAAATAAAGATTGGAATTGCCTGGAATGTTTGGATCTGCTTGTGCCCAGACATAATACAATCGGTTCCTGTGTTCAAATACCGTAGCATCTAAACTGAAACTCTCAAATTGCGTCTCGATCTGTCCTTTTTCTACCCACTCGCCTGCAAAGGGATCTTCATTCGCATTTTCGATCGCAAACATCCGATGATGATGCTGATCATTTCTGACTTCTCCATGATCTGCAGCAGCAAAATAGATGTACCATTTTCCTTGAATAAAATGAATCTCTGGTGCCCAGATCAGCTCACTCATGGGGCCTTCGGCATGAGCCGTCCAGATGACTTTCACTTCATTGTCAGCCAGACCTTTCAAGGTTTTCGCACGCCTTAATTCGATTTCCTGATACCCTGGTTTTGATCCAGTGAAGTAATAATATCCATCGGTATGCTTGTATATCCATGGGTCTGCACGTTCTAATACAATCGGTTCCAAATAATTTTCTGCCATAAATTCTACACCTTCTTAAAAAATTCCATTTTCCGTTTTTAGTATTTTTATTGCTTTGTTTTTAGACATATACATCGTCGTAGCTAGTAAATAGAGGACGACACCGATCACATCATAGATGATCAAATGGATGATGACACAGGCGATCATCCAACGTATCGTTCCTTTGTTTATTTGTTTGTCTCGCATATTCTTCGCGTTGATCCAACTGATAACGCCCATCAAAATCGTCGCTAACGCAACGATCATAACTACCTTCGATATCATTCCTACCAGACTTGACTGCAAGTATTCATACTGATTTTGATTTTGAAATGCTGCGATCCCTTGTTCTTCAAACCAAGGATAATACCCAAACATCGTTACGAGACCAATACAGACATCCCAGACCGCACTGGCACGTAGTAAATTTCTTTCCAATTTTCGATTCATGATCTTCACTATCCTTTTATTCCTGCATTTAAGTTCATAGATTCAATGAAGTATTTTTGAGCAAATAGAAACAGCATGACGGTTGGAATGATCGCAATCAATGCCGAGCCCATCAATTGACCAATCATTCGGTAGTTGCCATAAATGTCTTGTAGTAATAGCAAACCGGCTGTAATCGGCATCTTACTAACATCCGTATACACGATCACTGGCCACAAGAAAT
Source organism: Enterococcus sp. DIV1096b (assembly GCF_050498765.1). Lineage (NCBI taxonomy): Bacteria > Bacillati > Bacillota > Bacilli > Lactobacillales > Enterococcaceae > Enterococcus > Enterococcus sp. DIV1096b. Next base: position 467,460 of record NZ_JBMHEK010000001.1, on the reverse strand, counting down.
CATTCCATGAGCCTGTGAAAGAAAAGAGGCCTGCAACGATCAACACAGGTTTGATCAAAGGAACGATGATCTCTGCAAAAATTGTAAATTCATCTGCACCATCCATTCGTGCTGACTCGTCAAATTCAAGCGGGATACCTTTCATAAACTGTCGCACAAGAAAGATATTTCCCATCCCTGCTAAGCCTGGAATGATCATAGCAAGAGAAGAGTTGACCCAGCCGAAGGTTTCAATGATTTTGTAAGACGGGATCAAATTCACTACACCGGGAAACATCGAGATCCCCATCAAAAGATAAAAGATACGATCACGGTATTTAAACCGCATTCTGCCATAGCCATAAGCGGTCACTGAAACAACGATCACAACTAAAACAGTGTGCGTGACTGCGATAAACATTGAATTCCATAACCACTGCATAATTGGTGCAGTAGACGTATTAGTCAAAATCGCTACATAGTTATCTAATATCCAGTTTACGGGTAATAAACGAAACCCAGTAGAGACGATTTCGGTTTGAGAACGAAAAGAAGTGGCGAAGCTAAAAATCAGTGGAATAACCCAGATGATACATAAAACGATCAGAAACAAATATGCGATGACCATACTAGGTATATGTTTCTTTTGTGTATTCATTTTTTTGCCCCCTTAAGTATTGCTTCTATCTAAAAGAAAATATTGAAATACGGACACACACATAATGATCAATCCTAAGATGACTGCCATTGCCGAAGCCATTCCGGCAATTGATTCTCCTTGACTAAAAGCCAGTGAGCGGATATACATCATCAATACAGTCGTGCTTTGGTTTGGACCTCCACCTGTCATCATCAAAGGCTGTGCAAAGACATTAAATGCTCCAGCAGTTGTCATCACGATCGTATATAACAGTGGAAAGCGAATAGATGGCAAGGTCACATTCAAGAATTTTTGGAATGCTCCAGCTCCGTCGATCTCTGCCGCTTCATAAAGGTCTTCATTGACACCCGCTAAAGCTGAGCGATAAATGATCATGTTACCACCGATCGCTCCCCAAATGCTGACAACAAAAATCAAGATCCATGCATAGGGTTGTCGCGAAGCCCAAGAGAAATCGAACCCAAAAATATTATTGATGGCACCTAATCGAGAGTGGAAAATCAATGACCAGATCAAAGAACCTGCTGAAACAGAGATAAGACCTGGAATATATAGAATTGCTTGAAAAAGTCCTTTCAGCTTCACTTTTTTATGTTGCAATGCAGCTGCAATCATCAGTGGAATGATGATTTGTAACGGCACCATGATCAAAACGAAAATAAAGGTATTTTTCAAACCATTCCAAAATTGGGTATAGAATGTCGAGGAACTATCAAATAATAATGTTTTATAGTTGTTAAAACCGACCCAGACTGGATCAGAGATCAAATTCCATTGCGTAAATGAAGCATAAATACCATAGATCGTTGGAATACATACAAAAATAATAAAGAGTACCATGTGTGGTCCAATGAATGCGATCGATGCCCAGTTAATGCTCTTTTTTTTCATTCCTTTCATTCCCTTCTAAAAATTGGAAAAGGGGATAGAATTATCCCCCCCTTCACTTATCTAGCTACTTCTGCAATCTTATCTTCGACATATTGTTGCATCGTTGCTAATCCTTCATCCATATCTAATTCACCGTAAGCGATATCTGTACTATAAACATCTAATGCTTCTAAGACATAAGAGAAATAAACGTAGTCAAAGATGTAAAGTGTTTCTTCTTCCTCTGGTGTAGAAGTAAAGAATGATTGTGGGTATTGTTGGTAATCATCACTTTCTAAAATATCTTTACTTGCAACGATTTGACCGGCTTTTGCCCATTCGATCGAGTTTGTACGAACGAATTCTAAAAATTGTGCGATTACTTCTTCTTTTTCTTCTGTTCTGCTTTCACTCTTCAACATGCCAAACATATGAGAAGCTGCTCGGTTAGTTGCGATGTCATCTGAAGTCGAATAAATATTTGTTACGCCCCAATTCAAGCCCTCAACCGCATCATGAGCGGTGGAAGTCCAAGTACCATCTGTTGATAAGAGTACGTTTCCGCCTTGGAACATCAAATACCCATCTTCTCCATAAGGTGTCATCAAACCTGCATCTGTTAACGCTTTAATTTTTTCTAACGCTTCTTTCATTTCTGGCGTATTCACCGTCGGGTTCCCAGCATCGTCAGAAATTGCGCCACCTAAGTTACGGATTTGCGCTAAGATAACCCAAGAAAGTAACGCATTATTTACGACATAATCGCCTTCTTCCATCTGCCCTGCTAATGACATCATTTCATCAAACGTCACGATGTTATCGTCTAGCCAAGAAGTGACATTGTATTTTTCTAAAAGATCTTGATTGTAATACATGGCACTGGCATGGATATCTAATGGGATCGTATATTGAGTATCGCCGATTTTTCCTGCATTCCACGCTGTATCTAAATAATTGCTTTCTTCTAACTCAGGTTGATAAGAAACCAGACGATCAACCGGATCAATAATATCGGAATTGACAAATTCCTCTACTTTATAAGAATGCATCAAAGTCAAATCTGGAATCCCACTTTTAGAACTAACAACCGTACTTAATTTAGTATACATATCAGACGTGATCACATGATTGATTGTATAATCGGAACCTGATTGTTCATTGAATTCATTTACGATCTGATCCATATAAGCGCCATCATCACCAGTAAGGGGTGACCAAAAATTAATCGTGTATTTTTCTTTTTCCGCTGCCTGATAACGATTAAAACCAATAAGGGCAACTGCAACGACTGCAACTAAAGCACCAATAATAATAAGTTTCTTCTTCATGTTTTTCCCTCTTTCATAGAAATTGAATTTTGGTCTTTGAAGCCGAACACACGCCTATCCTCCTTCTCTTATTTGCTATCCCAGCATTTATAATTGCATTATTCATTTCTAGCGTTTGCAAACACTTTCAATTTACAAATAAATCATAACTTGATTTGTAATCGCTGTCAACAATATTTTGATTAATTTATCAAGGATAATATCTATATTAATTAATAAATATATTAATAACTAGCGAAATAAACAACGCTATTTACACAAATTAGCAAATATGTTAACATTCAAGTAAATCAAACAGTTTAAGCGGAGGTGACACGATGCAATTAGAAATCAATCAAGAAGCATTGCCTGTCTATGAGGCACTTGCCAGTAACGTGCGAATCAAAATCATTCAATTGCTGGCTAAAAACAAGATGAATGTCAAAGAGTTGGCACAAGAGTTAGGCTTAAGCAGCGCTATCATTACGATGCATATCAAAAAATTAGAAGAAGCCAAAATCATCAAAACAGAGCGTGTAGGGCAAAAAAAGATTTCCAGTTTGAGAGTGGATCATATCGATATCAACTTTCCTGAGAAAATCTTTAATGCCTTTGATACGAAAGAAACGGCGATACCGATCGGTCATTATACAAATTATTCGGTAGAACCAACGTGCGGGCTTGCTACTTCAGCTGATTTTGTGGGAATGGTAGATGAACCGAAGTTTTTCATGGATCCCCGACGAATGGATGCCCGCATCTTGTGGTTTACGAAAGGATTTGTCGAATACCAATCGCCAAACTTCTTAGCAAAAGAAGAAAAACTCGAAATGATGGAGATTTCAATGGAAGTTTCGTCTGAATTTCCTTTTTCCAATAACAACTGGCCTTCAGACATCACCTTCAGCTTAAATGGCGTGGAGCTTGGTACATGGACTAGCCCAGGGGATTTTGCAGACATTCGTGGAAAGTATACACCGGATTGGTATCCAGACAATCTTAATCAGTACGGGTTATTGAAGACGATCCGCATCATGGATCATGGAACCTACATGGAAGGTGTTCCTCTTTCCGACATTACGATCAAGGATATACCTGCCTACGAAGATACGTGGCATTTAAAAGTGGAAGTCAAAGAAGATGCCGAGCATGTCGGCGGTTGTACCCTCTTTGGCAAGGGGTTTGGGAATTACGATCAAGATATCAAACTAAAAATGTTTTATAGCTAAAAAAAACGCTAGTCTTAGCGGCTGACCTAAACATTTCTTTTGGGAATCAGGTCGCTAAACTAGCGTTTTTGTTATTTTTTCAAATGGTAACTGTACGTACTTACAATGATGTTTTCACGCCAAGAGAGTCTGAAACGCAAGCGCAGGCTTGTTTGGTTGTGCAAAATATTTTGCCAGCGACGTCTTGGGACAAACTGTGGAATGATGACGGTCGTTGTGTAATTGTGTTTGGCTGCATTGCGGCTGACTAGATCCACATAACGTAAGATGGGATTTTCAATCGAACGATAAGAAGAATGAACGACGGAGAAACGCACGTCTGGGAATTTTTGCTTAAATTCTTGTTCGATTTCTTTTTCTTTCTTCACATCTTCATCCAACGATACGTGCATCGCTACGACATAATCACCAATCGATTGGGCATAGTTCAATGCGCCGATATTTACTCGGGTAACATTTCCGACTAAAACGATCACAGTATTTCCTTCATAAACATGTAGTGCTTCTTGTTTTTCCAACCGCAGCTGTTCTGCGACTTTCTTATAATGATCATGGATCTTGTAAAAGATATACAAGAGGATCGGCATGATAATAAAGAATGGCCAAATATCGCCTAAGCGATACACGAACAAGATGGCAATGATCGCAAAGGAAATCAAAGCCCCAACGATGTTGGCGATCGATTTAAAGAACCAGCCTTTGCCTTCTTTTCTCCATTTGATCACCATTCCGCTTTGGGACAAGGCAAAAGGAATAAATACCCCAATGGAATACAAAGGAATCAAACGCTCGGTCGATCCTTGGAAGATAAACAATAATACGATGGAACCAGCAGCCAAGGTGATGATTCCGTTCGAATAGCCAAGACGGTCCCCACGGTCTTGATACATATGCGGCATATATTTGTCTTTCGCTAGGTTATACGCCAACACGGGGAAAGCTGAAAATCCGGTATTTGCGGCAACTGCTAAAATCAGTGCCGTAGCAAATTGCAAAACGTAGTACATAAACCCATGACCAAAAACGGCAGAACCGATTTGAGATAGGACGGTCACTTCTGTTTCTGGTACGATACCATACCAATAGTTGATAAAAGTGATGCCGACAAAGAAGAATCCTAAAATCGACGCCATGATTGTCAAGGTCGCAGCTGCATTTTTCGCCCGTGGTTTTTTGAAAAACGGCACCGCGTTACTGATCGCTTCGACCCCTGTCAAAGAAGAGGAACCTGATGAGAAAGCCCGTAAAATCAAGGCCACGGATACCCCAGGTACGACCGCTCCCGGTAGTGCGGTTGCATTTAACGGTTGCGCACCCGTTACGATATTGTACAAACCGACCACGATCAAGACTGTGATCACTGCGATAAAGGTGTAGACAGGAATCATCAAGAAGCTAGCTGATTCTCGCAACCCTCGCAGATTCATCATCATGATCAAGATTACGATCACGACAGAAATGGCCACTTGATGACCGAACAACGCCGGCACAGCTGAAGTGATAGCTTCTGCCCCTGCTGAGACGGATACTGCCACTGTCAGCATATAATCGATCAATAGAGAGCCGCCGGCAATCAGGCCCGCATTTTTCCCTAAATTTTCACTACTTACTACATATGCCCCACCGCCGTGAGGGTAAGCATGAATGATCTGGCGGTAAGACAAGGTCAATGAAATCAAAAGAATAATAACAAAAGCAGCGATCGGCAATGAATACCAGATAGCAGCAGCGGAAAGTGCCACTAATACGACAACGATCTGCTCTGTCCCATAAGCAATCGAAGACAAAGCATCAGAAGATAGCAACGCAAGGGCCGCCGTCCGGCTCAGTTTTTGTTCATCATTCTCTGCGGATTTCAATGGACGTCCGACCAACAAACGTTTCAAATACTCCACTTTTTCTACACTCCTTTTCATGAAAAAATCCTTCGTTAAACTTGTAACGATATCCTCACAAATATTGAATTATCAAGACTGTATGCTACTCTTGTAACCGCGAAAAGTCAATGAAAATCAGATGAAAAAACGACCCTTTTTCCCTCTTTTGATTATTAGAAATTTCACGTGATGGCACAAAAGCAGAAAGAACAAATGCTCTTTCTGCTTTAAGATTTTAGTGGAAGAAATGACTTTCTTTGGAAATGTCACTTAGTTTCTTCGTAGAGTTGACTAGATAAGGATACGCGTACGTACCGACGATCCCAAAGACTAGGAACAAAATCGTTAAAATGATCAACTGCGGGATAGCGTTTGGCCAATAGATCCCACCGGCTGATTCTCTTAACAGATTGACCGCATGAGTAAACGGCAGTAGCGGATTAATGAATTGGAAGAACTTCCCAGAGACTTGGATTGGGTAATTTCCTCCCCCACCTGAAATGGAGAGAACCAAAATAATGATGGCGATCCCTTTCCCGAGGTTGCCGAACAGTCCCGCCAGTACGTAGACGATCATCATAAAGGCGAGTCCGACGAGTAATGCGAAGAAGACACTGTACACAGGGTTGTGGACATCGACGCCTAATAAAAACATATTTCCTAGGGTCACGATCAAACTTTGGGCGACTGCCATCGTCAAGAACGTCAGCATCCGTGCCACAAAGGTTTCACGTTGTGTAAAGCGTTTTTTGTCTTTCTTCTCTAAATGATACTCCGTTGTAGCGACACTTGACAATAATAATGCCCCTACCCACAAACACAATGCGGTATAAAATGGTGTGCTAGCTGAACCATTGTTGGCGATTGGGTAGATTTCATTGCTTTTTAATTCCACTGGTTGTTTGAAGAAGTCGGCTTCATCCGTGGCATCAAGTTTCAATAATTTGATGACTTCCCCGAGATCGACTTCATTTTCTCCTGCTCGGATCGCATCAGCGGCTTTGTGGATGCCTGCTTTGATACTTGGCCAATCGTTATTGATTAAATCGACAGCCGCATCCAAGGCTTTTTCAACTTCTGGCAGTTTTTCATCCACCATCGCCATCGTAGAACTGATTTCTGATTTGATGGTTGGCCAATCGTTTTGCAAGAAGTCTACGGCCAGCCCTAATTTTTCTTCGACAACTGGTAATTCGTTGTTGTACAGGTCGGCTCCTTTGTTGATGGCATTGACGATTTCATCCATATGACCATTCAGCATCGTATTGGCATCGTGCAATTCTTGCTTGATGGCAGGCAATTCTTTTTGGTATTTTTCCAAAATCGTCACGGCATTGCTGACCACTGATTTGGTGGAAGACAGCAACGAGTCAAAATCGATTTCTTGGGCTTTTTTCAAGACATCTTCGGCAGTGGTGATGGTTTCGATTAGTTTGGTTAGAATGTCGTTGATGGTTGCAGTGATTGAATCAACATTGATGCTGTTCATAAGATCAGCGATGTTTTGAGCAGCTGCGGTAACTTGATCGAGGTACGCTGTAATTTCATCAACAGACCCATTTTGAACAAGGTTATTCAATTGCGATAAGCGGTCAGATAAAACTCCTAGCGATGTTTTAGCATTGCTTAGTTGCGTAATGATACCTTCTAAATCGGCGTTACTACCGGAATTCTGAATATTGGTTAAAAAGGCAATCAAGGAATCCAAGGCTGCTTGTTGTTGCTGGATGTTCTTTTGAAAGTCAGTGATCGTTGCACTGATTGCTTGACGCTCTTCATCCGTTAGTTCATTGTCAGCTAGTGCTTGACGAATCGTACTTGTCAGCCCAGCGGTAGTTGTTGCCACTTGACTGATCGACTCAATCGTCACCTTCACACTGCTAGAAATACTTGGCAGGGCATCTTGCAACTGTTGGGCCCCATCTTTGGTCGCTGTGGCGAAGCTGGCGGCTTGGTCGCCTAGTTGTTCGATCTGTGGTAACGCGGCTTGAACTTGTTCGATGACTTGCAGTCCTTGTTTGGCGGTATCGATGCCGTCCGTCATGGTGCTGGCAATGTCATCAAAATCATCATCGATCATCTTCAATTGTTTGCCGGCATTTTGGATCTCTGGGATCTTCTCTTGCAAGGTCAAAATGATGCTGGCTTCTTTCTTCAATGTCGGCAGCTTATCGTTTAGGCCAATCAGTTTTTCCCCCATGGCATCCACTTGCGGAATATAATCGGTAAATTCTTCGGCTTTTGCGATCTTTTCTTTGATTTCTGGAAACTTATCGTGCAAGGTGACGATCTCTTTCGTATAACCGTCGATCGTAGCCAAATTGTCATCGGTATCTAAGATCATGGATTTGACTTTGTTGATGCTGACTAAGTTGGAATCAATGTCATAGCCGATTTCATTGAAGACTTTTATTAACGTAGAGCTGGCGGTTTCAATAAAGTTCTGTGAGATCTCTTCTTGAAGGCTGCTAGCTCCTTTCTCGGTGATTTTTGGTGCGATGGCGTTGATTTTTTGGTTGCTGTAATACTCAATGGTCGGTTTTTCAATTGTCCCGCTGGTAAAGCTGATCAGATCATCTGAAAAATCAGCTGGCAGATAAATACCGGCGTAATATTTTCCTGATTTGACCCCTTCTACCAAGTCCTCTTTTGAATCCACGAAACGCCAGCCTAACTGTTTGTTATCATGGAGGGTGTCGATGACTTCATCACCGATATCGATATGCTTGCCTTGAAATTCTGCCCCTTTATCCGCACTATACACGGCGATTGGCAATTCACTGGTGTTGCCATATGGATCCCAAAGTGCTTTGATATTGAACCACGCATAAAGCGAGGGTAAGATCATTAAGGCAATGATCAAAAATGCAGAGATTGGATTGCTGAAAATTCGTTTCCAGTCCAGTTTATATAAATAGAAAACATTCTTTAGTTTATTCATTTTTTTCTTCCCCCACTAGTTCTTCGTCGAAGGATAATTTACCATGTTTTTCCCCCGCCGCCAACGGCTACGATCGACCAAGAAAAGTCCTTTTGACAAATGGACGTTTTTGTCAAAATGAAACCCCTTTACTTTTTGTTTTTTTTCGCTTATTGTTAAACTTTCTTTAACTTTACCATGATGGCGAAAAACAAACCACTCATATCCTTTGAACTGTTTTTTTACCGGTCTTTTCTTCACAAAAAAACTTCCTTTTTCTGCAACGAAAAAGGAAGTTTTTTTAGGTGTTATTTCAGTTGATCCTTTGCCAATAAATCATACACATACTTCAATGAGGTGGCTTCGCCATATAACTGAAGTCCGGCCTTCTCTTCTGGGGAGTAGACTTGATCAAAGCTTTGATCGGGAATCAGCACAACATCGATCTCCGCACGTGTCGCAGCTGTTGCTCCCACAAGAGAATCTTCCATGACTAATGCTTTTTCTGCTGCGACTTGCGCTTTTTCTAAAGTCAGCAAGTAAGGTGCGGGATCAGGTTTATGGGCGGAGACATCATCGCCAAAGGTCTGATAGTCAAAGGCCTGCAACAAATCGAAATGCGCCAACAATTCAGAGGCTCTTTTTTTCATCGTCGAGGTGGCTAGTGCCGTTTGGAAGCCTTTCTCCCTAGCCAATGCGATGGTTTCTTTCGCATAGGGTTTAGTTTTGAAGGTGCCATCAGTTATTTGCTGGGCAATATAGACTTCCCGTTCTGCTCGTAATTCCTGCACCCGCTGCTGACCGCCTACGAGGTCGGCTAATTTACTAGCCGTCTGTTGCCAACTTTGACCACGCCAACCAAAAATATCAGCGGCTGTAATCGGAAGCTGATACTTTTTAAATAGAGCCAACCACCCATCAAAATAGACTTTTTCAGTATCGACTAACAATCCATCAAAATCAAAAATCAAAAGTTCTTTCATAAACGCTCCTTCGTTTTGCTAAGATTTCCCCCTCACTCACTGGGTATCAAGACATTTCCCGACTTTTGTCAGCAGCTGCTTGCACTGCTTTGATGACAGCCGCACGAAAGCCATTTTCCTCTAAGGTTTTGACTGCTTGGATCGTTGTGCCCCCAGGCGAGCTGACACGATCCTTTAAGACACCTGGGTGTTCCTTCGTCTCTAGTACCATCTTCGCTGCGCCTAATACCGCTTGAGCAGCAAATTCATACGCCATCGGCCGCGGCATACCTTCTGCCACTGCTCCATCTGCCAAAGCTTCAATGAATAAATACGTGTAGGCTGGCGAAGAACCACTGACACCAATGACTGCATCGATCATGCTTTCTGGTACTTGCTCGGCTTTCCCAAGGCTTTCAAAAAGTTGTTTGACTTCGTTGGCTTCGGCTTCCGTTACTTGACCGTTGGGGCTGATAGAAGACATCCCTTCGCCGACAAGTGCGGGGGTATTTGGCATGACCCGCACGATTTTGTGCGCACCGATGATTTCTTCCATTTGCGCGATCGTCACACCCGCGGCAATGGATACTAGCAAATGTTCCTCAGTCAATCCTGCTTTTAAATCAGCAAGCAAGCGGGGAAAGACAAAAGGTTTGACTGCTAAGACGAAGATCTCTGCTTTTTCTGTGACATCCGCCAGCTTAGTTGTCCCAGTGATTCCGGTTTCTTTTTCTAATTGTGCCAAAGTCGGCTCGTAGCGATGGTTATAAACCAAGATCTCTGCTGGTTCATACAGCTTTGCTGCAATCAAGCCATTAATGATAGCTTTTGCCATGTTACCGGCTCCTAAAAAGGCGATTTTTCTCATGTATTTCACGCTCCACTTCTGATTTTGATACCACTTTTTGCTAAAAAAGCCTAATCAATGACTAGGCTTCAAATTCGATCATATACGGATGCAAGGCAGTGTTATAGATCCCTTCTGTATATTCTACCACTTCTCCTTGTAGATCATACGAATAACGGGTTCGTTTCAAGGCAGCGACCTCCGGCGTGATCATAAACTTCTGTTGCTCTTCAGTCAACGTCGTTGCCACAAACGCATCTTGAAAGCGATCGATGATCATTCGATGTTCATCCAACAGGCGATACAATGATTTTTCTTCAAAGACCTCGATGGAGGTTCCCTTTAGTTGCTTTGGCAAATGGTACTCATAGTAAATAAAAGGTTGGTGGTCAAAATAGTACATGCGACGTAAACGCATGACTTCTTTGCCCATCAAAGAATACGCAGGGTGTTCAGGCGCAAGTTCGACTAATTCATAGCTGAGGTTTTTCTTTGTGTATTCCTTGCCGGTCTTTTCAAGCAATTGGCTAAACGTCGTGCCTTTTGACAGCTTGTTGTAGGGGCGATTGCTTAAAACCGTCGTCCCACGTCCGCTGCGTTTTTCCACATACTCATCTGCCGCTAACAATTCGATGGCTTTGCGGACAGTGATCTTGCTGACATTGAAGGTAGCTTCCAATTCTGTTTCCGTCGGTAAAAATGAACCAATCGGGTAGCGACCCGACATGATGTCTTCTTTGAGCTTATCGGCAACATCACGGTAAAGAATGTGTTTGCGTTTCATTGCTATCTCGCCTTTCTCTCATTGGATTGGTCTGGTGTTCTCCTTATTCATCAAAGGTAGGAATGTCTTCTGGTTGCGGCTCGATCAAGACTTTCCGTGGCTTGCTGCCTTCAGAAGGGCCAACGACGCCTTGATCTTCTAATTCATCCACTAACCGAGCCGCTCGGTTATAGCCGATGCGAAAACGTCGCTGCAAGAGAGAAACGCTGGCGGTCTGCATTTCCACCACAAGGGCTTTGGCGTCTTCGAACAGCTCATCTTGCGGTTGTCCGCTGCTGCCGGCACTCGTTTCTTCCTCAGTGACCATCATTTTTTCTTCATAATTGGCTTCTTGCTGATCTGTCACGAATTCAACCACTCGTTCGACTTCTTGGTCGGAAATAAAGGCCCCTTGGACCCGAATCGGTTTGTTCTCACCCATCGGCAGATACAGCATGTCGCCGCGGCCCAGCAGTTTTTCGGCCCCGTTCCCATCAATGATGGTCCGAGAATCGACACCGCTGGAAACAGCAAACGCCATCCGTGATGGAACATTGGCTTTGATGATCCCTGTAATGACATCCACACTTGGTCGTTGCGTTGCTAAGATCATATGGATACCAGCTGCCCGCGCCATTTGTGCCAAACGAATGATGGCATCTTCGACTTCGTTGCTAGCAACCATCATCAAGTCAGCTAACTCATCAACGATCACCACAATGAATGGCAAGATCGGACGATTTTCGCCATCTTCTAAATTCTTATTGATTACTAAATCGTTGTAGCCAGTAATATTTCGGACCCCAGTTGCCGCAAATTTTTCGTAGCGTTCTTCCATTTCCTTGACCACTTTTTGCAACGCTTGCGCCGCTTTGCGAGGATTGGTCACAACGGGTGTCAAGAGATGGGGAATCCCATTGTAAACATTTAATTCAACCATTTTCGGGTCGATCATCATCAGTTTGACTTCATGGGGTTTTGCCCGCATCAAAATACTGGTGATGATGCCGTTGATGGCTACGGACTTCCCGCTCCCGGTCGATCCGGCAATCAAGAGATGGGGCATTTTCGTTAAGTCTGCCGTTTGGACACGGCCAGAAATATCGCGTCCTAAAGGTACTTCTAATAGTTTATCTGGATGATCTGGTTGGGCTTCGATCACTTCTCGGAATGAAACCATGCTGACTGCGCTGTTTGGAACTTCGATCCCAATCAATGATTTCCCTGGGATCGGCGCTTCCATCCGCACATCTTTGGCGGCCAAGGCTAAGGCGATATCATCGGTCAACCCGACGATTTTGCTGACTTTGACCCCTACTGCTGGTTGAACTTCGAATTTGGTTACTGCTGGTCCTAAGCTAGCTTTGACGACTTTTGCGTCAACACCGAAGCTTTGGAAGGTGGTTTCTAACACACCAATATTTTGTTCGATCTTTTTGTACTCGCTGCTTTGATCCGTTGAAGGGATCGAATCGAGTAATTGCGCTGAAGGCAATTCATAATCACGATTTTCAGCTTCTTCCGAAATCTCAAATTCCAATACTTCACCATCGTCATCGAGGATCTCCCCGTCTTCGTTGACCTTTTTGCTTGGTCCCGGTTTGTTTCCTGCTGGATGCGGTGCTTGAGCGGCCTCTGGTGCCGCCGCTTGCGGCAATTCTTGGAAGTGGTCGATGGGTACAAAGCTCAGCTGCTCTGGTTCAAAATCAGCTGGCGCTTGCATCTGCTGTTCTTTTGCTGATTTTTCGTCTTCTGTCATTGGTCGGACTTGATTCTTTTCTTTGATCTCCGCCATGACTGCTGCTCGCTCGGCTTCTTTTTTGGCTTCTTTCGCCGCTTGTTTCTCTGATGCTCGTTCCGCTTTGCGGGCTTCTCGTTCGGCTTGCTTTTCTGGAGAGCCTTCTAACAACCGCTGCAGCTTGTCACCAGCTACTTGCAGGTGCTCCACTAACTCGTGGCTGCTCATTTGGCTGAACAAGAACGCCCCGATCAGCATGAGTAAAACAGCGATGATGTAGCTGCCGATCTGGGAAACAAGAAAATAGGTCGCCCCATAAAGCATGGCGCCAATCATTCCGCCCCCGACATTTTGGGTCACTTGGCTGCGCCGGATATCGCCTAACAGCGTCATCCACGTCGTTTGGAAGATATTGGCTTGTTCTCCCACCACATTACTAAAGATTTGCGCATGGAGGATGATCAGTAAACCAAAATACACCAATACACAGCCGATCACTCGCCGAATGCTCTTAAACCGAGCATCGGTCGTTTTGATCGCTAACCAGACACCATAAGCAGCTAGGGCAACACTCAAAAATTGGTACGTGTTTCCGCCAACGATCCGAAACCCGTTGGCAATCAAGGTTCCTAAAAAACCTAAATGGAAAAAGCCAAATATCGAAAACAAGACAAAGAGCAGGCCGACGCCGACCAGCATTAATTTCTCTTGCTGTTTTTGTTGTTTTTTTGTTTTGCGTTTCTTTGCGCGTTTTTTTTGCGCCATTTCTATCCCTCTTTTCATCTTTCCCTATTATAACGAAAAAAGAAGGCGAACAAAAGTTTTCCTGTGAGAAATTTTGGTTAGGTGCTAGAATTTACGCGAAAATTTCTTAAATGATGAAAAAAACACCAGCTGCTAAGCAGCCAGTGCCTCTTGTTGACTTGTTTTAGTTTGGTGTGACGTCTTCGCCAAACCACTTTTCAGAGATTTCAGCAAAGGTACCATTGTCTTGCAATTCTTTCAAACCATCATTGATTTTATCTGCCATGGCTTGATCGTCTTTACGCACACCTACAGCAAAATCTTCTGCTTCAAAAGGGCTTTCGATTTCGTTGAAGTCATCGGTTTTGCCTGTTTGAGTCAAATAATATTCTGCGTAGACGCGGTCGATCAAAAGACCGTCGATCCGACCGTTTTCTAGATCGATAAAGGCTTCATTAAAACTGGCATACAAGGTTGCGTCATTGCCGTCTACAAGATCCTTCAAAACTTCCGGTTGGTTATTGAAGGTCTCATAACCAGAAGAACCTTCTTGGGCACCTAAGACTTTGCCCTCCATATCATCGAAGCTAGTAATGCCGCTGGCTTTTGCTGTGACCAAGACTTGTTTGTTTTCCATATAAGTATCTGTAAACAATACTTTTTCTTCACGAGCTGCGGTTTTGGTATACCCGTTCCAGATCATATCGATGGTGCCATTGCTTAGTTCGGTTTCTTTCATGGACCAATCGATTGGTTGAAATTTGACTTTGGTTCCTGTTAGATCCAAAATCGCTGTGGCTAAATCCACATCAAACCCAACGATGTTGCCTTGGTCGTCTTTAAAGCCCATCGGTACGAAGGTATCGTCTAGGCCGACGATCACTTCTTCTTTGTCAGCGGCACTGGTTGTGGTGTCATTGCTGCTGCCGCACGCCCCTAATAAAAATACACTTGCTGCTGCGATTCCCGTTAATAGTAATTTTTTCATTTTGTTCTCCCCCTTATTCTCCTGCTACTTTTAATAATTGATCGCCGATATTTTCGGCAAAAACCAAATCATGGGTCACCACGATCTGGGTCACTCCTTCTTTTTTCAGATCCAAGATCAGCTGTTCGACTTGCTGTCTCAAGCCTGGATCTAAGGCGCTGGTAGGCTCGTCATAGGCCAACACTTTGGGATTCATCGCCATCGCTCGTGCGATAGCCACCCGTTGCCGCTGCCCCCCAGACAATTGGAAGGGATATTGGGCTAATAGGTCACTTAACCCTAGTTTTTCTGCCAACTGTTCGGCTTTTGCTGTATACGCGGCTTTGTCTTGTTTTAGCACCATTTTTGGTGCCAAAGTGATGTTTTCATAAACCGACAAGTGGGGAAACAATTGGAAGTCTTGGAAGACGACACCGACGACTTGTTCTTGTTCTTTTGTGTCGGTGGGATCAAAGGCTTTGCCATCCAGTAAAAAGCTTCCAGAATCGATCGTTTCTAACCCAGCCAGTGTCCGAAGCAAGGTGGTTTTCCCGCCACCGGAAGGACCGACCACCGCTAAGATACTGCCGTCTTCGATCGTCAGGTCTAGCTGATCGATGACTTTTTTGGCGCCAAATGATTTTGATACTTGTTTTAGTTCTAACATATGTGGTTCCTCCTAACGGTAATAGTCCAGTTTGGTCTCGATTTGTTTTAACAATAACGTGAAGACGCCCGTCATCACCAAGTAAATCAAGCCGACCCCAACTAACGGAAGCAAGGTACTGTCTCGCTCCATGGCGATTTTTCCGATTCGCATCACGTCTGACAAGCCCAAGATGTAGACGAGGGATGTGTCTTTGACAAGATTGATGACTTCATTGCCGACAGATGGCAGGGTGATCTTGACAACTTGTGGGATGATGATTTTTTGGATCGTTTGGATTGGGGATAAACGCAAGACTTTCGCAGCTTCGTATTGTCCGGCTGGAATCGATTGGATCCCCCCACGG
The DNA here is from genome assembly GCF_050498765.1 of Enterococcus sp. DIV1096b. Lineage (NCBI taxonomy): Bacteria > Bacillati > Bacillota > Bacilli > Lactobacillales > Enterococcaceae > Enterococcus > Enterococcus sp. DIV1096b. The sequence goes on along the minus strand of NZ_JBMHEK010000001.1, from coordinate 451,583 downwards.
AAAATCTCAGCAAAATAAGCAGCGTAATTGATGATAAAGGCGATCAAGGCTGCTTCAAAGCGATCAAAGACGATCCCTAAAATCGGCAGACCGTAGAAAACAAAGATCAACTGCAGCAATAAAGGCGTTCCTCGCATCAACCAAACGTAGACTTGCACGATCAATTTCAAAATACGCAGGCGACTGGCTAAAACAAAGGCAAACAAGATGCCTAAGGGAATGGACCCGATTAAGGTCAGTGCGAACAATTTAACGGTGATTCCGGTTCCTGAAATTAGTTGGGGCATAACATTGACTAAATACTCAAACATGGTGACTTCCTCCTTGATAGGTTTCAATTTCGCTTGGCAGAAAAACAGCTTAGCGACGGCTTACTCCGACGCTTATGTGGCGCTGTGCGTTGGCTGGTGAGGGCAACTGGCAAGTTTCATTTTTCTAAAAAAGAAAAACAAAAAAAGCGCACACTGGCATTTGCCAGAGGACGCTAGATACGTGGTTCCACCTCAATTTGCCTTTCCTTCACAGGAAAAGGCCTCGTGCAGTCTTTGTGATCCTTCCACTTTCGGTTTTCGGTGAGCCGCAAAAAAAGAGAAAAAAAAACGTCCCCTAGCCATTACAGCTAAAGGACGTTATCAACGCGGTTCCACCTTTGTTTATCAGTGCTTCACAGCAACTGAACTCAGAAAGTCATCAATCAATGACTGCTGCTGTAACGGGCAAACCCGGTCTCTCCTACTTTTCTTTCGGAAAAACGACTCCAAGATGTGTTTCACAACCATGCGTTATCTCTTTGCACCAACCAGAGACTCTCTTCAAACAGCAAGCCTTGCTACTCTTCTTTTCGATGTCTGTTTCATTAAGTTGTGTCTTACTTTACTCGCTCTTAAAGAAAATGTCAAACATTTTTTCTGAAATTTTCGAAACTTTGTGGAATGCACCGATTTCGAGGGGAAGATTCAGGGTAAAGAACACGCAACTGCTTAACCGAAGTATGCTTCAGCTAAGGCTTGCCCTTGCTTGATTTTTGCCCATTGCTGCTCAGTCGAAAGCTCATTGCCGCAGTCACAAGAGGCAAAGCCGCATTGATGAGAAAGATAAAGCCGATCCTTAGGAATGATTTGACTAGCTTTGTCTAATAAGGCGATCACTCGCTCTTCATCGTCTAATGTGGCGGTTTTGCTGGATAATAAGCCTAAGACAACTTCCACTTCTGAACGATCTTTCAGCGCTTCTAAAGCCGAGATATCACCGGCACGGTCATCATCCCACTCTAGGAAAAAGCGGTCATAATGCTGATCACGTAAGAATTTTTCGGCGATCGCTTTGTAGGTACCACTGGCTGCCGCGCGGCTTTGGTAATTGCCGCGACAATTGTGGGTCCAGACTTTTAATCCTAATTCGTGGGCGTAATCAGCGACTTCGTTGTTGATCGCCACGAATTCATCGGCTAACGCTTCTAAGCCGTCATTGCCTTGGGTGAAGAAGCTCTTGTCATTGTCTTCAGCAAATAGTTCCCATAAACAATCATCGAACTGAACGATCTCACCACCGGCTTCTCGGTATTCCTGCAAGAATTCCTTGTAGGCGTTAAGCAGCCCTTCCCGCAAGGCTTCTTTCGTTGGATACACCTGACCTTCATCAACGAGGTCGTTAAAGACAGTCAGCTCGGTAAACGCGTGGGCAGCCCCCCAGACGGTGATTTTGACTGGCAGGTCGCCAGCTTGGCGTTTGGTTTCTTTAAACAATGTCAAGTAATGATGGTTTTTGCCAGATAATGGTTCTGTGATTCGGATGCCGATGTCTTTACGCGTCTCAAAATGTCCACCGTCCAAATCTTCAAAGGCATATCCATGATCGGAGATATAGCGCTCAACGCCTTTTAATCCCCAGAGAAAATCCAGATGCCACATCGAGCGACCATGTTCGCCATCTGTGATGACTGTAATGCCGTGTTCTTTTTGCGCTGCAATGATGTCAGCGATCGCTTTTGCTTCCGTTTCTTGGTAGCCAGGAAACGCATCATAAAACGGGTAGCGGATGTCCTCCCGATGCTCGATTTGATTTTTGTAGTCCAATAAATCTTGTGGTCGTAACAATGACCCCACAAGCTGAAATTTGTCTGTTGCCATATCCATTCCTCCTATACAAAGTTTTCAAAATTGTTAGATTTATTCTAGCAAACATCTTATACTATAGATAATACTTATAAACTTATATATTCCATAGGCAATACCTATAACACAAAAAGGAGGTTGCTTCCCATGCGTATCCAGCAGCTTGAATATTTGGAAAAAATCGTAGAGACCGGCTCTTTCAATGAAGCCGCCAAACAGCTTTTCATCAGTCAGCCATCCCTCTCCCAAGCCATGAAAGAGTTGGAAAAAGAGTATGATCTGCAGCTGTTTTACCGCAGTAAATTAGGGGTGACCTTGACCGATGATGGCCGTTCCTTTCTCAACTATGCTCGAAATGTTTTAGACCAAGTCAATCTCTTGGACGAACGCTTTCGCAAAGACAGCCATCGCAAGCATGTTTTCAGTGTTTCCGCACAACACTATGCCTTCGTCGTCCACGCCTTCGTGGAACTGGTCAAACAGTTAGGGGAAGATGAATTTCAATTCACCTTGCGGGAGACCCAGACACAAAATGTATTGGATGATATCCAGACGTTTAAGAGCGAATTGGGGGTCATTTATCTGAATGATTTCAACACGACGGTCCTCACCCGTTTGATCCACGAAAAAGACCTGCAATTCATTCCTTTATTTGAAGCCAAACCCCACGTCTTCATCGGCCGAGAAAATCCACTGACTCAGAAAAAAAGCATCACATTAGCTGATTTGGAACCTTATACCTATTTGTCGTACGAACAAGGGGAAACCAATTCCTTCTACTTTTCTGAAGAGATCTTAAGCACTTTACAACGCAAAAAACACATTCGCATCAGCGATCGTGCCACGATTTTCAATTTGATGGTGGGTCTCAACGGCTATACCATCAGCTCTGGGATCATCAGCAGTGAGCTGAATGATGAAAAAATCGTTGCGATTCCTTTGGAAGTCGATGATGCGATGACACTAGGTTACCTCAAACACAAGAAAATGGAACTGAGTGAGATGGCTTTGGACTATCTCGCCTTGTTGAAACAGCATATCAAAAATTACGGTTTCGACGTCTTTTAAAAAAACGATCCGCAGACAGTCGGTCGGGCTTCCTTGGTAAGGCGTCCCGACCCTGTTGCGGATCGTTTTGTACTGTTTGTTCTTCTTCTGTTCTTAAATTATCTTTCGCTGATGTAGTGGAGAAAAAATCAACGCAATGGTTTCCATTCCCACTCTTCGACTTCGGCGATATCATAGCCGTTTTCTCGAATAAAGTCATGGTGATACGCAACGGTGTCTGCCATTTTTTTGGCAAAGTCCGTTGCTTTTTCTCCATAGACCCATTCGGCGGCGTCTTTGGCTAAGTGGAAGCGATCCAATTCAGAAAGGATCCGCATATCAAACGGTGTCGTGATGTCGCCATTTTCTCGGTACCCATGAATATGAAGCTGTTGGTTGCGACGGCCAAAGAAGATGTCGCGAATCAGTCCTTCATACCCGTGGAAAGCAAACACGATCGGTTTGTCTTTCGTAAAGTAGGCTTCGAATGCTTCATCGCTCAACCCACGAGGATCGACTTCTGGACGACGCAATTTCAATAGATCGACCACATTGATGAAGCGGACTTTCAACTCTGGGAAGGCTTCAATCAGCAAGGAAACAGCAGCTAATGCTTCCAAATTCGGTTCCGTCCCGGCAGCTGCGATCACAATGTCCGGTTCTTGTCCTTCATCCGTCGATGCCCAGTCGATGATTTTCAAGCCATCTTTGACAAGCACTTTCGCTTCATCCGCCGAATAAAACTGCGGACGTGGGTGTTTCGAAGAGACCACTAGATTGATCTTTTCTTCAGAAGCGAGTGTTTCAGCCATGACAGCCATCAAGCTATTGGCATCGGCTGGCAAGTAGACCCGCACAAAGTCGGCTTTTTTCTCTGCAATATGGGTCATGATCCCTGGATCTTGGTGGGTGTACCCATTATGGTCTTGTTGGAAGACCGTTGATGAAGCGATCAAATTCAATGAGGGGTACGGGTTGCGCCAGTCCAGATCATGGGCTTTTCGTAACCATTTGAAGTGCTGCGTGATCATAGAATCAACGACTCTTAGGAACGACTCGTAGCTGGCAAAGAAGCCATGACGCCCCGTCAGCACATAGCCTTCCAAGAAGCCTTCTGCTTGATGTTCTGATAATTGTGAATCAATCACACGGCCCACTGAAGACAGCCATTCATCATAATCAGGATGTTTTGGCTCCAACCATTGGCGGTCCGTGACTTCGAACACATGGTTCAACCGATTGGATTTGGCTTCATCTGGGCCAAAAATGCGGAAGTTGTCAGGATTTTCTTTGATGATGTCACGGGCAAATTTCCCAAAGACCATCATATCTTGGGCAGTCGTTTCCCCTGGTGTCTCAATCGCAATGGCATGTGCTTGCCAATCTGGCAAGCGTAGCGGTTGCGGATCGATCCCCCCGTTGGTGATTGGGTTGACAGCCATCCGTTGCTCCCCTTTTGGCGCCAATTCTTGAATCTCAGCGTTGATGCGGCCGTTTTCGTCAAAAAGCTCTTCTGGACGATAAGACTGCAGCCAATCCGTCAAAGCATCCACGTGTTCCATATGTTTCGCATTGACAGGGATCGGCACTTGGTGGGCACGGAAGCCCCCTTCAATCGGCTCGCCATCCCAGACTTTCGGTCCAGTCCACCCTTTTGGTGTGCGAACGATTAAAACAGGCCAATGAGGCATAGCGGCTTCTTCCGCAGAACCTTTGCGGGCTTCTGCTTGGATCGCGTGGATCTGTTCGATGGCTTGATCCATCTTCTGTGCCAATTGCGGATGAACCGCTTCTGGATCGTCCCCTTCTACGAAATAAGGGGTCCAACCCATGCCTTCAAAATATTTCGTGAGATCTTGGTCGCTTTTACGAGCCAAAATCGTTGGATTGGCAATTTTGGCGCCATTCAAATGCAAGATAGGCAAAATTGCGCCATCATTGACTGGGTTGATAAAGGTATTTGAAAACCAGCTGCCCGCTAACGGTCCGGTTTCGGCTTCACCATCACCGACCACTACTGCTGCAATGACATCGGGATTGTCTAAAATAGCTCCGGTAGCGTGGGCGATGGAATAGCCTAGCTCGCCGCCTTCATGGATCGAACCTGGCGTTTCAGGTGCCGCATGAGAAGCGATCCCACCTGGGAAAGAGAAAGTTTTGAATAAATGTTTCATCCCTGCTTCGTCTTGGGTGGCTTTTGGATAGATCTCGCTGTAGCTGCCGTCTAAATAAGCATTCGCAACCATGACTTGTCCGCCATGGCCCGGTCCTTCGATATAAAACATGTTTAAGTCGTACTTATTGATGACGCGATTGAGATGGGTGTAAATAAAATTTTGTCCGGCGATCGTTCCCCAGTGACCAATTGGATTCACTTTCAAGTCTTTTTCTTCGATGGGGCGGCGCAATAAGGGATTGTCTTTCAAATAGATCTGACCAACGGAAAGGTAGTTGGCTGCTCGCCACCAAGCGTTCATTTTCTGATAATACTCTGGTGTATCGTAGGTTGTCTTCATTGTGCTCCTCCTTTTAGTCCATTGTTCCACTCTTACATAAAAGTCTATGCCCCCTATATTTAAAAGTCAATTTTGCTGATTGCTGGTGCTTTCAAGGGTTTGCTTGCCCGCACTTTACAGCCAGAAGGCAAGAAAGCTTAAGAAAAACGCAAAGAAACCGCCGGCATAGCCAACGGTTCCTTTTGTGATTGTGTACTTATTTGATCGTTACGTATTCTAATCCTACAAGTTTCGCCCATGTTTCGATCTGATCAGAATTTAAGACAAGTGAGACAACGGTGTGATGGCCACCGCCTGTTTCGATCCACTGTTTGACGCCATCGTGGAAGTTTGGTTTTGGCGTCCACATTACTCGTGCAACCGGTAGTTTTGGTGCTTCTTCAGTTGGCTCAAAGGCATCGACTTCATTGATCAATAATTTGTAGTGAGTGCCAAAGTCGGCCATCGAAACCACGACACCTTCGCCGCCTTGGCCGTCAAAGACGAGCCGGGCTGGGTCTTCACGATCCCCCATCGACAATGGCGAAACCACGATTTTTGGTTTGCTGGCTGCTAATACCGGATCGACTTCCATCATGTGGGATTGCAAGATGGCTTCTTTTCCTGGTGTCAGCTCATAGGTGTAGTCTTCCATAAAGCCAGTCGCTTTATTGTGAGCCATGATTTTCATCAAGCGGTCAATAGCGGCTGTTTTCCAGTCCCCTTCACCGGCAAACCCATAGCCTTCTGCCATCAAGCGTTGTACAGCTAAACCAGGCAACTGCTGCATACCATACAAGTCTTCAAAGTTCGTGGTGAATGCCGTATAGCCGCCTGCCTCAAGGAAGCGGCGCAGACCGATTTCTTGTTTGGCTTGTGCTTTGACATGACGTGCCCACTCTTCTTTGTCGTAATCGCCATAATCGAAATCATACAGCTGGCTGTATTCTTCAAAGAGTGCATCGATTTCTTCGTCAGTCACCGCATCGACAACTTGTACCAAATCGCCGATCCCAAAATAATCAACGGTCCAACCAAATTGGATCTGTGCTTCGACTTTGTCGCCTTCCGTCACCCCAACGTTACGCATGTTGTCGCCAAAACGAGCGACTTTAATTTGGAAGCTTTCATTGTAGCCGACTGCCACGTCCATCCAAGCAGCAATTTCTTTTTGGATGGCTTCATTTTTCCAATAACCGACAACGATTTTGTTTTGCTTTTTCAAACGGGCATTGATAAATCCGTATTCTCGGTCACCATGAGCCGCTTGGTTCAAGTTCATAAAGTCCATATCGATGGTTTCCCATGGAATTTGTTCATTGTATTGAGTGGCAAGGTGCAGCAATGGTTTTTGTAATAATTTCGTGCCGCGAATCCACATTTTTGCTGGTGAGAAGGTGTGCATCCAGGTGATCACCCCAGCGACTTCATCCCGATAGTTGACTTCTTTCATGATTTTCGTAATCGTATCGGCAGTAACAGCGAGTTCTTGTAAAACGACTGGATAAGGCAGCTTTGAGCTGTCATTTAAGCTTTTGACCATTTCTTCTGCATGGTCCCGTACTTCTTGTAATGCTTCTTCTCCATATAAGTGCTGTGATCCTACGACGAACCAAAATTCTTTTTTCCCGATTTCTAACATTCTACTTGCTCCTTTTTCGTTATTTTTGCCCGTAATAGGCATTTTCTCCATGTTTGCGTAAATAATGTTTGTCTAAGACCCGCTGCGGCAATTCGGGTGCGTAACTGTTGAGCTGGCGCGTGATAAAATTCATCTTAGCGACTTCTTCTAAGACCACTGCGTTCATCACCGCCGCATCCGCCGTTTTGCCCCAGGTAAACGGTCCATGACCGTGAAGCAAGACACCAGGAATTTCTTCTGGCGTGATGCCGCGTTCCTTAAAGGTTTCGACGATCACCTGTCCTGTTTGTGCTTCATAGCCTTCATCGATCTCGGCTTGCGTCAAAAAGCGGGCACAGGGGACTGCTCCATAAAACGTATCGGCATGGGTCGTGCCCATCGCTGGCAGATCGAGTCCTGCCTGAGCCCAGCTCGTCGCCCAAGTAGAATGGGTATGGACGATCCCACCAATTTCTGGAAATGCTTTGTATAAAACGGCATGCGTCGGCGTATCGGAGGAAGGATTTTTTGCTCCTTCCACTACGTTGCCCTCAAAATCACAAACCACCATATCACTGGCTTGCATGGTTTCATAGTCAACACCGCTAGGTTTGATGACAAACAACTGCTGTTGGCGATCCACAGCTGACACATTGCCCCAGGTGTATTTGATCAATCCTTGCTTCGGCAATGCCAAATTGGCTTGAAAGACTTCTTCTTTTAATCCTTCTAACACAAAATTCCCTTCTTTCTTTTTAAATCAACGCATCGATTGCCGCTTGCTCGATCGGCAACCCTGCTTGGTAACGTTGGGTAAAGACGGTGAATCCCTGAATGTCCGCTTCCGTTGGGACTAACGTCACGCCGTGATCATTTTTAAACACTTGATCTGCTAAAAATGCGGCCAAGGATTGTTCTGGCTTGTGGCGGCGTAGGTATGCTGCTAAAAGGGCGATCCCCCAGGCGCCGCCTTCACCAGCCGTTTCCAGGACCGTAACTGGCGCTTCCATGACAGCTGCCAAGACACGCTGGGCAACTTCTGGCGTCTTGAAGATCCCACCGTGACCAACGATTCGATCGAGGGCAACGTCTTCGGCTTCCAGAATCTTCATCCCGATCTTCATCGCACCAAAGGCACTAAACAGATGTAAGCGCATGAAATTTGCTAAAGTAAAAGAACTCTCTGGCGATCGGACGAAAAGCGGTCGTCCTTCAGGGATCTTGGTGATATTTTCACCAGAATAATAGCCATAAGAGAGCATCCCACCACAGTCTGAATCCCCTTTCAATGCTTCGTTGAACAAGGTCGCAAACAATTCTTCCGTGGAGAGTTTCATTCCAGCTGCGTCGGCAAATTCGCGGAAAAGTTTGACCCAGGCATTGATCTCCGAGGTACAGTTATTCGTATGGACCATCCCCACCAAATCACCAGAAGGCGTCGTGACCAAATCGATCTCTGGATACACTTGCGTTAAGGGTTCTTCTAAAACGATCATGGCAAAAGCCGACGTCCCGGCTGAAACATTCCCGCTTCGCTGTGCCACACTATTCGTGGCAACCATGCCAGTGCCCGCATCGCCTTCTGGCGGACATAACGGGATGCCGGCTTGCAAGGTACCGGTTGGGTCGAGTTTTTTTGCGCCTTCTGCCGTCAATGTGCCGGCTGGTTCGCCTGCTGTCAACACTTGTGGCAAAAGGTCTTTGATCTGCCAAGGATACCCCTGAATGCTGATTTGCGCATCAAATTGCTGCAGCATATTCGCATCATAGTTTTTTGTCGTACTATCGATTGGGAACATCCCAGATGCATCACCGATTCCGATAACTTTTTCTCCTGTCAGCTGCCAATGGACATAGCCGGCTAAGGTAGTGAAAAAAGCGACCTCTGGTACGTGAGCTTCTTGATTCAAAATCGCTTGATACAAGTGCGCGATACTCCAACGCTGCGGGATGTTGTATTGGAACAATGCCGTCAAAGTTTTTTCTGCTTCTTCCGTGATCGCATTGCGCCATGTCCGAAAAGGGACCAACAGCGTGCCTTGCTGATCAAAGGCCATATAGCCGTGCATCATTGCAGAAAAACCGATACTGCCGATCGTCGTCAAAGGTACCTCGAATTGCTGCTGGATATTGTGCGCCAACTCTTGGTAGCTGGCTTGCAGTCCTTGCCAAATCGCTTCTAGCGAGTAGGTCCAAATCCCTTGCTCCAATTGATTTTCCCATTCAAAGCTGCCAGAAGCGATCGTCTGAAACCGCTCATCGATCAAGACAGCTTTGATCCGTGTCGAGCCTAGCTCGATCCCAAGAGACGTGCGCCCGTCAATAATTGCTTGCCTTACTTGTTGCGTCATCTTCTTACTCTCCTTTTTGGTTATTGACTGAACCGCGAACGATCAGCTCTGGTTCAAAATAAAAGTGTTGTGCTTCTGTTGCCTTACCTGTAGTGATCCATTGTGCTGCCAATTCCCCCATCGCTTCTTTCGGGTGAGTCAGTGTGGTGATCGTCGGTGTGGACAAGGTGCTAAGGGGCGAGTCATCGTTTCCTACGATCGAAAAATCAGTAGGAACGTTCTTCCCAGCAGCCGTCAATGCTTGAATCAAACGATGCGCGATCTCATCGTTGTAACAAACGATGCCTGTGACTTGATTATCGGCAGCCGTCAAGCGCTGGATCGCTTGTTCAATAACGGCTTCTTTCGTCTCCGTCGTATACGTCAAGACGTCTTCTGCTGCAAACGTCCGCTTGGCTTGGGTCAACGCTTTGACAAACCCTTTCATCCGATATTTCCCTTGTAAGTCATCGATTTTCGTGATCATCATCAACTGCTGATGCTGTTGTTCTAATAGATAATTGGTTGCTAAAAAAACAGAACGTGTATCGTTGACACAAATATGCGGCAAGTCTAGTTCTTCGTAATAGGCATTGATCATGACGAGAGGAATCCCAGCTTCTTGGAGTGCGACATAATAGGCAAGATTCGGGTTGTACTGGCTGCTCTTAGTTGGTTCAACGATCAACCCGTCTACCCCTTGATCCATCATTTGCTGCAAGCACGCTCTTTCTTGCTCATGGTCATTGTTGGTTGAGCCTAAAAGCAGTGAGTAGCCTTGCTCCCGCAATGTCTGCTCCACGCCACGCATGATCGATGGGAAAATATAATCAGACAAATAGGTCATGATGATCCCAATCGTTTTGCGGTTTTTACGATTGACAGTCTCAGGTTTTGAAACGTAGGTACCTGAGCCCCGTTCTTTTCTTAAATAACCTTCATTGACCAAAACAGCGATCGCTTGGCGCACCGTGTGGCGGCTATAATGAAATTCTTCCTGTAAGGTTGCTTCTGAAGGGATCGCATCGCCTTCTTGATAGGTGCCTAAGCGGATCTTTTCTCTTAAGATATCCGCTAGTTGTTCGTACTTATTCGCCATTTTCATCCCATCTTTCAAAAGTTGTCCGTACATCTAAGATACCAAGAAACCGCTTCCTTGTCAATTGCTGCTAGGGATTTTTTTCTAAAAAACCATAACGAAAAGAAGGAAAACGACAAAATACCCTTATTTTCATCAGAATAAAACGAATAAAAACGCTATTTGTTGTATAATTGAATAAAATATTACTTATTACGTTTAAGGAGGTAAGTATTTTGACGAGAACACCTAATGAAACCTACGAGGAACCCATTATTCTGTATTCAAAAAAATATCGAGAGAATCGCAGACATGATGCCAGCTGTCGTTGGTTCATTACGAAAAAAGGCGTCTGGATAAACAACACCCATCCAAAAATCCCGGATGAAAAGATTCCCATGGCAAAAATTGCCGATGTGGAATTACATATAGGCAAAGGTCTCTTAGTGGACTACCTCCGACTGCAGGTACCAGGTAATTCTCATCTGCTTTATTTCACCAATCGAATCGATGCCCAAAAAGCCTATGAATTTTTAACGGATCATTTGGCAGCACTTGGCGGACAATCAGCCAAAAGTTACGTGGATGAAGAGGCTGGTAAAATCAAATTACTGTCTTATCATTATCGTGATGCTTGGATCATCGCAGAAGATACCCTCACGATCATCGACTACAAAAAGAAAGAAAAGCAGGTTTTGCAGATTCCCCAGATCACCAGTGTCAGTCTGAAAGAAGTTGCCGAATCTGGTCTTTGGAAAGGCAATGGCTTCTTGGAACTGTATATTGGCGGCGGGGCAATCAGAGAAACCCATTCTCGCAGAAGGACGGAACCAAACCACTCCCTTTGCTTTGCCGAAAAAGACCTGCTGATTGCTCGGATCATACAGCGCTATCTCACTAACTTCCCCCGTAAGCATGCGATACTGCCCCCGCGACCAACTGTAACCCCGACGGAACAGGTCATTGCTGATCTTCGCGAACTGAAAATGTTGGTCGATGAAGGAATTTTGACTGAAGAAGAATTTGCCTTAAAGAAAAAACAACTGTTAGGATTATAGAAGCCATCGCTTCGGGAAAAAAGCAGTCCTCCTGCCATGCAAAGGCAGAGATTTCGGTGAAGGGCTGTGCTTTTTTCTGGGAAAATTTTGAACGGTTTTTTTAGAACATGCTATACTAAATGAAGAATACGTAGAGTATCTCAAAGGAGGTCTTTCTCATTTTTTCTTTTAATGACATCAAAGCGCGTTTCCCCCAGGCAACGCTGCATGACAAAGTATCCACAACGAAGGACATCGAATCCATCGCTTTCGGCAAAAAATATATTTGGCTGCCAACTGACCAATTAAGTGACAGTGAAAAACTGCTGATCCAACTGGGAAACGGCTCTTTGCAACCAGAAATCGATAACCGAAACCATCCATGGTATCCGATTTTATTTGAACATCAGCCCGTTCAAGACCAAACGTGGGTCCGAATGCTGCAAGTTCATTTCACCCGAACCATTGACTCCTTGCAATCCGAATGGCTCGCAGAGATCCAGCAAATGCTCCCTAGCGTGGTGGATCTTTTTTTCCTCACCGAAGACCATGCGGTGATCGTAGAAAAACAAGACGACACTAATTTACCCATCGAAGATCTCGACGGCTTATTCGTGGCTTTGGATATGGATTTCGACTGCTATTCTCAGCTGTTCGTCGGTCCCTTCCATCATCCGCGCCACGATTTCACTACCTTATGGGCAAGTGAGTCTACCCTGTTCAAAAATGAGTTAAAAACGAAAACCACCAGTAAAAGTATGGATCTGCCCAAAGTGGTCTTTTCTCTTTTTCGCAATGGCTTTTCCGAGTATATTTCCTTGTTTCGTACCTTATATCTAGATTGGTTTGAAGAAGAGACCGAAACGATCATTCAATCCCTGTGGCGCAATCAAGGCAATGCAAGCTCCACAGCCAAAGAACTGTTCATGCATCGGAATTCTCTCCTATATAAGATCGATAAGTTTCAAACACTGACGCGCTTAAATTTAAAAAATATGGATGATCTGCTGCTTTGCTATTTATTGATCGATCAGTTCACCCATCAGAGCAATTAAACAACCTGCACAAGAAAACGTTTTTTTCTTGTGCAGGTTTCCGTTGCACATTCGAAGCGTTTTCATTTATGCTATTCATGTAAACTAAATGGAAAGAGGTAATCCCAATGGTAGAAATGGCCTTAAAAAATATCCACAAAAAATATGACAATAATGATGCGTATTCGGTAACTGATTTTAATTTAGATATCGCGGATCGCGAATTCATCGTTTTCGTTGGACCTTCTGGTTGTGGAAAATCAACAACCCTTCGAATGATCGCTGGTTTAGAAGATATTTCTGAAGGCGAATTGAGCATCGGTGGAAAAGTAATGAACGATGTGGCACCAAAAGACCGCGACATCGCGATGGTTTTCCAGAACTACGCATTGTATCCCCATATGACTGTTTTCAACAACATGGCATTTGGTTTGAAATTGCGTAAATACGACAAAGAAGAAATCAAAAAACGCGTAGAAAATGCCGCTGAGATCTTAGGTTTGACAGAATACTTAGATCGTAAACCTGCTGCCCTTTCAGGTGGTCAGCGTCAACGGGTTGCCTTAGGCCGTGCCATCGTTCGTGATGCCAAAGTCTTCTTGATGGATGAGCCGTTGTCAAACTTAGATGCGAAATTGCGGGTTGCCATGCGTGCGGAAATCGCAAAATTACACCAACGTTTAGAAACAACGACGATCTATGTAACCCATGACCAAACAGAAGCGATGACCATGGCTGACCGGATCGTTATCATGAAAGATGGTTTCATTCAACAAATCGGTTCACCAAAAGAAGTCTACAACACACCGAAAAACATTTTCGTTGCCGGCTTTATCGGTTCACCAGCAATGAACTTCTTCAATGTTACGTTGAATAACGGTATGATCTCTGATGGTCAAAGTTTGAATTTACGTATTCCTGAAGGCAAGAATAAGATTCTTGTTGAAAAAGGCTACGAAGGCAAACAATTAGTCTTTGGTATTCGTCCAGAAGATATCCACAGTGAACAAATCGCATTGGAAGCTTCTCCTGAAGCAACTGTACGTGCTGAAGTGGTCGTATCTGAACTATTAGGTGCAGAAACAATGCTTTATACACGTGTAGGTGCGACTGAATTTATCTCGAAAGTTGATGCCCGCGACTTCCACCGTCCAGGTGAAACAGTTGATTTAGCTTTCAACATCAACAAAGCGCATTTCTTCGACAAAGATTCAGAAAATGTCATCACACTTCCTTAATTTGTAGTTACCATGCACTGTTCTCGGATTTGCCCCCTAGGCAGTCGCATTTAACTAATATCCACTTTTATTCCTTATTTGTATCCCTCAAAAACAGACAGTCAGCCGACTGTCTGTTTTTGGGTTACTTTATTCTTCCTGAGGCACATAGCGCGCGGCCATGGTTTGAATGATCGGTGTTTGCCGAACTTGAGTAAAAACGATTTTGACAGCAGACACGCCGACCGCTTCAAAGCTGATGATTTTTTGATAGCCGATCGTCACTATTTCGGTCAGTAACTGTGGTCCTGCTACAGTTTGCAGAAAAATTTTTGCTTTTTCTACCCGTTGCCCATATTGAATCGCTTCCTTCAATACAAGTGAATTGATGACGACCGGTTCTGCAAAATGTAGGGTCAGCCATGGCCGTTTGTCTTCCAAGTCCGGTTTCCAATACTGGCCAAACGCTTGAGATAGTTGGAGCTTATCCATTCTGCTGGACACACTGGTTGAAGAACTCGCAAACGTGCCGTTCCTTTCAGTCGTCACCTCTTTCAATTGTTTAATCGAGTGACCTAATTGCTGCAATGCCTTTTGATCCGTTGGATGGATCATACCATCCGGCATCGGCGGCACATTAAGTAGAAAAGAACTATTGCCCCCAACGATCTGCTTGTAAAAAGACCAGAGCTCAGCGCCGCTTTTTACTTGTTGGTCTTCTGATGGATGATAAAACCAGCCGGGGCGAATCGATAAGTTGACCTCAGCAGGGTACCAAGCCAATTCGGCAGCTTCTTTAATGCCGTACTTTTTCAGCGCTTGTTGGCTTCCTAAATCCATTTCCATACTGGAAATCGATTGCCGAAACGCTGTGCTATCGGCTTTTTGCGAATGACTCGCTGTTTTTTCAGCATCCTTTAATGCTGCTGGCACCACACTCCATTCTTGAAGTCTGGTTTGCCCCGCTTCGTTTCCTACCCAACGGACATCCGGTCCGCAAACCGCAATCACTGCATTGGGTTGCAGCTCTCGAATCACTTGATAATACCGTTCCCAATCATAGTTTTGGCGTTTTCCATTGGGTCCTTCACCATTGGCCCCATCTAACCATATTTCGAATATATCACCATAATTGGTTAAAAGTTCTGTCAACTGCGCCGTATAAAAATCATCATAGGCTTGCCCCATTCCATAACAAGCTTCATGCTGATCCCAAGGCGATAAATAAATGCCGAATTTCAGGTCTGCTTGACGGCAAGCATCAGAAAGTTCTTTCACTAAATCACCTTGACCATTGCGCCAGGGCGTTGAAGCGACTGTGTAAGCAGTGTGCTGGCTTGGCCATAAGCAAAAGCCGTCATGGTGTTTACAGGTCAAAATGATTCCCTGCATACCGCTTTGCTTCATTGCAGAAACCCATTGATGACAGTCTAGCTTTTGCGGGTCAAATACCGTTGGCGACTCATTGCCGAGCCCCCATTCACGATTGGTCATCGTATTGAGACCAAAGTGGATAAAGCCATAAAATTCCAGCTGCTGCCACTGCAGTTGTCGTTTACTGGGGCGAATCTGGGTAAGTTCAGCTGGTTCGATAATCTGTTCCTCCATTCTATGAGTTGTTTGCTGCTTTAAAGAAACAGATACAAGATCGATTCTTGACTGTTTCCTCATTGGAAAAGATCCGCCGCCTTTACTGTACTTCCGTCATCTGTCCACTCACTGGCAAACAAAGCTCAAGAACTGACCGAAGCAGCATTCAATCGACGGTTCTTCCCTATCAGGTGATCAAACTACTTTACGATAAAAAGAGTAGTGCTTGCTTGGGGGATTCGCAAGGCACTACTCTAAACAACATATTCAAACGCTAAAAGACACATCTTTTTACGCGAGCCTAGCGATCGTTTTGTAAAAGGGTCAGGCTGTCTGTAAGGACAGCTTCGCCATCTAACAGCTCGTAATCTGTTTCTTTGATTAATTTATATGGCACCGCTTTGACCATGAGAAAGTCTTTTAATCGATTGACTTCGTACTTCGACTGCGGACCGATCAACAAAGCATCGACTGTTTGCTGCTGCAGGATCTGTTCAGCAATGATGGCTGGTGCCGAATAGATATGCACAGCTAGCCCTTTTTCATCTGCGGCCCGCTGCATGTTTTTCACTAAGAGACCCGTAGTGATGCCGGCGGTACAAATCAATAAAATCGTCTTTTGTGCTTGGTCCTCCATAAACAGGCCCTCCTACGAAATTTTCTTTTTCTTATTGTAGATATCCAGCACGACAGCCAGCAGCAAAATCAACCCTTTGATGGCTTGCTGCCAATCGACACCGACCCCTAAGATCGACATCCCATTGTTTAAGACACCCATCACGAGACCACCAACGATCGCCCCCATCACAGTACCAATACCGCCTGAGGTAGAAGCACCGCCGAAATACACTGCGGCCATTGCATCTAATTCCATTGACGTTCCCGCTTGCGGTGTGGCTGCATTCAACCGAGCCGCTAAAACCAAGCCCGCCAAAGCTGCCATCATCCCCATGTTCACGAAGACCCAGAAGGTGATTTTCTTCGTCTTGATTCCCGAAAGTTCGGCTGCTTTTTTGTTGCCGCCGGTTGCATAGATTTGCCGACCAGCGACGGTTTTGTTAGTCAAAAATCCATAGGCAGCCACGATCACCCCTAAGACGATCAAAATGATCGGATACCCTTGATAAGAGGCAAAGATGTAGGTAGCACCGAGAAAAACAACCGCAGTAAAGACGGCTTTAAAGGCAAAGGCTGCCATTGATTCCACTTCAAAAAGATTTTTTTTGCGGCGCTCACGGGTCCGCCATTGGCCTAAAATCAGGATGCCCGTGATCACTACACCTAAAATCATGGAAAGTAAATGGATCTGACCGCCTGCAATATCTGGCAAATAGCCGGTGGAAATTTGTTGGAATGCCTTGGGAAACGGTGCCAATGATTGACCGCCTAAGACGACTTGGGTCAATCCTCGAAACATTAGTAAACCAGACAAGGTCACGATAAATGCTGGGATACCGACATACGCGACCCAGAAGCCTTGCCAGGCACCGATCACTGCGCCCATCAGTAAGCAAAGAGGCACTGCCAACCAAGGACTGATGCCGTTATTGACCATCAAGACGCCTGCAATCGCACCGACAAACGCCATCACGGAGCCTACGGATAGATCGACATGTCCTAACAAGACGACCAAAAGCATACCGGCTGCTAAAACGAGAATATGACTGTTTTGCAACACGAGGTTGGTGATATTCAGCGGCCGCCAGAAAATTCCGTCGGTCATGAGCTGAAAGGCCACCAATAATACTGCTAAGATAATGATCATACTGTATTTGCTAAAGATTTCCAGTGCCTTTTCTTTCAGCGAATGGCTGCGTTCTTTTTTTAATTTATTGGTTGTTTCCATCTCAAACCCCACTCTCTTCTAGTGTCATTAGATTCATCAATCGTTCTTGGTCTGCCTCTTCCCGTAACACTTCGCCCGTGAAGCGGCCTTCGTTCATCGTGTAGATCCGGTCGCACATGCCTAATAGTTCTGGTAACTCCGAGGAGATGATACAGATGGCTTTGCCAGCTGCTGCCATCTCTTCGATGATCGTATAGATTTCGTACTTCGCCCCGACATCGATCCCGCGGGTCGGTTCATCTAAAAATAAGATATCTGGTGTGGTCATCAGCCACTTTGCCAAAACGACTTTTTGCTGATTCCCACCACTCAAACTGCCAACGTTTTGATAGATTGAATTGGTTTTCGTCCGCTTTTTTTTGCGAAATTCTTCTGCCATCGTGACTTCTTTTTCTTTATCGATGACCCCTTGGCGGCTGATTTTGGCAAGACTAGCGATGGTGGTGTTCTCGCGAATATCCATCAGCAGATTCAAGCCCAACGCTTTTCTGTCTTCCGACACATAGGCTAACCCATTTTTGATGGCGGTTGGCACGTCTTTGACAGAAATCGGTTGGCCGTCTTTATAGACTTCCCCCGAAATCGAACTGCCATAGGAATGACCGAAGACACTCATGGCAAACTCTGTCCGTCCCGCACCCATCAAACCGGCGATGCCGATGATCTCTCCTTTGCGGATCATCAAGTTCAAATTTTCATTCACCACACGGGTATGGTCGATTGGATGATGGACCGTCCAATTTTTGACTTCAAAAAACGGTTCACCAATAGCGGGTTTCCGCTCTGGGTAACGATTGGTCAAATCTCGCCCAACCATACCGCGAATGATACGCTCTTCAGAGATTTCGGCCCCGCTCAGCGTCTCGATCGTTTGCCCGTCTCGTAAAATCGTGATGCGATCCGCCACATTGACGATTTCATTCAGCTTGTGGGAGATAATGATCGAGGTGATCCCTTGGTTGCGAAACTCTTTGATCAGCTCTAACAGATTGGCACTTTCTTCTTCATTCAACGCCGCGGTTGGTTCATCTAAAATCAACAATCGGACGGATTTTGAAAATGCTTTGGCAATTTCCACCAGCTGTTGATGCCCGACACCGATTTGTGAAACCAGCGTATTCGGGTCTAATTTCAAGCCAACGATCTTTAAGAGGTTATCTGTTTTCTTTTCGGTCAGATCCCAATCAATAATGCCGTGTTTGGCTTGTTCATTTCCTAGAAAGATATTTTCTTTGATCGACAGGTAAGGACTTAAGGCTAACTCTTGATGAATAATAACAATTCCTTTGTCCTCACTGTCCCGCAAATCTTTGAACTTGCATAACTCCCCTTCATAATAGATCTCTCCATCATAGCTGCCGTAAGGATAGAGTCCGCTTAAGACATTCATCAGCGTGGACTTGCCAGCGCCATTTTCTCCACACAGTGCGTGGATCTCTCCTCGCTCGATCGAGAGGTTGACGTTATCAAGGGCGCGAACCCCTGAAAACTCTTTGACGATGCCTTTCATCATCAAAATATTATCTGCCATGTTCTTTCACCCTTTTCCTTTTTATGTAAAAGTGATGCGCTCCCTTTGTAAGAAAAGCGGAAAGAACGAATACTGGGGATGATTCGTTCTTCCCTGCTGCTTTAGGGGAAACTAGCATCTTTTCTCGCTGGATCTGCACTCCTTGCTTAAATGCCCAGCTCTTCTTCTGTATAGTAATCGGTATCGATCAATTCTTCTTTGTAGTTGTCGCTATCCACAGAAACAGGATTTGACAAGTAGGTTGGTACGACTTTGACGCCATTATCATAGGTTTCAGTATCGTTGACCGGCACTTCCTCGCCATTGGTGATGGCTTCGATCATTTCGATCGTGTTTTTCGCTAACACCCGTGTATCTTTAAAAATCGTTTGGGTTTGTTCGCCCGCGATGATTGATTTCACTCCTGCCACCGTCGCATCTTGACCGGTGATCACAGGCAGTGGTTTATCAGAGGAACCATAGCCCACACCTTTAAGCGATGAGATGATTCCTAGGCTGATTGGATCATAAGGTGAAAGAACAGCATCCAATGTTTGATCCGTATAGTTGGCACTCAACAAATTGTCCATCCGAGCTTGCGCGGTTGAACCATCCCAACGCAAGGTAGCGATTTGGTTGAAGTTGGTTTGACCGGAAGGAACGACTAGCTGTCCGCTGTCAAAGTATTGTTGGAAAACCGAAAGGACCCCATTATAATTGATCAGTGCATTGTTATCATCTGGAGAACCGCCGAATAATTCAATGTTAAATGGTCCTTCACCATCTTTGAGGCCTAATTTGTCTTCAATATAAGACGCTTGCAGCACGCCGACTCCAAAATTATCAAAGGTGGCATAATAATCGACGTATTCCGAGTTCATCAGTAAACGGTCATAGGCGATGACTGTGATGTCTTCGTTATGGGCTTTTTCCAACACGTCCGTCAGTGCCGAACCATCGATCGAGGCGATCACTAAAGTATCAACGCCTTTGGTGATCATGTTCTCAATTTGTGCCACTTGGTTTTCTACTTTGTCTTCTCCATATTGCAGGTCAGTTTTATAGCCAAGCTTCTCTAATTCCTCTACCATATTGTTGCCATCTGCGATCCATCGTTCTGCCGATTTGGTCGGCATCGCGATCCCAACAAATCCTTTGTCTCCGTCACCGTTTGCCCCGCTATCTGATCCATTCCCACAAGCTGCTAACAATCCACCAACCAATAAGGTGGATGCTAGGACGACCAATTTACCAAAAGTACCTTTCATTGTGATCCCTCCATGTCTTTTTCTTACATATTCAGTATAGCTAGTTAAGGAATCGCTTACATTTAGATTTTTTCGAGGTTTCTTGGATTTCTTGAGAAAAAACGGCCCAGTTACCCCCTTTTCTCTTCGGAATCTTGGATTTTTTAAGATTCCCTTGGTTTTTATTTGATTTGATATTTTGTGTAAAGCGCTTCCGTATTTTTTAGTAGAATAGACCATAGAGGTGAAAAAAATGAGGAATATAAAAATTGGGTTGTTCGTCTGTTTGTTTCTAGCTTGCTTGGCTGGTTGCCAAGCAAACAAAGAAACAACCACTGAAACAGCGGAAGAAAGTATTGTGATCGGTTTTTCCCAGTCGGGAACGGAAAGCAGCTGGCGTAAACGCCATACGGAATCGATCCGCACTGAATTAGAGAAGGAAGGCTATGAAGTCCTTTATCGTAACGGTTATATGAATCAAGAGCGACAGATCCAAGATATCCGTAATTTTATCGTGTATCAAGTCGATGCCATCGTCTTTACCCCCATTCAGGAAAACAATTGGGAACCGATTTTGGAAGAAGCGGCCCAAGCTGGGATTCCCGTTTTCGTGGTAGATCGACATGTCAATGTCAGCGATCCCTCTTTATTTTTGACCCATATCGGGCCAAGCTTCAAAGCCGAGGGCAATCGTGCAGGTCTCTACGTTAGTAATTATTATAAAGAGCATGAGAACAAAACAGTCAATGTTTTAGAATTGACGGGACTGGATGCTACGTCCCCGACGTATTTGCGCTCAGAAGGGTTCCGAGAAACCATCAAGCGTGATTATGCCCATAACAATGTGACGATCCAAGTCGTAGACGAATTAAACGGCGATTTCATCCGCCGTAAAGGCAAAGAAGTCATCGAACAATACATCGAAGCAGGCAAAATGGAACAGATTGATGTCTTGTTCAGCCACAATGATGAGATGACGTTGGGTGCCCTAGAAGCCTTAGAAAAAACCGATATTGAGCCGGGGAAGGATTTAGTGATCGTATCGATCGATGCTCAAAAAGAAATGATCGATAAATTGAAGCAAGGAGTGGTCAATTGTGTCGTTGAGTGCAACCCAGATGCCGGGGTGTTCGTCAAAAATGCCATCTCTCGCTACTTGGCTCGCGGCGCCGATGCCATTCCTCGTGAAATCTATGTCCATGAAACAGTTTTTTCCAGTGACATGGATTTCGATCAGATTCCACCGAGAAATTATTGAGGAGATGAAGATGAAAACAAAAAGTATCAAGGGCATCTTTCAACAGACGAATAAACTGATGATCCTCGTCGCCTTTATTCCCCTCGTACTAAGCAGTGTGTTTTACTCGCGGCAGATTTTCATTTAGCAAAATACCATCAACAATATTGAAGAAGCCAATCAACTATCGGAAAAAGTCGATGCCATTGTCTTGGAGGAGATGTGGGACTTAGTCTTTGGCCAAAAAACCGTCGAACAAGTCCAAGAAACCAATGTAATTGAGGAATTGAGAAGCGACCTGCAACACATCCAAGAAAATACCAGCACTGCGAAAGAGCTCAATATTTTAGCGGTCGCCTTTCGGACGCTCGATTCTTTAGAAACCTATCAGCAACAGTTGATCGACAA
The DNA here is from genome assembly GCF_050498765.1 of Enterococcus sp. DIV1096b. Lineage (NCBI taxonomy): Bacteria > Bacillati > Bacillota > Bacilli > Lactobacillales > Enterococcaceae > Enterococcus > Enterococcus sp. DIV1096b. The sequence continues at coordinate 429,772 of NZ_JBMHEK010000001.1, read as the reverse complement.
TATTCTCAAGGATGAGCCGGTGGAAAAAAACCAATACGTCATGATCCAAGTGGATTCGGTGATCGATTTGCTATCCGATATTTTGCAGCAATTCGTCGGGGTAGAGATCAGCTTAGCCAGCCAAACCAATCACGAACTAGTCCAATCGGTATTGTTACTGATCCTTTTTCAAGTCGTGTTGCTTTTGATCATCTTTGCGATCATCAATAAAAACCGGCGCTTTGTTCGGGACAATCTGCAAGACCCATTGGATCGGTTATTAGATCTTTCCAACGAACTATCCCAAGGACATTTGAGCTACCGAGCAGAACTGCCAGAAACCCCAGAACTGCGGACCTTGACGAGTAGCTTGAATCGAATGGCAGATGACTTGACCCGGCTCTTGGAAGAAAATGCCTTGAAGCAGTATCACTTAGCCCAAAGTGAGGTGCGGGTCTTACAAGCCCAGATTACCCCACATTTCATCTATAATAGTTTAGATGCGATCGTTTCTTTGATTGAAGCTGCCCGTTACGAGCAAGCAACGGAAATGACCTATGCGTTATCGGATTTTTTCCGTATCTCCTTAAGCAAAGGGCAAGACTGGATTCCTTTGGAAAAAGAATTGCGGCATGTGGGCGATTACTTGAAGATTTTGCAGATTCGCTATGGTAGGATGCTGTCTTACACCATCGAAGATCAAACCGTCAGTCCAGAACTGCAGGTTTTGAAAATGGTCCTGCAGCCCCTAGTTGAAAACGCCGTTTATCATGGCACCAAGTTTGTCCGTCGCGTCGGCATGATTCGAATTACAGTGTCAGAATTGCCTCACCAGATTCAAATGACCATCAGTGACAACGGCATTGGGATCGACCCTGACCGTTTGGAGGAGATTCGTCGTAACCTTAAAGAAACCACTGATCCCGCCTCTGAGAGCGGCTATGGCCTATATAACGTCTATCGCCGTCTCCAGCTGAACTACGGCAGCGAAGCGCAACTGACGATCCACAGTCAATACCAAGAAGGCACCACGATTAACGTCACAGTACCAAAAAGGGAGGAACCCAACCATGTACAAAGTGTTCATAGTTGAAGATGAACATCTGATTCGCGATAGTTTACGCCACCAAATCATGACTCTCGCCAAACAATACCCGATCGTTTATAGCGATGAAGCCGCCGATGGCGAATTGGCGCTAGCTTCGATCCTTGATCTGCGTCCGGATATTATTATCAGCGATATCAAAATGCCGTTTATGGATGGCTTGGTCTTTGCGAAAGAAGCCAAAAAATTATTGCCGCAAGTTCGCATTATTTTTGTTAGCGGCTTTGATGATTTTGACTATGCAAAAACGGCACTGCAGCTGCAAGCAGACGATTACTTACTCAAGCCCATCAAAAACGAAGAATTAGAACAAGCCATCAAAACCGTCGTTCAACACTTAGATGAACAACAAACCACCCATCAGCAATTATCCAAAGAAGACGATTTATTCGAAATGGAAATCAAAAAAAATCACTTTCTGAATCATCTCTTTAAACAAAAGATCACGATCTCAGAAGCTTTTTTGCAAGCAGAAGAACTGGGACGGCGCTTTTCAGGCAAACAGTTTTGTGTGCTGTTAGCAAAAACCCCCTTCAATCAAAGTTTTTCTGACTACACTCGCTTTAGCCAGCAGCTGACCAAAGCCTATGAGCAAGATGATGCCGTCTTGTTCTCCAGTGTCTCTAGCCGCTTCATCAAGTTTTTACTTTTTGACCATGACCGAGAACAAGTTTTAGAAAAAGCCTATCAGATCGCTCAAAGCCTCGTTCATGGTTCTGGGGAAGAAGTGGCAGTGGCGATCGGACCTATAGCAGATCGTTTCTCGGGCATCCCTCTTTCTTATCAGAAAGCTCGTGACATGCTAAAAACCTATGGCAGCATCCGCAAGGAAAAAATCATCAGCTATGAAGATGACATTCGGGAAGGGGAACTGTCCCCCACCAATCCTTTCAAAACCGATCTTGCTTCAAGACTGGCAAATGCTGGGAAACAGACGATCCCTGAGCTGACCGATGAATTGATGGCGCCTCAAGGGACCGTTGAGCGAACGCAAATGTACCGTTTGTTCGTCTTGGTCGAATTGCTGGCATTATTGAAGAAAAAAGACAGTCATTCGCTGCCCCAGATCGTTCAGCACGCCCATGACTTAGACTATCTAGCGGCATTGACCCATGAGCCAGAGAACTATCAAACGACTCTGGCAGAACTGTTGCCGCTATTGACCAAACAACCCATCAATCCTGCAATGGCGAAATATCAAAGCGTCATCAATCAAGCCAAAGCCTTTATCAGTGAGCACTTTTCTGATCCCAATATTTCCTTAAATGTAGTTGCTGAAAAAGTTCATTTGAGTCCGGCGCACTTCAGCACCATCTTCTCGCAAGCCACTGATTCTACGTTTATCGAATACTTGACCGAGCAACGATTGACCTTAGCTAAGGAACTGCTGTTAACGACAAATCTACGGCTATCTGAGATCGCCTTTGATGTTGGCTATAATGACCCAAATTATTTTTCCTTTTTGTTCAAGAAGAAAGAAAGTATCTCACCGAAAGAATACCGTCAAAAAAATGCCTAGTTGAATGAATGGATACAAAAAAAGAGTGAGGGACAGCAAAATCGTCCTCACTCTTTTTTATTTTCTACCTCATTCAGTTATTTCTTCTCCATAGCAGCTTTTAAAGCAGCTGCTAATGGGCTTTCTTGCGGTTCTTCTTGATTGATTTTATTCATCAAGCGGCGTTCTTCGTGTTTCGACAGCTTTTTGCTGCGCTCTTTTTTATCCGCCATTTTTTCGGTGGTCCCATCGAATTTACAGCGGAAATAGGCGCCATTTTTGCCCTCAATGATCTCCATCTTTCGGTGACATTGCGGGCAACGTCGGTTTGAAACTTTCGGGTCTTTCCGACGACGGTACTTGCAGGTGCCACTAGAACAAACATAGATCTTGCCATCACGGGTATTTTTCTCCCGCAATGGTTCGCCGCATTCTGGACACCGTTTTTGGGTCAATGAGAAATCTTGGTACTTGCTTTCGCTTTGCTTGATTTCTTTGACCAGTTGTTTGGTGTCTGCTTCGATTTGTGCGAGGAAGGTTTGGGCAGAATAGGTGCCTTTCGCAATGGCTTCCAGTTCCTTCTCCCATTTTTCCGTCAACTCTGGTGTCACCAAGGAAGGATTGACTAAGACTAACAACTGCTTGCCTTTTGGCGATACTTGCAAGCCGCTTGGGGTCCGCTCCATCAGCTCAGATTTGATCAGCTTTTCAATGATCTCCGCACGGGTTGCCGGCGTACCGAGACTATGTTTTTCCATTTTACCTAAAAGAGTTCCTTCATTCAACGGTTTCGGTGGTGTGGTCAACTCTTTCTGGATGGTGAACTCAGGCTTGACGGTACTGCCTTTTTGCCAAGCTATGTCACTGGTTTCTTCTTCAGAAGTCGTTTTCCATCCCGCTTCTAACACGGTATTGCGGTTGAATACAAAGGTTTCTGAACCAAAGGTCACGGTCACTTTCTGCTGCTGCTTTTTATGGGGTTTCGCAAAGAGCATTAAGAAACGACTAACGATCATTTGATAGATCCGTTGTTCATCGGTAGTTAATTTTTCATAACGTGCCCGCTGTTCCGTTGGCAATAGGGCATGGTGATCGGTAACTTTTTTATCATTGAAGACAGCTTGCTGCACCACTTGTCCGCCATTTTTCAAGTATCCTTTGACTTCTGGGGCAAAATCCGCAACTGCCTGCAGGCGTTCCTTCATGGTTGCCTTCATATCATTAGTCAAATACTTGGAATCCGTCCTTGGGTAAGTGACGATTTTATGGGTTTCATACAAGCTTTGAACAAGCGACAAGGTCTTCTTGGCTGAAAATCCATAACGCTGATTGGCTTCTCGTTGGATCTCGGTCAAATCGTAGGGCAATGGTGCACTTTCTGTTTTGACCTTTTCTTCGATCGCTGTCACGCGACCATTTTGTTGACTCATTTGCTTGACCAATGCTTCGGCGTCGCTGCGTTCTTTTAGTTGATAGGGATTTTTTTGCTGCAGGCGGGCCTTGGCATCGCCTACGTTTAGGGTAATCACATGATAGGTTTGCGGACGGAAACTCTCTATTTGCATTTCCTGACTGCGCACCAAAGCTAAGGTAGGGGTTTGGACCCGACCCGCACTAAGATTGTCTTGATATTTGACCGTCAATGCCCGCGTGACATTCAACCCTACCAGCCAGTCGGCTTTTGCCCGCGCAAGGGCGGAGTAGTAAAGATTGTCGTAGTGCTTGGCTGACTGCAATTTTGCAAAGCCTTCTTTGATGGCTTTAGGGGTTTGCGAAGAAATCCACAAACGTTTGACTGGTTTGTCAAAACGAACCCACTCCAAAATCCAGCGAGCGACTAGCTCCCCTTCTCTTCCCGCATCGGTAGCGATCACGACTTCCCCGACATCTTTTCTTTGAGCCAATTGTTTGATGGCTTTTAGTTGATGACCGGTTTTTGGCAACGGCTTGATCCCGATGGACTTAGGGATCATCGGTAACGTTTCCATCTGCCATGATGCCCACTCTTTGTTTAAATCTTCAGGCATTTTCAAGCCCAATAAATGACCAAGGGCCCAAGTAACGATCGCCTTGGGTCCTTCGTAATAATTTTTATGTTTTTGCTCACAGCCCAAAACTTTGCTGAGGTCTTTGGCAACGCTTGGCTTTTCCGCTAGAATTAGTTGTTTCATAAAAATCTTTCCTGCTTTCGTCGACGACTTGCTGATATTCTTTGAGCAATGCCAGTCCAATATATTGTTGGAGGTAATCGTCGCATTCTTCGCACCAGCGTTCGTCTTCTTCATTCCAAAAAGCCGTCATAAAGTTTGATTTTGCATTTATGTACGAATACTCTTCTCTGATTTCTTGCCATTTTTGTTCATAAAATGACTGCGCCTCGCTGAAAGTTGCAAATGTGAACGCCTCTTGAATATCTGACTGCCATCCCTCAAAAAACCACCACGGTTCATTGTCCCCATACATGACTACTACTTGATACATTCCATTGCTCCTTTCACGATTCCTTCCCCATATTAGTCACTTTTACTTAAACTTGCAAGGAATAAGTTTCAGCATTTAAACATCGCTTAAAGAATTCATTAAACCTTCGTTTTTTTGTACGTTTTATCGGTTGCTTAAGATTACATCATTTCTATGCCCTTATAGTCTAGCACAGAAGTTTCCTGTTGTGAATATAACAGGAAAAGATTAAAAAAATATCAAACAAGATTTATTTTAACCTCGCAAAAAAAAATTTATCTGTGATGGATATGCTACAATAATGGCAACCATGAAACTGCCAGGAGGTGCCCCATGTATCTCGAACAAATCACTTTTCCCGATCAAGAAACCGAGTTTGATTTTTTCCTTTCTATCCAACGGACTGTCTATGATTCTTACTACCCTTTTCAGATTCTCAGTGCCCGCCGTTTTCAGCAGATCGATTTTGAACCAATCACGATTTTATATGGCGGCAATGGTTCTGGCAAAACCACTGCATTGAACGTGATTGCCGAAAAGATCCACGCGCAGCGCTTTGCTGCGTATAATCGGTCGAATTTTTTCGAGGACTATCTATCCTACTGTTCTGCTCGTAGCAACGACGAACCGCAAGAAAAAGTGCTATTGACCAGCGATGACGTCTTTGACTTCATGCTTGATATTCGAAACTTAAATCATGGGATCGATCATCGCCGAGAAGAAGTGTTTCAAGAATACTACCAAGCAAAGTATGCGGACTTTCGTTTCACAGGTTTTGACGATTACCATGAATTGAAGAAAATCAATCTCGCACGATCCAACACACAGTCCAAATTCACCCGCAAGCACTTGATCGACAACGTCCGAGAATATTCCAATGGTGAAAGTGCCTTTCGCTTCTTTCAAGAAAAAATTCGTCCCAACAGTCTTTACTTATTAGATGAACCAGAAAATTCCCTTTCTGCTGATCGCCAGCTGGAACTAGTGCAGTTACTGGAAGATTTTGTCCGCTATGAACAGTGCCAATTCATTATTGCTACCCATAGTCCTTTCGTTTTATCTTTAAAGGAAGCCAAAATCTATGATTTGGATCAAACACCTGTCGATGTTCGGAAGTGGACGCAGTTAGCTAGTGTCCAGCAGTATTACCGCTTTTTTCAAGCACATCAAGCCGAGTTTGATGATCGATCATGACCAAAGCAAACCATTTTCCGTCAAAGATTTCTTTTGGCATTTTTTTCCGCTACACTCACACAAAGACCAAAATCAAATTGATCAGAGCAATATAGAAGGCGACAACTCCCGCAATTTTGCCTCACTTGACTTCTGCTTGGTTATACTGATCGGAATGCTCCGCAATCTGAGCGGACAAAAAGTAGAACTTTTTAAAACAATCAAATACCCTACTAAACCAAATAGTACGGCTAAGGCAAGTTCGTTGATTTGGCTTGAAATGACCTGATTCTGATGAAGCATTACCACCCCTACGGCACTAACGTCCCCTCATTTCATGAGGTTGGCTCTTGTACGATTCATGCCCCTCCCCCTTTCTTTTAAAAATGCCAATGCATCAAAAACATTAATTTTCTGACTAAATTATAGCATATTTTGAATAAAAAAATAAAATCCAAGAACTCGTAAACGAATGTTCTTGGATTTTTATCAATCGAAAAAGATGATTACTTGCTGGCTAATCACCACCAGCAAAAATTTCTTCTTTATTATAAATCGGTGCATGTTTTTTCAAGTCTTCAAGTGTTCCTACTTGTCTCCCTTTGGAGTAAAAACCATCTAACAAGCCTAAAGATTGAAAAATCGTTTGCTTATAGGCAATTTCCGCATTCCATTCCGTGGTATCTAGTATTTGCAAAGCTTTATGGATTGCTTCGATGCCAGATGCTCCTGGCGCACTGATCAGTACCCCATGACTGTTGAGGAGCAACATATTCGGTAAGGCGAGTTGTTCTTTTTTCATGTAATCAGAAACTAATTCTGCTAATTCTGGTGAGCAATTAGGTTCAAAGTCTAGTACAGGAATATAGCCAATTTTTTGGGTCGCTTCTGTTAAGTTAGGCATATCCAATCCGGCGGTTGCCCAAAACATCGAGTGAGGAGAATGGGCATGTAAGACTGCTTTTATCGCTGGATTCGTATCATAAACCGCTTCGTGTAAGTTGATTTCTCGTGTCAGCTGACCAACCCCATCAATCACTGTTCTCGTATGAGGCTCAACGACTAAAATCTGGGCTGGTGAGACCTCTCCTAAATAGGCTTCTGACATCATAGTTGGTGTCATAATAATGTATTCTTTTCCAGTTTCATCGGTTGTTTTAAAAGAAAAATTACCGCCTGCAACATTTGTATTCTTCCGGGTAAAAATCAATTTTACGATTCGTGCTAAATCTTCCCGTTCTCTTTCAAAAATCATCCGTCCATCTGACATATTCAAGACCACCTTTTTTATTTTTCAAACGTTTTGTTGCGTAAGATTGTTTGTACAGCTTCCCTTACTTTAGCTGCTTCTTCCTCTTTTTTCTTTTTTCGTTCATCGTATTCTTTAAAAAGTACTGGACTGCCATATTTGTATACACAGACTGCTAGACCAATCGCTACGACATTAAATAGGTACTGTTGTGTCACCAAAGCTAAGAGATAGCAGCCAATTGCTAGAAAAAGAAGCAATTGCCATTTTATTTTTTCGCTCTTTCCCATTCCTGTCGTCCTTTCCTTTTTGAAAATATTAGCCATTCGTCGCACGTACTTGCGTCGATGGGGTCCCTTGTTCTTCATATCTTTGACTTGGTACCTTTACCTTATTCATATATTTATACAACCAGACAAACATTGCGATAAACACAACGGAACCGACGATACCCAAGATATTTCCTTTAAACGCTTCTGCAAATAAAATTCGAAATTCCGGTCCTTCGATCGAAGACCAAGTGATTTGCTGCCCTTTTTGTATTCCTTCTACTGCGCCGGTTCGATCTGCTAAGCCCGTTAGGATCGGCGTCAAATACGTAGCTGCATATAGATAGATTGGCATCGAAATAACCCCCATGATCAGCATACGAACCAAGTTTCCGCCGGTGAGCAATAATCCACCTACTGCGATCGAATAGTTAATGATTCCTGCTAAAGGCAACACAGCATTTCCCGGCAAGATGATAGCATAGCCAATAAAGACAGGTACCAACAAGATAGCAGTGACCCAAATCTCAGAGCGACCAGCTAATACGGGCCAATCTAACCCAATGTAAACTTCCCGATCTTTAAAGCGTTTTTTCATCATTTCCGACATTGCATCAGCCAGTGGTGAAAGAGACTGCATAAACATTTTTGAGATCATTGGGAACAAAGCCATTGCAGTCGCGATTTGAATAGCTAAGTTCAATGAGCCTGACACGCCATAAGCTGCAGCTAATCCCAAGCCCAAACCAATGAGAAAGCCCATCACCGAATTTTCAGAGAAGATACCGATTTTCTTTTTTAAGGCTTTGGTATCGGCCCGTCGATTAAAGAAAGGAATTTTATCCATAATCACATTGATCGGTAATAAAAGCACTGCTGAAATATTCATCAAGTGGGTCACTGTTACTAAAGGAATACCAGTCAAATCCTCAATGTGGCGTTGGAACATATCCCCCATTTTAAGTTCCAAGATAACCTGTACGATGGCGGTGATAAACCCAGCAAGTAAACTTCCACTGATAAAGTAGACCAGATAGGCAGTCAGCGCTTTGCCCCATACATTCCACATATCGACATTCAACGTCTTGGTCCAGTTCAAAATCAACATGACAAAATTCACGCTAAGAACGACGGCAAAGAAAACAAATGCATAGGACCATGACCAGGTGATACTTGCCGCTCCTGTCCACCCTAAATCTAGCGCAGGCAAGTTCAAGCCAGTATTTTTTGCCAATGCTTCGGAAGCTGGACTAACTGCATTTGACATAAAGCCAATGACCATAGACATCCCAGTAAAAGCAATACCTAACGTGATTGCAGACATAAAGGCTTTTTTGAATTTCATCCCTGCAACCAAGCCTAGGATTAAAATGATTAGCGGCACAAAAATAGCGGAACCTAAACCTAAGATATAATTGATAATGTCTTGAAATACTTGCATTTTTTTCACTTCTTTCTTTTGATAGGATGTTTTGTACTAGCCAATCAATTCTTTGATTTCTTCATAAATCGTATCCATACCCATACCGGTAAGAAACGGAATCCCAGCAAAAACGTGTACACCTAGCTCAGCGGCTTTTTCCAATACTTCATCATCTGGCTGAGCAACATACACATAAATTCCTGTCGACGGCAATTCATTTTGGATCGACTTGTAATCAACTGCTTCAACGGGGAAATCGATTCCGTCATCTTCAAGCATTCCAGCAATTTTACTTGCGATCGTTTGACTTGTTGCAACCCCACTTCCACATGCTACGATCAATCTTCTTTTCATCTTAAATTCCTCCAAAAATTTTATTTTGTATACTGTGTAACTAGCTGATAAATTGCCTGCACTTCTTGTGTTTCAATGAATGCCTTTACAAATCCTTCATCCATAAATAATGCCATTAACGATTGCAGTAAGCCGACTTGCTCTTTTGGTTCTTTGATTCCTAGAAAAAAGAGATCCTTGACCTGCATTTCTTGACTGTCGCCCATTTGCTTCATCTTCACCTCGTTTTTCATACGCACGATCGCAATAAAAGGCTTTTCGACATACGCTGGTTCTGAATGAGGCAAGCCAATATTCAAATACTGTGTAATCAGTCCAGTTGGAAAAGCTTGTTCTCTTGCTAGTAATCCTTCTACATACTGTTCATTCACAAAACCTTGTTGCTGTAATCGTTTTGCTATTTCTTCAAATAGTTCTTTCAACTCCTCTCCTTCCACATCGAGAAAAATTAGCCTTTCATCAAACATGCTCGTATAGCCCACCTATTCTTCCTCCTTGTTCAACTCAAATGATAAATATTGTTAAAGTTTGTTACAATATGTTTTACAATGTAAATATACAATAGTTAATTTTTCTTGTCAACGCTTTCTTTTGGTATTTTTTTCAAACTGATTCCTTTCACCAATACACGAAACTATCAAACTTTAACAAAGATGAACATTTTCCCTTGCTTTTTCCAAAAGTAAATGCTATTAATTAATGTATAAAGAACATCGATAAAAAAGAAACTTAAAAAAATCGTTAATCAACCAGAGGTGAAACTATGTTAAAGAAAGAACGGCAAGAAAAAATTCTAGCGCTAGTGAATCAGCACGATTACTTATCCATTGCAGAAATAGCCAAAACATTAGACGTTTCCGATATGACCATTCGTAGAGATATTACAGAGTTAGCGAATCAATCTTTATTGGTAAAAATCTATGGTGGCGCCCAAAAACTCGAAAAAATCGAACACGAGCTTTCTACTCAAGAAAAAATCGATACGAACGTTGCCGAAAAGAAATTCATCGGAAAAGTAATGAACAGTATCATATCAGACAACGATACTATCTATATCGGTGCGGGAACTACGATGCTCCACGCTTTACCTGAACTAAAAAAAGCAAACTTATTCGTGATCACAAATAGTTTACTTTCTTTTAATTATTTGATTTACAACACAGACTATCGTGTCTTATTGACCGGTGGAGAATTTTCCCGCACGACGGAAGAATTTTATGGGGAAACAGCAGAGAAGAGTTTTGAAAATTTAAATATCGATATCGCTTTTGCTGCTACAAATGGGATCTTTGAAAATAATATCACCACTGCAAATCTTGTTGAAGGTTCGATTCAACGAGTCGCATTCAAACATTCCCGCAAAAAATGCATCGTTGCAGATAGTTCCAAGTTTAATCGCTCTGACGTTTATACCTTCTACTCGCTTTCAGATATCGACTATTTGATCACTGATGATAAACTTTCTGAGACTACTTTTGACTATTATCGTTCCTTTACAGAGATCCTCAAGGAGGAACAAAAATGATTTTAACCATCACAATGAACCCTTCCATGGACTACAACTATCTTGTTCCTTCGCTAAAATTGGATCAAGTAAATCGGGTAGATAACCCACATACATCAATTGGAGGAAAAGGCATCAATGCTGGCAGAGTCATCGCACAATCTGGGGAAGCCGTTTTATTGACAGGTATTTTAGGTGGACCTGTAGGCAAAACGATCCTTGATTCTTTACTAGCTGAAGAACGTTATGTATTGGATTTCCTCACCATCGACGGCAATTCTCGCAATGCGATCACGATCATGCATGACGGTAACACTCATACTGAGCTAGTAGAAAAAGGACTTTATCTGTCGGAGGAAAACGAACAACTTTTTTACCAACACCTTGCAGCAATAATTAAACAACACCCCATCACGGTCGTCTGTATTTCTGGATCAGTAAATTCTGATAATGGACACTTTCACGATCAGTTGCTTCAATTCATCCGTCAATCATTAGGTGAACAAGTCCCGATCCTCATGGATATAGCTGGGGAACAACTAAAAAATTGTTTGACTCAAACGAATGCTCGTCCGAATTTTATTAAACCAAATCAACAGGAATTAGAAGAACTAATGGGTCAAAAATTGCATTCATCGCAAGACATTTTCTCTGTCTTAGAGAGCACTCTTTTCGAAGGGATCGACACCGTCATGGTTTCTCAAGGCGGCGATGGGGCAATCGTTAAACACCAGTCGACTTTTTTTAAGATCGAGATCCCTAAAATCGCCATCGTTAATACGACTGGCTGTGGCGATTCAACCGTTGGTGGTATGGCTGTTGCAATGAATAAACAGTATCCAATAGAACAAGCATTGACCTATTCTATGGCTTGTGGCATGTCTAATGCGCTTTCGAAAACAAACGGTACGATCGATCCTGCACAAGTCGCTGCATTTAGCGAACAGATCCACCTTTTCAAGATCAAAGAATAATCGGCTACCTATTTTTGGTTCTCTTGATTACGCAAAACATTCGTTGGTACAAATAAAAAAAGCCCTAGCTAAGTGCAACTGATTGGTTCAGTGTTCTTAGCTAGGGCAGATTGTGTTAGTGGTTAAACATATTGTAATTCTTTGGCTTCTTTGTAGGCTGCATCGATCAAACCGCCGCCCAAGCATTCCATCCCGTCATAAAAAACGACTGCTTGTCCAGGAGTGATGGCGCGTACTGGTTCGTCAAAAATCACTTCTGCTCGATCTCCATCTAATAGACGCACCGTTACCGGTACATCTTGTTGACGGTAGCGGAATTTTGCTGTGCATGAAAATTCCGTGCCGCGGTCTTGTTCTGTAGTAAAGTGGATTTGGCTTGCTTCCAAGCGATCTGCATACAAAGCGGGGTGATGGAATCCTTGTCCCACATACAAAGTGTTGGTCGCTAAGTCTTTTCCTACGACAAACCATGGTTCTTGAGTGGCACCGCCGCCGCCAATGCCTAAGCCTTGACGTTGTCCGATGGTGTAGTACATCAAGCCATCGTGTTGTCCTTTGACTTCGCCATCTAATGTAACCATATTGCCTTTTTTCGCTGGCAAGTAATTACTCAAAAATTGTTTGAAATTCTTTTCTCCGATAAAGCAGACACCCGTGGAATCTTTTTTCTTGGCTGTTGCTAGACCTGCCCGTTCAGCGATCGCTCGTACTTCTGATTTTTCCATGCCGCCTAGTGGGAACATGGTTTTGCTCAATTGTTCTTGTGACAATTGGCTTAAGAAATACGTTTGATCTTTGTTGTTATCCACGCCTCGCAACATATGAGTTACGCCGTTTTCATCAACGGTCACTTGCGCATAATGGCCAGTTGCTACATAGTCGGCACCAAGATCCATCGCATAATCCAAAAAGGCTTTGAACTTGATTTCCTTGTTACACATGACATCTGGATTTGGCGTCCGTCCGGCACGGTATTCTGCAAGAAAATATTCAAATACACGGTCCCAATATTCTTTTTCGAAATTCACTGAATAATAAGGAATCCCGATTTGCGCAGCCACTTTGGCTACGTCTTTGTAGTCTTCTGTTGCGGTACAAACACCGTTTTCATCGGTATCATCCCAATTTTTCATAAAGATCCCGACAACATCATACCCTTGTTCTTTCAGCAAAAGTGCTGTTACTGACGAGTCTACCCCGCCACTCATTCCAACCACCACACGGGTGTTTTCGTTAGACATGATCGTTTCACCATCATTTCAATTATAGATTCTGAAATCATCTACGATTTGAAGGTCGCAACTTTTCAGTAATTTGCATTATACAACAAAACACAAAAAACTTCACTGTTTGCTGTCTTTTCTTAAAAATTCCTTTTTTAGAAAAGACATCTGGAGAGAAGTTGCTGTTCGTTATTCCACCCACTCAGCCAAATAGAGGAAGCGCTGCTTTTGTGTCTGTCATCGACAGCTGTCCAAACAGTAACAACTTACTTTTCAAATGGTGGTTGTCATAAAATCGTATGAAATTCTTCAGGAAATGCAGAAATGCTCTTATTAGAAAAAGACTATACTTCTCTTAGATACTACTTTACGAGGAGGGGCATTTCATGCGATCGCACACAAGGATATCGAAAACGAGGAGAAACGATGGGAAGAAAGAAAAGAGCCTTGCACTGCTGCTTTTTCTCATCGGTGGTGTTTTTGTCATTCATTACGTGATTGATCAGGTCAGGGATGCTGCGTTTGATCAGACAGCGCTTGTCTCAAAACAGTTCACTCGCCAAGCCAATCAAGCGATTCAACAAGCGATGGCAGATACGCAGCAACTGCCGTTGATTGTACAAACCGATCAACGCTGGGGCAATAACACGTATGGATATGGAGAAGAGCAAAATACGTTTGCGGCAAACGGGTGCGCTATTGCTTCTTTAGCCATGATCGATTCTTTTTGGACGGATCGTCCGCCGAATCCTGACAAACTATTGGAGTGGGCTGGCGATCAATTTTATCTTCCCAAACAAGGAACGAGTTGGCAAATCTTTCCTCAGTTTGCCGAAGCTTTTGGTTACCAATTTGCCGATTTAGGGGATTCATTTGAGGCTGCCTATGAGAAAATGACACAAGGCATCCCCGTTGTGGTCTCGGTTCAAGCAGGAACCTTTACGACATCCGGACATATTATGGTATTGGCTTTGAACAAAGAAGGAACGATTCAAGTATTCGATCCTAATGATTCCCCCGAAAAAGCCCATTATGAGAAAAGCTATCCTAACGATGTCTTTCAAGCAGAAGGAATCCATTATTGGAGCTTTTGGCTTTGATGTTCTGATCGGCTGAAGCTGCAAAAATACACCTTTTGTGGGACAAAAAAAGACTAGCCGCAGCTAGTCTTTTGCTTATCTTGCTATTATTGAACGCGTGGTTCGTTGTTTTCTTGAATACGCGTCGTTGTCCGGTTGAAGGCACCTTTGGCTTTACGTGTTTGTTTTGACGCAAAGTCGCCAGTTGTTTCTGCCGCACTGCTTACTTTGTCTTGAACTGTTTCAGAGTCTTTTTCGAATTGTTCACGTGTTTTGACATCTGCTACATTCACGTTTACTTCGATGACTTCTAAATTCGTCATTTTGTTGACTTGTGTTGAAACAACCTCTTTGATTTGGTCGTAGATCGTGGTCATGTCGCTGCCATATTCTGCAACGATATCAAGATCGACTGCCACTTGTTTTTTCCCAACTTCAACATTGATCCCTGAAGTCACATCATCGGTGTTGACTAATTTACCTGCAATATTTGAGAAGAAACCGCCATCGACTGTTAAGAGTCCGTCTACAGATTCTAATGCAATGCCTACGATTTTTTGAATCACTTTATCTTCGTAAGTTAATTCTCCTTTAACACCTGTTGTTGGTTTTGTTTGGTTTTCCATCGTACATTCCTCCTACTATAATCTTGATATAAATTAAACTAATAATGTTACCAAAGTTAACGGCGCGGTCTTTGAAATTGTTCAAAGAATCCGACTTCTTTGAGATAAAATCCCAGATACGTACCTAGTGCCGTAAATAGCACCAGCAGTATGGTTTTCAAAAAGCCGATCGTTAGAAACAGGATCGCTAGGATCAAACCGAAACCTGCAAAGATAAGCGGGATCTTATAGTGGTAGAACCATTCACTCATACCTGTTCCTCCTAAACTACACGCGGTTGGTCATGGGCTGCTGGCGTTTCTTGCGTATCTTTTAAAACAACTTCCGTTTGGATATTGCTTTCGATACCGAAAAGCTGCTGCAGACTGCTGCTGATCTCACCAACCAAAGCTTCTTGTTTTTGCGGGATGGCTGCTGTTTGTTTCATTTCTCCATCGATTTTTACCGCTACTTTATTCTTGACGATTTTGATTTTTACCGATGGCTGATGGATGAAATCTGCTTGTTTCACCCGCTCGAGCACAAAATGCTCTAACGCCTTCTTCTGAATCACTAAATCGCCTGTCTTATGGGGAATGATCAAGCGGTCTGAGCGTTTTGGATAAAACAAAACGACAAAGAGTGCGATCACTGTAAAAATAGCAAAGCCAACAGATAACCAAAAGAGCAGCATACTCATGGAAGATCCGACCCAAGGATATTCATCCAAAGGAATCAAGTAAACAGGCAATGAAGCCGCTTGCTGATTGGCGATGATCCCAAAATAAAAGACAAGTAAGAGTAAAAGTAATCCGATGATAAAAATCACTTTAGAAATCTTACGCATTGGCAACCTCCTTTACTGCTTTCTACTTAAAGCATACACATTTCTTAAATATCCATCAAATAATAACTCTTGGAATCGATTATTTTTTACATATAAAGTTTATTTTTATCAAAAAAATTTCCTTAATCAAAGCTTGCTGTCAAAGTCATCACAAAAAAAGCAAGCCGTCCGACGTTGTCTTGACGCTTGCTTTTCTTGTTATCTGTTAACGAGCTAGCTTGGCAAGTTCTTGTTGTTTTGCATGATACAGCACCGCCAGTTCATTTTCGGAAACTGGTCGACCGAAGGGACGCGGCTGCGGCAGAAACGCCAATTCCGGCGCATCGACTCCTACGTTGAGATTCTCAGCGATTGGAACACTGTGATGATGGATATGCCCATGCAGATTGCGGCTGTTTTTGGTGATCCCCAGCAGCATAGGATAATGGGTCAATATAAATTGCTGGTGAGCAAACTTCAGCAAAACACCAACATCTTCAAACGCATACTTTTGGGCTCCCAAACAACCAGGATCATGCTTGCGCAAGTACGCAAAGAAAGCCCGGGTATCATGATTGCCTTTGATAAAAACGATTTTGCCCTGCAGCTGTGCTAACAGCGCAGCAATTTCTGGAAAGCCTGCTTCATAAGCAGGGTGCATCGCGACATCCCCTAAATGATAAACGACATCTTTATCCGCAACCACCTCATTCCAGCTAGCGATCATCGTTTCATGCATTTGCGTCACTGTCTCAAAGGGGCGTGGGGCAAAGTCATTGTCCCCGAGCAAGGCTGCATGAAAATAATGGGTATCAGACGTAAAAAATTTCATAGTCGCTCCTTACTTTACTGCTTTTTTCTGTGATTAGGGTCTTCAAATCATCGCTAGCGGCTGCTTTTTCGTTGGCTCCGGAAAGCGTGCATCGATTGTCGCCAATTCGCTTTTGGAAAAAACGATTTTGGCAGCTTCAATGTTCTGCAGCATATGCAGCGAGTCACTGGTTTGTGGGATCGCTAAGACGTGGGGTTGTCGGAGGGTCCATGCCAAAAGCAGCTGAAAAATCGTGCAGCCTTTGGCTTCTGCTAGCTCTTTCAAGACTTCATCATTTTTAAAGTGGTGCCCTAACCGATCGCCTTGAGCAATTGGTGAGTAGGCAATCACCGGAATCTCCGTCTCTGCCTGCCAAGGCAAAAGATCGTATTCGATCCCGCGGGCGCCTAAATTATAGAGTACTTGGTTGGCGGCACATTGATCGCCGTTTTCTAACCGCAACAGCTCCTCCATATCTGCCACGTCAAAATTAGAGACGCCCCATGCGCGAATTTTTCCAGAGTCTTTGGCAGCTTCTAGTGCGTCAACTGTTTCTGCTAACGGTACATCCCCTCGCCAGTGTAACAGATACAGATCAAGATAGTCGGTGCCTAAACGCGCTAAGCTGCGGTCTAAAGCTTTTGGCAATTCATCGGTGGAGGCATTCCAGGGATAGACTTTTGAAATCAAATAAAGATCTGCTCGTGTAAAGGGCTGGATCGCCTTGCCAACTAGCGTTTCTGCGTTTCCCTCGCCGTACATTTCTGCGGTATCGATGACAGCCGCTCCGGCTTTGATGCCCGCTTGCAGCGCATCGATCTCGGCTTTTTCCTTAGCTGGGTCATCCCCCATATGCCAAGTCCCCATTCCAACGGCTAACACGGATTGCTTGTTTAAGGTTCGTTTCATCTGGATTCCTTCTTTCTCGTCTCAACGTATCCACTTTCTGAGAACGGCTTAGGTTTGTTTTCTTTAGTATAAAAAGAAACCGGCAAAGATACAAAAGAAGTGTATCAATCCCTTGCCTGCTTGGCGGAGTGACACACTTCTTGCCCTTTGAACGGTATAGCTGCTTTTGACAAAAGCTTACGCTTTGACAAACAACCCGCGGCTGATAAAACCATCCATTAAAAAGTAAAATTTTTCTTGCAGCATTTTGTGCTGTTCATCTTTGAAAATATTGACTGCTTTTAATCCATTGGCTGTCGTGATGGACATCTTGAAGGTTTGCAGATCTTTTGCAACAGTGATTTTTAATTTAAAGCCTTCTTTGCTTTGGGGTGTTGCTTCAAGGCCACGAATCAATTGGAAGTTGCCGCCGTTCGTTTCTGTAAAGCCATTATCCCGCAACGTATATTTTTTTGCTTCAGGAGCAATGCGGTATTGGGTTGCTGCGCCTAAAACGGTTGCTGTTGTTTCAAATGCCATGTTCTTCACCTCTTTAACATCATTTCTTTCATTATAAATAGTTTTCAGCGAGATTGCTAGCTGTTCTCCTACTTTTTCGTTGCTAAGACAGTTTCTGCTAATAGCTGAGCAAATGCTTCGATTTCCGCCAATGTGTTGCCATAGCCAAAGCTGACTCTGACCGATTCCCGGATAGCTGGATGCTCTTTGCCCACCATCGCTTCTAGCACATGGGAGGGTTCCACATTGCCCGCCGTACAAGCGCTGCCTGTCGAGATGGCGGCCCCTTTTAAGTCCAATTTCATCAGTAACAAGTCACTGCTGACCCCTGGGAAACGCAGATTCAAAATATGCGGCAATTTGTGTGCTGGGTCACCATTCAACTGAACATCGATGCCTTGTGCTGCTAAGGTCTCCATCAGTACATCGGCAAACGTTTGATATTGTTCTGCCGCTGCTTGCTGTGCTTCGGGGGTATGCAAAGAAGCTGCTTTGGCCATCCCCGTGATGGCTGCCAAGTTTTCCGTCCCTGCTCGCCGTTTTTCTTCTTGTTCGCCACCATGGAGTAGCGAAGGTAGCGACAAGCCATCTCGTTTATACAAAAAACCGATCCCTTTTGGTCCATTGATTTTGTGAGCGGAAATGCTTAAGAGATCAATGCTATTTTCATTGATTTCAAGCGGGATCTTGCCATAAGCTTGCACGGCATCGGTATGAAAAACGGCGGGATGCTCCCGTAAAAGGGCGCCAATTTCTGCAATCGGTAGCAAATTGCCCGTTTCATTGTTTGCCGTCATTATGGATACTAAAATCGTATCGGGACGTAAGGCAGCCTCAACTTCACTGACGGCCAATTGCCCCTTTTGATCTACGGGCAAATAGGTCACCTCAAAGCCTGAGCCTTCTAAATAGCGCATACTCTCAATGACCGCCGGATGTTCGATCTGGGTCGTAATGATATGTTTGCCTTGTGCTTGTTTGCTAAGGGCTGTACCGATGATCGCTGTATTATCGCTTTCGGTACCTCCACTGTTAAAAATGATCTCATGTTCCTTGACCCCTAGCTGCTGAGCGATCGCTTGACGAGCCAATTCTAATTGGGTGTGGGCGTCTCGACCATAATGATGAATGCTTGATGGATTGCCAAAAAATGTCTGCATCGTTTCACTCATCACTTTGATCACTTCTGGGTGCAGCGGTGTCGTTGCTGCATGATCTAAGTAAACCATTCTTTTCACCTATCCTTCATTACTGCCATTATAACAAATCTTCCTCAGACGTCTATCGTGAGTGTCCATACGAAAAAACCTGTCAGTCAAAAGCGGAAAAATCGCCAATGATGACAGGCAGCTGAACGCGTTCAGCCTTACGAAAAATCAGGAACGTGTGCTGTTTTGCTTGTGCGAATCACGTCACTTACTGATCGTTTTATTTTTTTCCAGGTTCAGAGGCAATGACAGTCAATTCACCAACCAATTCCCATTTCTTGATCGGGTTTGGCAAAATGCAGCTCGTGCCCATTTTTAGTTCATAGGAATGACCGTCGATCATCAACTGCCCATACCCATCGATCACAGTCATCAAGGTATAATCGGCCTTTTGTGCCAACGATAATTTTCCACGTACTTCCCATTCATACACATTGAAAAATGGCGTTTCAAGATAGGTAACGACTGCTGATTGTCCTTGTTTGACTTCACGGATCGATAATTCTGGCGTCCGTGCAGGAATCGTCGTCACATCGATTGATTGTTGGATATGCAGCTCCCGTGTTTGTCCTTGATCATCAGTACGATCATAGTCGTACACCCGATAAGTCGTATCCGAGCTTTGTTGGGTTTCTAAGATCATGATCCCTTTCCCAATGGCGTGGATCGTTCCACTTGGCACATAGAAGAAATCCCCTTTTTTCACAGGGACTTTTGTTAACAAATCATCCCAACGACCCGCTTCGATCATTTCCGCAAGTTCTTCTTTGGTTTGTGCGTGGTGGCCATAAATGATTTCCGCACCTGGTTCGGCATCAATAATGTACCAGCATTCCGTTTTCCCTAATTCCCCTTCATGGGCTAGCCCATACGTGTCATCAGGATGGACCTGAACGGATAGATCATCTTCCGCGTCTAGAATTTTAATTAATAATGGAAAGACTGGTTCGTCTGAATGTCCAAACAGTTCTTGATGGTCTTGCCAAAGATCCGCCAATGTTTTGCCTTTAAACGGACCATTTTCAATGACGCTCACCCCATGAGGATGCGCACTGATCGCCCAATCTTCACCGATTTTGTCACTCGGTAAATCAAAACCAAAAACAGAATGCAGGCGACTGCCGCCCCAAATTTTTTCTTGAAAAACAGGTTTCATAAACAATGGTTCCATAATTGTTCCCCTCTCTAGTTGTTCGTGCATATTATAGCATGAATCCGCTTATTCGGCAGATTCTTTTAAGTAACATTGCAGGATTTCGTCACGATGACCCAAGTAGCTTTCTCGATGATCCACTGGATGGACCCGATTCGATAAGAAAATAAACGCTTTTTTGTTAGGGATATCTACTGCGAGAAACGTGCCTGTATAGCCTGTATGAAATAATTGGTACGACGCACCCAATAAGTCCCAGCCATAGGTGCGGGGCTTTGTGCTTTCAGGCGTCTGTCTCTGAGCCAGCGCCTGCATGACTTTTTCTGAGAAAAACGGCGCCCCTTGCTGCTGACCATTTGCCAGTAACAGTTGAACGAACAGCGTCAAATCATCCACGGTAGAAAACAACCCGGCGTTGCCGGCATGGTTTCCCAGCACTCGTGCTTTTGGGTCATGGGTGATTCCTCTAAGGATACTGCCGTCTGGCTGCTGCTGGGTAGGCACGATCAATGGCAGCTGTGAAGGAGGAAAAGGCGGAAAGCCGCTGTTCTTCATGCCTAAAGGCGTCAAGACTTCTTCTTGAAAAATCTCGGTCACTGATTTTTGATACAGCTCCTCCAATAAAAAGCCCAGCAAAATCGTACCAGTATCCGTATAGTTGACCGTTTGACCGATCGTATCACTGCTTTCAAGCTGCAAATACGCCTTGCGCAAAGCAGCAGCACCCAACTGGTCTCGATGAGGAATCCACGTGTTGATGGCTGCCGTATGCGTCAGCAAGTGCTTGATCGTTACCCGATCGTCTTTAAACGCTGGCAACCAACGAGTAAGCGGTGCCTCCATCTCGATTTTCCCTTGATCCCACAATTTTAACAGGACGGTGGTTGTACAAATGACTTTCGTCAATGAGGCTAAATCAAACAAATGATCTTTCGTCATGGGTTCGGTTTTCGGAAGAAGCGCTGCCTGTCCGAATACCTGTGTCTCTTGGGTTTCACCGGCGATAAAACGCAGCACCGCTCCTGGGAAAACGGTCGGCATTTTTTCTTGAATGAGCTGTACTGTTTCTGGGTACATTGTCATCATTCCATACTCGCTCCTTTCAGGCTTGTCTTGCTTCTAACTTTAGCACTTTTTAGCAGCAAACAAAACTCGTTATGCCCTTTTTTTCTCCAGCTATTCGCCTCGATCAGCTAATCGATTCGCTTGCTTGGTTTCTTAGACATCAAAAAACATCGACCACTCAAAAGAGTTTCCGATGTTTTTCTTATCTATTTGGATTTATTTTTTTACGATAAACCACCATTCGATACCGATCGCATCGTAGGTCGTCAACAATTGCCGTTTTTTGTCGATGAAAAACTCTTGCTTCTTCTCAGACAAGTGTTTTTCTAATGTATCGATATCTTCTTGACTGATGGAGATTTTCAAGAAGTCTAAGCCAAGCACCTCATGGGTCGGTAAATCGATCGTACCACCTTGTGCTTCCGTCAAGCCAACTTGGAAGTCACCATCATTGAGGATAAATTCCTTCGTTTCGGCTTCTTTTGTTTTCAACCCTAAGCTTTCTTCTAAGAAAAGCTGCTCTTTGGCTAGATTACTGACGTTTAAATACAGCTTGCCAAAATGAGCTTCTTTTGATAAGCCAGCCGCTTTTGCAGGTGCCGCTTTGATCAATTCTGCTTCGTCTTTTGGTACCGCAGTTCCTGCGGGTGCTGTAAATAAGACTTCGATTTTGTTTCCTTCTGGATCCGCTATAATAAAGCCTAATTGATTCGCTTCATAACGAGCTTCTTCGAAAGCAATCGCTTTTTGTTGGGCATTGCTCGCGATAGTTGCCGCTTCTTCTAGCGAGGATACGGCTAAAACGATGCGCTGCATCTTTTTGATCTCACCGAAATGGTCGTTGGCACGCGGGCTTTCTTCCAACCATAAAACTTCTCTATCTAATCCTTTTAGACCAAAGATGGCCAACTCATTTTCTTCTCTTTTCAGCTCAAAGCCAAGTACATCGCGATAAAAGGCAATCGCTTGATCGCGGTCTTTTACCCGAATTGCAACAGTCAGCAACTTCGTACTGCTCCCCAATAAGAAATCTGTCATTGTTTCTCCCCCTACTTACATATGTACTCATTGTACTGATAAAACGAAATTCTAGCAAATGAAATCCCTATCTCTTTTATTCTTTTTTTAGAGAAAATAAGAAGAAACGCACAGAAAAGTCAGAATTTTGCATTTTTATGAGTAGAGAGGAGGCGCTTGGGTGTCGCTAATGGCTTCAACTACAGCCAGCTGCTGCTGGACTTGCCGCGAGGATCTGGGTTCCTAAACGATCGATCCGATCGGTGATACAAACGGCAGCTACCCCTGCTTTTAAGGCTTTCTGAGCACTTTTTAGTTTTGGCAGCATGCCGCCCGTGACTACTTCTTCGGTGATCAAGCGGGGGATCTCTTCAAAAGAAACAGCGGATAACCACTTGCTTTCTTGCTTGATCCCAGGGACATCCGTCAGCAAATACAGTTTTTCGGCTTGTAAGCTGGCTGCGACCTGACAAGCCACTTCATCCGCGTTGATGTTCAACCATTGCCCCTCTGGCGTAATTCCTAGTGGGGCCAAGATCGGGACATGTTTTTTCTCTGTCAAGAGCTGCAAGAAGGCGGCGTTGATTCGCTGAACTTTCCCTACTTGCCCTAATTTCTCCTCATCGATAACTTCTCCTTGGATCAGCTGATCACAGCCAGCATTCAGTCCCACGGCATGGAAGCCAGCTTGCTGGAAAGCAGTCGTAATCAGCGGTTGAACTTGTCCCAAAAGGACCATTCTAGTCACTTCAAGCGTCTGGGGATCGGTCACCCGCAAGCCGTCTTTGATTTTGACTGTCAACGCCATTTTCTCCATCATTTCTGAGATGTAGTGACCACCGCCATGGACGATGACCACTTTTTTGCCCGCAGCTTGCCAATCTGCTATCGTCTCAAAGAATGACGGGGTTAAATTTTCTGAGGCGACACCGCCGATTTTTACTACGATCGTTTCCATCTACTCGCTCCTTTTTGTCTAGTACCTGATTTGTTTCAGGTATGATATAGTGCGTTGATTTTCACATAGTCATACGTCAGATCACAGCCCCAAGCGGTGCCAACACCTGCCCCTTCTTTCAGCTCAACAGCGACTTTGACTTCATTTTCCGCCAACTGTTCTTGCATGATGGTTTCGTCAAAAGCTACCGGCGTCCCTTGGACAAAGACGGGAATGTCGGCTAATGCGATCGATACCGTTGCTGGATCGATGGGTTGCCCACTATAACCCACTGCACATAAGATACGCCCCCAGTTTGGGTCTTTGCCAAAGAGGGCTGTTTTGACCAGCGGCGAACCGACGATGGTTTTGCTGATCATGCGGGCTGCTTCATCGGTCACAGCTCCACTCGTGTGAGCTTCGATCAATTTGCTGGCGCCTTCTCCGTCCTTCGCAATTGCTTTGGCTAAGGCGGTCAGAACTGCTTTAAGCATCCCTTTAAACTCATGGTAAGCTGGCGTATCGGCTTCGATCGTTGGATTTTTGGCTAACCCGTTGGCTAAAACTAACACCATATCATTGGTAGATGTATCGCCATCGACCGTGATTTGATTGAAAGTAACGTCGGTTAATTCTTTCAGCAGTGCTTGCAAGAGTGCTGGAGCGATCGCCGCATCTGTCGTAACAAAGGCCAGCATCGTGGCCATATTGGGATGGATCATACCAGACCCTTTGGCACAGCCCGCAACAGTCACCGTTTTGTCAGCGATTGTTGATTGGATGACACTGCTTTTTTCAGTCAGATCCGTCGTCAAAATCGCTCTTTGGAATTGGTGGGCATCCCCTTGCCTGTTTAGTTGCTGAATCCCTGCAGTGATTTTTTCCATCGGTAAGCTCTTGCCAATGATTCCGGTGGAGGCTACCGCAAAGGCTTCGGGACTCGTATGCAGCTGGTCTGCTGCCAATTCTGCCATCTCTTGTGCATCTTTTAAACCTTGCTCCCCGGTACAAGCATTGGCATTGCCCGCATTGACGATCACGCCTTGCAAGGTGCCTGCTTGCATTTTTTCCTTTGTAACGAGAATGGGTGCCGCTTGTACTTGATTGGTGGTAAAGACTGCCGCAGCACTGGCTGGCACTTCAGAGACGATCCAACCAAGATCGACTTTCTCTTTCTTCAGACCGCAATGCAGACCGTCGGCAAAAAAACCTTTTGGGGTTGCGATCGTTCCTTCGATTTCTTTCATTTTCTTTCCTCCTACTGCCACCTTTTTGCGGATTGTCCACTGGCTGACACGAGTATCCTCACGTGTCTGTTGGCTATTTTATGGGTATAACGGAGCTTGCATAAGACCGGTCGTTTCTGGTATCCCTGCCCATCGATTGAAGTTTTGGATCGCTTGGCCAGCAGCCCCTTTGCCTAAATTATCGATCACTGCGACAACGGTCAACACTTGGGTCAGCGGATTGAAACATAGGCCAATGTCACAAAAATTCGTTCCCGTCACTTGCCGCAGCTCGGGCAGCTTTCCTAACGGTTGCACTCGGACAAACGGATGGTCTTGATACGTTTTTACGTACTGCTCATAAATGTCCTCTTGCGAAATCGCGGCTTTGGTAGGGGCATAAAGCGTCATAAAGATCCCTCTTTTGACAGGCAGTAAGCTGGTAGAAAATTGGATCGGCGGCATTGCCTGATCCCATTGTTGAAACTGTTGCATGATCTCGGGAATATGCTGATGCTGATTTGGCTTATACATCGTCATGTTATCCGCAGCGGTTGCAAAGTGACTGCTGTCAGTCAATTTCTTTCCAGCACCCGATAAGCCCGACTTGCCATCAAAAATCAACGTGCCGCTGAATAGTTTTTGCTGAACCAACGGCGCAGCCGCTAAAATGGCAGCAGTCGCATAACAGCCTGGATTGGCGATCAAATTGCCAGAAGTCGTTGCAAACTCAGGCAGCGAATAGGTCGCTTGTGCCAACAACTCGGCAGGTGCAGCTTCTTGGTGATACCATTTTTGATAGCTATCCCGATCCTTCAATCGCAGATCACCAGAAAGGTCAATCACTGGAAAGTCATTTGCGACAAAAGTCGCTGCGAGTTCTTTGCTGATTCCAGCAGGAGTCGCAAAAAACACGAGTTGATTTTCCTTTTGGATTTTTTCTGCATCAAAAGGTTCGATCAACCGCTCTGTCAGTCCAATTAAATGAGGATACAAAACTGATGAATTTTCATGCATAGAATGACTATGCAAGGTGCCCACCTCCAATTGGGGATGCTGCTGGATCAAACGAATCAATTCAATTCCGGTATACCCTGTTACACCAACGATTGCTGCCTTCAAACACGTCACTCCTCAAAAGAATTTACTTAAGATTATAAGAAACTCCCATCGCTCTGTCAATGATTATTTATAAAACTATTCAAAATAAACTCGCTGTTATTCGGTTTTTATAAGAAAAAATGCCCAAAAAATCTATTTTTATACAATTATGCTAAGATCGCTTGTAAAATCGCCAAGGCTGCTTGCGTTTCCTCTTGCGAGATCGTTAAGGGTGGCAGCAAGCGCAAAACCTTGGTACCCGCCTTTAATGCGAGGAGGCCTTGGTTCCGCAGTTGAGTCAACACGGATTGCAAGCTTTCCGAATCTGCTAATTCGATACCAATCATCAATCCTTTCCCACGAATCGCATGCACCTTAGATAGTCCTTGCAATCCGTCGAAAAACTGCTGCTGACGCAATTGAACATTGACTTGAATGTCCTCTTCTTGCAACACACTGCAGACGGCACTAGCAGCGGCCATCGCTAATTTATTGCCACCAAAGGTCGAACCGTGACTACCGGGTCCAAAAGCCGTTTGCAAATGACTTTTGCCTAGCATTGCTCCGACAGGGATCCCGTTACCAAGCCCTTTTGCTACGGTAAAAAGATCAGGTTCAATGCCATATCCTTCAAAAGCAAACAGTGTTCCTGTCCGTCCCATCCCGGTTTGGATCTCATCCACCACCAGCAGTGCTCCCTGCTCCTGACAAAGGGCTGCCACCCCTTGGACCCACGCCACCTCGGCAGGGATCACGCCGCCTTCGCCTTGGATCAATTCTAAAAACACGGCTGCCGTCTGCTCATCTAAAACGGCTTGCAATGCCTCAAGGTCATTAAACGGTACATAAACCATCTCTGGTACCAGCGGACCAAACCCATCGTGAATACTGCTTTGCCCAGTCAAAGACATCGCGCCAAAGGTCCGACCGTGGAAAGATTGTTCAAAACTGATGACTTTGCTACGGCCAGTCGCTTTGCGAGCCAGCTTTAAAGCAGCTTCGTTCGCCTCAGCGCCACTATTGCAAAAATAAGCCAGATACGGCTCGTCTGAGGCGCTCGTTTGATTTTGGGTCAGCTTTTGGGCAACTTCTTCTTGCAGCTGGCTGTCATACAAATTCGGCACATGCCAAATTTGCTCTGCTTGGGTCATCAACGCGGCTTGCACTTTGGGATGCCCATAACCGAGATTAACGACCCCGATGCCGCTTGTTAAATCTAAATATTGGTTGCCTTGCGAATCTACGACATAGCTGCCGTTGCCTTGCTGGATATCGATGGGTAAACGACTGTAATTAGGAAAAAGATGGCTCATTGATTTCACTCCTTGTCTTGGATCATTCGAAATTATGTATTAATATACATTTTTATCTAGATAATTGCAATAAATATTTAAAATAAAGCCATATAAATTCATAAAAAAAGAAAGCAGTGACAATCACTGCTTTCTTTCAGTCAACCTTTGGCGGTCTGTTTATCATCATTTGGGGAAGAATTTCTTTCATTACAAACAGTGGATCACGCCACTTCTTCTGAAAATTGACTGTTATAAAGGTCTGCATAGAAACCGTTTTGCGCCATCAATTCCTCATGGTTTCCAGTCTCAACAATAGATCCGTGATTCATCACGATGATATTGTCAGCATCACGAATCGTAGAGAGACGGTGAGCAACCACAAAGCTGGTCCGATTTTCTAACAAACGCCCCATTGCTTTCTGGATCAAGATCTCAGTCCGCGTATCGACACTAGAAGTTGCTTCATCCAAAATCAAGACGTCCGGATCCGCTAAGAAGGCGCGGGCGATCGTGATCAGCTGACGTTGACCTTGGGAGATGTTGCTGGCTTCTTCATTCAAGACCGTATCATAGCCTTCTGGCAATTTGCGAACAAAATCATCCACATGGGCAGCCTTCGCCGCAGCAATCACTTGTTCTTTGGTCGCTTTTTCATTTCCATAATGAATGTTGTCATAGATGGAGCCGGTAAACAACCACGTATCTTGCAGCACCATCGAGATATTACTACGCAATTCATCACGAGTCAAGTCTCGGGTATCTCTGCCATCATAACGAATGCTACCGCCAGAAACATCATAAAAACGTTCCAAGAGATTGATCAGCGTGGTTTTCCCAGCGCCGGTTGGTCCTACGATAGCCACCATCTCACCAGCTTTGACATCCAGATTAAAATCGGTCATCAATAATTTGTCTGGGGCATAACCAAATTGAACATGATCGAAACGAACTTTGTATTCACTGTCTTCCACTGGTAAACCAGAAGGCTCATCATTCATTTCTTCTTCATCCAAGACTTCAAAGACCCGTTCGGCAGATGCAACGGTTGATTGGATGGTGTTTAGCAAACTAGCGATTTGAGTGATCGGTTGAGAGAATTGATTGGTGTATTGCAAGAATGCTTGCACATCCCCTAACGTCATGTTCCCATTCGCTACCTTGATTCCACCAAGGACAGCCACGAAGACATAGCCTAAGTTTTTAATGAAGTTCATCAAGGGCATAATGATCGCTGAAATAAATTGGGCTTTCCAACCAGCAGAATACAGACGGTCATTTTCTTCTTCAAAAACGACTTGATCGGCAGCCTCATGGTTGAAGGTTTTGACTACTGTATGACCGCCGTAAGTTTCTTCGACTTGGTCATTGAGCAATCCTAAACTTTTTTGTTGGGCCGCAAAGAATTTTTGCGATTTTGGTGCGACGATCATCACGACGATCAAGCTTAAAGGAACCGTTGCTAAAGCAATCAAAGTCAGTTGCCAACTGATCGTCAGCATCATCCACAAAACCCCGATAAAGGTCACGACACTCGTAATAAATTGGGTCAAGTTTTGTTGCAGGGTACTTGCGATATTATCCATATCATTGATTGCCCGTGACATGATATCCCCATTTGAGTGAGTATCATAGTAAGAGATCGGCAAGCGGTTCATTTTTTCATCTAAGTCTCGACGCAGCTCATAAACCGTTCGTTGAGAGACACGGGTCATAATAAACTGTTGTAGAAAGTTGAAGACGGCTGAAATCACATACATGCCGATCGCGATCAAAATGATTTGACCAACTTTCTCAAAATCGATAGGAAATTCTGTCACCTGTTGGCCGGCTTGCATCTGCTGCGTACCGATCATGACCCCTTTAAAAATTTCAGTGGTCGCTTCCCCTAAAATTTTCGGTGTTTGGATTTGGAAGATCACGGCTGCGATCGCTAAAACGAAGACGGCAATGATAGCGATGGAACGTTTCGACATGTACCCGAAAAGCCGTTTGACCGTCCCCCAAAAGTTTTTTGGTTTTGGTCCTTTGGCACCGATGTTACGGCCCGGGCCGCCACCCATTGGTCCGCCACGGTGTTGTGTTGTTGTTTTCTTTTCACTCATGCAAGATCCTCCTCTCTCAATTGTGAAGAAACGATTTCTTGATAGGTTTCATTGTCTGCCATTAATGATTCATGGGTCCCTTTCCCTACGAGTTGTCCTTCATCTAATACTAAGATCGTATCGGCATCCATGACTGTGCTGACCCGTTGGGCAACCACGACCATGATGCTGTCTTGCATGTCGCGTTTCAGCGCTGCTCGTAAGTTTGCATCGGTTTTGAAGTCCAATGCGGAGAAGGAATCATCAAAGACATAGACATCTGCTTGTTTCACTAACGCACGAGCAATCGCTAAACGTTGACGTTGTCCACCAGAGAAGTTGCCGCCGCCTTGTTCTACACGGCTATCTAAGCCATCTGCCAGTTCGGAGACAAAATCTTTGGCTTGGGCGATCTCTAATGCTTGCCAGATTTCTTCGTCTGTCGCATCAGGTTTTCCGTATTTCATATTTTCACGAATGGTACCGGAAAACAGTACCGCTTTTTGCGGAACAAAGCCCACGACTTCTCGTAGATTGTGCTGGGTGATTTCTGCAATATTGACCCCATTGATTTTGATTGCACCAGACTCCACATCGTACAAACGAGGCAAGAGATTGACTAGTGTCGTTTTCCCTGAGCCCGTCCCACCGATGATGGCAACAAAATCACCAGATTTTGCTTGGAAGTCGATATCTTCCAACGCCAATTTCTCAGCGCCTTGGTAGCGATACGCCACATGGTCAAAAGTCAAGGTTGCTTGATCCCCTTGTAAGCTCAATGTCGCTGGTGTTTTTGGATCGAGAATTTCATCTTCTTCATTTAAGACTTCGTTGATCCGGTCAGCTGATGCTTGGGCTCTTGGCACCATCACGAAGATCATGGACAGCATCATAAAGCTGATCAAAATTTGCATCGCATAAGTCATAAACGCAATCAGGTTCCCGACTTCTAAGGTCATTTCGGCAATATAATGACCACCAAACCATGTGATGGCAATGTTCGTTCCACTCATGATCAACGTCATCAAAGGCATCATCAAGGCCACGATGGTATTTACTTTGATCGCGGTGTGGGTGTAATCTTTGTTGGCTTGATCAAAGCGATTCGCTTCATAATCCGTCTTGTCAAATGCCCGAATAACGCGGACCCCCGTCAAGCCTTCACGAAAGACTAAGTTCAAACGGTCAGTTTTCTTTTGCATACTTTTGAATAAAGGAACGGCAAAATACATAATACCGCCAACTAATACTAGCATGATAGGAATAACGACTAAAAAGATTCGTGTTAATTGGGCATCTTTTTGATAGGCCAAGAAGCTCGCCCCAATCAGTGTGATCGGTGCATTGATCATCATACGTAAAAACATTTGCGTCACCATTTGAATTTGGTTGACGTCGTTAGTGGTTCGTGTGATCAATGATGCGGTCCCAAATTTATCGAAAGAACGAGAAGAAAAATTCTCAACTTTTTGGTAAATGTCCGAACGTAGTTTTTGTCCTAATTTTTGTGATTCTCTTGTTGCGAAATACGTATTTCCTAAAGCGGCGATGATACTGATCAATGAAAAGCCGATCATGTAAAAGCCGGTTTTCCAAATGTAATCAATGTCCCCTGTCGCCACCCCATTGTTGATAATATTGGAAGTCAATGTCGGTAGATACAAATCAGAAACGACTTGGATCACCATAAACACCACTGCCATGATTATGGAAATGACGGATACGCGTTTTATCAGCTTAATCATAGGTTTCCCCTCTTTCTTTTTTTGCGCCCTCTCTTAACCAGCGGACTTTACTGTTGAAATCAGCGATCGCTTCGGCAGGATCATAGTCTGGATCAAATGCTGATTGGCGATAGGCTTCGGCAATCGTCGAAAAGACGGTATGCATCAGCAGCTGGATCAGCATTTTCAACTCATGGTCGTCTTTGACTTTCAATAAATCTTTGTCGACCTCTGACAAAAAGATGGCTTGCTGCTTCTGCCGATCGGCTTTGTGTTCTTGATGCATCTTGTGCTGCATCTCTGGCACGACTTTATGGAAGGAACGATAATCCATACTCATAAATAAATTGCGGTAAAAGTTTGCGTTTTTGCCTTTGAAAACCTCGGCGATCATCCGTGAAAAGTACCATTCGAACCCCGCAAACAGATCCCCGTTTTCATGTTGGATCGATTTCAGCAGATCTCGCTGACTATTTTTTTTCAACGTATGGAAATAATAGTAATAAAGATCTTCTTTGTTTTCGAAGTATTGGTAAAAACTCCCGCGAGGAATCTCGGCATCTTTGATGATGTTGGCGATCGAGGCGTCTTTCAGCGGCAGTCTTGAGAATTCTTTTTTCGCCGCATTTAAGATGCGCTTTTGTTTTTCTGGCGGCAAGTGAAAAAATGTATCGGTCGGCATCACAAGCAACTCCTTTCTAATTTAAAATAAATCACAGCTCTCGATATGACACGTTGTCATATGACACTGTGTCATTATACACCCCTCACCAGAGAATGCAAGAATTTAAATTTGACTTTTTTATGAAGGAATCGATTCTGGTCTTTTTATAAAGGGCGTTATTTGAAAAGAAATAACCAATGAAATTTCTGAAAACAAAAAACCTTCGTTTCCCTGATGGAAAACGAAGGTTGCTATTTTTTCATTCTGCCGATTATAAATAACGATCATTTTTTCTTTCGGCGCCATAAAATCAAGAAAACGATCAGCAGCAGGATAACACCGGCGATCAGTAAGGTATAGCTTGGCGCTTCATTGGTTTTAGGTAATGTTTTTTCACCATCGGCAGTAGCGTTGGCCTCTTTCGAAGAAGTCGTTGTCGCTGTTTCTTGAGCAGTCGTCGATGTTGCCGTCGCTTCTTCAGTCGTACTCGTTTGCGTGCCTGTAGGCAGATACATGGAATCATTTGCCGCTTGAATGATATAAGAGATCCTTCCTGGGACAAAGGCACCTGGATCGACTTGCATCTCTTGTTCCATCTGATTCAAATTGGTCAAAATTGAAATCATCCATTCTTTGGAAACGGCTTGATTCAAATGTAAAAAGACTCCGTCTGCTGGATAGACGACCCGTAAATATTCCTGCAACTGATCCACGACAGGAATCAAGTCAGCAAAACTGGCGTAGCTATTCGCATCAAAAGCCAGTTGCGGCTCAATGGCTTCCCAGGATAACGTCTGATCGACAAACAAGGCGCCGATGATTTTTGCCAAGTAAGCAATATCAAAGCCCATCGCATCACTAGAATAACGTATCGCTAGGCGATTGCCATTGGTCAATTCTTCATCTGTCAACTGGTCCAACTGTTCTTGGGTAAATGCGGTCACACTGCCTTCAGTGATCCCTTGGGTTAAGGCGCTACGCAGCGAACTAGGTTCATCGGCTAACGTGTTGATCTCATTGACGTTTTGCGTCCCTGTCTCTGCTTGGATCGAGGCAATAACGGCTTCGGAATCGACTGGCTCTTGATTCTCGTCAGCTGTAGTTTCTGAAGTAGCGGATTGATCCGTTTCTTGGTTTTCATCTGTACTTTCTTGGGCAGAATTTTGAATCTGCTCACTGTCTGTTTGCCCTTCTGATGAAAGCGTCTCGCTAACGGCAACCGGATTGTCACTTCCACTCGTAGCCGTTTCATCTGCATGAACCATCATTGGTGAAAATGCCAGCGTCATTAGTCCGAACCAAATTATTTTTTTCATCGTCATTGCCTCCTCGTATGGGATTTCTCCCTTTGTAACGAAACTGTAACATAAAGGCCTCGTTTCCGCAATCAATTTAGTAACTTCTTAAAAAAAACCTCCATCTTTATCAGATAGAGGTTTTATCATTATTTTATCGTTGCCACGTGCATCACTGCTTGACCTGCGTTTGTTTCCGCGATCGGTAACAGTTCAACGTTGGCTGCTTGGTCCATATTGGTGATAATAACGAGCATCTCAGAGGCTTTGCCTTTGGCTGTCAGCTGCGCCAAATCGACTTGGGCAACTTGGGTGGCTGGTGTCACCGCTTGGCCTTCCTCCACCAGGATCTCAAAAGGTGCTCCTTGCAATTCGACGGTGTCGACACCCATGTGCAGCAGAATCTCTAGCCCGCTAGCAGTCTTGATCCCCAATGCATGTTTCGTTGGGAAAATCGTCGTGACGGTTCCTGCTGCTGGTGCAAAGATCGCCCCATTGTCTGGCAAGACGAAATACCCGTCGCCCATCATTTTTTGCGAAAATACCGGATCACTTGACGCGCTGATCGATTTTGTCGTACCTGTTGCTACTGCGTATAAGGGTGTATCGATCGTTGTTGCTGATGAATTTGCTGCCGTTTCCTTTGCAGCCGTTTCACTCGTTTCTTTTGGTTGCGGTTGCACAGTGACGGTTGCAGCTGGTTTTGCCTCCTCTGCCTCAATCCCTTTGACTGCTTCTAAGCGATCTTTAGGAATCCCAAAGAAGTAGGTGACAACGAAGCCGCCAGCATAGCCTGCTAACAAGCCGAAAATATAGCCCATCCAACGGCCGTTGGCAATCAATGGAATCAAAGCTAGCCCTGATGGTCCAATCGCCGTTGCGCCGATATTTGTCAAAGCGCCAATGACCGCACCACCGATCCCACCACCAATACAAGCAGTGATAAATGGTCGACCTAATGGCAATGTCACTCCGTAGATCAATGGTTCGCCGATACCTAAGATCCCAACTGGCAATGCACCTTTGATCATTTCAGAAAGCTCTTTGTCTTTACGTAGTCGTACCCATAAGGCGAAAGCTGCTCCGACTTGACCGGCACCAGCCATGGCTAAAATCGGTAATAATTGCGTGCTGCCTGTTGCTTCGATCATTTGGATGTGGATCGGGGTCAAAATTTGATGCAAACCAAACATGACCATTGGTAGGAAGGCCGCCCCTAAGACAAACCCAGAAAACGCACCGCCCACATTCAAGACCCAAGTGATTGAACCGACTAAGCTGTCAGAGATCAGACCTGCCAATGGCATGATCAAGAAAATCTCCGTCAAACCGATGATCAACAAACACAACGTCGGGGTCACGATAATATCGATCGCTTCAGGAATCACTCGATGCAGCACTGCCTCTAATTTCGCCAAAAGCCATACAGCGAAGATCACACCGATGATCCCTCCTTGGTTGGCAGCTAAAGCTTCGCCGGTGAACAAGTTTTGGATCGGGGCTTCTGGGTTCATACCGGTCAGCAAGATGATCGAACCGATCACTCCACCAAGGGTTGGATTGGCTTTAAAGACCTGCGCAGCATTGACCCCAGTAAAGATTGCTAAATAGGTGAACATCCCATTTCTTAGGACGTTTAAAATCATGACATAATAATTCCAAGTGTCTCCATCTAAATTTCCAGCAGTGATCATGTTGGTCAGAACGGAGGCGATCCCTGCAACGAGTCCTGCACCAACGAAGGCTGGAATCATTGGAACAAAGATATTTGAAATGTCTTTCAGCAGCGACTTCAATGGTGATGATTTTTGTTTGGCTTTTTGGGCTGCTTTCATCTCTGCCGTTTTTTCTGATAACGCCTCTTTGCCTGATTTTTGCTGCGGGATCCCTTGCCCTAAATCAACACCGGCTTTTGCCACCATTGCGTTGGCTACTTTGTTGACTTTCCCTGGTCCGATAATGACTTGCAGCTGCTCGTCATTGACGACACCCATCACGCCGGGAATCTCTTTTAACCCTTGTTGATCGACCTTGTCGTGGTCGCGGACGGTCATTCGTACGCGAGTCATACAGTGATTGACTGTTTCTACGTTGTCCATTCCGCCGGCTTCTTGAAAAATCTTCTCCGCTAACTCTTCTACCGTCAGTGTTTCTTTTGCCATTACTTTTCTCCTCCTAACGCCGTTTTGACAAACCCTTGTGCCGTGGCAAGTTTTGCTTGTGCTTCGTCTTTCGTGCTATCCGTCAACAGCATCACGATCGCCAATTTGACATTCTGATCTGCTTCTTCAAATGCTGCAGCGGCTGTTTCATAATCAGCTTCAGTTGCCTGCATGATGATCCGTTTTGAGCGTTCCACCAATTTTTCGTTAGTCGCTTTCACGTCGACCATCAAATTATTGTAGACTTTACCGATCCCTACCATAGATAACGTCGAGATCATATTCAAAATCAATTTTTGGGCAGTTCCTGATTTCAAACGAGTCGAACCCGTCAGAAACTCTGGGCCACAATCGACTTCAATTGGAAAGCTGGCATGTTGAGAGATCTCCGCATCTTTGTTACAAGCGATCGTAGCCGTTGTGGCACCAAGCTCATTGGCGTAATCAAGAGCCCCAATCACGTAAGGCGTTCTACCACTGGCAGCGATCCCGATCACCATGTCATTTGGGTTCAACTTCAGATCGACAAGGTCTTGTTTCCCTAGCGTTAAGGAGTCTTCTGCTCCTTCGACAGCGACCGTCATCGCTTCTTCACCACCGGCGATCAGACCAACCACCATCTCAGGTGATACCCCAAAGGTTGGGACACATTCGGCCGCATCCAAGACGCCTAATCGACCACTTGTCCCAGCGCCAAGATAAATCAAGCGTCCGCCTTTTTTAAAAGCAGCGATAGTTTGTTCAATCACTTTTTCAATACTAGGAATTTCTTTTTCCACTGCATAGGCAACTTTTTGATCTTCTTGGTTCATTTTTTGGCACGCTTCTAAAATCGTCATTTCATCTAAATTGCTCGTTTCGCTATTGCGTCGTTCAGTCGTTAATTTGTCTAAATTGATTTTATTCATTGGAATCATCTCTTTCTAATTTAAATCGCATCCCTGCTTTGATTTGTTGGATCAAAGGCAGATCGGCTGGTATCACCTGAGCGGCGAGGTTGACTTTGGGGTCTGCAGGCAATGGTCGTTTGCACACTTGAATCTCTCCCATATAACGCAAGTACTCTTGGTTATCGATCGTCACAGCACCCATTGGCCGCTCTTGACTAAGTTCAGGTTTGACTTCTGGAATGGCATTGAAACGGGCATCGGCGCTACGCAAGACATCTCGAGCTTCATCGTAACGATTCTGGTGATCCCCTAGTACGTGTTCAAAGTAAGTAGAACCAAGATCTTTGACCCGCAAAACGATCCGCGCTTCTTGCAGATACGTCGCAAACTGCTGCGTACTTTTTGCAGAAACCATGCCATCGCCAATGTAAACAGCATCAACTGAGCCAGTAGCCAACAAGTCGATTGCTGCGGCAAAAGGCGACCAGTTGCGGTGTCTTTCCAGTGTGGGTAATCCTTGAAATAACGGTCCGCGTTTCTTGGCATCTCCTGGAACAAAGGCTTGGACGAAAAAGCCTTGTGCTTTCAACCAGCGGTTCTTCTCCTGAAACCAGTCAGCATCTAGTCCTGTTTCTGGCCGGGGGTAATAATTGTGCCAAGCTTCCAAACGAGTAAAATCGGCTCCATACGCCTGCAGCTCTCGAATGTCTTTTTCCGTTAATGTACTGGCATTCAAACTGATGGTCATTTCTTTTGAAAAAGCAGCGATTTGTTGATTGTCGATGGCATAGTCCATTCGTAAACCAGTGACACCGATCTCCCTTAGTTCCCCCAGATTGTCGATGGAAAAGCCCGCTTCTGCTAAGGCGTTTCCAGAAATATCTACCATTAAAGACAGCTGATGGTCTTTTGCGAAACCTCCCAAGTCCGTCAGACGCTGCCGATAGGTACTGCGATCGTCTTCTGGTATGTGCATGGAGGTGAAAATCCCTTTAAAGCCTGATGCCATCGCAGTCATCTGCTCAAGTTCTGCTGCCGTCAAGTCTTCGTTCATAAATACAGAAAAGCCGAACATCTCTTTGCCTCCTTGGCGAGTCACTTTCGTGATACCGTTTTCTATAAAAGCATTATAACTGATTCTCTTCCTGTTCGCAACTATATTTCATAATTAAATCTTATATATAGAAATATCGTTTCATTTAATAAGAAAGCTTTACCCTTTAAACTTTCTTATGCCCTTCTTTCTGCACTTGTGGTACACTTTATTAGGAACGAAACTTGCTTTCGTCATTTTTACATAGTAGGAGGAATCACATCATCAATGATTACAATGGATGATATTATTCGCGAAGGCAATCCAACCTTGCGTGAAGTAGCAAAAGAAGTACCTTTTCCTTTGAGCGAAGAAGATATCGCACTAGGAAAAGAAATGATGACCTTTTTAGAAAACAGCCAAGACCCAGTCAAGGCAGAAGAACTCGAATTAAGAGGTGGTGTTGGTCTAGCAGCTCCTCAATTAGATATTTCAAAACGAATCACAGCGGTCCTCGTCCCTAGCAGCGACCCAGAAAAAGCAGAACCTGATTTTAAAGATGTTCTTTACAATCCTAAAATTCTAAGTCATTCCGTGCAAGAAGCTTGTTTGGGTGAAGGCGAGGGCTGCCTGTCCGTGGACCGTGAAGTCCCTGGCTACGTGGTACGCCATGCCCGGATCACGATCAGCTATTACGACATCAACGGCAAAAAGAAAAAAGTTCGTTTAAAGAACTATCCTGCGATCGTCGTTCAGCATGAGATCGATCATTTGAACGGGGTCATGTTCTACGATCATATCAATCAACAAAATCCTTTTTCATTGAAAGAAGGCATTTTAGTCATCGACTAACTAAAAAGTCTCTACCGACATTTTGCGGCAGAGACTTTTTTTTCTTCTATATTATTGAGTATCCTCTGGATATCTTCCTTCAAGGTTTTGGCGTTAATTGCCTTTTGCTAGGCTTTCTTGATGATCGGCTTTGATTTTTTCTAATAACGCCGGTTGTTCAAAAAGATCTAACGCGGTCAGCGCTAAAAGTTCAGCCGCGATAGCGATCGACTGCAAGCCTTTTTCACTCTTGGCAGCGGCTTTGAATTCTTCCGAATGACCCGCAATGTAGTCATCTGAAATCGAAACGGTGGGTTGGATCGTCGGGATCACTTGACTGACATTGCCGACATCAGAAGAACCAAGACTTGTTTTGGCTTCCGTATCGATCTCATCGGCAGGTACGCCCGCTTCTTGGGCATGGGCAAAGAAGATCTCATCAAAACTTGGTGTCACGATCACATCGTCGACGGAGTTTTGGAACAAACCGAATTCATAGGTCGCTCCCGTGGC
Organism: Enterococcus sp. DIV1096b; assembly: GCF_050498765.1. Classification (NCBI taxonomy): domain Bacteria; kingdom Bacillati; phylum Bacillota; class Bacilli; order Lactobacillales; family Enterococcaceae; genus Enterococcus; species Enterococcus sp. DIV1096b. The sequence goes on along the minus strand of NZ_JBMHEK010000001.1, from coordinate 391,638 downwards.
TAAAGCGGCTCCTTTGACGATGTTTTCGACTTTCTCGTAGACATCGTTCAAGGTCGCTCGATTGGCTGCTCGTAAATAAAAACGACCGGCTGCATATTCTGGCACGACATTGGCTGCCACGCCACCATCGGTGATCACACCATGAATATTGACGTCTTTTGGTAAGTGCAGACGCAATCCATTGATCCCGTTAAAGACTTGTAGCAATGCTTCTAACGCGTTGATGCCTTTTTCTGGTGCAGCTGCCGCATGGGAAGCTCGACCATAGAACTTGATATCCACTGGATCATTGGCTAATGACGCTGTCGTTTTGCCATAGCGATGGGCTGGATGGACACAAAGAGCGGCATCGACATCATTGAAGAACCCTTCACGGACAAAACTGCCTTTAGCGGAACCATTTTCCCCACCTTCTTCTCCTGGCGTCCCATAGACTCGAATCTCCCCGCCTAGCTCATCGATGAAAGGTTGCAGGGCACTGGCTGCTAAGACGGAATAAGTCCCGAAGAGATTGTGCCCACAAGCATGACCGATCCCTGGTAACGCATCGTACTCAGCTAAAAAGGCAATCGTTGGGCCCGGTTTTCCACTGACATAGCGGGCATCAAAGCCGGTACGATGTCCTGCGACATCCTTTTTAACAGCAAAGCCTTCTTTTTCTAATTGGGCGATCAGGGCATCGGCTGAGTAAAACTCATAGTTGCTGACTTCTGGGTGATTATGGATATCTAATGCCAAGGCTTGATAAGCGGCTAAACGCTCTTGGATAAATGGTTTAATCGTTGCTTTTGTAATAGTTGCTGTTGTCATAATCAAATCTCTCCTTTTCTTACATGGTTTTTTTCAGTGTTTTTATCAAATTACATAGCACTTATTTTGCTCCAAAGGTTTCCCAAGCAGGAACACTTGATCCTTTTGACGTTTCCTCGATGACTTTTTTCGTATCCTCTGTTTGGTAAGCAGCAACCACTTTTTGGTAAACTTCATTGTCTTCATCTTCTTTACGGGCGGCAATGATGTTGACGTAAGGACGGGCCGTTTCATCAACAGGCTCTAAAAAGATTGCATCTTCGGTAGGCACAAATCCTGCATCTACCGCCATGCCGCTATTGATAACAGAAACATCGACATCGGAAAGTGCCCGGGCTGTTTGCGCTGCATCAAGTTCCGAAATTTCTAAATTCAAACGGTTTTCAGTAATATCCGCGACCGTTGGTGTTTGTCCGGCTGCTTCATCCACTTTGATCAATCCAGCTGATTGTAACAAGAGCAATGCCCGACCACCATTGGTCACATCATTCGGGATCGCAACTTTAGCTCCTTCAGCCAAGTCGTTGACATCCGTCACTTTGTCGGAATAAATGCCTAATGGCGCGTTGACTGTATTGCCGATCGATACGAGATCGGTACCAAATTCTTTATTATAATTGTCCAAGAAAAATTGGTGTTGGAATGAATTGAGGTCAATGGAACCATCAGCTAATGCTGCGTTGGGTTGATTGTAATCAGAGAATTGGACATATTCTAAATTGATGCCTTCGTCTTTTAAACGATCTTTGACATCATCCCAGACATCGGTGTCCGCGCCAATCACTCCTAATTTCACAGTGACTTCTTCTTGATCAGTGGCTGCGGCACTGCCATTGTTTCCGCATCCGGTAATAAATAATAATGCTGCCCCTAAAACGATTGATTGTACGATTTTTTTCATTTTTTCTTCCTCCATAGACTTGCTTGTTTTTTTATTTGTACGTAAGTGGTGGTCAGTGTGATACTCGTTTAATGAGTAGGTTGCTGACAAATTGACTGATAAAAACGAATACTAAGATGATCAAGGTCGCCATGATCGTGACATCGGTCTGGAATCGGTTGTACCCGCGGGTGATGGCTAAGTTACCTAAACCGCCAGCGCCAACTGCTCCTGCCATGGCGGTCAATCCGATCACATTGATCACGGTCAATGCAGAGACCCGAATGATTCCCGCCACGCCTTCTGGCAAATAGACCCGAAAAATGATGCCGAAAGGACTGGTGCCCATCGCTTCGGCTGCTTCCACGACACCGGGGTCAACTTCTAGCAAGGCAATCTCGATCTGCCGAGCAAAGAAAGGAATGATCCCAGCAATCAGAGGAACCAATGCTGCTGTTTCGCCGATCGTCGTTCCCACAAGAAATCGGGTAAAGGTTCCTAGCAACGTCAATAAGATAATAAAAGGGATCGAGCGGACCACATTGATGACCTTATCGAGAAATTCAAAGAGTGGTCGATTTTCTAAAATTCCACTCGGTCGAGTCACTACCAGGACGATCCCTAACAAGATGCCTAAGATGCCCGCGATCAAGGAGGTCCAAAAAACCATATACAAGGTTTGGATCGTTGCTGCGACAAATTCATCTTGGATCGCAACAACATTGGGAAAATATCTTTCTAATAAGGCAGCCATCTAAAATCCTCCTTTAATCACATTGTTTAATGGTTCTGCATGATTTTCTTTTAAAATATTGGTGTACACTCCTTGAGACTTCAAATATTCTAAGGCATGTTTGCGCTGTTGGTACTCTCCGGATAAGCTAACGACCAAGCTGCCGATCGGCACTTCTTGCAAGATCTCCACGTTACCGTAAAGAATATTGGTGGTCACTTTGTAGCGACTGTACAATTGGGCGATCAGTGGCTCATTGGTTTGATCCCCCACGTAGGACAGCTCCACCAGCCATTCATTCGGTGCCAAGGAAGAAAACTTCGAACTGCCGAGGATCGTTTCTAAGGCTTGGTCGATGTGCGTCGCCGTTCGGATGAAATCTTTGGTCAATGGTTTTTCTGGTTGGCTAAAAATCTGAACGCTCGAACCTTGCTCAATAACTTCACCGTCTTCCATCACTGCCACTTTGTTGCAGATTTCTTTGACAACTTGCATTTCATGGGTAATGATCACGATGGTCAAACCGAGAGTCCGATTTAATTTTTTCAACAAAGCCAATATCTGTAAGGTCGTTTTCGGATCAAGGGCGCTAGTTGCCTCATCGCACAGCAAGATCTCTGGATCATTTGCCAAAGCTCTGGCAATGGCGACCCGCTGCTTTTGCCCTCCAGATAGTTGGCTAGGAAACGCTTGGGCTTTTTCTTCCAATCCAACAAGCGCCAGCAGCTCGGTTACTTTTTGATGACGTTCCTGTTTGGACCGTCCCCCATATTTCAAGGAAAAATCCACGTTATCAAAAACATTGCGGCTGTCCATCAAGTTGAAGTGCTGAAAGATCATTCCGATCGTTTTCCGTTTTTCTCGCAGGTCTTTCGCAGAAAGTGTGGTCAGCTCCGTGCCGTTGACGACGACGCTGCCGCTGCTTGGGCGCTGCAATAAGTTGATCACACGGACGAGTGTACTTTTCCCGGCGCCTGAGTAACCCACGATGCCGTACACGTCCCCTTTGTCGATCTCGATCGATACGTTTTTGACCGCTTGGATCGCGGGTTTCTTTGATTGATTGAATGTTACTGATATATCTTTTAATGAAATCATCGTTTTCCCCCTAGTTCTTGTCTTTTTCAATAAAAAAAAGGCATCCTCAAACAAGTCACCTGTGACTTGTTTGAGGACGCCTTTTTGCGTGTTACCACCTCAGTTTAAGCTGTACTCGCATACAGCTCCTTTTCGAGTACGATCATACTCTAGCCAGATAACGGTCGCTACCGTCGTCGCCTTGCAAACTACTGCTCGGAACGAATCACTCCTTGGCCATTTTCTAAAAGTCGTTTGATGCTTCTTTTCAGCTACCGAAGCTCTCTGTTGAAAAAACGTGCTTTTGTACTTACCAATTCTTCGTGTGTGGTGCTATTTGATTTTTGTGTATAAAAAAAGTCCTTTTACCAGCGTTTGCTAGTAAAAGGACGAATACTCGTGTTACCACCTTTTGTTTAGAAGGTTTCCCTTCCCTCAACCCAACGTCTAGCCGTGCTAGAGATTGGTGCACTTTGTAACGGTAGTGCGCATCCGTGATTGCCTACTTATCGACAATCAATCCTCCAAGGCCATTTTTCATCGCTTCTGACTTGACTCTTTCCACCAACCAGAGTCTCTCTTTAAAGTATCCGCGGTTACTTTCCTTCTCAACAGATTCATTATTCTTGTTGAGTTGTACTTTACTGGAAAATGAACGTCTTGTCAACAAAAAATCACAATTTTTTCATCTAAGTGTTCCCCAAGACTGCCGATAGCGTCCTTGCCAGAATGGTTTACGCCTCAATTTTGATAGAGCATGCCTTTTTCTGCTAACTGTTGTTTGGCTTTTTCCAGAGCCGCAGGATCGGTGTAACGCAACGTATGCAAGTGTACCCCATTGGTTAAATCTGAGAGCAAGCGGGCTTCTGCATGTTTGGTTTTGTTGATGAAATCAGTCACGTCTTGGTCTGTTTGAATCTGCAAATTGCCAGTGATCTCTCCATAGATTTCATGTTCAACGATGACATCGACCACTTCCACGCCACAAGCGACAAAAATCCGCAATTCTTCTTCGGTTTGTTCAGGCCGATGCTGCACCGCTAGCTTGCTGACATGCCCCGCCTCATTCAACAGTGCTTGCAGTCGATAGCCGCGAGCAGTGGCCGCGATCGCTTCACCGGCTGCTCGCAGCAAGGCAATGTCCCCAACGATGATTTGGCGACTGACTCCTAGTGATTCTGCCAGTTTGCTGGCACTGATCGCTTTGTCCGCTTGCTTCAATGCCGCTAAAATCGTTTCTCGACGTGTTGCTCCATCCATACTCATTCCTCCAATTGATTCTCTTGATAGGTTTTTGAGTGTTTCATAATTGATTGAAACATGGCTAAAATCGTTTCCTCATAGGCTTGATTTGAAATCGCCTGCCGAATATTTTCCAGCACTTTCTCTTCACGATTTTCATCTAAAACCGGCAACTGACTACTTTTCTTCAATTGCACGATTTCATTAACTGTACTCATGCGTTTTTCTAAAAGATGCGTGAGCTGCCAATCAATGTCATCGATTGCCGCTCGCTGAACAGCCAAAGGATCTTGCTGGTTGTTTTCTTCTTCCAAGTCGATCGTCTTGATGACCCGTGCCGGATTTCCCGCCAGCACAACATTGTCTGGGAATGATTTTGTGACCACACTGCCAGCCCCCACCACGACATTGTTACCTAAGCGCACCCCCGGCAAAATCGTGGCCGCGCCACCGATCCACGCGTTATCGCCAATCACGATCGGTGCCCCTAATTCTAAGCCGCTATTTCGTTTGACCGGATGCAATGGATGAGTCGCCGTAAACAACCGAACATTGGGTGCCAGCATACAGTTGTCACCAAAGGTAATTGGACAAACATCTAATAGCACACAGTCGTAGTTAGCATAGAAGTTTTTGCCGACAGAAATATTGTAGCCATAATCAAAGCGGACATTCGGTTCGATATAGATTCGACCAGTCACAGAGCCGAAAGTTTCTTTTAGTAACTGCTCTTTGATTTTTGTATCAGTTTCTTGGTTGATCAGGTTCATTTGTTCACGGGCATATTTCCGGTCTGCCACCAATTCTGGATCTGGGGAAAAGTACAATTCGCCAGCAATCATTTTCTCTTTTTCGGTACGTTGTGTCATATCATAAACTCCTTCATTCAATTTTCTGGAAAAACGTTTCGGCTGCTGCGGTCAACATGCCATATTCATTCGGGATCGCCAATGGTTCCTTATTGATGACCAACACCTGCTGGCTGTAATCGACTAGCCCTGCAAAAGGATAGACTTTCAGCGAAGTCCCCACGACCACCGTCAGGTCGGCTTGAGCAACGGCTTGAATGGCTCCCTCAATGGTTTCATCCGTAAATCCTTCCCCATAAAGCACGATCGCCGGCCGAATCTGACCGTCACATCCTGCATGGTGCCAATCCTGCAAATACGCTTGCCAAGGTACCGGATTACCGCATTTTCGGCAATAACAGTTGTACAAGGAGCCGTGAAAATCGATTCTTTGGTGACTCCCCGCTTTTTCATGCAGTCCATCGATGTTTTGTGAAACGACCCAAACTGTTTTTTTCGTTTGCAGCGCAGCCATTTTTTGATGAATGATGTTCGGCTGGGCCTGAGGATGGTAGAGGTGCTTGACGAACTGATAAAATGTTTCCGGTTCGTTTTCTAAACAGTCATGGCTTAACAAATACTCTGGCTGGGCCAGTCCTTGATAGACCCCTTTTAAGGAACGGTAATCAGGAATGCCCGATGGGGTTGAAACACCGGCACCCGTCAAAAAGGTCACGGATGATGCGGCGGTGACCGTTGCGATTGCTTGCTCAATAGATACCTTCATCGTTCTAACTTCCTTTATGGCTTTTCTCTTATTCTAACCGAAAAAGAACCGTTTTTGCGAAAAATCAGCCATTTTCTTTTTTAAAAGCAACTAATGCTTTTTCTTGCGGAATTGCTTATAATAAATGCAATAAATACAAGAAGAATGGGAAAACCAAATGAAAATTTTGATTATCGAAGACAACAATGAGATCAGCGAAATGTTGGCTACTATTTTAGCAGCTGACTATACCGTCCAGCAAGCCTATTCAGGCACGGAAGGTCTGCTGCTTTTTCAGCAAGATGCTTTCGACTTGATTTTGCTAGATCGAATGCTCCCCGGTAAAGATGGGACACAAGTCTTGCAAGAGATTCGCCAAACCTCCACGGTCCCCGTCATTATCTTGACTGCCTTAGATGAACCAGCCGATGTTTCCACCCTTTTGCTGGCGGGGGCCAATGATTACTTGACCAAACCCTTCAATGTCGAAGAATTAAAGGCACGTATCATTGTTCAATTGCGAACAAATAAACAACCCCCTCCAGTTGCCAGCAGCCACTCGTATAAAAACATTCAACTGTTGCCTGACTCGTTTCAGCTGCAACGAGGAGAGGCAACGGTTCAGTTAAAGAAAAAGGAGTTTGAGATTTTTTCCCTGCTCTTAGCGAACCCCAAAAAAGTTTATACCAAAGAAATGCTCTATGAAGCTGTTTGGCAAGAACCTTACTACGGTGAAGAAAACACGATCAATGTCCATATCAGCCATTTACGCAGCAAAATCAAAACACTCGATCCAGATGAAGCGTATATCGATACTGTCTGGGGCATCGGCGTCAAGCTAGCTTAAAAAGGAGGAACCTCATGCATATACTTCAGTTTTTCGCCGCTCTGATCGTTGTGTTATTGTTTGGCTATTGGTTTTTCTTACTATATGATCTAAAAAAGTACCACCAGCAATTAACAAGAATCAGCGAAATCGAAACAAATCAAGAGATCCATTTACAGACCCGCGTCCCCGCTTTAAAAGCGATCGCCTTGTTAAACAATCAGATACTTAGAAAAAATAAGCAGCAACACTATCAAATGCTGCAAGAAAACCAGCAGTTGGAACAAGCCATTCAAAATATCTCTCACGACTTACGCACACCTTTGACGGTCGCCAGCGGCTACACACAACTGCTGCAAGCCGATGCGACCCTCACCCCGCAACAACTACAGCTGCTGGATAAAGTCAGCAGCAACCTAGAAAAAGTCGAAAATCATCTGGAACAGTTGTTGACCTATCAGCGTCTCAAAGACAATCAGCTCGCTTTGACTTTGGAAGAATTCAATCTTTCTCGTTTATTGGAAGAAGAACTGCTCCAGCTTTATCCTTCTTTTGAGGAAAACCATTTATCACTGACGGTTGCGATCCAACCCAACATCATGATCATTTCAGATAAAAAAAGCTGGCAACGAATTTTCCAAAATGTCCTTGGTAACCTGCTGGAACATGGCAGTGAAACGGGGACGATCCGCTTGAATCAGCAAGGAGATCGCATCGTTTTCCAACAGGAAAATCAGCTGAGATCACCGATCCAGCACCCAGAAAAATTGACCCACCGCTTTTATACCGAAGACCTTTCACGGCATAAACAGCAAGCCGGACTTGGTCTGTATATCATCGCGGCATTGACTAATGCATTAGACGGCAAGATCCAATTGGATACAACCGAAGAGACGTTTCGTTTGACCCTTTTTTGGCAGCAGTCCGTTGAATCCCACTAACTCATGGCTATACACAAAAAACACCCAATCGCTCGACCTTCACTAGTCGATACGGTTGGGCGTTTTTCTGCTCTTACAATTCTTGTCTCTTAAACACCAGATGCGCAGCCAAGAGGCAAAGCAATAAACTGATCAGGCTCCCAAGAAAAATGGGTTGGACTGTTTCCCATGTTTGGAAAGTAGTCATGGTCACCATCTCTAAACCGCCTTGAAAGTCCAAGTATTCTAAAAACTTCCAGTTGGGTAAAGAGATTCGGGCAATCGCAAAGGCCATCGGAATAAAAATCGTCGCCAACACGCTGACCGCTGTATTTTTGGTCAAATACAAAACTAGCACTGCAAAAGAGGAAGTCGCTAATAAAATCAGTACAAAACTAACGAAATAATACAACAACTTTTCTATCTGTGAAAGGTCATTATAACCAATCCCCCCAATAACCGTTCCCGCTACAAAGCTCACCAAACAAATCGCGACGATCTGTAAGACCAGCACCAATGTATAAACCAAGAATTTCCCAAAAAGATAAGCGGGTTTGGAGACACCAACGGTAATGATATTCTTCATGGTCCCTTTCGTGTACTCACTGCCTAAGACCTGCATCACCAATGGCAAGGAGTAATACAGCAACATGGAAGACAAACTGGTCTGGATCGCCAGAAAGCCAGTCATTTCCGTAAGGCTGCCTGCTGTTTGCGTACTATCCCCAAGAGTGACCCCTACACTACCATTGGAAACAACGGATAAAATCACCAACAATAAAATAATTCCTTCTGTGATCCAAAAACTTTTACTTCTTGATAAACGATACAAATCGGCTCGAATAAAATTCAACATCTTAATTTCCCCCTTCACTTGTTACTAACTCTTTGAAATACGACTCTAGATTTTCCCCTTCAAAAGAAATCCGGTCGATAGCGATCCCTTCATAAACCAGCTGACGGACCAAGTCACGAATCAACACATTCTCTTGATAAATATGAATTTTGTGGTCACTGACGACTTTATATTCGGAAATCAGCTGACTCTCTAGCAAGCGGCTAGCTGTGGCTACATCATCCACTTCTAATTGAATAAACCGTTTCGCCATCAGATCGAATTCGTGTTTGGTCATCTCTTTGATCAGACGCCCCTCACTAATGACCCCAAAACGTGTAGCCACTAGGTACAGCTCTTCTAAAATATGGCTGGAGATCAAAATCGTCATGCCACGTTCTTGATTCAATCGTAAAAGCAGCTCCCGAAATTCAACGATCGCTACAGGATCCAAGCCATTGATCGGCTCATCTAAAATTAGAAAATCCGGCTGATTCAATAAAGCAATCGCTAAGCCCAGTTTTTGTTTCATCCCTAAAGAAAAATCACGGTATTTCTTGTGGCCAACATTGGTCAATCCGACAAACGCCAATGCTTTACTGACCGCCTCAGGTTCCACCACCCCGCTGATTTTGCAATAATAGTTCAAATTTTGTTCAGCGGTCAATTGGTCGTAAGCGACTGGGGTCTCAATCACATTACCGACCCGTTTCAGCATCTGAGTGTACGCTTTGCCGCCTTCAACATCAAACAACTGCAGACTGCCACTAGTTGGTTGGATCAACTGAACGATCGCTTTTAATAGGGTCGTCTTCCCAGCACCATTTCTCCCCACCAATCCATAAATATCTCCCTTAGCGATCGTTAGATCGACATCATGTAGCGCCTGCTGTTTGCCGTAACGTTTGTTTAATCCTTTGATTTTAAGAACATTTTCCATTTTTACTTCCTCCTTGCTTGCTTCTGTGCTCATTCTAGCAAGCAGATCTAAATCAGCTATTAACTAATTATTAATTGATTCTTAACTCGTAGTTTTCTGCAAAAAACAGTTTATTTCTATTATACACAGCTGAAAATGAACCGATCTAGAAAAATCGTCTCTTTTCAGTAAACCCTCCAATAGCAAATGTAGCAGATGATCTTTTCATTACTGCTTTTGCTCTTTGTTTTTTGCCTCACAAAGAAAGAGATTCCTTCATGACAAGGAACAAAAAACGTGGTAAACTAGTCACGAATCAAAGTGAGGTGAAATACATTGGTAGCAGCTATTATTTATTGGGCAATGATCATTATCAGTTTCGGTTGGTTGGCAGTCGGCTTATATTTCTCTATCTTCTATTTAGCACGTAAAGAAAATGGCAATTTATGGGCATTCGGCTTTTTAAATGTCATCACAGCAATCATTCAAGCCAGCGTCCTTGTGGTTTACCGTACCTTCGGACAAGATTGGGGCGTTACACAATACTCAAGCCTCATCTATCTAGCACTTGGCTTATTGCTTGCTTTGACAGTCATCCAAGCTGTTTTAGGCCGTGAACCAAAAGCGAAAGTCGCTTAAGGGTTCCAATAGACACTCGTAAAAACGATCCGCTTTCTCTTTGATAAAAATAGGGAAATGGTCGTTTTTTTGTTAAAAAGAATTGACATTTGGGTGCTTTTCTTCTAAACTCTGAGAAGAATCAAATTAAATACGAGTACCCTTTAACATTTAGGTAGAGGTCGCGAGGTTCATTAATCCTGCTGAGTGAAGCAACACGTTTACAGCAGAGCTAGGGAACATCGCCGAAACAAGGTCGGTTTTGCTTGCATCGATTTTGTTGGGCCGCAAATGAACAATTTGCGGACTGTCTTAGCTTGTCTAAGTTGCGCTATGTTTTGTGAAAGGTTTGTCGACGATGACCTGTCAACAGCCGTTTTCCAATCATGGAGTACGGCTGTTTTTTTGCTTTTTCATCCTTACCTGCTTGTCCAACTCGTGAAAGGAAAGAGAAAAAATGAAAAAAAATAATTGGATCTGGGCAGTCTTCGCCCTCTGTCTAACCCTCATTCAGCTGCCCCTAACCGTGCAAGCGGATGACCAAACGCCTGCGGAACAATTCCGTGTCGGTATGGAGGCAGGCTATGCCCCATTTAACTGGACGCAAACGACGGACGCCAATGGTGCCGTGCCGATTTCTGGGGAAGAAGGCTCGGCGTTTGCCGGCGGTTACGATGTCCAGATCGCCAAACGAATCGCTGAAGGCTTAGGCAAAGAATTAGTGATCGTCAAAACCCAATGGGACGGTCTGCCGCCAGCTTTACAAGCGGGGACTATCGATGCTGTGATCGCTGGTATGTCACCAACTGCCGAACGTCGCGAGCAAATTGATTTTACCGATCCTTACTATGAATCAGATTTGGTGGTAGTGGTTCGTAAAGATGGCGAGTTCGCCGATGCCAAAAGCCTCGCTGATCTTTCGGGGGCAAAAATCACTGCCCAGCTGAATACTTTCCATTATACGGTCATAGATCAAATCCCTGAGGTCCAAAAAGAACAAGCCATGCGGGACTTCTCCTCCATGCGCGTTGCTTTAGCTTCGGGCATCATTGACGGCTACGTCAGCGAACGTCCAGAAGGCGTCACTGCCGTCGGGGCAAATCCTGATTTGAAGATGGTCGAGTTCGATGAAGGCGCCGGTTTTGAAACCAATCCAGAAGACGTCCAAGTAGCAGTCGGAATGCGCAAAGGCGATCCCGATGTTGAAAAAGTCAATGAGATTCTTGCAGGAATTTCTGAAGAAGAACGGGTTTCCCTGATGGATCAAGCAGTCTTAGATCAACCTGCAGATGCCAGCGGAGAAACGGCAGATCAAGGTCTGATCGCTGATTTTAAAAAAATCATTGATGATTACGGCATGCTCTTTTTACGAGGCGCTGGCTTGACCTTATTCATCGCGATCCTTTCAACGATCATCGGATTGATTATCGGTCTTTTAGTCGGTATCTTCCGGACATTGCCGCTTTCAGAAAATCCAGTAGGACGTTTCTTCCAACGCATCGTCAATGGTTTACTGACCATCTATATAGAAGTTTTCCGCGGCACCCCAATGATGGTTCAAGCAATGGTTATTTTCTACGGAACTGCTCTAGCCTTTGGTGTCTCCATGAATCGCACGCTGGCAGCCGTGCTGATCGTTTCTATCAATACGGGTGCCTACATGTCTGAAATCGTTCGTGGGGGGATTTTTGCTGTAGATGACGGCCAATTTGAAGCAGCTCAAGCCATCGGAATGACTCATTGGCAAACCATGATCAAAGTCGTGTTGCCGCAAGTAATGCGCAATATTTTACCAGCTACCGGAAATGAGATCATTATCAATATCAAAGATACTGCCGTCTTAAGTGTTATCAGTGTTGCAGACCTCTTCTTCCAAGGTACATCAGCCGCTGGAACGAACTTCCAATACTTCCAAACATTTGCGATCATCGGTGTGATCTACTTAGTCTTGACCATCAGTGCCACCCAGATCTTACGCTTTGTTGAACGCAAAATGGATGGTCCCAGTGCGTATGTCAAATTAGAAGACATCAACCCGAACGAATAAGGAGGAAGAACATGTCAGCAATCATTGAAATTGACCATTTAAAAAAGAGTTTTGGCGACAACGAAGTCTTAAAAGACATCAGTTTGTCTGTTAATAAAGGAGAAGTTGTCACGATCATCGGTTCTTCTGGTTCAGGAAAATCTACACTTCTTCGCTGCATCAACTTATTAGAAAAACCAACCAGTGGGCAAATCATCTACTTAGGTGAAAATGTGCTGGAAAAAGGCTATGACTTGCCGAAATACCGTACGCATCTAGGAATGGTTTTCCAATCCTTTAACCTATTCAACAATATGAATGTATTAGAAAACTGCGTGACGGGCCAAGTCACTGTTTTGAAACGTGATCGCAAAGAAGCAGAAGCGACTGCCAAAGAAAATCTGGAGCAAGTCGGTATGGCTCAATATGCCAATGCCAAGCCTTCCCAGCTTTCAGGTGGACAAAAACAACGGGTAGCCATTGCCCGTGCCTTATCGATGAATCCAGATGTCATGTTGTTTGATGAGCCGACTTCTGCGCTAGATCCAGAAATGGTCGGTGAAGTGTTGAAGACCATGAATACGTTAGCTCATACTGGCTTGACGATGGTGATCGTTACCCACGAAATGGGCTTTGCCAAAGAAGTGTCTGATCGGGTCATCTTTATGGATCAAGGTGTCATTGCCGAACAAGGGACGCCTGAAGATATCTTTATTCATCCAAAAGAGCAACGCACCAAAGAATTCCTTTCCCGTGTGTTGAATTAATTTTCTGTCTTGAAACACTTAGCGGTCTTCTTCCGAGCTTTTTCGTCCTTTTTCAGTAAGCTTGGAAGAATTCAATGCTAAGTGTTTTTTTATTGCAGGAGGAGTAATTGTCAGAATTTATCAAAAAATCACAAAAAACCATTGCTATTTGTTAGAAACTTTGTTATTTTTTTTAAAACTAAGGAATTATAGGAGCTTTCATTTATGGAAAAAAAGTTACAGTTTAAGGATTACATGTATGTTGGATCAATGCTTTTCGGTCTTTTCTTTGGTGCCGGAAATCTGATTTTCCCCGTTCACATGGGACAAGAAGCTGGCGCGAATGTCGGCTTAGCCAACCTTGGCTTTTTAGTTACAGGGATCGGCTTGCCATTTTTAGGGGTCATTGCTATTGGCGTTTCCCAAAGCAACGGTGTTTTTGAATTAGCTTCTCGGATCAATCGCCGCTATGCAATGATATTTACGATTTTGCTTTATTTAGTGATTGGGCCATTCTTTGCTCTGCCTCGTTTGGCTACTACTTCTTATGAGATCGGGATCGCTCCCCATGTTTCATCAGACATGCAAACTTGGTTATTGGCGTTGTTCTCTGCCCTATTTTTTGGAGCTGCCTGGTGGTTTTCACGCAAACCTAGCAAAATCTTAGATTATGTAGGGAAGTTTCTAAATCCCTTGTTTCTGGTCTTACTAGGAGTTTTGCTCTTTTTTGCCTTTTGGCAACCACTAGGAACCATCAGCGATGCGCCGATCTATCCTAGCTATCAAAGCGATGCTTTCTTTACTGGTTTCACAAACGGCTACAATACTCTCGATGCGCTGGCATCTTTAGCCTTCGGGATCATCATCGTCTCAACGATTCGCAATATGGGGGTTGAGAAACCTGCGACGGTCGCAAAAGACACGATCCTTTCCGGCTCTGTCAGCATCGTGTTGATGGGGATCATCTATACCTTACTTTCTTATATGGGAACCAAAAGTTTAGGCCAGTTTCCCATCAGCGAAAACGGTGGGATCGCTTTGGCACAAATCGCCAACCATTACCTTGGCACTGTCGGCAGTCTGCTATTGGCATTGATCGTCATCTCTGCCTGTTTAAAAACCGCCATTGGTTTGATCACGGCCTTTTCCGAAACCTTTGCTGGATTGTTTCCAAAGCAAAGCTACGGATTCTTTATCGCTTTGACAAGTATCTTACCAGCGATCTTCGCTAATGTCGGCTTGACCAATATCATCGAGTTTTCTATTCCAGTCTTGATGTTTATCTATCCACTGGCGATCACTTTGATTTTGTTGGCGATCATCAGTCCATTATTTAACCATCGTGCCAGTGTCTATCGAATGACGACATACTTCACGTTGATCGCTGCAATCATCGACGGCTTAAATGCGAGTCCTGCAGTGATTACCAACAACGCTTTCGTGCAAGGAATCTTGTCTTTTGCGTCAGATTATCTGCCCTTTTTCCAAATCGGGATGGGGTGGGTCGTACCAGCTGCGATCGGATTTTTGATCGGTTTGCTATGGTCGTGGTTCAAAAAAGACCCTGTTTCAGCCTAAATTAGTTAAAAAGATGAAAATAACCTACCTTTTTTTAAAGGGTAGGCTATTTTTTTGATTAAAAAGACTGACAGTTTCGTAAAAAAAAGATACAATAGAGCCACAAAGGAGGATACCTATGTTTTATGAAGAACTTATGATGGACCCGCAAACATTAATTAAATTTAAAATATTCCGGCGTATGCTGACTCTGCAAAACCCTAGCCACCCAATCGCACAATTGGCAAAGGAAATGGAGTTAAGCTACCAACAAGCTTTTATAGAGTTGACTGAGATCGACCAAGATCTAACTGAGTTAACTCCGGATCATATGTCGATACTCGGTCGTGGCGGTAAATTACAGCCTCAGAATATCGCGGTAACGATCGATGAATACCGCTTCTATTTATTGAATAAAAGCGTTCCGTTCTTATATGTTCTTTACATGCTGAATGAAGACAATCCTACGATCACGGATTTTTGTGCAAAATACGATGTCAGTCGTTCAACGGTGTCTCGCAAATTTGAACATCTAAAAAAACATTTGAAGCAATTTCAGCTTCGCTTTACGTACACTGAATCAAACTTAGTGGGCGATGAGCGTCTTGTGCGGCTCTCCCTATTCAATATCATTTGGTTAGGTACTCGTGGAATAGAATGGCCATTTGCGATCGCTGAGAGTGAGACAGAAAAAATGGTGGATCGATTCACGGAGTATTTCCCAATGACTCATTCTTATCTTGGCCGATTAGAGTTGAAGTATTTCGCCGCCTTGATTCTTTTACGAATCAAAAAAGGGAATTTTGCCAAATACGACAAGCGGTACAATTTCCTGATGAAAAATAATCCATATTTCGATTTTGAGCGTTTGACACAAGTCGTTGATCCTGAAGTTTCAATGACAGACAAACAATTAAAAGGCGAATCAGGGTTTATTTATTTGATGGCGCAAATCTTCCCATTCTACTTGAGTCCTGAAGAAGAAGCTTTGCAACAAACCTTGCAATTCTTTTCAAGCAAACAAAACCCAGTTTATCCGTTAGTCGCAGACTTGTTAGCAGAGATGAAAGCAACCTTCTTTGCTTCACAACCTGGCCTGTTAGACGAGCCATTGGTCGTGGGTAATTTAATCAATGTGACTTTCGGCAACTACGTTTTCCGTCAGCCGTTTCCAAATATCTATCGCTTGCTGACACCCTCGATCAATCGCGGGTCTGCTGAAGAGCAGCTGCAGCAAAAAATCGATGAATTCTTAACGAACTATCGCGAAGAATCAGCGGTGGACTATATCAATGATGAAAACCAAGAGCAGATGGCAACGATGTATACCCACGCCCTGCTGCCGTTTTATGATCAAATCCGTTATTCGAATCGTTTACGGGTAGGGGTTGCGTTAGAAGATAATTTCTTAGTCGTTCAAGGATTGAATCAATTCCTACATGACTTGACCTTCGTAGCAGCAGAACCTTATGATCTAAACCAGCAAGAAAATTATGATGTCATCGTTAGTTCCAATCAGTTGATGAAAAAACTCAAACCAGAAAAAATGAGTTATATTTGGGATTATGCGGCAGACGATCGGCAATACATTGATTTGTATCGTACGTTGAAAAACCGTTTTGATGAAAAGAACCTTTCTCTGTAACCAAACCGTTACGGTTTCTTAAGAACTTCCGAAAAGATTTGTCACAGAATATTCATATTTATCTCGTATACTCTATGTATACCAACAAACAACCCTAACTAACACTTTTTCATTTTTAACTCCTTCCCGTCGGCCACCCACCGACGGGTCTTTTTTTACTTATTTTCGCAGCCAGCAAACTTAAACACTTTCCAATCTTTTCTCCACAAAAAATTCATATTTGGACAGTATAGTATACATAACCCAACAAACAACCCTAACTAACACTTTTCATTTTTACTCCTTGCCTGTCAGCTACCCACTGACAGGCTCCTTTTTTTCTTACGGGGTTTGCCGTATACTAAAGGCAGGAGGTGGCCTATGACAACAGCCATTACGACAGTTGACCAATACATTGCAGCAGCTCCAGCAGAACGACAAGCGATTTTAAGAAAGGTCCGTCAAACCATCAAAGCCGTTTTACCTGAAGCGGTTGAAAAGATCAGTTATCAAATGCCTACTTATCATCAGGGAGAAAATATCGTACATTTTGCCTGCGCCAAACAGCATCTAGGCTTTTATCCCACGCCTTCTGCGATCACGGCCTTCCAAGAGGACTTACAACCATACAAGACCAGTAAAGGGGCGGTCCAGTTTTCTTTTGCACAGCCGATCCCTTACGAACTGATCGCTGTGATGACCGCTTGGCGACTCGCAGAAGTCAAAAACAAGCACGCGTAACTAGCAATTAAAAAACCGCTATGTCTAATGACGCAGCGGTTTTTTGGCTCTATAATTTATGGGACTGATGAATCAGAATTGATTCTTCAGTCCCATTTTCATTTTAGGTATTAAAAAACATATCGTTCTCTAGTATGATTAAATCACCACAAAATAAACAACTGAGAGGACGATATGCTATATGAATGATTCTATCAAAAAAATGCTGAGAATAATAGAGAAAGATTTGATGATTATAGAGGTCTCTTACGAGACCCTTCAGAAGAAAAAGACGTTGGTCGTCGATGCTGTTCTCTCGCCTACTCCTCGTGCTTGTAGAAGTTGTGGTTCTACTGTGGTAGATGGAAACGGGAAAACAATTATAGTGAAAAATGGGAAGAAGGAAACGATTGTCCGTTTTGAACAATACAATCAGATGCCTTTGGTTATGCGCCTAAAAAAGCAGCGCTATACCTGTAAAAACTGCCGAACCCATTGGACTGCTCAAAGTTATTTTGTCCAACCCAGACATTCAATCGCAAATCATGTTAGATATAAAATTGCTTCTTTACTGACTGAAAAAGTATCTTTATCTTTTATTGCGAAAAGCTGTCAGGTATCTTTGACCACCGTTATTCGTACATTGAAAGAGTTTAAAAGCTATTTACCAAAGCAATCTAAGAAGATTCTCCCCAGAGTATTGATGGTTGATGAATTTCGTTCGCATGCTTCCATAGAAGATAAAATGAGCTTTATTTGCGCAGATGGCGAAACAGGAAAATTAATAGATGTTTTGCCTACGCGTAAATTACCTCGATTAACAAGCTATTTCTTAGGTTGTACCAATCCAGAAGAAGTAGAATTCTTGGTGACAGACATGAACGCCGCCTACTTCCAGCTCACCAAACGTGTTCTGCCAAATGCGAAAGTAGTGATTGATCGGTTTCATATTGTCAAACACATGAATCAAGCGTTCAATGAGTTGCGTATCCGTGAAATGAATGAACTTCGTAAAGCCGGACAGAAAAGCCAGGCAGAAAAACTGAAAAAGAACTGGCGCTTTTTGCTAAAAAATCGTGCAAACATCAACCATTATGAATACAAAACATGGAAAAGTTTCCGAGCACCAAAATACCCATTTCTTACTGAAGCAATGATGATTGATCGATTGCTTGAGTTTTCTACGCCCCTGAAGGAGGCGTATCCCTTTTTTCATGAATTAGTTGAAGCCTTTCGAGACAAAGACCCTGACTTGTTTTTCTCCTTATTGACAGAACTTCCCAAAACGTTAGATGACAGCTTTCGGGAGAAGCTTCAAAACCTTCTGACCTATGAAGAAGGCATCACCAACGCAATGATCTATCCTTATTCCAATGGAAAAATAGAAGCGAAGAATACCCACATAAAGACAATGAAACGAGTATCCTACGGATTTAAATCATTCGAGAACATGAGAATTAGAATCTTTTTGATCAATCAATTAATCAAAGTAAGATAACAAAAAATCTGAGCCAGAATGTGGTTCATTCTGACCCAGATTTGATTTTACGCAACTCATCAGTCCTTATTGACAAAGAGCCGGTTTTTTTGCTATGCACAGGCTTGTTTACAAGCCGGGTTTTGTATTCAAGGTGCTAACTTTCAGCACATGATGCAGGGGAATAATCCGCAGCTGCTGACGGTCGCTTTGTAATTTCAAGACAACTTGTTCTTTTGCTACCGTTTTGCCGACGATCCAGCCGGTAACGGTTTCAAAACCACCCAATTTCTCTGTTTTTACTTGCAGCACGACCAGATGCTTGGCAGCGGCTGCCTCTTGCAGCGTTCGCCGGATTTCTTTGACTTTCTCAGACTGATTCTTCTTGTCAGCATCATCACTGAAAAAGGTATCCAGCAACGTTGTGGATGTCATCACAATGAGTTTGCCCAATTGTTTGATGGGCGATGGTTTCTTTTCCATTGGACATTCCTTTCTGCGCGTTGCAGCAGTTTCTAAAACCACACATACGTTCGCATTTCCATGGTTCTATTTTAGCAAATTTTTGATAAAATACAAGCGAACACGCCTTATTTTTCAGAAGAAATAACCTCTAGCCAATAAGGAATCCCCTCTTGCAGCAGTTGATAGGTCTCTTCGAAATCTCCTGTATAATAAGGATCTGGTACTTCCTCAGCCTCTTTGCCAGGAACAACACTCAAATACGAACGGATCTTTGCGGTCGTATCGGCAGGTGCTAGCGCTTGAAGTGTTTCAACATTGTTCGCATCCATGCCGATGATCCAATCAAATGTGGCAAAATCCGCTTCAGTGATCTGCCTTGAAATAAGACCGTCACTAGAGATCCCTGCTTGACGCAGTCTTTTTTTGGTTCCGGGATGAGCAGAATGTCCGACTTCCCATGAGCTGGTCGCTGCCGAATCGATCTGCCAATCCAACTTGTGTTTTGCTATTTCTGCTTTATAAATAGCTTCTGCCATGGGGGAACGGCAAATATTACCTAAACAAACAAATAAAACTTTCGTCATCGCTTACTGCTCCTCTTTTTCATAGATTTGGTGGCCAAAAAATTCCACATCCTTCGCCAAACGAAACAATTGCGTCGCAATCTCTAATGGGGTCTCTGGAAAGTCGTTGTGAATCCAATTTTCCAAAATGCCTCCGCAGCCGTAGGAAAAGAATCGGCTATAAAATAGAATGTCTTGTTTCGTCAATTGCTGCTCTTGATCGACCTCCAAGAACAAGCGCTGAAAAAGCGGTTCTGTGATCTGTAAAAAACCGTTCATTAAGATCTCGCGGTCATAAGCCAGTGATTTGCGGTAAAAGGCCGGCGCTTGTTTCATTGCTTTCAGCATGCGCAAGGCGGCTTCTTCCCAGTTATCAAGGGAGACATCTTCTGTCGTCAAAAAAATCAGGGCATCTTGCCGATAGATCCATTGGATCAAAGCTTTTTTATCAGGAAAATGGTAGTAAAACGTCTGCCGATTGACTTGCGCCTTTTCGGCGATCTCCTGTACGCTGATTTTATTCACTTCTTTGGTCTCACAAAGGGTGATCAATGTCTGGCCAATCACAGCCTTCGTTTGTTTCCCATCCATCATAGGGCACCTCTTTTTCTTCTCTTTCTATCATACCAAATTTTCTAGCAAAAAAAAATCCTATCAAATGGTCCTTTTTCACAGACCTTATCCGAACACTTCGTCAGGGCAATAGATCCCTGTGTGCTTTTTGCATATGGCAGATTTCTGCAAAAAACGCCTGCCTTCATTTGAGGCAGACGCTGCTTTTGATAGTTAAACGGCAGGATGCTCACTGTGCCATTTTGGTTTGAAATTGTTCTCTGCGAATCACGCTGATTTTTTCAGTAAAATTGGCCCAATCGATGGGTCTAGGTGGTGCTAGCCATAAAATATGGTCGATCCCCAACGCACCATAAAATGGCAGGTTTGAAAGAATCAGGTGCGTGTGATCATCTGGGTAACTCTGGAATTGCACATTCAAATCGAGAATTTTTTCAATATTCTTTTTGATCATCTGGTTGTAGGAATCACCAAATGAAAAATCAACACAGACATATAAAGGAACCAAAATCTCTTTTAATGGAATCGTAGAAACTAATAAAATAAGGTATCTAAAAAACAAAAACTCTTTATTGTTCCATAAGATCGGTCGATTACGACTTTCTTCCAGATAGTTGCGGCAAAAGGCAGCATATTCAGGATACGTCTCAAGAAAATACGTGACATCCATGTATTGGTACTCATAGCGAGAACTAAAAGAAAACGACAGGAGCTGGTAATGAATCGTAGTCGTTTCGGCATGAAGCAGTGCCAACGTGTCCGTGGCTAGCGAAAACTGCTGTTGGACTGCCTGAATAAACTGCTCGTTTAATTGTTGGATATAGGTTTGTTCTTGGTCGATGTAGCTATTGTTGTCGATCAACCAGCCTTCAACGATCAAGAAGCGCAAAATATCTCGTGCCTCACGTTCTAGGACTTCTTGATCGGTGATCGTCAAGATCTCTTGTAACCAGCGCTTCAATTCTTCAATAATCACTAAATGTTTGGGTAAGACTAAATCATTTTCCACATTGTTTTGCATGTAATGTCCTTTAGACATCCGCGCTAAAACAATGCCTAGATAATGTTTCTTGCGAATCCGCATGCGGGCAGACTGTTCTGGATTCAGCCAAGTACTTTCATTGAATCGATCAAACGTCTTTTCTTTGTCCAAGATACCTTTTGGGAAAGGGGAATGGTTCAAATAATATTCCTTCATAAAAAAGAGAAAAATAAACTCCCGAATCTCACTTTCTTCACCAACCAGCTGAAACTCTTTCGTCACTTCAATGTCGTATTCTTTCAAGATCAGTTTGAATTGTTTAAATTCTTTATAGACGGGATTATGACTTAGATAGTGATTGGTAGCAAATTCGTATAAAGAAGACAATTGCTCAAAAAAGCATTCTTTCAACATAGAAAATTTTAACGCTTGATCTAGATAATAGGTCAGTAGTGTGTCAGAAGTTGCCAGCCCGGAGGCATTCAATTTAATGACCGTCCCATCGGTCACGATCTCAAATTCCTCATTCAATCCTAGTTCATAAAAATCAAGATTCAATTCTTGAACGGTTTTGTTGATCAGAAATTCCGACATGGTCAATTGATCCATCAATGTTTCCTTCGTTTCAGAAAGAGCGACTGCGTTTTCCAAATATTGTAGCATCATCAATTTTCGTTTGTCCGCCTTATTCAAAAATGTCACAAACATGCGTTTTCAAGCCTCCGTTATTTTTTTGGCCATAAAGAACGTTTCCTGAAAATAAATAGCATAAGCTGGCAAGATACGAAGGTTTGTCATCCCCGTCACCATCCGTATTATTTCCCGGCAGTGCTAAATCGACAGCCAAACGATCCGACGCAAAAACATCTTCCAACATGACTCGTTGTGCTAAGTGCTTCTGTTTTTCCAAAAAACTGCTTTCTGGAAATGCGGATTGTTCCTGTTCTTTTTTCGGAACAGGTTCCGGTTCAGGAGCCGGTGATTCTTTGGATTCTTCCTTTTCTGCAGGCGGTTCATCTGCTTTCTCCGTAATTTCTTCTGGCGGATCCTTTGGGACGATTTCTTCTGAGGGGTCTAGCGGATTATAGATAGTCGCAAAAACAACTTGTTCTGTGACAAGATCGATCATTCCAATAATCATGCAGGCACCAATGACAAAACCAAATCTGCGTTTCATTTCTTCACCCTCCTTATCAACAGAGCTTCTTTTTGATGCTCTTTCTACGGCGCTGAACGTTTCAACAGTTTGTGAACGCCAAGCAGACATCCACTAATTATAAATAAAATAACAAATAAAAGAAACCAATTTTTTTTAGATTGTTGTCTCCATAACATTTCTTGTTTTTTAGCCATCACTCTCGCGCCTTGTGACGTACTGCCCATGGTCGCTGTGTTTTGCGACTGTCCGGCAGTTGCTTGCTCAACAGGAATCGCTGTCAGCACGTAGCGTTCTTCTGTTCGAGTAGGTGTGGGACAAGTAATCAATGTCAACTTTGGTGTCTGGTCATCTGTTAGAACCGACAAGTCGGATTCATCTACGACTTTTTTATCGATAATAATATACTGCTGGCGTTCCTCGAGGTAGGTTACGGACACTTCCATCCCCACCTGTGCTTCTAGCAATTGACCAAATAACAAACTTTGTCTACCG
The DNA here is from genome assembly GCF_050498765.1 of Enterococcus sp. DIV1096b. Taxonomy (NCBI): domain Bacteria; kingdom Bacillati; phylum Bacillota; class Bacilli; order Lactobacillales; family Enterococcaceae; genus Enterococcus; species Enterococcus sp. DIV1096b. Next base: position 368,840 of record NZ_JBMHEK010000001.1, on the reverse strand, counting down.
AGATGATGCCCTAAAACGACAAAATTGTTATTTTTTAACAAACGTTCCGGAAACATCACGACACCGCCTTTCAGCAGCTGCTGATTGGTTAGCCCCACCAATAGTGGCTGCTGGAACTCGATCGCTTCAATTGCAACAAAGCCGTACCCGGTGATCGTTGCCGACTGCGGAGCCAATACATCCCCTAGAGCCGGCATTTGAATCGTTTCTTCTTCTGGAATCGTTGTCGGCAGCTGGGTCGCTATCGTCAATTCGCTTGTGCGTAATTGCCAACTGACGATGCTTTCTTTTAAAAAAGGAAGTGCCAACAAGAGGATACCTGCGATGATCAAGCCATCGATCAAGTATTTCTCAAGGTGCTCACGCTTCATCCGTTTCATTTTTTTTCTTTCGTCGGTACCATAAAAGCAGCAGTAAGGCGAGCAGCAGCAACAGACCGCCGATCAAGAAGTAAAGCCACGTGTAATCTGTTTCGATCGTCACATCTTTCTTATTAAGATCACGAGCGACATCTCCCGTCACTGTGAATTCTTTTTCGAAGCTCCATTTATAGAGATAGCTTTCTTCCTCGCCTTCTTCATTCTCCACTTTGTATTGTCCTTCATCGCTTTTCCCACCGTAGGCCACGGAAGTCAACACATAGGTCCCTGCTTCTAAACGTTGTCCTTCCAAGGAAATTGGGTACGAGAAGTTTGAATTAGGTGCCATTTGCATTCGTGAGGTATCTGAAGCATACAAGACGTCACTATCACCTTTCTTCCTCACTTCATTGATCAACCGCAAGGAATTTAAGTAAGCTGCTTCAGGATTTTGCAACGTAACATTGATGGTATTGCGGGCGTTGACTTGTCCCGGTCCAACATCCAGCAGTTTTAGATCCGGCGTGACTTCTGTTGTATTTTGACGGAGTAAAATCGCAACGACATAGGCATACTCATTCTTGATGGCTAACCCTTGGTCTTCTTCACTGTCAGCAGTATCGGTTTCCGCTGTCGTTTCTTTCAAGGTCAAACCACCGGCAATAACCCCTTCAAACGGTTCTGAGGGCATACTGATCTTTAAGGGTAAGGTGATTTGGGATTGTTTCGGGATCGTGATCTCTTCCTCCACTTCAATCAAATCAGCCATATCATAAGGCAAGGTTTCGTCCGCTTCGATGTCGTTTTCGCCATATTCCACGACCCCGTTTAGATTCGTGGTAGCTGAAGCGATCACTGGCGCGATGACGACCTCTTGATCGGTGTCATTGCGCAATTGGACTTCTACAGTTTGAACCGCTCCCGGCTCCATTTTTAAGTCAAAATAAGTCTTTTCTTTATCGATTTGATTCTCTGGAATCACTGGATTGACGGCAAAGTTAAATTCAGAAGCGGTTCCTATGGTTGGTACAAAAAAGAAAATACTTGCGAATAGGAGCGCCAAAAGCTGTTTGATTTTTTTCATGATGGATGTCCCTTCTTTCTATGTATTCTCCTTGAACCTCGAAAAGGTTCAAGGAGAAAGCTGGTACTTATGGGTTGGTTGGTGTGTCTGTTAGTAACCAAGTAAACGTGGTGTTGTATTGGCTGGCATATTTCGTCGTTGAGCCTGGAACTTCCAACTCAATGCTATCCATGGCTGCAGCTAAACTATCGCCCCAGCTCATTAAATAGGTCCCTGCCCCTTCGCCATCTTGGGCACTCATCACTAAGGATTGGGCACCGTTTGGATTCAATGTGATCGTTGCGCTCACATTTGATGGTTTTGGTGACAATGAAGGAGTTACTACAGTTCCCTTCGTCAAACGAATTTGTGCAGCAGTCAATTCTTGATCTTCCGCTGTTTTGAACTGACCATTTTGGCGAACATTCAATGTCCAACCGCTCTCTGTTCCCCGATTGTCTGTCACTTGGACAAAATTCGGTCCTTCTTGATTATCACCAACTGAATCCACATATTTTTGAGTTTCCGCATGGTAGATCTCTGTTTTTGAGGTGATTTTTTGTGTGCCAAAGTAAAGGCTTGAAGCAAAATCAATCGATAGCGGTCCGTTCGTTCCTGGATTTGGTCCATCTGGGTCCGTTGGATCCACTGGTTTGATCGGATTTTCTGGATCTGGATCCGTTGGGCTGATTGGATTAGTTGGATCCGTATTTGGTTCAAAGGTGATTTGTCCATTTGAGTTGTATTCTGCACTGTCCGCTGCTTGTGCCAGCACTGGTGCTACTAGGCTTAAGCCTAATACTGAGAGAAATGCTAGTGTTTTTTTCATGTCTATACTCCTTATCCTTCCGTTCCTGGTGTATCTGATAATACCCAAGTCAATGTAGTCGTGTAGCTAACGGCATCTTTTGGGGTGCTGCCTGGTACAGAAAGTGCGACTGCTTTGGTAATATCGGCTTGTACTTCTTGATCATCTTTGTCTATTTCAGTGATCGACTCAACACTTCCCCAAGCGTTGACCCATGTTCCAGCACCTGTTTGCTTTGCTGCAGTCATCACCACTGATTCAGCACCGGCTGCATCCAACGTGATCGTTGCTTCTGCCACGGGAGCTGTGACGCCAACCGCATTTGATTTAACGTCAGGACTTGTTAGGGTGATGACAGAACCTGTCAATTCTTTATTCAAGGTCGTCTCATTTTTAAATTGACCATTTTGCTTCACAGACAACCGCCAACCGGCATTACTACCGCGATTATCAGTTACTTGGACATAATTGGCAGTTTTTAATGTAGAAGCTGTGCCATCATCGTTCAAGTACCCTTGTGCTCGTGCATAATAGACTTCGTTTTTATTAGAGATTTTATTGACACCAAAATCTAAGCTAGAGGCATAATCGATCGATAATGGGCCATTCGTTCCAGGATTTGGTCCATCGGGATCGGTTGGATCCACAGGATTGACCGGGTTTTCTGGATCTGGATTTTCTGGATTGACTGGGTTCGTCGGATCAGTATTCGGAATAAAATCAACCGCCCCATTTGAGGTGTAAGAAGCCGCTTCGGCTGCTGAAACCTCGGTTGCTGCACTCGCTGCTGCCAAGACGGCAAGACTTACAAAGACCCATGCTGTTTTTTTCATTTCTATTTGACACTCCTTTATCTGTTTTACTGAAAATCAGTGATTTTAATTGCTTTCAGGGACATTCTTTAAATTCCAAGTCAATGTCGTCCGATACTCTTTGGCTAATTTTACAGAACTGCCTGGTACGTTTAATTTTACTGCCGTTGACCCTTCCGTTGCATCGTTCCCAAACTTGTAAATCCAAGTGCCCATTCCTTTTCCGACAGGTGCATTGACCAAGGTGATTTCACTACCGGGTACAAAGGTATGACTTGCAGTAACTGTTGGTGCATACTGCATATCGGTGACTGAAGTTGCTGCACCTGAGGCGATCGATAATGAAGCGCCGACTAGCTCTTCGTCATCAGCCGTTTTGAATTGTCCGTTTTGCACAACACTCAATGACCAACCTTCTTGCGTTCCTCGTTTATCTGTTACTTGCACATAGTTTGGTCCAGCAGCGCCAGCTGTGAACTCTTGCAGCTGTGCGTAATAATCTTTTGTTTCAGAAGTAATCAGTTGGTTGCCAAATTGAAAACTTGAAGCAAAATCAATCGATAATGGTCCAGCTGTTCCAGGATTTGGTCCATCTGGATCGGTTGGATCGACGGGATCCACTGGTTTTTCTGGATCGGTCGGATCAACTGGATTGGTTGGATTCGGGTCCGCTTCAAAAGTGATTGCTCCATTTGAAGTGTATTCAGCGGCATTAACGGTTGTTGGTAACAGAGCAGTGCTCATCAATAGAATGCCTGCCGTCAAGAAAAGTTTTTTCATTTTTTGTTCTCCTTTTGATTAAAATGATTCCTGCTGCCAACAAAACGACAAGACCACTGCTTTGATAGCTATTGAAGTGATCTGATCCTGTTGCCGGCAGAATATTGTTGCCTTTTTGATTAATTTGTTTATTCCCTGGCTGTTCTTTTACGGGCTCTTCTGGCTCCTCAACTGGTTCTTCATAGACGCCGAAAAAGGAAGTAATGCCATTGCTGTCATAAGCACCTGCTTCGGCTGCTGAAACGAGCTGAGGAAATATTAATAGACAGCCAGCAATAATACCGATCATGATTTTTTTCATTTGTTTTCCTGCCTTTATGGGTTGCCAGGTGCCGAAACCAGCTGCCAGCTCAAGGTTCCTTGATAGTCCCCAACTTTTTGCTGTTCGACTGGAACGGTAAGCTTGATTCCTTCATTCTGACTTTCGCCCCAGTGCTGATTCACGACGTATGTGCCATTTTCTGTCAATTCCGTTTCCTCGATAATCATTTCCCCACTGGTTATCATCTGTTCTTGACCGTTTGTCACAAAGCGGAAGACATCGGTTAATTGATCTGTCCCATCCGTTAATGGCTGTTGCTCTTTGACCGTCAAGCGCCATGGACTCCGTTCGGACCCTCTCGTATCTTTCACCGCTAGCTCGCCTGTGATCGTTGGCCAATAATCTTGTGTTTCTGTGGCAACTTTCTGCTGCCCAAAATCAAAGTCTGTTGGCACACTGCTTAAAATAAGCTCGCCGGCAACTGCGACATTGACGACTTTTTCTGCCCGTTGACTGCCTGCTTCATAATGGTAGGCCGTTGATACATTTTTCAACAGCTCATCTTCCGTTGCTTGCTGGATCGCGGCAAAAGCTTGCGGATCGACAGTCGGTGGTATATTTGCCCGATTATCTGCAAAAATCGTGGTTGCTTGGGTATAGTCTGCCAAAGCGGCTTCATCTGTCAGCGCCGTTGCTTCTGGTAAGGTCAAACGGACATCTTTTGCATAGACGGCAAATTGCCGATCAGCAGAAATGACACTTTCATTTTTGACCACCACCAGATTAACGGTGGTTTCCGCCTGATTCTGATCGTTTTCCCCTACTGAAAAAGTGATCGCTTGTTTGCGGTAGACCGCTGTTTCTAACGGTTCTTGAATCGCAGCTAAGACCTCATCTGTCAGCGTATCCTTAAAGAAAGGACGCCCGCTGGCTTCGAGATAAGTCACGGCTTGTTCTTTGCTCAGCGATTGTGCCTCTTGTTCTGTAATGATCACATTGCGGGCTTGGACTTCCGCCTTATTTGAGTAGCGGACACTGATATCGTAACTATACTCCCCATCAGGACTCGTCCAATCAACTGGTTCTGAATCTGGTTGTTCTGTCAACTGCTGATCCGTGCTATCCAGCTTGCTGGATTTGATTTGACCGGCATAGACCCATGAACCGGACGTTTGGGTTTCTGGTGTAAACGTCAATGTTGGCAATTCCGTTACCGTGTAGGGAATCAATAAACGCCCTTTTTGCACCTGTGTCCCCGCCTGCTCAGTTCCCCATGCTTGCAAGGTCAGCGGCGTATTGTTCTCTTTGACTGCCGTTACATTGTGACTAATGGCGCCAATCCCGTTAGCGACTCCCGGTGTTTCGACTTCGTAGTTAATGATCGAACCTGGTATCGCAATACCGTACCCGTTGGCTGCATTGGTCACATCGTTGTCCCCGATGAAGGTTTTCCCAGTCGCTTTTTCGATCCCGCTGAAGTTGATTGGCGTGATCGCTGCAGCATTAGCAGCAGTTGGATTTATAGTCAGTACTTGATAGGCACTAACCGCTCCAAACCACGTCCCTTGACTGTTGACTCGAGAACCTGCATCATTGGTCGTCGTTTTCAGCCACGTTAAATGATCTTTGTCCGTATCTGGTGTTGCGAAATCTGAAAGATTGATTCGCCCCGTTCCCGGCGGTGACTCAATCGTCCCTTTGTCTTCCACCGTTAACTTCGCGCCTGAAATCAAATTCGTTGCAGAAGAAATACCGATACCGGCATCCTTGGAAAGATGGATGTCACCGAACTGATGATAGGTCGTTGCGTGATTCGCAGCAGTGGCTGAACGGCCATTTTTGATGTCTCCCCCATTGGCCATTAGCTTGATGCCGTTTGTCACATTCAATTCGGTAAAGTTGACGATTCCCAGACCCGTCACAGCGATTGGATCAGTTTGATAAGAAGCTGTCCCATCGACATTTTCACCAAAGCTCATCTTCACTTGATTGCTGCTGTTGGCTACGATCGTGTTCGTAAAGTTGTCTGACGCATTTCCGCCTGAAATCCCATTGATACTTTTGGCTCCTTGAACCCGCATCTCGACATCTCTTAAAATTCGATTTGAAGAAATGTTTGAATAATTTGTTGTATACAAGTTACCGATACTTGATCCTTCAGCTTGTATATTAATATTGATTTTACCGCTTCTTGTGTTGGCGGCCGTTGAACCACCATCGCCATAGATCGTTGCACCATTCAGTGCATCTGACCCCGGCTTTGTGTATATGTTCAATGTAATCGTATTGGTACTATCAGTCCCAACGATGTTGGTACTGTTAAACGGATTTCCACCTGAGATATTCGTTCCTGAAGGAAGCTTAAATTCCCCTTCATAATCCCTTAGGTCGATTGTTAATTGTGCATCCCCTAGCAGCGAACCTGCATTCGTGATTCCCCCAGAAAAAGCACTTGGACCTGTCCGAGGTGTTCCAGAAAAATCTCCGCCGTAAATTCGATTATCAGAATTTCCATTGATCGTGTGTCCCGAAAAATATCCATATGATGCACCCATTGAGGCATTGATGATACCATCATGAACAGTGACTGAAACGTCCCCTGTAATTTTGGCATCCCCCCAACCGCCGCCACTAAGAAACCAGTCGACTTGACCGTAATTTACTTCAGCATGTGAATTACCGAATACACGTTTACCGGTATATCCTGCACCTTCCAAAGTATCAACGATCCCGCCATTCAAGATGTTTGCCGTGTTTCCCTCGATGATTCCTGAAAAACCACCACCATAGGTCCAACGAGCGACTACATTGTTTAAGACTGTTTTTGTATCCCCATAAATATAAAGGTTGGTTGCTTGCACACCATTGGTACCGCCTCCGCCTACGATATCAAACGTTCCGACACCATTTGCTCGTGAATTCAAGCTATTTGAATAGGCGATACCATCTTTATAAGATCGTCCCCCATAACTGTAGACGAATCCAGGTCCGCCGACCGTGCGAGAATCATTTAATACGCCGACTTCGACAGTTGTGCTGCCGTCAATAAAGCCACCATACCCAGCTGCCCGCGTATACGATAAGTTGTCTCCTCCATAGCTGACACAGCCTTCTAGGATTTTCGTCGTAATATCACCGTATACTTTAAAGCGAGCAGTGGTTTCAGCGTAAGCCCGGCGATCAGTTGGTGTCATCGCGTCATACACACTATCGGATCCAGTTTGCAGACTGGTAACACTTACGTCCATTCCTGCTCCGCCATCGACACGATTGAACGACCCTTGATTGTAGTCACCTGCTTTAATCGTATTTTCAATACTCCCAGTAATCGTTCCATTGGTTCGATTGGCACCAATAAAATAGGCTGCTCCTGTAGAATAGGCGCTAGTGTCTACTTGGTTCGTAATCGCTGTTTGCTCTCGTGTCTGTCCAATATTTCCTTCTCTGGAACCACCATAATAATTCAATCCTGTACCGGTCCAACCACCCACTCCTGTGAGAGTATTGTGGACTGTTCCACCAATGTTCCCGTATTGAACACCGCCATAATAGGTTCCTAAACGGAAATTGGTGTTCGTTGTTTGAAAGACTGTTGCGACATTACCGGTAACATTGGCTGTATTTGAAGTAGTGGTTCCGACACCGCCCCCATAATAATTGGTCAGTGTGCCATTTAGTCGATTGATCGTGACACTGGTATTCCCATCAATCGTACCGATATTGGCACCTCCTGCAATCGTACTGATGCCGCCCACCGTATTATTTACGACAACCGCTGTATTCCCAGTCAATGTACCACCGCTTTGATTCCCACCATAGATGTTCCAAGTTCCAGAGCCTGTCGCATTTACAGTGATCGTCGGATTTCCAGTAAGGTCGCCATTGTTGCTTCCTCCATAAATAGAAAGGCCATTGCCGGTGGAACCACCGTTCAAGGAAAGACTATGCCCATTCATGTACATTCTCGTCCCCGTATAGTTGAGGTTTCGAATCACTACATCAGAACCGAAGTAGATGTCCGTACCAAAAGGAACGGTTCGACTACCCGAAGTCAACGTTGTTGCATCTGTGATGGGATCATCACTATGCCCTGTGATGATTAAGCGGCTTATTTTTCCTTGTAGTGCATAAAAAGTCATATTTGTATTATCCACTGTATCTGGAATCGTTTTTGAAGTCAGATTTGTTGGCAAAGACGGTAAAGCTGAGCCAGAGCCAACATACAAAGCAAATTCTTGGCCATTGCCGTTTTGATACATATCGAACAACGCTTGACGAATCCCTTCAGCACTATTGGTGTATTCTGCATATGCTGAATCATCTCCAGCTGGACTTGGTACAGCGATCACTTTCGTTTTATCGGCTTCTGCAATGATCTCTTTAATCGATTGTTCTGCCAACGAGATGTCCGCCGCTCTTGCCTTAACAGTCGGTTTAAAAACAGCAGTCAAGGTTTGATTCTCCGTGAGAATCAATTCGGTCAGCGCTTGACTTGTATAGACCGTACCGTCTAACGCCCATCCTTCAAAATTCCTATCATCTTCAAAAGCCGGCAGTTCACTTTCTTTTAATGCTTCCCCTTTATTTTTGCTGATCTGGATGCGAGTTTTTCCGGTAGCAAATACATGCTCCTTGTCTGTCAGAAAGGTCACCTGTACTTCTTCTACAGCTTCCGATGAAACTTCTGTTTCAGCTGAAGCTGTGTCAGTGGCTCCTGTAGACGAATCTGTCGAAGCAGGTTCGCTAGATGCTTGCACGTCAGTTTCGTTCGTCTCTTCCAGACTGTCGATCGATGAAACGACAGGGTCAGAAGAAGACATACTTTGTTCTTCACTTGTTTTTGTAACACTTTCGGCTTGTGCCACTACCATTGCATATGAAAAACACGGACCTGATGTTAGTAGAAAAACAAGTAAAGTTGTTAAAAACCGTTTCACTTTATCCCTCCTATCTTAAAAAAATAAACGTATCGCGCAGTGCACGCCCTGTGTTACAACTCTTAGTTTAGCGAGTTGACGAAAGAGAATTATAATTCTTTTTTTCTTCCATTCAAAATTATGATTATAATTGTTTTTTCATAATTCCAATTTTTGTAACTTCCACATCTTACAGCTATTAACTACTCATCAATTAAAAAAAAGCTCAAATTATCAAGATGAATTACCGACTCTTTTCAAAAAAATGCTTTTCTCTTTCATAAATCATACAAAAAACGAGGGATAAATCAACACCATAAATTAAATTAAGATGAGAAAAATAAATAGAAAGTTAAAATATTTGACAAAAACTAATGTTCCAAAGGTCTTTTATATAAGCCAAAAATAGTAAGTTAAAAGAACGCTTCCCGTCTTCTCTCCGTAGTTAATGATAATGTTATAATCAAAAAATGAATAAAAAACGTTATTTAAAAATTCCAGCACACATAAAATAACAAAATAAAAAATATTATTTTTTTTATAAATCACTGATTTAGATAAAAAAAGGAGTGTTATCGTTTGAAATAACGCAAAAAAAGCCTCAAACAGCGTACCTTGTTCGAGGCTTTTTCAACTATTTTTCCTTTAATTGATCAATTAAATAAATGATCCACCATCCACAAAAGTGGTATAAATATGCTCGTCCGCCACTGGTTCCCCTTGGATCGATTGTACGATTTTCTCAGCTGCCACCATGCCCCATCGATGTTTCGAATAGGAGATCGTCGCTAAGCGCGGCTGCACAAAAGCGCCTAATTCCGTGTTATCAAACCCGATGATGCGGATCTCTTTTCCGATGCGATAGTCGGTCTCGCGGACATATTTGTAGACACCGATCGCCATTTCATCATTGAAGGCAAAGATATCAATGGGAAACTGGGGATCATTTGCTAAGAGCTGTTTTGCCGCTCGATAACCAGAAGGTTCCGTGAAGTCACCAGGAATGACTTCATAAGGAATACCAAAGCGCGTCAATTCTTTCGTACTGGCTTCCAAGCGCTCCCGACTGTCGTAGCCTTTTTCTGGCCCTGCTAAGAGGAAGACTTTTTGGCTTTGTCCAGCGATCAAGCGATCGATCGCCAGCGCCGCCCCTCCTTTATTGTCTAACAAGACTTGATGGATATTTTCATGAGACAAGACACGGTCTAACACGACGATTTGATGTCCTCGTTGGGCGTATTGCTCGATTTCCTTTGCTGGAAACGTCCAATCCAAAATGATGGCACCGTCCACCATCCGCTCAGGAATAAACAAGTGTGATTTCTTGCCGCTGCAGACGATCATTTCATAGCCGAAAAGTTCCAACCCTTTCTTGATGCCATCTAGCAATTCCCCATAAAAACTTCCGGCATAATCGGCGAGATAAACACCGATGATGTTGGTTTGTCTGCGTTTCAGTGTGCGAGCAGCCATGTTCGGAACATAGTTCAATTCGTTTGCGATCGCTTGAATCCGCGCACGGGTTTCCTCGGTCACTTTTGGACTGCCATTCAATGCATACGAAACGGTGGATATGGAGACACCCGCTTTTTGGGCAATATCTTTGATTCCTACCATGGCTTCTCCTTTCTTAACGATAAATATCGATCGTATTGGTTTGGTTTTCGCTTAATTTGGCGCAAAGCGCTGCTTTCTTCAGGACAAACGCACCTTGGCGGTAGCGATTTTCCGCAAACTCAGTGGACATTTCTTCGCCGTTGATCAATATTTTCGGCGTACTTGACGAATGATAGACGATTTCGACCGGCCGATCATAGAGTCGATACGTCAGTGTCAATCCTGCTAATTCCGCTGGCAAGACGGGATCAAGTTCAACGTGATCAACAAAGGTCCGAATGCCTAACACATTGCTGATCAACTGATTCATATAGATCCCCGGTCCACTAGAATAGATGCGCCAGCCGCCTTTGACGCCGACTGTTGCCTCCTTAAGTTTACCAAAATTTTCTTGGGCTTCAACCCTTGTTTTGAAATCGCCATCAGAACTACTGAAATACGCATTTGCTTGACGGATTTCCGCATTTTCGACCCGTTGAGCGATTTGGATCGGATTGATGACCCCAAGTGCTTGCCAAGTCTCTTCTTCTCGACCTAATTTCGCCATGGCCTCTGTAAAGCGGATGTGGGCGTGAACGTACTGTAAACCGATTTCTCGTCCAAAATTGGCTGCTTGTTCTGCCCGCTTGAAGTTGGTGCTGACACCACCCGCATAAGTCGCTGGACGATTCATCAAGCGCACCCCATCTGGAAATTGCAAATGCTCCTTGATGATCGCCACATGATGATCGGCTTGTTCGGGAGATAACAGCTCGCCGATCATGCTTTGCTGCATCGGCAGCAAGCGGTATTGGATACCGGTTTTCTTGTCAGTCGGATGGACCATCAGTTCCACGTGCTCGCTATCTTCCATATAGACAAATCCTGGCAAAGTCCCATCAGCTAACATGTATTTTTCAAAGTCATGTTTGATTCCCGCAGACAGTTCCGTTAAATGTTTGGCATACTCTGGGTCAACTGACTGCAACTGGTTGGCTAATTTTTTCAATACTTCATAGGTCAAGGCAACGGTCCAGCTGCTGGCCATTTGTTTCTTCAACTTACTGTTATTTGGCTGCAAGGTGTCATCCCAATCGCCATCACCATAACAAGACAGGTACGTTCCTTCCAAAAAGTTCGCTTCGATATACGCCACTTCTTTTTTCAAATGATCAAACAAAGAAGCATTGGTTCTGGTTTTCAAGAAGGTTGTGCGATCCGTATAAGGCAGTTCTTTTTCCAAAATCGCAAAATCTTTGGTTTTTTCGAGATAGTCACTAACGACTTTCATTGGCCAGACAATCACATCTCCGTGGCTCTCATCAGCTTTTTGTTTCTCATAGCGATCAAACATAAACCATTGTGGCCAGTTGCCGTCATCTGCAAATTGATTTTCAAACAAATGCTCGATGATGGATGCCACCATCTCAGGACGATTAAGTGCTAAGAAATACTCAGTCGGTCCTTGGGAAACGTCTCGAGTCCCCCAAGCAGCACCACCGTACTGTTCAAGGCCATGAGGAGACAAGTAATGAACAAGCATATTATGGGTGTACCAACGTGCCAAGTGATTGAAGGATGCGACGTCCGCCTGCGAATGTTTCAATTCAAACTGATTCAACAAATCATCGACAAAGGCCGTATAGGCAGTGTCTTCTTGCTGGCGATCTAATGTTTCGGAAACAAAGGGTTCACCAGTCAGTGTGCCTTGGATCACGAAGGAAACCGTCGCCTGTTCTGCAAAGGTCAATACGGTCGTGCTATCGTCGGCTGCCACATTGAAAATCGTTTCATCGGTCAGTTCAAAAGGTTGAGCCGCATGGAGATAATACGTCAATTCTGGATAAGTTTCCGCAATCGGTGAATCCGCTGTTCCTTTGATGGTGAGCAATTGTTGATCTTGCGAAATGGTAGCAGTCGGTACAGCTTCATCGATCCCCATCACAAATTGATTAGTGATGGCCCAGGTGTAGGCACGACCTTGTTCACTAGTGATGGTCGTTGCAATCGTGCGTCCATTTGCTTTCGTGAAAGTCGTTACTTGAATGACATCATCTGCTGTTTTGTAGTACCACGTCGCCGAATTCAAGCCCATTTCAAAGACAGATGGCATCGTTAAAATCCGCCATTGATCGCCGTCTTTCAAATAGATCCGCTGACCGGAACGTTTGAAAAGATTCAATGAGTTGCGGCTATTGCTCAACAATTTGTTCATGTTCGTATTGCCTAATACGATTTGGGAGTTAAACATCCCCGTCATGTAAACGGTCGTGCTCAAAATGGGTTGATCGACGATCAGATCTTGTCCGCTCATCAAAATATGTCCATGGGAGCGTTCCATCTGTCCTTCCTTTTCCTTCAACACGACATGGTGATAGTCAGGGGTAAAAAAGGAATACAGCTGTTCGTCAACGATTTCCACTGCTTCTTGCTGAGGAAATCGCTCGTTGATTTCTTCTGTGGTAAATGTCAGCCCTGTGAGCGGTTGATCAAAGTTTTTTCGTGGCTGCGCCGTTGCTTGCAACGAGTCGAAGGACAAGGCTTGATACGTTTCTTTCAACGTTTCAAGTGCAAACTGCGGTTCATTGACTGCCGTCGCTTGATTGGCTTTGACCGCTGCGTAAAAAACGATTTCCGTCGGTGTCTCACTTACCGACAACCATTGCGTTTGCAGTGCCGTATAAGCAAATTCGTATTGATATACTTCATTGGCTAATGTTTCTTGGCTAAGTGCAGCTGGTTGATTCGTTGCTTTATAGCTGCGACCGAAAAATTGATAGCCATCCGTCGAGAAGCCTTTTAAGGCTTGGAAGCTGCCTTGTTCCACCAGTGGAAATTGACCATTTTGTGGTTGATTTTGACGCGAAGAAAGCACGATGTGATCCTTATCATGGCTAACATGATGGTCGATATATTGCGAAACATAGGCTTCATTGGATTGAACAGCCCCTTTGGCGGCATTGCCAAGATCTTGTCCGTAAACCAGTTCCGCTTCCCCAGAACCACTCAATTGAACCCGCCAGAACCAGCAATCTTGGGCCAATTGGAAATCAACTTGGTAATCGATGGACTGGTACGTCCCAGTCCAAGTCAGCTGTTTGTCTGAGTAAGCAAAGGCACTGTCAGCATTTGAGCCGATCAAGGGAATAAAGTGCCATCCCCCCGCCTCACGCAGTCGTAGATAGATTTGATTCAAACTACCATCTAGCGCATTTCCGTTCAACTGATTGATCATCACACCGTGACTTTGAATCTCATATAAATCACCGTTTGGTAAAAACGTCACGGTCGTATTTTCATTATTCATCACTATTTTTTTCGTCATAGAAACCTTCCTATCTTACCTAACTAATTGCAGGGTTGTTTGTTGGGTGTCTCGGCTGTTCCCACCAATCATGATGTGGAATTTCCCTGGATCACTGCTTGCTTGTTGGTTGCTGTGAACATAGCGCAGCAGTTCTTCCGTGATCTCAAATTGAACGGTGGCTGATTCGCCAGCTTCTAGCCAAATTTTCTTAAAGCCTTTCAGTTCTTTCACTGGGCGAACCACTTCACCGACTAAATCGCGAATGTAGCATTGGACCGTTTCCCAGACCGCTGCTGTTCCTTGGTTCGTAACAGTGATGGATGCCGTGACTGTTTGATCTTTGGTCATGGTCGGCTGATCCAACGTCACCGTAGAATACGCAACTGGGCTATAGCTCAAGCCGAAGCCAAATGGATATTTGGCATAATTGGAGACATCCAAATATTTTGAGACATATTTTTCATCCGGTGCACTTTCATATGGACGACCGGTATTGTCAACGTTGTAATACACAGGGACTTGTCCAACGGTTTCCGGGAATGACATACTCAAGCGGCCGCTTGGATTGTATTCTCCCCACAAGATCTGAGCAAGTGCGTTTCCGCCTTCGGTTCCAGGGAACCAAGCCTCGACGATCGCTTTGGCTGCATCAACCCCTTGCAAGTCAAGAGGACGACCGTTATAAAGGGTTACGATCAATTGCTCGTTGTATTCTTTCAAGGTTTCAACCAAGGACAATTGGGCTTGCGGCAAGCGAATGTCGCTGCGACTGGCAGCTTCACCGCTCATCCATTCTTGCTCTCCTAGCGCTAAGACAACTTTATCCGCTTCTTTCACTAATTCGATCGCTTCTTGGATCGCTGCTTCAGACGGCGCAAAATAATCAAAGGGCTCTTGACCGATCAACAGATCCGCACCCAAGGATTGAGCCCCCGCCACTAACGTCACCACTTCTTCTTGTTTCCCTTGCCAAGACCAAGCACCTAATAGATCACGGGAGTGAGCACCCGGGCCCACAATCGCCACTTTTTCGGTTTTCTGCAACGGCAGGACACCTTCATTTTTCAACAACACCATTGATTTCTTTGCGATATCTCTGGCGATCTCTCGGTGTTCTTGAGACAGAACAGTGGCTGCTTCAGCGGCTTCATCAGCACCGCGGTATGGATTTTCAAATAGACCTAGTTCATTTTTCAAGGTCAAGATTCTTAGCACGGCTTCATCGACTAAGGCTTCCTCAACAGTGCCTTCTGCGATCAGCTCTTTCAAGTTATCAGTGTAGCAAGTCGTCATCATCTCGATATCGACCCCAGCTTTGATGGCTAATTCAGCGGCGTGTTTTTCATCTTCCGCTGCGCCATGGGCGATCACTTCTTTGATTGCTGCCCAGTCAGAGATCACAACGCCTTCAAACCCGAATTCTTCTCGCAAAACATCGCGGAAAAGCCAGCGATTGGCTGTTGCTGGAATACCGTCCACCGTATTGAAGGAGGTCATCACCAGTTTGGCACCGGCATCAAGGGCCGCTTTATAGCCCGGTAAATAACTTTCTCGCAGTTGGCGTTCTGACATATTGACCGTGTTGTAATCGCGACCGCCGATAGCCGCACCGTAAGCCGCAAAATGTTTGACACACGCAGCCACGCGGTTGAAATCTGTTCGCAGATCATCCCCTTGATAGCCTTTGACAAAGGCTTCAGCGAAGCGACTGTTCAAGTAAGGATCTTCCCCCGTCGATTCCATGACACGGCCCCAACGTGGGTCTCTTACTAAGTCCACCATCGGTGAAAAGGTCACATGCAAGCCAGAAACAGCTGCTTCTTTGGCAGATACTTCCGCCATCTTCTCCGCTGCTGCCAAATCCCATGAACTACCTAATCCTAATGGAATCGGAAAAATCGTCCGAAAGCCGTGAATGATGTCCGCCATCAATATCGTTGGGATATTCAAGCGGTTATTTTCGATATACTCTTTTTGGACGCGGATCGCTTCTTTTGCACCAGAAACACCTAGCGTTGTTCCCGCATTGTTGATGTTCTCTTGTGTCAGTCCTAAGTCGCCCATTGGGCCGGTTTTCTCTTCTGCTTTATCTGAATAAAAAGCCGCTGCCAGTTGCAGCAACTGATCGATTTTTTCATCTAAGGTCATTTCTGAAAGTAGTTCGGTTAATTTCTGCTGTTCCATTTTTATTCATCCTTTGCTTTCTTCAAATTGGACTTCTGCTTCTAAAGGAAAATGATCGGAGGGAAAACGACGATCACAAGAATCCGTTAGACAGGCGGTTTTGACCACCGTGAAGCCTTTCGTATAGATATAATCAATTTCTTCTAGTTCTTGCCATGGTAACGTATAAATAAAATTTTGATAGGAGCCTTTTGGCCCGTGATGGGGCTTCTGTCCATGTTCTTTGGCATTTTGAAAATGTTGCTCTAAGTACCGATGCACCCGCTCGGTTGGCTCCGCATTCAAGTCGCCCATCAGCAATACAGGATAGCGTTCGATTTGATCTGCCAGCTGCTCAAAGATCACTTTCATCCCTTCAAAACGAGCCATTTCTGAAATATTATCTAAATGGGTCGTGATGACAAGAAACGGCGGATTCTTTTTTTCCTGTAAGACTGCCCAAACACATAAGCGTGAATACGCAGCTTCTGGATGAATACTTGGTTCAGTCGGTGTCAATGACAACCAAAACGAACCTGAAGCTAATAACTCGAAAGCCTCTTTTTGATAATACAGTCCAATGCCTTCGCCTAAGCCATCACCATCTCGTTCAGCCGTGACGGAAGCATACTGCGCTAACTTTGCTAAATCTGCAAATTGGCTGGGACGAGCTTCTTGGATCGCCAGAACATCCCAGTCGTAGTAATCGATCAAGGAGCAAACCGCCTCCGATCGATAGTGCCATTGCCATTCTTGGTCATAGTCGGTATCGACTCGTAGATTGTAGGTTGCTACTTTCATCTTCATTCATTTCCTTTGAGTAATTTTTTGATTTGCTGCATTTCACGACGGATTTGTTTCGCTTCGCCGCCGCCATGCCCTTTATTTAAGTAAATACGCAATTCTTTCGGTCCAGGAATCTTTTTATAGGAAACGAAGAAATCTTCCATGGGACAGATTGGATCAGCACTGCCGACCGATGTATAAACAGGACCAGTTATCTGATGAGCAAAATACTTCAAATCAAAATAACTCATGACTTGATAGATCGTTTCCCGCATTTCTGGAAATTGTTCGATATACTCTTGAATCACATGGTAACTTCCTGTTTTTTGTTCGATCCGATGGACAAGATTGGAGTGGCTTGGCACATCGGCAAACGTCGCAAAAATCGGGACGTTCGTTAATGCGTTGACCAATAAGGCGATGCCGCCGCCTTGTGAGCCGCCTCTTAAAATAATGCGCTGCGGATCGATTTCCGGTATCTGTTGAAGGACTTCTAGTGTGCGCAAACTATCTGCGACCAATCGCTTCATATAAAAATCTTCTTTTTTCAAGATGCCGCGTCCAAAAGGTGCTTCATGCTGCGTGGTTTCATAAGGAACTTGATCTTGCGTGCGTCCCCCTTGTCCACGATTGTCGATGACAAGACAGCCGCAGCCGATCAGTAACCAATGAGCGAATTGGAACGGTTCTTGCATATGATTCATATAGCCTAAAAAATCAATCACGATTGGACAATCTGCCGCTTGTTCTGGCAGCAGCAGATGCCCATAGATCGTTTCATTACCAAGACTTTGAAAAGAAATCGTAAAACAATCGATCCCTTTCAGCAAAGGCGCTTGTTTGGTTCTTTCAAAGGCTAGCGGAAGGGCGTCAAGTTCTTGTTGGACCGAAGCCCAAAAGCAGGATCGATCAATTGCGGTCGATTCAGTCATTTGTCTCTTCCCCCTTCGCTAATACTTTATTGAAAAACAACACCTGTACAAAGGCTGATCCTGAAATGCCTAAACAAACAAATAAGAATAGGTTTACTTTGCTGCACAATACAAAAACAATGATTGGGATCACCAGTAAAATGATCGCATTCGCCGTACTGCTAAGAACCGCATACGCCGTTTCTTTCGCTGTTTCTTGCAATGATTGCGCAAACAAGCTGTACAAGAGAACGAACACGACGAGATACAGCGCAGCCAAGCTGACGAGGATCACGGCTAAAACGCCAAAGTAAGGTGTAAGCATCATCAAGGAATAGATCAAACCGGCAAAGACTGCGACATACGCAATAACAAGACCTTCTAAGAAGAGACCACGTTTGAGGTTGCTTAAGAATGCTTGCTTGTATCGTTGCCAAATCGGGACATCTCGTTCCTTGTACAATTGATCGATCGTCTGATACAGCGCGATCAATGCTGGCCCTGCGAGAATCAGCGTCATTGCTGGAATCATAAAGAGAAAACTAACAATGATCATATCTGCTAGAAAAGCAAAGACCCGATAGTACCATCCTTCATAAGAAAATAGTCGATTCATTATGATCCTCCAATCAAAACTTGCTGATTTGTGCTGCGGGTGCTGCGTAAACCTGTTTCTTGCCTTCTTGTGATTTTGGGTCGTTTCTCAACGTACGGGTTTCTGGGTTGCAGGTCTCACTACGTGAGCCAATCGCAGTGATTCTTTGTACGGACACTACGCTCCCTGCAGTCGCCTAGTACTTTGAAACATCAAATTTTGCGCAAAGTGCGCGCAAAACCTGTGTTTCTTTGGTTGGTCACTACGCTCCTTACAGTCGCCTAGTACTTTTCATCATCTGCTCGTCTCCGCTTTCGCTTCGCCTACAGTTGCACTAAGTAAAACACACTAAGTGCAGCTTGCATGTCTCACTACGCGAGCCAATCGCAGTGCTTCTTTGTATGGACACTACGCTCCCTGCGGTCGCCTAGTACTTTTCATCATCTGCTCTGTCTCACTACGTGAGCCAATCGCAGTGATTCAAAGTAAAGGGAGAGGAAAGGTCTTTTTTTGGCTTCCTTTCCTCTCCTATGGGGGTTATTCTAGTCGTTCGCGGTTTTCGGCCATTTTTTCAGTTTTAATGTCTTTGATTGCGTCCCAGTTGTTTGAATCTAAGAAGCTTTCAAAGTCGGTTAGTGTGCTGTCAAATGTTCCTTCATCTTTTGAACGAATCAATGAGATGATCGTGCTGTTGATTTTGGTTTTGATGGCTGTGTTTGAACGTGCTTCTGCAGTTCCGGCATCTGGATCCGTATTTTCGATCACAAAGTGTGGATACAATTTGCCTTCGCCCCATTCTTGCATTTGAGTCAACGCATTTTCAGTTTTGACTTTCAGTGCATTGACACGGTCATTGTTAAAGTAGTTGAAGCGGCTGATACCATATTTTTTGTTGTAGCCTTCGTTGTCGGTTTGTTCCATTTCTTTGATTTCTGGCAAGTAATCGATTTTGCCTTCATCGTTGTATTCATACGTCACGCCTTCAACACCGAATTTTGTCAAAATTTGTCCTGGTTCATCGATCAAGTACGTGAAGAGTTGGGTTACTTTTGCTGGATCCGCCGCATCTTTTGTGATGTAGTTGATCAACCAGCCAGAGATTCCTGTTTGGTTCAAGGTTGCTTCACGACCAGAAGTGCTGGCAGGTCCGTCGATTGCGATGTACCGCGTGTCAGAGTTTTTCATGAATTCAGTGAAGTTCCCACCTTGTCCGCTCGTTCCTGCGACTAAGATCGTTGCATAGTCCCCTTGTTTTACTTTTTCATCATAGGTTGGACCGTCATCGGTAAAGCTGTCATCACTGATGTTGCCGTCACGATACACTTGATTAAAGGTTTTCAACCATGAGATATATTCTTCATCTAAGTTACGATCGTAGAAAGCACCATCTTCATCTTCTAACGGAACACCTAAGAAGTCTTGCAATTTATCTAAGAATGGTCCTGCTGTTTCGCCGATCGTTGTGAAGCCCATTGGTGTCAAATCAGGGAATTTCTCGCTGATTTCTTTCATGACTTTCACATAGTTTTCTGGAGTCGAAACATCTGGTTTGCCCAATGCTTCATAGACATCTTCACGGATCACAAAGTTATCGTTGACGGGAATATTGCCGCTTTCGTAGTCCGCTGCTGTGTTGGAATAGTTTGGATAGCCATAAGTTTTGCCATCATCTAAAGCAAACCATTTGAAGGTATCTTCGGTCACGACATTCATCAAATACGGATCGTATTGTTCCGCTAAATCGTTTAATGAGTATGCCCAGCTATCAGCTTTTGTGGCTGCTTGACTGGTTTTATCCATCAACGTCACGATATCAGGCATATCACCACTTGAAATCAAAGCATTTAATTTCGAATCATCACCTGAAATAAATTCAATATCAATGTTCAAATCTTTTTTGATTTGGGCTGTCGTCACATCTTCACCAAATGGCAAAGCTGTCCAGTCTGAATTGATGTACCATGTGATCTTGGTTGGTTCTTCTTTGGTATCGAGTTTCCATGCTGGTGTCTTTTCATCTAACTCATACCGATCTTTGATAGAAAAATCCGAACTGCTGGCATTGTCTGAGCTGCCGCCACATGCTGCTAAGCTAAGTAATGCTGATGCTGCCAATAAACCGCCTACTACTTTTTTCATGTCTATCCCTCTTTCTATTCTTTTACTGCACCGGCCATCATACCGCCGATAAAGTGTTTTTGAAGCAATGGATATATAATTAAAATTGGCACTGTCGTGATGACGATCGTAGCCAACTGAACCCCACGGGTCGTTGCTTGGACGATAAAGTCGGTACTACCGCTTTCAGTCATCGTACTCAAGTTGGATTGGACGATGATTTCATAAATCTTCATTTGCAGCGGATAGAGATACTCTTTTGTGATATACAGTTTTGTTGTCATAAAATCGTTCCATTGGCCAACCCCGTTGAACAAGATGATGGTTGCCAGTGCCGGTTTCGTTAATGGTAAGAAGATTTTATAAAAGATTTGGAATTCACTTGCACCGTCGATCTTCGCCGATTCTTCGAGTGAAGGCGGAATCTCACGGAAAAAGTTCATTAAAATCACGACATCATAATAGCTGAACAAAGCTGGAATAATGTAGACCCAGAAAGAATCCAGTAATCCTAGCGAGCGAATCAGCAAGTACGTTGGAATCATCCCACCACTGAAGTACATGGTGATGACCCCCATCGTTGTATAAATGTTGCGGCCAACCAAGCGTGATTTACTCAATCCGTAAGCCACGATCGCACAAAACAAGGTATGGGTCGCAGCCCCAAGAACCGTTTTTAACACTGAGATCAAGAAGGCACGGGGGATACTTGCGTCGGAAAAAACTTTCCGATAGTTTTCCCAGGTAAAGCCTTTGGGCCATAACACGAGGCCGTTGCCCGCTAATCCAGAACTAGAAGACACGGAGGAAACCAAGATATTCCAAATCGGTACAATGATCATTAACGAGAATAAAATCAAGATCACGGTATTGAAGAAGTAAAACCACGTGTTTTCTTTTGCTTTTCTTTTGATCATGTTTTTTCCTCCTATAAGATAACTGAATTGCCGTTGTTCAACTTGCGGGTCACTCGATCCGTGATCACCAATAAGATGACGGAAATGACCGCGATCCCCAAGCCGACAGCAGTTGCATAAGAGAAATCACCTTGCGTCAACCCCATTTTATAAACAAAGGAGTTGATAACTTCTGAACGGTTTTGGTTCTGTGAATTCATCAAAACTAATGTTTGATCTAGGTTTGACCCTAAGATACCGCTCACATTCAGAATCAAGTTTAAGGAGATGATCGGTGTCAGTAATGGCAATGTGATCGAACGAATCTGTCTTAGCTTGCTGGCACCATCGATTCGTGCGGCTTCATAAAACGTTGGATCGATCCGCGACATACCTGCCAAGTAAAGAATCGTTCCCCAGCCGACTTCTTTCCATAGATCAGAAAGGACCGCGATCCACCAATATTTGCTTGGATCCAATAGATGATTGACCCCTTTGTCCATCAATCCTACGGACATCAACACTTGGTTGATAAAGCCGTTCGTTGACAGCCAAGAGATCATCATCCCACCTAGCACGATCCATGAGAAAAAATGGGGAATGTATGAAACCGTTTGAATAAATTTCTTCAAGCGGCCATCTTGCATTTCAAAAATCATAATGGCTAACACAATCGGGATCGCAAAACCTAATCCTAATTTCAATAAGCTGATGGCTAACGTATTTCTAACTGCTTCCCAGAAAAAACTGTCATTCATAATGATACGGAAATTCTCTAACCCAACCCATGGTGCTGATGAAATCGTGTCAATCACCGTATAGTTTTTGAAAGCGATTATAATTCCGTAGATCGGAATATAATTAAATACGATCATAAATGCCACGCCGGGAAAAACCATCCAGTGAAGCTGCCGTTGACTATAAAACTTTTGCAGTTTACTCATACACAAAATCTCCTT
Source organism: Enterococcus sp. DIV1096b (assembly GCF_050498765.1). Lineage (NCBI taxonomy): Bacteria > Bacillati > Bacillota > Bacilli > Lactobacillales > Enterococcaceae > Enterococcus > Enterococcus sp. DIV1096b. The sequence continues at coordinate 346,509 of NZ_JBMHEK010000001.1, read as the reverse complement.
CTTTCTATCCTCGCAACACTACGTATATCTCCACACTTCGGTGAAACGTTTCTACAAAAAGATTATATCCGCTGCCATTCGAAAATGCAAGCCTTTCCAATTATTTTTTTCAGGTTTTCTTTTTTCACAAATTTCGTTGAGTTCCTCACAAACATAAAAGCTATTATATCAACATTTTTATAAGAAATAATTTCTCCAAACACTTCCTTTTAATCAAATTTCACAAATGATGTATTTTTTCAACATCTATTGATCCTCAGGAATCATTAAAAAATAAAAAGAAACGTTTCACCAAAAGCGCAAAAAAGCAGCAATCATCGCTGATTGCTGCTTCCTTCTATTCACTTCTTTGGGGATAGCCAAAATGGTCATAGGCTAACGGTGTTGCGATCCGCCCACGCGAGGTGCGTTTCAAAAATCCTTTTTGGATCAAAAACGGTTCGTACATATCTTCCACTGTTTCGGTTTCTTCCCCGATATTGACAGCGATCGTACTTAATCCCACCGGGCCGCCTTGGTACAATTCGATCATCGTGCGGATCAATTTCTGATCGATATAATCCAAGCCAGCATGATCGACTGCCAAAAGCGCCAATGCCTGATCGGCAACGGTGCGATCGATCAACCCATCTGCTTGCACTTGCGCATAATCGCGAACTCGTTTAAGCAAACGGTTGGCGATCCGCGGGGTGCCTCGTGACCGACGGGCGATTTCGATCGCCCCTTCTTCCACGATATCCGTTTCAAAGATGGACGCAGTCCGCTGCACGATCTCTTTTAAATCATGGTCTTCATAATATTGCATATGAGAAATGATCCCGAAACGATCCCGTAGTGGCGCCGAGAGCATCCCCGCCCGCGTCGTTGCGCCGACTAAGGTAAATGGCGGGAGCGGAAAATGAACTGGGTGAGCCGTTGTCCCTTGCCCCACCATGATATCCACATAAAAATCTTCCATTGCCGAATAAAGCATTTCTTCGGCGACACGAGGCAAGCGATGGATCTCATCGATAAACAGAACATCCCCCGGCTGCAGCTCATTCAAGATCGCAATCAAATCCCCTGGTTTTTCGATCGCAGGACCGCTGGTCGTCTTGATTTGGACCTGCATCTCGTTGGCGATCACCATTGCCATCGTTGTTTTCCCTAAGCCTGGCGGACCATATAAGAGGACATGATCCAACGCTTCTTCTCGATTTTTCGCCGCTTGGATATAAATCGAAAGCTCCTGCTTGACTTTGTCTTGTCCGATATATTGGGCAAGGGTTTGCGGACGCAAGGATTTTTCGATGATCTCTTCTTGTTCTGTGCTTTCTGGCGAAACAATTCGTTCATCCATCGTCTACTTGCTCCTTACTTTTTCATCATCAATCGGAGAGCTTCCCGCAAGTACTCATCCGTCGATTTTGTCGTATTCGCCGCTAATTGTTTTTCGGCTTTCTTGACTTCTTTTTCGCTATAACCCAATGCTTTCAAGGCTTCCATTGCTTCATCTAAAGCAGTCGTTGCTACGCTTAGAGGAACGATCGCTTCTTCTCCAACCAGTTCAGCCACTTTGCCTTTCAAGTCTAGGATCATTTGCTGCGCCGTCTTTTTACCGACACCTGGGAACTTAGTCAAATAATTGACGTCCCCATTTTCGACTGCCGTGATCAACCCTGTATGGTCTTCATTGGCCATGATTGCTAACGCACTCTTGGGTCCAATACCTGAGACACTGATCAATTTTAAAAACAACTGCTTGCCTTCGATCGTGGCAAAGCCGTAGAGACTATGAGCATCTTCACGAATCACTTGGTGCAGATAGATTTTTACTTCTTGGTTTAACTTGCCGCTAAATGAATACGGATTGCCAAAAGCGATCTGATAGCCGATGCCATGGGTCTCAACGACGATATACGCCGGAAAGATATCCGTTACTTTCCCTATGATATATTCGTACATGTGCTTTCCTTTCTGTACATATGTTCCCTTTATTGTAGCACAGACGAGAGGGCAAAAAAAGGACTGTGAACGAAGGAAAAGGTTTAGCAGGAAACAAACGGAGGAAAAACCGTTGTTTCAGTCGCATTTTTTCAAACGAGACATGCTGCTGAATCTTTTTTTTCGCACACAGTTCCTAATACTTACTCAACGAGTGATTTGAATTCGCCATAGCCTTTTTCATCCATTTCTGCTAAAGGGATGAACTTCAATGCTGCCGAGTTGATACAATAGCGCAAACCGCCTTTGTCTTGAGGACCGTCTGAAAAAACATGTCCTAAATGAGAGTCAGCTTCTTTGCTGCGGACTTCTACCCGATGCATACCGTGAGAAAAATCGGCTTTTTCTTGAATATCTTGGCGACTGATCGGCTTCGAAAAGGAAGGCCAGCCACAACCGGCGTCATATTTATCAGTAGAAGCAAACAATGGTTCTCCGTTGACGATATCAACATAGATCCCTTTTTCATAAAAATCATCATACTCGCCAGTAAAGGGGCGTTCGGTTGCATTTTCTTGGGTCACCGCATATTCGATCGATGACAATTTTTCTTTTAATTCTTTTTTATCTGTCATTTTTTCACCTGCTTTTCCTCTAGACTCATCCTGTATGCTCTATCATGCCTTTTTTCTTAGCGAATGTAAAATGACTTGCTCAAATTGTTTAAGGGTTTTGCAGCTTTTGCCAACGAGTCGTTGGTTCCGCAAAATGGTAAAACTGCGGTTGGTCTTTTGTATAGATTTCTTCGGTTAAGACAGCTTCTGGCATGTTACCAAATAATCCAGCCGCAAAAAAATAGGTGTGTGCTTCTTTGAGGTAAAAGAACAGACTCGAGCCACATTGACTGCAAAATCCTCGTTGTGCCCACTTAGAAGAATCATAACGTCGCAGCCACTTCGCTCCTTGAAGAGCCATCTGGTTCTCAGAACATGGTGCAAGAGCAAACATCGGTCCGCCGTGAAATTTCTGGCAGAGACTACAATGACAAACCGTGATTTCTTTCGAAACTCCAGTCAAGTCAATCGTGACTTTGCCGCAAAGACAACTACCAGAAACATCCATCCTTATTCCTCCTCCATAAACTCTTGCAACAACTGATAGACCGTAGTGACAGGAAACCCTACAATTGTATAAAAATCGCCGTTTATCGATGAGACAAATACTTTGGCCGCCCCTTGGATCCCATAGGCGCCCGCTTTGTCTTGGTACTCATCTAAGGCAAGATACTTGTCGATCTCTTGATCGGTCAAGGAACGAAACACAACTTCCGCCGAAACCACTGCTTGGCGCAGCTGTTCGCCTTTTTGCAAAACGACGGCGGTATGCACCCAATGGGCACGTCCGCTCATTTTTCGCAACATCGAACGAGCATCTTCACGGTCGGCTGGCTTTCCTAAGATTTCTTCATCCACCACGACCGTGGTATCGCTCGCGATCACCAGATCTTCAGGATATGCTTGCGTAATAGCCGCCGCTTTTTCTGCTGCCATCCGTTGGACATAAGGGATCGCCGCTTCGTTTGGTCGGACCGACTCGTCGATATCCGCTGGTATGACCGCAAATTCCGGGACTAACTCCGCTAATAATTCTTTGCGTCGCGGCGACTGTGAAGCCAAAATAATCATTCCATGCCACTCCTTGCTCGATGAGGATCTTGAATCCGTTTGAACATCCGCTCCATGTCGCTGTTGGTGAAATGGATCAGCACCGGGCGACCATGGGGACAGTTGAAGGGATTCTCGCATTTCGCTAAATCTTGCAACAAGATCCGGGCTTGTGCTTCATTCAAATAATGATTGGCTTTGATGGATCGTTTGCAGCTCATCATGATCGCGGTTGCTTCACGAAACTTTTTGACACTGACACTTCCTGTCGTCAATAACATATCGATCATTTCGCGGATGATGGCTTCTTCTTCACCGCTAGGGTACCACGTCGGGTGCGCTCGGACGATGAAACTATTGGTCCCAAAAGATTCCAGATGGATCCCGACTTCTACCAGCTTGTCACTTTGTTCTTGTAATTGCAGTGCATCGCTGTTGGGATAATCCAAAACGATCGGCACTAACAACTCTTGCAGGTCATTGGTCACTTCGCCGATTTTTTCGCGGTAATACTCATATTTGATTCGTTCTTGTGCCGCATGCTGGTCGACGATATATAGCCCCGCCTCGCTTTGGGCAAACAAATAGGTCCCATGCATCTGCCCAAAATAATCCAGTTGGGGAAAACGCTCCTTCGCTGGTTCTTCTTCCAGCAACCGTTCGACCGTTTTCAGGTAGTTGCGGTCATCCCCATGTATTTCCGGGTGAAGAGTCGCTTGATTTTGCAGATCTTGCGCCGTAAGCTCTGGCGTCTCTTCCGAGAGAAAGGCTGGCGCTTCTAGCAGCGGCGCTTTTGTTTCCATCTGATCTTCCACAAATGGTTTTCGGACAGGCTTATTTGGCAGCGTCTCTTCCAAACTGCGAAAGGTTTCCTCGGTTTCTTCCAACAGGTTTTCGCTAGATTCCTGTGGCATTTCTGGAAGTTTTCCACCTTCCTCCACAGGTTTTTCCACAGAGTTATCCACAGTCTGTTGATAAGTACTGCCCTGAACCTCAAATTTCCCGGTTTCCCGATTATAAGACAACCCAGAAGTCGAATTTCCTGCTGACTCCAGTTCCAAGCCAAGCTGCTGGGCTTTTGGCTGATCGGCAACTTTTTTCTTAAACCGCAGATTGTCAGCCGCGTTAGGAATCAAATTGATTTCCCGCAGCGCCTCATTGATGGCTTTACTGATTAGTTTCGTTAGCTCTTCTTCTTTTGACAAACGAACTTCTTGCTTAGTCGGATGGACATTGACATCGACTAGCAAGGGGTCCATTTTGATTTCAAGGACAGCTAATGGAAAACGACCGACCATCAATTTTGACCCGTAACCGGCTACGATCGCTTTATTCAAAGCAAAGTTGCGAATATAACGACCATTGATGATCGTGGATAAATAGTTGCGGCTGGCTCGGGTGACTTCTGGCAGTGACACAAAGCCAGTGACTTTAAAGTCGAGGTCCTCAGTATCGATCGCAATCATTTTTTTGGCCGTTTCCACTCCGTAGATCCCGGCGATGGTTTGTTTTAACTGCCCACTTCCAGTGGTGCTCAACATCTTATTGCCTTCATGAACGAGGCGAAAAGCCACTTCTGGATGGCTCAGGGCGATCCGATTGACGATATCGCCGATGTTCGCAAGTTCCGTTTGCAGCGTCTTGACATATTTCAAACGTGCCGGTGTATTGTAAAAGAGGTTTTCGACAGTGATCTTGGTTCCTTGTCGCAAGTTGGCAGGCAGATGCTCTTCAACAGCGCCGCCTTTTAAGCGCACAAAGGAGCCTTGTTGGGCACCTTTGACTGCCGTTTCAATCGAGAGGATCGAAACCGAAGCGATACTAGGCAAAGCTTCCCCGCGAAACCCGAGGGTACGTATTCGAAACAAGTCATCTCGATTGTGGATTTTACTGGTGGCGTGGCGTTTAAAGGCAGTCAAGACATCCTCTTCTGCAATTCCTTCGCCATTATCGATGACTTGGATTTTACGCAAGCCTGCTTCTTCAATAAAAATATCGATTTGGGTACTGCCGGCATCCACGGCATTTTCAACTAATTCTTTGACGACAGAAGCCGGCCTCTCAACAACTTCTCCTGCCGCGATTTGGTTCGCCAGACGTTCGGATAGCTCTTGGATCTTTCCCATCTGCTGACCTTCTTTCTAAATTCGTTTTTGCAGCTCGTACAATGTATTCAGAGCATCCATCGGGGTCATTTCCAACAGATTCAATTTCTTCAATTGATCGATGACGCCGATTTCTTCCGTAGATACTTCACTAAACAACGACAACTGCTGACTTTCTTCGACGACTGGTTTTGGCTGTACCGTCGGTTCATGTTCTTCCAGCGCTTTTAGGATCGTCGCTGCGCGCTGTAAGAGTGCACTTGGCAGTCCAGCGATTTTGGCTACATGGATCCCATAGCTTTTATCTGCGGGTCCTTCCATCATCTTATGCAAGAAGACAACTTCGCCTTCTTTTTCAACGGCACCGACATGGACATTGCGTAAGTGTGCCAATTCCTCATCTAAAACCGTCAGCTCATGATAATGGGTGGAGAAAAGTGTTTTGGCATGAACTTCTTTGTGGATATATTCAATGATGGCTTGTGCCAATGCCATCCCATCATAGGTCGCAGTCCCACGCCCTAACTCATCAAACAAAATCAAGCTGTTAGGTGTTGCATGACGCAGCGCTTGGTTGGCTTCCATCATCTCTACCATAAACGTACTTTGACCGGCGATCAGGTCATCGCTGGCACCGATGCGAGTAAAGATCCGATCAAAAATCGGCATCTCTGCAGATTTTGCCGGTACGAAACAGCCGATCTGCGCCATAATGACTAGCAAGGCAAACTGCCGCATGTACGTACTTTTCCCAGACATATTTGGTCCTGTGATCAACAGGATCTCTGTTTCTTCATCCATCACGATACTATTTGGAATGTACTCTTGGTGACCAAGGACTTTTTCCACTACAGGATGACGGCCATCGATGATCGATACTGCTCGTTTTTTCGCTACTGTCGGCCGCACGTATTGGTAGCGTTCCGAAACCGTGGCGAAACTTTGTAAGACATCGACCGCACTGACGGCTTTGGCTAACTTTTGTAGACGTGTGATACTCTTTTTCACTTCTTCACGAACGTCAAGAAAGAGGCGATATTCCAAATCCACCGATTTTTCTTCGGCTTCTAAAATCAAAGTCTCCAGTTTTTTCAACTCGGGTGAAATAAAGCGTTCCGCATTGGCTAAGGTTTGCTTGCGCTCGTAGCGAGAGGTATCTAAATTCACTAGATTGGCTTTCGTGATCTCAATGTAATAGCCAAAGACGCGGTTGAACCCAACTTTCAGGTTTTTGACCCCCGTCGCTTGACGTTCGTTGGCTTCTAATTCCGCCAACCATTGCTTGCCATTACGCATCGCCGTACGGTATTCATCTAATTGTTGATGGAACCCGTCTTTGATGATGTTGCCTTCTGTGATCTGCAACGGGGCATCTTCATCGATCGCCGCTTCGATCAGTGCAACCAAATCATCTAAAGGCGTTAATTCCAGCAGCAAGTCATTCCACTCGCCACGGTTGATCCCCTGCAGCAATTGCGCGATCAAAGGCACTTGCTCCAAAGAAGATTTCAACTGCAGCAAATCGCGGCCATTGACATTTCCGAAGGCGACCCGTCCGACTAGGCGTTCCATGTCATAGACTTTCGTCAACGCTTCTTGCAGATCCGCTCGCTCAAAGAAACTGTCCAGTAACGATTGGACCATTTCTTGGCGGGCAGTGATTTTCTTTGGCTGGATCAAGGGACGATCCAACCATTGCTTTAACAAACGTCCCCCCATTGCGGTCTTTGTCTCGTCCAGCAACCACAAAAGAGTCCCTTGTTTTTTTCCGGTTCGAATCGACTGCGTCAATTCTAAGTTGAATTTGGAATAATGATCCATTTTCAAGGCATGATCCGGCTGATATTCCACGGCTTGCTGAATGTGGGCTAAACTGCGTTTTTGGGTAATCGCCAAATAACTTAGCAATTTCCCTGTGACTACTTTTTCTAACCCTTGGGAGAGAGGTTCCGTTAAAAATTGAAATTCGGCATTTTCTTCCAACGTTTCTTGCTTAGAAAACACGACATTCAAGCGATTGGTCAGCATCGTTTGCAATGATTCAGGAATCTCGCTGCACAAAACGACTTCTTTCGTTTGCAGAGCGGCGGCCTCATTGACGACGGCTTCTTCATCTTCCAATTGCGCTGCTTTTAATTCACCGGTACTTAGATCGACATAGGCAAAGCCAAAACGCTCCCCTTGCTGCAAAACAGCTGTTAAAAAGTTGTTTTCTTTGGCGGATAGGCCTTTACTGTCCATCACCGTTCCCGGCGTGATCAGTTGAACGACTTCGCGTTTGACCATTCCTTTGGTGGTTTTTGGGTCTTCCACTTGCTCACAAATCGCTACTTTGTAGCCTTGCTCGATCAAGGTGTCGATGTAATTGCTGGCGGCGTGGTAAGGCACCCCACACATAGGGATCGGTTCCTCCGCATTTTTGTTGCGGCTGGTTAACGTCAGTTCTAAAATTTGTGCTGCCTTGACAGCATCCTCATTAAATAATTCATAGAAATCTCCTAAACGATAGAATAAAAAAGCATCTTGGTACTGAGCCTTGATGCTTAAATACTGTTCCATCATCGGGGTATTTTTAGTTTTTTGAGGCATTGGTTTCATCCTCCTCGATGGCTTTATTCATTTTCTTTTGGATCTCCGTCGTGACATATTGCAGCAATTCATCTGCTTGCAGTAACGCTTGGCGATAAGCAACCACTAAGGGGTGCTGCTCGTATTCGTTTGTCAATGACGCATAACGCTGCTCCGCAGCTTTTTTTGCTTCGGGTTTCTCATAATGCTCAAATTGAACGATTTCTTTTTGCGCTTGCTTCAGCGCTTCTTCCAACTCCAGTAGCCCTTGGTTTTGCAAGGCTCGTACTTGAATTTCTTGAAATTCTTGAACGATCGGATGATTAGACAAAAGCTTTTGCAAAGCAGCCAACTCTTGGGCAACGTTTGATTCTTTGGTTAATTGCTCTTCCATGCTTCTCCTATTCTGTAAACGGGCGATCTTCACTGATTTGGATCGGACGGATCGATTTTGCTTTACCAGTGGCTTCATCAATCTCAAGCAAGCAAGCCGACAAAATACTGCGGCCTTTTTCAATCACTTCAAACCGTTGCGGCAACGCCGTCAAAAATTTTTCAATGACTGGTTCGCGTTTCATTCCCAAAATCCCATCATAAGGACCAGTCATGCCGACATCTGACAAATAAGCCGTTCCTTGGGGCAAAATCCGCGCATCGTTGGTCTGTACGTGGGTATGCGTGCCGACGACTGCCGAAACTCGGCCATCCAAATACCAGCCCATCGCTTGTTTTTCGCTAGTAGTCTCCCCATGAAAATCCACAAAGATAAACGGTGTACGTTTGCGGGCAATCGCAACCAATTCATCCATTTTGCGAAACGGATCATCAAGGTCGACCATGAACGAGCGAGCTTGCATGTTGATCACCGCCAACTCAATGGTGTTGACTTTCACAAACACCATGCCGACCCCCGGTGTTCCCTCTGGAAAATTGGCTGGACGAATCATTTTCTTCGCATCGCCAATAAATTCAAAAATGTCACGGTTGTCCCATGTATGATTGCCTAATGTCACGACATCGACACCATCTTGCAAAAATTTCTTATAAATTTTACCAGTGATCCCACGACCCGCCGCCGCATTCTCGCCGTTCGCGATCGTCACCTGTGGTCGATACGCCTTCTTTAATTTGGGAAGGTACTCCGTGATTGTTTCTCTTCCTAATGAACCAACTACATCTCCAATGAATAATACCCGCACACATTTTTCCTCTTCTCTTTTAGCTTCTTTTCTATTATAAGGGTTTTGGTCCAGAAAAAAAAGGTTCTTTCACTTGCTGTTCTTCCTTGCAGCAAAACAAAAAAACACGCTAGACTTTTTCGCTTTAGTCTAGCGTGTTGCCGCGTTCTCTAGGAAACGGTAGTGTCTTCTTTCCCGACATGTTCCACGATCGCCACGATCAAATCACGGGCTTTTTCCATCGCTTCCACGGTAATAAATTCATACTGGCCATGGAAGTTTTCACCGCCAACAAATAAGTTCGGTGTTGGAATGCCTTTATAGGTGATTTTCGAGCCATCGGTCCCGCCACGAAACGGCGCTTCGATCGGTGTCACACCAATCGCTTGCATCCCTGCTCGGGCAGCTTCGATACTGCGGGGATCTTTCTTGATCAAATCCCCCATATTGTAATATTGGTCATACAGCGTATAGGTGATGCGTTCTTGCCCATAGGCTGTGTTCAATTCGTCAATGATCCCCACGATGTTAGCTTTTCGCTGTTCAAAAAGCATATGATCGTGATCACGAATGATATAAGAAACTTCTGCTCGACCAATATGTCCCGTCAAATTGTGCAGTAGGTAAAAACCTTCATACCCGCGGGTGCGTTCAGGAACTTCCTCTGCTGGTAAGGCATCGTCGATTTGATGCGCGATTTTCAAGGCGTTGACCAAACGACCGTAAGCAGTTCCAGGATGCACACTCGTACCATCAATCGTTATATCAATACGAGCAGCATTAAAGGTTTCATATTCCATATGCCCCACACGACCACTGTCCATCGTGTAAGCAAATGCCACTGGAAAATCCGCCGCATCAAAGCGATCAGCGCCAGTCCCGATCTCTTCGTCAGGCCCAAAAGCGACCCAGACATCGCCACGTTTATGCGCATCCATCGTTTGTAAGATTCGCAGCGCGTCAATGATCTCTGCGATACCAGCTTTATCATCTGCACCCAGCAGGGTCGTTCCATCCGTTGTGATCAGCGTTTCGCCGACATAGTCTTTGAGATTAGGAAATTCAGCAGTTGTCATATAAATGGCTTTTTCTTTATTTAAACAAACATCCTTGCCATCGTAATTTTCATGGATCTGCGGCTGAATATTTTCAGCTTCGAAATCTGCCGTGTCTACATGGGCAATAAAGCCAATCGCCGTTTTTTCAGGATTACCAGGTAGACGTCCGATCACAAAACTATTCTTTTCATAGTAAGCAACATCCGCTACCCCCATCTCGATCAACTGATCTTTCAATAAAAGAGCCAACTCAACTTGTCCCGGCGTCGTTGGGATGGTCTGACTCGTCGCATCTGAGCGAGTATTCATTTTTGCATAGGTCAAAAAATCCTTTAAGATTGCTTTCAATTCTGCACGTCCTTTTTCTTCAATTCTTCTACTATCTTTATAACGACAAGGGACGATTGTCCGTTTCGTGGATCACTTGTCGAAAATCAGCAAAGCCAGCTGCTAACCCCCGCAACAAGATTTCTGCCGTTCCCATATTGGTAGCTAAAGGAATCTCGTACACGTCTGACAAGCGAATCAATGCCGTTACATCTGGTTCATGGGGTTGCGCGGCTAAAGGATCGCGCAAAAAGATCACCATGTCCAAGTCATCTTGCGAAATCATGGCGCCAATTTGCTGATCTCCTCCCAGCGGCCCTGATTTGTAGCGGTGGACAGGCAACTGGGTTGCTTCTTCGATCCTCTTCCCCGTAGTTCCTGTTGCGAAAAGTTCATGCTGCGCTAAAATTTCTCGATAGGCAGTCACTAATTTTACCATTACATCTTTTTTTCGATCATGAGCAATCAATGCGATTTTCATTTGCTGCATTCCCCCTTTTTTCTATTGTACCAATTTATTTTCTTTGCGACCGAGAAAAAACAAAAAAACATAGCACAGATGCCGTAAACCGACTGTGCTATGTCTAAAGGATTCCTTTTTAAATCAGTTGTAATTCTTTCAAGGCTAACCAGATGCCATCTTCATCATTGCTAGCGGTCACCATATCTGCGACTTGTTGGATCTCAGGGACCGCATTGCCCATTGCCACACCGACACCTGCGGCAGTCAGCATTTCACGATCATTTTGGCCATCACCAAAACAGATCACATCTTCTTGCGCTATCCCTAATTGTTCCGCGACGCACAGGATCGTTGCTGCTTTGGAGCCTTCTTTTGGAACGACATCCACACTGTTTTCATGCCAACGCACAAAACGCAGTTTGCTGTATTTCTCGTCAAAGAAATGCTCATACTCTTTTCCGTAAAAAGCCAATGCTTGATAGACTTCTTTTTCTTCGGGAAAATCCATGTCCAACTCAGGAAGTTGGGCACCAAAAGAATGCATCGCTGCTTCCATTTTAGCAATATCCAAAGAAGACGCTCGTTTCGCTGTATCCATCCCGACAAATGCCGTGTCGATCCCAAGCTCTTGGGCTTCTGCCACGAAAGCAGCCAATTGCGTTTCATCGAGTAAGTTTTTATACACCTGCTGATGCGAAAGAAAAGCAGCTGCGCCATTACATAAAATGTAATTATCAAAGGACAACGAACGAATAAGATCTTGAGCGTGGAAACGACTGCGTCCAGTGGCAACGGTCACGAAATGGCCAGCATCTCGTAAAAGATCAAGGGCTTTTAGCGTACTGTCTAGTGGCTGTTTGTTCGAGTCAAGCAAGGTTCCATCAATATCAAAGGCAAAGAATTTCCGATTCATAAAAGGTTAAGGCTCGCTTTCTATTAAGAAGTAACTAAGATTTTGGTCTTGGTTGCGGTCATTTTTACAAAAAACAGCAAGAAAAACCGTACATACTTATTCTTAACATAAATAGGCGCTGATTTCAACGCTCCGTTAAGGGATGATGGCTTCTTCCTGGAGAAATGTTAGAGAAAAGAAAAAAAAGAAGCATCGCTGCTTCTTTTGGTAGGTTCTAATTAGTCGACATAGGTCGATTTTGAGTTGTTCAACCATGCATAGCCCAGCCCCATGACCAAGCCACCGCCGATATAGTTACCGATAAAGGCAAAAACTAAATTATGGATCACACTGCCGACAGTCATACCTGCCAAGTGTCCGCCTGAAGCCCAGAAAGCTAAGGTAAACGCTGGGAAGTTAGCAATAACGTGTTCGAATCCTAAGAAAGCAAAAATGAAGATGATGAAAATGATTGCTGCAACTTTTCCGGCATCGTCTTTCATTCGCATGCTTACTAGAACAGCTGTGTTTACAACGATATTGGCGAACATCGCTTCTACTAAAATTTGGATGGTCGATTTTTCTAATTTCGCAGTGATCGAGGTCAGCATAAAGTTGTCTGCGGTCAGCCCTTGAAAAGGACCTGTCAGTGCAACGATTGAGCCGAAGATCACCCCGCCGATCAAGTTGAACAAGACACACGTAAGCAAAATTTTCAATGCCAAAGGAATACTTAGACGTTTACGGTAAACCCCAACAGTCATATACAACATATTCGATGTTCCTAATTCTGCGTTCATATAAAGAATCATGACTAAAGACCAGCTAAACATAAATGCATACAAAATTTTTCCTAACCCGTGAACCATTGATTCACCTTTCATAGCGATCGCAAAAGCAATAGCTGTTCCGAGGGTCAAGAATAAACAAGCCATCATCGCACGTACAGCGTAACGCAAATAACTACTCTTGATCAAATCGATTTTCTTTTCTATGGATGAATCGATCTTCTCAAATAATGGGGATACTGGATTCATTTTTCTACTCCTTTTATGAAAAATTTTACTTCGTTATAATTTGCACAATACTTCCATATTCTAATGACGAAATGCTGATTTGTAAAGAGATATTTGAAAATATAAGTAATTAATGAAAAATTTCAAGCTTTGTTTTCATCAAATCCAAAGCCAGCTCCATCTTGACTTTTGCCCCTAGTTTGTCGTATACTATTCCTTGTGTAAAATAATGCAGCAGGAAAATAACAGCTCGTCACCAGTTCGTTGCCCCTCGGGTGCAATTGCGTAACCGCGGCTGCAAAGGTGAAGATTGAAGAACGAACTGCACGAATGTGAGTTTTTCAACGGATTATTTTACTCCAAACTATTTTATTGGAGGAACTAAATTATGTCTCGTTATACAGGACCATCATGGAAAATTTCTCGTCGTTTAGGAATTTCTTTATCAGAAACTGGAAAAGAATTGGCACGTCGCCCTTACGCTCCAGGACAACACGGACCAAACAGCCGTGGCAAAAAATCAGAATACGGCATGCAATTAACTGAAAAACAAAAATTGCGTCATATGTATGGCATGAACGAACGTCAATTCCGTACATTGTTTATCAAAGCAAGCAAAATCAAAGAAGGTAAACACGGTGTTAACTTCATGATCTTGCTAGAACAACGTTTAGATAACGTTGTTTACCGTCTAGGTTTAGCAACTACTCGTCGTCAAGCACGTCAATTAGTAAACCACGGTCACGTTTTAGTTGATGGCAAACGCGTTGATATCCCTTCATACCACGTTGAAGTTGGACAAGTCATCAGCGTTCGTGAAAAATCACAAAACATCTCAACAATCAAAGAAGCAGTTGAAGCAACAGCTGGCCGCGCGTCATTTGTAAGCTTTGATAGCGAAAAATTAGAAGGTTCATTAACTCGTTTACCTGAGCGTGATGAATTGTCTGCAGAAGTTGACGAAGCACTAGTCGTTGAATTCTACAACCAAAAACTTTAAGATTTCAACCGACACGATTCCTTTTTGGAATCGTGTTTTTTTGTGGAATCAACGGATTTACTGATCCTCTTAAGAAGACCCTTGAAAAAATACCAAAAAAACCGACAATGATACATCGCTGTATTCATTTGCCGGTTTTGTTCCTATTATTAGATAAAGTTCGCAACAGATTCGCCTTCTTCTTGCTTTTGGCGATAATTAAACATGAGCAGCTCTGTTTGGCGTCGTTTGAAAATGATCTTTCGTAAGTTTCGTGGCACGAATTTACGAATGTCTTCTTCATTGTACCCCACTTGGAGCTTGTTCTCATCTAAGATAATTGGCCGTTTCAATAAGTTCGGGTATTGTTCGATCAATGAAAGTAGCTCTTCTAGCTTCAACTCTTCTAAATCGATGTCTAACTTTTGGTACACTTTCGAACGAGTAGATATAATGTCTTCCGTTCCATTTTTTGTTAAAGAAAGAATCTCCATTAGTTCATCACTATTTAATGGATCGCTAAAAATGTTTCTCTCTTTAAATGGCAGTTCATTTTCGGTCAACCATGCACGGGCTTTACGACATGACGTACAGCTGGGTGTTGTATATAGTGATATCATTTGTTTATTCTTCCTTTCTCTTTGATGTACTTCGATTTTTTGCGTGGTGCTCAACCTTCGATTTGATCGATCGTTTCCTGTTTGACGATATCGGCGATTCGAATATTGATCTCTTTAACTTTTAAAGAAGTCAAGCGACTGATTTCTTCTAAAACCACTTCTTGGACTTGCGCAAAGAGTTTAGGGATATCTTTGCCGTAAGCCACGATTACTTCCAAATCAACTGCAACCTCTTCTTTGCCAACTTCCACATCGATGCCAGAAGCGACTTGCGGCTGTTCTTCAAGGTTTTCGGTCATATCTGAAAGAAATCTGCCATTTACACTAATCAAGCCATCAATTGACTGCAAAGCGACACCAACAATTGTTTCAATGACTTTTTCTTCAAAGGACAGTGGACTTGCTTGCGCTGCTTCATTAGACACATTCGTTGTTTGCTGATCGTCAGTCATTTTTCACACTCCTTGGTTAAATAAGAAAGGATACTAGAGACATCGCAAAGTCGCATACACGACCTTGTCTAAAGTGGACATTCCTCTTGGGAATTTTTTTCCCTACCTTTCTAGCATAAATTCTTTTTGTTTTTTTTACAAAGAAAAACACTTGTTTTCGGAATAAATTTATCGTGCAAGATAAAATGAATGCGCTAAAAAAATCTCGAAGCATAATTTTCTTGAAATGATTCGTTTTTCTTGACAAAAAAAAGAAAGCAGCTACACTGCTCTCTTTTATTCTTTGTTATTTTGACAAGGCATCTAATGGATCAATCAGTTGATGCCGGGTTAAACTAGGTGAAAGACTAACTTCAAAATGCAAGTGAGGACCTGTACTGTTCCCCGTACTTCCCATGGAAGCAATCACTTCGCCTTGTTCGACCGTTTGACCGACTTCCACTAAATTGCGATGATTGTGCGCATACAATGTCGTCAGCCCATCTTTGTGCTCGATAGCAACATAATTCCCCCATGAAGAATGATACTCTGAGCGGATCACCGTTCCTGAAAGACTAGCCATGATCGGCGTTCCTTGCGGGGCGGCGAAGTCCACTCCACGATGAAACCCATTGCCTCGTGGACCAAAGACAGAAGAGACAACTGGATTGCTGACAGGATAGATCATCTGTTCGCTGCCTGTCGGTAATTCTGGTTTCTCTTTGTCATAACTCGTCAGAGCATATGCTTCGATCAGCGCATTTAGCTTCTCATTGTATTGTGTATCTGATGCATAACGCCCGGTCAGATATTCCGTGGCATCTTCATAAGACTCCGTTTCTGATTTCCAAACACCTTTATAAAAATTCGGATTGTGGTCCAATCCTTCTTTCAACAATTTCGCATAATCTTTCAAAGAAGATTCGATACTGTCATATTGGCGAAACGTGGCATGAACTGTGTATAAATTACCGGAACCATCGTCTTCTTGCGTTTGGAAGGAAATCCCATTCCCTTCATAAAGTCCCTTAATACCAAATAGGTTATAAAAAGGCTCCTGGCTCAGACGACTTCTTCCGCTACCAGACTCTAAAATCGCTTGTGCAATCATGACCGATGCGTAAAGATCTTCTTCTTGTCCAACTTTACGAGCATCTTCTCCAATCTCCATAATAAAGTCCCACGTTTCTTTGACTGGCGTGACTTCAAATTTTGCTGGCTCATCTTCTTGCGGCGGCGTTACCGTCAACTCTGGTACGTTCGGTACTTCTTTGATGTCAGGCGAAGGCTGGCTTGGTGTTGATTCTGGCTCTGGATTTGGTGTTGTCTCTGGTTCTGGGTTTGGTGCTGGTTCTTCTGGTTCTGGCGCCGGCTCAGGTGTTGGTTCTGGCTCTGGATTCGGCTCTGGATTCGGCTCTGGATCAGGATTTGGTACCGGTTCTTCTGGTGTTGGTTCTGGCGTCGGGGTTGGTTCCGGTTCTGGCAATGGTTCTGGTGTTGGCTGTTCAGGAACAGGTGTTGACTCTCCTGGAACTACTTCGCCGTTTTCTCCTGGTACCGTTGCGGCATCTTCAGGGACCAAGCCCATTGTTGGCCCGTTCACTCCCGGAACCGTTGACTCAGCTGTATTTTGACCAGCAGTAGACTCGCTCGTTAAAACAGCCGCAGCCGCTGATACTGGCAGCAATGTTGAAAATTGACTGGTAATAATGGCAATTGCCATCCATTTCTTTATTTTCATTCGTGAACTTTCCTCCTTTATTCCTCCCTCTATCATACAAAAAATGCAAGAAACTTTGTAATCAATTTTTGCATTCCTATATGAAAAAGGAGAAATACTTGATTTTTCTAACGAATGAATGATCCAAGCCATTCATTTGCTCTCTAGTAAAAATACGCAAAAACAGCTCAATACCATCTTTTCAAATGTCCAAAACAAAAACAGCAGCGAGCGTCCTCCCTGCTGTTTTGATCTATCTTGACTCTATATCGATATATTCGCGATCATTTGACACTTCTTTATAGGCGGGGCGCATGATTTTTTGTGCGTTGACCAGCTCTTCGATCCGATGGGCGGACCAACCAACGATCCGTGCAATAGCAAACATTGGTGTATACAGTTCTTCTGGTAGATCCAACATGTTATAAACAAACCCGCTGAAAAAGTCGATATTGGCACTGACTCCTTTGTAGATTTTGCGCTTTTCATTGATGACTTGAGGAGCAATGCGTTCGACCATCGTATACAATTGATATTCTTGCCAAGCTTCTGATCCTTTTTCTTGTGCCAGTTTGGCTACATAATTTTTAAAGATCGCCGCACGAGGGTCGTTGTCGCTGTAAACCGCGTGGCCCATGCCATAAATCAATCCTTTACGGTCAAATGCTTCTTTATCTAGGACTGCTTCCAAATAAGTGCGGATGGCCTGTTCATCGGTAATATCAGCAACGTTGCGCTTCAAATCTCCCATCATTTCCGTCACTTTGATATTGGCGCCACCGTGTTTAGGTCCTTTCAAAGAACCTAGCGCTGCAGCAATCGTTGAATAGGTATCCGTCCCACTGGAGGTAACGACTCGTGTCGTAAAGGTCGAATTATTCCCGCCGCCATGTTCCATATGCAAAACCAGTGCCATATCCAATGTTTGGGCTTCTTGGAAGCTATATTCTTTCGTTGGACGCAGCATAGTCAAAATCGTTTCAGCTGTACTCAACTCTTCGGTCGGGCGGTGGATGTACATGCTCTCCCCTTGATTGTAATGATTGTAGGCATGATAGCCGTAGATTGCCAAGAGTGGAAAGACACTGATCAGCATCAGACTTTGTTCCAACACATTTTCAATACTGATGTCATCTGCTTGCGGATCATAACTTGCCAGTGTCAAGATACTGCGCGATAAACTATTCATGATATCAGAAGAAGGTGCTTTCATAATGACGTCACGAACAAAATTGGTCGGCAAAGTACGTTTTTCTGCTAATAGGCAATGAAATGCCGCAAGTTCTGTTTTGTTTGGCAGTTCGCCGAAAAGTAATAAATATGCAATTTCTTCAAAGCCAAAACGTTTCTCATTGACGAACCCTGCTACTAACTCATTGATGTCAATTCCGCGATAACGCAGCTCGCCACAAGCTTCAACTGGCTTGCCAGCAATGATTTTTTCTGGATAAATGGTGGAGATCGTCGTAAGACCTGCTAAGACCCCCGTGCCATTTAAATCCCTCAGTCCACGCTTTACATCATATTCTGAATAAAGATTCATATCTATCAAATTGTATTTCTGACATTGCGATGCAAGATAGGACAATTTCTCTTTCTTTTCTAATCTTTCCACGGTGATGTTACCTCCAATCTTTCTACAAACTATCGAATACAATGTTATTTAACCGTATACAAACATCGTTAAAATAGTCATCCTATAAAATCGTTGCTTTTTAACAAACTTTCACACATTATAGCACGATGTTTAGAAAATGAAATATTTTTCATAAATTTAATTGATTTTTTAAATTATCAACGTATAATTATTCCTAATAAGTACGATTATCTTCGTAAAAAGGAGGATTCTTATGAAGTGGCAAACTCAACTCACCGTCAATGACACCCAATACACGTATATTGACTTAGCGAAAATCACCCAAGACTTAGGGGCTGATTTATCTCGCTTGCCCTACTCCATTCGAGTTTTATTGGAAAGTGTTGCTCGTCATCAAGACGAGGAAATTACAGAGGATTATTTACCATTTTTAGCGAATTGGCAGGCAGAAAGCCCTACCGGTGTCGTGCCATTCAAACCAGAGCGGGTCGTCTTGCAAGACTTTACTGGGGTGCCTGCAGTCGTTGATCTGGCTGCCATGCGGGATGCGATGGTCGCTTTAGGCGGTGCCGCAGAAGACATCAATCCTGAGATCCCCGTCACACTCGTCGTCGACCACTCTGTGCAAGTCGATCAAGCCGGTACGCCCGGGGCGATCGCTTTTAATACGGAGCGGGAATTTGAACGCAACGCAGAACGCTATCAATTCTTGAAATGGGCACAAGGTTCTTTCGACAATTTCGAAGTCGTTCCGCCTGAAACAGGGATCATTCATCAAGTCAACATCGAATCATTGTCTGATGTGATCTTGCAAAAAACACACGAAGAACAACGTCTGCTGTTTCCTGATACATTGCAAGGAACCGATTCTCACACCACGATGATCAACGGTTTGGGGGTCCTCGGTTGGGGGGTTGGCGGTATTGAAGCGGAAGCTGCGATTCTTGGCGAACCTTCTTTCTTTCCTACACCTGAAGTCATCGGGGTGAAATTTATCAACGAGATGCCTGCAGGTACCACAGCTACCGATTTAGCACTAAAAGTAACCGAAGTGCTGCGGATCGAAAAAGTGGTTGGAAAATTTGTCGAATACTTTGGCCCGGGCTATGGTCATTTGAGCTTAGCCGATCGGGCGACATTAGCGAACATGGCCCCTGAATATGGTGCCACTTGCGGTTTTTGTCCGATCGATCAAGAGACCTTGAACTACTTGGCAACGACCGGGCGCTCCAGCGAGCTGATCGAACTCGTTACCGCTTATGCCAAAGCCAACCATTTCTTTTATGATGAAACGACCGTGCCGACCTATACTAAGGCGATCACCATTGATCTAGCAGAAGTTCAGCCGGCATTAGCGGGCCCCAAACGCCCGCAAGATCGGATTTTGCTTCCAGCAGTCCGTCAGGATTTTGAACAATCAGTCACGGCAGCCGTTGGTCCCAAGGGCTTTGGACTTTCGGAGGATGAATGGCAAAAAGAAGCCAGCGTTACTTGGCCAGATGCTGCAGCAGACAAATTAGAGACCGGCGATATCGTTTTGGCGGCGATCACTAGCTGTACGAATACTAGCAATCCTTTCGTCATGCTCTCTGCAGGCTTATTGGCCAAAAAAGCCATTGAAAAAGGTTTGACCGTCCCTCGTACGGTCAAAACCTCCCTTGCACCTGGCTCCCAGATCGTGACCACCTATTTGCAAAACAGTGGTTTGCTGCCGTATTTAGAGCAACTCGGCTTTTATTTAGTGGGCTACGGTTGTACCACCTGTATCGGAAATTCCGGTCCTTTAGAAGCGCCGGTCGCTGAAGCAATTGAGGCGGAAAATCTACTGGTGGCGTCGGTTCTGTCAGGCAATCGGAATTTTGAAGGAAGAATCCATCCACAGATCAAAGCCAACTATTTGGCTTCGCCGCCGTTAGTTGTTGCCTATGCGATCGCTGGCAGCATTCGCAAAGATCTTACAAAAGAACCATTAGCTATCGTCAATGACGAGCCGGTGTATTTGTCTGATATTTGGCCTAGCAATGAAGAAGTCAATGCTTACGTTCAAGAATACGTCGGACCAGAAGCATTTCGCGCTGCCTATGAGCATCTTTTTGATGCCAATGAACGCTGGAATGCGATCGAAACCACCACGAGCGCATGTTATGAATGGGAGGAACAATCTACTTACATTGCTCATCCACCCTACTTTGAAACATTGACCAAAGAATTGCCTAAACCAGATGTCTTAGCCGATCTGAAAGTCTTGGCAAAATTGGGCGATTCCGTCACCACTGACCATATTTCTCCTGCCGGCAGCATCAGTATGGATTCAGCAGCCGGAAAATTTTTACAAGAAAAAGAAGTTCCATATCGTGAATTCAATTCCTTTGGTTCGCGGCGCGGCAATCATCAGATTATGATGCGGGGGACTTTCGGCAACATCCGTCTGCAAAACCAGCTGGTTCCTGGCAGTACTGGCAGTGTCACGCATTATTTTCCAACTGGGGAAACCTTGTCGATATTTGACGCCGCTACGAATTACCAAAAAGCCGGCCAAAGCTGTATCATTTTAGCTGGTAAAGATTATGGCATGGGTTCTTCTCGCGACTGGGCCGCCAAAGGGACACAATTGTTAGGCGTTAAAGTCGTCTTAGCAGAAAGCTTCGAAAGGATCCATCGCAGCAACTTGGTCATGATGGGGATCATTCCTCTTGAATATCTGGCTGGTGAAAGTGCCACCTCTTTTGCTTTAGATGGCAGCGAAACATTCTCGATCGCTTTGCCAGAAGAGCCAGCGGTCAAGCAGCTGGTCGAAGTCACTGCGCAACGGACCGACGGAGGGACTGTCTCCTTTATGACCCGTCTACGCTTTGATGCCCCTGCAGATATTCGCTATTGGAAGCATCAAGGAATTTTGCCAATGGTCATTCGAAAAAAAGCGGAATTAGGAGGAGCTGCCCATGTCTAACCAAACAACCCATGAAGCAACGACGATCACCATTCCTTACATTGCAGGAGACGGCATCGGTGCCGAGATTTGGCAGGCTGCGCAACCTGTGATTGATGCAGCCGTGAATAAAGCTTATGACAATCAGCGCCACATCGAGTGGCTGGAAGTTTTAGCTGGAGAAGCCGCCTTTGAACAGACAGGGGAATGGCTGCCGCAAGCAACCATCGATACGATCAAGGCCCAGCAATACGCCTTGAAAGGACCGTTGACTACCCCGATTGGCGAGGGCTTTCGCTCCTTGAATGTCACCTTACGGCAGACCCTGGATCTTTATGCCTGTGTCAGACCTGTTCGCTATTTTACAGGGGTCCCTTCGCCTTTAACACAGCCAGAAAAAACCGATATGGTGATCTTTCGAGAAAATACTGAAGATGTTTATTCTGGCATCGAATTTGCCAAAGACGACGATGCAACACAGCGTTTGATCCAGACACTGCAAGCAGACTTTGCCGTCAAGGCGATTCGTTTTCCTAAAACTTCCGCTATTGGCATCAAGCCGATCTCTTTAGAAGGCAGTCAACGCTTGATCGCTGCTGCCATTGAGTATGCGATTACTCAAAAGCGACCCACGGTGACACTGGTGCATAAAGGCAATATCATGAAATTTACAGAAGGCGGATTTAAAAACTGGGGCTATCAGCTTGCAGAAACCACGTACGCCGACCAGTGTTTTACAATGAATCAATACAACAAAATCAAAGCAGAAAATGGTTCAAAGGCAGCCGAAGCCGCCCTTGCCTCGGCCAAAGCGGCTGGAAAGATCGTTGTTAACGATGTGATCGCCGACAACTTTTTACAGCAGATCCTTTTGTATCCAGAAAAATTCGATGTCATTGCCACTTGTAATTTGAACGGCGACTACATTTCTGATGCACTCGCTGCACAAGTTGGCGGCATCGGGATCGCCCCCGGCGCCAATATCAACTACGATACTGGGGCAGCCATCTTTGAAGCTACCCACGGAACGGCACCGGATATCGCAGGACTTGGCAAAGCCAATCCCTGTTCACTGCTGCTATCGGCGTGCATGCTATTAGAACATTTGAACTGGCCGGAAGCTGCTGCAATACTGACGCAAGCCATTGAACAAGCCTTGCAAAGTCAGCACGTCACTGCCGACTTCGCACAGTTGATGCCCGAAGCCGTCTGTTTAACGACACAAGCGTTTGGTGAACACCTCCTTCAGCTGATCCATTCGTAAACTCAAGCTGTGATTGAGCAGGCAAATGCCGACTCAATCACAGCTTGATTGCGTTTTCACCTTTTGAGAAACTATACTTAGAGCATGAAAGGGGGAATTCATTTATGAGTGAATTCAACATGAGAAAAATTGGTCAGCAGATCGCTACCAAACGCAAAGAAAAAAATCTGACCCAAAGCAACTTGGCAGACCAATTACTTGTCAGCTATCAAGCGGTCAGTAATTGGGAGCGGGGCAACTCACTGCCGGACATTGAAAAATTGCCGCAGCTAGCGGCGATTTTAGGCCTATCGATCGATGAGATGTTAGGGAAGCCAGCAGCTGCGGTTCAACATTATCAAGCAGGAACCGCGCAGCCAAAAGAAATCGCCGAACTAGCTCCGCTGATCAAACCGCAAGAACTATCGGCACTGATTCAAGAAGAACCGTTTCAAGAATCTTCTTTAGACCTAGACTTATTGCCTAGACTAGCACCTCATTTGAATAGTGCTGACTTGCAGCACTTGCTTAATGGCGTCGAAAATATCCCAGAAGATGTCATGGAAGAACTCTTGCCGTTTTTGAAAAAGCCCCAAATAGAAGAGATCCTTAAAGGCAACCACTATTCCATGGCTTTTTGGGAAGAGGCGGCGCCCTTTTTAACCCCCAACTTTTTGGCGGAAGAAATCAAAGGCTGGCTTGAAACCCCTGACTTTCGCTTTTCTGAGATTGAAGAACTGCTTCCCTTTTTACCTGCACCGTATCTGGATGAACTCCTGCTGACGGCCCTGGAACAGCCAAACGTTACCGCATCAGAACGCTTGTCTTATGATGAAATCGAAGAACTGCTGCCGTTTCTGACAGAAGCAACGATCTGCCATCTCGTTCAAGCACTGCCCTTCTCAACAGATGAATTGGAAGAAATCGCCCCTTTCCTCTCCTCAAAGAACTTACTTGTCCTATTAAAAAAAGGACACTAAAAAAACAAGATTCTTCTTTACTTTTGGTAAACCACCGCTTATAATTTCGTTAACCAAATAAATCTTTTTTAGGTTAACGAAATTATTACTAGAGAGAAGGATTCGATGAAATTATCATTACGTGAACAAATCCATGCCGCATTATTTGCGATCATTATTGCTGGTCTTTCCCAATTGACGATTCCGTTCGGTTTGATCCCATTGACAGGACAAACCTTTGCGATTGGACTGGCGGTGACTTTCCTCGGCACGCGAACAGGAACGATGGCGATCATCATCTACTTGCTGTTAGGATTGATCGGTTTGCCCGTTTTCGCTGGTTTTTCCAGCGGTATCGGTGTTTTGTTAGGACCAACCGGAGGCTATTTAGTCGGCTTCCTCTTTAACGGATTGCTTACTGGATTGGTCGTAGAAAAAACGGCGTTTCGCTACACAGGAGCAGTGATTGGCAATATTGTCGGTGCGCTGGCAACTTTGTTGTTTGGTACATTATGGCTGAAATGGAGCACTGGCATGGCATGGCCGGCTGCTTTTAACGGTGGTTTTGTTTTGTTTATTATCCCCGGGATCATCAAAGCCGTTGCCGCAGCTTATCTAGGTATCTTTTTAAGAAACCGCTTGGCGCAACGACTGGCTTTGCGTTAATAAAAAACACTCGCGTCATATGCAGCGATTCCCATCAGTTAGCTTTTTCGTCTAACTTTTGGAAATCGCCACATCACGCGAGTGTTCTTTTTTAGTTGTCGATCTCTTCAATCAACAACTGCGGCCAAACTTTCTGCCACTGCTTCATCGCTTGGCGTTGTCGGTAAACCGCAAGGTACTGGTCATTTTGGGCGAAATGCGGTGTTGGACGCACCCGAAAACTGCAAACATCCTGCCAACCGAAAGGCGCCATCAATTCAATCTCGCCTTGTTTCATTCGTGCCGCCACCGCTGTACAACGCTCTGGAAACTTCGTTAAAGCATCGAAGGTACTTGTATAAGTGGGTTCCTCGGCAAAGTTGTGCTGGTGCATCAATGCTTGATTTCGAACCTCCCAAGGAAATTCGGGAAACGAACGGCGCAGTTGCGCTTCGATCGCTGCTGTTTCTTCTACGCTTACAGTCGGATCATAAAACACGACATCAATATCGGTTATCGGCACCTCCGCTATTTTTCCGCTGAGAAAACCCCATAAATAATTCCGCAGGTACCCGGCACACAGCCAGCAATCCGGCAGCTGTAACGCTTCAATGATCGTAAGCAGTTGTCGACATTCACGATTTTTTGCAAACAAGTTCTGGATCGCTTGTTCCTTCATTGGCGTCCTCCTCTAATGGGCTCAGGCTAGTTATTTCAAGGTCCAACCACCGTCGATGGGCACGATCGCCCCCTGCAAGTAACTAGCTTGCGGGCTGGCAAGAAAAAGGGTCAGCGCTGCAACTTCTTCTGGTTGCGCCCAACGCTTGACCGGCGTCTCCTCTGCCACCCATTGCGCCATTTTTCCGTCACCGGCAAAATCAGCCGCATTCATCGGCGTTTGAATCGCACCTGGCGCGATGCCCTTCACCGAGATCCCTTGATCTGCAACATCCAACGCCAACTGTTTGGTAAACCCGACGATCGCGTGTTTTGCGGTTGTATAAGCGATCCCACCTCCACCTGCGACCATTCCAGCGATCGACGCCATATTAATGATCGTTCCGCCACCATTGGCTTGCATCAGCGGCAAAATTTCTTTCGTTAAATAAAACATGCTGGAGACATTGGTTTGAAATATCTCCTCCCACTCCATTGATGTCGTCTCAGCGATCGTATGATAGCCATCTAGTTTCCCGGCTGTATTCAACAAGATCGTCATGCCACCAAAGTGTGTAACACAAGCTTGGACCGCTGCAAGACAATTTTCTTCCACCGCTAAATCGCAACACGTGCCGAAAAAGCGGGGCTGGGCTAAAAGCGTATCAGGAAACGATTGGCAGTCAACCCCAAATACTTGAGCGCCTTCTGCAAGAAACGCCTCTGCTTGCGCTCTGCCGATGCCTGAAGCAGCTCCTGTGACAAACACAATCGTTTTGTCATCGATCCACGATGCTGTCATTCCACGATTTTCCAATCTTCCGCAAGAATGTCGCAAACAGTCGGTGCGAAACTCGAGAATCCCTCATCTGCTGTTTTGATCAAAAAGTAAGGGGTGACTGGGGCATTGTCGTACACTTCGCCTTCAACGAATGTCACATAAAGTTCAAAACCGCCCCAACCTTCACGGATGATTTTTTTTCCGGCTTTTAATTCTGGTAAGATTTCTTCAAATGTCATAATTTTTCTCCTTTGTGTTTTTCTTCTAATGGTTTAAATTGCTTGGAAATTCAATTACGAAAACAAGCAGGACTCGGTTGCTGCGCTAATACGGCAGTAGTGTGATCGCTTGCGCCAATTCTTCTAAAAGATGCGTCGTTTTATAGTCCTCAAATGCCTCATGATGGTTTCGCAGCAGCGTCCGAACTTTCGTTGGCGAATATGCTTCTGCTAAGTGATTTTCCATAACGAACCGGCGGGTCAACTGCCATTCATAATAGTAGCCGAAGGGGCGGCAATAGTAGCTGGTTCCCGCAAGTTCTTTTTTCTCAAAGCGTCGATGGGTATGCCCAAAGACAACTGCCCGAACATTGGCGTAGCGGTCGATCACTGCGCCAAAATCGGGCGACCCTAAAAACGCATTTAGGTGGTTCCAGCGGGCATACTTGCCGGTCTGACGAACAATAAACGCTTCTTGGGGCACAAAATGGGTAGAAAGAAGAATTTCTTGGTCTTGCGGCAAACGGGCCAATGTTTCCGCTAAACGCTCATTAATGGCTTGACTGATTTCCTTATCCGATCCCTTTCGCTGAATCATGCGGTCATACCAAAACAAATTTTTCAGCCGCAAGATCTCAGATTCACTGGTCAGATCAGAATATTGGTAGTCATACCAGCCATTGATTCCCAACAGCAGTGTTTTTTCTGATAAGCGATACGTCTGAAAATTAAGAAAGGCGGGATCATCGAAAGCCTCGATCTCTTGTTCCGTCAAGTCCACCATTTCATGATTGCCCCAGTGAAAGGTCGTTGGCACCTGTCGACTTTGAAAAAATGCGACCACGTCTAATAGCCGTTGCTTTTTATTCGCCACATCTCCTGCCAGATGCAGATGGGTCACCTGATTTTGCTGCAAATAATCAGCGATCAGCTTCAGATGGGGGTCGAATAATTGGTTGATATCGACGTGCAAGTCGCTAATAACCGCCAGCGTGCCCATATCAGTGGCCTGCCGTCTGCTTTTCGATCCGTAACAATTGGACATCGTTAGCTAAGATCCCGCTATTTCCAATCAATTGCAACCGTTGATAGGTCGGTTCCACCTGCAACCGGGTCTGTTCTTCTAAATACACCTGTGCCCCTTGCTTCAACCAAATCGTGCCTAATGGTGTCGTTAAAGGGATGTCGTAGATCGCCAATCCTTCTTCTGGATAGCTTTGCGGCACGATAATCAGGCGAAAATGGATGTCCAAACGGCAGGTGATCTCCGTTGCGGGAAACGGACCGACGCCGTCTTCAAAATCCAAATAGAGACGATCGTCTGGCTGCACATAAGGGGTTATTTTTTCAATTGCTGCTGGCTCAATGTTCAGTTCCATGACGAGAGCCCTCCTTTACATAATACGTTTTTTCCATTCCTCAAGGGTGATGCCGCGCGTGACTTCATCGATGATTTCTTCACCCGATTTGCGGGCAGCTGGGATCGTTGCTTCCAATTTCATCCCAATTTTCTCCATGACCCGTCCAGACTTGGGATTTCGGGCATCATGTCGAGCAAAAATCCGAATCAATTCGAGTGTTTCAAAACCAAAATGCAGCAGTGTCATTGCCGCTTCTGGCATGATCCCTTGCCCCCAGTAATCGCGACTTAATGTATAACCAAGCTCAGCGATCTCTTTTTCAGATTCCACCCGTAAATCGATGGTCCCGATCATTTTGCCTGAGTCTTTTTCTTCGATCGCAAATTTTCCTAAGGGTGCAGCAACAAAATACTCGGCGATGCGCAGTTTTGTTTCTTCAACCGACCCATGTCTAGCAAAGACGAAGGCTGTCGTTTCTTCATCATTTGCATAGGCAAACATGTCCGCTGCATCCGCCAAGGAAACGGGGCGCAAGAGCAGCCTCGGTGTCTCCAACCGCTGATTTTCTGCTAATAATAGCAAATGTCGTTCTTTTGTTGTCATAGGATCCCTACTTTCTATCAAAACTCTCTCACGATCGCACCCCTCTTTTGCTATTTACTGGATATGCTATAATAAACATAAGTAAACGCTTTGAGGAGGATACTTCAATGTCAGACGAATTAGAAAAACGCCTTGATACAGGAATGTATGGGACGCCTCGCGTCAACCCAGATGAACAGCGCAAGTATTTAGGCACGTTTCGTGAACGGTGTTATCTTAGTATGACAGTAACAGAAATGAAGAAGAAGGACAACCAGAAAACGCTCTTAAACGCCTTACCAGATTATCAAGGAGCACTCGTGCTGCTCAACGGAAAATTGCCAGAATCGATCCAGACCGATTACATCACTTTACTGACCAAACAACAGATGGAATTTCGGATCGTCTCCGATGCCCAAGATGCCGATCCAGACAGTATTGGCTTGCTGATTGCCGGGAAAGAAGCCGTCAATCAAGACGTCATCGATATCGAAAAAAAATTCCCTGCAGCTGCCGCTCCATCGGATAAAGAGCAGGAACAACCAGAGAAAATGTCATTTTGGAAACGACTTTTCCATTAAAAGGAGGAACTATCATGGAACAATCAACACCGCCCTACCTTTCATTAAAGAAAGAACTGCTTGATGCTTTGGATCTGCATATCGATTTGTTGAAAACGGCCCCTACGATCGAATCCAGCCATCTAGATGGCGTATTGTTCATGATGCGCAGCTTGGGTTTTATGCTGGATCGCGCTCCGAAAGTGCTCCTGCTGGAGGATAAGAATGAAATGAACTTTATGATGTTTCAATATTATAGCCTCCTGTCAGAACTGAAGTACAATCTGGTTTTAAACTTTCCCTATGCCTCGATTCAAGGCGTACCGTTATTGACCTTGATCCAACGTTTTCCTACCACGTATGAAAAAGAAATGAAACAATGGTGGGAAGCCCGAACGGGTCTCAAGGTGGAAGAAACAAAACAAACGATTGAGATTGCTGCTTTTGAAGCCTAATAAAAAGACTGCACACTTTCGAAGGGAATCACCTTCCAAAGTGTGCAGTTCTTTGCTCTCTATGCTTCCATCAGCTCTCGAAGACTTCAGGGAACAACAGGCGTAAAACAGACATAGTTAAGCGTCGGCCTTTCCCGCTGTATGGATAAACGTGCATATGCATCGCTGGGTTGAAATTGGCTTCAATGATTCCATAAGCCCCCGGTTCATTGGCTGGCTTGGTTTTATCTGGAATAATCAGATCGATTCCGCTGATAGACGCTTGTAATGCGGCGACCGCATCGACTGCTACTTGTTTGTAGTCATCGTTGAAGTCATCCGTTACATC
This sequence comes from Enterococcus sp. DIV1096b, assembly GCF_050498765.1. Classification (NCBI taxonomy): domain Bacteria; kingdom Bacillati; phylum Bacillota; class Bacilli; order Lactobacillales; family Enterococcaceae; genus Enterococcus; species Enterococcus sp. DIV1096b. Next base: position 317,250 of record NZ_JBMHEK010000001.1, on the reverse strand, counting down.
GATAGAATCACCGCCAGTACTGATATTCGAGTTTTCTCGCAAATAAACGATCTGCCCCTCTTCTGGCACTGAATCCACTTGATACCCTTGCTCTTTTAACATCAGTTGTTCCAGTTCCCCTAATTGGATCAACTCTAATGGAGTCCGATGATGGGTGCCGCGCAATGGATCGAGATTTTTCTCTGCGACGAGTTCCGTGATCGTGCGCTTGCCGTCACCCACGACATTGGCTGGGATACGTAATAAAATCGCATCGACTCGCCCATCGATCACGAAGAACCGATATTCCGTCCCTGATAAAAAGGTCTCAACGAGGATCGAATCATCTTCCGCAAAGGCAATGGCGACCGCCGCTTGATAATCCTCTAAAGAGGCACCTTCTTTGAAAATCGAGATACCGATCCCATAGTTGGTGGTTTTCGGTTTTACCACAAACCCGTTGTGGGCGATCTGCGGATAAAACGCGATTGCTTCTTCTGCCGAAGCGAATTCAGCGCCACCTGGTACATGAAAGCCATTTTCGGCTAAGATTTTTTTAGTGACCGTTTTATTCGCCATGATCAATGGGACGATGTACTGATCCTTACTGGTCATATTGGCATTTTTAATATATTCGATGTGGTCTTTCACGGCTAATTTCAAGAACTGATCCGTTTCATCCAGTACCGTCACTTCGATACCTTTTTGGATCGCATCGAACAAGAGAATCTGGGTCGACAATTCCATTGCTCGAAAACCAGCCAATTGATACGGTTTTTCCCAAGCAGCATGATGATACTTTTGTCCCAGCAATGTTGCTGTCTGCGCTTGGCTGGTTGCTTGACTCGCTGAGAAAAGACGTCCAGCGAAGGTTCTTTCTGGTTCAGCCAGCATCTCAGAAAGCTGATCCAAAAATGGCGGATGCGGCAGCTCAAGGGCTTGGGCAAAGTCCATCATTTCAGCAATCAGTGCTTGCGCTTCTTGCTGATAAGTCAATCGTGCAAGTGGGTGTTCTAATGCGACCTGATCATTTTTCTGATTGCCTTCTTCGATCCACGTATCGGCATCGCTGCCTTCTTCTTTTGTACTTAAAAACAATAAGAAGAAATGTAAGAACGCGACTTGCTCTTTGGAAATGCCATAGCGGGCAAAGGGATCGATATCGATATTTCTTAACTCAATATAACGGATACCAGCTGAGGCTAGATCTGCGACCCGTTTTCCCCCACGTAAACGCACTGGCGCATAAAATTCTTTTTCTTCTGAAAGCTTTCCTGTCTCCACTAAGTTGGCAATATCCGCAAGATAGGTCTCTAACGAAGCATAAGATACCTTGACGTCTTCGTGATTCGTGTAGCCATAACGGCTATTGCGAATACTGCGGACTGGTTCTTGCGGTCCGTTTTCTGTCGTAAAATAATTGGCTTCTGATGCAGGGGTCGCCCCAAAGAAATACGTCAAAAACCAGCGATAATGCAAATAATTGCGAGTTACTTTCAAATAAAGCGCCGTTTTAAAGGCTTGATAGCTTTCCTTCGTTTCAGATAAAGCATACAGTTGCTGCAAAAAGTCTTCCGCAAATTCAAAATTGAAATGTATCCCACTGACCATTTGCTTACGGCGACCATAAGTTTTGGCCAAATAGCGGCGGTAGAGCACATCTTCAAATTGGTCTAATTTAGCAATGACGATGTCTTCTTCTTTTTCTGGTAAAGCCGGTGGCATACTCAAAGGCCAGAGCATTTCTTCTGCTGCCATTGAACGATATGCCACATCGTGGATGGCCCCTAAGAAACGGAACAATTCATCCACTGAATCCGCGACCGGCGTGATCAGTTCCAGTTGATTTTCCGCAAAATCCGTTTGGATATAGGGATGGAAGCGCCGATTGCCCAGCGCTTTCGGATGATCGGTTCCCGCGAACGTCCCATCGAGCCGCACCCGTTGCGCTTCACGCTCAATCCCATAGCGTCCTTTCAATAAATAGGGAAAAAGCTCTTTATGTGATAACAATGTTTTTATTTTCATTCGACTGCCCTCTATGTTCTTCTACTATTTTTTTCTTATATTCTGTTTCTTTCCATCTATTATAGTGAAAAATGGTGAAAAATGCAGAAATTTGCTCCTCACTTGTAATATCTCTTACTAAAATTACCAAGAATTTATAAAATACTTGAATAAATTTGATATTTACCTTCAAAATAAAGTATACTGCTTATAGAACAGTAAATTATTATGTCCATATTACTCTTTTTTGAAAGGAAGAATAGTGAATGAAGCCACTTAATCTTACCAAACGCGAACGTCAAATCATGAATATCTTCTGGAATTCAGACAAACCTCTTTCTGCAAATGACATTGCTGTCCAACAGCAAGATCTAAGCAAGAATACCATTCAAGCAGTCGTACGTAAACTAAAAAACCACGACTTATTGAAAGTAGCAGATATCGGCTACAGCGGTACTGTTTTGACTCGGTTGTATTCTCCGAATGTGACCCAAGAAGACTTCTTAGCAGCAGAATTGTCTGATCAATCTTTATTGAATTTGATTACGAACTTTATCGAAACCAATAAAGATATCGATACGTTGAACAACTTGGAAAAAATGATCACTGAGCGCCAAGGGGAACTTAAGAAATAATCTTTCCCCCTCGTTCAACTCGTTGTATTCTGCCTGATACTTCCCAAAGTTTTTAGACAGCGCAGAAGAAAACGAATCGTTCAAACTGCTTTTCCTGATTTTTGGCAAAGTCGTGCATCGCTGTACCCACATTTGCCACGCCAAGTGTTCTCAGCTTTCCGTCACAAGTCAAGCTCATGGAAAGAGACGACGACCCGTTTTCTCTTCCCTTTGATCTCACAAAAGCAACAATAAAGGAGAGCCATGTGCAGGTATTTGACCTGACACAGGGCTCTTCTTTTTTTATTCTTTGATCAAGCCTTTGAATAAGCCGACGACAAATTCATTTGGATCAAATGGTTCTAAATCGTTGATGCCTTCTCCAAGTCCCACTAATTTGACTGGCAGCCGCAGCTCGTTACGGATCGCCAAGACGATCCCTCCTTTAGCTGTGCCATCAAGTTTGGTTAAGACGAGGCCAGAAACATCCGTCGTCTCTTTAAACTGTTTTGCTTGATTCATGGCATTTTGCCCCGTTGTTGCATCCAACACGAGCAAGACTTCATGAGGGGCCGTTGGGTCCACTCGCTGAATGATCCGTTTGATTTTTTCTAATTCGTTCATCAAATTGACTTTGTTTTGCAAACGACCAGCTGTATCTACTAATAAAACGTCAGCATTTTCTCGTTTTGCGCGCTCCATCGCATCAAACACAACCGCTGCTGGATCGCCTCCTGCATTGCCACGAACGACTTCAACCCCAGCCCGTTCACCCCAGACCACTAATTGATCGATGGCACCGGCACGGAAAGTATCCGCTGCAGCCAATAAGACTTTCTTGCCTTCGGCTTTGAATTGATGGGCTAATTTCCCGATGCTGGTGGTTTTCCCAACACCGTTCACGCCAACAAATAAAATGACGGTCAACCCCGGTTGCATGTTCAACTCGTTGACTTCACCGACACCCGCTTCCCCATATAGGTCAACCAGTTTTTCGATGATGACATTTTGGACATCTGCCGTTTTCTTCACATTACGCAATTTGACTTCTTGTCTCAATGCATCCGCGATCTTCATCGCCGCATCAAAGCCGACGTCTGCGCCGATCAGCGTTTCTTCCACTTCTTCGAAGAAGTCTTCGTCCACCGTACGGAAGTTGGCAAACAATTCGTTCATCCGTTGCCCAAAGGTTTTCCGTGATTTCGTCAATCCTTTGGTGTATTTGTCCTGCACACTTTCCGTCTCTGGCGCTGCTTGAAGGATTGGTTCAGAAGCTGGTACTTCCTCTGATGGTGTATCCTTAGCCACTTCAACTGGAACACTTGGTGCTTCTTCTACTTTATTCGCTACCGTTGCTTCTTGCTGTGGAAAAGTTTCCGCAGTTTCTTGCTCTGCCTCCAAATCACTGGAGTCGGCGGCGTCTGCAGGTGCCACTGGTTCTGAAGCTTCATGTTCAGCAGGAGTTTGTGCTGGCTGTCTTTCTTCTGAACGCTGTGCCTCTGGTGAGTCAGCATCGACTATCGGTTTGTCGATTTCTTGCTCTGCTTCTTTGGTTTCTCCAATCAGCGCTTTTTTGATTTTGTCAAAAAATCCCATCTTACGCACCTCCTTTTAAGACATATTCTTCAATCACTGCTGCCACACCGTCTTCTTGGTTTGAAAGGGTGACAACGTCAGCCGCTTCTTTAATGATTGGCACGGCATTGGCCATCGCTACGCCAATCCCTGCATAGCGAATCATCGGCAAGTCATTTTCTTCATCACCGATCGCCATCACTTCTTCTTGCTTGATCCCTAAATCTTGCGCCAATAGGCTGATACCATAGGCTTTGGTGATTCCTTTAGGCATAAATTCCAACAGGTTATTCCGGCTTTTGATGATTTCATATTTCTCGCGGATCTCTGAGGAAATCTCAGGGATCTTAGGATCCAAAACTTCCTGATGGTAGGCGATCACCGCTTTATTATAGAGCATCGATTCATCCAGATCAGCTACGGCAAAAGGACGACAATCCAATAAAGGATTCAAGGAGCCATAAATCGATGGATGCGCTGCTGAAGTCGGCAAACTCAAGACGATCTCTTCTGATACCACGTCTAGAGGCAAATTTAAGTCTTCCGCCACTGAAACCAATTCATGGATATCTGCCAGCTGCATCGCTGCTTTTTCAATGATCTCGCCAGTCTCATTTTTTTGAACCAAACCGCCGTTAAAGGTGATACTGTAGTCGCCGGGTTCTTTCAGCGATAATTCTTCTAAATAGGGACGGATCGCCCGCAACGGACGTCCGGTACAAATAACGATTTTCACGCCTTGTGCTTTAGCACGAGCAAGTACCTCTTTGTTGCGAGGAGTCACTTCTTTTTTGTCATTCAATAACGTTCCGTCTAAATCGATCGCAATCAGTTTAATCATACCATTCCTCCTCTATGCTTGATCTGCTGCAAAACTACCGCCTTCACGCACTTCTTCTAAGCGCACGGACACGGTCTTCGACACTCCGGACTCTTGCATGGTCACACCATACAACACATCTGCGGCTTCCATCGTTCCTTTGCGGTGGGTCACGACGATAAACTGCGTATCATTTTGGAAAGCACTCAAGTAATGACCGAAACGAGAGACATTGGCCTCATCCAATGCTGCTTCCACTTCGTCAAGCACACAAAACGGTACTGGACGAACTTGAATAATGGAAAACAATAACGCAATCGCAGTCAGCGCCCGTTCGCCCCCTGATAGCAAGCTGAGGTTTTGCAATTTCTTGCCCGGTGGTTGGGCTTCAATCTCGATCCCAGTGTTCAATAAATCTTTCGGATCTGTTAAGACTAATTCCGCATGACCGCCGCCAAACATATTAGGAAATACTTGTTTGAATTGCAGACGGATCGCATCGAAGACTTCGCCGAAACGGGTTTTGACTTCTTCATCCATTTCAGACATCGTATCAAACAGCTGTGCTTTAGCCGACAGCAGATCATCTCGCTGACTCGTTAAGAACAAATGCCGTTGATTGACTTGTTCATATTGTTCGATCGCATTTAAATTGACTGGACCAATTTGCTCGATCGCATGTTTTAGTTCCTGAATGTCGATTTTGGCTTGTTCTGCATCCTCGATTTCAGGGAAATCTTGCGCGGCCTTTTCAAAGGTGAGATTGTATTCTTCTTGTAAATACAACAAACGATTGTCCATCACCAATTCTGCGCGATTTTTTTCGATCTCAACTTCAGTTTTTTCTGACAGCTTTTCTTTTTGCGTTAAGTTTTCAGCACTCAGGGATTCGTCTAATGCGCCGATTTCTTGTTGAACCACTTGCCGTTGTTCACGAATCACCGTCAATTCCGCTGTTACCTGCTGCTTGGTTTTTGTGAATGCTTCAATTCGCTGAAGAATGTTTTCTTCTGAAAACTCATGATCGCTGACGTTACTTGTCAAGGCAGCTAACTGCCGTTCTAAGGAGTGCTGACGCGCTTCGTTTTCTTCCAATGCTTGATTCGTAGCGGCAATTTTTTGCTGCAAATGCGCCACTTGTTCTTTTTGAACGGCGAAAGCTGCCTGCAAGCGCGCACTTTCTTGTGCTAAGGTTTGGCGTTTTTCCTCGATCAAGTCTTCTTCGGCATTCATTTGATGAATATCTTGATCGATTTTCGCCAATTGCGCCGCAATATTCTTTTGCTGTTCTTCCAAACTCGTCTTCTTCTCATCATATTCTTCAAAGAAGGCTTGCACTTCGCGATGTTCAAAATCAAACACTTGCTGCTCTTGCTTCAAGCGGCTCAGGTCATTCTCAAGATTTTGTAAGCGGCTTTGCAGCTCATGCTCCGTCATACGAGCCTGTTCCCCTTGCGTCCGCAATTCTTCTAGTGCTGCTTGTGCTTCTTTGGTCGCTGCTTCAAAATGCTGGACTTGCTTTTCCGTTTTTAAAAGCCGCTCATCCAGTTGCGCCGCTTGTGCCGTCAATTGTTGCAGCTCATTGCTTTGGCTAAACAAACTACCGGCATTTTTCTTCGTTGCGCCACCCGTCATGGAACCGCCAGCATTCATGACATCCCCTTCTAAAGAAACGACCCGATAGCTATAGTTCAATGCCCGTGCTAACGCATTGGCACTTTGCAAGTCTTCGGCAATCAAGATACTACCTAACAAGTTATCCGTAATGGTTTGAACGTGTTCAGACGACTGTACCAATTCGCTGGCAACACCGATAAAGCCAGACACTTGCTTGGCTTGATTGCGGGCATAATCTGGCAAATGACGGGCTTTGATGGTCGTCAACGGTAAGAAAGTGGCACGACCGCCGCGATTTTCTTTCAAATACGTGATGGCTGACCGTGCATCTCGTTCATTTTTAACGACGACATGCTGTGCAGCGGCGCCTAGTGCGGTCTCGATCGCCACGGTATAGTCTTGTGGCACATCGATCAACTCCGCTACTGCGCCAACGATGCCGCTGATTTGCTGTTTGTTTTTCAAAATCAAGCGAACGCCTTGATAGAAGCCGCTATAATTTTCTTGAATGTCTTGCAGACTGCGCTGTTTCGCTCGTACCTGCTGCACTTGACTCATTAACTGATACATTTTCTTTTGTTCTTCATCAAAGCGTTTTTTGTTGGTCTGAGCTTTTTCTTGAAGATGGATGTATTGCTTGCGTTGTTCTTCTAAAATCACCTTAGCCTGCGTTAGCTGTTCTTCCACGATTTGCGCTTCCGTCGTCTTTTCTTTCAACGACGTATTCATTTGCGTCTGCTTGCTCAACGCCGTTTGATTTTTCGCGGCTTCTTGCTGGTATTGACGCTCCAAGTATTTCAATTCGTTTCCGATCGTTGCCTGCTCTTGCATGGCTTCGACATATTGGCTACGCAATTCTTCAATGATTTCTTTTGCTGAACGTTGGTACTTTTCCCGCTCTTGCTGACACGCCAGCATCGCTGCTTCAACTTCCTGCACACTCCGATTCTTTTGTGAAAGCAAGCCAATCAGTTCCGCTTTTTCTTCATTTAAAAGCGTGACCCGTTCCGTTACTTCCTCTAAGGTTTCTTGGTATTCCGCAGAGCTTTTTTGCGTATGTTTTGATCGTTCATCCAAGACTTCTTTTTGTCCTTCAGCTTGCTTCAGTCCTTCGGTGACCTCTAAAAGCTGCTGATTCAAACGCTCCAACGTTTCATCAAAGGCGGTACGTTGTTGCCGCAAAGAATGTAGCGACAGTTCCCCTTGGTTGATCTTTTCGGAAATCTGCGCCAGTTCTTGGTTAAAGGTACTCAGTTGAGCTTTGGCTGTCTCCCACGCTTCTTTTGCTTTCGTGATCTCTAAGACCGCATAGGCCACATCAACCGTCGTCAATTTTTCTTTTAACGCTAAAAAGCGATTGGCTGCGTCACTTTGGGCTGCCAAAGGCACCAACTGATCTTCTAGTTCATAAATGATATCTTGTAGACGGCTTAAATTGTCTTCCGTTTCAAACAACTTTTGCTCGGCTTTCTTTTTCCGCTGTTTGTACTTCAATACCCCCGCCGCTTCTTCAAAAATCCCACGACGGTCTTCTGGTTTGCTGCTGAAAATTGCTTCTACCTTGCCTTGGGAAATGATCGAAAATGATTCTTTCCCCAACCCAGAATCCATGAATAACTCTTGGATGTCCTTTAAGCGGCAAGCTTGTTTATTTAAGAAAAAGTCGCTTTCGCCGGTTCTTCTCAAGCGGCGAGTCACGCTGATCTCACTGTAATCCATCGGTAAGTAATGATCGCTATTGTCTAAAACGATCGTCACTTCCGCTATATTTAGCGCTCTGCGGGTGTCAGAACCTGCAAAAATAACATCAGGCATTTTGCCACCACGTAGATTTTTGGCAGATTGTTCTCCTAAAACCCAACGAATCGCTTCGGTAATATTGCTCTTGCCGCTGCCATTTGGTCCGACGACTGCAGTCACACGATGTTCGAAATCAATGACTGTGCGGTCGGCAAAGGATTTAAAGCCGGCAATCTCTATTCGTTTTAAATACACTCCGCCAGTCCTCTCTTACTGTTCAAGATCCGCCAAGGCATTCGCCGCGGCGTCCTGTTCTGATAATTTCTTCGATTTTCCTTGTCCTTTTCCGATCAAGGTATCATCGCAATAGACTTCCGTCCAAAAAATCCGTTCATGGGCGGGGCCTGCTTCTTTGATCAAACGATAGTTGATGGAAACATCGCCGCCACGTTGCAAGACTTCTTGCAAGCGGGTCTTGTGATCCATCTCATGGGAAAAAGCACCTGCTTTTACTTTTGGAAAAACAACTTTCGTCAAAAAGCCGCTGACACTTTCCAGTCCTTGGTCCAAGTATAACGCACCTAAAAAGGCTTCAAATAGATCACAAAGCAAAGAAGGTCGTTTACGACCGCCAGAGTTTTCTTCCCCTTTGCCTAGACGAATGTATTCATCGAATCGGCAATCTTTGGCAAACATGGATAAACTGTCTTCGCGAACGATTGCCGCCCGTAGCTTCGTCAGCTTACCTTCGGGCAGATCTGGCAATTCACGATACAAATACCGTGAAACGATCAACTCTAAGACAGCATCGCCCAAAAACTCTAAACGTTCGTTATCTGACAAGTGCAAGTTGCGGTGCTCATTCACATAAGATGAATGCGTAAACGCTTGTTCAAGCAGATCTACATCATGGAACACAATATCAAACTTTTCTTTTAGTTCTTTCGTTAATTGTGTATTCATTTGTCACATTCCTTCATTAGTTTATCGACACTTCCCTATTATACTGGTTTTTGCCGAATTATGAAATGTTTCCTCCAAATTCTTGGAAAGACCGTAATAAAATTTTATCTACTTATTCTTCTCCTGTATAAAAAAAGCCTGTTTTCCTCAGATACCTGCAAAAAAACAAGAAAAAAGACGTCCCAGAAAGGACGCCTTTTCAACGATCATTGATTAACGAGATTCAGCTGTAACTGAAACTGTTGCCCATGTGTTATGGTCTGCATCATATGCCCATGTAAAGTCTTTCACGCGATTTGAAATTGGTAAAACTTCATTACGATAAAGTGTTGGGATTACGAATGCTTCATCTGCAGCATATTCTTGCCATGCATCAAATGCTTCTTTACGTTTTGTTTCGTCAAATGAATCTTTTGAATCGATTGCTTCTAATAGCTTCGTGTTTTCTTCAGATTCAAAACGAGTGTAGTTGAATGCTGAGTTTGGTCCATAAAGGCCAGTTGGAGAAGGATCTGATCCAGTTCCCCATGCACCTTGGTAAACATCAACTTCAGGATCATCATTTTTCAGCTTGTCATAGAATGCTTGGAAGTCAATCAAACGACCAGTTGTGTACTGTACATCAAGGCCGATTTCATTCCATTGTTGAATGTAGTAATCTGCTAATGGTTGTGCTGTTTCGCCACCTGACATTGAAGCAAAGTTGATGGTTAATTTCTCACCATTTTTGTCTTCACGCATGCCATCACCATCGACATCTTTATAACCAGCATCATCAAGTAATTGATTTGCTTTGTCGATGTTTAATGTGTAGCCTTCTACTTCGGTGTTGTGCAATGTGCCGAATACTGGTGGGATCAATGTCGTTGCATTTGTACGCAAGCCATTATAGAAACGACTTCCGACAGCATCATTATCTAATGCATAGCCCATTGCTTGACGCAATGATTTATCCGCCATTTTTGAATCAGGATCGTAATTAACTTTTCCTTCTTCATCATTCCAAGTCCCCAATTTAAAGCCGATATAAGTATAGGCTTGTTCAGGACGACCTAAGATTTGGTAACCATCAGTATCTTTGTAGGTTGGGTACGTATCTGTTGGCATTGACAATGCAATATCATATTGTTTCGCATTCAAAGCTTCTACGATTGAAGAAGTTGGAACAGCTTTAAATGATAATTTATCCATTTTAGGAGCGCCGCCATAGTAGTACTCATTTGGTACATACTCAACAGATTCTCCTGCAACAATATTTGACATTACATATGGACCAAAGACGATTGGTGTTTTACGAACAGGATCGCTTGATTCCATGTCTTTGACTTCAATTCCTTCAAAGGCGTGTTTTGGTAATGCTGAAGACCAAATACCGCCACCTGCTTGCATCATACCAGGATGAACTTCTTTGTATTGAATTTTAACAACTTTGTCACTTTCTTTGGTGATACCAGAAATTGTATCAGATTTGCCATCATGATAATCTTCCATACCAACAATGTTAGTAAAGTTATTATCGTAACGGATACCTGTATAATCTTTATGACCGATTACTTCATAAGAGAAGATCACGTCATCTGCCGTTACATCTTCACCGTCAGACCATTTCAAGTTGTCCCGCAATGTGATTGTTGCTGTGTTGTTCTCTTCGTCTAATTCAAGATTAGCCGCACCACCATCAACGATTCGGAAATCGGCGTCTGTTAAGAACAAACTTTCATTACTTGGTTGCATAAATTGGAAATCATAGTTATCTTGATAAAATTCTGTTTGGAACAACCCTTGGAACTGCGTATCCATCACTACTGCAACGTCCAATGTTCCGCCTTCGATTGCATCCTCGTCATTGTTGACTTCTGTTGGCATTGAGCTGATATCTTCTGTTTCTGTCGCTGCATTGCCGCCACCAGAAGAATCGGTTCCGCCGCCGTTGCTGCCACAAGCTGCCAATGCTAACACTGACAAAAGAGTGACCATACCAAAAATATTTTTCTTCATCCTGTATCCTCCTTGTTTATCCTAGTCGTTGACGCGCATCCGCTGAACGCTTAAATGCTTGACCAACGTAATTGATACTCAACATCAAGACTAAAATTAGAATTGATGCGGGTAACCAGATCCACTGTCTGTTGACCAGCACATCACCGCTGCTGGCATATCCGATCAGTGTTCCCAAACTTGGAACATTGGTCGGCAGACCAAAACCTAAGAATGTTAGTGTCGTTTCAATACCGATATTCGCTGCAAAGTTCATTGTTAAGTTGGTGATGATCAATGAGCTAAGGTTCGGCATGATTTCGCGGAACATGATGACAAAGTCATTGGTTCCGAGGGTTTTCGATGCACTAACATAGTCGCGACGGCCTTCTGAAAGGGTCTTACTTCGGAAGAGCCTTGCTTTTCCGACCCAGTAAAAGGCACTCATGACCCATATAAAGGTCCAAACGTTATAACGAGGTACGATCGATACGATAACGATAATGATCAACATGATCGGCAAAATCATAACGAAGTCAACGATACGCATCAAAATGTTATCAATGATGCCGCCGTAGTAACCTGAGATGATCCCTAATCCGACCCCAACGATCGACGTAATGATCGTGATTGAAAAACCAATCAAGATTGAGTTACGCGCACCGATGATCAATTGTCCCCAAACATCACGGCCACCTTCATCCGCCCCTAAAAGGTAGGTGCCGCCGTTTGGCGAAATCGCGCCAGGTACAGCATATTTATCAAGGATGCTGACACGCATCACTTGTGATTGATCGATAACTGCCGAGCCGATAAACACGAATAATAAAACTGCGACTAACAAAACTAATGAAAAAATCGCCATTTTATCTTTTAAGAATTCGCGAAAAATCATTTTCAATCCCATAGGCGGGATGCTCTCTTGTTTTAGTACTTTTTCTTTCTTTTCAGACACATTTATCCCCTCCTATTACTGGATTCTGATTCTTGGATCGACAATACTCATGATGATATCTGACAGCAGCGTACCGATCAAGGTCGCTAGTCCTAAGATCAATGTCAGTGAAGTGATCACGGCATAGTCCCGTTGGACGATACTATCGATAAACAGTTTTCCGACACCTGGGTAGGCGAAGATTTTCTCAATGACCACAGAACCTGCGATCAATGACGTGATCTCGTAGCCCATTTGTGATGCGATCGGCAACGATGCATTCCGGAAAACGTGACGTGAGAAGACTTTGTTCGTTGGTACCCCTTTTGAACGAGCGGTACGAACGAAATCCAATGATTTCGAATCAATGACTTCACTTCGCAAGTATTGGATCGTCACTGCTGTTCCTAATAATGCAGAAGTGATTGCCGGTAATAGTAGGTGATACAAGCGACTCCAAAACTCAGCCATGCCGCTGACCCCCGGTGCAACGGAACCACCCGTTGGGAACCAAGCCAATCGGTAACCGAAGATGAACAATGCGATCAACGCAAAGATAAACAACGGTACGGCGAAACTGAAGAAGTTGTAAACAACGACGACTTTATCAAGCAATGAATTTTGGTAACGTCCTGCCCACATCCCTAAAGGAATGGCAATCACGTAAGTCAAAATGACCGTCAATAAGGATAACCACAATGTATTGCTGATACGTCCTGCTAATAATGTTGAAACAGGCAATTTAAAGATGAAGCTTTGTCCAAAGTCCCCTTTTAAGGCATTTCCGATCCAGCGGAAATACTGGGTATACCATGGGTCATTCAAACCAGCGGCTTCACGCATCCGCTCAATAACAGCTGGATCTTGGTTTGGATTGATCAAACCAGTAAATGGATCCCCAGGCATTGCTTGTGCGATCAAGAAAATCAAGATACTCAAAATAATGACTTGTGGGATCATCAACAACAAACGACGTAGAATTGTTTTCCACATTATTCAGCACCCCCGTTTTTCAATGCGACTTGGTGCGACTCGGTGATTTTACGCAAGTCATACACTCTGCCAGATTCGTCGTAGTAATCTTTTTGATGGGTCACATATTCCAACTCGACCTTGCGGCGGTTTTCTTTGTGAGCATCGCGATTTTTTACGTCGATTTGAGGAATCGCTGATAATAAACGTTTTGTATAGATGTGACGCGGGTCTTGGTAGATATCTTCCCGTGTCCCGATCTCAACGAAGCGGCCTTTGTACATGATGGCGATATTGTCGCACATATGTTTTACGACCCCTAAGTCATGAGAGATAAATAAGAAACTTAAGCCGAATTCTTGCTGGATCCGTTTCATAAAGTTCAGTACCTGTGCTTGCACGGATAAGTCAAGAGCTGAAACCGGCTCATCGGCGACGATCAGTTTTGGATTGGAAGCTACCGCACGGGCAACCCCTAACCGTTGACGTTGTCCGCCAGAGAATTCATGAGGATATTTGTATAGGGCATCTTCTGGCATCCCAACGATATCCAACAAACTTTTCACACGTGTTTTCTCTTCTTGATCGCTTAAGCGTTCAAAGTTGCGCAATGGTTCTGCGATAATGTCCACCACACGTTTTTTAGGATTCAAGCTAGACATTGAATCTTGGAAAATCATTTGGACATCTTTGTTGTAGTTCATTTTCTTGCGGACAGAACGTTTAGTCACGTCTTGCCCATCATAAATGATTTCGCCGCTAGTGATTTTTTCTAACCCAACGATAGCTTTCCCAGTTGTGGATTTACCAGAACCAGACTCACCAACCAATCCGTAGGTTTTTCCTTTTTCAATGACGAAGTCCACACCATCAACGGCGTACACGTGATCCGTGACGCGGTTGAAGAATCCGCTGCGAATAGGATAGTGGACTTTCAGATCTTTGATTGTAATTAATTCTGTCATCTACACTTCTCCTTCTTCGTCTCTAAAATGAAAATGCTTGTAGCATGTGCAACGGACCAAATGATCAGGTGCTACTTCATGCAAGACTGGGTTTGCTTCGTGGTCGCTTTCAGGGATCCAAGGAATCCGTGCAGCAAACCGACAACCAGTCCGAGGCATATTTTTCAAGGAAGGAACCACCCCTTCGATCACATGCAGTTCACTGTCTTGAGAATTTTCTTGAGGGATCGAGTTAAGCAATGAGCGGGTGTATGGATGTTTCGGATTGGCAAACAACTCTTCGGCTGATGCGACTTCCACAAACTGTCCCCCATACATTACGGCTACTCGGTCGGCCATCTCTGCTACGACACCTAAATCGTGGGTGATCAAAATGATCCCCGTTTGCGTTTCTTCTTGCAAATCTTTTAGTAGATCAAGGATCTGTGCTTGGATCGTCACGTCCAACGCTGTCGTTGGCTCATCCGCAATGATGATTGGCGGTTTACAAGCAATCGCGATCGCGATGATGACCCGCTGACGCATCCCACCAGACAATTCATGAGGGTATTGACGTCCTACACGTGGCGGATTTGGAATCCCAACTTGTTCTAATAATTCTAATGCTCGTGCTTGGCGCTGTTCGGCATTCATATCTGTATGATAAGACAAACCTTCTTTGATTTGGTCTTCGATCCGCATCAACGGATTCAGTGCAGACAACGGATCTTGGAAAATCATCCCAATATCATTTCCGCGAATTTTGTTGTATAACGTTTCATTTAAGTTTGACAAGTTTAAATCTTTATATAAGATTTCCCCAGTGATTTTCGTGTTGTTTGGGTCATGTAGCCCCATGATCGTTGTAGCCAACGTACTTTTTCCGCAACCAGATTCTCCTACGATTGCTAAGATCTCATTACGATCCAGTGTAAAAGAAATACCATCTACTGCGTCATAGTAATCGTCTTTGATACGAAAACCTGTGTGAAGGTTTTGAACATCTAGTAATTGATTATCTCTGGACAATCGAATACCCCTCTCTACTTTCTAAGATGTCTTGCGTTTTAATGTAAAAAAGAAGGAACATGCATTTCATTTCCAAAAGCTTTCTTAACATTGTATAATATATTCTTAATAATTATATAGAAATGCTAACAATAATGCAAGTCCCAGAAAACTTAATACACTGAATTTTCAGAAAATTTACATTACGCTTCCAACGCCGTCATGTCAGGTTTAACGATCGTTTTTTTGATTTCGATTCTAAAGAAAAGCCGCCCAAATCACAGCGGATCAATTATGAGAAAGAAAGAGCTAAGTCATCTAGGACTTAGCTCTTATGTCTGTCTTAAGCAAGATGGCTTGAAATATAATCAACCGCTCCACCGACTGTTTCGATCTGCTCGGCATCTTCATCAGAAATCTCGGTACCAAATTCATCTTCTAGTTCAAGGACGAATTCCATCACACTGATCGAATCAGCGTTCAAGTCGTCTTTAATGCTCATCGTATCCGTTACGTTCTCTGCGTCAATTTCAAAATGATTGGCGATCACGACCGCAACTTTCTTGAATACTTCATCTCGTGTCAACTGGCTTCACCTCCACGCGTTTGCACAAAACATAGAATGGCTAACAAACATTGTACTGCTTTCTATGCTTTTTGTCTAGATTTTTTTGCAATTTCATTACAATGATTGCATTATGATTGCGTTTCGTCTTTTGCAGCCGGCATTTCTTCAAAGTGGGCGACCAATTGTGCCACGACATCTGTTGCTAGCATCGTATGGATCTGCTTGATGGTGTACGCTACCGCTTCTGGTCCTGTCGCACCATGGGTTTTGATGACTGGTGCTTTCAAACCAAACAATACGGCCCCGCCATGTTTCGCATAATCCATTTCATTTTTCACTTTCCGCAATGCATCTTTCAGTAACAATGCGCCTAATTTTCCTTTGGTACCTGAATCAAGAATCGATTGTTTCAACAACGCCATCAAGTTCAAGGCGGTTCCTTCGATCGATTTCAAAACAGCGTTCCCAGTAAAGCCATCTGTCACGACGACGTCAGCTGCACCATCCAGTAATTCCCGGGCTTCGACATTGCCGATAAAGTGGATCGTAGGATCCGCTGACAGCAGTTCAAAGGCTTTTTTCGTTAATTCACTACCTTTGGTTTCTTCCGTTCCGTTATTTAACAAGCCGACCCGTGGTCGATTGATCCCACGAACTTTTTGGGCGTAAAAGGATCCTAAGACGGCATAGTTTGCCAAATGTTCTGGTTTATTGTCGGCATTGGCACCTAGATCCAGCATATCAAAGCCAGCATCTTTGCCGATCACTGGCATTGTGGACATCAATCCTGGACGATCGATTCCTTTGATCCGACCGACGATAAACAAACCAGCCGCTAACAAGGCACCGGTATTTCCAGCTGAAAAAATCGCATCTGCTTCGCCATTTTTCACTGCTTGTGCCGCTAAGACCATTGAAGCGGTTTTTTTCCGTCTGATTGCTTTGACGGGTTCGTCATCACTATTGATTTTTTCATCTGTGTGGATGATTGTGACATTTTTATCATCCGTCATGTATTTTTTGATTTCATTTTCTTTTCCGTAAAGGAGGAATTCAATCTCTGGAAAGTCTTTTTTCGCCAGCATGACTCCTTCTACGATCGCTTTTGGGGCGTTGTCTCCGCCCATTGCATCAACAGCAATCCGCATCTCGCTGCCACTCCCTTCATTTTCCCAATCAGTATAGCATATTCTTTAATCAAAAAATTGTTTGTCTGCTTTTTTTGCTGCCAAATAGTTCGCCAATGCCGAAAATTCTGGCAACAGCTGCCAGCTGTTTTTTTGCCAAAGCTGGGTAGCTTCGACTTGTGCCACTTCTAGAATATGGGCATCCGCGACCAAATCGGCAGCCGCAAACTCTGGCAAGCCCGATTGTCGATTGCCGAAGACTTCTCCTGGCCCCCGCAACTGCAGGTCTTTTTCGCTGACTACAAAGCCGTTGGTGGTTTCTGTCATGATTTTCATTCGTTCGACCCCCGTCTCATTTTTCGGGTTCGCGATCAAAATACAGTAAGAAGCATCGGCGCCGCGTCCTACCCGTCCACGTAATTGGTGGAGCTGGGCTAATCCGAAACGATCAGCATCGATGATCAGCATCACTGTCGCATTGGGAACATTGACCCCTACTTCGATGACCGTCGTGGAAACCAAGATCTGCAGTTGATTTTCTTTGAATGCTTCCATAATAGTGTCTTTTTCTTGATTCTTCATTTTCCCGTGCAACATCCCTACTTGATAGGTTGGGGAAAAATAACTTTGCAGCTGCTCATAAATCTCCGTGGCATTCTTGACATCCAGCATTTCGGATTCTTCGATCAAAGGACAGATGACATACATCTGATGCCCCTGTGCCAATTCTTTTTGCGCCCACTCTAAGATCGATTCAAACTGCGGTGGCCGGACCCAGCGAGTCTCTACAGGAATCCGTCCTGCCGGCATTTCATCGATCACCGAAACATCCATTTCGCCATAGGCGGTGATCGCTAGTGTACGTGGGATCGGTGTGGCGGTCATAAAGAGCACATCAGGCAGATAGCCTTTTTCCCTTAATACTTTTCGCTGATTGACCCCAAAACGGTGTTGTTCATCGGTGATGACTAAGCCAAGATGTGCAAAGTCTACCCCTTCTTGAATCAGTGCATGGGTCCCAACGATGATGTCGATCTCCCCGGCTGCTAATTGTTCTAAGATGACCCGCCGTTCTTTTGGTTTGGTCGAGCCTGTCAAAAGAGCGGTGGTCACTTCTAAGGGGTCAAAGAGTTGATTCAAGCTTTCTAGGTGCTGTTGGGCCAAAATTTCAGTCGGCACCATCAGTGCGCCCTGAAAGCCAGCCGTCATCGTAGCATAGAGGGCGATCGCCGCAACGACTGTTTTCCCGCTCCCTACATCTCCTTGTAAGAGCCGCTGCATGTGCTGCGGACTTTTCAGGTCATGGCAGATTTCATTGGTCACGCGCTTTTGCGCATTCGTCAATTCAAAGGGCAGTTTACGAGTAAATTCTTTCAAGCGTTGCACATCATAATCGATCGCCAAGCCGTTTTTCTCGGCTTTTTCGCTTTTCTTCAGTCCTTGGATCTGCATTTGGAACAAAAAAAACTCTTCAAAAATCACCCGACGCTTCGCTTGATGGCTCTCTTGGGGATCTTTGGGAAAATGCATTGCAAACATCGCGGATTTTCGATCCAACAACCGATATTTTTCGATCAATGACAAAGGCAAGATCTCCGTGATCTGATCACCAAAATCAAGGAATGCCTGTTTGATCAGTTCGATCAACACACTTTGACGCACGGCTTTATTGACATGATAAATTGGGGCAAAGTCTTCTGCGCTCTTGCTGCCGAGAATTTTCATTCCCGTCAGTCCTTTGCGTTTGGCGTCCCATTTGCCATAGACGGCGATCTCTTCTGAGACCTCTACTTTGTCCTTCAAATAAGGCTGATTGAAAAAGGAGACATTAAAGACATCGTGGTCTTGCATCATGCGAAATTGCAACCGACTTTTCTTGTAACCAAAGCGATTGACGACCGGTGGGGAAACGACGATCCCCTTGATCGTTACTTTTTCTTGGTCTTGAATCTCCGCTAATTGCCGTTCTTGAATGTCTTCATAACGAAACGGGTAATACTTTAGCAGGTCTTCGATGGTTTCGATTCCTAAACTCGCCAAGTCTTGGGCGCGTTTTTCTCCGACACCCTTTAATACCGTAAGTGGCTGATTCAGCATAGGTACCCTCCTTTTCCAAAAGTGATTTTGATTCATTGCAGGGGTTCCTGCATTCATAGAAAAAGACGGAGCCAAAAATCATCTACGATTTTTGCCCCCGCCGCCTAATTTGTTTATTCTGCTGAGAAAAGATATGGATAAACCGGCTGATCTCCTTGATGGATCTCTACTTCGATCTCAGGATGCAGTTCAACGATCGCATCTTCGATTTTCGCTGCTTCTTTGGCTTTGCCTTCTTCACCGATAATGATGGTGACGATCTCAGTATCTTCTGTGATCATTTTTTCTAAGGTAGTCATAGAAGCAGAGAAACGATCAGGAACAGAAACAACGATTTTGCCGTCCACCATTCCTAAGAAGTCGCCTTCTGTGATTTCGATGCCATCAATTGATGTATTACGGATCGCATGGGTCACTGAGCCACTGACAACACTTGCTAAGACATCAGTCATCGCTTGCTGGTTTTCAGCTAGTGTGGATTGCTCGTGGAAGGCTAGCATCGCCGTCATCCCTTGAGAGATCGTCCGTGTTTCAACAACCGCTACTGGAATCTCGGAAACTTCCGCTGCTTGCTGCGCAGCCATAAAGATATTTTTGTTGTTCGGTAATACGATCACTTGATCAGCATTGACTTCATTGATTGCCACCAAAATGTCTTCTGTACTTGGGTTCATCGTTTGGCCACCACTGATGACATAAGAAGCGCCTAGGCTAGTAAACAATTCTTTCAAGCCTTCGCCAGCCGCGATCGCGATGATCGCAAATGGTGTCCGCGGACGTTTTACTGGTGCAGTTTTTGCTTCTTGCTGATCGTGTTCCAAGATCGTTTCATGCTGAAGACGCATGTTATCGACTTTGATTTTCACCAACGAACCGAATTTTTGACCATAATTCATAACTTCGCCGGGATGTTCCGTATGGACATGGACTTTGATGATCTCATCGTCATTGACCACTAATAAGGAATCCCCTAACTCGTTTAAGTAATTACGGAATGTTTCATAATCAAATTCACTATCTACAGTCGGACCTTCACCGATCTTCACCATGATTTCTGTACAGTAACCAAAGGTGATGTCTTCTGTCGCTAAGTGCCCTTGAACGCTGCGATGATGTTCGGCATTGACCATTTCGTCCATAGCCGCTGGGGAAGGTTCGAAGATTTCATCGGCTGGGTATTCCCCAGTCAATGCATTTAAGAAGCCTTCATAGATAAACAACAATCCTTGACCGCCGCTATCTACCACGCCGACTTCTTTTAAGACGGGCAATAGATCAGGGGTTTTCGCCAATGAACGTTTTGCGCCGTGAACCACGGCTTTCATCACTTCGATACAATCATCGGTAGTTTGTGCTTTTTTCTCGCCATATTCAGCTGAGATGCGTGCCACAGTCAAGATGGTTCCTTCCACAGGTTTCATGACTGCTTTATAGGCGGTTTCTACTCCATGAGTAAAGGCTTGAGCCAATTCTGGTGCAGTGAGTGTTTCTGCGGTCGGGATAGCTTTAGAAAAACCGCGGAATAATTGAGACAAAATGACGCCGGAATTCCCACGTGCGCCCATCAATAGTCCTTTTGAAAGTGTAGCGGCAAGATCGCCGACGTTTTCTGAAGTCGCATCTGCGACAGCTTTTGCTCCACTGGTCATGGATAGATTCATGTTTGTCCCGGTGTCTCCATCTGGAACAGGAAACACATTCAATGAGTTGACAAACTCTGCATTAACTTGTAGACGAGCCGCGCCTGCCTGCACCATTTCTTGAAACTGACTTGCGCTGATATTCGTTACCTTCACTTAGATAGTCCTCCTTAAAATCATCCGCCATGAACGGATCCCTTGCCTAATCTGGCAGTACACGTACGCCTTGAACAAATACATTTACCGAGTTCGCAGATACACCTAGCATCGTTTCTAAGTTGTATTTCACTTTTTCCTGCACGTTGCGGGAAACTTCGGAAATTTTTGTTCCATAGCTAACAATCGTGTATACATCCACTGCAATGCCGTTTTCTTCTTGGCGGACAACGACACCGCGAGAATAATTTTCTTTTCGTAAAATTTCATTGATGTTATCTTTGATTTGTTTCTTGCTAGCCATACCAACAATGCCGAACACATCTGTTGCTGCGCCTCCGACCACTGTTGCAATGACTTCATTGCTGATTTCAATAATACCTGATGAGGTTTGAATTTTTACAGCCATTTTATAGCCTCCTTCAATGGGCATGACCCATCTTTCTTCTTACATATTTTATCATAGCTGTACCGCAAATAAAAGGATGAGACATATGAAAAGGGGCTTTCTGACCAAACGTCTTGCATTTCGACCTTGTTTAATTTACAATGTTTACCGGGAAAAGTCAATGTTTCTTGAAAATTACTCTTGCTTTTTTCACCTTTCTGTGATAAATTCAGATGGTATGAGCTGAAATAGCGCTCCAACATCAAGGCAAAGGAGGAAATAACCACATGGCTAAAGTTTGTTACTTTACTGGACGTAAAACTACAAGTGGAAACAATCGTTCTCACGCAATGAATGCGACAAAACGTACTGTGAAACCTAACTTGCAAAAAGTTCGCGTTATGATTGACGGAAAACCTAAAAAAGTTTGGGTGTCAACTCGTGCTTTGAAATCTGGAAAAGTTGAGCGCGTATAATTAGACCTTTTCGGCCGTTCGTTTTGAACGGCTTTTTTTGTATCCTTTTTTCTTTGGTGCGCTTTCACTTAGGTTTTCATTAAAGAAAACAGGTCTTTGTTTTTTTAATCGATTCACCTGTGGTAAACTAAGAAAAAATTGATAAAGAACAGGTGACTTCTTGTGACGAAAATAAAAACATTTGCCAAACAACATTGGCCTTATATGCTTGCTAGTTTCTTCTTGCCGTTTCTTATCATGGCAGTGATCTATTTGACCATCGGCATCTACCCTGGCAGCAGCCGCAGTGTCTTAGCCAGTGATGCCTTTTCGCAATTCTCAAACTTTCATGCCAGCTTTCGCAATATGCTCTTAGGCAAGCAAAGTATCTTTTATACATGGAACGCCTCTTTAGGCTTGAATTATCTGGCACTGATCTCCTATTACTTAGGCGGGATCTTCACTCCTCTGGTCTTGTTTTTCCCAAATCAGCTGATGCCAGATGCGTTGTACTTCTTGACCTTGATCAAGATCGGCAGTGCGGGCTTGGCGTTTTGGTTTTATGCCAGCCAAACCTTTAAGATCCAACGTTGGCAGCATGTGACCTTAGCCGTCTGTTATGCCTTGATGTCCTTCATCACCGCCCATTCGGAACTGATCATGTGGCTTGATGCCATGATCTATCTACCGCTAGTGATTTTAGGTATTGACCGTTTAGTGAAAAAGAAAAAACCAGTCGTGTTATTTATCAGTTATCTGCTGTTATTTTTATCCAGTTTTTACATGGGCTTTATGATCGGTCTCTTTTCCGTAATGTATTTCTTGGTTCAGTTGGGGCGCAACTGGAAGCAAGCTCGGGGGGCGATCATTCCTTACGGCATCACCTCCTTGTTAGCTGGCGGCGCCTCAATGGTGATCATCTTACCTGCCTTATTGGATTTGCGCTCAAACGGGGAAGAATTAACAACGATTTCTTCCTTTAAAACCGAAGCCACCGATGTCTTTGACCTCGTGATGAAAAACATGATCGGTGTTTACGATACGACAAAATACGGCTCCATCCCCTTCATCTATATCGGTTTATTGCCGCTGCTGTTGTGTATTTTATATTTTGTTTCGAAGAAAATCCGCTTGAAGGATAAATTCTTATACGCTGGCATGTTTGCTGTTTTGATCGCCAGTTTTTATATCGTGCCGATGAATCTTTTTTGGCACGGGATGCATGCCCCAAATATGTTCCTTTTCCGTTATGCCTATTTGTTCTCCTTCTTAGTGATAATGCTGGCGGGATACGGGTGGGAGCAGCTGCAGCAAAAAGATCGCGGATTGTTTCTCATTATTGGTCTTTCTACGATCGTGGTGTTTGCCCTCTCCTACGCATTGAAAGGACCTGGAACCTATGAATATGTTTCCGCTACTTCTTTTGCGCTAACGATCGTATTCTTTGTTCTTTACTTGTTATGTATTGGGTTCGGGCAATTAGGTCTTTTAACACAAAAACGAGTGACGATCTTGATGCTGATCTTCGTCTGCGGAGAAATGGCCGTCAATACGAGCGGCATGGTTCGCGGAATTTTGAATGATTGGAACTATGCTTCTCGCAGTTTGTATACAGAACCTTATCCGGACATCAAAAAACTAGTCACTCAAGCCAACGAAGACAATGATACCTTTTTCCGATTAGAAAACCTTGATCCTGTTTCTTCCAACGACAGTATCAATTATGGCTACAGCGGTGTCAGCATGTTTTCTTCGATCCGTAACCGCAATTCCTCAAGCTACCTGGATAAGCTGGGCTTTCGGTCCCGCGGCACCAATTTAAATATCCGCTATCCGAACAATACCTTGCTGATGGATGCTTTTACAGGGATCAAATACAATATCTCCAAGCCAAATCTCACCAAATACGGCTTTCAACGTGTGGGGGAATCTGGTGAATACAAGCTTTATGAGAATCAAAATGCGTTACCGCTAGGTTTCTTGGCTGAACCGACCATCGAATCGATTGAACAGCCGCAAAACGACAACTTGACGAGCCAGAAAAATCTTTTCAATGGCTTGGCCGATTTAAATTTAGAGTATTTTGCCTTTCAGCCGATCACGGTGATCCATAGTAAAAATACAGATATCACCAATGACGGCATGTATATGAAATTTACTGAGCAAGAAAGCAATGTCGCAAAAGAAGTGACTTGGCAAGTGGAGGTTCCGGCGAACTCGCAAGCGTACTTGAGTCTCTTCCCTGCCAACTTCGGAGAATTGGAAAGCTCATCTGCCACCGTGACAGTCAACGGTCAGCAGCGAGAAACGCAAATCAGTATCAACGGTCAATACTACGACTTAGGACATTATGAGACCGATACGACGGTTCAATTCACCGTCAGCTTCTACGGAACGCCTGAAATCTCATTCCAAAACCCGCAAGTCGTGACCTTGGATACCAACGCCTACCAACAAGCAATTGATGCGATCCAAGAACGAGGGGTCGCTATGACTGTCGGCAAACGCAGTGCCAAAGCCGACATCACGACTGAAAAAGAGCAGCAGCTTGTAACAACCATCCCTTATGACAAGGGCTGGACTGCTACGCTTGACGGCAAAGAAGTCCCAATCACGGCCTTTCAAGATGGCTTTATCAGTGTGACGATCCCAAGTGGCACCCATCACTTGGAACTCTCCTTCTTACCGCAAGGCTTTGTTATCGGTGTTTACTTGTTCTTTGGCTGCATCGCATTGTTTATCTTGTTTGCTTGGTTTTACCAGAAACAAGTAGCCAAAAAGCAAGTCTTGGACAACCAACGCCAACTCATGGATCAACCACCAGAAACCTAATCGAAAAAGAACCAACTCGTCTTTTTGAGGCGATCCCCTTAAGTTAGAGCAAAAGCTGACTTATGGGTGTCGCTCAATGATCGGTGAGTTTGGTTCTTTTTTGTGCTCAGGTTCCGCAGTTGTTCGCTCTAGTGGTCTTAGCATCCATTACCCGCTAGATCCCCTTCGATTCGGGGAGCAATGCCTAGCCCGTTAGCCCTTAGAGCGTTTAGCGAAACATAAGATAACTGTTGGGTTCTTCCGCATTTTTCTTGATGGAGTGCAACGATCGCTCCCATAATTTAACCATTTTGGTTTGTTTTAAGACGCGAAAGATCGAAAGCCCTTGATCGATTTTCAACAGTCCTTTTTCTTGATCGCCATAAATATACCAGTACCATCCTTGATAGCAAAGAAGATGCGTACTGTTTAGCATGTCTCCGCGATCTGCCAATAATTCCTCTGCAATGGTCAACACCTCTTTTGCCCACTCCAGGCGGCGAAAATTGACAAACGTCGTAAAACAACTAAAAATCAAATCCATTTGAATTTCTCGCATCAAGGACAAACCTTGTTCTTTTTTTGTGCGAGAGATAGCGATCTGCAGTAAGTGATAGGAGGTTTCGACAGGAAACAAGAATTGAAAATAACGAAACAGCAAAATCTCATAAACGCCCCAGTTGTCTACTTTCGTAAGGTAGGAAATGACGGGGCGGGTTTTGGTGCGTAGCTTTTCCATATAGTCGCCAGAAGAGTGATCGGGTTTAGGACCTGAGAGATTGATTTCATGTATCTCCTTTGTGATCTCAAGGTACAGAAAAACAAAAGAATGCTGTTTGGAAGCGGCGATCAGTTCGCTACGCATTTCCTCCAGCCCTTCTTTGCTTCTCTGGGCGTGGGCGTTACTCAAATAAGCTTCTTTGTTGATCCCTAAAATTCGATCCAGTAAATCCATAAATTCGCTCGTCATATAGCTGGGAAAGCTCATCAGGTTGTCGTGACCTTTTACGCCCTTTTGTTGCGCACGCAAATAATAAAACTCCTCCACTGTGACATGGATATTTTCTAATAAGCGTTCCAATCGATGAATACTGATACTTGAAGCACCTTGCTCAAATTTACTGATAAACGAGCGACTGTTTTGTTCATCCGCCACTTGAGCGATCGTATAGCCGCGCTCTTTGCGCAATTGTCGGTACAGTTTTCCTTCTTCCATAACCATCCTCCTCACAACGATCGGTCTACAAACACCAAACCAATCCCACTTCACGAATGAAGCTCCGCAATTAAATTTTCCTGTTCTAGATTCAAATTTAGATTCAAACCTATAAAATGTTGAGGAACAAAATCTGCGGCACCTTATTTACATGCCACTCTTTTAGCTGTTAACCACTCGTGACAGTAACCTCTGGTACGCTCCTGGTACATTTAAAATCCACTATAGTGGATTATTTTCTCTTCTTAGTATAAAGCATCCTATACTGATTTTACAACGTAGAACGTGAAAGGATGATTTCGATGAAAGAATATCAACAAAACAACGGCTATCGTGCCTTAGTCAACGCCGCCTTACTCAGCGGCATCGGCATGAGTTTATTTAATATCGTCTTTGTAGTTTATGCCAGTACTTTACCCTTTAATGCCCTTGCTGTTTCCTTAGCCTCCATGGCACTGCTGATCCCTGATCTCTTACGGATCCTGACCGGCTATCTAGCCGATCGTACCAAAAACAAAGTGCAATGGATGATCAGCAGTCGACTATTACAAGGAGTCCTTTTCGTGGCACTCGCTTTTTTGATCCAACTGCCGCCTAGTTTATGGTCTTTCTTCCTTTTGCTAGGCATCAACATTGTATCTGATTGTTTGGGCGCTTATTGTTCTGGGTTACAGCTGCCCTATGTTCGCCGTCTTGTGCCTGCTGATACCTTAGACAGTGCCATGGGCTTTCAAATGGCGTGTCAAACCACCGTTCAAATCGTCTTTCAAGGCATCGGTGCTTGGGGGATCATTTTACTGAATAATAACTTTGCGGCTTTTGGTTTGATCAATGCCGTGACGTTTTTCTTAGCCGCGATCGTGATCTTCCTGAACCGCTCGCTCTTCTATGCGGTGCCAGGGAAAATCAATCAAGCAGCAACACCACTCTTTCAGAATTTCTCGGATACTTTTAAATTATTGACTGGTACGGCTTTTCTTAAAAAGATGATCCTCTTTGCCTTACTGATCAATACCTTAGCTGCTAGTACGAGCGGTCTACTAAATCTCCAGCTGTTGGATGACCTTGCGCTTTGGTTTGCCACATATGGCAACACCGTTGCGATGGCAGGCATCGCTACTTCGATCGGTATGGTCGCTGGCGCCTTGTTTGCTACCGACTGGTTCAAGAATACCGGTCTGGTTCGCTTGATTGCGTATACCTCTTTCGTTTTATGTCTGTTGACCTTGAATTTTCTCTTCCTGCATAACCGTTGGCTCATGATTGCGCTGCTCTTTGCTGAAGGCTATCTGATTGGAAAAATCAATCCTCGCTTTTCGGCACATCTGATTCGTGAGATTGATGAAGAACATCTCGCCATCAGCAGCGGGATCTTTTCCACCATTGTAATGCTAGGGGGACCTGTCGGACAAATGGTCTTTTTAGGCATCGGCAATCGCTATCACGTTGCTTGGAGTTGGCTGCTTTACTTGCTTTTCGCATTTTTGGTAGCCATCGCCGCCTTAGTCGCTGCCGGTACCTTGGAAAAAACACCCACCACTACTGCGCCTAAAAACGCGACGGCAAGGACTGAAGATTGGCAAGAAACCACCTCTGTTTTGCCTGAGAAAAAATAAAAACACAAGCTTTCGCTTTCTCTTGTTGTGTAAGAGCAGCGAAGCTTGTGTTTTTCCTTATTCATAAGCAACATGAACCAAATACAATCCTTCTGGATGAGCCGTGGGACCTGCCGCATTTCGGTCTTTTTGCGCAATGATTGCAGGAATGCTGTCAGGTGCGATCCGTCCATTGCCGATTTTCAGCAATGTGCCCACCATGATCCGGATCATCTTGTACAAAAATCCATCGCCGCGAAAGGTAAAAATCAACTCATCTCCAGCGTCATTGACCGCCATGGACGCCTCATGGATCGTCCGCGTCTTGTCATCGACTGAACTGCCCGTCGCACAAAAACTGGTAAAGTCATGGGTGCCTAAAAAATCTGGCAACGCCCGTTGGATTTTTTCCAAATCTAGCGGATACGGATAATAACTTGCATAATGACGGCGGAAAGGACTGCGGGGCTTCCCAATGTCTACCCGAAACTGGTAGGTTTTTTCAATGACTAAGTAGCGGGCATGGAAGGTATCGTCAACGATCTCCACCGATTTTACCGCAACATCTTCTGGCGTTTGGGTATCTAAACCAAAGCGCATTTTTTCCAGTGGGCGCTTTTGAGGGAAATCGAAGTGGATCACTTGCCCTTGCGCATGGACACCCGCATCGGTGCGGCCAGAGCCATGAATCTGAATCAGCTGACCATTGTTCATCTTCGTTAATGTCTTTTCAATCTCTTCTTGAACCGTTCGTCCATTGGGTTGACGTTGAAATCCTTGAAAATTCGTGCCATCATAAGCGATCGTCGCTTTATAGCGGACCATTGAATCACCTGTTTCTTTCTATTTTTTTCAAAAAAAGGCCTATGAGAAAAGTCTGATCGGTCGACAGGTCTTTTCGAACCAGCCGCTGGGATTGCCAGCAGCCTCGATGCTTCGTTAAGAACCTTTCGTGGGTTGACTTCAATCATAGGTCTTCGTTTATCCTCTTAAGAACACTAATGCTACTGTAAAGAGCGCAAAAACGATGACAACCAATGTGTCCCGTTGATGCCAGTGCAAAATACGATACTTGGTACGCCCTTCGCCGCCTTGATAGCCTCTGGCTTCCATAGCGGTAGCTAGATCTTCCGCACGGTTAAAGCTGCTGACAAATAAAGGAATCAATAAAGGAACGATCGCCTTCATCTTCTGCAACAGTCCCCCTTCGCCGAAATCGACCCCACGGGCACGCTGGGCGTTCATGATTTTTTCTGTTTCATCCATCAAGGTTGGCACAAAGCGCAACGCAATCGACAGCATCAGTGAGATTTCATGGACAGGGAAACGGATCGCTTTTAAAGGACGCAAAATGTATTCGATCGCATCTGAAAGCTCTAATGGGGGCGTCGTTAACGTCAAGAGCGTCGACATGAAAATGATCAAAACAAAACGACAAAAAATAAAGATCCCGTTTTGGACACCAAATTCTGTGATATTAAAGATCCACCAAGACCAATAGACATCACCGCCGGTAGTAAACAAAATCTGTA
The DNA here is from genome assembly GCF_050498765.1 of Enterococcus sp. DIV1096b. Lineage (NCBI taxonomy): Bacteria > Bacillati > Bacillota > Bacilli > Lactobacillales > Enterococcaceae > Enterococcus > Enterococcus sp. DIV1096b. Next base: position 288,515 of record NZ_JBMHEK010000001.1, on the reverse strand, counting down.
ACGCCACGGTAAACAAAATCAGCCAAATCAACGGTCGAACGCCTCGAATAAAGAAGCCAAAATCGATTTTTGAAAAGGAGATACAAAAGAGCGTAAAAGCACCCGCTAATAAATAGCTTTGCCAATTATTCGCCAAAAAGATAATCGCAATAAAATAAAAACTAGCAATCAATTTGACTCGTGGATCTAAACGGTGGATCAAGGAGTCTCCGGGAATAAAACGACCGAAAATCAGTTTATTCATCATGGGCAGTCGCCCCCTTTGCTACTAAAACATCTGCCAGTTCATCAGCCGTTAGCGGCAACTGCTCAAATGCCAATCCTCTGGCTTGTAGTTGCTCCGCAAATGCGGTTGCTGTCGGTACCCCCAACTGCTTTTCTTGCAGCCAAGCAGTGTCTTGAAACACAACGGACGGCGTGCCGGCTTTGACGAGACGTCCCTTTTCTAACACATAGACATAATCAGCATAGTTCGCCACATCATCCATCAAGTGGGTCACTAAAATGATCGTCATGTTCTTTTCCCGATGCAGGCGATCAAACATTTCCATCATCTCTTTGCGTCCTTGTGGATCTAAGCCAGCTGTCGGCTCATCTAAGACCAAAACTTCTGGTTCCATAGCTAAGACTCCAGCAATCGCTACACGGCGCATTTGGCCCCCTGAAAGGTCAAATGGTGAACGTTCCAGAAAACTTTCATCTAAACCTACCAATTGAATGTATTCTTGGGCTAAACCTTTGGCTTCTTCTTCGGAGATGCCAAAGTTTTTCGGTCCAAAAGCGATATCTCTCGCAACGGTTTCTTCAAATAATTGGGATTCAGGAAATTGAAAAACGATCCCGACTTTTTTACGTAACGGTTTTAGATTTTTGTTGTCTGACTCGGGTTTGATGACTCGCTCACCGATCGTGACCGTTCCAGTCGTTGGTTTTAATAATGCATTCAAGTGCTGCAGCAACGTAGATTTTCCGCTACCCGTATGACCGACTAAGGCGGTATAAGAGCCTTCTTTGATCTCTAAATCGATATCGAACAAAACCCGTTGTTCAAACGGAGAATGCGGTTGGTAGGTGAATCCTACTTGTTCAAAACGGATGTCCATAGCCAATCCACCATCCCTTCTTCAGTTAAGTACGCTTGTGGTACCGTGACGCCCCGCTGTTTTAGTGCCGCCTTTAATTTTTCAGGAAACGGCAGATCTAAGCCTAGCTCAATCAGTTCCGGACCTGCAGAAAAAATCTCTGCTGGTGTCCCTTCGCGGACGAGCTCTCCTTGACGCATCACCAGCACCCGATTGGCGTTAGCTGCTTCATCAATATCATGGGTGATCGATAGCACGGTCAAATTGTTTTTCTCTTTGATTTTTTTGATCGTTGCGATCACTTCTTCACGGCCTTCTGGATCTAGCATACTAGTGGCTTCATCAAGAATGATGATATCCGGGCGCAGTGCAACGACACCGGCAATGGCTACCCGCTGTTTTTGACCACCAGAAAGGCGCGCGGGTTCCCGGGTCGCAAACTCGCTCATCCGTACTTGTTCCAGAGCGTCTTTGACACGAACCAGCATTTCTTCTCGCGGGATTCCTTGATTTTCTAAACCGAAAGCCACATCATCTTCCACCGTCGAACCAACGAATTGATTGTCAGGGTTTTGAAAGACCATACCGACCATTTTTCGAATATTCCAGATATTTTCTTCATTCAAAGGCAATTCGCCGACAGAAACACTGCCTTCTTGTGGCAAGATCAAGCCATTGATGGTTTTTGCTAAAGTTGATTTTCCAGAGCCGTTATGGCCGATCAACGCCACCCATTCCCCTTTGTTGATGGAAAAGGATACGTTATTTAACGCGGCACGCTCTTCTTCGCTATAACGCACAGTAATAGCATTCAATTCAATGATTGGCTTCATGATAGACTCCTTCATTTGCGATTAATTCTTTCTAACACTACCAAAAAAGCGCACGTTTTTCAATGATTCGCGCACGATTTGTCTCCAGATCTTTTTTTCACTTGCCATCACCTGTCTTGACAGGTAATCGAAAGTAAAAAAAAAGCACTTTATGATGAGTGCGTACACCTCGAAATACATCGAGGTGTAGGCGCTGAGCTAGACTCGGAAAGTTTCTTCCAACATCATAACACTCTTAGTAAACATCTATAAAGTGATGATAAGTGTGATTTTAAACAAGTTCTAGGATAACCATTGGTGCAGCATCTCCGCGTCTTGGTTCTGTTTTCAAGATACGAGTATATCCACCTTGGCGATCTGTGTAACGAGGAGCGATATCATTGAATAATTTTTGTAATGCTGATTCAATAACTACTTCTTCGTTTTCTTCACGTACACTTGCAACTTCATTACGAACGAATGCTGCTGCTTGACGACGTGCATGCAAATCACCACGTTTACCTAAAGTGATCATTTTTTCTGCAGTTGAACGAACTTCTTTCGCACGAGCTTCAGTCGTAACGATACGTTCGTTAATGAATAAATCAGTTGTCAAATCACGCAACATCGCTTTACGTTGGCTAGATGTGCGTCCTAGTTTACGATAACTCACGTGGTTTCCCTCCTTCACTTTCGAATGTTGTATCGGTCAGACGAACCGAACTAACGTAATCGAAAACGGTTTAATCGTCTTTACGTAGTCCTAAACCTAAATCATGTAATTTCACTTTGACCTCTTCAAGAGATTTACGGCCTAAGTTTCTTACTTTGATCATTTCTGGTTCAGATTTGTTTGTCAATTCTTGTACAGTATTGATTCCTGCACGTTTTAGACAGTTGTATGAACGAACAGATAAGTCTAATTCTTCGATCGTCATTTCCAACATTTTTTCTTTTTGTGTTTCTTCTTTTTCAACCATGATTTCAGCGTTTTTCGCTTCATCAGTTAGGTTAACAAAGATGTCTAAATGTTCAGTCATGATTTTCGCAGACAAACTCATTGCTTCCAATGGTTCGATTGAGCCATCAGTCCATATTTCCATCGTTAATTTGTCGAAATCATCTCGACGACCGACACGTGTGTTTTCTACTTGATAGTTGACACGACGTACTGGTGTATAGATTGAATCGACTGGAAGAACGCCGATTGGCATGTCTTCTTTTTTGTTTTCGTCCGCTTGAACGTAGCCGCGGCCAGGTTTCACTGTTAAGCGAGCATGGAACGTAGCACCTTCAGAAACGGTACAGATATACATATCTTTGTTAAGGATTTCTACATCACTATCAACGATGATATCGCCAGCAGTTACTGTAGCAGGTCCTGAAATATCAATTTCAAGGGTCTTTTCTTCATCCCCGTACATTTTCAATGCAAGACCTTTAATATTCAAGATGATTTGAGCAACGTCTTCCCGAACACCCTTAACAGTTGAGAATTCGTGTAAAACTCCATCGATTTGAATATTGGTGATTGCCGCACCAGGTAAAGAAGATAATAAAATACGACGTAGGGAATTTCCTAGTGTAGTTCCGTAGCCTCTTTCAAGAGGTTCCACGATGAACTTGCCATAATCTTTGTCTTCATCAATCTTTGCGATTCTTGGTTTTTCGAATTCAATCATTCTTATCTATTACCCCTTTCAAAACGAAAAGTGTCTTGTTCAATGACGTATTTGTTACACTCAAAATGAGCAGCACTCATTAAACACGACGGCGTTTTGGAGGGCGGCATCCATTATGAGGGACTGGAGTCACGTCACGGATCGCACTCACTTCCAAACCTGCTGCTTGTAATGAACGAATTGCTGCTTCACGTCCAGAACCAGGTCCTTTAACTGTTACTTCAACAGTTCTTAATCCGTGTTCCATTGCTGCTTTGGTAGCTGTTTCTGCTGCCATTTGAGCGGCAAAAGGAGTAGATTTTTTGCTTCCTTTGAAACCTAATGAACCAGCTGATGACCATGCTAATGCATTACCATGAGTATCAGTGATCATTACGATTGTATTATTGAATGTTGAGTGAATATGTGCAATACCCGCTTCAATATTCTTTTTCACACGGCGTTTACGACTCACTTTTTTTGCTGCCATGAAGTTTTAACCTCCTTCACTTAGGAATTATTTTTTCTTGCCTGCGACTGTTTTAGACGGGCCTTTACGAGTACGTGCATTGTTTTTCGTGTTTTGTCCACGAACTGGCAATCCACGGCGATGACGGATCCCACGGTAAGAACCGATTTCCATCAATCGTTTGATGTTTAAGTTCACTTCACGACGAAGGTCACCTTCAACTTTTAATTTATCAACTTCTGCACGGATAGCATCTGTTTGTTCATTCGTTAAATCACGAACACGAACTTCTTCAGACACGCCAGCGTCAGCTAAAATTTGTTTTGCAGTCGTGTTACCAATACCATAGATATAAGTAAGTGAAACGACCACACGTTTATCACGAGGAATATCTACTCCTGCAATACGAGCCATATTTGTTACACCTCCGATTATCCTTGACGTTGTTTATGTTTTGGATTTGCTGGGCAAATCACCATAACGCGTCCTTTACGACGAATTACTTTACAATGTTCGCACATTGGTTTTACTGATGGTCTTACTTTCATGATAATACCTCCTGTGGTTTTACGGAGTACAATTATTTAAAGCGATAAGTAATGCGGCCACGGTTCAGATCATACGGGGATAATTCCACCGTTACTTTGTCTCCAGGTAAAATACGAATGTAGTGCATCCGGATCTTACCAGAAACGGTCGCTAGAACTTGGTGTCCGTTTTCCAATTCTACTTTAAACATTGCATTCGGCAAAGTTTCGACGACTGTACCTTCGACTTCAATCATATCTTCTTTTGCCACGCACAGTACCTCCTTGTACTTGTGATTTTCACACGATAAAATGGCGGAAACTCGGTTCCCACCTGATATTCTCAAACTATGCTCCTACTTAATAAAAAGTAGAAGTCGGACTGACATATTCTATCATATCCTGTCAAAGATTTCAAGAGAAAGTTTTAAGCTGCAAGTTGGACTCGGGCAATCTATGATTAGTCAATGATCTTTTGAACATCTTCGAATACAGCGTCGATGTCGCGATCCCCATCAATCGATTGCAATAACCCTTTGTCTTTGTAATAAGTCAAAATTGGTTCACTGCTTTTGATATTGACAGCTAGACGATTTTTGACCGTCTCAGGCTTATCATCTTCACGCTGGTAGAAGTCATGACTTCCACAACGATCACATGTTCCTTCCTCTTTGGGAGGATTGAACAATTTATGATAAGTTGCCCCACAATTGCGGCACATGAAGCGGCCGGCTAAACGTTCTACAAGAACTTCTTCAGGAACATGAATATCAATAACGGCATCAAGTTTTTTGTTAAGGTCAGCTAGCATCTCATCTAACGCTTTTGCTTGATCCAAAGTACGAGGAAAACCATCTAATAAGAAACCTTTCTCGGTATCAGGTTCAGCTAAACGTTCTTTAACGATCCCATTTGTAACCTCATCAGGAACTAATGCGCCTTGATCCATGTATGATTTTGCTTTAAGGCCTAGTTCTGTTTCGTTCGCCATCGCAGCCCGAAACATATCGCCTGTTGAAATATGAGGAAGACCGTATTCAGCAACGATACGTTCTGCCTGAGTACCTTTTCCAGCACCAGGTAATCCCATTAAAATGAAGTTCATTCTAATTCCTCCTGTAAGTTTTTGAATAGTGTTGAGGAAATCCTCAACACTTCAATAACTTTAATTGATGAAACCAGTATATTTCCGTTTCAGCATAAGCCCTTCTAACTGCTTGGCAGTATCAAGTGCCACACCGATAATGATCAATAGACTCGTTCCACCTAGACCGATCGATTGCGGTAGATTCCAAGCCATCTGAGCGATGATTGGAAGTAAAGCAACCAATCCTAAAAAGATCGATCCAACCGTGCTTAATCGCATCAACAAACGCGATACATATTCTTCGGTTCCTTTACCAGGACGCACACTCGGAATGTAACTTCCTTGTTTTTGCAAGTTTTCCGCTAATTTCTCAGGGTTCACTTGAACAAATGCGTAGAAGAAGGTAAACGCAACGATCAAGACAGTATAGATGATCGCACCCGGTACAGTGTTGTAACTAAAGATCGTTTGCACCACTTCGTACCAAGTTTCGCCTCTATATGAACTACCTAATGCTTGAATGATCGCATTTGGTGTTGTAATAAAAGAACTGGCAAAGATAACTGGGATTACCCCGGCAGCATTTACTTTCAAAGGAAGGTAACTGCTGGTAGGCGCTCCTGCTACCCGTTTTGTATATTGGATCGGAATCTTGCGTTCTGCCTGTTGAACATACGTTACTAAAGTAATGACGATCAACACAGCGATCACAAGCAGCGCCATAAAGATAGCATTTAGCCAGATATCCGATTGATCCACGTTAATGAAGTAATCTTCAATCAATTCTTTGATGCTTGCTGGTAAGCGTGAAATGATCCCCGCAAAGATGATCATTGACACACCGTTTCCGATACCCCGCTCGGTGATCTGCTCTCCTAACCAAGTGACTAACATCGTTCCGGCTGTTAAAATCAGTCCAATCACGATATAGGTTGCCATATTAGGATTGTTTACAAACCCGAGTTGAGTGTAATAGTTAAATCCAGCCGTTAATGTCATGGATTGGACAAAGCCTAATACCAACGTCAAGTAACGTGTTGCCTGATTTAATTTCTTACGACCCACTTCACCTTGTTTCGACCATTCAACAAATTTAGGGACGATATCCATCTGCAACAACTGAATGACAATTGAGGCAGTGATGTAAGGCGAAACCCCCATCGAGAAAATCGAAAATTGTTGCATGGCGCCACCACTTACCAAGTTTAACATGTTTAAAAATGGTAGATCCGCGATGGTATTTAGGCGACTTGCGTCTACGCCTGGCACAGTAATATGTGTTCCCAGACGAAAGACAAACAAGATTAAGACGGTGAACAATATTCTGGATCTAATATCCTTAACCTTAAAGGCATCCTTCAATAGTCTGATCATTAGATCACCTCGATTGATCCACCAGCAGCAACGATTGCTTCTTCAGCTGCTTTTGAGAATTTAGCTGCTTTCACAGTCAATTTCTTCGTTAATTCTCCGTTAGCTAATACTTTGATTCCAGCTTTTTCGTCTTTGACGATTCCAGCTTCGTGTAAAGCAACAGGTGTTACTTCAGCACCGTCTTCAAAGCGGTTCAAGACATCAAGATTGATGACTGCATATTCTTTGCGGTTCACATTTGTAAAGCCACGTTTTGGTAAACGACGGAACAATGGTGTTTGTCCACCTTCGAATCCTAGACGTACTCCGCCGCCTGAACGAGCTTTTTGACCTTTTTGTCCACGTCCAGCTGTTTTACCGTTACCAGATGAAGTTCCTCGTCCGACACGGTTACGTACTTGGCGTGAGCCTTCTGATGGTTTTAATTCATGAAGTTTCATAGGTTTGGCACCTCCTTAATCAAACTAGATCTGCTGATCCTTAGACCTCTTCAACGTCCACTAAGTGAGAAACAGTGTTAACCATGCCTTTGATTGCATCATTAGCAGGTTTTACAACTGTTGAATTCAACTTTGTAAGACCTAACGCTTTTACAGTATCACGTTGGTTTTGGGGACGTCCGATAATACTGCGTTTTAAAGTAATTTTCAATTCAGCCATTATAGTGTCCTCCTTAACCGATTAATTCTTCTACTGATTTGCCGCGAAGTGCTGCCACTTCTTCAGCGCGTTTTAATTGTTTTAAACCTTCAACTGTTGCGCGAACAACGTTGATTGGTGTGTTAGAACCTAAAGATTTAGATGTGATATCAGCTACCCCAGCTAATTCCAATACGGCACGAACTGGTCCACCAGCAGCTACCCCAGAACCTTCTACAGCAGGTTTCATAAGGATGCGTCCGCCGCCGAATACACCGATAACTTCGTGAGGGATTGTAGAACCAACCATTGGTACTTCCACCAAGTTTTTCTTCGCGTCTTCGATTGCTTTACGGATTGCTTCTGGTACTTCTTGCGCTTTACCAGTACCGAAACCTACGTGTCCGTTTTTGTCACCGACAACAACTAATGCAGCAAAACGTAGACGACGTCCACCTTTAACAACTTTAGTTACACGGTTGATCGCAACAACGCGGTCTTCTAATTCCAAATGTTTTGGATCAATATAAACCATGAATGGTGTTCCTCCTTCTCTTAAAATTCCAGTCCATTTTCGCGAGCTGCTTCAGCTAAAGCTGCTACACGGCCATGGTAAAGGTATCCACCACGGTCAAAGACTACTACTTTAATACCTTTTGCTGCTGCACGTTCTGCGACTAATTTACCGACAGCTTGTGCTTGTTCAGTTTTTGTTGCACCTGAAACTTCTTTGTCTAAGGCAGAGGCACTTGCTAGCGTCACACCCGCTACGTCATCAATTACTTGTGCGTAGATGTTTTTGTTCGAACGGAACACGTTTAAGCGTGGGCACTCAGCAGTACCAGAGATTTTGTTACGTACACGACGATGTCTTTTCTGACGTGTCTTGTTTTTATCTGGTTTTGTAATCACAATTTGTCACCTCTTTTAATTTTGCTAGCCTAAGCTGCTAGTCGTAAAGAATTACGACTATTTACCAGTTTTACCTTCTTTACGGCGTACAAATTCGCCAACATAACGAATTCCTTTGCCTTTGTAAGGTTCTGGAGGACGAACGCCACGGATATTGGCAGCCAATTCGCCAACGACTTCTTTATCTGATCCTTTAACGATCACAGAAGTGTTTGAAGGAACTTCGATTTCGATTCCAGCTGGCGCTTCGATTTCAACTGGATGAGAGTAACCAACGTTCAATACAAGTTTTTTTCCTTGTAATTGAGCACGGTACCCAACCCCGATTAATTCTAACGCTTTTTGGAAACCTTCAGAAACACCAACAACCATGTTGTTGAAGTTTGCACGGGTAGTTCCGTGGATAGTTTTCATTTCTTTACTATCATTTGGACGAGTGAATGTTACTTCGTTTCCTTCGATATTCATTGTGATATCAGAAGAGAAAGTACGTGTTAATTCACCTTTAGGTCCTTTAACTGTAATGTCGTTTCCGTTTTGCTTGATTTCAACACCAGCAGGAAGAACGACGATCTTATTACCGATACGACTCACTTAGAGGCACCTCCTTGTGGAATATTTTAAATTACCATACATAAGCGACTACTTCGCCGCCAACATTTTTTGCTCTAGCTTCTTTGTCAGTGATTACACCGTCAGAAGTTGAGATAATCGCGATTCCTAGACCATTCAATACTTTTGGTACTTCGTCAGCTTTGACATAAGCACGCAAGCCTGGTTTAGAGATACGTTTTAAGTTTGTGATAACACGTTCACCGTTTTTACCGTATTTAAGAAATACGCGGATCACGCCTTGTTTGTCATCTTCAATGTATTCAACATCGCGGACGAAACCTTCACGTTTCAAGATTTCAGCGATATCACGTTTGATTTTTGAAGCAGGTACTTCTAGGCTTTCGTGTTTAACCATGTTTGCGTTACGCACGCGCGTTAGAAAATCTGCAATTGGATCTGTCATGACCATGGGATAATTTACCTCCTTTATGCGAGTATAGTTTACCAGCTAGCTTTCTTCACGCCGGGAATTTGTCCTTTATAGGCAAGTTCGCGGAAGCAAATACGGCAAAGATGAAATTTACGATAAACTGAATGTGGACGTCCGCAACGTTCACAACGAGTATATTCTTGCGTTGAGAATTTAGCAGGGCGTTTGTTTTTAGCAATCATTGATTTTTTAGCCACGTAGTTCGCCTCCTTTTTTTATTTTTGGAATGGCATGCCTAATTGTGTCAACAATTCACGAGATTCTTCATCTGTGTTTGCTGTTGTTACAATCACGATATCCATACCACGTACTTTGTCGATCAAATCATAATCTACTTCAGGGAAAATCAATTGTTCTTTGATACCTAAAGTGTAGTTTCCGCGTCCGTCGAACGCTTTTTTGCTCACACCGTGGAAGTCACGGACACGTGGCAATGACACACTTACTAGTTTATCTAAGAATTCATACATTCTTTCGCCGCGTAGAGTTACTTTCGCACCGATTGGCATTCCTTCACGTAAACGGAATCCTGCGATAGATTTTTTCGCTTTTGTGATCAATGGTTTTTGACCTGAGATCAATTGTAATTCTTCAACAGCTTTGTCTAAGTTTTTAGCATTAGAAACAGCGTCACCGACACCCATGTTGATAACGATTTTATCAACTTTTGGTGCTTCCATGATTGAGCTGTAGTTAAATTTGTCCATTAATGATGGGACAACTTCTTTTGAATATTTTTCTTTAAGGCGGTTCATCTGTTAGCCCCTCCTTCCTTCATCAGATTATTTATCAAGAACTTCTCCGGTTTTCTTAGAAACGCGGACTTTTTTGCCGTCAACTTCTTTGTAACCGACACGCGTAGCTTCACCGTTCGATGGATCAACCACCATCACGTTAGAAACATGAATTGGTGCTTCCATTTCAACGATTCCGCCTTGAGGAGCAGTTTGAGAAGGTTTTTGGTGTTTTTTGACAACATTGACACCTTCAACAACGACTTTGTCATTTTTAGGAAACGCTGCTAGCACAACGCCTTCTTTGTTTTTGTCTTTACCAGTGATAACTTTAACTTTATCGCCTTTTTTAACAAACATGTTTGTTTCGCACCTCCTTTAGATAAGAATCACTATTACAATACTTCTGGTGCTAGGGAAACGATCTTCATAAAGTTGCCTTCACGCAATTCGCGGGCAACTGGGCCAAAGATACGAGTTCCACGAGGGCTCTTATCGTCACGGATAATAACCGCAGCATTTTCATCGAATTTGATGTATGAACCGTCTGTACGACGAGCTCCTGATTTAGTACGAACGATAACGGCTTTAACGACGTCACCTTTTTTGACAACCCCACCTGGCGTTGCTTGTTTAACCGTAGCAACAATCACGTCACCAATATTGGCAGTTTTACGACCAGATCCGCCAAGGACTTTGATCGTTAGAATTTCACGGGCACCTGAGTTGTCCGCCACTCTTAATCGGCTTTCTGCTTGGATCACGATGTGTATCCTCCTTTCAGATTTTGCAATTCACAATCTATATAGGAAAATCTCGTGTGATTAGATAATCACTGCCTTTTCAACAATCTCTACTAGACGGAAACGTTTCGTAGCTGATAATGGACGAGTTTCCATAATTTTCACGATATCGCCAACTTTTGCTTCGTTGTTTTCATCGTGTGCTTTGTATTTCTTAGAATAGTTCAGACGTTTGCCGTAGATAGGGTGGTTTTTCTTTGTTTCAACGACAACAGAGATAGTTTTATCCATTTTGTCTGATACCACGCGACCTTGGTAAACTTTGCGTTGATTTCTTTCTTCAGTCATACGCTAAATGGCCTCCTTCCACTATTACTTAACTTGTTCACGCAATACTGTTTTAATGCGTGCAATCGATTTACGTACTTCTTTGATACGTGCAGTGTTTTCTAATTGACCTGTTGCTAATTGGAATCTAAGATTGAACAATTCTTCTTTCAATTGTTTTTCTTGATCTAGCATTTCGGCAGTGGTTAATTCTCTGATTTCTTTAACCTTCATTCGATTCACCACCCATTTCCTCACGTTTTACGATCTTCGTTTTCACTGGTAATTTGTGAGAAGCAAGACGTAGCGCTTCGCGCGCAACTTCTTCAGGTACACCGGCAATTTCAAACATGATTTTACCACGTTTAACTGGTGATACCCATCCTTCAGGAGCCCCTTTACCAGAACCCATACGTACCCCGATAGCTTTGGCAGTATAAGATTTGTGAGGGAAAATTTTGATCCATACTTTCCCGCCACGTTTCATATAACGAGTCATTGCGATACGGGCAGCTTCGATTTGACGGTTTGTGATCCAGTGTGATTCAACAGCTTGTAAGCCGTATTCACCGAATGCTACTTCTTTTCCGCCTTTCGCTTCGCCACGCATTTTTCCGCGGAACTCACGACGGTGTTTTACACGTTTAGGTACTAACATGTTTATTTCCCTCCTTTCTCAGTGTTCTTTTTAGTTGGAAGAACTTCTCCACGATAAATCCACACTTTAACTCCTAGTTTTCCGTATGTTGTATCTGCTTCTTCCCATGCGTAATCAATGTCCGCACGTAATGTATGAAGTGGAACTGTTCCTTCTGAGTAACCTTCTGAACGAGCGATATCCGCACCATTTAGACGGCCAGAAACTTGTGTTTTGATTCCTTTAGCGCCAGAACGCATTGTGCGTTGGATCGCTTGTTTTTGAGCACGACGGAAAGCAACACGGTTTTCTAATTGACGTGCGATTCCTTCGCCTACTAATTTAGCATCTAAATCTGGTTTTTTGATTTCAACGATGTTGATGTGAACTCGTTTGCCAGTTAGGCTATTTAATTCTTTTCTTAGGTTTTCGACTTCAGATCCGCCTTTACCGATAACCATACCTGGTTTAGCTGTGTGGATTGAAATATTCACGCGGTTTGCTGCACGCTCGATCTCAACTGTAGACACAGCGGCATCAGCAAGTTTAGATGCGATAAATTTACGGATTTTCAAATCTTCATGTAGAAATTCAGCATACTCTTTTTCAGCATACCATTTAGCATCCCAGTCACGGATGATGCCTACACGCATTCCAATTGGATGTACTTTTTGACCCACTGATTGTCCCTCCTTATTTTTCTGATACGACTACAGTAATATGACTTGTACGTTTGTTGATCGGTGAAGCTGAACCTTTCGCACGTGGACGGAAACGTTTCATCGTTGGTCCTTCGTTTACGAATGCTTCAGAAACAATCAAGTTTTCAACATCTAAGTCAAAATTATTTTCTGCATTGGCAATAGCTGACATCAAGACTTTCTCGATGATTCCAGCTGCTTTATTTGGTGTGAACTTTAAGATCGCGATTGCTTCAGCAACGCTTTTCCCTCTGATTAAGTCAATAACTAGACGAGATTTACGAGGAGAAACGCGGACTGTTTTAGCAGTTGCTTTCGCTGATGTGATTTGTTCTGCCATTTTTGGATATCCTCCCCTCAAAATTAGCGTCTTGTTTTCTTATCATCGGCAGCATGTCCGCGATAAGTTCTTGTTGGTGCAAATTCACCTAATTTGTGTCCTACCATGTCTTCTTGGATGTAAACTGGTACATGTTTCCGTCCATCATACACAGCAATTGTAAATCCGATAAAATTAGGGAAAATTGTAGAACGACGTGACCAAGTTTTGATCACTTTTTTCTTTTCAGCGCCTTCTTGTGCTTCGACCTTTTTCATCAAATGGTCATCGACAAAAGGTCCTTTTTTCAAACTACGACCCATGGTGTACCTCCTCTCAAAATGTGCGACACACGGTCAAGTATATTACTTAGTTTTACGACGACGAACGATAAGTTTGTCTGATTTTGCTTTTTTGTTACGTGTTTTGTAGCCAAGTGCTGGTTGTCCCCAAGGAGAAACTGGTGCTTTACGTCCGATTGGTGCTTTACCTTCACCACCACCGTGTGGGTGATCATTAGGGTTCATTACGCTACCACGTACAGTTGGGCGTTTGCGCATCCAACGAGAACGGCCGGCTTTACCGATGTTGATCAATTCGTGTTGTTCATTACCAACAGAACCGATTGTTGCACGACATGATGCTAAGATCATCCGTACTTCACCAGAGTTCAAGCGGATCAATACGTATTTGCCTTCTTTACCAAGTACTTGAGCACTTGTTCCAGCTGAACGAATCAATTGTCCACCTTTACCAGGTTTCATTTCGATGTTGTGGATAACAGTACCGACTGGAATGTTTTCTAGTGGTAATGCATTCCCTACTTTAATATCTGCATCTGGACCAGAAACGACAGTCATGCCAACTTCTAATCCTTTAGGTGCTAAGATGTATGCTTTTACTCCATCCTCGTAATGTACTAACGCAATGTTAGCAGAACGGTTTGGATCATATTCAATCGTTTTAACCGTAGCAACGACGTTGTCTTTGTTACGTTTGAAATCGATCAAACGGTATTGACGTTTGTGACCGCCACCTTGATGACGAACCGTGATACGTCCGTTGTTGTTACGACCAGCATTGTTTTTCAAAGGAGCTAACAATGTTTTTTCTGGTGTTGAAGTTGTGATTTCAGCGAAATCAGAACTTGTCATATTACGACGGCCGTTCGTGGTAGGTTTGTACTTTTTAATCGCCACGTCTTTTTCCCTCCCATGTAAAATTTATGCGTGAGTTGCTTATTCAGCAGCTTCGAAAATTTGGATTTCTTTAGAATCTTCAGTTAAAGTCACAACAGCTTTGCGACGTTTTTTTGTATATCCTGCATATTTACCCATGCGTTTGAATTTCGGACGAACGTTGATGATGTTCACGTTTGCCACTTTCACTCCGTCAAAGGCAGCTTCTACAGCTTGTTTTACTAAAGTTTTGTTAGCTTTTGTGTCCACTTCAAAAGTGTATTTCTTGTCATCCATGGCAAGCATTGATTTTTCAGTGATCACTGGGCGTTTAATAACGTCTAGTAAGTTCATTATGCAAGCACCTCCTCGATCTGAGTAAGAGCAGTTTGTGTCACTAACATTTTGTCGTTAGAAACGATGTCTAGCACACTAATGTTATCAGCAGTAACTACAGAAACTTTTGGCAAGTTGCGCGCAGATAAAGCGGCAAAGTCGTTTTCAGATTCTAAAACTACCAATACTTTAGAGTCAATTGTCAAGTTAGCTAAAACTTGTTTGAATTCTTTTGTTTTTGGAGCATCAAAGCTTAATCCTTCTACTGCTACCAAGTTATTTGAAGCAACTTTTTCTGACAATACAGATTTCATTGCTAAGCGACGAACTTTTTTAGGAAGTTTGTAGCTGTATGAACGTGGTGTTGGTCCGAAGACTACGCCACCTCCACGCCATTGTGGTGAACGGATTGAACCTTGACGGGCACGTCCAGTTCCTTTTTGGCGCCATGGTTTACGGCCACCGCCACGAACGGCACTGCGGTTTTTCACAGCGTGTGTTCCTTGTCTTAATGAAGCGCGTTGCATGATGATTGCATCATAGACAACTGATTCATTTGGTTCGATTCCGAAGATTTCTTCGTTCAATGTAATTTCGCCATTTTGGCTTCCATCTTGTTTGAATAATGCTACATTCGGCATTCCTTAGTTCCTCCTTTCTTCCTATCTACTTATTTAGCTTTCACAGCTGATTTGATTGTAATCAATGATTTTTTCGCGCCAGGTACATTACCTTTGATCAAGATAACGTTGCGTTCTGCGTCTACGCGTACGATTTCCAAGTTTTGGATCGTGATGCGATTTCCGCCCATACGTCCAGCAAGACGTTTGTTTTTAAATACACGGTTAGGTGCAACTGGACCCATTGATCCAGGACGACGGTGGTAACGAGAACCGTGAGCCATTGGTCCGCGGCTTTGTCCGTGACGTTTGATAACGCCTTGGAATCCTTTACCTTTCGAAGTGCCGGTTACATCGATGATGTCTCCTGCTTCAAAAATATCAACTTTGATTTCTGATCCTACTTCTAAGCCCTCTAGCTCTACATTCTTGAATTCGCGAATGAAGCGCTTAGGAGCCGTGTTTGCTTTTGCAACATGACCTTTCGCAGGTTTGTTAGACAAAACTTCACGCATATCTTGGTAGCCGACTTGAATTGCTTCGTAGCCGTCATTTTCGATTGTTTTCACTTGTAGCACTACGTTTGGTGTAGCTTCTACTACAGTTACTGGAATCAATTCGCCAGATTCAGTGAAGATTTGAGTCATTCCCACTTTTTTCCCTAAGATTCCTTTGGTCATGATTACACCTCCATCTTAATTATTATAGTTTGATTTCGATATTAACACCGCTTGGCAAGTCTAGCTTCATTAAAGCATCAACAGTTTTTGGTGTTGGATTCACAATGTCGATTAGACGTTTGTGTGTACGCATTTCGAATTGTTCGCGTGAATCTTTGTATTTGTGCGTCGCACGGATGATCGTGTACAAGCTGCGTTCAGTTGGTAATGGAATTGGACCAGATACGCCAGCTCCAGTTCTCTTTGCAGTTTCTACGATTTTATCCGCTGATTGATCTAAAATACGATGTTCATACGCTTTTAAACGGATACGAATTTTTTGTTTTGCCATTGTTTTCCCTCCTTCGCCTATTTTGAAAAGTAGACATAGCTCCACGAAAATTTTCCGTCACGCTCGTCCATGGCAAAGCGTCCGGGCGTGTCGCAACCTCTCGTTTCGTAGCCGGCAGAAAATTTCTTTGCTGCCAGTGTGACTTACGTATTTACGTAAACAGCACCTTTATGATTATATTACGGATAAACATTGATTGCAAGCTTTTTTTATGGAAAAACCGGGATTCTTTTGCATTTCTTTCAGAAAATTTTCTTTTGTTTTCGAAACACAAAAAAAGAAGCGTTGCCCGCTTCTTTTAAGCGCTTCTTCAATTCCTATTTATATAGAAGCAAACCTGCTATTGCGGCGCTTCCTCATTCATACGTCCTTGGGCGTGGGTATAGGCACCATGCCACACATGGCCCACATAGGGATTGATGACCACGCCTTCTTTGATTGCTGCTGTGACAAAGGCTTTTGCTAAGCGAATACTTTCCACGACGGGTTTGCCTTTTGCAAGACCAGCAGCGATCGCTGCTGAAAAGGTGCAGCCTGCTCCGTGATTAAAATCGGTAGCGATTTTGTCACTTTCCAACAGGAGGAAGGATTCTCCATCATAAACAAGGTCGATGGCTTTTGCTCCTGGCAAGCGATGACCGCCTTTGATCACGACGTATTTAGCACCTAATTGATGGATTTTTTCAGCAGCTTGCTTCATGGCTTCCACACTCGTCAAATCACCCAAACCTGAAAGAATCCCCGCTTCTACTAAATTAGGGGTGACAACATCTGCTAAAGGCAACAAATGCGTGATGATGGCATCGACACTTTTTGGCTGTAAGATTTCTGCGGTCCCTTTGCAAGCAATGACGGGATCGATCACCACATTTTTGACTTGCTGTTGTTGAATCATCTTCGCTGCTTGCACAATATTGTCTTCATTGCCTAACATCCCCGTTTTAAGGGCATCCATCGGATCACCTGCAAAGGCGGAGATCAATTGCTTTTCAACAAGCGCTGGTTCCATTGCTGTTACTTCATGGCTCCAACCCGCTTGTGGATCCATCGTGACGATCGAAGCAATCGTGGCAAAACCAAAGACACCATACTCCTGAAACGTTTTTAAATCCGCTTCGATACCGGCACCTCCGGTTGAATCAGACCCGGCAATTGATATTACTTTTTCCATCTTCCTCATCTCCTTGTGCTTTTTGCTAAGTATAGTCAATCTTCCCCTTGACGAAAAGAGCCATTTGGCTTATTTTTAAACCATCCAATTGAAAAAAGGTGGTGCAGGATGGCTTCATCAAGTATCGACAAACAAAAGAACCAACCGATTTACCAGCAGATCGTGACCCATTTTATCGAAGAGATCCAAGCGGGAACCTATGGGCCTGGGGATCGTTTACCACCAGAGCGCAGCCTTGCTCAGACTTTTGACGTCAACCGTTCCACCGTCGTCAAAGCGTTAGATGAATTGAAGAGCTTAGGATGGATCGAACGAAAACAAGGCAGCGGCTCTCACGTATTGGAAGGTCGTTGGGGGAACCGCCAAACACCGCTTTCTTATTTGCGCTCGTCTTTAAGCAGCCCTTACTTGCAGCAAGACCCTTACGTTCAACAGATTCAGCACTTGCGCACCGAGAAGGATGTGCTGGATCTGTACACAGGTGATCTACCTGCCGATCTGATTCCCGACTTCACGTTTCCCGCCTTTACATGGGAAGAGATCCGCAAAGAAAGCACCAAAGTATTACCGACTGGTTATGAGCCTTTGCAAGAAATCTTATTGCAGCACCTTGCTGATTCCTTCAATTTGCCCACCAGCGGTCAAAAACTAGTAATTACTGCCGGTTCGACGCAAGGAATCACTTTGCTGATGCAAGTCTTATTGCAGACGGGGGATTGTATCGCGACAGAGGACCCTTCTTTCTTGTTCTCTCTCCCCTTGTTTTCCACGATGAATGTCCAGTTGATTGGGATCAAACAAGATAGCGAAGGGATGCGACCCGCCGCATTGGAAAAAGTGTTGAAGGAAAAGAAGATCAAATTCGTCTATCTGAACCCCACCTTCCAAAACCCAACTGGCCACACCATGAGCGAGCATCGGCGCCAAGCGATCATCCGCCTTTGCCAGACCTACCAAGTACCGATCATTGAGGATGATGTTTTTAGCGAGTTGGCTTTTGATGAAGTACCGCCCAAGCTAAAATCCATGGCTCCCGAAACCGTCATTTATTTAGGCTCGCTTTCAAAATTACTTGGGTCATCAATCAAAATCGGCTGGCTTTTGGTGCCAGAAGCGTTAGCCGACCAATTTGCCCAAGCGAAAAAACGGATGGCGATTGATACCACGATCTTCCCGCAAGTCCTTGCCAACATCGCCTTACGCTCCTCTGATTACCACCAACAGCAGCGGACTCTGCTTGCAGAAATGGCCCAGCGCCAGCAAAACCTACTCCAACTCTTGCAGGCATTTCAGGAGGATTGGCAATGCCAGCCGACGAAAGGTGGTCTTTACCTGTGGTTGACTTGGCGTCACCGCACGTTGACCCGCAAAGATTGGTCGCGCTTTTTGACGAACGATTGCTTAGTAGCACCTGCTTTCCTTTTCAGTAACGATACGAATGGCTTGCGTTTGAACTATACCCGTTTAGCCAAAGATGATTTACCACGATTTCAAGAACGATTCACAAAAATCACCCAACAGTTAAAGGAGCAAACCTATGAACGAAACCATTGAGCTTTTGCACAATCATCGCACTTACCGACAATTTGACCCTGACTACCGCTTGAGCCAAGAACAAGTAACCGCGATTTTGACTGCCGCTCGTCAAGCACCAAGCTGGATGAATGGGCAAGCCTATTCGATCCTGGTGATCGACGACCCGCAGATCCGCCAACAAATGGTCGAATGGAATCCCGGCAATCCTCATATCGCAGCAAGTTCGCTCTTTCTGCTGTTTCTCGCAGATTTAAACCGAACCAAAAAAGTTGCTGAGAAAAAACAGACCCCCTATCCAATCGATGAGGGCTATCAGCCATTATTGATCGCCACCACTGATGCCAGCATTGCTTTACAATCTGGTGCGATCGCTGCTGAATCGCTGGGCTTAGGTACCGTCATTTCCGGCAGTGTCCGCAAAGACAGCGCCAAAATCGCTGAATTGTTGCACTTACCGGAATATGTCTACCCTGTGGCTGGCTTGAGCATCGGTAAACCAATCGTAGAAATGAAGGTCAAGCCTCGCTTGCCAGAAGAAGCGGTCATTCATTACAACCATTATCAGGACTATTCTTATGAGGCAATCGAAGCCTACGATCAAACAATGACTGATTTTGGAGAAGCTCGCGAGACCAAACCATGGTCAGAAAAATTTGCTGGGTTTTACAGCAATCGCCCTGACCAAGGATTTGACGCCTTCTTGAAGAAGCAAAAACTAATAAAATAAAAAGCACCGCTCTCTTTAGCTTCGATGAACCGCAGTGGATTCGTCAACGCTAGAGATGGCGGCTCTTTTTTGGTTCTACGAGTCAAAAAAAAAGAGCAAAAGCGCGTACGCTTTTGCTCTTCGATCAATCAAATTAAGCTTGGATTGAAGTTACAACGCCTGAACCAACAGTACGTCCGCCTTCACGAATTGAGAAACGAGTTCCGTCTTCGATAGCGATTGGGTGGATCAATTCAACGTCGATTGTTACGTTATCACCAGGCATAACCATTTCAGTTCCTTCTGGTAATTCAACAACACCAGTTACGTCAGTTGTACGGAAGTAGAACTGAGGACGGTAGTTAGTGAAGAATGGAGTGTGACGTCCACCTTCTTCTTTTGTTAAAACGTAAACTTCAGCTTTAAATTTTGTATGAGGTGTGATTGTACCAGCTTTAGCTAATACTTGTCCACGTTGGATGTCTTCACGAGCAACCCCACGTAGCAATGCACCAATGTTATCCCCTGCTTCAGCATAGTCTAACAATTTACGGAACATTTCAACACCAGTTACAGTTGTTTTAGCAGTTTCTTCAGCAATACCAACGATTTCAACTTCGTCACCAACGCGAACTTGTCCACGTTCAACACGGCCTGTAGCAACAGTACCACGTCCAGTGATTGAGAATACGTCTTCGACTGGCATCATGAATGGTTTGTCAGTGTCACGTTCTGGAGTTGGAACGTATTCGTCAACTGCAGCCATTAATTCCATGATTTTTTCTTCGTATGAAGCATCGCCTTCAAGAGCTTTCAAAGCAGAACCAGCGATTACAGGAACATCGTCGCCTGGGAAGTCATATTCTGACAATAAGTCACGAACTTCCATTTCAACTAATTCTAGTAATTCTTCGTCATCAACCATATCCATTTTGTTTAAGAAAACAACGATGTATGGTACACCAACGTTACGTGATAACAAGATGTGTTCACGTGTTTGAGGCATAGGACCATCAGCAGCAGATACTACTAAGATCGCGCCGTCCATTTGAGCAGCACCAGTGATCATGTTTTTAACGTAGTCCGCGTGTCCTGGGCAGTCAACGTGAGCATAGTGACGTGCTTCAGTTTCGTACTCAACGTGAGCAGTTGAGATAGTGATTCCGCGTTCGCGTTCTTCTGGAGCGCCATCGATTTGGTCGTAAGCTGAAGCTTGAGCCAAACCTTTTTTAGATAATACAGTTGTGATAGCAGCTGTAAGTGTAGTTTTACCATGGTCAACGTGTCCGATCGTACCAATGTTTACGTGGGGTTTAGAACGGTCAAATTTTTCTTTTGCCATTTTAAAATGTTCCTCCTAAAAATGCAGTTTATTTTTTATATTTGATAGGTAGGGAGCCGCAGCTCCCCATCCCTTATCATCGATAATATTGTACACGAAACTCAGAAAAAAATATAGCTTTTTACTTAATTTCCTATACTTCCATCAATTATTCAGCTTTGCCGCCGTTTTTCTTGATGATTTCTTCTTGAACAGATTTAGGTACATCTTCATAGTGATCAAATGTCATCATGAACGTACCGCGACCTTGTGTTGATGAACGAAGTGTTGTTGCGTAACCGAACATTTCAGCTAATGGCACGATTGCGTTCACGATTTGTGAGTTACCGTGTGCTTCCATTCCTTCTACGCGTCCACGACGAGCAGTTACGTGACCCATAACATCACCTAAGTAATCTTCTGGTACAGTGATAACTACTTTCATCATTGGTTCAAGAATTACTGGGTTTGCTTTCTTCGCTGCAGCACGTAAAGCCATAGAAGCTGCAACACGGAAGGCAGTTTCACTTGAATCGACATCATGGTATGAACCATCATAAAGTTTTGCTTTGATGTCTACTAATGGGTAACCGGCTAAGACACCGTTCGCCATTGAGTCTTCAAGTCCTTTTTCAACTGCTGGGATGTATTCACGAGGAACCACACCACCGACAATCGCGTTTTCGAATTCGAAGCCTTTACCTTCTTCGTTTGGTGTAAATTCGACCCATACGTGACCGTATTGACCTTTACCACCAGACTGACGTACAAATTTACCTTCCGCTTGTGTTGCTGCACGGAATGTTTCACGATAAGAAACTTGAGGCGCACCTACGTTTGCTTCAACTTTAAATTCGCGACGCATACGGTCAACTAAGACGTCCAAGTGAAGTTCTCCCATACCAGCGATAACAGTTTCGCCTGTTTCAGCGTTTGTTTCCACACGGAATGATGGATCTTCTTCAGCAAGTTTTTGTAAAGCAACCCCCATTTTATCTTGGTCAGCTTTTGATTTAGGCTCAACAGCGACTTCGATAACTGGTTCTGGGAATTCGATTGATTCAAGGATTACTGGTGATTTTTCATCACATAGTGTATCCCCAGTTGTTGTGTCTTTCAAACCAACAGCAGCGGCGATATCGCCTGAGTATACTGTTTGGATTTCAGCACGTGTGTTGGCGTGCATTTGTAGGATACGACCGATACGTTCGCGTTTGCCTTTTGAAGCATTCAATACGTATGATCCAGAGTTCAAGATACCTGAATACACACGGAAGAATGTCAAACGACCTACGAATGGGTCAGTCATTACTTTAAACGCTAATGAAGCAAATGGTGCTTCATCGTCAGCCGGACGATCAGTTTCTTCGTCTGTTTTAGGATTGATCCCTTTAATCGCAGGAACATCAAGTGGTGAAGGCAAGTAGTCGATGACTGCATCCAACATCAATTGAACCCCTTTGTTTTTAAAGGCAGATCCACAAAGAACAGGGAAAAAGTCAACAGTCAATGTTGCTTGACGAATACCAGCTTTCAATTCTTCTTCAGTGATTTCTTCACCTTCCAAGAATTTCATCATTAGTTCTTCATCAGTATCAGCAACAGCTTCGATTAATTTTTCGCGCCATTCTTCAGCTAATTCTACATATTCTTCAGGAATTTCAGTCTCTTGGATTTCAGTTCCTAAGTCATTTGTGTAGATTTCAGCTTTCATTTTTACTAAGTCGATAATACCAGTAAAGTCATCTTCCGCACCAATTGGTAATTGGATTGGGTGAGCATTTGCTTGTAAACGATCATGTAAAGTTGATACAGAGTATAAGAAGTCTGCACCAATTTTGTCCATTTTGTTACAGAATACAACACGTGGTACGCGGTAATCTGTCGCTTGACGCCAAACTGTTTCTGTTTGAGGTTCTACACCTGATTGTGAGTCCAACACAGTTACAGCACCATCAAGTACACGCAATGAACGTTGCACTTCGATTGTGAAGTCCACGTGTCCTGGTGTGTCGATGATATTTACGCGGTTTTCTTTCCATTGCGCAGTTGTCGCAGCAGAAGTGATTGTGATCCCACGTTCTTGTTCTTGTTCCATCCAGTCCATTTGAGAAGCACCTTCATGTGTTTCACCAATTTTATGGATTTTACCTGTGTAATAAAGGATACGTTCAGTTGTCGTTGTTTTACCAGCGTCAACGTGGGCCATGATCCCGATATTACGAGTTTTTTCTAGCGAAAATTCTCTTGCCATTCTAGGTTGTTCCCCTCTCATTCTTACTTAACTTAAGCTAAGGTTGTCTCAGTACCTTCCAATAAAAAGCAGTGAGGATCTTACCAACGATAGTGAGCAAATGCGCGGTTGGCTTCCGCCATTTTGTGTGTGTCTTCGCGTTTTTTCACAGAAGCACCAGTGTTGTTTGCTGCATCCATGATTTCTTTTGCAAGACGTTCTTCCATTGTGTGTTCGCCACGCAAACGAGCGTAGTTTACCACCCAACGAAGACCTAGAGTTGTACGACGTTCAGGACGTACTTCTACTGGTACTTGGTAGTTAGAACCACCGACACGGCGAGCTTTAACTTCCAATACAGGCATAATGTTTTTCATTGCTTGTTCGAAAACTTCCAATGGATCATTTCCTGTAGATTCTTTGATAATGCCAAAAGCATTGTAGATAATATTTGCAGCAACACCGCGTTTACCATCAACCATTACACGGTTGATCAAACGAGTTACTAATTTTGAGTTATAAATAGGATCTGGTAAAACATCACGTTTTGCAACAGGACCTTTACGAGGCATCCGTAACTCCTCCTTCCGAGATATCAGTTCTGATTTAAATAAGATTCATTTGATCTGTTTGTCTTAAAGATTAAGCTTTAGGACGTTTTGTACCATATTTAGAACGAGATTGTTTACGATCGTTAACACCGGCAGTATCCAATGCACCACGAACGATATGGTAACGTACCCCTGGTAAGTCTTTTACACGTCCACCACGTAACAAGACCACGCTGTGTTCTTGTAAGTTGTGTCCGATACCTGGAATATAAGCTGTCACTTCAATCAAGTTTGACAAACGAACACGCGCATATTTACGTAGAGCTGAGTTCGGTTTTTTCGGTGTCATAGTTCCCACACGAGTAGCTACCCCACGCTTTTGAGGTGAGTTAACATTCGTTTGAGCTTTCTTGAAACTGTTATATCCTTTGTTCAATGCTGGTGAATTTGATTTTTCAACCTTGGATTTACGAGGTTTACGTACTAATTGATTAATTGTAGGCATCCCTAGTTGTCCTCCTTCCTTGATTCGCTTTATAGTCCCACACATCCAGGTGGTTCTTTTTTTGCGATAAAAAATAATGCATTCTCTGCATTCATATCAACTATGCTTTGATAGACAGTCAGCACGTCTCCAACGAGAGACCTGTAGATAAAGCACCTTTGATAGAATATCATGCTTATTCTTACCTGTCAAGTATCCTCCCAAGCTTTTTTCAAAAGAAATCTGTTACGAAAAAATCCGCAAATTTTGCGCTTCTTCCTATATAATAGAGACAAAGCATTTATTTAAAAAAGGCGGGAAGAAAATGAACCTAAAAGAAATGGTCGGCATTGAAGCGGCTAGTTATGTAAAAGATGGCATGGTCGTTGGCTTGGGCACTGGCTCAACAGCCTACTACATGATTGAAGAACTGGGTCGACGTGTAAAAGAAGAAGGTCTATCGATCACTGGTGTCCCAACTTCTTGGGCATCGAAAAAACAAGCAGAAGGATTAGGTATCCCGATTCGCACCATCGATGAAGTGGACGCTGTGGATCTAACGATCGACGGTGCAGATGAGATCAGCAAGGATTATCATGGCATCAAAGGCGGCGGTGCAGCCCTTTTATTCGAAAAAATCGTGGCGTCTAACTCCAAAAAAGTTTTGTGGATCGTTGATGAATCGAAAATGGTCGAAACACTTGGTGCCTTCCCGTTGCCAGTGGAAGTGATCCCTTATGGCAGCCAACAGCTGTTGCGTCTGTTCGAGAAGAAAAACTACCATCCAAAACTGCGTCTGAATGAAGAAGGCGAACCTTTAAAAACCGATTGCAGCAATTACATCATCGATCTTCATCTAGAAACGATCACCGCTCCTACTGAGTTGGCACAGGAATTAGATGCTACAGTGGGCGTGGTTGAACACGGTCTGTTTTTGGATATGGTTCATACGATCATTGTCGGATTGCCTGAAGGACCGAGTACCAAGCACGTTAGATAAAGGAAACAAAAAAGGAGAAGCAAAAATGCTTCTCTTTTTTTCGTTATTTTTCTTCAATCGACTTAATTTTTATTATTTTTTGTGCAAATTACCCTATCATTTAAGAAATAATTATGATACATTCAATAAAAAGGGAAAGGTAGGAGGGTTTATGAAAATCATAGGCTATGCTCGTTCAACGATCACCGACAACTCAACAAGTGAACAATTAAACAAGCTCGAAGAATTTGGGTGTCATGAATTTTTCCATGAGACATTTAGCGTGGAAGAAAGTGAAGAAAATCATTCATTGGAGTCAGTGGTGGCACAAATGCAGCCCGGCGACACCTTAGTCGTTACGGAACTGCATCGTTTAGGGAAAACGACCAGACAGCTGACCGATCTCACTGATCTATTAAAACAGCGAGAGCTTCATCTGGTTTCACTGGCAGAACAAATCGATACCCGCGGTCCGATGGGACAGGTTTACTTCAATTTAATGGAAGGACTTGCGATCATGGAACGCTCACTCATCAAAGAGCGCACGCTGGTCGGCTTAAATAAAGCCCGCAAAAAAGGCAAAATTGGCGGTCGTCCAAAAATCGATCCAAAAATGATTAAAAAAATCCGTCAATTGTACTACGAAAAAAAAGAAACGATTCAATATATTTCTGAAAAATGCGGTGTTTCTGTAGGTACATGCTATAAATACATAAAATTATCCGAAGAAGAATGGAACAAGTTACGTTCATAGTTGTCGACTCCCCCTAGAACAGCATGAAACAAAAGCGGTCCTCTTTTTAATGATCCCCTTTTGTTTTTCCTTAAGAATGGCGTTTTCCCCCAGCTTTTCCTCCAAAACCATGGAAATTCTTTGAGAAAGAGTGTACAATAAATACGGAATTGAAAATTTCAGAAAAATATCGAATATCTAAAGGAGAGTTTTACATGCCAAAATTAGTATTTTCTCGTCATGGACTAAGCGAATGGAACAAATTAAACCAGTTTACCGGTTGGGCTGATGTTGATCTAGCGCCAGAAGGTGTCGAAGAAGCAATCGAAGGCGGACGTAAAATCAAAGAAGCAGGCATCGAATTTGACGTTGCTTACACATCTGTTTTAACTCGTGCCATCAAAACTTGTAATTACATTTTAGAATATTCTGATCAACTTTGGGTACCAACGATCAAATCATGGCGCTTAAACGAACGTCATTACGGTAAATTACAAGGTTTAAATAAAAAAGAAACTGCTGAAAAATACGGTGACGAACAAGTACACATCTGGCGTCGTTCTTACGATGTTTTACCTCCATTGATGGAAGCTTCAGATGAAGGTTCTGCTGCAAACGACCGTCGTTATGCAATGCTTGACCCTCGCGACGTACCTGGTGGCGAAAACTTAAAAGTTACTTTAGAACGTGCATTGCCTTTCTGGCAAGATGAAATCGCCCCAGCATTAAAAGACGACAAAACTGTCTTAGTTGCGGCTCACGGAAACTCTCTACGTGCATTAGCAAAACATATCGAAGGTATTTCTGACGAAGATATCATGGATCTTGAGATCCCAACTGGTCAACCACTTGTTTATGAATTGAACGATGATTTGACTGTTGCGAAAAAATACTACTTATAAGCCTCGCTTATCGCTGCCCTTTTTAACCAAAGGGCAGTTTTTTTATTGGCATTTTCTCCCCCCTCTTTTATAATTGAGGGCATACTCGAAAGGAGCTTATTATGAAACTAATCAAAAATGATACCGTTTTATTTTTAGGTGACAGCATCACAGATTGCGATCGTGATCGCCAAGACCCCCACGATTTAGGACATGGGTTTGCCCGTCTCGTTGCCGATCAGCTGGCAGAGAAATTCCCCACTGCGGGCTTTACCTTTTATAACCGCGGGATCGGCGGCAATAAAGCTGCCGATGTCTTAGCCCGTCTCCAAGAAGATTGCCTCCAATTAGCGCCTGACGTCTTGGTCTTTATGATTGGGATCAACGACACGTGGCACAATGCCGGTGGTCCCGATTTTGGTTCAGAAGCTGCGGCAACGTCCTTTGAGGCAACCTACCGTCAAATTCTGGAACAAGTGACCCAACAGGGGATCACGCGTATTTTCTTGCTGGAACCTTTTGTATTGCCATATCCTGAAGATCGCCAAACCTGGCGGATCGATCTTGATCCGAAAATCCAAATCGTTCGTCGCTTAGCTGCCGCCTTTCATTGTCAACTGCTGCCGCTGGATGGCTTGTTTGCCGAAGCATCCGTCGCTAGCTCCCCACAGGCACTGACAGGCGATGACGGTGTGCACCCCACTCCTGCAGGACACGCCTTGATTGCGAATCAGCTAATGGCCCGTTTGGCTTTTTCTTCTGAAGGGTAAATAAACAGACCGCTCCGCGACAACCAAGTCGCAGGAACGGTCTTTTTAATGATTAAAGATAGGTTGAAGGAGTCAAGGAATCTTGGTAGATTGCGATCACGTCTTCTTCTTGTAGCGGTACATACGCATTTGTTGCAATAGAGCTGAATTGAACTGCTTGAGCCGCCATTTCAACAAAATGAGTGTCATCGGCGATTCCCACTTCTGGCAAAGTCATCGGAATATCGCAAGAAACAAAAAAGTCATACAGTTTTTGAATCCCCATTCGGGCAGCTAATTCTGGCACTGCTTCTTGGACACCAAAGACTTCTCTGGCAAAACGCGCAAATTTCGGCGCCGTTTCTTCATTCAATACATGAAGCATCCAGCGTGGGGTCAGGATCGCTAAGCCGATGCCATGGGTAATGTCATAAAACGCACTCAACTCATGCTCCATCGCATGACAAGACCATGCACCACCCTTGCCGCTTCCAGTCAAACCATTTAAGGCTAAGGTGCTCGCCCACATCAAATTCGCCCGTGCGTCATAGTCCGAGGGATCCTTTAATGCGATGGGCAGATTTTTAATGACTGCTTTTAGCAATCCTTCTGCTACACCGTCTTGGACATCTGTTCCTTCTGTTTTACTGAAATAATTTTCAATCAGATGGCTCATGATATCCGCTGAACCGGCAGCCGTTTGATAACGACTGACACTAAAGGTCGTTGTTGGATCTAAAAAGGATACTTTCGGTAAAAATTCGGGTCCGTGAACGCCAAGTTTTTGTTTCGTTTCTAGATTAGAGATCACTGCGCCGCGATTCATTTCACTGCCGGTAGCCGCAAGGGTCAAGATCGTTACTAATGGAATTGCTGGTCCTTGATAGCTTCTGGAAAGTACTAAGTCCCAAGGCTCTTGCTCACTGCAAGCCGCCCCAGCAATCACTTTGCTGCAATCAATTACAGAACCGCCGCCAACAGCTAAAATGACGTCGATCTTTTCTGAACGACAAAGAGCGGCTCCTTGACGAACGGTTTCGATTCGTGGATTTGGATCGACACCAGTCAATTCAGTGACTTGATTGCCGTTGGCAGTCAATTGCGCCATGACTGCATCGTACAAGCCGTTTTTCTTGATACTGCCGCCACCATAGACTAGCAAGACGTTTTTTCCAAATGTATTCAGTACTTCTGGCAATTCGTTCAGACGGTCTTTCCCAAAACGAATGTCCGTCGTTACATGAAACGTAAAATTATTCATTGTCTCGTCTCCTTTTTACACCTTTTCTTTTCATTAAACCATTTTCTGGCAAAAGTGCAACGCTTCTTCGTGGCTTTTTGCCAACAAAAAAAGATAACACATTCTCGGTTGCATGCAAACCAATACGATTTGGCTGCTTGCTCTATCAAAAGCAAGCAGCCCTCGCATCGTTCATGCACCGATCCTGTGGTATCTTTTTTACGCGATCGCTGTTTCTAAGCCAACTTTGATCATGTCGTTAAACGTCGTTTGTCTTTCTTCTGGCGTTGTTTCTTCTCCAGTGATGATGTGGTCGCTGACGGTACAGATCGCTAAGGTTTGAACGTGGAATTTCGCCCCTAAATAGTATAAGGCTGCGGCTTCCATCTCAACACCCATCACTCCAAGGTCTGCCAACTGTAACGTTTCCGTCATGTCATCTTTGTAGAAGGTATCTTCAGATAAGATGTTGCCGACGTGGGTCGTAAATCCTGATTCAATCGCTGTATCATAGGCTTTACGCAGCAGTGCAAAGTCAGCGATTGGTGGGAAATGGAAACTTTGGAAGTTTTTTGCCACCATCGAGGAACTTGTTGCTGCCGCTTGGGCAATCACAAGATCACGCACATGGACATCTTTTGAGATGGCACCACACGTACCGACCCGAATCAATTTCTTCACGCCGTAAGAGTTGATCAATTCATGGGCATAGATGCTCGCTGAAGGCATGCCCATGCCGGTTCCTTGGACAGAGACCCGCTCGCCCTTATAAACGCCTGTATAGCCCAACATTCCCCGAACATTGTTGTAACAGATCGGGTCTTCTAAAAATGTTTCAGCAATATATTTTGCCCGCAGTGGATCACCTGGTAACAAGATTTTGTCTGCGATCTCGCCTGCTTTTGCTTCGATATGAACGCTCATTCGTTTTTCTCCTTTGGTCTGCTTTTTATAGTACTGCTAACGTTTCTTTGATCAACGCTTTAAATTCTGCCTTGACCCGTTCCGTCGTTTCCACGACTTCTTCGTGATTCAAGCTCGCTTGCATACCAGCAGCCAAGTTTGTGATGCAAGAAACACCTAAGACTTTCAAGCCACTGTGAACAGCAACGATCACTTCTGGGACAGTCGACATACCGACAGCATCGGCACCGATCGTCCGAGCAAAGCGGATCTCTGCTGGCGTTTCATACGTAGGACCTGAGAAGCCCATATAGACGCCTTCTTTTAAGTGCAATCCTTTTGATGCGCCAACTTTTTGTGCCGCTTCCCGATAAGGCAAATGGTAAGCTTGGCTCATATCTGGGAAACGTGGACCCATTTCTTCTTCGTTTTCACCAATCAGTGGGTTGTCCCCCATAAAGTTGATTTGATCGGTGATCAACATCAAGTCTCCAGGCTGGAAGCTTTCGTTCACACCGCCACAGGCATTGGTCACGACTAAGGAATGAGCTTTCAATGCCGCCATCACACGGACGGGGTAAGTGACCGTCTGCATCGAATGGCCTTCATAATAATGGAATCGTCCTTGCATCGCTAAGACTTTTTTCCCAGCTAATGTTCCATAGACCAATTGTCCAGCATGACCGACCACTGTCGAAACAGGAAAATGCGGGATATCGTTATAAGGCAACACGATTGGGTTTTCGATCTCATCGGCTAATTCCCCTAAGCCAGAACCTAAAATCAAGCCAAATTCCACTTCACCGACGCCGCTTCCTTTGATAAATGCCGTTGTTTCTTGTAATTTCTCATGTAACGTTGTCATTTCATCACCTCTAGTTTAAATGTTTTAAAAAGCTAGTTCCGTTTTCTGTAGCTGAAACACCAAAGTTTTCAGCGATCGTTGCGGAAATATCCGCATAGTAGCCTTGTGGCAATTTTCCTTGGCCTTGGAATTTCTTGCTGTACGCTAGTAATGGCACATATTCTCTCGTGTGATCCGTTCCCGTAAAGGTTGGGTCATTGCCGTGGTCAGCTGTGATCAACAGCAGATCCTCGTCTCCCATTGCTTCTAAGAGTTCTGGAATACGCAAATCAAAATCTTCAATGGCGTGGGCATACCCTACGACATCGCGACGGTGACCATAAAGCGCATCGAAGTCAACCAAGTTCGTAAAGCTTAGACCCGTAAAGTCTTGTTTCATCACTTTCAGTAATTGATCCACACCGTCCATATTGCTCTTCGTCCGTACAGAATCGGTGATTCCTTGCCCGTTGAAGATATCATTGATTTTCCCAACGGCGATCACGTCTTTTCCAGCTTCTTTCAATGAATCTAACACTGTATGGCCAAATGGATCGAGTGCGTAGTCATGACGATTGCTCGTACGAGTAAAGTTTCCAGGCTCACCGACATAAGGACGCGCGATGATGCGGCCGATCATATACGGCTCATCTTTCGTGATATCCCGAACGTACTGACAAATACGATACAATTCTTCTAATGGAATGATTTCCTCATGAGCGGCGATCTGCAACACTGGGTCAGCCGAAGTGTAAACGATCAGATCCCCGGTCTTCATTTGATGTTCGCCAAAGTCATCAATGACTGCTGTCCCAGAATACGGCGCATTGCAGACGATTTTGCGTCCAGAGAACTCTTCGATCTGTTGCAATAATTCATCGGGAAACCCATCTGGAAATACGTGGAAAGGCTTTTGGATATTCAAGCCCATGATCTCCCAGTGACCCGTCATCGTATCTTTCCCAACAGAAACTTCTTCCAATTTGGTTGCATACCCATCATGGTCAGCTACCGCCTTTACGCCTTCTAAAGGACGAATCGTACCTAGGCCTAATTGTTCCAAGTGAGGGATCGTTAAGCCTGCTTCTTTTGCAATATGGCCTAATGTATCTGAACCGACATCACCAAAAGCTGCCGCATCAGGTGCTTCACCAATTCCGACTGAATCCATCACGATCAAGTGTACACGTTTAAACATTCTATTCCCTACTTTCTTTATTTTATGCTTTTACAAGCGGATCTACTACCTCTATCATACTAAACTTAAGCAAAAATTGCGCTGGGTTGCTTTGGAAATTTCCTGACGCTTTCCTTTCACCCAGAGGATAGAAAAAGGGCAGGACACAGCAACACATTCATGTCCCATAGCCCCACCCTTTCATACTGAAAAAATTATTTAGATTTAATGTAGTTCTTCCCGTTAGCTTTCGGACCAGCAGCTTTTCCAAGGAAAAGAACGAGCACGATGATCGTCAAGGCATAAGGCGCAGCTTGTAAGTAAACTGCTGGAATGGAAGAGATGATTGGCAGCTGGCCACCTACGATACTGATGTTTTGCGCGAAACCGAAGAAAATCGCTGCTCCCATCGCACCAAGTGGATTCCATTTACCAAAGATCATCGCAGCCATCGAGATAAACCCTTGACCGGCGATCGTTGTCACAGCAAAGCGACCCGCGATCGATTGAGCAAACAAGGCACCGCCCATCCCACCAAGGAATCCAGAGATCAAGACGCCTGAGTAACGCATCACGTAAACATTGATCCCTAAGGTATCAGCTGCTTGAGGATGCTCACCGACAGAACGAAGACGCAACCCAAAGCGTGTTTTGAAAATCACGAACCACGCGATCACTGAGATCAAAATAGCGAAGTACGCCGGTAAGAACGTTTGATTAAAGAAAATCGGGCCAATGATAGGAATATCTTTAAGAATCGGGAAATTGAAATACCCCAATGTCCGTTGGATGTTATCGGTTTGCCCTTTGTTGTAGATCGCTTTAACTAAGAACACGGCCAAAGCTGGTGCCATCAAGTTCATCACCGTACCACTGATGATGTGGTCTGCACGGAAGTTGATGGTTGCCACCGCATGCAGCAAGGAGAAAACCACACCGACAAGTCCGCCGACGAGCATCCCTAACCACGGTGTCCACGCACCAAATTGTGACGCAAATTCAATATTGAAAACAATCGAGCTAAAAGCACCCATAACCATGATTCCTTCAAGACCCACGTTAACGATCCCGCTTCGCTCTGAGAACACGCCACCTAGCGCCGTCAAAATCAGAGGAGACGCATAAATCAATGTTTGAGTGACGATCGAAGAAATTAAACTAATATCCATTAGATGGTTCCTCCTTCCTGATCTTGATCGTTTGGTTGGGCTTCAATCTCCTGTACGACTAGCGCTTCTTTTTTGCCGTCAAAGATTTTTGCCAACAAGAAACGAATCACAAAACTGATCGCTACGAAGAAAATAATAATTGCGATATTAACATCAACTAATTCAGATGGAATACCTGCAAACTGCATGCCTTGTCCACCTAATTTCAAAATACTGAACAAGAGGGCTGAAAGCAAGATTCCGATCGATGAGCCGCTTCCTAACAAGGATACAGCCATACCGTCAAACCCGATGCTTAATGATGACCCTTGAACGAAGAAGTTTTCAAACGTTCCTAGTCCTTGAACGACTCCACCTAATCCGGCAAGTGTTCCAGAGATGATCATGGAGATAATGATCGTCCGTTTGCTACTCATCCCAGCATATTCAGAAGCGCTTGGGTTCAAGCCCACCGCGCGGATCTCATAACCAAGAGTGGTTTTTTTCATCAAGAACCAAACCAAAACTAAGAAGATTAAAGCTAAGAAGATCCCCAAGTTCAAGCGAGAGTTGCTCGTGATGCTTGCTAGAAACGGGGTCTGCATGGAGGCATTTTCCCCCACCATTTTCGTGACCCCTTTTGTCGTGATCATGGATTCGCTCATCACATTATTGACTAAATGGTTCCCCGTATAAAGCAAGATATAGTTCATCATGATCGTCACGATGACTTCACTCGTACCAAAGAATGCCCGTAGGAACCCAGGAATCGCAGCTGCGATCGCCCCGCATAACGCCCCTACGATCACGGCTAATGGCAAGACCACCAACCGAGGCGCATCCGGCATCGCTAGTGCGACCCAGATACTGGCAACCCAACCTGCTAGCGCTTGACCAGAAAGACCGATATTGAAGAATCCCGCTGAGTTTGCAACGGCAAATCCAAGAGCGGTAAAGATCAATGGTCCTGCTGTAACAAAAATCTCACCAATGTTGCGGGCATTTAACCCACCTGTTTGTCCGTTGATAAAAACGGTCCGGAACATTTGTGTATACCCTGTGATCGGGCTGTAGCCGAAGGCCGCCATGATGATTCCGCCAAGGACGAATCCCAACAAGACAGCGATGATCGGCACTAATATATTGCGGATCTTTTCTTTGCGGTTATTCAACCGAACCACCTACTTCCTCCATTTGCAGCTCTCGTCTTGCTTCCTCCAAGGAGTACCCTGCCATCAACAAGCCAAGCTCTTTCTCTGATGTTTCTTTCGGATCAACGACCCCAACGATCTCACCAGCATGAATAACAGCAATGCGGTCTGATACATTCAAAATTTCATCTAATTCAAAGCTGACTAATAAAACAGCTTTGAACTTATCCCGTTGTTCAATCAAGCGTTTGTGGATAAATTCGATCGCTCCGACATCCAACCCACGGGTCGGATTGGCAACGATCAATAGATCAGGATCGCGGCTGATTTCTCGTGCGATAATCGCTTTTTGTTGATTCCCGCCGGACAATGCCCGTGCCGGTACGATCTCATTGACTGTTCGTACGTCAAATTCTTGAATCAAGTCACGAGCAAACTCGTTGATCTCTCCATAGTCCAAGACACCTGCATTACTCAAAGGTTTTTTGTAGTAGGTTTGTAAGGCGATGTTTTCTGATAACATCATATCCAAGACAAGCCCGTATTTATGGCGGTCTTCTGGCACATGACCAACGCCGGCTTCGGTGACTTTCCGAGGCTTGAAGTTGGTGATGTCATCGCCATTCAGCAAGACCTTGCCACTTTCGACTTTCCGTAAACCAGTGATGGCTTGTAACAGCTCTGATTGCCCATTGCCATCGATACCAGCAATCCCCAATACTTCACCTGCACGTACTTCTAAGCTTAAGTTTTTGACTGCTTCTAAGCCACGGTTTTCTTTTACAACTAAGTTTTCAACAGAAAGCACGACTTCTTTTGGTGACGCCTCTTTCTTCGGTGTCTTGAAGGACACAGAACGACCAACCATCATATCGGCCAACTGTTGGGAGCTGACGTCTTTGACATTGACAGTGCCGATCCCTTGCCCCCGACGGATAACTGTACAACGGTCTGCCACCGCTTTGATCTCATCCAGTTTGTGGGTGATCAAGATGATCGATTTCCCTTCACGCACCAATCCGCGCATGATCTCGATCAGTTCTTCGATTTCTTGCGGTGTCAAAACTGCCGTTGGTTCATCAAAAATCAGTACATCTGCGCCGCGGTAAAGAGTCTTCAAGATCTCTACCCGTTGTTCCATCCCGACAGAGATGTCACGCACATAAGCATCTGGATCAACCGATAAACCATATTGTTCAGAAACTTTTTTGATTTCTTTGCGGGCTTTCTTGCGATCTAACACACCGAGATGATGGGGTTCGCTCCCCAAAATGATATTTTCTGTTACAGTAAAGGCGTCTACCAGCATGAAATGCTGATGCACCATACCGATCCCCAATTTGTTTGCTGCGGTCGGACTCGTGATATTCACTTTTTCACCATTCATCCAGATTTCACCAGATGTTGGTTCCAATAATCCTGACAGCATATTCATCAAGGTCGACTTGCCCGCTCCATTTTCACCAAGCAATGCGTGGATTTCTCCCGGCCTTACTTGCAAGTTGACATCGTCATTGGCTTTGAACGTTCCAAACTCTTTGGTGATATGACGCATTTCTACAACATATTTTTCCTCAGCCAAATTACTCACATCCTTACTTTCTAATTCGCTTATACAAACCATTCGTCATGTCAAAAAAATAATTGCTATTGCTTAGGATGATTACTATCCTCATGAAAACCCGTAGCTTTCATCAACATAGTAATCCAACAACGATCATCTTGCCCTAAGCTAGGGCAAGATAACCGAAAAGAACCACTTTATTTTTCAGGTGTTTCTGGTACTTCTACTTTGCCGTCGATCACGTCTTGTTTCGCTGTTTCGATCGCTGCTTTGGCATCATCTGAAAGGAACCCTTCAGTAATGTCTACACCGCCATCTTTCAAGCCGTAAACAATGTGTTCGCCGCCAGGGAAGTTATCTTCTAACGCACGAGTTGAGATATCTTGTACCGCTGCGCCAACACCTTTCAATGTTGAAGCCAGTGTGAAGTTATCTTCTTTGCCGTCAGCAGTTGTGAATTTTCCTTCGTCTTGTTGATCGCTATCCACACCGATGACCCAAACTTTTTTGTCTTCTAGGTCTGCTTCGTTCAATTGTTCGTTGATTGCTTTTGCTTCTTGGAAGACACCTGCACCAGTACCGCCAGATGCGTGGAAGATTACGTCAACGCCACTTTGGTACATTGAAGCTGCCAATGCTTTCCCTTTGGCAGGATCACCAAATGATGCTGCATATTGAGGATCAACCGTGATTTCTTTGCCTAATTTTTCAGCTGCGTCTTGAACGCCCTTCATGAAACCAGCTTCGAAACGGTCGATAACGACGCCTTCTTCACCACCGATGAAGCCGACTTTGTTTGTTTTGGTTGTATAAGCTGCTGCAAAACCAGCTAGGTAAGCTGCTTCGTTGTCTTTAAATGTTGCCGAAACAACGTTGTCTTTGCCTTCGATCACATCATCGATGATCCCGAATTGTGTATCAGGGTTTTGGTCAGCTGCTGCTGCGATTGAATCTTTCAATAAGTAACCCACACCGAAAACTGTTTTGAAACCATTTTGAACGGCACCATTTACGTTTGTTGTGTATTCTGATGCTTCATTTGATTGCACGTAGTCATAACCACCAGCACCGCGAGCGATCCCGTGTTCTTCCCCCCATGCTTCTAAGCCTTCCCATGCGGATTGGTTGAATGAACGGTCATCCACCCCGCCGATATCGGTAACGATTGCGACACTATGCGCTGCATCAGTCGTACCGTCTGCAGAACCGCCACCAGTTGAATCAGTTGAACCTGAATTTCCTCCGCCACAAGCACCAAGTAAAGTCAACCCAGCTACTGCAACAATACCTAAACTAAATAATTTTGCTTTTTTCATTGCTGTAAAGCCCCCTAAAAATATAGTTTTTTCAACAGCCGCATCGACTGAATGAACATGGTTTATAAATCTTTGTTCGTAAAGTAATAAGGCAATAGGCCTTCTACCGTGGTTTCTTTGATCACACCATCATCGCCGACTAAGGTCACCGGCATATCTGGCGCACAAAATTCCACCATGACCTGGCGGCAAGCACCGCAAGGAGAGATCGGTTCTGGCGTATGACCCGCCACAACCAAATGTTGAAACTCTTTTTCGCCTTCAGAAACGGCTTTGAAAAAAGCGGTTCGTTCTGCGCAATTTGTTAAGCCATATGAGGCATTTTCAATGTTAATCCCTTGATATATCGTACCATTTTTGGCAACGAGACAAGCACCGACCGGAAACTTAGAGTACGGCACATACGCTTTATCTAAGGCGGAAACGGCGGTGTCGATCCACTCTTTTTTCGCTGTTGTCATTGTCTTCCCCGCTCTTGTTTTTATTTTTTGCTACTTTACTTAATAATGCTAAGCTTAGTAGCCAGCACCTGTTGAGCCAGTCACGATAGCAACACTTGCGCTTGTTCCTAAGCGGTTTGCGCCCGCTTCGACCATAGCTGCCGCTTCTGCTTCGTTGTGGATACCACCGGAAGCTTTGACACCCATTTCTGGTCCTACAGTTTCACGCATCAAGCGAACATCTTCAATGACTGCCCCACCAGTTGAAAAGCCAGTTGAGGTTTTCACGAAATCTGCACCGGCTGCTTTGGCTAATTCACAGGCTTTGACGATTTCTTCGTTGTCTAATAACGCTGTTTCAATGATTACTTTGACAAGCGCTTTGTCTTTGGCCGCTTCAACGACTGCTTCGATGTCTGCTTGAACTTTTTTGTATTGTTTTGATTTCAAGGCACCTACGTTGATTACCATATCGACTTCATCTGCGCCGTTTTTGATCGCATCTGTTGTTTCATAAGCTTTGACTTCAGATGTGTTTGCCCCTAAAGGAAAGCCGATCACGGTACAAACAGCCGTTGGTTCGCCTTGTAATTTTTCTGCCGCTAATGAAACCCACGTTGGATTGATGCAGACAGAATAAAAGTGATAGGTTTTTGCCTCTTCGATGATTCGTAAAACATCTTCCTCCGTTGCGTCTGCTTTCAAAATCGTGTGGTCGATCATGCGATTCAATTCCATTTTTATTCGCTCCTTATTCTGTAATAATGTCATGGATCAATGGCGGTTCTGCGCCATCTTCCCCAATTTCAATATTTTGGTCGATCAATGCTTTGACATCCTCGATTGCTTCGGTATTGCTATAGATCGTCAATAGCGATTCTCCTTCAGTTACGGATTCGCCAACTTTCTTATGCAATTTGATGCCCACTGCATGGTCGATGTCTTCGTCTTTGGTCTTACGACCTGCCCCTAACATCATCGCCGCGATCCCTAGCTCATTGGCAACTAATTTCGTCACCACGCCGCTAGTTTTCGCTGGGACCTCAACTTCATATTTTGCTGTCAAAATCTTGCTCGGGTCATCGATCACTGAAGCGTCTCCGCCTTGATCTATGATCATCTGTCTGAATTTTTCTAACGCTTTGCCTGAATGCAAGGCTTCTTCCAACAGTTGGCGTGCTTCTTCCAATGAATCAGCTTTTTTCGCTAAAACGACCATTTGGCTGCCCAGTGCATAGCACATTTCTTCCAAGTCTTTCGGTCCTTTTCCTTGCAGTGTCTCAATAGCTTCCACCACTTCCAAACTGTTCCCGATCGCTTCCCCTAGAGGTTGTGACATATCAGAAATGACTGCCATCGTTTGGCGATTTGCCAATTTTCCGATGCGGACCATCGTTTGGGCTAAGCGTTTGGCATCCTCCAAGTTTTTCATAAAGGCGCCATCGCCTGTGGTTACATCTAACACGATCGCATCGGCACCTGCCGCGATTTTTTTACTCATGATCGAGCTGGCGATCAATGGGATCGAACTAACCGTTGCCGTCACATCTCGTAAGGCATACAGTTTTTTGTCCGCAGGAGCTAAATCTCCTGATTGACCGATCACGGCCACTTTGCTTTCGTTGACTAATCGGATAAAGTCGGCTTCAGAAAGCTCGATTTTAAATCCAGGGATCGCTTCAAGCTTGTCTAACGTCCCTCCGGTATAGCCTAAGCCGCGGCCAGACATTTTCGCAACCGGTACGCCAACACTAGCCACTAATGGCGCTAGGATCAACGTGGTCGTATCACCAACACCACCAGTCGAATGCTTATCGACTTTGATTCCTTCAATTGAGGATAGGTCGATCACTTCGCCAGAATTTGCCATTGCTAGCGTTAAGTTCGTGATTTCTTCATCTGTCATATCTACATAAAAAATAGCCATCAACAAGGCACTCATTTGATAATCTGGAATACTTCCTTCAGTATACGCAGTTACAATGTAGTCAATTTCTTCCTTCGTCAATGACTTGCCGTCACGTTTCTTTTCAATTAAATCCACCATTCGCATCGAAATGACCCTCGCTTCCTTTAACATTATACAATAATTTTTCGTAGGGTAAACCACTTTAGTAAAACAGTTTACTAAATATCGCAAAACTATGAAAACACTTACAAGAAGAAATATACCGCATTATTTCTCGCTTGTCAATGTCTTCACGCTCTCACGAATAATTAATTTTGTATCAAAAATCTTATTTGGAATTCGCCGTGTCGGAAACTCAATGGCGTCCACTAAAAACTTCGCTGCGGTAAAACCGATTTCAAAGGTCGGCTGCATGACCGTGGTAAGCGGTGGTGTGATGTATTCCGATAATTTCAAGGCATCAAAGCCGATCACCGAGTAGTCTTCTGGTACTTTTTTGCCAGCCTCATAAATCGCTTGATAACAGCCGATCGCCATGGCGTCGTTGCCGCAGAAAAACGCTGTGATCTCTTTGTACTTCAATAATTCCTTCGTTGCTTCGTACCCGCCGGTAACCGTTAATTCAGCATTTTCTACATATCGGCCTTTAAAAGGGATCTGATGGTCCTTCAAGGCATGGCGATAGCCATTGAACCGTTCCTCTAATTGATAGTAGCCGGTGATTTCTTTGAGCATCGCAATGTTGCGGTGACCGTTTTTGATCAAATAACTGACGGCTTGGTAGGCACCTTCGTATTCTTTCACGATTAAACGACCATTGTCCCGCTGATTGATCCCGCGATCGACTAAAATAATTGGTCGGTCATCAAAGAACCCGCTCTTCAAGGAATAATCCTCCGGCAGTAAATGCGGCGTCGCTAATAAGATACCATCTACCGAACGATGAGACAGTTCATTCAAATATTGAACCTCTTTTTCTTGGCTGTGGCGCGAATTGCATAACACTAGCATGTAACCTAGTGGATTGAAATAACTTTCCGCCCCTTCAATGACTTTAGAGAAAAAGAAATCCGTCACATCAGGCACGATCATTCCGATCGTTTTTGAATGGCGGTTGATAAGATTCGAAGCAAAAAAATCCGGCTTATAGTGATATTTATTTACGATATCTAAGACCCGCTTCCGGGTTTCTTCACTAAAACGGCTGCCTTTATTGTTTAGGATCTGCGACACGGTCGTGACAGAGACGCCAGCCATTTCAGCAATCTGTTTAATCGTCAATTTCATCTGCTTCTCTCCTCTCTTGCCTAAAGTGTAGCAAATTTTTCTCAAAAAAAATAGCACACTTTCAACAAGTGTGCGACTTTCTTTTTCGTTGATCAAAAATGGCCCGATGATATAGACAGCTGATTAACCAACGCTGCAATTGCCCGAAAGGCTGCTGGCAATAGGCTTTTTGGGAAACCAACTGGTCCAGTTGCTGCTAACCAGCGCTTGCCTTGGCGATGCCTTTGATCTGCTGAGAATCAAAGAGCAGCTACGCTTCTTTTACGCTTTGAATGATGTAATAGCCTTTGTCTTTTTTGATGATTTCGGCATTGCCAAAGGTCTCTTGCATTTTCTTTTGAGCACTCGGCGCTCCTTGTTTCTTTTGGATCACGATCGTTAAGGTTCCCCCTGCTTTTAGCAGCGGAAACGCCCCCGTCAAAATCTCATGAACGACTTCTTTTCCTGCCCGAATCGGTGGGTTGCTGAGGATCGCCGCATAAGCAGGTTGATTTAATTGGGCATAGATATTGGATTGATGGATATCTACCTGTTCAATGCCGTTACGCTGGGCATTGCCTTTTGCCAAATCCACTGCCCGCTGATTGATATCGATCATCTCGACAGGTCGTTGACTCGCATAAGCTAACGCTAAGCCAACAGGTCCATAGCCGCACCCAACGTCCAGCAGACTTCCTTCTGGTAGCTCCCCCCACTCAAACGCATCGATCAACACCCGCGAGCCATAGTCCACCGTGTCACGGGAAAACACCCCGCTATCTGTCACAAAATGAAACTTCTTTCCTCTTAATTCAAACGACCACTGTTCAAAATCATGGGCCGTATCAGGATTTTCTGTATAGTAATGATTACTCATGGTTATGCTCCTTTCTTCTATTTCCTCTTCACTTGTTTTTTCTACTGGTTTCTACTAGTTTTTCCTTGTTTCTTCTATTCGAACGAGTGAACATAGTGAAAACACTAGTAAAAAAGCCCAGCAAGATTTGCCTGCTGCTTCTTTCTAATCATACCGAAAAACAGCCAGAAGTAAACGCCCCGCAAAAAAAACAACGAAAAAACAGTTTTTTGTTGTTTCTGCAAAGGAAATCATGTCTTTTTTCCAAGTTCTGTGGGTTTCTATGGTAAAATACTTTCGAACAATGGCCTATCGCTTCTAATAGAAACCGATGATGCCGCAAAAAAGGAGCCTACTATGCAAGAAACCATGAATTTTTATCAAATTCCTCGTGAGCAATGGCAAGGGTTTTATACGAACGGCATGATGCCTTTCACTCAAGAAGAATTGGATAATATCAAAAGTTTGAACGACCGGATCTCGGTCCAAGATGTGGAAGATGTTTACGTGCCTTTATGCCATCTGATCCATCTTTATATGAAAGAGTTTGAATCATTGACCCTCAGCAAGGGACTCTTTTTACACCGCTACGTCAAAATGCCGCCTTTTATTATCGGCATCGCTGGAAGTGTCGCCGTCGGCAAAAGCACCACCGCACGGCTCGTCCAAAATTTGTTGGCCCGTTTGTTTCCCCGTAGAACCGTCCAACTGATCACCACTGACGGCTTTTTGTACCCGAACGAAGTCTTGGAAGAACGCGGCAGCTTGAATCGCAAAGGATTTCCAGAAAGTTATGACATGGAAGCCTTGATCAACTTTTTGAATGCGGTCAAATCAGGAGAACCAGACATTCAGATCCCCGTCTACTCCCATGAAGTCTACAATATTATTCCTGATACGTATGAAACGATCAGTCAACCAGATATCTTGATCGTGGAAGGCATCAATACCCTGCAACTGCCTGCCAACCAACAAATCTATATCAGTGACTTTTTTGATTTTTCAATTTTCGTTGATGCCCAACCAGCACTGATTGAAAAATGGTATTTGGAACGATTTGAATCATTACTAGACACGGCCTTTCAAGATCCCAGCAATTATTATTACCAATATGCGATCGGGGATCGCAAGGAAGCGATTAAAATGGCAAAAGAAGTATGGAAAAATGTGAATTTAAAGAATTTACACGAGTATATCTTGCCTACACGCAGCAGAGCCGATATAATTCTTCATAAAACAAAGCACCATTTGATCGATGAAGTGTTCTTGCGCAAGTATTGACCGCTTCATTTTTATGATTATGCTGTTGAAAAGGCCCAGCCTTTTTTCAATAAAAACTAAAAGAATTGAGGTAATTTATTGTGACAAACGTTGACACTTTGCCAAACGTCGAAAAAATTATCGTACTTGATTACGGTAGTCAGTACAACCAGCTGATTACACGCCGTATTCGTGAGTTCGGTGTTTTCTCAGAATTATTGAGCCACCGCATTACCGCTGAAGAAGTAAAAGCGATGAATCCAAAAGGGATCATCTTATCTGGCGGACCAAACAGCGTCTACGACGAGAACTCTTTCGGCATCGACGAGAAAATTTTTGATTTAGGCATCCCAGTTTTAGGGATCTGTTACGGCATGCAGTTGATTACTTATAAATTAGGCGGAAAAGTTGAACCTGCCAAAAACCGTGAATACGGCAAAGCAGAATTGGAAGTCACTTCTGATGCAGCGGCCCTTTTCCAAAACACGCCCGCAACCCAAACCGTGTGGATGAGCCACGGGGACTTGGTCACTCAAGCACCTGCAGGCTTTGATGTTGTGGCGACGAGCAAAGATTGCCCGATTGCTTCTATCCAAGATGCAGAACGCAAAATGTACGGTATCCAATTCCACGCAGAAGTTCGCCATTCAGAATACGGCAACGACTTACTGCGTCACTTTGCCATTGACGTTTGTCAATGTACAGGTGATTGGACAATGGACAACTTCATCGATATGGAAATCGCAAAAATTCGCGACCAAGTGGGCGACAAAAAAGTCTTGCTTGGTCTTTCCGGCGGGGTCGATTCTTCTGTCGTTGGTGTTCTTTTACAAAAAGCGATTGGCGATCAACTGACTTGTATTTTTGTTGACCACGGCCTCTTGCGTAAAGGGGAAGCCGAGCAAGTAATGGAAAGCTTAGGCGGCAAATTCGGCTTGAACATCATCAAAGTTGATGCCAAAGAACGTTTCCTATCAAAACTTGCTGGGGTTTCTGATCCTGAAGAAAAACGCAAGATCATCGGGAATGAATTCGTGTATGTCTTCGATGATGAAGCAACGAAACTAGCTGGCGAAGAAGGCGTTTCTTTCCTTGCCCAAGGAACCCTTTATACCGACGTCATCGAATCAGGAACCGAAACTGCTCAAACCATCAAATCACACCACAATGTGGGTGGTTTACCTGAAGACATGCAATTCAAATTGATCGAACCATTGAACACCTTGTTCAAAGACGAAGTCCGTGAATTAGGGACTCAACTTGGCATGCCAGACAGCATCGTATGGCGCCAACCATTCCCTGGACCAGGTCTAGGTATTCGTGTCCTTGGCGAATTGACAGAAGAAAAACTAACGATCGTCCGCGACTCGGACGCAATCTTGCGGGAAGAAATCGCAAATGCCGGCTTAGACCGCGACATT
Organism: Enterococcus sp. DIV1096b; assembly: GCF_050498765.1. NCBI lineage: Bacteria > Bacillati > Bacillota > Bacilli > Lactobacillales > Enterococcaceae > Enterococcus > Enterococcus sp. DIV1096b. The sequence goes on along the minus strand of NZ_JBMHEK010000001.1, from coordinate 244,462 downwards.
TGGCAATACTTCACCGTCTTACCAGGCATCCGCTCCGTCGGTGTCATGGGTGATGGCCGGACCTACGATTATACCGTCGGCATCCGTGCAGTCACTTCAATCGATGGCATGACCGCTGACTTTGCCCGCATCCCATGGGAAGTCCTGCAAAAAATCAGCGTCCGCATCGTCAACGAAGTCGCACACGTTAATCGGATCGTGTATGATATTACGAGTAAACCACCTGCTACTGTGGAGTGGGAATAAAGTAGCAACCTCACTTGGTTGCGAAATATTGATTTAACAGTTTTTTAGTTCACTTGGAATGGATAACAATGACCTGTTTTACCTAGGTTCACCACCAAAATCCCGTCAGATTTCTCTGACGGGATTTTTGATTTAGGCTTAATCTGACAACCCTTTTGGGAAAATACGATAAGAAATTGTTGATTCTCGTTAACTATGTTAATCCCAATAGTGGGACTAACGCTCATATTGGAAATCAGATACGATAAAATAAGCTTAAATGCTTTTATTGCCTAAGTTTCTATAGAAGGTTTTTATTAAAAAATAAAAAACACTAAAAAGGGTGGACATGAACTATGAAGAAGAAAGCTGTCGTTTATTGTGTTACGGGGTCACATATTCAATTAGCTGCAGTATCCATTGCGTCAATAGTAAATACTTATGAAGGGAATGAACCTTTAGATATATTAGTAGTTGTAAATGAACTAGGGAACGAAGAAATACTGAAATTGAAAAGTATTTCTAGATTATATGGAGAAAAAAATGTAATTATTACTATTTGGTATCCACCTAAAATAATAAACGAAATAAAGAATTATAGTAATTCGCGTTTTCCTGAAGTCACTCTGTGGAGATTATTTCTACCTTCATATTTTAGCAATTATGATTACATTCTCTATTTAGATAATGACACTATTGTATACGATGACGTATCCAATTTCTTTGATTTGATCCCTGATCAAAAATCAATTGCTGCAGTTAGAGACTTCTACTTCTCAGTTATAAGTGATACAGAGGACAGCTTTAAATATTTTGGCGTAAAAACTATGAAGAATTACTTCAATTCTGGAGTTATTTTATTTAATGTAGTTGTGTTCAATGAACAGATACGACCAGAAGCCATAGTACGTATGATAAATAAGAATGAATACTTGTATTTAGATCAAACCATTTTAAACATTCTTTGTGAGAGAAGTGTTGAGTTGTTGCCTTATGAATACAATTACCAGAAAGATGATCATTGGTTATTTGATTGGGCAAAAAATGTGAATCCACTCAAATTTTTGAAAATTGAAAAAGCTAGAAAAAATATAAAGATTCGACATTTCGTTGAATTTGAAAAAAATTCGATGCCCTGGGAGCATCTTTCCATACAAGATAGATGGGAAAAAGATTTTTGGAATTATCTGTATGAAATCAAGTCAACAAGTTTAAGGAGTGGAAAACAATGAAAAAAAATTTTTCAAAAATTCGTTTGTTATTTTTAATTGCATTAATTTACTCTATAGGAACAATTTCTGTAGATGCAAAGTCAGCCGACATAGCGAAGACGCCTATTGTTGATTATTACTATCCTGGAATATTGTATGGTACAGCTACTTGTGTTAACGAATACGGTGCCATCATTTACGACTCAAACTCACTAGGAGAAACCTACCAAGAGGCTGTCAATGAAGCTGCGCAATCATGGAATCAGTCGATTGGGAGATCGGTAATTGTCGAAAAATCAAGTGTAAATGCAGCAGATAACCAAGTTGATTTAGTTTTGCAATCAACGGATGGCGATTCCTATGCAGATATGGGGTACTCCGGATTTGGTTGGGGGAATAGTACGAACAGAATATTTTTGAATAAAGCTGCTTTAAATGACGCATCATCTGGAAAAGGAACCTCCGGCTACGTACAGCTGGTTTCAACTATCCGACATGAAATGGGGCATACTTTAGGTCTCCAACATGACAATGGATCAGTGATGGCTGATTTATATGATGCCCAGGTTAGCAACAATCAAGAGATGCTGGATGCAGCGCAAAAAACGGCGGACTCAATTTCTAAGGGGATACTTCCTGCTGTCCCATTATTCAACAAATATGCGATACTAAATATCCTTAATAATAGGGATAAAATCTATTATTTGAATAATCATCGTTCTAATCAAATTGCCTCAATCTTTTTAGATTCTCCTGCTGGAAAAATTTCTGGCGTTACTTTCATCGATCAAACAGTTGAAATAACAGGTAACTATAATTTGTATAAACTGTCTCTGTCCCCAAGAGATCCATATGTAGGAACAATTTCGAGTAATAATCTTATGAATAGAACTGTTTCAGTTACTGAAGATATTGTTTCTATTTATGGTCAACACTATTATCTTTTTGAAATTGATGGAGAAGAGTATATTGTTAATCGCCGCGCCTTCGGATAAATTCGCTACCAATTCTTACTTGAAAAGTTGCCACTGCAATCTTGGAAAAGTGTGCTTGCAATCTTAGATACATTCTTTAGTGGCAAACATACGCCTTTTAAGTAAGAAGAAAATTAGCAAACGTTTCATGCCAATGCGCAAGTTTTCAGCATTTTCTGTGAGGATTTTTTTGACAAAACCTCGGCCCTTGAAAAGTAGTTAAAGGAATTAATAGTCAAAGAAAAATCTATGTTTAGCCTTTCATCGTTTCATTTTCTAGCTGACAAAAAACAGCTAGAGATTGATCCCTAGCTGCTGATGATGAGACAGATAGCATTGAAACACCTTACTCGACTACAATCACTTTATTTCCACCATCTTGCTCCGCAAAGTTTACCGTAAATAGATCCGCCGAAGCATCATAGCTGATTCCATCGCTTTGAGAAACGATTTTTTGGTAGTCTTTTGGCAATTTTAAGGTCATGGTAGTCGTTGTTTGAGTTGGATCAGAAAAGGCATAGATGGTTTTGCCTTCTCTACTTGTTCTAATCAATGAAAGAGGTTTGTTAGTAGTAATATCGGCGACACTACCTCCATCATTCTGCCAAAAATTGATACCTAAATAGTCAGTTTGATCAAGTTTTACTGCTTGAACTTCCGAGGTATTGGCTAAAATCTCCAGCGGTTCTTCTTGGGCATAGGCAGTCAGTTCTGTTTCATTGATACCTGGCAACATGACATACGCATAATGATCCTCCATGGGATTTTTGCCATGATTGATCAAGAATTTTCGATATTCTCCGGTATAAACCGCATTACTTGGAAAGGCCTCATTGATTTCTGTATAGCTGCCTGTTCGTGTTTCACTTACCACGTTTACTGTCGTTTCTTCTGGAAAATAGTAACCGATATTGGCCTGGGAATGATCGGAGTCTAACAACAACCACTGCTTGCTACTTGTTTCATTTAACTGATCAATACTTCCTCGATCAGAAAGGATTTGATAAGTATACGCATCGTTTAGTAAGCGATTATCCACGACCGTCTCAATAGAAGCTGTCGTATCACCAGTGATTCCCGCACCTAAAGCGACAATCTGCCCATCAATGATAAACCACGATTTTTTTGCCCGCACGTTCATAGGTAAAACATTCCCGTTATTTTTTGTACCCGTTTTGTTTAATGCCATTCCCACCGCAGCTGCACCATCATAAGCCACACCGCCTACCCACTTTTCTGGAGACGTTACCGTTGTAAAAGCTGAATTTTCATCCGCTAATTGTATGGTGTCCACGGTTGTTCCTGGCAAGCGATATGGATCGACGGTCGGCCAATAGCTAGAATTGAATTGAACTTGATCATCATTATAGAGGTAGAGCATCCCGTCTGCTGTATGCCACCCACGCTTGTTTTCCTTGTTGCCAGCTTCAAAGGAAGAAATGCGACTGGAATATAGTCCTAAACCCACCATATAATCAGTTGTTCGTTGAACAAAGCGATCCATTGAAGCGTACAGTTTTGTTCCCGTAAAAGGTAATGCATCCCCTGTAATCGATGGGTCTGCCAAGAGATTCATTGTCATTTGTAAATCATTGAAGTCTCTTGCATTCGTCAAATAATAGTCTGGATTTTCTTTGAGCCAATACTTGGCAGCTTCACGGAATTTTTGCTGGTATTGGGTTGGTGCGAATTGGGATACGATCAGCAAATTATAAACTGTTGATGAGCCATAACCGACTTTGTTTTTGGCTGGAGCTCTTGAAATCGAACGACCATTGACCAACGGCAGCATTTCTCCTTGATAGATCAACGGCAAGAATGCTTGATCAACATTTTTAACAAACGTTTGTACGAGATCAGCGTCCATCTCAAAACTTGATCCTTGCGTGATAGCTAGAATTTGTCCCACACCCTTGATCAGTACATTTCCATAAGAACCAGTATAAGGGATCGTATTATGCTGAATAAAGGAGCCATCTTTATAAAAACCATCGCCTTTTGTGACTAACTGAAATACTTCTTCGATACTTGCTGAAGCTTGGGTGATTTTCCCAGCGTCCCTTTGCAAAATGCCCAAGCCTAATACAGTAAGCGCGAGATCTGTACGATTAGCACCAGAAGTCACAAAATTTGGAATAAAAGCAAGCTCAGTAAAACTGCCTTGTGTCTTCGTATACAATTGCTTGAAGGGATCTGGTACATAACTGCTGATAATGGCAGTGTATTGCTGTAATTTCTCGGACGGTAACTCAGCGCCTAAAATCATTAAAGTACTGATCAGTTTTTGCGGGACACCGATTTGCCAATCCCACCAGTTTCCATGGTACTTTTTTCCATCATACCCTTTTCGAGTGACCATGAAATCTATCCCATCAATAATCGTCGTCGCCACTGCATCATCTTGATACAAAGAACTACCTTTCGTGCCATAGGCTAAAGCCATTTTCTGTAATTTTGTAAATTGAGTCGTTACATCCGCTGAAGCAGTATTCCCTTGTTCGAGGGGCCATAGGCTCGTTCGATCAGATGCTTTATTTATGGTTTGATACAACGCCTCAGCTTCTGAGGTGACCATCTGCACGTAATCAGCCATAGTCGGATTATTTGGATCATAGTGATCGGAAACCAGTTGATTTTGCCATTTTTCTTGCAGTTGCATAAATTCTGCTGTGTGATCTTCCACGGGCAAGCTGCCGATAGGACCGCTGCGCATCGATAATACCTTCAGCTTAGATAAATTGCCAAACAAACGGATACCCACATACCCGGACCAGTCCCCATCAATTGCCGTACCATTGGGATAGTTTACCTTTTGATTCTCATAAAATAGCTGATCATTTAAAAAGGCACGAAAACTCGAGCCCTCATACTGAAGCAAGAGTTTATATTTTTGTCCCGCAATCAAAGTAGGTCCAGAAATAGCTGTCAGCCATTTTCCACCTGGTTGACCAAGTTGCCACTGCCCATCACGATTATAAGCAAACGATTGCCACTGATCTGTCTTTTGTTCATCTGCGCGAAAGACCACCCCAATGTTCGCTTGGTCTTCATATAAGAAAGTAGTTTCAAAATCCCCTGAAGACCGCTTGGGAGCATCTTTGTTGAGCGTTACTGATTCCAGATTGGTGCCTTGCTTCGTATTACTGATCATTAAACCAGTAGCATTTTGTGCTACTTCGGCTTTCCCGACTAAATCTTGCCAAGACCCTTTCTGGTTAGAAAAATCCGAGTGATAGATCGATTCTGCTTCCGGCAATTCGGGTATTTGTTCCTCGGCATTTCCAGAAAGACGAGTGGCGCCAACTACCGAATACAGCAACAAGAAACACCCCATGATCAGCAGATATTTTTTCCCTTTTTCCATCCTTTACTCCTCCTATTTCCCCGCGCAAAAGATAGCGCTATCATTTCGTGGAATAGGAAAAGAGTGAAGAAATTCATTTCCGCACTCTTTTCCATTTAGTTCAACTATTCTAAAAAAGAAAACAGGTTGACTACCCTAACTGCTTATACGATTTACAAAACAATCACAGCAGCTGCCCATTTCCTTTTACACCATGATTCTTTCCTAACCCAAAATACCAAACGCACTCAAAACGATCGACAAGATCAAGATGATCCAAATCACTCGAGTGGAATTTAGTTTCTTTTGGCCTAACATCCAGTAGGTCAGCAAGACGAGCAAGATAGGTACAAGAGATGGCAAGATGGCATCCAACGTGTCTTGGATCACTAATTCGACGCCGTCTTTTTTATAGACAAAAGGAACAGTTGCTTTGACGACAGAGGGAATCAAGGCACCAATCACTGTGACCCCTAAAACGGTTGCGGCATTGGTGAAGGCAGATAATTTGTCTTTCAAGGTCGTCACTAATTTGACCCCTTGTTTGTAACCTAGGGGAAGCAACGCTGCCCGACCGAAAAGTAACGCGATGTTGGCGATGATCCAGATGACACAACCAACGACGGAACCATTTTGCGCCAATGTGCCAGCAACAGAGCCAAAGATCGTTCCCCAAATCACGTGGAACAAGGAGTCACCAACACCGGCTAAGGAACCCATCAAGGCCGTTTTCAAGGCGATGATCGTTTCTTTGGCTTTGTGTCCGTCTTGTTCTTCAATCGCGACATCGATCCCCATGATCAAGTTCCCAAAGATCGCATTGGTATTAAAAAATTGATTGTGGGTCCGCAGCATATCTTGCAGCTGGGTTTCATCATGGCCATAGAATTTTTTCAAGACGGGCAGGATGCCGTAAAGGTAGCCCGAACTCATCATTCGCTCATAGTTCCAGTTTAATTGGCTTGCCAAAATATAACGCCAGCTAATGGTATTCAACTCTTTTTTTGTCAGTTTTTGATCACTCATCGCCATCATATCCTCCTTCAAAATCTCCGGCAGCTGCCGTTGCAACCGTGCCTTTTTCGCTATCACGTTTAAAGACTAACATTGCTGCTACAAGTCCGATGATGGAAACGCCGAGCATTGGTACTTGCAGATACGCAGCTAAAAAGAAGCCTAATAACAAATAAGGAATGTAGTGCTTTGTTGGCAAGTAGCGCAATAAGATCGCTACCCCGACGACTGGCAAGACGCCACCAGCGGTTTTTAGTCCGGTCATCAGCCATTCTGGCGTGTTATCGGTAATCGTCGTAACGACTGCATCTCCAGCTAAAAGCATCAATAAAATCGGAATCGCCCGTGACAATCCCCATAAGAAAGAACCCGATAAAACTAACCGTGGGATTCGTTTGACTTGCATGTTGTCGATGGCTCTATCGATCCGGTGTAGTAGAAATACGTTACAAAAACGAGCCACGACATCCAGTTGCAGCATCAGCAAGGACACTGGAACTGCTAAGCCGATGCCATATTCCGCGCCGTTTCCTGAGATCACGGCAAACGCTGTTCCCAGTACTGCGCCGGTAAAATAATCCGGGACGGATGCACCACCAAATGCGGCGATCCCCAAACGCATCAACTGTAAGGTCCCACCGACCATCAAACCGGTCTTTAAGTCCCCCATGATCATTCCAGAAATCATTCCGGCGATCGCTGGTTGGGTCAACGTATTGGAAATAAGTGAATCATTAATAGCAATAAAAGCATAAACAGTAATAAGAATGATTTGATACGCTGCTAAATGCATGAATTTTCCTCCTAATTGTATGAACGAGTCTTAACTGGCTAGTTATCGATCGTTATGTCGCCTCAGATAAATCGTGAAAAACACTCGTTTTTTGACAAATCTTCCGCTACATATTCTCCTCGATTCAATCCCTGCCTGGTTTATCCTCGTAATTTCTTCATAAAGTCGATCGATGGTTCATTGGGTACAAGCTGTGCCGTGACGGTGATGCCTTTTGCGGCGATCGCTTCAAAGATCGGCTCTTCTTCTGGCAGTACTTGAATGCTTTTGGTCACTTCCCGTGCGCCTTCTTTGTAGCTCATGTTGCCGACGTTGATCGCTTTGATCGGTCCATCTGCTTCAATATAACGCAAAACATCTTGGGGATTTTTGAAAAGTAAAAACAACCGTTGTTTTCCATAACGACCGGCGCGAATATTTTTGGCTGCCGTTGCCACTGGAAGGACGGAAAGTCGCATCGAAGTTGGCGCTGCCATTCGTAAAGAAGATTTTTGTAATGGGTCTACGGCGGCTTCATCATTGGCTACGATGATCCGTTGCGTGTTTAAACTGGTGGACCAGATACCGGCGACTTGTCCATGGATCAAGCGCTCATCGATTCGACTATTGACGATATTTTCTTGCCCAGCATACGCACTGTAATCCCCTAATTCCTCTTGCTTTACTTCTAACATCTCTTGTTCTGCCTGGTTCATCCCTGCTTTGACATCAACGATGTTTTCTTTGGCTAAGCAAAGCAGCTCGTTGATCGTCGCTCGTTGATTGACGACTGCCTCGATCACTACGGACAATGTCATTCCAGCGAAAATCGCCACTTCGTCATCCTCTAAATAATTCTTGACTGCAACGTTGCACGGGGTTCCTCCTAATAAATCCGCAATAATCAATGTCGAACCGTTAAGGGCTTTCATTTTCTCGTTCAATTCTTTTTCAAACTGCAGATTGTCACTATCTGGTCGTAATGAAACGGTGTGAACGTTTGCTTGCTGGCCTACGATCATCTCCAGACTGCTTTTGACCCCTTCTGCCATGCCGCCATGACTGATCAATACAATGTTTTCCACTAATTTCCCTCCTACTCCGCAGGTCGCCCCACTTAACATGTTATGTTCCTTGTAAGCATACTATACCACATGGCAAGCCATTCGTAAACCTAATATCTTAACATATTGAATTTTATTTTTCAGGCCTGTATAGACTGGAAAACAACGAATTTTCTACACTAATTAAGTGGCAGGAAAGGATTTAACATGTTATGCTTGATGTATTCATATGGAATGGAGGGAAACCACTGTGCTGCCAAAGTATGAGCAGATCAAGCAAGATCTTTTACAAGAAATCAAAGACCATAAATTCATTCCCGGCGATAAGTTTTATTCAGAGGCGGATATCAAGCGGATGTATTCTGTTAGTTCGATCACGGCAGTCAAAGCGTTGAATGAATTGACGAGTGCTGGCTATCTGTATCGCATCCAAGGCAAAGGGACCTTTGTTTCAAAAGCAAAAGTATCTCAGAGTGTGAAGTTTTCAGACATTGAGCTGCATTCACTGGACCAAGAAAAGGTCAAGGTCCTTGCGGTGGAAGAAGGAAATGCCCCAGAGATTTTGAAAGAATTAGGATTGGCTGCCAGTGCTTCCTACTACCGAATCAAACGAGTCCGCTATTTTGGCGACGTTCCTTTCTTGGTTCACATCACTCATTTGCCGAAGAAGCTGATGAAAGAACCGATCGCCAAAAACCTCAACCAATATGCTAGTGTTTATGAGCGGGTCCGAAAAGACTTTGCGATCGACCTTTTCTCATTGGCTTCTGTTGAAACCAACGAAATCGTCTTTCCTGATGACGCTGAATTGTTGAACTTATTGCAACTGAGCTTCCGAGAGCCTGCGGTCAAACAAGTCAAGCACTCCTATTTGGCAGATGGAAGTGTCGCTGAATACATCGTCAGCTACAAGCATTGGAAATATTTCAAAACAAAAATAGAAGTAGAGCCCGCGTAAATTTGGGTCTCTACTTCTAGTTTTTTATTCTACGACAGGTTGATCACAGAAAACGAGTTCCTTGATCTCAACGCCATCGGTTTCAAATACCACGACTTCGTTGCTGCCTTTTTTCAAAAATTCTTTCGGACAGTATAAGGAATGCACGGGGCCACGTTGCCAATAGCGACCAAGATTGATGCCATTGACGATAACGACGCCTTTCCCATACCCACGGCAATCGATAAACGTATCTCCTACCTCTGTCAGCGTGAAGGTCGTTTGATAAAAGGAGGGGTGTGTCGGATTTTTTCCTGCTTGATAATCGATGGCTTGTAGCTGTTCTGCGGAAAGCGTCAATGGGTAATGACGATAGCCTTGATGGAAATGAATATCTTGCATGATGCCCCCACGGATGCCTTTGGCTTGTGTAGGCCCATTCAATTTAAACCCGTAGTTCACGCGCCCTAAGTTTTCTACTAAGACATCTAGCTCGATGGTTTCTTTATCTGGTGTCCCTTGGATCAACAGCTCCTCACCTAGCGTTTCTTGGTATTGGATCGCCTGTAATTGGCCGTCGGTAAAAATATGCAACCGATCGCTAGCTTCTACCACTTTTAATTTGTTTTCTCGATGATAGTTTTTTAACTGAACCGAATAGAGCAAATAGCCGTAGCCTGTGCTGACAGTTTCCATTGTTAGTGGATACATGTTTTCTTGCGGTGCCATCAGCTGATCTTTGATAGCCAATAATGAGACACTGTTTTCGATGGGAAAGGTTCCTAATGCCGCTAATTGCTTGGTCCGTGGTTTGGCTTGCCACACTTCGGGACAGGCTTCTTTTATGGCTTTTTGTACATGATAGTATTTGTCGGTAGGTTCTCCTGCTTCTGTCAGTAAAGCATCGTAATCATAGCTGGACACTTGTGGTAGATCCAGCGCTCCCCGAGCGGAACAGCCATTGTAAAAGCCAAAATTCGTACCTCCATGGAACATGTAAAGATTCAAGGAGCCGACTGCTAACATCTCTTTGACTTCATTGGCTAAGTCTTGACCGTCTCGCTTGATGATTGGCTCCCCCCAGCGGTTGAACCAGCCATCCCAGTATTCCATGCACATGATGGGCCAATTTTTGCCATGTTTTGCCATGAAATCTTTCATCACAGCCGCATTTTCCTTGGAACGACTGCCGAAATTGCCTGTGACAAAGATGTCGTCTTCAATCAATGTCCCAGCGTCCAGTACTTCTTCCCATGCCCCATCTGAGGTAAACAAGGGTACATCGATGCCGTATTCTTCCATCAACTCCTTGGTCTGGCGCAAATACGCTTTTTCCATTCCATAAGAGCCGTACTCATTTTCCACCTGCATCATGATCACTGGTCCCCCATGGGTGATCTGCAACGGCACAAGCTTTGGCAACAAGACCTGGAAATAGTTGCGCACCTTTGCCATGAAGCGTGGGTCGGTTGAGCGCAACCGCATCGGTTCATTTAACAGCCAAGCTGGCAACCCACCAAATTCCCATTCAGCACAAATGTAGACGGAAGGTCGCAAAATGACCATCAAGCCAAGCGTTTGGGCTTGCTTTACAAAAGCACAGATGTCTTTCATCCCCTCAAAGTCGTAGACTCCTTCACGAGGTTCGTGGAGATTCCAAGGAATGTAGGTCTCAACTGTGTTGGCTCCCAGTGCTTTTAGATTGTAGAGGCTATCTGTCCATTGCACCGGTGTCATGCGGAAATAGTGGATCGCTCCGCTGATCAATTTGATTGGTTTTCCATCTAACAAAAAATCTTCTTTTATCTCAAACGTTCGCATGTCGTCTTCCCCTTTACCAGTATCTTTGCCAATCAGGCAATGCCAATCGGATCAATCCTTCTAAATAGAAATAATCACCCCAAAGATTGGGCTCATCGATGCCTTTGCCTTCCGCATGAGCATACACACCATGCAGCAATAAGCCTTCATTTTCTGGCACTTGGCTCGCTGCATACTGCTCGCCTAATTGGTAAAGCATTCCTTTAGCGATTTTTTGGGCATCGGGATATGCCCCCATTTTCTCTGCTTCCAACAAGCCACAAGCCGCAATCGCTAAAGCAGAGCTGTCTTTTTCAACAGGATGTTGGTCGTTAAAATCAAAGTCCCAATACGGCACCAAATCTGCTGGCAAATGAGCCAAAAACACCTCCACGATCTGCGGATAATTTTCTGGAAAAGGCTGACTATGCAGGTAGCTTTCATTCAAAGGAAGCCCTAAAATCGCCCAGCTCTGCCCTCGTGCCCAAATCGATTGGTCGCTGTTTCCTTGATGCGTCGCACCGTGACTTGGCTGCCCCGTCTCAGGATCGAAATAATACGTATGAAAGGTGGTGGCGTCATTCTTGATGACGGTCTTTCGGACTGTCTGATAATGCTTACTCGCAGCCTCTGCGTAGCGAGGCGCTCCCGACAATTGAGTTGCTACAAATAAAAGCGGCAAGTTCAGTAGCGAATCAATAATCAAGCGGTATTCTTGTGGGTCGCCATAAGCGCCCCAAGCTTGAATAAATTCCCCCTTTTCTTGAAACCGTGCCAACAAAACATCTGCTGCTTGAATGACTTCTTGCTTGCAGTGTTCATCGCCAGTGATCTTGTAGCCCGCACCGGCAGATAAGCTATATAAAAAACCAATATCATGATGATCTAATACAAAATGGTCGTCTAAACGCGTTTGAAAACTGTCGATATTTGCCATAGCTCGATCAAGAAAGTTCTTTTCCTTGGTCCACTCATAGGCGAGCCACAACATCCCGGTCCAAAAGCCATTGGTCCAATCATCGTTGCCTTTCAGCCGATATTTGCCATTGGTGGCACAGGCTGAAGGAAATTGTGTGCCAAAGCGCTGACTATTTTTTTCGATCTGTTGGATGCACGCGGTGATTTTATCCGCTAACCACACATCGGTCACTTTTTCTCCTAACAGGATCAAGCGTTGTTTGTTCTCTTGCAGACGCATATTTACCCTCTCCTTAACTTGTTAACATATTAACTGAAATCATTATAACGTAAACGCACAAAAAAAGCGACCTTCCTTCCTTGATTCCTAAAAAAAAGAGCATGACAACTGCACACAAATGCAGACCTGTCATACTCTCGTCCTCTTTTTTTAACAGTTCCAACCAAATACTTCGATTTGTGTAAGAGCTGGGAAGGGGGAATCATCCTCTGCTTTTTGCAGCTCTTTATAGGTCAGCTTAGTCGTTTCTTTTTTTGGAAAACGAACTTCTTGAAAAGACGCCGTATTTGTCGTTTCCACCACCAGCTCTTCTCCATCAGCAAAGACCAAGGTCCCTTTGGTCCAATAGCTATCATGGGGATAATCTGCCCGCAATAGGAAGCGAACCCGATCAATCAAGACGGGACGACCAAACTCAATGGTCAATGCAGCATCGGCTTGCTGATTGATGCCCCAAGAAGCAAACGGATACGACCCGTGGGATCGGTTGCCATATTTTCCATCAATCGCATTCTTGGCAAAAAAGACGGAATCATCTCGCGTTTCCACATTCGCTGAAGCATGAGGATACGCCCCTGTCGCTGACTTTTGATCATGGGCATTGAAGGATAAATTTTGATAATTCGTGATCTCAAACGCATGGGCTTTGCGCACCATCAGGTGATGGCGCTGCGAGGTAAAGGCCGTTTCCACCGAGGACTTTCGAGCGGACTCCGTCCAAGGAATCTGATACTCCCAAGTGGATTGGGAAAGATAGATCAGTGATGGTGCTAAGGTTTCATCAAGCTGAAGGACATAATACGGATTTTCCCCCGTCACCTCAATAACGATCTTATCTCCTTCCTCATAGGGATAGTTTTTAATGGCTAATACGGCCAAATCATCATCAGAAACTTGAAATGGCGCGGGTTCTTTTTCATGGTCGATGCGACCGACGATCACCTGGTCCTGCTTATTTTTTATTGCTAGCGTAATCATTTGGATCGATCCTTTCTTTTTCTACGATACCACCGACTAAACAAATCAAACGGTGCTTCCCTGGCGGAATATGTTGTGCTAAGTATGGAAAACTGGTTCTTGGAAAAAAGACGGAGGTATTGGCTTCTGGCTGAACAATACTGGCTTGTTGATAGCCTTCGATGTTGATGATTTGAGAACAAAAGCCCTCTTCACTGACTCGACTCCAGGTCGGTCCTGTTTGGGCCTGAGGCAACCGTCCAGTCAGCGGTACACTAAATCCGCCCTCACGAAGGTCCAACGAAATCGTCGTCGTCAACTCGTGCACGCGCACATGCCACTGACCAAATGGATAAATCTCAGTTTCAATCACTACCTCCCCAAAGGGAGCCCATTGGATAAAGATGCCTTTTTCCGTCACTCGATAATCCATGACTGCGCCCTTCGTGCGAAAATAGCTGCCATCTCGAGCAATAGCTAATGTACTATCGAAGGCGCCTTCGGCATACGTGACGCCGGCTTTCGGCACACTGAAGCCAAATTTGCTCGAATAGACGAATTTGCTGTATTTTGCTTGAGCATGCGCTTGCTGTTCAAGCATCAAACCTGCAGGATACCCCAACAAATGATGGTTTTTTTCATTGTGCACCAGCAACATATTGCCTTTTTCAATCCGTTTTTGCGGCTCTCTCTTGATTGGCTCAGGTTCAGCCCGCCAAAAAGGATGCGTTTCTGCGACCGCTAAAAGCAAAAAGGTCTTAAGCCCCCAGTAAGGCGAGCCTGGTGCATTGTACCCTTCTGCCATCACTTGATTTTCATAGTGGTATCCGATGGACAAGCGACCATCGAAAGTGAAAATCTCCTGCGCCATCCAATTGCGCAAGTATTTCGCCAGTAGTCCTCGCACCTGTCCCCATGGGATCGCTTCGACATCTGCGAAAACCAGCGCCGAGAAAAAAGCACCTTGCGCAAACCGATAGGTCAGGCTGCGGCCATAGGGCAAGGCTTCGCCGTCTTCATCAAAATAATAGATGAAATCTTGGGCAAATCGGGTGGCTCGTTCTTTAAAACGCTGTGCCCATTCTGGGTCTTCGTCTTGCATAAATGTAGCGTAAATCAAGCCATAATAATGAAACGCAAAAGGAATATAGTAATCTCGCTGCGTCGTTTTCCCATCTACGTACCAACCATCGCCAATGTACATGGAATCGATCAATGCCAACTCTTGGGACAATGCTTCTTTTGCCAACGGTTCCCCACAGTGAAACAGGGCAACGCGAATCAACACTTTGAAGAATGTCCAGTTGTTCTTAGGAATCTTGCACTCAAGTGCTTGGGATAGCCAAGCCACTAGCTTTCGCTGGTTCTTCTGCGGCAACGCTGTCCAAAAAGCGTCCTTTTGCAATAAAAGAGTCAATGACAATGCGGCTGCTTCCACGATGTATTGATCATAATCCGTGATCCTTCCCCAGTAAAATGCGTGTTCAGGATCTGTCCCCGCGATCACTTTTTCCACATAAGCTGCTCGTAACGGATCATCTGAGCAAATCCTCCAATAAGGCGCCAGCCCCCACAAAGGACGCACAAGCGCTTCCATCTCAGCCCGTGTTCGGTCATACACGGCCCCACTGCTACCTAGATTCAATCCTGGATAGTCATCTGCCAAGATCGCTTCTCGCAAAGGAGCGATCATGTCTTCCACTGCCCGCTGATAATCCAGACGCGTCAAAAACGGATTCTCTTTGATTGCCATTTGCTTCATACGCTATCTCCTTCTGTCAATTTACAGAACAGAATAGCAAGCCACGACTTTTTTATCAAGCGATTTTCTACTGGCAATACTTCTGAAAAATGAGAAAAGATTTTGAGGGATTTTTAACTTAACCTGTTAAGAAAAAAAGAGGAATTGAAACTATGGGAAAGTGATTGGAGAAATGGTGAAAGTTAACTGATTTAGTATTAAGAAAATATGATAATCAATAGGAATATTTATTAAAAAAATCATAGAAAAGTTTTAAACTCATTTACTAATCAACACATACAAACACCATTGAAATACAAATACGCGACAGCAGTTGAAACTGCTGTCGCGCGCTTTGGGTCTTATGCTTTTAAAAAGCCAAGCATGAGGCACACTCCTACTTGCAACGATTGTCTGAGTTTTTCTGTTTCTATCTTTTTGCTCCCCTGCTCATTCACAGCCTTTTTTATAATTCATCTCCATTAGAAGCAATCACTTTCTTGTACCAATAAAACGAGTCTTTCCGATAACGAGCCAAACTTCCTTGTCCTTGGTCATCTTGATCCACATAGATAAAGCCGTAGCGTTTTGACATTTGAGAAGTTCCGCAACTGATCAGATCAATGCAGCCCCATGGCGTGTATCCCATGAGATCAACACCGTCTTTAACGGCTTCGCGCATTTGTTCAATGTGTTTTTTTAAATAATCGATTCGATACGCATCGTGGACTTCCCCATTGACTAACTCATCTTTCGCTCCTAATCCATTTTCACAAACAAATAAAGGTTTTTGGAAACGATCATATAATTTGATCAATGATATTCTTAACCCAATTGGATCAATTGGCCAGTCCCATTGAGAGAGCTCTAAATATTCATTTTTAATTGGGCTATCAAAAGTACCTGCTAATTTAGATGCATCTTCTCTCGCCTCCGCAACATGAGACATATAATAACTAATGGCCACAAAGTCCACTGTCCCCTCTTTAAGGATATCCGCGTCTTCTGGTCGGATATCGATGGACAAGTCATTCTCTGAAAAGTAGCTATAAATATAGCTAGGATAATACCCCCGTGCTTGAACATCTGGATAAAACATATTCAACTGGTTGGATTTCACTGCTTGCAGTTGATCTTCTGGCTTTGTCGTATGTGCATATGCTTCTATTTGATTGATCATACACCCAATCTCTACATCAGGAATAATTTCTTTCGCAGCTTTTACAGCCAATGCGCTTGCCAAGAATTGATGGTGAGACGCTTGATATGCCGCTTGCAATGAATCATCCACTAAATCTTCTAAGATCCCCGCCCCTGTATATAAGCTATTAAGATTCATATTCATTTCATTGAACGTGATCCAATACTTCACCTTATTTTTATAGCGTTCAAGAATGACTCGGGCATACTTCTCAAACAAGGGAACTAGCTCACGACTGATCCATCCGTTGTACTTCTTCGTCAGTTCGATCGGCATTTCATAATGTGACATCGTTACCAAAGGCTCAATACCATATTTCGCACACTCATTGAAAACAGCATCATAAAAAGCTAGTCCTGCTTCATTCGGCTCATCTTCAAGTCCCGTGGGGAAAATCCTCGCCCATGAGATTGATAAGCGAAAACATTTAAATCCCATTTCTGCAAATAAAGCAATATCTTCTTTGTACCGATGGTAAAAATCAATGCCCCAACGTTTTGGGAAAAGATAATGTTCAGGATGCATCGCATACTCAGCTAACTCTTTTGAAGTAACGTTAAAAGTAAAATTATTTACTTTTCCAGAAGCATAAGGGTCTTTGTATGCGGCAAAATCTGAAGTGGATAATCCTTTTCCGCCTTCTAAATAAGCACCTTCGATTTGGTTAGCAGCGGTAGCTCCTCCCCATAAAAAATCATCTTTAAATCCTGTAAATTTTTTCATTATTTTCTCTCCTTTTCTATTATTGAATGCACATCATCAAGCGCGATGTCGTTGACTCCACATGCCTATCTCCAGTAATGATCACGTCTAAAAATTCTGAGCTATTGGTCACAATGATCATTGTTGTTAGATCATACCCACTTCTAGCTATTTTTTCTAAGTCAAACCTAATGATGGGTTGTCCTTTTTCGACTGTTTCGTCTGCTGCAACAAGATAATCAAAAGATTCGCCTTGCAGCTTGACAGTATCGATCCCAACATGGATCAAAAGATCGACACCTTCTTCTGAACGTATTCCTACCGCATGCTTCGTCGGAGTCATCATCGTGATTTTCCCGGAAAATGGTGCGTAGACTACGCCTTCTTCTGGAAAAATTGCTACCCCTTTTCCCATTAGCCCTGTTGAAAATGTCTCATCTGCAACGGTCGCTAAATCTCTGACCTCGCCTTCCATAGGAGAATAAATTTCAATTGGATATTTGGTTTCAACTGCTATATTGGTCGTTTTTTCTGATGCTTTTTCTGATGCTTCTTCTTCAAATCCCAAAAACATTGTTAGAACAAACGAAACGACAAAACTAGCGATATAACCGATCAGCGCATAAATAAAATTATTCGAATCCTGAATAATGTATGTTGGTAAAGCAGTAATACCAGGAATAGAAAATGCGGTCACTTTGACAGCAAAAAAGCCAAAAATCGTTCCTCCTACAGCGCCCCCTGCCAATGAGGCATAGAAAGGTTTCTTCAAGCGCAACGTTACGCCATAGATAGCTGGTTCAGTAATTCCGAAAATTGCAGGAATCAGAGTAGAAAATGCCAAAGATTTCGTGGTCGCTTTTTTCGCCTTCAAAGCTACCCCTAAAACAGCTCCAGCCTGTGCACTATTCGCAACCAAATTCATCGGCAAAAGCATAATATCGTAGCCTAATTTTTGAAGACTAGCAAATGTTCCAGGAAAGAAAGCATAATGCATACCTGTTATGACGATCAGCGGCATCAGTCCTCCCATCAACAAGCCCGCTAAAGGACCTGCAACGGTGAACAACGTGGTAAAGATTTCTTCTAAATATTTACCTAAAAAATTTCCTAGTGGTGCAACGATCGCTAATAGAATCGGTGCCGTGACTAGTAAGGTCAACATTGGACTAAAAACGATGTTAACTGTTTTAGGAACTACTCGATCCATCCATTTATTGATATAGCTCATAAGAAGTACACCTAAAATAATCGGTAATACCGTAGAAGAATAGTTATTTAATGGAATGGCTAGACCAAATAACGATAATGCACTTCCTCCTTCTGCCGCACCATTGATCAGCGTGGGATACATGAGGATCGCTGCTAATGCAGCAGCCAGCGACTCTTTCGTCTGAAATTTTCTAGCTGCTGTGATAGCAACAAAGAAAGGCAAGAAGTAAAATACCGCATCTGAGAAGATATTCAATACTTCATAGGCAGAGCTCTCTGGTGAAAGCCACCCAACTACAACGAATAATGCCATGAGACCTTTGATCAAACCTGACCCGATGATTGCAGGCATCAGTGGCGTGAAGATTCCACTAATCACATCGAAAATTTTATCTAAGAAGTTCATTTTCTTATTCGAAGACCCTTCCATAGTAACCTCTTCCCCTAATTGATCGGCAACTTCTTTGTAGACTTCAGCCACCTTGGCACCAATGATCACTTGATATTGCCCCCCACTAAATTGACTGCCGATCACTCCTGCTAATTCATTGATCTCATTCTTTTCTACTTTCGAATCATCTATCAAATTAAATCGTAAACGGGTAATGCAATGCCAGCTTTGGGATATGTTACTTTTTCCACCAACTAAGGCAATGATTTTTTTCGCTAATTCTTTATTTTCCATTGTTGCTCCTCCTTTACTAAAGAAAAAGCCCAAGTGAAAAAAACTTCCACTTAGGCTTATGCTCTTTTCTAGATAACACACCTTATCTTTATTTAGTTGTAATTCGTTCAATATGAATGACTAAATATACCAATTCATCCTCAGAGATTTTCCAATGGTACTCTCTATCCAGCATATCTTTAATGAGCAGACCACAGGCATAACTTTTCATATATCGTTCCTGAATCAGTTCACGTATTTGCTCGTCCATCTTCAACGACGTTTTTTTGTTTTTTTGGCGCATAATGAAATAACGAATATGAGTAATAAATCGTGAATAATCTGCTGTTGTTTTATCTAAGACTGTTCCATAAAGGATTTGGACGATTTTAACAATTTTTTTGATCACTTCTGTTATTTGCAATGTATCTGCCATATTCGACTGATCAATCTGTCCATTCACAAAATGAAGCGCAATAAATGCTGCTTCCTCTGGCAATAATTGCACAGCTAACTCTTGTTGAATAAGTGCCAACGCTTGCTTACCGATTTGATATTCTTTGTAATATAGATGAGGAATCTCCCATTTGATGGGATTTTCATTTTCTACCGAATTGTTCAACGAAAAAGTTAAATGGTCTGCTAAAGAAAACAACAATCCGGTACCAAACTTTTGATTTAATTCTGCTTCCCCAAGATCAATAATTTTTGCTGCAATACTTAATACTTCCGGCGTATAATTCTCTATCTTATGGCTATGCTTCTCCTCTTCATTGGGAGTAAAAATTTTACTGATCAATGCTTCATCAACCATGTCTCCACGTTTCTTTTTAAACCCAATTCCTGTCCCAAATAAAACTTTCTCAGTCCCTTGATCATCTCGTACCAAAACAATATTGTTATTCAGTGTTTTTACTATAGTCATCATTTCCACCTCCTTAAAGACAAAAAAACACCAAACCTAAAACGAAGCTTCCTGCGCTGTTACGCGAAGAATAACTTTGCTTTTGGACTTGGTGGTGCCTGACTTGTTTATCAGTAACACTCCTGCATCTTTGACAACATCGTACTATCTACAAAAGAAAATGTCAACCCTTACATTTTCCTTAAAATCGATGACTATACAAATCGATAAGGGCACCAAGTCGCAGTATTAGTTATAAAAACCAACGATTTTTTATAGCTACTTTTTCGTAATGTTTACTCATTTATTTAGGATTGTTTTCCAGAAAATCTAATTTAATAAGGAGGTTTTTTAAATTTTCATAACCGAATGATTTGTTATTTCATTCTTGCTTCACCTGTTGTTTAAGAATTTCTGATCTTTTTCTCAAAGCAGACCACACTTACCTTCTGATCACTGACTGTTGTCACGGCTTTTCGTGTCTCTTTAAATCCTTGACTCTCCCAGAAAGATCTACCGGCTGTGTTTTCTTCAATAACAGCGAGAGAAACGAGAGAAATCCCTTTTAAGCGCCAGTCTTGTTCTACTTGCTGATAAATAGCTTGCCCGTGTCCCTTACGCCTTTCGCCAACCAGCAGCAAGCCAATATACGCAGTGCCCTCTTGCGGATAATCAACAAGATAATCCATGATAGCAATAGGTTTTTGATCATAATAAATAATAGAAAATACCTTTTGCTCTTGAGCCACAGATGGCGGTAGAACAGTCATGTCCCGCATGAGTTGTTCGATGGAAGGTGTCTCTTTCGTTAAAGCAAAATAGGCCTGGTTTTTCTGATAAATACTATAGGCAGCTTGTTGGTTTTCTGACGTGACGGAATGAAACGTATACACGTTCATGAATGCTCCTTTATTGTAGGTTTATTGAACCTTATTTCGACCAAAAGTGAAGCAAGTGGATTTGATGGCTTTTACTGCTAGTTTATCCTATTCAATTCCCCTTGTAAATTACTCTCTAAACCTCTTCCTGTTTACGTTTCATTCCTACGATGATAACCGAACTTGTCAAGGTATAAAAAAGACACCCTAGAGCCTTAAGTCAGAAGCCTGCACTTCTTCTCAAAAGCCCTTAAGATGTCTGATCATTGGCCATTTCTCTTGTCAAACAGCGAAAAAACTATTCTTCGACCGTAACTTTGTCCCACCAAGAAGTAGCGGTCTTTTGGATCACTTCATTCAAGTCTTCGATGTGCTGTTTTCCGGTACTTGCTAGCCATTCTTTGGCTGCTTCTGTTCCTTGTTTTACAAAGGGTTCAACGCCATCTTTCCACGTTGCCCGGCCGCACAAGACGCCATTGAAGGTGGAACCGGCTTCTTTGGCAAAAACCAGTGTTTCTTGGAATAAGCTGGCTGATACGCCTGCACTGAGAAAAATAAACGGCAGATGCGTTGCATCGCTTTGCGCTTTGAAATACGCGGCGGCTTCTTCCTTGGTATGCACGGCTTCTTCCTTGGCAAAATCTGCCACATAATTCATGTTGACTGGTACTTCCACCTTTAACACATCGACTTTGTACTGTGGTTTTGAAAATTCCTTCATCAATCCGATGACTTTTTCTGGTTTGCGTTGCGCATATGCTTTTGAGTCGACTTCAGGCAACTTAGCATCATAGGAAAGAACTTCTAAAAAGAAGGGCAGATCAGCGGCTTGGCATTCGCTGCCGAGTCGTTCCACAAAGACGTGTTTCAACTGATTGATCTGGGCATCTTCATCTACATCATAATAAAGCAAAAATTTGATGGCATCGGCGCCTGCTGCTTTTAATCGCTCAACTGACCATTCCCCTAATAAATCAGGCAAACGTCCCGGCGTAGTCGCATCATAGCCGGTTTTCTCATATGCCAGCAAAAGCCCCGCCTCTGGATCACGGCTTTGCGCAGCTGCTAACCCATATTCTGGATCTAATAAAATAGAAGATGCGTAAGGGGTCAATTCTTGTGAGACTAGCTTTTTAAACTGGCTGATTTTTTCTGCGTCAGCCTCCACGCCAAGTGCTGCCATCATTTTTTTCAAGGCACCACGTTGGTCGATCGCTAAAGCCGCGATTACTCCTTCTTTCGTTGACAGGCGATCCATCGCTGCTTTTTTGGCTTTCGTTACGGTTGCTTTCATTAAAATTCCTCCTTTTTTGTCCATGCCAAAGAATCAACCGCTTTCACTTTTTTCAGTGTTGGCGAAACGGTTGTCAGCATGTATAAAAATGTCTATTGATGAAGCCGTTCGACTGATTGACCACCGCACGTATCGACTTCGTACACGAAAAGATACGTGCTCGTGGTGGTCTTTCTCAGTCATCGTTAGTTGTTATACGGATGAATCGTCACGCCTTTGACCACCCGATTGACGGTACGCGTTGGCGAAGGGGTATCCGGTGTATTCCCGACTTTGATCGATGCCAACAGTGCGATCGTTTGCGCAAAAACAATGTCTGCTAAGGCAAGATAGCCATCTGGCAGTGAAGTGTCATCTGGAAAGAAAAAGTTTGTTCCTGAAAAATTCACAGCTGCCGGCTGTCCGATGGCGGTCACTGCGACGGCGATGCCGTCACTCTTTAATTCTTCCAACATATCAAGATCATACTGCCGCGTGTAGGGCGTATTGCTGACAAAGACAAAGACGAGGGTTTGATCATCTACGAATGATTTTGGTCCATGACGGAAGCCCATCGAAGAATCGAACACGGTGGCGATTTTTCCCGCAGTCAGTTCCAATACTTTTAGCTGTGCTTCCCTGGTCAACCCCGACAACGTGCCTGAACCAAGGTAAACGATTCGCTTAAAGGAACGGTCCGTCAGTACTTGGAGTTCTGTTTCTCTGTCGATCACTTCTTGCCCCAACCGGCTAAGGGTTTCAACATAATGCCCTTTTTCCGCCAGAGGCGTCTGGTCAAAAATCAGCAGTGCCGAAAGGGCCATGCAAGAAAAGCTTCCCGTCATCGCAAATCCAGCATCATTTGACCTCTCAGGCATCAATAACAGATAACTCGCTTCATCAGCGGCAGCTTGTTGTGCCAAAGATCCGTCGGCTGCACAAGTGATCGTCAAATGATAGCTGTCGGCAACAAATTGATCGACGATTTTGACCGCTGCTAAACTTTCTGGTGAATTGCCGCTTCTAGCAAAAGAAACGAGCAGTGTTGGTTCATCCGCAAATAAAACTTGTTCTGGAGCTGCGACAATATCCGTCGTAGCAATACTTTCAAAAAGATAATCCGCAGTTGCGCCGGTCTTATTCAAGTAAGGAACGATCGTATCTCCAACATATTGCGACGTCCCCGCTCCCGTGAAGACCACTCGGATTCGTTTGTCCGTCTTTTGCTTGATGGTACGTAAGAAAGTCGCGATCGCCTCTTGCTTTTCTTGATAGATCGTCAAGGTTTCTTGCCAAAGTTCTGGCTGTTGTTTGATTTCTCTTGTTGTAATATCCGCACCTAATTCTGCTAATTCCTTTGTTGACAGTTGAAACATCTTTCTTCCTCCTAGCTACTGTTTTTCCAGTATGTATTCCCAGTGACGGTGCGAGGAGCGCTTGTCTTGGATGAATGCTTAGCGATCACCCAAAGGGCAAACTTCCTCGACCTCACTGGTTTTGAATACATGCCTTTTCTTTGCTCGAGTGGATCATTTCAGACTGTCTAGGAAATGCGCTACTCGTCGTTACGCAAGTGGCGGACTT
Organism: Enterococcus sp. DIV1096b; assembly: GCF_050498765.1. Taxonomy (NCBI): domain Bacteria; kingdom Bacillati; phylum Bacillota; class Bacilli; order Lactobacillales; family Enterococcaceae; genus Enterococcus; species Enterococcus sp. DIV1096b. The sequence goes on along the minus strand of NZ_JBMHEK010000001.1, from coordinate 220,808 downwards.
TGTATCTAAATTGGTCTGCTCGAGCAACACTCAAGGTGTATTCGATCACTTCATTTTCAATATTGAACGTGCTGCGTACCAGGTTCAACACCGGCGCACCTTCGTGGATTTTTAGCAATGCCGCATCTTTCGCACTGGCAATGCTGGCAAAAAATTCTTCGTCCGCGAGGCGGATCACTTGATGAAAGTCTTCATGAAATATATCGTACAATGGTTTTTGCTCGATCATCTCACTCGTTAAATGCATGAAGCGTTTGACGGGCAGATAAGAACGCTCGATCATCATCGGTTGGCCATCAGCAAGACGCAATCGTTTTAACTTGTAGATCGGCTCGCCGATGGAAACTTGCAACTGAGTGGCAAAATATTTTGTCGCTTCCATTTTTTTGAATGCCAATACTCTAGTTTCTGGTTGTTTCCCTAGTGCTTTCATCTGTTCGGTAAAACTATACGAACCTGATAAATTGGTTGCCTGCTTGCGGATATCCGAGACAAAGGTGCCTTTGCCATGTTGGCGATAAATATAGCCTAATTTTTCTAACTCCTGTAGAGCCAAGCGAACGGTGGTCCGACTTAACCCGTAGCGCTTTGACAGTTCTCTTTCTGAGGGAAGCATCGTGTCTGCTTCCATTTCATTTTCGATTTTTTCAATCAGTAAATTTAACAATTGATCGTATAATGGTTGTCGATTTTTATTGATATTCATAAGCCCCTCCAAACTGGTTACTACCACATAACGAGTGTACTATTTCCCGATAGGCGTGTCAAACAATCGTCTACAGGGGCTCTGTTTCCTGAGCTTGCATCTCTTCACGTAGGAAAATGAACCAATTGCCAGCACGAGCTAAGCTAAAAAGTCAGCTTTTGCTTGCTTAGCAAAACTCCTCCTACGGTTTGCGCCGTTTCTTCTGCTAGCTTGCTTATTGCGGCCAAATGGATGGATACAGACCAAAGCCAGAACCGATCAAGCCGATCACTAGCAGCAAAGCGATACATTTCAATGGCGTCCAGCCGCGTTTTGATAAGAAGAAATACAGCATCAGTGTGATGGTCAATGGAATCACTTGCGGCAAGATCCCATCGAGGATTTTTTGAATATCGATCGTCACGGGCACTTCGTTGACTTTGTTAAACGTCAATTCATATTTGCCGTTAGCCAATTCGTTGACCGCCGCATTTTCTTGCAGTGTGTCGGTCAATTGTCCATTCTCATCCGTGGTATACAGCATGTCTTCGTAAGCGGCAATGGCTGCTTGATCGTCCACGATCGTCGTCGCTTGTGTCACTTCATTGGTAGTACCGTTAGGGATCTGAATATCCAAAGACGTCGCCCCATACACGCAGGTCAAGGAACCGACAACAAAAATCCCTAAAATACTCGCTGCTCTGGTGAACTCTTTGGCATTTTCCGTTAAGATCCCAATCGCATCTGTCCCTAAACGATAGGACCAATGCATCAAGAAGAACCGTAAACCAAATTGGGCCGCATTGAATACCAGTAAGAAAATAAACGGTGCAGCGATGTTGCCGTTGATCGCCATATTGGCTGTGATACCAGCTGTTATCGGTACCAGAGTGAACCAGAATAACGCGTCACCGATCCCGCCTAGCGGTCCCATCGCGGCGACTCGCACTGCCCGAATCATGGGAATATCGGCTTTGTTTTGTTCCATCGATAGAATGATCCCCATCACAAAGTTCACGAGGAATGGATGAGTATTGAAAAACTCTAGGTTATGGCTCATTGAAGCAGCCAAGTCCTTTTCATTTTTGTGGATCTTTTTCAATCCCGGTAAAATACTGAATAACCAGCCTCCTGCTTGCATTCGCTCATAGTTGAAAGAGGCTTGTAGAAATAAGGAACGCCAGACCATATTGTTCAAGGTCTTTTTATCCAGTTGTTCTGCGGGCGCTTGTTCGCTATAAGAATCGGGAATATTATATGCCATCTTCATCGCCTCCGAAATCATAGGTATTGGCTGTTGCTACTTTAAATTTGGACTGGATTTGATAATCCCAAAAGGCTAATGCAAAACCGATAAAGGCTAGAATGATCAAGGCTGGTCCTTGCAAGGAAGGTGCCGCCATTACGATCGTGGCTAAACCAAACCCCATAAAGAAGAAGCCCCACATTTCTTTGGAAACCATCACTTTTAGTAAAATCGCAAAACCGACATACCGCATCATGCCCCCAGCTGCGCCGAGCCCACCCATCAACCATTGAGGGATCGCTGCGACCGCCTGATTCCCGAAGGCAGCACCGCCGATAAAGAATAAGACCACAATCAAGCCGAAGATCGTTCCAAGACCCACCATCGCTAAATAATTGATCCGGTCAATGCCCTTCGTATTGGCATCATGGGCGTAGCTGTCAGCTTTTGACATCACTGGCGACATTAGTGAGAAGATAATCGTCACCCCATATTGCCCCAGCAAAGAAAACGGAATCGCCGTAGCGACGGCCACTGTCGGTTCCAGCTGCAGCGTGATCGCTAAGATTGCTGCCATAATTCCGCCAATCACCGCATTTGGCGGTTGCGCGCCGCCCACCGGCATATTGCCGATCGTCATTAACTGATAGGTTCCGCCAACGATCAAGCCGGTTTGAAGATCTCCAAGAATAAGTCCGATAACCATCCCGGTAACAATGGGCTGGTACAATGATTCTAAAAAACTAAATTGATCGATTGCGGCAATGAATGTAACTATGAAGACTAAAATGATTTGAAAAATCGTGTAATCCATTTTCTTTCTCCTTCCTTATCTCTGCATCACTGAAATAATTTCTTTTCATCTTCAACAGGTGTCGTTGGAACCCGCTGAATCACTAATTGCACCCCCATTTCCTTCAGTTTTTTAAAGGCATCGACATCTGCTTCATCGACGGCAACTGTCGTAGCAACCTGTCTTTTCCCTTCTGACATATGCATATTCCCAATGTTGAGTTTCTTGATTGGCACCCCACCTTCAGCTAATTTCAACGCATCTTGAGGATTTTCAACCACCATGAAAATCTTTTGTTTTGGCGATGCTTTATGAATGATCTCGATGGTTTTTTGAATCGAGAAATACCTCGTTTGGACGCCAGCTGGCGCCGCCATATCCATCAACCCTTGTCTGACTTTGTCTTTGGCGACCTTATCATTTGCCACTAAAATTAGATTTGCCCCCAACGTACCGTTCCATTGGGTGGCAACTTGCCCATGAATCAACCGATTGTCGATTCGCGTCAACAAAATATTTGGTTCTCCCATAAATATGTCCTCCTTCTATTTACTGCATGATTTCTGCAACCGCACTGCGTTCTACTTCGATCACCGTTCCCGATTTCACCCTTAGATCGACCGTCTCTTTCCCAAGTGCTTGAATCTCCCCAATAATGCCGCCGTATAATTTGATTTTCTGCCCCTTTTTCAAGGACTGCTGCAATTCAGCGAAATAGCCTTTTTGCTTTTTCAGATGTTTCCCATTCAAGAAAGATGAGACCGCCAAAAAGAGAAAGAGAAAAACAAGCACCACGATTGAGGCTGCTAAGATCATTTCCCACATCGTTAAATCCCTTCTTCCTCATTGGTTTCCTCATGGCCTTTGATCTTTCCGTGAAAAATACCGCTCTTGCCAATCTCTGCCAGTTCTTGACAAAAACGCTCTGGATCAGTTGCCGTATATCTAGTCAACGAACCTTCCACTAGCAGCAGTAGATTGATGCCGCCGATGACCTCGACTTGCGGGTCCTCATTGGCAGCGGTCATCGCAACATTAAAAGGGGTCCCGCCTACAAGGTCTGCACAAATCACGACCCCATCACAGGTTTCCTTTAATTGATCGATTGCTCCTTGCAACTCTTTTTCAAAGTCAGCTAACGGATTTTCCTCTAAAAACGACACTGCTAGAAACTGTTCTTGCGGCCCTGCAATCATCGCAAGCGCATTTTCCATCCCTTGCGCAAATCCTCCATGACCTGTTAAAACCAAACCAAGCATCTTATGTCCTCCCCTTACTCTCAACTGGTAGTAACCACATATCCAATATAAACGCTTTCATTTTGTCTGTCAACAATTTTTTGTTTTTATATAAAAATGTCTTTGTTATCTTTAAATACGAAAAATGGCGCCAAAACAATGATTATCAATTAATAACCCAATTGATAAAGGTATTGAAATCCATCAAGGGAACGACCTTAATGTTATTTTTAACAAGTACGTTCACTGGTTTTTGAGTCTTGGTATCTAAAGAACCACAAGTCACTCACTATTCACCGATACAACAATCAACGTTGTTAAATAAAGGAACTATCAACAAATTTGCTTCCTTACTAAAAAAACCAGCTAGGTATAATCCCTAACTGGTTTTGATCATCACCAAACTCATTTTCCATTATGCGTTTTATTAAATTGTATTACCATTTTTTTTAGGAATAATTCATGTTATTAACTTAAACAGGTTAGAGATAACAAGCTACCGTATAATCCAGAAGCTTTAAGAATATAAAAACCACCCATACTAACAGAACTAATGTAAAGCATATCTTGGTGGAGCTGATGTACTCTCTGTTCAATGTTTTCACGTGAAACAAAAAAAACTAACCAACCAGCAGGATCGCTGTTTGATTAGGAAATGGGCACTGCTTTATTGTTTGGTCAACCACGTGCGCGAGTGTTCAACTTCTTCATACGTTAACTGATGACTTGGGGTCCAAACGGTTGAAAGGACTGCGCCCCGCGAGGTAAAGATCTCTTGGACGTAAGCACTGTCAGCTAGGGAAACGATCGGGTCGTTTCTGCCAAAACTCAGAAACACATGAGTGTCAGGCAAGGAATTCGTCGGTACATTCTCGACTGGATACATGGCGTGGTAGAGGATCGCTTTTTTGAAGTGGTCGCTATCATTTAGTAATAAGCGAATGGCAATGTTGGCGCCATTGGAATAACCCACCAGTACCACTTGCGCTAACGAAAAGTTGTATTCTTTGGCGGCTTGCCGAATGAAATCGGCTAATTCGTCGCCGCGAAGTGCTAAGTCGGCTTCATCGTACACCCCTTCAGCTAGGCGTTTGAAGTAACGGGGCATGCCGTTTTCTAAGACATTGCCGCGAATACCTAATAGTGAAGCTTGGGGATCAAGGGCTTTTCCTACTTCTAGCAGCGACTGTTCGTCGCCACCAGTGCCGTGGAGCAGCACCAAAACTGGTGCGTCGGCTGCTCCTTGTTGGTAGATTGCTTTCATCGAAGTTCCTCCTTTAACTTGGTCGTTTGATATCGAAAATCTCCCCAATCGTTGCGTAAGAATTTCCCGCTAGCCGGCTGACTGCTTGTAAGGCACGGGGATCGATCTTGCCGTCTTGATAGACATCCTCTGCAACCTGGTAGCCGACGACTTCCAACAATAAGAGATCGGCAGTGATCTGCTGGTCTTTTTTGATGGGTACGTGCTGATGCAGAATCGTTTCTAAGCGGACACTGGCTTCGTTCAAGCCAGGAACGGCAATCGTTTTCGATGTCGTTGTGGTAAACCCAGAAACCGTCAACTCGCTTTGGTCTGCGGGCAATAATGCCGCGGTTTTATTGGCCTCTTGGACATTTGTTTGATCCAAAATATGCACGACGGCTTCTTTCGTCGCCAACAGATTGCGGGCGGTGTCTTTCAGTTCCCCCTCTTTGCGCTGGATAGCCAACGAGAGGATCACAGGTTCTGAGCTGACGATGTTAAAAAAACTAAATGGGGCGATGTTGACGATACCATCGGCTGATTGCGTACTGACCACTGCCACTGGCCGTGGAATGATGGAGCCAATCAGTAACTTATAATTTTCTCGTTGGGTCAAATCCTTGGGATCTAAATAGTGCATACAGCGTCTCCTTTTTTCTAAACCGATAAGTCTGGCAAGCGATCCTCGATCTCTGCACGGCGGCTTTCAAATTGGGCGGGCAGCATCAACTGCTGTCCTAACGTTTCTAATGGTTCATCAACTAAAAAGCCTGGGGTTTCTGTTGCGATCTCAAAGACGATGTTGCCCCGCTCTTGGAAATAGACGGCTTTGAAATAATTGCGGTCTTTGATTTCAGTGACTCCGTATCTTTGATCGTACAAGTACTCTTGCCACTCTTTTTGCACTGCTTCCGTTGGCACGGACCACGCGATGTGATGGACGGTGCCGACACCCCAGCGCCCTGCTGGCATTGCTTCATGGGGCACGACGATCTCATGAGCGAGGGTACCTGCGGTATGGAGATGCGTGCTTTTATTTGTTTGATTAAAAATGTCCAGACCTAGATCATCTGCCAACGTTTGAATGGTCGCTTCTGGTTGTGCCGAAAGCAAGACGGCCCCATGAAAGCCTACAATCGCTGGTGTTTCCGCCGATTCTTCGGCTTCGACTAACGCCAAAGACAGGTCATGCTGATCATGAAGTTCTAAAGTTGGCCGATCAAACAATGTACTTTCTTGGACAGTTACTTGATGTTTCGCCAGATGTTCTTGCCAATAGGCACTGCTGCCTTTAGGAATACGAAACGCGATCGTGCCGACTTGTCCGCTTCCTACTCGCCCAGGATGGGCATTTGCCCAGGGGAAGAAGGTGATGATGGTCCCATTTTCTAATGCTTGATTGCTGTAATAAAGATGATACGTGTACGGATCATCAAAATTGACGGTTTGTTTGACGAGGCGCAACCCCAACACGTCGCGGTAAAAGGCAACGTTCGTTTGCGGATCGCCTACGATGGCTGAAATATGGTGGATCTGTTGAATGGGTTGCATACTATGTGCCTCCTTAGGCGCGTTTTGTATTGAAGGGTTTGATGACTCCTTCGATGTATTCACGGCGATTTTCTAAAAATGGTGCCAATGATAAGGACTCACCCAATGTTTCGTATGGCTCATCCCCCATGAACCCTGGTTCATCTGTTGCTAGTTCAAAAAGAATATGGCCGATGCGCACATACAAGGATTCAAAATAGTAGCGATCCACATAGCCGGAGTTGGCCAATCCCAAGTTATCAAAGATTTCTTGCCAAACTGCTAATGAGTCGTGGTGAGCTAAGCGAAAAGCGACATGATGCACTTCGCCATCGCCTTGTTGCGCTTGCGGGCTCGTGGTATCTTCCACTAAAACGACTTGAGCGCCATTGCCGCCTTCACCAACTTCTAGCAAATAGCGATTATCTACTTGATCAATGGTTTTGAAATCAAAAACGGATTCCAGCAGCCCTTTGAAATCTGCCAAGTAAGAAACAGACATTTCGACAGGACCTAAGCCATAAATCGCAAATTCAGTAGGAACCGGTCCTTTTTTCCAAGGAGTACCAGCTTTCACGCCAGTATTGTGTTCGTCAGAGATCAATTGATAAGCTTGCGTATCAAAATCCCAAAAACGCATCACTTTTTTCCCAAATTCGGTGGTGATTGCTTCGTGTTTTACCTCAAATTCATCAAAGCGTGCGGCATAATAATCAAGGGCAGCATCACTGGGTACTCGGAAACTGGTGCGGGTGATCGAGTTGGTTCCTTTGCTGCCGCGAGCGGTATTGGGAAAATCAAAGAACGTCATGGTCGTTCCCGGTGACCCTAAATCATCCGCAAAGTAGGTATGGTACGTATAAATGTCATCTTGATTGACGGTTTTTTTCACTAAACGCATCCCTAACACATCTGTAAAGAAATGGTAATTCCGTTCCACATCACTTGTCATGGCCGTCACATGGTGTACCCCTAATAATTGATCTTGTTTTCTCATTTTCTTTTCCTCATTTCTGATCGTAAGTTATTTTTCGTAAAATTGTTTTTAATTGTTGCAATTCTTCACTGCTGAGTTCGGAAAAACTCGCCGCAATCTTTTGTGCATGACTGGGAAAAATTTTCTCCATCAATGCCCTGCCTGCTTCCGTAATACTGACGTAAGTTACTCGTTGATCTTCTTGGCTAGGTTCCCGGCGCACGCAGCCTTTTTTGACTAATTGATCGACTACATAGGTTGTCGAGCTGCTGGCGATCAAAATTTTTTCCTTGATGGCTTGCGTCGTATGGGTGCCTTTATGGTAAAGCAATTCCAGTACAGAAAACTCTGTGATATTTAAGCCATAACAACGAACATCTTTTTTTGCCACTTGTTCCAAACGACTCGCCGTACGCAGCAAACCGATGTACGCTTTGAGCGCTTCTTCTTGATGCGCCATTTTCCTCACCTCTTTATTTCGAATTCGAGATAATCATAACTTACTTTTTGTAAGTTGTAAAAAGATATGCTTTGGTTGTTTAAGAAAATCATTCAATGCTTATTTTTATAGAGGTTAAGAACGGTTAGACACTAACGAAGGTCCCACCTTTTCTCTACGTCCCCTTCAAATCTAATAAAAAAACGGAACTCATGAAAGGTTCCATGAGTTCCGCTAAATATATATTTTACTGAAGAGGATTCGATCCATTCCATGTACCGATGAATGAAGCGCTGATTCCGACGCATACTTGTCCTTTTTAGATCATTGTGGTCGGCTGCACCTGCTTTTCCAAAGCCAGTAACCACTTTTTGCGTTCGACACCGCCGCCATAGCCGCCGATGCTGCCATCGCTATTGATGACGCGGTGGCATGGAACGATCAACGCCAATTGATTTTTTCCGTTGGCATTGGCAACAGCTCGGGTAGCTTTTTCATTGCCGATTCGCTGTGCCAATTGTTTGTAAGAGTATATTTCTCCGATCTTCATCGCCAACAGCTGCTGCCAGACGGCTTTCTGAAAATCGGAGCCGATCAATGCAATTGGAATCGTGAAAACAGTTCGATTTCCTGCAAAATATTCCGTCAGTTCTTGCTTAAGCTGCTGGATGATTGCTGTTTGCTGGGGAATAATCACTGCATTCAAACGGCTTCTCAAAACAGCGATCTCCGTTTCTAGCCCTCTGCGATCCACGAATTCTAACAAGTAAAGCTGCTGCTGGTCGCTGATCGCCAACATCGATCCCAGCTTGGTCTCAAGCCAAGCAGAAGAAAGAATCGTTTTTTCGCGGCTGTTGGAAGGCAATTCCCCCATAATCCGGGAAAACGCATCTCGAAAGCCGTTGCCAGAATCGAAGCCGGCTTCTAATTGTGCTTGGATCAGCGGTTCTCCTTCACGAATCTGCTTAAACGCTAACCCTAAACGGCGTGAACGGGAATATTCGATAAAGGTCATGCCAAAATATTTTTTAAATTGTCGACGCGCAGTATTGGGATGGATCGCTAGCGCTTCAAAATCTTTGTCGGTCCACTTTTTCTCCGGGTTGCTCTCCACCGCTTCCACAAGGCTTTTCACGTCAGGGGATAAGTGGCTAGGTGAGCTGAGCGGGCGACATCGTTTGCAGGGACGATACGCCGCCAGCAGCGCTTCTTGTGCCGTCTGAAAAAACTCGCAGTTTTTCTTGAGCGGTTTTTTCGCTGGACAGGTAGGACGGCAAAAGACGCCGGTGGTTTTTACCCCAACGTAAAAAATCCCTTCATATTGGGAATTTTTTTCAATCAGCATGTCGTAATAGTGGTCCCGTTGTCGGCTATCTTCAATCATCTTGCGCATCCCTCCTTCTTTTCTACACTTACAAAAATACTTTGTACCTGTCCAAACACACGATCAACCAATGCAGCAGCCTGCAAAGGCAGGTCGAAAATTTGCCCACATCCTTCTGATGACATACGATCACCCTTTCCTCTGAATGACCTTAGTGTACAAAGAATGGTCTTGACGCATCCCATAAAAATTAACACCAATTTTTTAAAAAGGATCGAAGGCAGTTATCCTCCGATCCTTTTGATTTCCCGTTTGCCTATTTTTCGGCGAATCTTAAAAGCAACGCCTACATGAACCTAGACCGTCGCCTTCTGCTTGACTTGCAGGGCACTTTTTTTCCGCAAGACTCGCTCCAAACGGGGGCGATTATAGCGTTGGATCATGATGAATGGGCAGTTGGCCAATAACGCATAGGCGATCATCACCCAGCCCGCCCACGTAGGATTCCAGAGGAAAAAGAACGGTGCTGGAACAATCAGCAGCCAATGGGTCAGCTCTGCTCGGCGTGTTTCGATGACGAATTTTTCCAGATAGTCCTTTTGTTGCTGAGCCAAGCGAGATTTGTCAAAGCCTTTTTTGGCAATCACAGTGCCGTCGGGCAATTTGTCTTTCCACTGACGAATACGAAATACCTCCGCCCAGATTCTGCCGCCTTTTTCAAAGGCAAAAGAACGGAACCAGTTGGCATGACGTTCAAAAAAAGCATCACTGACTTTGCGCAAGCTAAACGAGATGCCTAGATGAAACAGCAGCCAAGCCAAGCTGTCTGTAATGAGCAAGAGCAGTGGAGATAAGGTGATCAGCGGCATGTGCATCGCCTCCTATAAATTGATTTTTCGTCCTTTCCAGGTCACGGATTTCAACAAATGGGTTTGGATCCATGACCAACCAAATAAGCCTAGGAAAAAAAGAAAGTAACATGGGAAAAAAAGCAGCAAGACTCGGTTGAAGTTGCCGACACGGCGGGCAAAGCACACGGTTTGTCCAAAATAAGCAGCATAAAAAAGCAGTCCTAGCCAAAGCGGTTCCATCAGAAACGGTGCCGCCAGTACCCCAATGCTGCCGCTGATCCACAAGATGACACCTGCCATGATCAAAGGGTGAGTGAATTGCGAAGCAGTGGCAAAGTCCTTCGTCCAGCCTTGAACAAGTTGACGAACACCAGCTGGATACATCCGAAAGGCCAACAGGTCTTTTCCACCATACAAGGCGATCGGCAAGCGTTTTTTCTTAAAGCGTCTCGCTAATGCTAGATCATCTAAGATTCCTTGTGGCATGTCCTGATGCCCATTGGCTTGAAGGTACGCTGTTTTGCTGCACAAGATACACGGACCAAAGGCGCCGCCGGCTGAGAGTTTTTCGCCTACGATAGAAAAGCGGTTCAACCCGACAGGTAAGATGACATTAAAGACGGCAGATAGTTGTTCATACAGGCGCTTCGTTTGATGATAGGGCTGCACCGAGAGCAGGCCTTGTCCCGATCGCTCCTCATACGCAGCGAAAAGGCGCTCTAAGCCATCTTCTGCTAGAAAGAAGGTATCGGCATCCAAAAATAATAGATACTTGCCCACCGCTTGTGAGGCGCCTAACCAGCAAGCCGCCGCTTTCCCAGCAGAATCAGCAGCGGTTTTCAAGACCGTCGCACCGAAGCACTCGGCACAGGCGATCGTCTCGTCTTCCGATCCGTCATCAACCACCAAAATCTCCACAGGATAAAGGGTTTGCTGCTGCAAGGATGCCAACAATTGCGGCAAATTTTCTGCTTCATTGCGGGCGGGGATGATGATCGACAATTCTGCCCTCTCCTTCAAGTCTTTGGATGCGGCTGTCTCCTTGCGGGTGGGTATCGTCGGCAGGCGGAAAAAAATCAGCCAGCCTGCCAGCCAAGCAGCGCAAATACCAGCGAGCAGCAGGTACACAGTCATCATCCTTTCTTATCTTAGTGTTCTCTTTTGGTGATCATCTCACTGACTTGCTGGCCACTAAGGGTCACCATCGGCATACCGGCACCGGGATTGACCGTACCGCCAACGAAGTAAAGATTGTCGTAGCGTTCGCTGTGTTTCGGGTGTTTAAAGCCATGATTTTTTTTGCGATTAGAGACCGTGCCGTAGATGGCGCCGCGATGTGACAAATAATTCTTTTGGATGTCTTCGGGTGTCCAGCGGTCTTCATACACGATGTGCTTGCGTAGATCCGTTAAGCCCATGTTTTCCAGCTTGATCAAGATCCGTTCACGAAAGGCATCGTATTCCGCTTCCGTAAAGGGTTTATCCTGCAAATAAGGGATATGAGGCAAGATTTTGATGTTCTCATGCCCTGCCACTGTTTGCGAAGGATCGGTTTTGTTGGCATTGACCAAATAGATCGTTGGGTCTTCCGGCAGCTGATGCTGATGGAAATTTTGATCAAAGTTTTCTTTTGAGGCATTTGAAAAGAAAAAGTTGTGGTGCGCCAGTTGCGGATAGGAGGTTTTGACCCCTAAGTGCAAGACAAAGCCAGAACTTGCTGGTTCAAATTTTTCTTCCAGTTTTTGAGTAAAGGCCGGCGCTTCTTCTAACAGCTCTTCATATGCCGGGATCACTTCCATATTGGAAACAAAATAGTCCGCTTCGATCAACGTACCATCATCCAAACGAGCGGCACGGATTTGTTCTTGTTCAACGATCAATTTTTCCACTTTATGTCCCGTATGGAAGGTCACACCGATCTCTTTTGCTAAGCGAACGATGCCTTCGGCTAACCGATGCATCCCGCCTGGCACGTACCAGACACCTTGGGCATGCTGCATGTAGATCATCATGTTCAAGACGGCTGGGGCGTCATAAGGAGACGAGCCGACATACTTGATAAAATAGCTCAGCATGTCTTGCAGCTGCGGATTGCTGATACGTTTTTGAATGGCATCATGCATGGAAGAGAAATAATCAAAGCCTTTCAGCGCTTTGATCACGCCGTGATACTTCAAGATTTCTTTCGTGGTATCTAAGCCTTTCTCGAAATAGCCTTTTTCCGTGATATCATAAATCTTTTGCCCATAGTCCAAAAAGTCTTGGTACTCTGCCATGTCTTTTTCCGACAAGTGGGGGTTTTCCTTTGCCATGCGGGCAAGATCGCCATAGAGATCAATCTTGGTGCCGTCGGGGAAAAAGGAGCGCCATTCCAATGGCAATCGGCGAATCGCAACATAATCCGCCATATCGCGATTGCTGCCAGTAAATAATTTTTCAAAAATCTGCGGCATCGTCAAAATCGAAGGACCTAAGTCAAAGCCGAAGCCGTTTGTTTCCAGTCGGTTCAATTTGCCACCTAAATGGTGATTTTTTTCATATAGTGATACATCAAAGCCATTTTGGGCTAATGAGACCGCCGCTGATAGACCACCAAGTCCGCCGCCGATCACTACAACTGTTTTTTTCTCATTCATTGAATTGCTCCTCGTTTGCTTTAATAAACGTCCCTATTTAGCCAATTCTTTTCACCGAAACAGACGGTTGCGTCTCACTGCAACTGCGTGTCTTCGCACTATTTTGGCATTGGCAACTTGAATCAAAGGATCGTTTTTCTAGATAATTCTATAGTATCACACCTTTGAAAAAATGACGGGGATGAGCCTACCGGTCAACTGATGCTGTTTTTTCTCAACCATGATTTCAGCGAATGAAAAAACAACCTGCTGGAAAAGAAAGGAAACCCAGTCATTTCGCCCATTCCGAAAATATTCTTTTTATAACAACAATTATCAGAATAGTTGAACATTTTTGACGTTAATACCAGCGAAAAACAAATCTTCGTATGGTTACGAAAAAACGCGTTTGAGCCAATTTGGAATATCCTGTACATTGAATGTAGCGAAAGTCCTTCCCCCAATCATTAAAAAAAACAAATGGGCCTTCTCAGTAAGACATTGCTTAACAGTGACTCTTTTTGATAATGACACGTATTGTCGCCCTTTCCTAACACTTATAAGGAGTATTGATATGAACTTAAAAACGATCCAATCAGCCGAAGAATATGTAAACTTTTTTGACGTAGAATTTATCCACTCTCCCTGTTCTTATACACACCCAAAAATCTTTAATTTTTATCTCTCTTTGCGCCAACGATTCTTGGCGATCTATGAACAAGACGAGGGTACTTTTTTCGAAAAAATGTCGTTGCTCTTAGATATCGACGCACAGCTGCAAATACTAAAAGAACTTTATGTTTTAAAAATTTCTTCTCTAAACGAGTATACGGAAGAAGAGATCATTCAGCTGACGGTCAAAGACAAAACCTGTTTCTATCGGGAATTGACCGGTCTTCAGCTAAACCAAAAGGCGCCTTGGAGTTTGATTTACTTAAGTGAAGCCCAATGATTTCGCCCACATTGATCGATTGAATTGAAAACCGCTGGTTCCAAAGGCTTGCATCCGTACCTGATGCATTCCCCACTTCCCCTTCCCACACTCCTGCACAGCTGCGGAGAGTCAAGCCATTAAAAAAGAAAGCATCTTTCCTTCTCACTGTCTAAGCAGTGAAGGAAAAATGCTTTCTTTTCATGTAAAAGGCCCTTTCTAGCAACTCTTTAGGTCAAAACAGAATGGGAAACTAGAAGAGGTCTTTTAGGGCAAATTGGCGGGTGACGTTAGGATTGATCCGTTCAAGCAGCCGATTCCAGTCAGAAGAAGAAGGGATCGTTTTGAAGACGATACATTCAACGATATCTCGAAATTCGGTCGCATGCTCGGCATAGTTCGTCACTAGCAGATCAATGGTATTTTGTTCTAAATACTGAGCATTGACTTCCCCTGAGTCAGGATAAAAGACTTGATGGGATCGGCTAAAATAGCGGTTGGACCAGCCCTCAATGTACTGAACGATATTGTTATTTCCTTCGAAGATAAAGGCGATATTTTTTCGGGGAAACCAATGACGTTCTCGAACAGATTCAATAAAAATCACTAAGTTTGCACAAAAATCCGTCAGATACTCCACAGAATAAAGGGTGTGGTACTCGCAACTACTTTCTAAAAACTCTCGGTAAGCAGCAAACTCCTTAGAAAAAGTTTTCTTAATAAACGCATTCACATCATAAATATTACGATTGGCCGAAGTGGATAAGCACTCCTTCAATTTGGCAGAAGTAAAAAAGGATTCGATCAGAATCTGATCTTCTTTAGGCTTTTTCGACGATACATTCAACATCTGATAAAACTCGTTGGTCAACGTGCGAATCTCGGTCCAATGATTATAAGAAAGACAAAACTTTTGTTCGACGATCACATTTTGCAGTTTTTTCTTTGTGATAATACTAACAAACAAAAAGATAAGTTCATCGTTCGTCAATCGACATTGAAAGTACTTTTCAATAATGCCATTGATTCGCTGAAAGTGCATCAGCTGAATACTGTGTCGCAAGGCGTGGTACAATTCGTCGTTGATTTGCACAGTTTTGCCTTGCATAAATCGCTCAAGCGAAATATAAAGTAGATACGTATATTGTGAAAACGAAACGGTGTGATAACTATTTTTGTCAAACATCCTGCCGATTTCCGTTACTGCCTGTTGGACCGCAGCAGGCGGAAAGACAGTATGGGGTGTGCTATCTGTTTCATAGAAAAAGGTACAGAAGAAATTGCGGATATCTGCTTCTTGTCCAACGATATTCAGGGGATCTAGTGCTAGTTGGAGATCAAAACGTGCCAGTTGTTCATGAATGCGCTGCAAGTATTTTGATAAGGTACTCTTGGATAAAAACAAGCAGTCCGCCCACTCATCGATCGTCTTTAACTCTCCAATAAAAATATTTTCCAATAAAATAAAGAGCGGTTCATTCGCTAAAAGCGAGGCTTTTTTCTTTTCATACTGTGAATAATCAAATAGTTCAAACGAATAGCCTTGATTGGTGGAAGTGATCAGGATCAACCCACAGAAATAATCATTAATCTGACTGATGTCTTTGCCAATCGTCCTTGTAGTACTACTTGTTACTTCAGCCAAATGGCTGGCACTGCAAATTTCATTTTTTTCAAATTCACTTAGAATCTGCAGCCATCGGACGGTCGATTTGCTTGTGACAAAACTCAATTGAAAATTTTTCAAACATAAGCTCCTTACTAAGAATTTCTTTTTTGCGGCTAATTTACGCATGAAAGGCGCCTAAGCAGTCTCATTATATCGGTTTTCATCCTACATAAAAAATCGGTTTTTTCATAGACTGATGAAAAAAAGCGTTGTGTCCAGACTACTGTCTTATAACAATTATTTTATCGGCTATTAAAAATAGTGCAAGGATTTCGCTTTTGCTTTCATCAGATTCTGCTTAAGAAATAAGAAAATTCTTTGTATCATTTGCTTCATTTTGAAAAAAAGCTGCTATGTTGAAAATCACCTATGTTTTCTTTATTTGTCTAAATGTGTCTGTCATGATGTTTAAAAGCTGTTCATATTGCGTTTCTTGACTTACTTTTTTCATCTGCACGTTAAAGTCCTGTTCAATAAATTGTTTGGGTATCAACTGATCCATTTCTATTTTTGAAAGCATCTCGGTACATTCCGCTAACAGTTGGTAATCCTTTACGAGTGTTTGCGGCAGCTTGTATGTTTGTGTAAAAAAGGAATAGCTCGCATTCTTTTGAATCGTTAGTGCCACCTGCTTTTGAATCAAATAGTGTAATTTTTCTAATTGCTTATCTGTGACGGATCGTTCACCGTTTTGTTCAAATAATTGACAGTAATAGTCTAAAAATTCGCTATTGGCCATCACTGCCTCAAAATCCGTTTTATTTATTCTCATAAAATGTTCCCCTCTTTTTTTATTTTATGCATCACTGTGTAAAACATTCTTTTCGTTTAACAGAAAAAAAGAGCAGCTCATTTATCTCTTCTACTTTTTTATGGTTAATCATTTCTTGTTAGTTCTTTTCAACGATCAATACTGATTAGAAAAAAAGGAGTAGACTTATAATTGATGCACTTCCTGATTATTCGCTCCCCTACTTCGTTAGCAAGTTTTTATTCGTAGGGGTAATAACTGTAACGATTTTGCTTCTCCGCTCATCATCAATAGCATTCGAACCTACCATTTGTGCTGCTGGCTGACCGATCTGTTCACGCCAGTTTATGGGTTAGCAACTGTTACGGTTATGTGAAAATTATAAAGAATCTATGCACGATTTTTTTAAACATTTTTTCGGTTTTCATGAAAAAAAAATTAAAATCGTTGCTCCCAAAAAATTGCTGGAAAAAGACAAAAAAAGAAAGTATCCACGATACTCTCTTTTCGGCAATCCTTATTTTGTTAAAAAAGCGATTGGATCGACCAATTTCGCTTGGCTCAAGCTAGGCGATGCACTGACTTCAAAGTGCAGGTGTGCGCCTGTGCTATTGCCCGTACTACCCATGAGCGCAATCGTTTCTCCTTGTTCCACTTGTTGACCAACCTTCACAAGGTTCTGTTGATTGTGAGCATAGAGTGTCGTCATCCCGTCCTCATGGAGAATCGCTACATAATTCCCCCAAGAAGGATGAACCTCTGAACGGATGACCGTTCCAGATTGACTCGCCATGATGGGTGTCCCAAACGCTGCGGCAAAGTCAACGCCCCGATGAAAGCTTCCCCAACGTGGGCCAAAAGTAGAAGTGACAACGGCTTTTTCAACAGGAAAAAGATACGTCTCACTTGCGGTCACATCAGGTTTTTTCTGATCATAACGGGTCAACGCATAGGCTTCGATCAATGCGGTCAGCTTTTGATCATACGCGGTATCAGTGGCATACCGACCAGTCAAATAATGGGCAGCTTCTTGATAAGAAGCCGCTTCTGATTTCCATACACCTTTATAAAAATCAGACTGCTGTCCGACCCCTTCTTTCAACAAACGAGCATAGTCCATCAATGACTCTTTGTACCCAGTATATTGGCGGAACGTTGCCGTGATCGTATAGTGATTTCCCGAACCATCATCTTCTTGTGTCCGAAAGGCAACACCCTGTCCGTGATAGGTTCCTTTGATACCAAAGAGATTGAAGTACGGCGCCTGACTCAATCTGCTTTGACCGCCACCTGATTCTAAAATAGCCTGTGCAATCATGACAGAAGCGTACAAATCATTTTTCAAGCCAATATCTCGGGCATCTTCGCCGATTTCTTGGATAAAATCCCACACTTCTTTTACTGGTGTGACCGTCAAGCTCGTTTCGCTACCTTGCTGCGTTATAGGATCGGATTGACTTGGCCCGCTTGGTGCTTGGGTACTTGGTGGTATGATCGGAGACACAGCCGCCGGTGTTTCTTGACTTGCATCACTGTTTGCTTCTGGTGTCGGTTGCGTTTCTACAGGTTCTGACGGTTGGGGCTTCTCTGGCTGCGTCTCAGGTTTGGGCGCTTCAGGCTTCGTTGGTTTTTCTGGTTTCGGTGCTGGGGTTGGTTCTTCTGGCTGAGAAGGCTCTGGCTTACTCGGTAGTTCTGGCTCTGGTTTCGGCTCTGGTTTCGGTTCTGGCGTCGGTTGGGGATCTGGGGTTGGTTCTTCGGTTTGCTCTGTTCCCTCCGGCGCTGTCTCAGATCCTTCTGGTACACTTTCTACAGGTGCCGATCCTTGCTCCGAATCGGACACTTGTCCTTCCCCTGCTGGAGCAGTTTCTTCAACCGTCCCTGCTGTGCTGCTACTGTCACTTTCTTGTGCAGCTGTTTCTGATGTTTGGGCAACGATCGTACCTTCCGATGCAACAACCGCAGCTGAAACTGGCACACCAGCTAAAAGTTGTCCGCAAACCAAAAGAAGCGCTACCCCTTTTTGCGAATGCTTCATAGGCGATTTCCTTTCTCTCCTTTTTTCACTTAACAACCTCTATCAAAAAAACATGTTGTCATCCAAATAGTAAATAAATATCAATTCTCTTTTATTATACTACGCTTCGTTTTTTCGACTCAAGCAAATGACTCCCGTGCTTGTCAAAGAGAACGAGTTGTTGGAAGAATGGGTCTACTAGTAAAGGATCACGTTTTGCATCCAATTCGTTATCGAGTCTGGGTTGCAGCTTTTACTTTCTGTTGCCTAAGATCCTCTGGCGTCATCAGAAAAAAACACAGTTGTTCAAATGGGCACCTGCCAGTTGAACAACTGTGTTTTTATCGTCTTTTCTTACTTCATTAGCTTTTTATTTAGCGTTTGGAGCCTTTCTATTAGCGTTTCGTTTTCTCAAGTTTATGTATGATTTTTGGCAATTGGTTTCTCAGGTCCTTGCTATACTTACCGTGAACGATTGATATTCCCGGAAATGTTCTACTGGTAGTCAGAGCCTTCAAGGCACTGTGGCAAGAACGCCTAACAGTTGAACGTTTCATTATCTGTGTAAATGATTATGCTATAATTATTTAAACTTATTTTTCGGAGGCTGACATGAAAACATTTCAATTAAAATTCATGCGAAATCGTACGTTGATTCGCTGGCTGCAATTGTTGAATGAATTTGAGAAAAGTCCCTCCCGTACACTGGGAGAACTCGCTGAAGTGACCGAGAGCAGTACGCGTACGTTGATTACTGACATTGCTAACTTGCGAGAGTATTTTAAAGGGGCTATGGCGATCCATACAGCAAAAATCGGGTATCTTTTTGAAGAAATCGATCATGATAGGTATCGAAAGCAAAAGCAAGAATTGATAAAAGATGAACCGATTTTCCAGATTTTAGAAAGTATTTTTTATGATGAGCAGCAAACCCTCTTTGATTGGAGCTTAACGCTTAATATTTCTGAACAAGCGCTGATCAGCTACTTCCGGAAAATACAGCCATTTTTATCCCCTTTCTGTTTAAAAATCAAAACGGATCCCGTCTCTTTGGCAGGTTCGGAGATCGATATACGAAAATTTTTCTGTCTTTTTTACTACGAGTCTGACATTAATGTCCACACGTTATTTCCCTCGATCCATGTACAAGATGCGGTGATGGAAATCACTGACCTTTTGGAAACGAAGGCCTTACAGAGCTCTTCGTTTTCTTATTTTGCTTATATCCTTTATATTAGCGTGGAGCGCAGCAAACGCGGTTTACTTGCTGCCCCCTCTCCAGAACTAAGCGAGTTAGTTAAAAAAAATGGTTTACTTTCAAATTATGAGGACCTTAAAAAGATTATCCAGCGTTATTTTACCTTTGAGTTTCCTCAAGAAGAAGCAATCTATCTTTTGACTTGCATCATTTGTCGTCGCAAACTCAACACCGATCTAGAAACAAGCAAAGTGTTTTGTCTTAACTATAACCACTGGCCCGCGATCAAACAGATCACTGCTGATTTCTATGCCCAAAATCGCGGCAACAGCTTTGATGAACAAAAAGATTTGCTTTGGTTAGAGTCATTCTTCACTATTTTCAAGCTTCGTGAGTTGTTATCGCCAACGATGAACGTCAACATCGATGATTTGAATGCTTTCGTCAAAGAAAAATTTGCGGCTGAATATAAAAAAAATCGCCAGTTTTTGCTCTCACATCCTCTTGTGAAAACACTCTATTCTTTCGACCATTTGGATGATTTTTGTGCAAGTCTCACCTTCCACATGGAAGCCATCATTGAAGAGAATTGGGGCACACGGAGAACTATAGCTGTTATTTTTGAAGGTAACGAGTATGTTTGTGAGTACGCCGAAAGTATTATCCGAAAATATCTTGGCGTTTATCATGAAATGTACTACCCTGATTCAAACGAACTCTCCCACGAGTATTTAAAAGAAAAAAACATTAATTTTCTCATTACTAACTACTCCGAATACGCCACTGAATACTTACTGGATGTTGAAAGTGTCTTATTAAAATCAATACCCGACGCTGCCGATTGGAATTATCTTTTGAATCGAATCAATCCGAGAATTTTGCGGTTGGTCGTTCTTGATAATACGTAGTAATTCCAATCATTCACGCCGCTTCTCCAAAGAAAGAGAATTGATATTTCCTTGTCGCCTTTAAACGAACGCCTGACTAATCCTCCCATATAAAGCTGTTCTTTTTTAGTGGAAGCAGCTTTATATGGGACTTTTCCAATGAATCAAGTACGCTTTTTCCTTCTACGCCGCTACTATCAGCAATCATTGCTCTTTGGATTGATCTGCACTTAAAAATGTCCGTTTCGTAAAAGCCAGTGCGCCTACGAGGGTCATGAGTACGATGATTGGATGAGAAGATGCAGACAAGATCCCCAAAATCGCCGTCAACAGCGTGCCCGTATAACTCAAACCGACTGCCCATTGCTGAAGCCTTGAAAGCTCTCGCAGCTGCCCTTTAAAGGCCACCCCCAGCATCATTGCTCCGACAAAAGATAAAAGACCAAAAACTACATGTAAAAGTAACATTCTTTTTCCTCCTTTCTTAAATGTTCACATCGATCGCTTCAGCGATTCGTCTGCCGTATTCTGGGTCCGCACGGTAAAAATGCATGACCTGCCGTTCTTTGATCTGTTGATTTTGAACCTGTCCCAAACTTCCCGCAATCGTTTGAATTAAACGTGTTCGTTCTTCTTCTGAGAGCAAACGATAAAAATCACCTGCTTGGCTATAATAGTCTTCATCGTAATCAAAGGAACCGATCTCTCCTTCTAACGAATAGTGGATGCCCTTGGCATGCGGGTTTTCTTTGATGCCATCGAAACTGTTCGGTTCATAATTGATCCCTGAAGAATTCGTTTTGGTATTCATGAAACCGTCCTGTTGGTGATTATGGACAGGCGCTTTTGGCGCATTGATCGGCAACTGGCTGCTGTTGGGTCCAACTCGATAACGATGCGCATCACCGTAAGCAAACAGCCGACCTTGCAATAGTTTGTCCGGAGAAAAATCAATCCCTGGAACGATATTGCCCGGTGAAAAAGTGACTTGCTCGACTTCGTTGAAATAGTTCTCTGGATTGCGATTCAAAGTCATTCGTCCCACTTCAATGAGCGGATAGTCTTTTTGTGAGACTGTTTTGGTCACATCAAAAAGATTGACGGCAGCTGACCAACCTTCTTCAAAGGGAATGATTTGAACATAGAGTGTCCAAGAAGGATACTCCTTTGCCTCAATCGCTTTATATAGATCTTCAATATGATAATCAGGATTGCTTCCCGCAAGTTCTGCTGCGAGTGCCGCACTCATGTTCATAATGCCTTGATCCGTCCGAAAATGATATTTCACCCAAAAGCGTTCTCCCTCTGCGTTGAGCCAAGCGAATGTATGGCTCCCATACCCATGCATATGACGAAAGGTTGCCGGTAAGCCCCGATCCCCCATCAACAGGCTGACTTGATGGAGGGATTCCGGTGAATGGGACCAAAAATCCCATACCGCCTCTGGATTTTTCAAGTGCGTTCGCGGGTCTCTTTTTTGGGTATGGATAAAATCAGGAAACTTCAACGGATCACGAATAAAGAAAATCGGGGTATTATTGCCCACGAGATCATAATTCCCCGCTTCCGTGTAAAATTTAACCGCAAACCCCCGAGGATCGCGCAACGTATCCGCAGACCCTAGTTCTCCGGCAACCGTTGAAAAGCGAATAAACATCTCCGTTTCTTTCCCGATGGCTGAAAGAAACGCCGCTTTCGTGTACATCGTTACGTCGTTTGTTACTCGGAAGACCCCATGAGCCCCCGCACCTTTCGCATGAACGACCCGTTCGGGAATCCGCTCACGATTAAAATGTGCCAGTTTTTCTAGCAAATGGACATCTTGAATCAACACTGGGCCACGGCGCCCCGCTGTCAAAGAATTCTGGTTATCCGCTACACTGGCTCCTTGCGCAGTCGTCAACTTTTTTTTCATATCTTTCCTCTTTTCTCTATAAAATCAGTCAAGTGCAATTACTCTCAACAAAATACTTCTAATTAGTACAAAAATTATCATTATTCTTAAAATATATCAATTTATTTGCTTATAAGTAGGAATTATTTCAGATTTTTGACTATTTTCCAGCTTTTCTATCGAAGCATCCAGGTTTTGCAGCAATCCGCATGAATAGAAGAAAGCACAAAAAAGCAGCGAAGCGTTGGCTTCACTGCTTTTTTGCGTTCCATTCGATCCGAGACCACTCTACTGGCGATCAATTATTTTTGCTGCCTGCTGCTTATTCGGCAGCTTCAATATCTTTGGCGATTTTTGCGACATCGATCTCCCGCTGCAAGTAGTCTTGGTTGTCGATAGGAAAATGCTGACGAAATTCGGCTAGTTCCATCAATTCGACTTCACCAGCTGCCACTTCAAAGTCTAAGACATGTCCAGCAAATGTGCGATCATCACTAATAAAATGCAGATGGAAACCAGCAGCCGCAGCACCGTGGAACAACAACGGGGTAAAGAACCCAACGATCGTTCCGCTGATATCTTCTGCTTGAAATTCCGGCTGATGCTGGATGATCTCAATGAATTTTGGGTACGGTTTTTCTTGCTTTGGGGCAACGCGGACGTGCATCTTGGTAAATACCCCATGAATCTTGACAGCGGAAAACAAATTCGGGCTGACTTCTGTCAGGACGTGGTTTTTCACTTCTTCATCGGTCATTTCTTGGCTGACCTGCAGGTGCTTCGCCGCAGAAAAATCAACGACTGCCGCATAGGGGGTTCCTTCATTTCCTTGGAGCACTTGTACCTTGCCCGACTCGTCTACATGGTAGATTTCACCATCTAAAATAATCACTTCACCATTGGAACCAGCCAACGTACCGATCCCAAAATTGCCATATTCAAGCATTTTGCCGATTTGCTCCGTGCCATCCATTAAATCCTGCATCAACCCACCTAGGGTGCCATGCTGATATAAATAACTTTTGTTTTTCACTTTCATCTTGCTGCTCCTTTGGTCTTAATAAAATTGATCAGGTAGGATCGTTTTGCCCAGATCGGCATTGTCTGAATAATCCACAGGGATATCAATGATCACTGGACCATCCGTTGCAAAGCCTTCTTCGATGGCTGCCATCAATTCTTGTTTAGTGGTTGCCCGTAGGCCTTTGGCACCAAACGCTTCGGCATATTTTACGAAATCAACGGGTCCAAAATCAACCCCAGAAGCACGATCATATTTCATTTCTTCTTGGAATTTCACCATATTGTAGGTACCGTCATTCCAAATCAAGTGAATGATGTTTTGTTTCAAACGGACAGCTGTTTCTAACTCTTGGGCAGAAAACAAGAAGCCGCCATCGCCAGATACAGAGATCACTTGAGTATTTGGTCGCACGAGCGCTGCAGCGATCGCCCATGGCAAAGCGACTCCTAAGGTCTGCATGCCATTACTAAAGAGCAGATGCCGTGGCTCATAACTACGGAAATGACGGGCCATCCAAATGTAATGGCTGCCGACATCCACCGTTACCGTCATATCGTCGGTCACTTCTTGTTGCAAAGCATCGATGATTTCCAAGGGATGCAAGGTATTGTTACTGCCTTCGACATCCGCTGGTTTTTCATTGAGTTTGGTTTGCAGCGTCGTTAAATAGTTTTGGGCGTCTTCGCTCAAGTGATACTGATCGATGGCTTTTGATAGTTGTTCAATAATTTTCGCGATACTGCCCATCAGTTCAACTTCTGGCTGCATAAATGGATCGATCTCCATCGGTACTTCATCGATAACGATCACGCGGGCATCTTTTTCCGCATTCCAGTTGCGGGCTTCGTATTCGATCGGGTCGTACCCTACAGCAATCACTAAGTCGCTGCGTTTCAACAACATATCACCAGGCTGATTGCGGAATAAGCCGACGCGGCCAAAGAAATGCTCTTCTAATTCACGAGAAATGATTCCAGCACCTTGGAAGGTCTCTACGACAGGCAACCCAGTTTTTGCAACTAACTGACGAATCGCTTGTGTTTCTTTCACGCCTGAAGCCCGCATCCCTAAGAGTAGGACAGGCAGCTTGGCTTCTTTGATCCGATCGACGAGTGCCTGGATATCTTCTGCATCGGCACTGCCTAATTTAGGCGAAGATAGTGGTTTGATCGCTGCCCCTTGAACGGTTCCGTCCGTCACATCTTGAGGAATGGATAAAAAGCTCGCCCCTTTTTTCGCTGTTTTTGCGATGCGAAAGGCGTTGGCAATACTTTCAGAAAGGGTTTCAGGATCTTGGACTTCACTGCTGAATTTCGTGATCGGCGCAAACAATGCCGCATTATTCATGCTTTGGTGGGTCAATTTTGAAAGGTCAGAACGCTTCACTTGGCCTGCTAGTGCCAGGACGGGATCACCTTCGGCAGTTGCCGTGACCAACCCAGTCGCTAAATTACTGGCTCCTGGTCCACTTGTCGCAATGACGACTCCTGGCTCTCCTGTCAGGCGACCGATTGCTTGTGCCATAAATGCCGCGTTTTGTTCATGTCGTGCCAAAATCAACTCTGGTCCCCGATCACTCAACACGTCAAATACGCCATCGATTTTTGCACCGGGAATCCCAAAGATATAAGGCACCCGATGATTTTCTAAACTTTCAACAATGATTTCTGATCCTTTTGCACTCACTGTATTACCTCTTTTCAAAAACTGTATTAATCACAATACATATAATAGCACTTTCTATTTATTTATCAACGAAAAACACTTATTAATATCTGTACTATAAAAACGTATTTTTTTAGAGAGCGTTTGCATCTGCTTCAGACCGCAGGTGTATGTCTTTCCATTTTTCCGACAAAAAAAGGAGTGGATCGCTCCACCCCATAAATCCTTTACTGTATCAGAACACCTCTAAAAAGAAGCTTCTTTTGTCGGTTTTTTATTCTGCTGGGACATTTTTTTCCGTCAGCCAACCGACAGCCAGTGTCATGGTAGCTCGTGCAGCTTGGGTCTGATCCATCGCATTGACCATCACAAAATCATGGATGATTCCTTGCAGACGTGCTTGGGTAACTTCCACGCCAGCTGCTCGTAAATGCTGCGCATAGGCTTCCCCTTCATCCCGCAAGACATCTGCTTCCCCCGTAATGATCAACGCTGGTGGCAGATCGGCTAACTCCTCTTTGGTCGCTCGTAAAGGAGAAGCGGTAATTTGATTCCGCTGTGTTTCATCCGTCGTGTATTGATCCCAGAACCATTGCATCCCTTCTTTGGTCAGAAAATAGTTTTCGCCAAATGCTTCATACGAAGGCGTATCAAAGCGGGCATCTGTCACAGGATAGAACAATAATTGCTGTGCGATCGGAATGCCACCACGGGCTTTCGTTAACAAGGTCATAACAGTCGCCATGTTCCCACCTACGGAATCGCCAGCCACGGTCAAACGGGTAAGGTCTAAGCCTTTGACATCGATAAATCCCGGTAATTGCTGCAAGACCGCATAATTTTGTTCGATCGCCGTTGGGTATTTTGCTTCTGGCGAACGACTGTATTCAGGAAAAATGACGATCGAGTTGGTTCGTACCGCCAATTCACGGATCAATTTATCATGAGTTGCGGCACTGCCGAAGACCCAGCCAGCGCCATGGAGATAATAAATAACAGGGAGAATCGCATGATTTCCTTCGGGACGAACAAAACGAACATTGATGGCCCCCCACTCGCCTGTATCTACGGTCTGATCTTCTATCTCAACCGCCAGTTTATTGACGGGTGACTCTTGGACTTGTTCCAAGAGTGCGCGCCCTTCTTCTGGCGGTAATTCATAGATCCGTGGGTGCGGTGCATTTGCCTCACTAAATTCAACGGCTGCTTTTTCCAACGAAATTCTATCTGTCATACGATTCTCTCCTTTTGTTTGAAATCGTTCGTGTTGATCTTAAGGGTACCACCAAGTCATTCTGATGCAAAGAATCTTGCTTTCTTCTGTTTCCAAGCATTTTGTTCGACAAAAAAGGTGGTTTTTGCACTCTTAACTGCCTTGCCTTCATGACCGATAACTGTAAGACACTCGCTGTGTAAACTTCCCAAAAAACTGAAAGGCGTAGGTAAGTACGTATGAAATTCACATTAGATGAAACACAAAATAACCGTCTGCTCGCTGCTATTTTTCAAGAACTCGCTGTCATAGTCTTTGATCCGCAAAAAGAAGTTGTTTTCGCCAATGCCAACATGACTGATATCCTAGGGTACAGCCAAGAAGAAATCATTGGCTTGCCGCATCGGACCTTTTGTTTTGACCATTATGCTGCCAGTACGGATTACCAAGCTTTTTGGAATCAACTGCTGTACTCAAAGCAACGGTTTCAAGACAAAATCATCCGAAAAAACAAACAAGGAGAAAAACTGATTTTAGAAGGAATCTACTTTCCCGTCCTCGATGAGCAGCAAGAAGTCGTCAACGTCGTCAAAATCGCTTTTGACATTACCCAAAGAGAACAAGCCTTAGCGGTCACTATCAAAAAAGTGCAAGAAAGTGCTGCTTCCCTGACACGACTTTCTACCAACGGGCATCAGCAAGTCGATCATTTGTCAGAGAACTTGGCGCAAGTCAAACGGCTGTCTGATCAAAATCAAGCAACGACCCATGCCTTAGAAATGGATAGCCAACAGGTGACAGCGGTGCTGCATGACATCGACCGCATTGCACAACAAACCAAACTGCTATCCTTCAACGCTTCCATCGAAACAGCACGGATCGGCGAACAAG
Organism: Enterococcus sp. DIV1096b; assembly: GCF_050498765.1. Lineage (NCBI taxonomy): Bacteria > Bacillati > Bacillota > Bacilli > Lactobacillales > Enterococcaceae > Enterococcus > Enterococcus sp. DIV1096b. The sequence goes on along the minus strand of NZ_JBMHEK010000001.1, from coordinate 193,728 downwards.
CAGCTGGCTTTCGGGTAGTTGCCGATGAAATGCAAAAATTAGCCGAACAGACCAAGCAGTTGACCCAAACCATTGCCGCAACCATGCAAGCCATCAACCAACAAGCCTTAGTCGTGTTAGATAGTACCGAGTCGACGACTATGAAAATCAGTGATTCGCAAAAAAGTCTCGCTGCCGTTTTGCATTCTTACGACACGCTGCGAACGACGGCCAGTCTTTTAAACGATGAAGCCGAGTATTTAACAGAGACCAACAATGCTGAGTTGGAAACCACATGAAGTGAAAGAGAGCGCCGCTGTTTGCGACGCTCTCTTTGTTTTTTTGACCAATAAATTGATTCCCTATTTGATTTCATCGATACTCAGCACTAGCCAGTCTCCCACTCTTGCAGCAACTGCTGTAATTCTTGCAAAAATGATTGGGTCGCAAAGCCCAATGCTTGAAGAGGAACACGATATTCCTGTTGAATCACCAAAAAGCTACTAAACATTTTATGCTGGACCTCAAAACCGAGGTTTTTCCAAACAATCCAGGAAAAACTGACTATTCGTTTTTCTTTCTTTTCGTACGTGCACAAATACACTCGTTCAACGCCAAAAAGCAGTCCCGCATTCGCTTTCTTGCCAGTCATCTTTGACGTTAGCAACGCAAGAGGGGTCTCCGTTTCAGGCACTTGAAAACTAGCGAGGACTTGTCTTTGCCATTGCCTTGGTAGCACTTGTCTTTCTCCAGAAAAATAGAACAAAAAATTTTGTTTTTGAAAAAAAGCATTCAAACGATTTTGCCGCTGGTTGCGCTGATGGATGGGCGCCCTTTGAATCGGAGACGCCTGGTTTCTTGACGTTAGTTTTGGCTGCTCTTGTCCAACGAAAACGTCGGCTGATGGTGCGTTTTCCCTAAGAGCAGCAGATGGCAGACTGATTTTCTTCAAAAGAGCCGCCAGCTGGGTCAGCGCAAGCTGTTTGTCCGTCAGGGGACTGGACTGGGCAATTTTGGCGTGGTCAAAGGGCAATTTGATCACCATTTTCCCACGACAATACAGACAAATCGCCGTGCCGACACCCCAGTTTACTTCTAGTTCCCCTAAACAATGGGGACATTGAATGGGAATGATATCCATGAGATCATCCTTTCGTTTTGATGCATCGATCAGAGCTATTCGTTGTAAAAATACGGATCGCATTCCAGCTGACAAACGCCAGCAGCATGACAAAAGACAAGCCGTAGAAGCCAAAATACCAAACCAATATTGCTAAGAAGAGAATCAATGCGAATTCATACGCCATATTTTCCAGACCACTGTAAAATACTGTCTTTCGGACGAGTTTCTTTTTTCGGGCTTCAAATGTCTGCAAAATAGCTATTTGATTTGCCTGTGGCTGACTGAGTGCTTGATTCAGATCCTTTTTAAACTTTTTATGTTCTTTAAAGAAGTTGATTTTTTGCGTAATCAAAAAAAATGAAACTACTAGCCAAATGACAAAAAGCACGATCGATGTGCCAATCAAACTAAAGGCAACGGCAGGCATTAAAAATCCACCAAAAATAAAATTTAAAAGGGTCCCTGAAATTATTCCGAATGAAAAAAAGGTATAGCAGAACTGCCATAGGACACTGCTGGTCTTCGAAAAACTTTTTTTCACTTGCACCAGCTGTTCACATTCAGGGAGCTGGGTTGGAAAAAGGCGTTCAGCATCGGTGCCATCAGCCACGAAAGAATAGGTTTGGTTTCCGTATTTGAATTCGCCAATGTAATAAGGAAAATACAGTTTTTCCGTATCACATTGTTTCGGAAAAAGAGTCAGTTGAACCTCATTGGCAACATCTGCTCCCACCAAATGGTCTTTGGCTTTTGCTTCAAAGACTTCCATTAGATGGGTATCAGAGAGTGCCGCTTCTCTGGAAATATCAAAGGGCAGCACCTGAACGCCTTGGCTAAGTGCCGAAAACTGCTGCATATCCGTGCAATAGGCGGCTCCTTTTTGAAGATGCAGCGGCAGCTTACCATTGATACTGTAATCCGCTTCTTTTTGGGTATCTGTAGGGAAATATTCATTGAAAATTGTTGTATTCCCGCTGTTATGTAAAGAAATGTCGGCAGTAATGCGCCCACTCCCCCTCTGCTGTTCCTCGTGGACATAGCTCCCTCTCACTTGAGCATCATAAGCAATTTGAAAATAATACATCGGGATAAATACACGTTTTAGATGAACCATCTCTAGCTCAAAAAAGATACTTTCCGAGATGGTGTCTTGCCATGCTAGTCTATTTTTCAACGCCGCTTCACATGCCTTTTCATCATAGGCAAACGGATAAAATCCTTCTTTGACGGTCCCTTGAATGCGTGACAACTCTTTCAGCGAGACGACTTGTTTTGTTTGTTCCTGTTTTTTTTGTTCTGGTTTGATCAACAGCTCATTCAAGCAATACTGACAGACTGCTTTTCCTGAGTCCCAATCAACTTCTAGACGCCCTAAGCAACTGGGGCATTGGATTTGTGTGATTTTCATTTTTTCTCCTTTTTTATGAATCATTTTTTTCAACAAGATGGCTTATCAAAAAAACCGACGAATGTTCCAAATAATATTCCAAATAAGGGTAGCGATCACGACCACATAAGCGAGCGTATCGAGCCATTCATAAAATTTCCTGATTCTTGCAAGGTGCTTCCCACGCTTCTCGTAGTTTGCTAACAAAGCTGCCCCGGTCGTTTTCTTACCTAATAATTCTCTTTGGCACTCATCTCTAAATTTTTGGGCTGTTTTGAGGTACTGTTCTTTTAGAAAGTGCAACACTATCCCCGATACTATCCAATAGACGGCAGTTGGCAGGGAACTCATGACAATCCCCCCTATGACAGCTCTGAACACTCTTCCTAAAGGGATCCATTCAGAAATGAATAGCGCCAAGATCATCAGGAGCACACCTAACGTAAAAAAGAGTACGGAGGACCAGCCAAAAACCTTACGAGCTTTTGAAAAATTCGCAACCGTTTGATAGGTAGCTTGGCACTGTGGGATAATCGGCAGCTTCATTCGGTCAGGATCTTTGCCGTCGATCGCAAATTCAAAGGATTGCTCTTGGTACTTGAAGGTGCCCATATACAGGGGAAAGTAGAGCTCTTCTGTAGCACAGCTGATCAGGGAAAGATTTAGGTGCAGCTCTTTTAGATGATCGGCAGATTCTTTCTTCTGGATCACCGCATTCGCATGAGCTCTCAATTCCGCTTGTTTTTCAGAACCAAAGAGCGCCTGCTCTTGCTCAATATCAAAGGGAAAAACATGAATAGCATGTGCTGAGACTAGCTGTTGAAATTCCTTTTGATCGGTATTAAAGTGCGGTTTTCTTTTCATTTCATCATTGACCTCAAAGCTCTGAGGAATTTCTTGTTCGATCACCTCCGAACTGCCGCATTGATAGAGTATGACCGTCTCATCTGGATGGTCGCCGCGCTTCTTTTCCCACGTGGTCGTATGCGAGCCGTCCCAAGCAATGGAATGGGTATCGTAGCCAAAGGCCCCCTCCCAGTGCATCGTATAGGTCACCTGAAATTCATAAATCGGAATAAAATATCGTTTTACCTCGCTGACTTCAAGATGAACGACAATGTCCTCAGGAACTGATTCCTGTTGGATCAGCCATTTTTTCAAGGCATTTGCTACCTCGTCTTCATTAAAGGTAAACGAATAAAACCCTTCTTTGACTTCTTGAAAAACTACGGGAGCTTGTTCATTCGAAGCTTCTTTCGTTTGTTTTGGCGGCGAATGTAGGACTGACTTAGTTAAGCAATACTGGCAGACTGCTTTTCCTGTCTCCCAGTCAACGGTTAACTGACCCAAGCAGCTGGGACATTGGATTTGTGTGATTTTCATTGCTTCTCCTTTTGCACATACTGATTTTCTTATCAATGAAGTGGCTTGGTTGCAAGTGAGGGGGAATATCTTTTTTATGGTGTTATTTGGGGGAAAGAACAAAAGGAAACTGCTGATTTGCAGATGTTTGCTCGTTTCAATCCTTTTGGTTCAAGCATCTGTTTCTAGTGATAAAGCAAACAAGTGTATTGGTATCAAGTGCCTTTTTGGAAAAGGCAACCCAAACACAAAATAGTTCTTTATGTATCATTTTATAACAAAAAATAAGGTAAATCTATTTATTATTGATAAAAAATAAATATTGATTGACGATTAGTCCTCCCTACTACTCTCATCACTATTGATGCCAGTTATTAATGGCGGATAAGTTAGGAAAAATGTTATAATTAAACTATTCACAAGAAAGGAAATGGAAAAAGTTATGGAGATATTTATTTTTGTTATTGGTTTTTTAACAATGGTTGTAAGCGGAATCTTTTTTGTTCTTAGTTTGATCAAGAAAAAGCCGCTTCGCAACAAAATCGTTATTTTTATGGGTGGTTTTCTCTTATTGATTGGCGGAGCACTAATGACTCCAGCAGCAACACCGGAGCTTCACGTAGATGAAGCAGAACTGGTTACGAATGAGCAAGGTGAAGCAGTGATCACTGGGCAAACCAATCCAGAAGCGCAACTGACGATCAACGGGGTGGAGGTTTCGCTGGCGGACGAAACATTTTCTTACACCGTGCAACTTGAAGATGAAGAGGAACAGGAATTTACTCTCCAAGCCTCAATGGGTGGAAGCACCAAAGAAGAAGTCGTCACCGTCAAACCTTCTCGCGCATTTCTAGCGAATTTACAAGCTGAAAGACAAGAACAAGCAGCACTCGAAAAAGCTGAGACGGCACTGGCGCTTGCCGAAACCCAGCCAAACCAAAAGAATTATGACGAAGCCGTGACGCTGATTCATGCTTTAAGTAAAACCTACGAAAATTTTGCTACCCGGCTAGCTGTAGTTGAAGAACACCTTGCCATCGGCAAAGCCCTTGATACCGCTGAAGCTTCTCTTGAGCGCAAGGATTTCGATCAGGCAAAAGAATTGGTCGCACAAGCGGTGTTGAACAAGGAAACGTTTGAAAGTCGGTTATCCACTGTAGAAACTAAGATTTCTGAGAAAGAAGCAGAAGCACTCGTTGCAGAAGCTGTCCAAGCGGTGGAAGCGGCAGAGGCGGAGCCGACAAAAGATACCCTTGCTCGTGCAGAAGATGCTGTCGCTCGTCTCAAGACCCCCGATGAGGAATTAGCTACTCGAACAAAAACAGTGGCGCAAACGATCGCTGCCAACGAACAAGCAGCCGCTCAAGCCAAGGCGGAGGAAGAACGGCAGGCAGCCGCCGCTGTGCCAGAACAAAGTCAGCCAGTCGCTGCTAGCAATCAAGCCCAAACGTCGGTCCTCGTTACACCAACAGGTTCGAAATATCATACGAGAAAATGCGGCAACGGTACCTACACGCCTGCCACTTTAGCAGAAGCGCAAAGTCGCGGACTTACTCCTTGCGCAAAATGTTTTCCGTAATAGCCACTAAATTTTACAACAAAAAAAGACAAACCTCATTTTTGTCTAAGGTTTGTCTGCAGTCTAAAGCGGTTGTCTCGTCGGAGGCAGCTGCTTTTTTGTCACTTGCTATTTCTCATCGTAAGAAAACTCGTACTCGTTTTGTTCATCATCGATCAGACGCTTGTCATTGTTGTCCACCATTTTGAATACTTTCTCAAAATCATCGCCAGTCATGCGCACTTCCTTTTTCTCTTGATCAATGATCACTTGGGCATTTGTCACTTCAAAGGTGTGCATAGTGCCGATGTCTGCCGCAGTCAGTGCTTTGCTTTTGGGAAACTCTGCTTGCAGTGTTTCGTTGATCTGCACTAATTGCGCCTCTTGTTCTTCTACCAAGTCCGCAGGTTCCTGATTCGGATCGACCAAAAAACTCAGCGTTTTATTGACGGTGAGCTTTCCATCTTCCAAAACGTACAAGGCATTTTGTTGATGACTGTTGCTATTGGTCAATACTTGATTTGTAGCTGCAGAGTCAACCCCTGAGCGGCTACAGCTTGCCCCAAAAAATAGCACCGCCAAACAAACGGTAGCAAACATTCTTCTACCTAACTTGCTTTTCGTTTTCATTTTTCCCCTCCTCGTTGTCCCTAAGTACCCTTCTTTCATGATTTTTCGCAAACCCGTGGGTTTGTGTTTCCTGTCAAGTTGAGTTATTTTCAGTATAGCATAAACAATTTGCTTTTATAGCTTTTTTTTATAATGAGATTAATTTCACGCGCAAAAAAACCAACCTTGTCGAGACAAGATCGGCTTTCTTTAGGATTGATTCATTGAGATCTTTGAACGTTCTCGCTGGGATATGATCGCTGCCTATTGTCCAATTAGTCCGACAACAAGCCCTAAAACGATCACTCCTAGAAACCCATTCACAAGGTGCAGCCCAACTAATTTACGGGACTGTCCCGAGTAAACAGCCATCACGAAGGTGGCGACCCCATACACCCCTAGCCACAATAAGCAAGCGACTTGCAAGGAGGTCATCAGCCAACCATCATGATCGAATGTTGCAAACCAATAGACGACTTGATAGGTCGCTGCCGATAAGAGAATCCCACCAACAATCGTGCCGCCAAAGGTAAAGAGCATGTCACCGGTCGTCATCTGCTGACCGTCCATCTTCTCTGCCATTCCTGATTCTTTCGCCCAAAACTTGCCCCACTTATGCATCGGGTTGTAAAGCAGACTTTCCACCACAACCCAGCTGAGGGTGCCGAAAATCAATGTCCAAAAATTAACCATTTTCGTTTTCTCCTATACTTTATTTTTAGCCATGTTCCTGAGAAGCGAAAAAATAGCCAAGCGGGCTGTTCCTTCTCCATCAGTTTATGCCTTAAGGGAAGGTTCTTCAACTTTTTCCACTGGTGTCCCCTATTTTTCGATGGTTCCAATAAAAACTAAGAAAAATGATCGTATACAGCAATGCGGTGAAACCTGTAACCGCTAATGGGTTAGTGATCAAGATACCGGCAAACAGCAAAAGCAACGCAAGGATCGCCCCGCCCAAAAAAATCGTATAGCCCATTTTCTTCTGCTTGCGTACCAAAACAAACGCCGCCACACTGATCAACAACCAAATCAGTAATACAGTATACGACAGGGAGCCTGCCAGATAATTGAAGAGTTTGTCGCCTAAAAAGTAAGAAAGAACGACTCCAAGATATAAAGTACCGCTGCAAAACATGATCGCTCGTTGGGGCACGCTGTTTTTATTCAGCATCGTGAAACGGCTTTTTTTCTGGCCATTGTTGCTTAACCGGAAAAACAACGTTCTTGAAGAAGCATAGACCCCAGAATTGATGGAGGAAAACAAGGCCAAAATGATCACTAAATTAACGATGTCGGAAGCAAAAGGCACATGGATTTTTTGAAACACCATTACAAAGGGACTGACATTTGGATCTGCTAATTGATTCCACGGATAAATGATCAGTAAAAGAAACATGGGAATGATGTAAAAAGCGGCAATCCGAGTCATTACTCCTTTGATTGCTTGAGGGATCGCTTTTTTTGGATTTTCTGCTTCACTAATCGTGATGGCTACTAACTCAGAACCGCCATACGAATAGATTACGACCAATAAAGAATTGATAAATCCTTTGAGACCGTGAGGGGCAAAACCACCATAGTCTGTCATTTGTCTCATCGTCGGTAAAAAGCCCAGATCAAAGACTTGCGTGGCAACCAGATAGAGACCCACCAAGATCAGCACAATCACCACACTGATTTTGGCCCACGAAAGCCAGTATTCCGTTTCTGCAAACAAGCGGACCGAAAACAAATTGATGATGGTCGTGAGTAGTGCCAAAATCAAAACAAAGATCCAAGCTGGAATATTGGGAAACCACAGCTGCAAAAAGCTTGCGGCAGCAACTGCTTCGGCGATGATGTTGATCATCCACATTGACCAGTAGATCCAATCAATGAAATCAGCTGTATGCAAGCCAAGATACGGCTGGACTAAGCCCGAAAGGCCATGTTGTTTTTGGTCAGATAAAACCAACTGTCCCAGTCCTGTCATGACGACAAATAAGATCATCCCACAAAAAATAAACGCTAGCAAGACCGCAGGCCCCGCTAACTGGATCGCTTCCCCACTGCCTTTGAATAGGCCGGCACCGATTGCGCCACCTAGTGCCAACATAGTGATGTGTCTGGTTTTCATCTGTTTTTTTAATTGATTTTTTTCTGTCATACGTTCCTCCTCGAAAACCGTTGATCCTTCATACACGGTGATTCTCTCACTGTTGCTATTTTTAATTATATGAATGATTTTTTTTAACTACCTCATAGAGAATACCAGACGTTTCTACTATTGCAACTAAGAATTGAAAAAATTATCTATTTTTTCTGAAAATTCTATCATCCTCTAATCTTTTTCACCCAAATCAAATCTTGGCGAACTTTTCTTTAGGTGAAGGTACTAAAAAAGCCATCTCCCAACATGTGGGAAATGACTTTCTGTCCGTTTCTTCAAGCAGGCTCGATGATCAATGGGTCGTAACCAACTCGTCTTTGATAGCGTCAGGGAGATCTTGCTCGGTCACCTCTTGATACGACTCCACATGTTTGCCCTTTGCATCAAGCTCTAGGTAGGCATTTTCTTTTAATTTTTGTGGTGCCCAAAACGTGATTTTTATTTTTTGTCCATCTTCATTGATTCCTTCTTGCGTATATTCATAGGCATCATGTTCTTGCGGCACGCCATACTCATCGGATGTTTTGACATAAACCTTTTTCTCCGGTACGAAAGGATTGAAACGATCCACCAGCTGAACCAGTTCGCTGGAATCATCTTTCGTAAAATAAGACCATGTAACCAATGTGACGGTCCCGATCGTTAACACGAGCAGGATCATACTAATTGCTTTTTTCAAGTGATTGTCCTCCGTTTTTTCTATCTACCTTCAGTATAAAAAAACAAGCGATAAATATAATCAAACTTAAGACGTATTTTTCCGTCGGTCATTGTGACTAAGGTATCAATGGAATATTTCCTGCTTTTTCCACCTAAATGTATAGACAAACAACTAAGTTACTCCTACAAAAACGTCCCTTCTCACAGGAAGACCAGACTGTTTAATAAGTATCGTGATTTTTCATTCTTTGTAGTAAACTAAACTGCAACAACTTACTTTTAAATACTCATGATTGAAAACTATAGAAAATCGAGGTGTCCCATGCTAGAAATCAAACTGATCGATCAAGAACACCAAGCTGATATCCGCTTGAAAAACGAACCCTTCTCCTTATGGGGGAAAATGCTGCCGTCTTATAATGAGGGCAACTGGCAGTACACGATCTGTAAATTTGCACCTGAAGACATTCAGACGATGCGTTTCCCAGATGAAAATTATTGCTATGATGAAATGAGCCGAAACAGTCTGTTTATCGGTGCTTATGATGATGGAAAATGCATCGGCTTAGCGATCGTTCAAGACGCTTTTTTCAAGTATCTGTACCTCTATGACTTAAAGGTCAACACAGACTACCGCAAGCAAGGAATCGGTCAACTGTTGATCCAACAGGCACTGAAAGCGGCCCTTGCCAAAGACTATCGCGGCATCTATACACAAGCGCAGGACAACAATCCTTCTGCCTGTCTGTTTTACTTGCGAGCAGGCTTTCGTATCGGAGGCCTGGATACAGAGGTGTACAACGGAACCAATCAGGAAGGCAAAAGTGACATTTTGTTTTATTTGGATGCAGCGGAAACGGCTGTCAAAAAATAGCTGAAAAAAGAAAAAAATTCCTCCTGCCAGATGGTACACTTAAGGCAACAATGTTTTGAAAGGTGAGGAAGAAGAATGTACGTAGGATTTGATATTGGCGGAACAAGTATTAAATATGGGGTTTTAGATGAAACCGGAGTGATCCTTGAAAAATCAGCGATCCCCACTAGCTATGAGCCAGCCCAGTTTTATCAGGATCTACTCACGATCATCGAAGATGCCCAGAGCCGCCACACGATTGATGGCATTGGGATCAGTGCCCCAGGGATCGTTCAAAAAGACGGCTTTATGTTAACGGCTGGAGCCATCAAATCGTTATATGGTGAAAATTTTAAAGCAGTCTTGGAAGCGCGTACAGGATTGCCGGTGGCGGTGGAAAATGATGCCAATGCAGCAGCGATTGCTGAAAAATGGATCGGGAATGCGCAAGAGGTAGCCAACTATTTGTGTCTTGTCCTAGGCACTGGTGTAGGCGGTGGGATCGTAATCAATAATCAAGTCTACCGAGGTGCTCATGGCATGGCTGGTGAATTTGGTTGGATGGTGATCGATCAGCTGCCAGAAGAAGGCAATATCGAGGAAAGTTCCATCAATAAAAAAACTGCCGTCGTGGGCGGCTTGATTCGCCTCTACAATTTATCTGGCGCAGCAGTTCCTGGCTTTGAACCCACCCAAGACGCCAAAGAGATTTTTGACCGCGCGCAGCAAGGCGAAGCATTGGCGTTGAAGCTGACGGACCAATTTCTAACGGATTTGTCTGTAGGGTTGATCAATTTGATCAGCTGTTTTGATCCAGAATTGGTATTGATCGGCGGCGGCATCAGTGCCAATCCTTATTTCTGGGAACGCCTGCAGGCTCGCTTGACGATCACGGAAACACGGCATGAAGCGATTAATTATTTGCGCGGACAAACCATCGCGCCTGTTCGTCCAGCGAAGCTAAAAAACGATGCCGGCTTGATCGGCGCAGTCTATCAGATCCACCAACAGCTGCACCGTTAAAAGTTCGGATATGCTATACTGGTGTAAATTGATTATCTAGGACAGCGAGGAACCAGCATGGCGCTTTTTGAACAATTAAACTTGAACAAGCTCTCTGCGGTAGAACAAGAAATCTACCGTTTTATCGTCAATCACTTAGAAAAGATCCCGTATATGCGTGTGCGCGACATTGCCGATGATGCTCATGTCTCTTCGACTTCGGTCTTTCGTTTTATTCAAAAAGTCGGCTTTCAGTCGTTTCCAGAATTTCGCTTCTATATCAAAAATCATTTAGAAAAAGCCCATTTTGACGCGCATCCTGAACACTTAGGTTTAGAAGCGCGCATCAAAGGCTTGAATATGCAGATCTTCCACCCTGATGCGGAATACCAAATACGAAAACTTGCCGAAGCGATGCGAGATGCCGATTTGATCTTATTTATGGGGATGGGGGCATCCGGTGCGATCGCGCAATACGTTGCCCGCAAGCTAGCCAGTCTCGGTTACTTTAGTATCAGCATTGATGAGCTGACCTACCCAATCAAAAGCTTTTTGCGAAAAGATCAAAAAAATGTTTTGGTTTTTCTGAGTGTCTCTGGTGAAACCAAAGAACTGATCGAAGTCATTACCGGTTTAGACAATCAAGCGATCGTGCAAAAATATTGCATTACCCCCAATCGGGAAAGTACGTTGGCACGCCTGTGCGATTATTCGATCGAGTATGCGATCAAAGAGGAACGCAAAGACATCTTTCTTGATTTGACTAGTCAATTGCCTTCAGTAGCGATTTTAGAAACACTGATCGGCTATTTACAAGATTATCGTTCCAACCCTTGATGGTTCAGTTTACTGAACCATCTTTTTTTGTAACACTGTGTTCCGGATGCGGAATTTTTTTCATTTCTTGAGAGATATGTACGGAATCCGTATCCGCTTACTTTTAGCCGCTTTCATTCGCTATAATGATGGCATCAATTAAGGAAAGGTGTTATTATTATGCAAAAATTCAATGACCTGTTAGACCGCTCGTTGGTACCAATCGCAACAAAGTTGAACAATCAACGCCACGTAGCAGCGATCCGGGATGCATTCATGCTGATTTTCCCACTGACCATCGCTTCTTCTCTCGTTATTTTGGTCAACAATATTTTATTTTCCAATGAAAGTTTCATCGTGCAATTATTTCAACTGAATCGACTTTTCCCGAATCTGGAAAGTGCCCAGCAAGTCCTAGCTTCCGTGGCGAACGGGACCATCAACATTATGAGTTTATTTATTGCGTTTCTTGTTGCTCAGCTTTTAGCCAAGCATTTCCAAGCAGATGCTACGCTAGTTGGTTTGACAAGTGTCGCTGCCTTTATGATCTTGTACCCGACCTCCTTTGCAGTAGATGATGTCAATGTGATCTCCACACAATATTTAGGCGCCCAAGGGTTGTTTGTAGCTATGATTGTGGCTTGTTTGGTCGGTGAATTCTTGCCGAAGCTTTTCAAAGTCAAACGACTGCAGATAAAAATGCCTGAAATGGTACCACCAGCAGTTTCTCGCTCCTTTTCTGGCATGATTCCGATCGTGATCATCGTGGCAGTCACTGCTTTGATCAATTTCTTAGTTTTGATGATCGCGCCAGAAGGCATCAATGAACTGATTTATAATGGGATCCAAAGTCCATTGCGGGATCTGGGGGGCAATGTCGTCGGTGTCTTGATCTTGGCGTTCTTGCAAACTACGTTGTTTGCGATCGGGATCCATGGACCAAATACTTTGAATGCGGTTCGTTCAGCGATTTTTACCGAACAGGACCTAGCTAACCTAGACTTTATCAACCAAGGCGGCTCCTTGTGGGATGTTCCTTACAAAGAAACTTGGGGCGTTTTAAATGATATGTTCGCAAATATGGGCGGTACTGGTATGACATTGGGCTTGATCATTGCGATTTTCATCGCCTCAAAACGTCCAGAACAACGTGAGATCGCTAAAATGTCCTTAGTTCCAGGAATTTTCCAAATCAATGAGCCGATGATCTTCGGTCTACCGATCGTCTTGAACCCAATCATGATCATTCCGTTTATTTTGACGCCAATGGTCAATATTTTAGTGGGTTATTTTGTCACTGTTGTCTGGCCGATCATGCCGACCCCAGCGATTGGGGTACCATGGACGACCCCCGGAATCATTAATCTCTTTTTAGGAACTGGAGGAAATGCGATCGCTGCGGTTGTCGGTGTCGTTTGTCTTGCGATTTCGGTCTTAATCTATTTGCCATTCGTGATCGCCTCTAACCGTTCCCAAAAAGTAGAATTATAAGCAAACGAATGAGTCGAGGAGGAATGAAATTTATGTCCGCAAAAATGCCAAAAGATTTTTTATGGGGCGGCGCGATCGCTGCCCATCAAGCGGAAGGCGCTTGGAATGTTGCTGGCCGTGGAATGAGTACCGCTGATGTTATGACGGCCGGTGGCAACGGTATTCCCCGTAAAATCACCAAAGGCGTCATTGAAGGAGAGTATTACCCAAACCATGAAGCCATTGACTTTTATCACCGTTACAAAGAAGATATCCAGTTATTCAAAGAGCTGGGCTTGAAATGTCTACGGACATCGATTTCTTGGAGTCGGATCTATCCAACTGGAACAGAAGAAGAACCAAATGAAGCCGGTCTCCAATACTACGATGATCTTTTCGACGAATTGCAGGCAAACGGCATCGAACCCGTAATCACTTTGTCCCACTTTGAAATGCCTTATGCCCTCTATGAAGAATTTGGCGGGTTTGCTAACAAAGAAGTGATTCCCCTCTTTGTCAAATTCGCCAAGACTGTTTTTCAACGGTATCGTGACAAAGTAACGTATTGGATGACCTTCAATGAGATCAATAATCAAGCAGATGGGCAAGAGCCGCTGCACGTTTGGACCAATTCTGCCATGATCATCGAGGATGACAGTCAAAAAGAAGCACTCGTCTTTCAAGCGGGCGTCAATGAGTTGATTGCCAGTGCGGCAGCCGTGATCGAAGGCAAAAAAATCAATCCAGAGTTTCAGATTGGCTGTATGATGGCCTATGTCCCAGTCTACCCCTACTCTTGCGCACCCGCTGATTTGATGGCATCCGTCAAAGCCAATGAACGGCGCTATTTTTACAGTGACGTCCATGTACGAGGCAAGATCCCAACCTATGTGCAAAAATATTGGGCGAAAAAAAGCATCACGATTGAGATCACGCCCGAGGAACAAGCGCTATTAAAAGCGGGAACCGTTGATTATATTGGGTTCAGCTATTACATGTCAGGAACGATCTCAACCCTTGATGAAGTGGCTGGCACACCAACTGAGGATATCCCGGGAGCAAAAATCGTGAGTAATCCTTATATCAGTGCTTCTGATTGGGGCTGGCCTATCGATCCAGTCGGGTTGCGCTATGTGTTAAATACGATCTATCAACGCTATGACTTGCCGCTATTTATCGTAGAAAATGGCTTTGGTGCTTACGATCAATTAACCAATGAACAGCAAGTCCATGATGACTACCGCATCACTTACCTGAAAGAGCATATCGAACAGATGGAAAAAGCGGTGGTTGAAGATGGTGTACCGCTATTAGGTTATACGCCTTGGGGGATCATTGATATCGTCAGCTTCGGCAGCGGCGAAATGGAGAAACGCTATGGCATGATCTATGTCGACAAAGACAATACCGGCAAAGGAACCTTGAATCGTTTGAAAAAAGATTCCTTTGCGTGGTACCAGCAAGTAATCGCCTCTAATGGTGAAACGCTCTAATTACTGCTTCCATGACTAACACAAAAACCGCCCCCTCGTTTCGCCATCCTCCTTTTTACATTAGGAGCCTGGCAACGAGGGGGCGGTTTTCTTATTAAAGAGGTGCGCCATTGCGAGGATGCTTTTCTTATCATCACTAAACACTACCTCGATGCTGTGGTACACTATAGCTATTCATTTACTTTTACGTTAAGGAGGAACTGCATGAAGCCGATATTTCGTCCGATCCAATCTCAAGATGATGCGCCATTAGCTGCTATCATTCGCAAAAGCTTGACCAACCACCAGTTGGCGGTTCCAGGAACTGCCTATTTTGATCCCGAGTTAGACCACTTAAGTGAATTTTATGCAGCAGATCCTGCTAGCCGCCATTATTTTGTCGTCACCGATGAATCGGGTACCCTTTTAGGCGGCGGTGGTCTTGCCGCTTATGATTCAGAAGGGCAAATCGCCGAGCTGCAAAAATTTTATCTTAGTGATGCCGCCAAAGGGCAGCGTCTCAGCTATCCCCTGCTGGCGAAGATCGAGGCCAAAGCTTTTGAACTAGGCTATCGGCAACTCTATTTAGAATCCCATCATTCTTTAGAAGCTGCCTTGCATGTCTATCAAAAAGCCGGCTATCGCGCATTGTCCCAGCCACTATTGGCGGCACAGCATACCACGATGGATCGCTTTTATGTGAAAACACTCGTTGAAGAAAACGAATAGAACAGCAGCCATTCCTTGATCGCTAGGAATGGCTGCTTTTCCGTTATCCTTGTCCATAATAAGCATGTTCGCCATGCTTGCGGAAATAATGTTTATCCAGCAAATAATCAGCGATCGGTGTTCGCTCTAAGGTCAAAGCTTCGGTACCTAGTGCCATTTCTGCAACCTCTTCTAAAACAATACTATTGCTGACCGCTTGTTCCGCAGATTGCCCCCAAGTAAAGGGACCGTGTCCCGCTGTGAGGACAGCTGGGCATGCAAGCGGATCTAATCCCCGCTTTTCAAACGTCTCGACAATGACTTTTCCGGTTTCTTTTTCATAGTCTGCCGTTACCTCAGAGGCCCGTAATGGTCGTGTACAAGGGACACTACCATAAAAAGTATCCGCATGCGTCGTTCCATATGCAGGAATGTCTCGCTGTGCTTGCGCCCATTTTACCGCATTTGTCGAATGCGTATGGACGATCGCCTTGACGCCTTCGAAGTGCTTATACAATAGCGCATGGGTTTTGATATCCGAGGAAGGCTTCAACGTCTTCGCCTCTTTCGGTGTTCCCGTTAAGTCGCAAACCACCATTGAATCAACCGTCATCTTCTGATAATCAACACCACTTGGTTTAATGACGATGATCCCTAAATCTCGATCAATCTCACTAACATTTCCCCAAGTCAGCTTTACTAGCCCTTCCTCAGGTAGTCTCTTATTGGCTTGATAAACTCGCTCTTTCATCAATTGAAGCTGATTGATCAAGGTAACCGACCTCCTTTAGTTTTGGTAATAAATATGCTTTGGCTTGTTCAATCTCCCCAATCGGGTCAGCGCTCGTCTCACTCCACATCTCGATGACAAAAGAACCGTTATAATTCAACCGCTTCAGCGTGCGTAAGCAGCCATCAAAATCAACACACCCAGTGCCAAACGGTACTTCTTTAAACTTTCCTCGAAACTTATCTGAGACCGCCAATGTATCTTTCAAATGAATCTGGGTAATCTCGCAAATGCCTTTTTCTAATTCATAACCGACATCATTTTCTGGCCAGGCCGACAGGTTCCCGACATCTGGATAGACTTGTAGATAGGGTGAAGGTATCTGCTCCTTGATCCGTAAATACTTTGAGATAGAATTCAGAAACGGATCATCCATGATCTCTAGTGACAAAACGACCCCCTTTTCAGACGCCCTGGCGACGGCTTCTTTTAGATTGGCAATGAACCATTCTCGGCTACAAAGACTTTTTCCCTCATAATACACGTCGTATCCGGCTAATTGGATGCAGCGAATACCCAAATCTGAAGCCAAGTCGATGGCTTTTTCCATCAGATGCATCGCGTGCTTGCGCTTTTTTTCATCGATCGAACCAAAGGGAAACCGCCGATGTCCACTGAGACATAAAGACAAGATTTTGATCCCCGAGTCATAGATTGCCTCGACGATCTCTTTGCGCTGTGCTTGGTTCCACTCTAGGCGTGCCAAGCGTTCATCGGATTCATCGATGGACATTTCAATGAAGTC
The DNA here is from genome assembly GCF_050498765.1 of Enterococcus sp. DIV1096b. Taxonomy (NCBI): domain Bacteria; kingdom Bacillati; phylum Bacillota; class Bacilli; order Lactobacillales; family Enterococcaceae; genus Enterococcus; species Enterococcus sp. DIV1096b. The sequence goes on along the minus strand of NZ_JBMHEK010000001.1, from coordinate 177,045 downwards.
GAAACCTCGGTCTTTGACAAACTGCAATCGTTCCGGCCAAGAAAGGGCTTTGGGTGTTGCTTTTTCATATAGACCGATCAAACTCATAGAAAACTACCCCCAAATCCGTAAAATCTCTTGCTTGAAATCAACTGCTGCTTGTTGCGGATCGTCAGCGGCAGTGATGCCTCGTCCTGTGATAAAGGTATACACATCAATGCCGGCAAACAGAGCCAACGTCTCGACGCTCAATCCTCCCGTGACGGACACTCGAAACCCCATATCGATCAATTTACGGACTTTCGTTAAATCTTTTTCTCCCCATGTTTCACCAGCTAACAATGCGTCACGACTTTGATGATAGATAGCTTGTGAGATGCCGGCATCTAGCCACTGCTGTGCTTGCTGGTAGGTCCAGTCACCATATAATTCTACTTGGATCTCAGCAATTTCTTTTGCCGCTGCCTTCATTGTTGGGATCGTTGCTGCACAAATCACGGTCATATAATCCGCGCCAGCTTGCTGGCAGTTTTTGGCGACCGTCCCACCGGCATCGGCACATTTTGTGTCTGCTACGATCAACTTCTCCGGATACATTGCTCGGAAACAGCGTAATACCTGTTCTCCTTCTTGCAACAATAAAATAGTCCCTGCTTCAATAATATCAACCACATCGCCGACTTTTTTGATATCTGCTAGTGCACTAGCTAAATCGGAGTGATCGCAAGCAATCTGTAGTTTTGGTATGCTCATGAAATTCCCCTCTCTTTTGTTTGACCAACCTTTTTGTTTTGCCACATCCTGTTACGCTGACTACTCCTTTGAAAGACCCGCTTCTCTGACCCGCTCAATGATTTCTTTTGGAGACATCACATTTTTGACCCCGATTACTGTTACGCCCTTTTCTTTTGCTTTATCGAACATATTGACAAAGTTCATTGGCGTAAAGACCACATCGTAATTCTTGGCGGTGCTTTTGCCTTCAGAAATCGCGCAGTGGTGGATAGAGGTGATTGTGATCCCTTCAGACTTCAAAGCTTTTTCAACACTCCGCATCATCATCAAACTTGTTCCTGATCCATTTGCACAAGATACTAATACTCTCATCGTTTTTTCCTCCTAAGAATTCATTATTTTTGTTTTTCTACATACGCATCGTAATCATCTACGATCAAGAAATATCCTTCTGGATCTCTGCGGTACTGCAATTGCGGAATCACTAATAAGATCACCACCACAAGAACCACACCAATGATGCCTAAGAATTTCATCAATACTGTAAAGAATGGCCAGACGGTCGCCCAGTCGAACATACCAAGATAGCCGCCATATTGGGACAATCCTACCCAAGTAGCGATCAAGGCCGAACCACCGATCTGAATGATGCCTGATAAGAATGGGAAAAGACAAGCCGCCTTGATACCTCCACGGTTGTTGGCAAAAACGGCAATCGCTGCATTATCAAAGAACAGTGGGATAAACCCGGCAATCACGATCGTTGGTGACCGGAACAAAATCAGTAAAGCAATCATTAAAAATTGTCCTAATGCACCGAATAAAAAGCCCACCGTCACAGCATTTGGTGAACCAAAGGCAAAGGTTGCCGCGATATCGATCCCCGGAACAGCACCTGGTAAAATCGTATTTGAGATTCCTTGAAATGACTCGGTCAATTCGGAAACGAAGGTGCGCACACCTAATTGAAGAATTGCTAAGTAGACGGCAAACATCAGTGATGTTTGTAAAATATAAAATAAGAAACTTTGTCCTTCTGCCATAAATCCTGCTGTTATTAAATAATCTTGTCCAAGTGTCACTAAAATGATACCGAAGAAAAAGAGCATCAGGATCGAAGTCGATACCATATTTTCATTGAAGACCGATAAAAAACCCGGTAGTTCGACATCTTCTAATTTCCGATTGGATTTGTTCTTTTTGAACCGTTCCGCAAGTCTCGCAAAGAAATAAACACCAAACATCTGTTGATGGGCAATCGCAAAACCAGCACCTTCCGTCAAATCTTGACAGATGCCCACGGTCAAATTGGAACCAACCGCCCAATAGCAGCCTAAGATCAAGCCCATGACAAGTAAGACTTCGATCCGACCCAAGTCTGGAAAACAAAATAGCAGTAACCAAAAGGCCGTTGCGGCTTGCTGTACTTGCACATTTCCAGTAGTAAAGACGGCCCGCAGCTTCGTATATTTTTTAAAGCGAACGAGTAAGATATTAAAAACAAAGGCAATCAATAATAAGAGCATCGTGTCACCAAAGGTGCGTCCGAATCGTTCTTCAATGCCGGCGGTGATCGCATTTTGACCAAAATACGGGTCAGTGACCATCGCATCTAATTCAAAACGCTCCTTAAGCCCCACCAAGATCGGACGGAAATTATTGACCAATCCACCAGAGCCAATCGTCAAAATCAAGTAACCAACGGTGGCTTTTAAGAAACCTGCGACACATTCAACAAACGGCCGTTTCAATAGTAAGTAACCGATCAGTACAATAAAACCGATCAAAAAAGCTGGCTGCATCAAAATATTCTGAGCAAAGTAATCCCAGCATCTCAATAAGAAATCTCCTACCACTTCCATCTAATCCCTGCTTTCTTTTTGGTCATATTTCTCCATCACCATTTCAAAATCTGCCATCGTTTTTACACCTAATAGATCTTCTACCAGCCCCTCTTCCATCAACATCTCTGATAAACCAGCGATATTGTTCATATGTGCTTCAGCGTTTTTGGCAGCGAGCATAAAGAACAACTGCGCCTCCTTGTCCGGATTATCTTCCTGAAACGAGACGGGCGCTGGAAAAATCGTCAGCCCGATCCCTGTTCCTAAGACGCCTTTGCTTTCTGCTGAAGAATGGGGCATGGCTACTTTGGGAATGATCACAATATAAGGACCGTATTGATGGACATCCCGAATGACATCTTCAATGTACTGATCCGTAATCAACGCCTTTTGCTTTAATCCTTCGCCACTCGCCCAGATAGCAGCTTCCCAGTCTTCGGGCTGTTCATGGTTGATTGCAACCAACTCATTTTCATAAAAATAACGCAGCATTACGTTTGCTCCTTTCAAATTTGGCTTTTGCAGCATCCCCCCTTCTTTTATAAGAAAGAAGGGAATGGCGTATCATTGTCGACCGAAAAAACATCTTTGAAGCCACGATAGAAATTAAATTCAAGATCATCTTTATTCGTTGGGTAGGTGAATTTGCCGCCAACTTGCCAAATATACGGTTTAAACTCATAGTTCAAACGATCTTTTTTAAACTTCCAAATCTCGGTGATCTCTTTTGGATCAGCCATAAAATTGGACCAGATATCATAATGTACGGGAATCACCACTTTGGCATTGAGGGATTCGGCCATCCGCAACATATCGACTGATGTAACTTTGTCGGTGATGCCCCGCGGGTTTTCGCCATATGCACCTAAGCAAACATCGATTTTGTACTGATTCCCATGTTTAGCAAATACATTCGAATAATGAGAATCTCCTGCATGATAAATCGCCCCACCGGAAGTCTCAAACAAGTAATTGACTGCGATACGATCCATGTCCTGTGGCATTTTTCCTTTCAAGCTGGTATCCGGATCTTCACAAGTAATCAGAGCGGTTCGATCGAATGCTTCTAAAGCGACGATTTTCACCTGCCCAATAGTCACTTCATCCCCCGGTTTGACCACGATGGTTTTTTCTTCTGGTATTCCCCATTTCAACCAAGTTGCAACGACTTCATGGGGACCGACGAATTTTGCTTCTGGACAATTTTGATGGACTGCGGCTGCGGTATTGATGTCTAAATGATCGGAATGGATGTGGGTCACCACTAACGCATCCACTCCTTTGATTGCAAATGGATCGATCACAAAGGGCTGAGTCCGTAGGTTAGGCTGCATTTCTTGTACACCACTCATTCGCATCATTTGATGGCCTTTTTTCATTTGCCCATTCCCATGACTGCGCTTGCCAGTGCCACACCAAAGGTCGCATAAAATATTGGTTCCTTCCACACTCTTCAGCCAAATACCCGTACAGCCTAGCCACCACATGGAAACTGTGCCTTCTTTCACAAGCTCATTTTCAATCTCTTCGTTCAAATAGGTCCCCCATTCTGGAAACGTATTTAAAAGCCAACTCTCTTTCGAAACATCATTTACATGTGCCATTCTTATTCCTCCCTTGCTTATTTACACTTTGATTCTAACATATAGAAAAACGCTTTCAATCTAGTTTTATGTTAATTTAGCTTATTATATGTTAATTAACCCATAAATAAATGTGATTATTTAATATATATGGTAATGTATAGGGGATATGTTAAAATGAGTTCGAAAGAAGAAACAACAAACACATCGTGGCTTCTCAACAAGTGGTGTGGGATCATCACTTGAACTTGCGAGAATGAGGCGAGAAGGTTTTTGCTATGCAAAGGCAATCGCAATCTGGATAAACGATGAAAGACAAGAATAGAATAAAGCGCATGTAAGGAGGAAGTATCGTGAAACGTTCCAATGAAGAAGTGAGGCAAAGGAGAAAACAATTGATCGATCTGATAAAAACATCTGGTTTTTCTGATGTGAAGACCCTCAGTCATCAGTTGGGAGTATCAGAGATGACGATCCGCAGAGACTGTACCGTACTGAGTGAGATGGGTCAGATCAAACAAACCCACGGAAAAATCGAATACTGTGAAGCTTATGAAGATGAAGCGCATCCCACCGACTCGATCGAGTACATCAAAGATCGACTAGCCAAAGAAGCGGCTCGCCAAGTAAAAGATGGCGATACCCTTTTCGTCAATACGAGTACTAGCGCCGCTCAAACGTTGCGCCATCTAACGGACAAACGAATCAGTTTGTTGACGAACAATACAAGTGTGATCCAAATGGAACACCATCCAAAATCAACGATCGTTTTAAGTGGCGGCGAAATACGCTATCCTAAAGCGGCCTTGTCAGGGGATATCGCCGTGGAGTCGTTTTCTCATGTTCGTTCTGATGTTACGATCATTGGTTGTAGTGGGTTAGATTTACAGACCGGCATTTCCACTTCAGTGATCCACGAAGCCAAAGTCAATGCGAAAATCATCGAAAATTCTGGCAAGTTGATCGTTATCGCGGATTATCGAAAAATCGGTAAGCAATCCAATTTTACGATTGGCGCAATTGCGGCTATCGATCTGCTGATCACCGACCATTATTCTGATCCCAAAGTCATCGACTTGATTGAGCAACAAGGTGTTCAAGTCATCCAAGTCCCCGTCTAACCATCTTTGTCGCTAAAAAAAAGCCCGACAGTTGATCTGAAAAGGCACGCTTTGCTGCCTCTTCCAAAAGAAACAGCAAAGCGTGCCTTTCGATCAACTGTCGTGGCTTTTTTCGTTAAACAATCGTACGCTTCAAACGTGCTTTATGGGATGTGCCTCGTGTGAATTAGAGCCGCAGCAACCAAATCAACGCAACAGCACCCACGGTTTGGACGGCTCCAACGGAAAGACCATAGAATAAAAAGCGCGGTCCTTCTTTTAAAAACTTGCGGAAATCCAGGCGCAAACCGATGGCTGCCAACGCCGTTGTTTCAAACCACGTACTGATAAAATGAGCCCCCTCATTCAACCAGCTAGGCAGCGGCAAGAAGCTGTTCAAGATACAGATGGTCAAGAAGCCCAACACATACCAAGGGATTGGCAGCCGTAGCTTACCTTTGCCTTTGGTTTTGGTGGGGGTCTTTGTCGTCATTCGTTCAAAAACAATGACGACGACTGCCAACATGATGATGCGCGCGATTTTAAAGAGCATCGCGTATTTGACGGTGTCGGCATCAATCAAACTAGCCCCCGCCACGACTTGCCCGACGGATTGCAGTGTGCCGCCAAGTAAGGCGCTTTTTTGCAATAGATCATCGCCGTATAAGGCCAAGCCTAAAAACGGCAGCGTCAGCATCATCACCGTTCCTAAAAGATTGACCAAGGTGATGATCTGCCCTTTTTCTTCATCATCGGCATCAATGGCTGGTGCGATCGCCGCAATCGCAGAGGACCCACAGACAGCATTGCCGCCTGCCATCATCAGGCTCATCTTTTGATTAAAGCCCATTTTTTTCCCTATCAAATAAGCAGCGGTAATGACCAAGCTCATCATCAGCAAAATAAAGAGAAAGCCCCGAAGACCCATTTCACTGATAGTCTGGAAAGTGACGGTAAAGCCCAGCAAAACCACCGAATATTCTAAGAGACGACTTTCCGCAACCTTCGTCCCGACTTGATAGCGTTCTTGCTTGAACAGTGTATTTCCTAAAATGATTCCTAATAAAATAGCAAGGGTTGCTCCCCCTAATTTTGGCACAGCCAAAGCCATGATTCGGGCGATGACGGCTACCGAAAAGGACAGGAACAAACCGGGAAGTATCAAAGCTGTTTGTCGTTGCTTCATTGCTTTCATCCTTTCATATAACATCCATTATACACAGATTGACCGATCAGTAGGATTTATTGGTATAATAGTTATGATTGAATTTTCTAATGGAAGGGATTGCAATGTTAAAATTACTGGAGACCTTTAAGATGGTCTATGAAACGAAAAATTTTTCGAAAGCTGCCGAATTGCTATTTATTTCGCAGCCCACGGTTTCTGCTCAAATCAAGCAGTTGGAACAAGACCTGGATACACCGCTTTTTTTACGCAATGGTCGCAAAAACGTGATCGCCACACCCCAAGCAGAGTACCTTTACGAAAAGGCACTGAATTTATTGGATGAGTGGTCGACGATCACCAGCGAGATCCATACCAACACGCAGCACCAAAGCCACTGTGCCCTAGGCATCTCTCATACCTATGCGATGGCCTTGATGCCTAACTTGATGATTGCTTTATACAACGCCTTTCCCACGGTACGTTTTCGGGTATCGATGATGAACTCCGCTGAAGTCTTAACAGCGCTTGAACAACATCAACTGGATTTAGGGATCATTGAAAAACCCTTATCCGCACCGAGTATTTTGCGTTTTCCGATTTTGAAAGATCAGCTCGTCTTAGCTGGCGATCCCCAAACCGGTCCTTGGCTCGTCCGAGAAGCGAGTTCTGGTGTCTACTATTACACTAAGCGCTATCTGGAGGAACAGAACATTCAAGGACCGATCATCGAGATCGCCAGCAATGAATTGATTGTCGCTTTGCTGAAACAAGGCTTCGGCTGTTCGATCCTTTCCAAGCGAGCCTCCCACGGCATTGGCTATCAACTGCTGGATAAAAACTTTGAGCGCCAATTTTACTTAATCCAGCGCAAAGTAGTCACAGAACCAGCCATCGAGGGATTGCGGACCTTCATTCAGGAGTGGTCGCAAAACGATCCCTCACAGGTGGCAAGCGTATAATAACAAACTGATTTTTTGGGGGAACCACCGCCTCGTGGGATTTCTTAACCTTTTCTTACGATTACGCTTCCTCGCTGCTGATCTGGTCCGATTGATTGTTTCTTAAGAAATTTGTGCTAAAATGAGGAGTACTGGCTATGGGCTCTAACGTTCCCCTTTTTGAGGGAAACTTAGACCGCCCTTTGACTACTTATGCAGTTCGTGAAGCAAACCAGTAAGAAAGGATCTTGAAATGAACGAACAAATCAAGAACAAATTAGCGCTGCTTCCTGATCAACCTGGTTGTTATTTAATGAAAGATAAAAATAACAAAATCATCTATGTTGGGAAAGCCAAAATTTTAAAAAATCGTGTCCGTTCGTATTTTACCGGCAGCCACGATACGAAAACCGAACGGCTCGTTCAAGAAATCAATGATTTTGAGTACGTCGTTACCGAATCAAATACGGAAGCTTTATTGCTGGAAATCAATTTGATTCAAAAAAACAAACCAAAATACAATATCATGTTAAAGGACGACAAGTCGTATCCTTTTATTAAAGTGACCAAAGAGCGCTATCCGCGTTTGATCATCACTCGTAAAGTTTTAAAAGACGGGGCTTTATACTTCGGCCCTTATCCTGATGCACGAGCAGCCAATGAAACCAAACGGGTGCTAGATCGCCTCTTTCCTTTACGAAAATGCGGTCCTTCTCAAAAGCGGCCTTGTCTTTATTATCATTTGGGTCAATGCGTCTGTCCTTATGTCAATAATGTAGACCCCAAGGATTATCAAAAGATCGTGGATCAAGTCAAACACTTTTTCCACGGCGGTCACGTCGATATTTTGAAAGATCTGAAAGAGAAGATGGGCGAAGCCATTGAAACATTAGAGTTTGAGCGAGCGGCTGAGCTGCGGGATCAGATCCAAGCGATCGATACCGTCATGACGCGACAAAAAATGACCTTGACCGACCTGATGGACCGTGATGTCTTTGGCTACAGTGTCGACAAAGGCTGGATGTGTGTCCAAGTATTCTTTATCCGTCAAGGAAAGCTGATCGAACGAGAAGTCTCTTTGTTTCCTTTCTACAATGAAGCGGATGAAGATTTCTTGACCTTCGTCGGCCAGTTTTACCAAAAGAATGAACACTTCATTCCCAAAGAAGTCTTTGTTCCGCAAAATGTCGATGCTGCCCCATTAGAAGCGCTGTTGGAAACCAAAGTCCTGCAGCCCCAACGAGGCGACAAAAAGAAATTGGTCGATTTGGCCAATAAAAATGCCCGCATTGCCTTGGCCCAAAAATTTGCGTTGATCGAGCGTACTGAAGAACGGACGATCGGTGCTGTGGATCGTCTAGGCGATGCCATGGGGATCCCGACACCTTATCGGATTGAAGCCTTCGATAACTCCCACATCATGGGAACCGATCCGGTTTCTGCAATGGTGGTTTTTGTCGACGGGAAGCCGTTTAAAGATGATTATCGGAAATATAAGATTCGTACCGCACAAGGCGGCGATGATTATGGCTCTATGCAAGAAGTCATCTACCGCCGATACTCTCGTGTCCTAAAAGAAAACCTGCCTTTTCCTGATCTGATCATCATCGATGGTGGGAAAGCCCAAGTCGGTGCCGCCCAAGAAGTGCTGCATAACCAGCTAGGTTTAGATATTCCCGTTGCCGGATTAGTGAAGAACAACAAACACAAAACCAGCGAGTTGATTTTCGGAGAATTTTTAGATCCGATCCAGCTGGAACGCAATTCTGTCGAATTCTTTTTGCTGCAACGGATCCAAGATGAGGTCCATCGTTTTGCGATCACCTTCCATCGCCAACTGCGCAGTAAAAACAGCTTTTCTTCCAAGCTAGATGAAATTCCTGGCTTAGGACCAAAACGCAAGCAACAGCTCATGAAAACCTTCAAGTCGTTAAAAAACATCCAAGCAGCTTCCGTGGAAGAGATCCAGCAAGCTGGTATTCCCAAAGCCGTTGCGGAAACTATCTTAGCCAAACTAGGCGATCAAAACCAACCCACTTCTTAAGTCAAAACAAAAACGCTCCATAGCCAACAGTAGCTATGAAGCGTTTTTTCGTTGAAGAACCATTTTGTAAGCCGTTACTTTTTGCGGTGCTGTAACAGATCAGGCTTCATGTCTAACATGGAATAGCCACGAACATCATACCGATTGCGGCTGCAGGAATAGTCCACTGGACGTCCCGATTCTAAATAGATGATCTGTTCTAATTCCAATACTGGATCATCTGCTTGGCACGCTAAATAGGTTTGATCGTATTCATCACTTTTGGCAGCCTGAAAAGTCCGATAAGCACCAGCAAATTTGTAGCCTAAATCTTGCAACAGATAGTCATAGACGGATTCTTCCAAGATCTCTTTCGTCAAACCGCTGACCAGATCCAACGGCATATAGGAATGCTCGAGTATGTATGGATTGCCTTCTAAGATCCGCAAACGGATCACATGATAGATTGGTTGTTCGGCAGTGATCTGAAGCATCTCTTGAATTCTTGTTGTAGGAAAACAGACTTCAAAGGTGATGACTTGGCTAGTCAACGTCCGTTTTTCTTGTTTCATCTGATAGCTCAGGCCTTTGTATTCTGTCACCGATGAGGTATCTTTGCCCCAAAAGGAATGATTCAAAACTTTGGTCCCTAAGCCGCGCTTTGTCAGCAGCAAGCCTTCCATAATCAGGATATTCACCGCATTTTTAATCGTCATTCGGCTGACGCCAAACTCTTCCACTAACTCTGTTTGATAAGGTAAAAGACTGTCTTTCGGATAAGTTCCGTCCTTGATTCTTTTACGCAGAACATCTGCGATCTCCATATATTTGGGCATTTTGCCACCTCCAAAACGTGTGTTGTATTGATTGAAAAACGAGAAAAGAACCGGCCAAACGAAAAGAGTGTCATCACACCACTGCACCTTCCAATGAAGCAGTGTGATAAGGGGTATTGCACTCTGATCGCGGCCAGATAAGGTCTATTACGTTTGGCGCTTGTTTCTAATCGACTCGATCAGACATTACGCATTTTTTAAACGGCGTGTTTCTTGAATTTGCGCCATTTTCACGAACGGCAAGTAGATAACGATCGACAAGATCAAGTTAACAGCTGCCAAGATTCCGCCAGCAATACTTTGTGTCGACAAAATACCGCCGATGATTGGTGGCGTCGTCCATGGTGCGATGACGGTACTTGCAGGAACTAAGCCAGTTGCAGTTGCAAAATAAGCAGTCGTGACTAAAACAAGTGGTGTCAACACATATGGGATGAACAAGATTGGGTTCAAGACAACGGGTAACCCAAACATCACTGGTTCATTGATCATGAACACACCTGGTGCAACGGATAGTTTTGCGACAGTCATATACGCTTTATGATGACGAGCAACTAAAAAGATCGCAATCAAAAGACCTAGTGTCGCGCCTGTTCCGCCGATGTTCACGAAAGAATCAAAGAATGGTTTGTTGACGATATAAGGCAAATCTGTGCCTGCTTCTAATGCTCGTGCGTTTGCTTCGATCGCTGGCACATTGATCGTTTGCATGAACGGGTCGATGATGTTGGCACCATGCAAACCAAAGAACCATAAGAATGCAGAGATAAAACCTAATAGCAAAGCAGCTGGATAAGAGTTTGCCAAGCCCATGAATGGTTGTTGCACCAATTCATAGAAGGACAATACGATACTTGTCACACCAAATGCTTGGAAAATTGCTGTAAACAAAGCAAAGATCGATACGGTGATCATTGCTGGGAATAATGCAGCAAATGAACGTGAAACTGCTGGTGGTACGCCATCAGGCATGTTGATGACTAAGCGTGGGTTGCCAGCTAGACGACGGAAGATCTCAGTAGAAATGATCGATACGATTAATGCTAAAAATAATCCTTGAGAACCAAGTCCGGCAGCTGTTAACAAACCATCTGGGCCTGTCGCCATTGCACCTAATGCGAAGAAACTTGCAACTGAGATCGCCCCAGCACCTAATGCGTCTTGATTGTAGCTTTTAGCTAAATTATACGCTACTGTGAAAGCGATTAACAGACCAAGTATTGAAAAAGTACCTGCTGACAAGTTGTTCCCAAAGGCTTGCCATGTTCCTTCACCAAAAATGCCATTCATAAAATCAATATAGGCAGGGATTGGTAAGTTGTTGATCAATACCCCAAAAGAGCCTAAGATCATCAACGGCATCGTTACGATAAATCCGTCACGAATGGCCACTAGATGTCTTTGAGAGCCTATTTTGGAAGCGATCGGAATAAAGTGCTTCTCCATAAATCCAATAAATTTATCCATTGTTTTTTCTCCTTTCAAACCCTAAACAAAATAATGAAACCGATTTCTACTAAAGAATACCACGAGAACGTTTCCATGTCTAGTCTTTTCTTTATCAAAACTGTGCTTTTATTTAACCCAGCTTATCATTTGCAAAAACAGGTGGTTTTTTAATAGAACCCCCCCTTTGAAATTAGCCAGAAAAAATCCGCGATTTTACACAAAAAAAGCAATGCTGATTCCTACAGCATTGCTTTTTTCATTGTTATTAAAAGCCGTTATTATCTGAAACTTCTTTAAACCAACGACCTGATTTTTTCACCGTTCGTTTAGCATCATTTGCTAAGTCAACGGAGATAAATCCGTAACGGTTCTTGTAAGCATTGGTCCATGACCAGTTGTCCATGCAGGTCCACATATGGTAGCCAACACAATTGGTTCCTTCTTGGATCGCTTGGTGGACGTACTTTAGGTGGTCAGAGACAAACTCGATGCGGTAATCATCTTCGATCACGCCATCAGCATTGACGAAACGTTCTTCTCCTTCGACACCCATGCCATTTTCAGAAATGTAGCACTTGATATTGCCATAGTTTTCTCGCGTGTTTGTCAAAATATCATAGATCCCTTTTTCATAGATTTCCCATCCACGATACGGGTTCATTTTCTTGTTCGGCATATCATAGTTATCAAAGTAATCATCTGGCATTGGACTTTTCGCTTGATCGATCGGTGATTCTTTCTTCATGATACGACGAGGTTGGTAATAATTGATCCCCAACAAGTCGATCGTATTTTCGCGAATCGTTTGTAAATCATCAGCTTCCATCGCTGGTACCATATCTAATTCCTTGACGATGGTCACTAATTCTTCTGGGAACGTGCCTTTGACCGCAGGGTCTAAGAAAGAGCGATTAAAGAAGGCATCTGCGATTTGCGCTGCTTTGACATCCTCTGGATCGTTCTCATCTCTTGGATAGCTTGGCGTCAAGTTCAAGATGATGCCGATCTCCCCACCAAGGTTCATCTCATGGTAGACTTTGATGGCTTTAGCACTCGCCAACGTTTCGTGGAACCCAACTTGGACTGCATGTTTCATGTTGATCTCATTCGGATAATGGAATTGGTAAAGATAGCCGCCTTCAACAGGGACGATCGGTTCATTATGAGTGAACCATTTCTTGACACGATCACCAAATAACGTAAAGCAGGTTTGCGCAAACGCGACATAGGCATCCACGGTCTCTCGGTTCAACCAGCCGCCTTTTTCTTGCAGCGCCATTGGCATATCGAAGTGGTATAAATTCATGAAAGGTTCGATCCCGTTGGCGATCAACTCATCAATGTAGGCATTGTAAAAATCAACGGCTTTTTGATTGACTTCTCCTTTGCCTTGCGGGAAAAGACGACTCCATTGGATCGACGTCCGAAACGTCGTATGGCCGGTTTCTTTCATGAGTTGAATATCTTCTTGATAGCGTGTGTAGACTTGCGAGGTTTTTTCAGGACCTACCCTATCGAAAAATTTCTCTGGTTCTTGCTGATACCAGTAATCCCAGATGCTTGCCCCTTTGCCATCACCTTCAAATACACCTTCTGTTTGTGGGCCACTAGCGGCTGACCCCCACCAAAAGCCTGCTGGAAATTGATAATCCATCTTCATTCACTCCTCATTTTTTCTTTGCTGCCCTAATCATAAAGGAAGCAGTTACAAAAATCAATCTTTTTTAAAATAAATGTATAGACATTTAAAATAAAACATGATACATTATCAATGTAATCGATTGCAAAAAGAAATTTAAGGAGTGAACTAATAATGAATGGTTTTATGGACAAGTTATCTGAAAAGATTTTGCCCTTGGCGAATGCCTTAGGACAAAATCGCTACCTGACCGTCTTGCGGGACGCGTTTATGCTTTCGTTCCCAATCACTATGTTTGGATCGATCGTGGTCGTTTTAAACAACCTGCCCTTCTTCAGTGATGCCACTAAAGGAACATTAGGAACGCTGTTTGGCAATGGGCAAAACGCAACAATGAGTATCATGACTGTTTTCGTTACTTTCGGTATCGGCTATTATTTATCAAAATCATATGATGTGGAAGGGATTTTTGGCGGCGCCGTTTCTTTTGCCAGCTTTTTGATCTTAACTCCTTTCTTTATGACTACTGAATCTGGCGAAACGATCTCCGGCGTGCTGTCTCTTGATCGTCTTGGCGCAAAAGGGATGTTTATCGGGATGATCGCAGCATTTTTAGCAGCTGAAATCTATTGCCGCATCACAAAACGCGGCTGGCAGATCAAAATGCCTGATGGGGTGCCACCAGCAGTTTCTAAATCTTTTGCCGCTTTGATTCCAGCAATTATCACCTTAACGGTATTTTTAGTGATCAATGCCATCATGACGGGTGTCTTCAATGCCAACTTGCATGACTTGGTTTATGAATTGATCCAAAAACCATTGACTGGACTAGGCAGCAGCTTGCCAGCAACTCTATTGGCTTTGTTCTTTGTCCAATTCCTTTGGTTCTTCGGTCTACATGGTCAAATCATCGTCAACTCTGTGATGGACCCGATTTGGAATACATTAATGTTAGACAACTTAGAAGCGTATCAAAATGGGGATGCACTGCCGCATATCGTCACAAAACCATTTATGGAAACCTTCACCGTTGGATTAGGCGGTTCTGGTATGACGTTAGCAGTTGTTATCTTGATGGCTTTTGTATTGAAGAAAAAACAATACCGCGATGTTGGTCGTTTGGCTTTAGCACCAGGGATCTTTAACGTCAACGAACCAGCAATCTTCGGTATGCCGATCGTCTTGAATGCGACGATCCTGATTCCTTGGGTCGTGGCACCTCTTGTGGTAACGACCTTCAACTACTTAGTGATGGCGGCTGGACTTGTTCCTGCACCAACTGGTGTTTCTGTTCCTTGGACCGTTCCAGTGGTCTTCAGTGGTGTCTTAGCAACCAACTCTTGGTTAGGTGGTTTGCTGCAAGTCATTGACGTGGTGATCGTCGGCTTAATCTGGTATCCATTCTTACGTGTTTTAGATCGTCAAGCAGAACCATCGATCGATTAAGCGCAACGGCTGGCTGAATTTTTTCAGTCAGCCGTTCTTTTTATAAAAAAACCAAGGTTTGATTGTCGAAACCGCTTTTTTCAGCTATACTTCTTGCGAGGTGATCAGATGCCAAAATACCAAGAAATTGCCAATATTTTACGCACACGTATCAAAAACAAAACGTATCCGCCTGACAGCTTACTGCCGAATCAAACTGATTTAGTCGAAGAATTCGGAGTCAGCCGGATGACCGTCAAAAAAGCCATCGGTATTTTAGCCATGGAAGGACTGGTTTATTCTCAGCGGGGCGCTGGAACAAAAATATTGAACCACCCATTCTTAAAAAAAGACACCACTGCTTTAACGGTCTATGAAGGCTTGTCAACAGAAATGGGCAAAGCTGGCCGCAAGCTAGTCAGTCAGGTCATCGATTTTCAAGTCGAATTTCCTGACCAAACGATCCAAGAAAAGTTGATGTTGACGGAAGAACAGCCGATCTATAGTATTGTCCGCTTGCGGATTCTTGAAGACCAGCCGTTTATTTTAGAATATACCTATATGCCGGTCCATTTGGTGCCCAATTTAACTCGTGGCCATTTAGAAAGTTCTATCTACCGCTATGTCAAAGAGGAACTAGGGGTCCAGTTTGCCGGCGCTTACCGCACCATTGCCGCTGATAAAAGCACCGCGTACGATCAACGGTATTTGAACTGTAAAGCCGATGATCCGGTTTTAGAGATCGAACAGATCGTCTATCAGAAAAATGGCTCACCTATCGAATTTTCCCGTAGTCGCAACCGTTATGACGTGCGGGCCTACTCTTATTTAGATGTCCAGCACTAAAAAGACCTATCCACGGTTTTCTTCCATCAGAAACCGTGGGCAGGTCTTTTTGTTGTTGCATTCGTTGCTTCGTTTATTTTTTTGCTGAGGGTTGGAATCGTTTCAGCCGCAAGGCATTTAATAAAACGGATACCGAGCTGAAGCTCATGGCCGCCCCGGCGATCATTGGATTGAGCAAGGGGCCGCCGAAAAGATGCAACACACCCATTGCGACAGGAATGCCTAAGACGTTATAAGCAAAAGCCCAGAAAAGATTTTCTTTGATGTTTTTGATGGTTGCCCGACTTAACTCGATCGCTGATGGGACGTCCATCAGATCGCTGCGCATCAGTACGATGTCTGCCGATTCGATGGCGACATCGGTACCAGAGCCAATCGCGATCCCTACATCGGCTTGGGCTAACGCCGGCGCATCATTGATCCCGTCACCTACCATCGCAACCTTTTGGCCTTTGGCTTGGAGGCCGGCTACTTTGGCGGCTTTATCTTCTGGCAAGACGTCACTGATTACTTCATCGATACCGACTTGTTTGGCGATGGCTTGGGCTGTCCGAGCATTGTCGCCCGTGATCATTGCTACGTACAAGCCCATTTGATGCAACCGCTCAATGGCTTTTCGACTGCTTTCTTTGATAGTATCTGCCACAGCGATGATCCCGATCGCTTCGCCGTCTTTGGCAACATACATCGGTGTTTTCCCTTCGTGAGCCAATTGTTGGGCTTGCTCGATCAGGCCATCGATGGCAACGTTTTGTTTTTCCAGCCATTTCTGGTTGCCTAATAGGACTGGACTGCCAGCAATCGTGCCTTGAATCCCATGCCCCGGAATCGCTTCAAACCCGTCAACTTCTTGCAGGGCGAGGGCTTGCTTGCGGGCTTCGATCACAATGGCTTCGCCTAATGGATGTTCTGAGCCTTTTTCAACAGAAGCCGCCAGTTGCAGCAATTCCGTCGGCGTGTGGTTGCCGGCAGGCAGGAGATCGGTTACGACTGGTTTGCCTTCTGTGATCGTGCCAGTTTTATCAAAGACGATCGTCGTCACGTTTCTAGCTGTTTCTAACGCATCGCCGCTTTTGATCAAGACGCCATTTTCTGCCCCTTTGCCCGCACCCACCATGATGGCGGTCGGTGTCGCTAATCCTAAGGCACACGGACAAGCAATCACTAATACAGAGATCGTAATGGTCAATGAGAAGATCCAGGTTTCTTGTCCTAAGAAAAACCAGGCAAGTCCTGCAAAAACCGCCAAGACCATGACAATCGGGACAAACACACCCGAAACTTTATCTGCCATGCGGGCAATCGGCGCTTTGGAGCCTTGGGCATTTTCTACTAACTGAATGATTTGCGCTAACGTTGAATCTTCTCCCACATTGGTGGCTTCGTATTGAAACGAGCCATTTTTGTTGATACTAGCGCCGATCACCCGATCACCGACTTGTTTTTCGATAGGTAAGCTTTCTCCGGTGATCATTGATTCATCGATGGCAGAGCGTCCTTGGGTAACGATCCCATCCACAGGAATCTTTTCACCAGGTCGTACGACTAAGATATCGCCGGCTGCGACTTCTTCAATACCCACTTCGACTTCTTCGGCTTGATGCCCGCTGCCGCGAAGCACGCGGGCTTTTTTCGGTGCGAGATCCAACAACTTCTTGATGGCTTCGGAGGTTTTGCCCTTTGAGACCGACTCAAGGTATTTTCCTAAGGTCACTAATGCCAAAATAACGGCGGCCGTTTCATAGTACAAGTGCATCGCATAGTGGGTCGTGCCCAGGTAGACCATCACGGTCCCATAAATACTATAAAAGAAGGCAGCACTGGTTCCCAATGCGACGAGGGAATCCATGTTAGGATGGCCTTTCCAAAGCGCTTTGAAACCAGCAATGTAAAAGGCGCGACCGAGGACCATCACCGGTAAGACTAAAATCAATTGAGTGGTAACGAAATTGACTGGATAGGCCATTGGATCTAAAAAGCCAGGGATCGGCAAACCGATCATTTCCCCCATCGTCAAATAGAACAAGGGGATCGTAAAGAGCGCCGAAAGCCAAAACCGTTGCCATAAAGCACGAATCTCTGCCTGTTTTGAATCCGCCTTGTCGGCAGAAGCGGTCGGCAGCTGTGCGTCATAGCCCGCCTCTTTCACGGCAGCTGCGATCTTCGCGGCGGACACTTGGTCTTGTTGATAGCTGACCGTCAGTTTTTCTGTCGCCAGATTGACGGAGGCTTGCTCCACACCCGCTAATTTTTGGACAGCTTTTTCTACTGTTTGGACACAAGACGCACAGGTCATGCCCGAGATGGCAAAGGTCTCTTGTCTTTGAGAGCCGATCAGTTGATAGCCCGCTGCTTTGATGGCCTCAGCGAGTGTTTCTTCGGTGAGCTGCTGCTCATCATAACGAATATGTAATTTTTCAGTAGCCAAATTGACAGCTGCTTGGTCGACCCCCGCCAGCTTGCTGACTGTTTTTTCGACTGTCTGGGAACAAGACGCACAGGTCATCCCTTTTACCCCATAATTCTTTTCGATCATTGTTTCCTTCCTCCTTGCTTGCTATGCAAACCCATTCACCTTTTATGTTTACAGTTGTAATCTTCTTCTACTTTACAATTATCGTTTACACTTGTCAACGATAATACTCAAAAAAAGGACGTTCTCCTTTGAAGCGGCCCAAAAAGCGAGACTTTTGGTCTACCTTTGGGCGGTCGCTACAGGTGGAACGTACTTTTTTCTAAGAAACGATCACTGCCGTTGCAGGGGTCGTTTCGCTTATTCAGGTATTGGCTTTAGGAGGCTAGCACTCTTGCCCGTTGGTTTTGATCAGCTCTTGGTACCAGTAGAAGCTGTCTTTCTTGTAGCGTGCCAGTGACCCTTCTTGGGTTTCATCTTGGTCGACATAGACAAAGCCATAGCGTTTTTGGTAGCCGTTCAACCAGCTTAGCAAATCAGTGAAGGACCAGGTGCAATAGCCAAGAACTTCCGCGCCGTCGCTGATCGCTTCTTTGATGGCATGGACATGCCCTGCTAAATAATCGATGCGGTATTGGTCATGGATTTGGTGATCGTCTGTTAGTTTATCGTATTCACCAAGTCCGTTTTCCGTAATGATCACAGGCACCCGATAACGGCTAGTGATTCGGCGTAAAGCGATCCGCAGCCCTTGAGGATCGATCTCCCAATCCCAATTCGTCCGTTCCACAAATGGATTTTCAGCTTTTTTGAACATTCCTGGTGTCCCGGTTTCTTCGGAGCTACCTTTTTTCCCAGTGGTGTTCATTTTACCGGCACCGACACCATCTAATGGATTGTAGGCATTCGTTGCTGTTTGGTAATAGTTGATCCCTAAGAAATCTGGTTTTGCTGAACGCAGCAAGTCCATATCTCCTGGTTCGATCGTTGGTGCGATCCCTTGCTCGTTCAAGTAATTCATTGCAGCAATCGGGTATTCGCCCCATAGATAGACGTCTAACCAATAATGCGCCATCAAGTCTTCGGCGTTTTCAGCTGCCAAAATATTTTTCGGGTCGCTGTTGATTGGGTAGTTTGGTGAATAGGCGAAACTTGGTCCGATTTTCCCTGGGATTTTCATCTCATGGAACTTGTTGATCACCGACGCATTTGCCAAATTAGCGATATGATTGACTTCATACATCCGTTTAGGATCGGTCACTCCTGGTGGATGGGCAGCTAAAAGATAGCCTAAAGAAGTAAAGATATTTTGTTCATTCAAGCTGACCCAATAGTGAACTTTGCCGCGAAAGGCTTCAAACAATACCGCCGCATAGTTGGTGAAATCTTCAATGATTTTGCGAGATTCCCAGCCGCCATATTCTTCTTGCAACGTACGTGGCAGATCCCAATGGTACAAGGTCACCATTGGTTCGATCCCTGCTTTAATCAGCTCATCGATCAATGCTAAATAAAAGTCTAACCCTGCTTGATTGACTTCTCCTCGTCCTTCTGGAAAAATCCGTGTCCATGCAATGGAAAAACGATAGGTTTTCAATCCTTGTTCTTTCATCAAGGCAACATCTTCTTTGAAGCGGTGGTAATGGTCGACCGCGACATCTCCGTTCGTTGCTTTAAAGGTTTTGCCTGGAATGCGGACAAAATCGTCCCAAACTGAAGCGCCTTTGCCGTCTTCTTGCCATGCGCCCTCTACTTGATAGGCTGCTGATGCTGAACCCCATAAGAAATCGTTGGGGAATTCTTTTAGTTGTTTATGATCCAATTGTTTCCCTTCTTTCTGTTTGATGATACCCCTTTCTTAAGTATACCGATAATTGCCTGATTTGTCATAAGAAGATTTTTTACCTGTGCCAAGAAAGCCGATGGCACGCAAAAAACATCCGTGCAAGCAGTGGGTTACTCCTTGTACGGATGCGGACTAGTTATGGATCATGCGTCAAATTGTGCCTGATAGAGTGCGGCATAACGCCCCTCTCTGGCTACTAACTCTTCGTGGGTCCCTTGCTCTACGATATTGCCCTGTTCCACCACGAGGATCGTGTCGGCATGTCTAATCGTGGACAAGCGATGGGCGATCACAAAGGATGTTTTGCCTTTCATCAATTTGGTCATCGCTGCTTGGATCAGCAGCTCCGTTTGCGTGTCGACATTCGATGTGGCTTCATCAAGAATCAGCAGATCGGCATCTAACAGCATTGCTCGCGCAATCGTCAATAGTTGTTTTTGCCCTTGTGAAATACCGGTTCCGTCTTCAGAAATCAAAGTATCATAGCCTTTTGGCAGGCTCATAATAAAGTCATGGATATGGGCGGCTTGTGCAGCAGCTTGAACTTCTGCCAACGTCGCATTCGCCTTGCCGTAGGCCAAATTGTCGAAAACCGTTCCCGTGAACAGCCACGTGTCTTGCAGCACCATTGCATAGCTTTGCCGTAAGCTGCGGCGTGTCGTTTGGCGGATATTTTTTCCATCTAAACGAATCGCTCCTTGGTCAGGGTCATAAAACCGCATCAAGAGGTTCACAATGGTGGTTTTCCCGGCTCCGGTCGGTCCGACGATCGCGACCAAGCTGCCAGCTGGTACTTGCAGCGAAAGGTCTTTGATGATGGGCTGCTGTGCTTGGTAGCCGAAGGTCACATGGTCAAAGGCGACCTCACCAGACACCTCGTGGTATTCGTAGGCTCCAGGAACATCAGAAACTTCCGGTTCTTCATCCAGCAAACGGAAGATCCGTTCTGCCGCCGCCAATGCCGATTGCAAATCGCTGAAGATGTTGGCTAACTCATTGATTGGTCCTGAGAATTTTCTGGAGTAAAGAACAAAGGAAGAAACATTTCCGAGTGTCAGATGACCGAACAAAAACAGCAAGGCGCCAAACATACTGATCAAGGATAACGACAGATTGTTGATAAAGTTGATGGAAGGACCGGTCATACTGCCGTAGTATTCGGCATTGTAATAGGCATCCACCGCTTCTTGGTTTTTTTCATCAAAACGGCTGATGATCGCTTCTTCTTGGTTGTAAAGCTTAATCGTTTGCTGACCAGAAATAATCTCTTCCACAAAGCCGTTCAGCTCGCCTAATTTGCGGGACCGATGGCGAAACAATGGTTGAAATTTGCTCATCAAAAAGCGAGTCAAAAAGATCGAAGCAGGGACCGTTACGACAAAAATCAGCACTAGCAATGGCGAAATCAAAACCATCATTACAAACGAACCAATGATCGTCACAAGACTGCTGAGAACTTGAATGGCATCGCTGGCCAATGACGTATTGATGGTATCGACGTCATAACTGATGCGGCTGATGATATCCCCAGTGGCGACCCGGTCAAAATACCCCACCGGCAGTTCGGTGATTTTATCAAAAATCGCCTTGCGCATCGCTGCCACCACCCGCTGACTCAAGCGGATCATCATCAGAGAAATCAGATAACTAAGAAGGGAAGAAGCAAGATAAAACAGGAGCATCAGCCCGCAATAAAAGAAGACCCGCTCAAAAATGACCTTGCCGGGACCCGGTTGAATGGCATCAATGGCGTACCCGGAAAGCAACGGTCCCACCAAGGCGAAGATGTTGCTGACCATCATTAAAATAGCGGCTGCCAACAGGAGTCCTTTGTACTCGTAGAGATAGCCCCACAAACGGCGGAGTGTTTTCTTGCTATCCTTTGGTTTTTCCGTTTTTTTCTTCGGCATCTTCGGCATCATCGGCACCTCCTGTCTGCCCTTGATAAATGGCTTGGTAGATCACATTATCTGCTAGTAATTCTTGGTGACTGCCAAAACCGTTCATTTGACCATTTTCCAGTACCAAAATTTTGTCGGCATGCTGGATCGAACTGATCCGCTGCGCGATCAAGATCGTCGTCGTCTGTTGAAACTGCTGTTTCAGGACCTTGCGCAACTGAGCGTCGGTCCGATAATCTAGCGCACTGGCGGAGTCATCCAAAATCAAAATTTCCGGATCCCCCGCCAATGCCCGCGATAACAAGACCCGCTGCTTTTGACCGCCGCTTAAATTGCTGCCTTTGGCATGCAGTGGATGAGCTAAGCGCTTGGGTAGTTGATTGATAAACTCCTTGGCTTGGGCGCGAGCCGCCGCTTCTTCGATCTGCTCTTTGGAAAACCGCCGGCCAAAGGCGATATTTTCTTCAATCGTTTCCGCAAAAAGCACGTCTTTTTGTAAGACGACACCGAATAACTGATGCAACTCCGTCGGATCGATGGAGCGAATGTCGCGACCAGCGATGCGGATCATACCCTTCGTTGGGTCATAGAGCCGCAGCAGTAATTTGACGATCGTTGATTTTCCGCTACCAGTCGCACCGATGATCCCTAAGGTTTCTCCCGGCTGCAAGGAGAAATCGATGTCTTTCAGCACCCGGGTACCGTTAGGATAAGTGAAGGAAACTTTTTCAAAAACGATATGCGCCGACTCTTCTTTGACAGGTGCCTCAATGACTTGCATATTTTGCGGGAGGCGCAAGACGGATTGGATCCGATCGGCAGAAGCGAGCCCCTTCGACACGATTACAAAGATGCGAGTGATACTGAGCATGGCATTCAAAATGATCGTAAAATAGGTCAAAAAGGCAATGATGACCCCTGGTTGGGTCAACCCTTGATTGACGCGAAAGGCACTGACGACGATCACCAATGTCAACCCGATATTCAAAAAGAGGTCCATCAGAGGTGGTGTCGCAGCCATGGTTCGATTAGCAGTGGTTTCCGCAGCTACTACGTCTTGATTGACGTGATCAAAGCGCTTTTTCTCGTAATCTGCTTTAGACAAGGCCTTGATCACCCGAGCCCCAGTTACATTTTCTCGGACAGTCCGCACCAACACATCCACTTGCTTTTGCAATGAGGCAAACAAGGGGATCCCCCGTTTTGAGATCGTGACTGCCGCCACTAAAGTGAAGGGCAAGACGCCTACTAAAACCAGTGTCAAAACGGGATCTAATGTAGCAGTGATCATGATTCCCCCTAATAACAGAATCGGGGCACGAATCCCCATCCGCTGGATCATCCCTACCGTTTGATGGATGTTGTAAGTGTCTGTCGTCAAGCGAGACACCAAGGAAGGAATCCCGACTTCTTCGACTTGCGGAATCGACAGATAGGAAACTTTTTCAAATAAATCATGGCGAATACTACCGGTGGTATCGCGAGCAACACTAGAGGCCATCCGATTGGCGATGATATTGGTGACAACTGCGATGATGGAGCAGACCACCATCGCCCCGCCCCAAGCAAAAATCGCTGATACTTGCTTCGTGGGAATCACAGAATCGATGATATACGCCAAAATCCAAGGCAATAGCAAGTCCATCAATGACCCGAAGAATTTGATGCTGACGCCAAGGGAAATGCGGCCGATATAGGGTTTTAAATATTGAGTCAAAAGATTCATTCCATCGCCTCAACTTTCGCTAAAAGCCGTTGGGAATTTTCTTTGACGATTTCCAGATCAGCGATCAACTGCTGCTGTTGGGCAGCAGAAAAACCTGCTACGACTTGTTCATTCCAGCTTTGAAGCAGCTGTTGGATCTTTGGTTGGACAACAAGTGCTTTTTCGGTTGGATAAACCAGTAATTGTCGTTTGTCGGTGGGACTGCTG
The DNA here is from genome assembly GCF_050498765.1 of Enterococcus sp. DIV1096b. Lineage (NCBI taxonomy): Bacteria > Bacillati > Bacillota > Bacilli > Lactobacillales > Enterococcaceae > Enterococcus > Enterococcus sp. DIV1096b. The sequence goes on along the minus strand of NZ_JBMHEK010000001.1, from coordinate 153,387 downwards.
GTTCTAGTGACAAATCCTCGTTCTTCTAAGATCGCTAGTTGACGGGCAACATTGCTTTTATTAACAAAAATCTTCTTGGCTAAGGCTTCTTGACTGATCCCCGGTTGACGGCAAATGTTTAAGATATAGGTATGATGCATCCCACCTAAACCAAATTTTTTCAGTTCTTTTTCCCGATAAAGGGTGGCGAGACGGGCAATATGATTGATTGAGCGGATAATGGCTTCCATGAGCACTCCTGCCTTTCTTGGTTCTTCAAAGTGTCTTATCTATTATAAGGAATAATCGTTGCGCACGCAACGATTATTGTTTCTCTCGGAAAAAAATAGGTACACTGTTGCTGATCAACAAAAAAAGAACTTCAGCCCTCTCGCTGAAGTTCTTTTCTGATTCATTTTATTCAGATTCTTTCAATAAAGCTTGTACGACCTTACGACGACGATACAGCTGTCTTGTTTTCCAGCTGATAAAGCCGATGAGTAAAGCGATCCAAGAAATGATCGTCAGCCATAAAGCTCCGTCGAAAAACCAAGGTGCGTCATAGTCAACGACTAAGACATTCTCCCCTGCTTGCTGTTGGACAGAAACGGCACCAATGGCACTCAAAGAGACATCTTTCTCAGTTAGTGGCTGCTGATTGAGGGTCAATTCAGTATAGCGGTAATTGATGATCGGTAACGCCTTCCACGCCTCTTGATCACCTTGCCAACGTAAAGTAAGTTTCCCGTTTTCTACGGTTTTTGCCACGGTATCATTTTTTTCAATGATTTCTTCCCCGTACAAATTGTACTTGTTCTTCTTGGTCTCTTGATAGAGGGGCAGATAATCTGGGGTAGAACGTTGATACAGCGCTAATGCTAAGGACTTGTCTTTACTAAAATAGGCTTCCTTCAATTGCGCTTCAGATTCCGCCGAGAGATAGGTGTGGTTTCGCAGTGAAACTGCCGCTTCATCGGAGTGCCAGTCCTGCATTTTGACCGTGTTTTGGATCAGGATTTGACCAACACTCAAAACTAAAACGAGGACGAACCAACGCGGATTTGCCAATGGCTTGCCCCGATAATAAGGAACCAGCAGGCACAAACCGACTAAGATCAAAATCGTGGCAGGAACAAAGAACCGAAAAGGGAATTGTAGTAAATTGATCACACCATTGTCCAGACTGCCTAGCCATTGCCAAGGAATAGCGTTCGATGATAAAACGAAAAAGACCGCTGCAGCTGCTGTCATTAATTTGAAGCCGCCGGATAGACGAGGCCATACACGAATCGCACCGCAAAAGAACAAGGCACATAAGATTGGCAGCAGGTACGGAGTCGTCCACCAATAGCTGCTGGTTCCAGTAATGGTATTGTTCTGCATGTTGCGATTCACAAAAGGCGCGATCAACGTGTTACTCGTATAGAGATCCAACATCCCTAACCAAATATTGGCGGTCAGCAGCAAGAAAATCCCGATCGCTCCTGCTAAGCGCAGCACCAATTGTCGTTTTTCTTCGCCGGAAGTTCCAACAAAAAAGGCGCGTAAGAAAAAGGGCACATATAAGAGCACTAACAAGATGCTTGAAAACACATGGATTTGAAATAAGACCGCCACGGAAACCCCTACCGCAAAAGGCCGCAACCGTTTATGTTCCCCTAGTGCGATCAGTGGAATCAGACACAGCGGTAACACGGCTGCTCCCCAAGCAGAAAAGCCCTGCCGCTCAATCCAATACTGGACAGAATAGGTCGCCATAAACAGGATGCTCATCCCCACTGACAGCCAGCCATTGACTCGTAGTTTCTTTAATAAGCCAAACATCGAAAACCCTGCTAGCAGATAGAGCAGCCCATTGGCGAGCAGTTGGTAGGAAAACCACGAAGGACTCAGCAAGACCAGCAGACCTTGGAAATAGGCAAAAAAGGGACCGTATAATGCATTGACGATACGAGCAGATTGCTGAAACCCGTAGATAGAAAGAAAATATTGAAAATTGCCCTCTTTGATCTGCTGGCTGGTCTCATAAAAACGATTGAAGTGAAAGACCACATCAGAGCCCAAAATCATGCCTTGGCCTAAGATCTGCGGTAATAAAAAAACACCACTCATTGCAATCAGAATCACCACTTGCCAGAAAAGCGGCTTTTGTACTATTTTTTGTTTCAAAAAAAAACCTCCTTGCACCTTTTCGGTACGCTCATAAAAAGAGTACCAGATAGGGACGAGGAGGGGAAAAAGAAAGCTTAGTGAAAAGGGATACATGGTAAAAATTTAACCAATTACTAAACTTTTCTAGGTTTTAGGTGGTCGTTTCTTTGCTTTTTCTCAAATTTATTGGGTGATCGTTTGCCAGCTTTCCAGTAGTTCGCTTAAAAGCGGGACGACCGTTTCTGCAGGGGCTGCCTCTTTTTGGACATTGGCACTGACTAGCTGATCGTACATATAGCCATACAGCTGATCGAGATCTTCAGCAATAGCGCCGCCTTGCTCACGGTCTAAAGAGACCCGTAATTCCAATAAAATATTCTGCGCCTTGACAAATTGCTGATGGGCTTGGCTCAACTCTTCTTTTTCCAATGCGATCACTGCTAATTTGATGTTTTTGATGGCTGCTTGCAACAGCATTTCAATCAGTTTGTTGGGGGAGGCACTCATTACTTGGTTCTGCAGATAGTTGTTTTGCATTTTTTGATAATTCATCTTTTTTTCCTCACTATAAATCAAATTCGACGAAGGCGGCACTGTCTTCTTGCTGCAAATACGTTTTGACAAGATTGTTTTTGCGGTTCAAACGCCCCAATTCTTGTTTGATCTCTTGCTGCTGGGCTTTGACCTGGTCTAGGAACGCTTGATACGCTTGGATCACTTGTTGCGCCAATGCACTGGTTTGTGGACTATGGCTCTGTTCTTCTGCTTGCATGGCTGCTATGACCGCTGCATTGGCTGCCATCAAACGACTGGCTTCTTCGCTGTCGCCGCGCCATTGGGCAAAACCAGTTAAAATCTGATTCAAACGTTCATCTAATGATACGTGTGGCTCCATAGGTTGTTTCCTTTCTTGTTGACGAGGGTTTCTTATGCGAATGAAAAAGTGACTGCTTTAATCGGCTATCCTGCCTAGTTTGACGTATTGGCAAACTGATTGCTTAGGTAACTCAGCTGATTTTCAGCCTCCATCATCACGGAGTCTAATTTGGTAAACATTGTGATGTAACGCTCTTTTTTCATTGCTAAAATAGCATCAAACCGTGTAATCTGTTTGTTCAAATCCTTGATGGTACTGTCATAGGTCGCAGATTTGGTGGCAATGATCCCTTTATTGGCTGAAGTATTGACAACATAGCTGTTGGCTAATTCTTTTAGCGCTAATGTATAGCCGGTCTCTTTCGTACTCGCAGTGCCATCGGCTTCTTTGGTTTTCGTACTTGCATAAAAGAAGGACTTCACAGCAGCGGGATCTTCCGCTAGGGCTTCTTTTAACTTGGTCGTATCCAGTCCCAATGTACCATCATTATCGACGGTGGAGATGCCTAGCTTATTAGCAGTCAGCTTTGATCCGCTGACGGCTGGAATGGTGATCAAATTTCGCAATTGAGTCTGTAGACGGGTCAACGCACTGTCTCCCACCAAGGTCCCCGTCTTGTTGTTTTCACTACTAGGATCTCCCACGGTCAAATTATCGCCGATAAAACTCATCAAGCTATTGTATTGATCCACTAATCCTTGTACTGCATCAACGACTTTCGAAGTATCATTGGCTAAAGAAAGCGTCACATGCTCCTCGCTTTTTTTCGCTAACGTCAGAGTGACACCATCGATAACATCCGTCACACTATTGCTGTCGCGGGTGATCTCCATGCCGTCTAGTTCAAAAATAGCCGGTTGGCCTTGCGTCGTAGCCGCAGTTGAACCGATCCCTAATCCTTCGGCGGCATTGCCGTCGATCAAGAAGTTTTTGTCGCCCATTTTCGTATTCGTTAAAATCAAACGGTTATCCACGATGCTCGCTGCAACGAAGGTCGTCTTGCTTTGGCCATTGATCTTAGCTGCCACATCTTTTAAGCTGTCTTCGGCAGTGATCTCGATCGAAGCGGTGATCGGTTTGCCATCTTCATCGACTTCCGAACTGGTCAATGACAGCTGACCACTGACATTTAGGGCCGTTTTGCTGCTTTGAGCTACTTGACTCCCCGTCACCTTCGTGGCTGTTGCTAGTTGGTTGACTTTTAGATCATAGGTGCCTTCTGGGGCTTCCGTTGTTCCTGCAATTGAAGCGATACTACTATTGGTGGTCGTCGCTTTTTTTGTTTGATAAGCATCATCTTTTTGTAACGCATCGACTTTTGACAAAAAGTTAGTCAAGCGAGTGCTGATATCACTCCATGCCGTTTTTTGTGCTTTAAGCGACGTGATTTTATTCTCAGCACGGGTCTTATTGATCGCATCTGCCGCCAATAATTTTTCAATATCTTCTGAAGTCACGCCAGAATAACTCCCTAGCGTTGTACTGATTCCTGAACTGCTGGTTACACTTGCCATAGTTTCATCCCTTTCGATCGACCGCAATGCCCATGTCATCCCATATTTTTCCAATCACATCTAGCATGTTGGCTGGTGGGATCTCTTTGATCACTTCGTTGGTCTGCATATCCACTAAACGCACCATCGTACGCCCTGTGCGCTCATGTACTTCATAAGCCAATTTCATATCTTTGCCAAGTAGTCGCTGATTCACTTCCTCCACGGAGGCTGCGATCTTGTGCTGATCGGCTACTGAAAAATAGTGGATCGGCGGTTCAGTGACCACTGTCCGTTCCTTTTTCTCCGCCATTTTCCCCTCTTGGTGTTGCGGCTGAAGGTTGGCGGTCTCTGGATCTAGGGATTCGATCGGACGTGCTTTAGCGACCGACGCAACGGCTTCGATCGGGTGTATTCCTGACATTGGCTGAATATCCATCAGAGCTTCCTCATTTCTAAGCGTTTTTGTGCTGCTATGTAAAACACAAGAACTGCGCTTCCCCTAGGCAGTCCTTGTGTCAGTGGTTCACTTGATCAAAAATTATCCTTGTAACAAGCTCAATACGCTGTTAGGCATTGAGTTTGCTTGTGCCAACATTGAAGTTGCTGCTTGAGAAAGGATGTTGCTCTTCGTAAAGCTCATCATTTCTTGGGCCATATCAACGTCACGGATACGTGAGTTTGCTTCAGATAGGTTTTCTTGTGTTGTACCTAAGTTGTTGATTGTGTGTTCTAGACGGTTTTGCGCCGCACCAAGATCCGCACGTTGTGCAGAAACTGCTTTGATCGCTTCATCGATTTTCGTGATTGGGTTGTTTTCAACGCTGACAGTTGCCGCTGCTGCTTTGCCTTCATCAGAAGCGGTAAATGTTGCTAAAGCATCATCGTATGTTTTTTGAGCTGTTGCTTTTGCTGTATCATCCGCAGCTGTATCGATGGCTGTTTGTAATTCAGCAACTGTTTTACCAGCTGCCGCATCAACTGTGCCGTCCGCTGCATATTTTGTTGTAGCATCTGCTTTGAAGGCAGTCGCTACTGCTTTATCTTTTGCTGCAGCAACAGCTTTGGCATCGCTTGTGTCAATGGCTTGTGTTAAATCTAAGCCTTTTACTTTCAATGCAGATGAGCTCATGTTGTTGATTGAAACGCCCATTGTTTGGTTTGCGTTGGCACCGATTTGGAAAGTGAATGATTTCGCATCATCGCCTTCACCAGTTAACAAGCTTTTTGTATTGAATTCAGTGGTATTGCTGATACGATCGATTTCATCAGACAATGCGGTGTATTCTTTGTTGATCGCACTGCGGTCGTCATCACTTAACGTACCGTTTGAACTTTGAACCGCAAGGTCACGCATACGGCCTAAGATGCTGTGGGTTTCATTTAATGCACCTTCTGCTGTTTGGATCAATGAGATACCATCTTGTGCATTGCTTTTTGCTTGTGACAAACCGCCGATTTGGCCTTTCATTTTTTCAGAAATTGCTAAGCCAGCTGCGTCGTCCCCAGCTTTGTTGATGCGTAAGCCTGAAGATAATTTAGACAAAGAATTGCTTTTAGAAGCATTTGCTGCCGTTAGGCGTGAGTAAGTATTCAATGCTGAAACGTTTGTATTGATTCTCATGTGTAGTTCCTCCTAATTTTTATTCGCTAAGGTTTCCCTCTGCTACTATTTATCGGAAGAAACCGTTCAGGGTTAAGCCTTTTTTCTAAAAAAAATAAAAAACTTTTGCTCCCGTCAAAGAACAAAAGTTTTTTGGGTTAATTTAAATAATCTAGAATGGACATCTGCATGATCTTTGTTCCCATTGCTAATGTTGAGCGGTAGGCAGTCATTTGATTTTGATATTCCATATACTTTTCCGCAATATCGACGTCTTGTTTGTTGGACAGTGTTTCGGTCAAGTTCAGCTTTTCCGTCTCATTTCGATCAGCTGCCGCCTCCAAGCGATTGTAGAGGGTGCCGATCTGCGCCCGTACATTCACTACATTGGTGGCATGCTGGTCATGAGCGGTTAAAAGCTCGCCCCCTAAGGCATCTTTATCATCACTGCGCAACGCAGACAATAAATCATTGAAGTAGGTGCTTAAATTTTGGGGATCCGTAGCGGTGCCCGTCTCGTTCATCAGTCGATCACCGCTGGCTAACAGATCCACCGAGACCCCGTTTGCGATTTCTCGGGGCAAGTCTTCACTGGTGCCATTGTATTTGATACCGACGATGGCGTCATTTTCTTTGACGATCTCAAAAGGCGCCGTCGTCGTATTCGTTCCGCTAAATAAATAGCGGCCATCAAAGTTGGTATTTAATGATTCAACGATACCTTCGATCTCTTGCTCGATCTCTGAACGATTTGCGCCTAATTCCTCACTGCCGGCTGTCGCATTGGCAGAAGATTGAACCAATGAGCGAATCCGCAGCATCGAGGTACTGACGCTTTCTAAAGCAGAATCTTGGGCTTTTGTCCAAGAAATACTGTCTTTGATCGTATTATTGTAGGTTTTGTTTTGATTTAACGACACATTGAGATCCATGATTTTTGAAACCAGCAGTGGATTATCCGAGGACTTGCTGACTTCTTTCAAGCTCGATAGCTGATTCAACGTGGATTGGACTTTGGAGGCGTTGGTTCCTAGATTTCGTAAAAAATCATTGTAGGTGATTGAATTGGAAATACGCATGTTCTACACTCCTGTTCGATTGATCAATGTGTCTAACATTTCAGAAACGACCGATAATATGCGGGCATTGGCCTGAAATCCTTGTTGGAAACGAATCACATCTGACATTTCTTCATTTAATGAAACACCGGACACTGATTGATTTTTGTATTCTAGTTGATTCAGCAGCGACAATTGGGCACTGACCGTATTGTCGGCTTGCTGTTTTGAGATCCCGTTTTTGGTGACGATGCTGTTAAAATAACTGCTGACACTCATGCCGGATGCTGCATTAGCAAACGTCAATGTCTCAGAATCAAAAGAAGCGATCGTCTTTTCTGACAACGGGAAATCCAATTTGGCACTGCTGAGTTTCGCCATTGCAGCAGCTCTTGAACCATCTCCTGCTGCATTGCTCGTTCCGCCGGTCACCAGACTTGGGTTATCTAACAGTGCTTGGCTGACCCGAATCGTCGTCGCTGTGCCGGTATCATCTTGGCCGATCTCAAATAGTCCGCTTGTACGAGAAGCGCCGCCGGTAAAGACCATGTTCATGGCTTGCGCGATCGTCGTCGTAAAGTTGTTCAATTCCGTCAAGCGGCTGCCGATTTCACTAGATGATGCTTGCAGGCCACCGATCGCCCCTTCTTTGATCGGCAATTCTGTATAGGCGGTATCGCCATTGTCGGTGGTTTTCGTCAACAAGACGGTTCCAGCTGGATAAGACCCTGTGATGGTTTCGGCAGGATTCAAGGCGTTGCCGTCTTTGGAAACCAAGGCGCCTGTCTCGCTTTGTCCCACCACCACACTAAGGGTATTGCGTTCCTCCGCACTTAAGATCGTCTGTCCGCTCATGGATACAAACCCACGGCCATACTGATCGGTCTTGGTTTCGATCCCTGCTAGACCCGAGAGATCTTTCAACAGACTGTCTCGACGATCTAAAAGATCATTGGGTGTCTCACCACTCGTCGTCAACCCATAGATCTGTTCATTCAAGGATTGCAGCTGCTTGACCTTCTCATTGAAGTCCAGCGCGGATTTTTCGATGGTATCCAGCGTGTCGCTTTGCAGCTGCGTCATTTGTTTGCCCATTTGGTTGATGGTATCGGCAAATGTACTGCTGTTTTCCAGCACAAGGGTCTTAGACGTATCCAGTTCAGGATTGTTGGCTAATGCGGTCCAAGAATCAAACATCGTTGCCAGCTGTTTGGACAGTCCGTTGTCAGAAGGCTCATTCATTAAACTTTCCAGCTGTCCTAATATGTCTGCTTTTTGTTCATAATATGTATAGGTAGAATTGGCATTGCGTACTTGTCCAATGACAAAATCATCGACGATCCGTTCGACACTGCCGACTTTCACACCCATACCGATGCTGCCGACACCCGCTAGATGGTAAGACGCTTCGGCTTGCAAGTTGACTCGTTGTCTTGAGTAGCCGTCTGTATTGGTATTTGCAATGTTATGGCTGCTGGTTTGCAACGCTGCTTGATTGGCGGTCATGCCCCGGGTTGCGGTGCCTAATGAACCAAATAGTCCTGTCATAGAAGTACTCCTTACATTTTTTGATCGATGATCGCTGTTGAGACAGCTTGTTTTTTTTGGTATTTCGAATACGTATTTGCCGGTGTCTTGATATTTTCTTTGACTGCATCCATCAAAACGGTTTGGAAACTAATGGCTTGTTCCGTCAGCAGGAGATTCTCGGCTTGCTGCACTTGGATCTGGCGGATGAGTTCTTTGATCGCCCCTGAAAGAGTTCCTTCATACGTGGAAAAAACGGGTACGAAGGCGGTTTTTTTCTCGACGAGTTCTGGTAATTTTTCTGCTTGATTTTTGATCAAGCAGGTCTTTTCTTTTTGCAGCAACCGCAAGAACTGCTGTAGCTGACGCTCAAATTCCCGTTCTGTCATCTAGTCGACCTGCTTTTCATCTTGTTGCAGCATTTTATCGGCGATCGTTTCGGCAGATACTTGGTAGGTGCCTTCTTTGATCGCTCGTTTCAATTCTGCCACTCGTTCACTGCGACTGGCTGTTTGATTGGCACTCTTTTGAATGGCTTGAGCTGTTTCGGACAATTGAACATCGACGGTTTTTTCTGTCTGAGCAGCAGTTGGCTTTTCTTGTTTGACCGCTTCACGTTTGATGGCCTTGTCGCTGTATTCTGCGTAACCTCTTTCGATTTTCATAGGTTCTCCTCCGTTCTCATTCTTCTACCCTCTACTATCGGTCAAATCACAAAAAAGTTAAACCCATATGTTTAACTTTTTGCGATTTCTTCAAATTAATGCAAATTGTGGATGCGTTGTTTTTGCGAAAGAATGTTGGTGATCCGTACGCCGAAGTTTTCATTGATGACCACGACTTCCCCAGTAGCGATCAGTTTGCCGTTCAACAAAATCTCTAGCGGTTCATCCGTCAGTTTTTCCAGCTCGATGACGGACCCCGTATTGAAAGATAAAATGTCCTTAATGGTTTTTTTGCTGCGGCCTAACACGACACTTAGATCCAGTGGCACATCAAGAATCAAGTCCAAATTATCCCCATCGCTCACCCCGCTAGAGGCCAATGTTTGAAACGCCGGTTTGCTGACTTCAACGGGCTTTGATGCAGCCGCTGGTTCTGGCGTAGGTGCAGCAACAGGTGCCGTTGGCTGCGGTGTTGGTGTTTCCCGAGTAACGACAGTCGCTTCATCGGACAGCATCGCACTGGCGATATCGTTGACCACCGGATCCGTAAAGATCTGCATGATTTTGCTTTCGATCAAACCTTCGACGCGCAAAGAAAATGAGATACAGTAAATCTCTTCCTCTGCCTCGATCCCGCTATACTCAATGTTTTCTGGTGTCTCCCATAGTTTGACGATCGGCGGCAAGATATCCACTTTGCGGCTGATCATCGTTGCCATCGAAGTCGAGGCAGTCCCAATCATTTGGTTCATGGCTTCTGCCACAGCACTTAGCTCTAATTCCGTAAATTGAGTGTTGCTGGTTTCACCAGTTCCACCCATCATCAAATCAGCGATCACGATGGCATCTTTGACTTCTAACAGCATCAAATTACTGCCTAAAAGGCCTTCTTTAAATTCAACTGTCGTTGCTACTTTTGGTGCAACGAGGTCGTTTAAGATCTCACCAAATTTGATTTTAGACACCCGGGGAGTCGTGATGCTGACCCGACGATCAAGAATGGAAGACAACGTCGTCGCCGCTTGCGACATGGAGATATTGCCAACTTCGCCGATAATGTCGACTTTGACTTGCTCTTCTAATCCTTGCGGCTGGGTTGGGGCACTTTGATTCAACAATGCATCGATTTCTGCTTGGGATAAACGTTCACTCATAGTTCTTGCTCCTCTTCTAACTTGTCTAATAATTCAATGGCTAAATGGTCCTCTTGCTTCCCAGGTTTTGCTCGGAAGTAAGGTTTTCCATCGATGAAGGTCTCTAATGGTTCAGTAATTTTTTTGTCTAGTTTGATGACATCGCCTTCTTCTAAGTGGAGAAACTCAGAAAGACTCATTTGAGCATGGCCCAACAGAACTTCTAGATTCAATCCGACCCCATTCAAACTTTTTTGCAACTCGCGGCTATCGTCTTGGTTGACTGGCTGATTGCTATCAAACCAATTGCGGAAACTTAATTTATCAATGATCCCTTCAAAGAAGACATAGGGGATACATAGATTGATAAAATGTTTCACTTCAAAAATTTTGATAGTAAAGGTCACTAACACGACGGGTTCGTTGGGCGACATGTTTTGCATCAATTGCGGATTCGTATCGATTCCATCCAAAACCGAATCCAAGGCAACGATGTCCTTCCAAACATTTTGGTAGACCCGTACAAATTGTGCTACTACTTCTTCCAAGATCGCTGTTTCAATATCAGTAAAACTTTTTTTCTCGCTAAAATCCATTTCGATCGGCTTGTTTTGATAAACATCCAAGCCGCCGCACAACAACTCCACTAACATCATACACAGTTGTGGATTCATCTCGATCATCTGGATCCCGCTCAAAGGCTGAGAATGAAAGAGCCCCAACAAAGTAAATTTTGGTATCGAATGGATAAATTCGTCATAACTGACTTGTTCGATAGCTGCCAACTGCAAAGAAACATTGGTCCGCAGTTGGGTAGAAAGCATGCTGCTGCTCATCTTCGAGAAATCCTCGAAGATCATGTGCAGGGTATTGACGTATTCTTTCGACAGCTTTGTTGGTCGGCGAAAATCGTAGGCTTTCACTTTGGCTTGTTTGTCTTCTATCTCAATAATTTCTTGATCGATCTCTCCGCTGCTCATCGCATTCAACAATAAATCAATCTCTTGCTGCGTCAATACCTGATCCACACTAATCCCCCATTTTTTTAAAAAATCATGTGATCGATTTGAATCACACTGGCTACTTTTTCACCGATCGTCACGACCCCAACGGCATGTTCTGTCTCTTGATTGCTTAGTTGGATATCGTCTTCGGTGATATCAAGAACTTCAATTACTTCTTCTACGAGGACCCCTTTGGTCTCCTCTTGCTTCTTCATGATCAATATGTTTTTTTCGTAGGCTGGTTCCATGATGGGAATCAATTTTGCCAAACGAATCACCGTTACGACAGACCCCCGCAGATTGATCAACCCTTCCACCCACTCTGGTGCTAAGGGCACCTTCGTAAAAGAAGGGGCATCAATGACCTCGTCCACCGAGTCCGCCGAGATCAAATAGTACTGCTGAGCCATTTTGAAAAGAATCATCTGCATGTCGCTATCCTCCTAGGCATTAGGCAAAGGCTTTGTCGATGGCAGTGATTACGCGGTCCGTGTCAAAGGGCTTCACGATAAAGTCCACCGCACCGGCGCGAATCGCATCCATCACCATTCCTTGTTGTCCCATGGCACTGCACATTACGACTTTGGCCTGCGCATCAAACGTGCGGATCATTTTTAATGCCTCTAAGCCATCCACTTCTGGCATCGTGATATCCATAGTCACTAAGTCTGGTGTCGTTGCTTGGTATTTTTCAAAAGCCTCTTGGCCATTTTGGGCTTCCCCCACGACTTCATAGCCGTTTTTTTCTAAAATATCCTTTAATTTCATGCGCATAAATACCGCATCATCCACGATCAATACTTTTTTTGACATTGTATTTGCCCCTTTCAAATTCCTAATGAATCAAATATGTTTTCTAGTACACCGATTTCTGGAATCAAAAATAACGATGCCTCTAATGTTTCTTTGGCGTAGACGAACTCATTACGAATCACCATCACCTGCTCATCATACTGGGCCATCGCCAGATAGATGGAGCTGATCGCTGCGCCAAAGAAATCATAGCTGGCGCTTGGTAAAGACGCACTCAGCTGAGTTTCCAATAGTTGGCCGATCGCGATCAAAAAAGAATTGGTAAGAATGTTAGTCAACTCGTTGATGACCGATTGCTTCAATTCTTCAGACGGATCGCTTTCTTGGATCATCAACTGACGCAATTTTGCGGCGGATTCATCCGTTAAGACAAACAAGAAGATCCCTCGAAACGCCCCTTCGATCTGGCTCATCACCACATGAACTTCTTTGTCTTCCGCCATGATCTGCTGATACAGGTCCTCATACGCTAGAATCTCGACTTCCGGTACCCGCATATCGATCGGTTGTTGGACGAGCTTTGATAAACTAGTCGCAGCGTGACCACCGCCGATATTGATCAGTTCTTTTAGGCCATCGATTTGCAGCGCTGTATAACTCATAGGCGGTCATCCTTTTTTTCCTGACAGATGGCATGAATGTCTAGGATCAATGCGATCGAGCCGTTGCCCATAATCGTTGCCCCTTGATAGCGATTCAGCTTTTGCAGCAATGGATCGATTTTCTTGATGACGATTTCTTGCTGGCCGATCAGCTCATCTGCCAAAATGCCGTGAAATTGCTGGTCATTGTTGACGATGATGGCGAATTTTTTCTCAGATGGATCGCCTTCGATCGCTAAGAGTTGATCGGTCCGAACCAAGGGAATCAACTCCTCTTGAAAACGATAGACCTCATCCGAGACCGTCTGGATGATCTCTTCTTCTTTGACCATCACCACGCGTTCGACGAGATTTAGTGGAATCGCAAAGGTTTCTGCTCCGACGCGAACCATCAACGCTTGAATGATCGACAGAGTCAATGGCAATTTGATCACAAACTGCGTGCCTTTATTTGGCTGGCTCTTCATTTCGATCGTGCCCCCTAGTTGGGTGATCTTCGATTGCACGGCATCCATCCCGACACCGCGCCCAGAAATGTTAGTCACTTCTTGCGCCGTTGAAAAACCAGGATGGAAAATCAGCTGCTGCAACGCTTCATCGGAAAGACCTTCCGTTGCTAAGCCTTTCTTTTCAGCACTTGCTTTGATTACTTGCGGATCAAGGCCTTTGCCATCATCCTCTAAAGTAATGATCACGCGATTGCCTTCTTGGTAGGCCGCCAAGCGAATCGTGCCCTTGCGCGGTTTGCCCAGTTTTTCCCGAACATCGGGTGCTTCGATGCCGTGATCGACAGAATTACGCAATAGATGGACCAGAGGTTCACTCAACTCAGAAACCACTGTTTTATCCAATTCCGTTTCTTCCCCAAAAATGACAAGTTCCATTTCCTTTTGCAGTTCATTGGATAAGTCCCGAACCATTCGCGGAAAGCGACTAAAAACGACATTGACTTGCTGCATGCGGATCCGTAAGACCAAATCTTGCAGCTCAGAGGTCAATCGTGAAACTTGCTCTAAGGGGTCTTTGACTGCTTCGATGTTTTCCCGCTCACTGACATCTTCTAATTGATTGCGATAGACCACCAATTCGGACACGAGATCCAAGAATGAATCTAAGCGATTCAAGTCGACTCGGATCGATTGATTTTGGGCGGACGCATGATGCGCGGGCGCCGGCGATTTTTCTTTCGTTTCTGTTGTCGCTTGCTGAAGAGCAGAAGTCTCTGACTCTGGGGTCGGCACTGGTTGAAGCAGCTCTTCTGCCTCCTCCAACACAGCAGCTGAAGGATCAAACGGTGCCACCACGAAGGCTTCGATCTCACTATTGCTGGCGATGTTTTGCTCGACATCAGCCAGTGTTTGCTGCGTCAAATACAGCAGTGAAAAATCTGATTCAAAGGTGCCTTCTTCGAGTGTTTGGGCATCTGGTTCTGTATAGAGAACATCCCCTGCTTGGCCAAGCTTTTCCATGATCAAGAAGGCACGAGCACCTTTTAACATGGATTGGGCATCTAAGCGAACAGCAATTTGGACCGCTTGATAGCCATCTCCAGCCGCTTGCTCGATCACATACAGATCAGAAGGATCGATCTGTTGAAGCTGTGGGGTTAACGCGCCCACTGCGGTGGGTTTTTGGTTTGCTTCTGTCTCGGTTGATATACCGCCAGAATGTTCCGTTTGGTCAAGTTCGGCCAATAAATCGGCAATTTGAGCTGGCTGCAGGTCGCGTTCTTCCCGCAAGTCCTCCACAAGTTCTGACAGGCGATCCAGACATTTGAAAATCAATGAGATCGATTGCTGGGTCACTTGCAAGGTCCCTGTTTTAAATAACTCAAAAATATTTTCCATTTTATGGGTCAGCTGCGTCATGACGTCATAGCCCATCGTTGCCGCCATCCCTTTAAGGGTATGGGCAGAACGGAAAATATCATTCAGCAAGGCGCTATCTTTTGGATCGTTTTCCAATTGCAAGACATGATCATTCAACTGCGCTAAATGATCGTCTGTTTCTTCAAAGAAAAGGGTACGATAGACACTATTGTCATCCAAATGGGTCCCTCCTTTACAAAATTATACTTTTTGATAGATAAACGAATCGATTTTCTTGAGACCGAATTGTTCCGCAAAATTGATCGTTTCTGTCGCTCCCGTAAACAAAATGCCCCCTGGCACCAATGCATCGCTGAATTTTTGATAGACGGCATCCCGAGCATCACTTTTGAAATAAATCGTCACATTGCGGCAAACGATCACATCAAAAGGCCCATTGTACGGGTCTTTCAAAAGATCGTGTTGCTTAAAATGAACTCGCCGTTTGATTTCTGGTTTGATCTGAAACTGGTTCTTTTCTTTTGCATCAAAAAAACGGGTACGTTCTGCCGCTGAGACATTCCGCAATTCGTGGTCTCGATAGAGTCCTTGCTTGGCTTTTGCCAAAATTTGCGTATCGATATCGGTGGCCAAGACATTGGCTGCGGCAATTTGGTTTTTTTCTAGCAGCATGGCGATCGTATAGGGTTCTGCCCCAATCGAACATGCGGCACTCCAAATTTTTGGCAGCGTAGTTTTCGGGAGAACAATGGTTTTCAAGACGCGTTCAAAGGCGTCAAACAGTTCTTTGTTGCGATAAAATTCCGTTACGTTAATGGTGATATGGGCTAAAAAAGCCGCCCGCACCCCTTCATCTCCTTCGATCAACTGCTGGTATTCCCTCAACGTTTTTGCCCCGCTGTTTTCCATGATCGTAAGGATGCGGCGCTGCATTTGATTTTCTTTGTATGCGGCTAATGGAATCCCTAATCGGCGATCCACCCACGCATTAAATAAGGCAAATTCTTCTTCCATCTTCTTCACCTGACCATCTGTGCAATTTTTGCTTCAATGCCCTGCAACGGCAGGACTTCATCCACGACTCCTTGTTCAATGGCATACCGCGGCATCCCAAAGACTGTACACGTTTCTTTGTCTTGAACGATCGTATAGCCCCCAGCCGCTTGAATCTGTCGTAAGCCAGCGGTGCCGTCTTTTCCCATCCCCGTCAAAACGATTGCCGCTAGTTGCGGGCCATAGTAGTCAGCTGCTGAGGAAAAAAGATAATCGACGGTTGGCCGCGTCCCATGTCGTTTTTCTCGCTGGTCCAGTTGCAAGTGCCCTTGTTTGACCGTCATGTGGTAATCCCCTGGGCAAAGATACACTTGATTTTCGATCCGCATGCCATCGACTGCTTCTTGTACTCGGACGGTTGTCTCTGTGTCTAAGCGCTTTGCAAAGGAAGCCGTAAATCCCGCAGGCATATGCTGAACAATCAAAATGGGACAACGCAAACGCGCAGGCAAACGGCGGATTATCCCCAGCAAGGCACGCGGTCCGCCTGTTGAAGCACCAATGACTAGCGCATCAAGTGATACCGGCAAGCTGTTTTGCGTCAGCTTAGTGGGCTGGGCAATCGTTGGCATCAGGGTTTGAACCGTGCCGGCTTCATGATCCATCGCCAAAATTTTTTGATGAAATTCAGCGATCCATTCTTTTTCGATCATCGATAGACTGACCGGTTTTTCGACAAAATCTCGGGCGCCTAGCGCCAATGCCTCAATCGTGGTTTCTTGATTGGTTAATGAACTAAGCATGATGACGGGAATGGCTGATTGCTGTTTCATCCTCCGCAAGGTCTCTAATCCGTTCATCACAGGCATCTCCACATCCATTACTACCAAATCGATCGCTTCTTTGGTCAGATAGTCCAATGCTTGTTTGCCATTGCGGGCAGCGACGGTCACTTCGATATCAGGCAGCTGATTCAATAAATCTGTCACTACTTTCCGCATGAATGCCGAATCATCGACGATCATTACTTTTTTCATATCCCTGTACTCCTTTTACAAATAAACGATTTCTTGTTTGACTTGCCGAACCATGGTCTTGAAATCCTGAAGATCCACGATCATCGTTCGACCAGCACTGCCGCCAACATGTTTGGCCACGATCGGAATGTTTAGCCGAGCCAAGACTTCCTCGACGGCTTCAATATTGCGCTGGCCAATATTGCTGGCAGCGTTAAGCGTCTGGAACTGAAACATATTGGCGCCGCCAACGATTTTCGCTTGAAAGCGAGGCCGACGGATCTTTTGTTCCAGCTCAGCCACCATCGCCGGCAATGCCAAATCCGCAAACTTCTCGGGCTTGATTTCCCGCTTGTGCAAAAAAGGCTGACTATCTGGCAGCATAATATGACTCAAGCCGCCGATATGACTGGCTTCATCGTAAATGATCGTGCCGATGCAAGAACCTAAACCCACCGTGATCAAACGCGTTGGCGCTTGGGCGATCTTATACTCCGAGATCCCCACATGCAGTTCCTCATTCACGGTCATCATTGTCATCGTCATTGGCGGCTGCCAATTCCTCTGTCTGATAGGCGTCTAACTCAGCCGTCATCTCAGCGGCTTGTTCATAGCTGAAGAGAAATGGCAGCTCCAATGCCAGCACAAGTTCATCGTCTTTTTCCAAAAAGGCTTCGATATAGTTTTGCTTGAGTCCTGACGTATTTAATTCCGCATTGCTGGGACTTTCAACTAGCGGTAAAATGCCGACGATCTCTTCCACGTAAAGGCCGATCGCTTGCTCTTGCCAGTGACACAACAAGACCACATTTTGCCCAGTTTCCGGCGTAAATTCATCAAACAGCTTTTTGCGGATGTCAATGATCGGAACCATTGCCTCTTCAAAAGGCTGGATCCCCAACACGAAATCCGCCACTTCCGGCAGCTGTGTAAAAGAAGCAGCCTCAATGACCCGTACCACATAGTCGATACGCAAGGCAAAGAGTTGTTGATGACTTTTAAATACAACGTATTGTTCCATTGGCGTCACTGCTCCTTTTTAGAATTTGAAACTATCCACTTGGAATTTAAGGATAGTGGCGATCGTTTCGATCTCTTGCACATTCCGTTCAAAGTCTTCGATGACTAAGTAGAAGTCTTCTAAGTTTGCCGTTACTTCTTGGGTGCCGGCAGAGGTTTCCGAAACAGCAGCCGAAATGTTGCTGACGGAAACTTGAACCATGTCTTTTTTCTCAACGATCCCGGTAATATGGGCTTCCACGGCTTGAATACTTGAAACCAATTTTTCTACAATATCAGAGATCTCATTGGCTGACTCGATCGCTTTGTTGATATTGTTGGTTTGTTTTTCGCCGCTTTCAAAGGAATCCGTCACTGCAGAGACCACTTTTTCCGATTTTTTGCGGATCGTTTCAATGATCGAACGAATGCTTTTCGTTGATTGACTGCTTTGTTCCGCCAAGCTGCGGACTTCTTCCGCAACGATGGCAAACCCTCGGCCCGCTTCTCCAGCTCGAGCTGCTTCGATGGATGCATTCAATGCCAGTAAGTTGGTCTGATCAGAAATGTCATTGATCAGCTGAACGATCTTACCGATGCTTTGGACATCTTCGTTCATGTCGTTCATGCTTTCCACTAATTCCGCTTGGTTTTGCCGTTCGATCTCCCAGCTTTCAAATACATGGAACATCATTTCTGAATTGTGGACATTGCTGCTTTGGGATTGACCCACATAGCCGTTCATCAATTCGATCTCTTTGTGGATCTCTTCGATACTTAAGGCTAGCTCGTCCATATCAAAGGAGGTTTGTTCCGCTTCGGAGGCTTGTGAACTAGTGGCATCTGCGATGGCATTCATCGTCTGACGCACATTTTCAATTGAATTTTTGGCATTTTTTGAGGTTGTCGTTAGGCCGCCTACCATTTTTTCCATTCGGCTGCTTTCTTCGTGCATGCCAACGATCACCGCTTTGAAGGTGTTTAAAACCCCTTGAAAACGATTTTGAACTTGCCCAAAAAGGGAATTTTGGTCGCTGCTGCCGATCTCATCGATATGCGACAGATCACCAGAACCAACTGCTTCTAGTTCTGTCAACAACGTATCCATGCCCGAGTGGGTCTCTTTTTTTACCAAATAGGTCATTCCTACTAACACTGCGATTTCTAGCAGCAATACGATCACTGAAAAAATAAAGAAACTTTTTGCTGCTTGTCCGTCTCCGTGGGTGCGGATCACGAAGAAATAGCATCCTAATAATACGATCAGGGTAAACCCTAGCGGAATCAACGCCGCCAAGCGGATTTTTTTGATGATAGCTTGTACCTTCTTCTTCATAACAGTATCCTTTCCTATGCAAAATGATCAGTCGTGCTGTTTATCAAGATTCGCTCTTCACTTGATAATCGTTGGGTCACTCCTTCTTTATCCGATTATGAAAACAATCTTCTAGTTCTTTAATCGGATCTTTTGCTAGAAAAGTTAAGCATCTTCACCAGACATATGTATCTTTTGGATCAGCAAAGCGCGTATAGCCGCCTTGGTATTCATCACGAACCAAGCGACCGTTTTGCAGCTCGACCACCCGATTACGGACCGTATTGACCATCGTACTGTCGTGGGTCGCCAAGAGGATCGTGGCACCGACTTGATTGATCCGCAAGAGTAGTTTCATGACTTCAACGGCTGATTTCGCATCCAGATTGGCGGTGGGCTCATCGGCGATCAAGACTGCTGGCTCTGTGACGATCGCCCGCGCGATCGCTACTTTTTTGCGCTGTCCCACGGAAAGCTCTTCAGGATAGTGATCCTTTTGAGGAAACATACCCACCAGTTGCAGTGCTTTGGCGGTTTTTTCCTGACGCAGCTTACGGGGAGTGCCTAGTACTTGCATCGCATAGTCAACGTTTTTGGCAACCGTCAGATAAGGAAGCAAAAGGTCTTCTTGTCCGACGATACCGACTTGTCGTCGAATCATATAGAGATGACGGTCTTTGAGTTGTTCCAACAAGACATTGCCGACTTGGATAGAACCAGCCGAAAGCTCTTCTTCTTTCAAGAGCAATTTGAATAATGTCGATTTGCCGGCACCACTGGGACCCACCACATAGATAAATTCTCCTTGAGGGATCGCAACAGAAATATCGGCCAATGCCAACGTACCATTGCTGAATTTTTTACTGACCTTGGTTAAGCGAATCATGTTCTTTCTCCTCTAATCTGTAAAACGATTGATCACGGACCACATCTCATCAGCTGTCTGCATGGCTTTCGTATTCAATCCATACGCACGCTGGGTCGTTAACAAGTCTGTCATGGAAGTCGCTAGATCCACCGTCGACTGTTCTAACTGTCCTTGCAACACGCTGCCAAAGGCTGCCGGATTGGTTTGCGAAGTAAGCAACGCTTGATCACCGGCACTGTACAGTTGGTTGCCCACTGACGTGATGTTTTCTGTATTCGTCGGCTGATAAAGGGTCAGCTGTCCCAACACGCGAGTCTGACCATTTTCTTCCGTCGTCAACTGACCGCTGGCATCTATTGCGATTTGCTGCGCATCTGGCCACTGCGCGGTCGGTACGTTTGTGGTCATTGCCACAGGGTACCCTTCACTATTGACTAATTGCTTGTTCTCACTTAAATGAAAATTGCCTGCTCGACTTAGCAGCAATTGACCGGTTTGGTCCCGAACCCCGAAAAAGCCATTGCCTTGGATCGCGAGATCTAATGGCTGAGCAGTGCCCGCCAGATTGCCTTGGGCAAAACTGGTGGTCGTGGTTGCCTTCGCCCCCATTGACGCACCATATTGGGCGGCGTTGCCATTAAACAGCGTTTCTTCTGCACCGATGGCATTTTCCATCAATGCTTGAAAGTGCGTCGTTTGTGCTTGGTAGCCATTGGTATTGACGTTGGCAATATTGTTGGCTGTCGTGTCTAAGTTTGTCTGCAAATGATTCATCCCAGAACGGCTGATTCCTAATAATCCACTGATATTCATTGACTCATCCTCAAATCTTTCCTAATTCGTTGACCGCTTTTTGCAATGTCTGATTCGTTGAACTTAAGACTTTCTGATTGGCTTCAAATTCCCGAGAAGTCTGGATCATCGCCACCATTTCATCGGCAACCGCTACATTGGCTTGTTCTAAGGCACCTTGTTGGATCACTGGTGCATTCACCGTGGTTCCTGCTGCGTTGCTAGTCACGTAGTTTTGACCATCTGTAGTCAATGCTTCTTGGGGGAATGTTTGGATCTGAAAGTTCGCTGGTCCTAAGGCGCTGACTGCTTGTCCATTGGCACCCAAGACAAGATAGCCTTCTTGTGTCACGTATTGATTCTGCTGATTGACAGTAAAGTCGCCATTTCTCGTATACAACCGCTGACCCGCATTGTTTTGAACGACAAAGTAGCCTTCGGAAAGCAGTGCAAAATCACTGGCTTGTCCCGTCTGTTTGACAGCACCTTGGTCTTGACTGATGGTACTGCCTGCCAATTGGGTCCCTAAAGACAATCCACCGATGTCACGGCGGGTATCCGCATTGGGCCCGCTTTGGTAATTATGCAATGCCACTTCGTCTAGCGTCGACTGGAATAAGGTTTTTGCTTGATACCCTGTTGTATTGACATTGGCAATATTGCCGCTCGTCGTCTCTTGTCGCTTTTGTAATAATGAAATGTTCCGTGATAAGACATCCAGTCCTCGAATCATGCCAGTTCCTCCTCAATCAATGTGCGCAATTTGGCAATCGTTTTGCCATGAATTTGTGAAACTCGCGGAATCGAGACTTCTAAGATTTCAGCGATTTCTTTTAACGTCAGTTCTTCGGTATAGTACAAACTTAAAATCAATTGTTCCCGTTCCCCTAATTTTTTGATGCACGCAACCAAAGCGGTGCGTTTTTCTTCGGCGACCAAGGTATCTTCGACATTCTCGGCAGGATCTCGAACCATATCTTTTAACGTCATGCCTTCTTCTTGGTAAGCAAACAAGGTATCTTCCAAAGAGACGCTGGCTAAGTAGTGCAGACTCTCATAAATATCCGCTAGTTGACTTTGGTTGATTCCCAACTGTTTGCAGATCTCGGTGTCGGTCGCTTCTCTTTTGAGGCTTTGCTCCAACTCTTGCCGCGCTTGATAAAACTGATTGACTGCCGCCATTTTGTAACGGGAGATTTTGGCGTGCTTGCGTACTTCATCAATGATAGCCCCTTTGATGCGAATCGCTGCATAGCTTTCAAAAGGAACTTTTTTTGAGGGATCGAATTTCCGCAAGGCATCCATCAGCCCAATCACCCCAATATTGTAGAGATCGCCTGATTCATAATCGGCGGTTTTGATAGACAGGCGCTGAACCACCCGTTCCACTAGCGGCAGATACTTGATGATCTCCGCTTCTCGATCGACTTCATACATCGGCGATGCCCCTTCCTAAGAAAATTCTGCTTAAATGTCAATACTGCCCACCGTTTCGATCGCAATTTCATTGGGAATCTCATTCAGAGAAAGAACGGCGATATCTGGGAAATTAAAAACGATCATTTTTTTGAATGCTAACCGGATCTTAGGCGATGCCAGAATCACGAAATTGATATTTTGAGCGATCGCTGCATGTTGGATCCCACTGATGGAATCCAACAGCTTGGTCACGGTATCTGGTTTTAAGACCGGGTACGAGCCAGTTGCGGTTTTTTGGATACTTTGAGCGATGATTTCTTCTAGTTTCGGCTGGATCACCGCCACTTGCAGCTCGTGGTTCTCATTGGCATACTTGGCAGCGATCGTCCGTTTCAATGCTTGGCGGACATATTCTGTCAAAACTTCTACGTCTTTCGTGACAACGCCGTAATCGGCTAAAGTTTCTAAGATCGTTGCTAAGTCATTGATGGGAATTTGCTCATCCAATAAATTTTGTAAAACTTTTTGGACCTCGCCGAGCCGTAAAATATCGGGGATCAATTCATCGATCACGACATTGTACTGCTCTTTGATGCCCTCCAATAATTTCTTGACTTCTTGGCGACCTAACAGCTCTGGTGCATGGGCATAGATGATTTCTTTTAAGTGTGTTGCGATCACGGTCAACGGCTCGATAATCGTAAACCCTTGCAGATCCGCCATCTCCTTATCGGATTCATCGATCCACATAGCATCCAGATGAAAGGCTGGTTCTTTTGTTGCGATTCCTTGAAAAGGAAACGGCTCTTCATTCGGGCTGATCACCATGACTTTATTCGGGTAAATATCGCCGCGGCCGACTTCGTTGCCGCGGATCTTGATCACGTAATCGTTGGCATCCAAATAGAGATTGTCGCGAATACGAACGGGACTGACTAAGATCCCTAATTCTCTAGCACTCTGTTTACGGATCGCCACGATGCGGTTCATCAAGCTGTTGTCGATCGAACTATCCACGATAGGGATCAGACCATAACCGATTTCCACTGAGATTGGTTCCACTTGGAAGGAAGCCACGGAATCGTCTTCTTCCTGTGCTTCTTTTTTGCGTTCCAGTGCCAATTTTTGTTCCCATTGTTTTTGTTCCACTCGCTGCTTTTCTTCTTTTTGCGTCACCAGAAAGCTGGCTGCGAAAAGGCCTAAGCCAATCAACACAAAAGGCACAAAAGGAAACCCAGGAACTAAGGCTAAGACGAAGAGAATCGCCCCCACGATCCGAAACAGTTGGGGATTACGCATCACATCTGCCGCAATATCTAAACCAAAGGAACTATCGTTATCAGAACGAGTCACGATCACCCCAGAAGCAATCGAAATCAATAAAGAGGGAATCGAGCTGACCAAGCCATCCCCGATCGCCAGTTTCCCGAATTGGGCGAAGGCTTCCATGACGGTCATTTGTCCCCCCATGGAGAAAATGATCGCCCCGCCGACTAAATTGATGACAGTGATCAAGATCCCTGCGATCGCATCCCCTTTGACAAACTTGCTGGCACCATCCATCGAACCAAAGAAATCAGCTTCTCGCTGCAGATCTTTTCGTCGTTTGCGGGCATCCGCTTCCGTGATCAAACCGGCATTTAGGTCGGAATCGATCGCCATTTGCTTGCCGGGCATCGCATCCAATGTGAATCGAGCAGTCACCTCTGAGACACGCCCTGCACCATTGGTCACGACGACTAGCTGAACGACCATGATGATCACGAACAAAATGATCCCCACGATATAATTGCTGCCGGCAACGACATTGGCAAAGGCATCGATCACGTGTCCGCCATTTCCTTGGGTCAAGATCAAACGAGTGGAAGATAGGTTCAAACCTAAACGAAACATCGTTGTGATCAGCAGCAAAGTTGGAAACGTAGTGAATTCCAACACTGATTTGGTAAACAGGGTGATCAGTAAAATGTTGATCGCAATCGTCAAA
Source organism: Enterococcus sp. DIV1096b (assembly GCF_050498765.1). NCBI lineage: Bacteria > Bacillati > Bacillota > Bacilli > Lactobacillales > Enterococcaceae > Enterococcus > Enterococcus sp. DIV1096b. Next base: position 129,264 of record NZ_JBMHEK010000001.1, on the reverse strand, counting down.
TTGATAATGATCAAAATATCTAATAATGCACTCGGTAATGGAATAATAATCAAACCAATAATAGCTAGGACGATCACCGAGATTAAGATATCCGCCAGACCAATGCCTTTTTTCGGTTTTGAGGCAGCCTCATTCATTTTTGTTCCTCCTGTTTCCTTAAATCTTGCCGCGTTGGCTTTCTTCTAACTGATAGACCAAAGCGATGATTTCGGCAATGGCTTCATACATTTCAACAGGGATCAGATCCCCGGGTTCTACTTGACGATAAAGGGCCCGTGCCACTTCACGGTTTTCGATCTGTGGGATATTTTCTTTCAGGGCTTCTGCTTTCATCCGCTGCGCCAGCTGATCTGCCCCTTTGGCCAAGACCCGAGGCACCCCTTCACTGCTGGCATCGTAACGAATCGCAATGGCGAAGTGGGTCGGATTGGTGATCAAAACCGTCGCTTCTTTGACGTTGGCGATGGCATTTTGGGTCATCGCACGGTACTTCGCTTTGCGCTGTGCTTTGACTTGCGGATCACCTTCCATTTGCTTGAACTCTTCTTTGACTTCCTGCTTGCTCATCATCAAGTTCTTACGATGGCTATAGCGCTGGTAGCCGTAGTCGACTACGGCTAAAATGATCAAGAAAATCGAGATCTGTAAAAACAATTCTTTGGCCCGCAGCAGCATGAACAGGATCGTTTTTTCCAACCCCACTTCACTCAAACCCAGTAAAACAGGGACGGCGGCTAAAAATTGTTGATAGCACAAGTAGACGATCACGCCGAATTTCGCCAATGTTTTGCCTAAATTCATCAACGAGCGCAAACTGAATTGCTGCTTGATCCCGCTGATGGGGTTCAGCTTTTTAAAATCTGGTTTGATGGCCTTGCCGGAAAACAACAGACCGACTTGGGCATAATTCGTGATAAGCCCGACTCCGAGCGCAACCAGAAAGACGGGCGCACACAACAAAAGCAGCAGCAAGATACTCTGCACCCCCAGTTTTGGCAGATCCGCCAAACTGGTTTGATAATCAGCCAGCTGCGCCAAACTTTGGGAAAAATAAGGCAAAAAAGAAGCGGCGAAAAACTGCCATAAAGACAGGATCAAAAATGAGAAGACCAGCAGCGAAACAGCAGCTGCTAATTCCTGGGTCTTAGGTACCTCCCCGCGTTTGCGGGCATCCCGCAGCCGCTTGGCACTGGGTAGCTCGGTTTTGCCATCTTTTTCTGCCATCTTCTCACCTCCTGCTGGCTGCCTGTTACTTTATTGAAAGGACTCGATAAACTCCTGCAAGTAGCGGACCGTATCTGGCAAGTGTTTGCCTAAGTACGAAAGGACATTGGGTAATAGCAAGAGAAACACCACAAAACTGATGGCAGTTTTCATCGAGAGACTCATCATCAAAATATTGATCTGGGGGATCGAACGAGAGATCACACCTAGCACGAGGTCCACCAACAGCAGCGCAATGATCATTGGTGCCGCAAGATTGACTGCCATCACCATCATTTGGCTGAAAAGTTTGACGATGCCTTCAACCGTCGTGCCTTGGATCACCACAGAGCCTAAGGGCACGATCCGAAAAGACAACAGCAGTGCTGTGATCAGTCGATGATGCAGATCAAGACCAAAAAACACAGCGATCGTCAGCCAATAGTACGTTTTGCCATACTGGGAAGAGGCGATTTGCAACGTCGGATCATAGGCTTGCGCCATCGAAAAGCCTACTTGAAAGTCGATCAATTGGCCCGCAATTTCCACGCCGGTAAAGACCAGCTGGCTCAAATAGCCCATCGCCATCCCAAACAGTACTTCTTTGATGACGAAAACCGTCAGCATAAAGAGGGAAAGCTCGGGAATCGCAGGTGCCGTCGGCAGACATAGGACCGTCAACGCCATGCCAATCACGATTTTTGCCAGTGACGGAAAATTTTGCTGTAAGAAGATCGGACAAAGGACGACAAACGCCAATATTCGACAAAAAATCAACACCGTCGCTTGAATCGTCGCCATCAGGTTTCCTCCTTACATTGCCGCAATCATTTTGAAGATCATTTCGGTAAAATTCAACAAGAGATTCAGCATAAAATTTCCCGCTAAGATCAAAGTCAAAAAAATCGCTAATAGTTTCGGCACAAAGCTCAACGTTTGTTCTTGGATTTGGGTAGTGGCTTGAAAAATACTGATCACCAATCCAACGAGCATGCCGACCAATAAGGCGGGGCCAGATATCGCTAGAATTCGAAGAAAGGCTTCCCTTAGCACATCAAGTACCATTTCTACTGTCATTTCCTCTTGGCTCCTTTCTTAGCGGCTATTGAAAGCTCTTGATCAGCGACTCCACGATCAGATACCAGCCATCCACTAAAACAAAAAGTAAGATCTTGAAGGGCAGTGAGATCATGATCGGCGACAGCATCATCATCCCCATCGACATCAAGATACTAGAGACGACCAGATCAATGATCAAAAAGGGGATAAAAATCAAAAAGCCGATACTGAAAGCCGTTCGTAACTCACTGATAATAAACGCCGGTACCATAACGGTCAGAGGAACATCGTCAGAAGAATGATACTTTTCGGTCTCCCCATCAGCTTCCGCAAACAAGGTAATGTCTTTTTCCCGTGTCTGTACCATCATAAAGGCCTTGATCCGTTTTTCTGAGCGGTCAAAGGCTTCGGCTTGGCTGATCTCTTGTCGATCAAACGGTTCAATCGCTTGCTGGTAGACGTCGGTATACACAGGTTTCATAATAAAAAATGTCAAGAATAAGGCCAACCCGATCAACACTTGATTGGGCGGGTTTTGCTGTGTACCTAACGAACTGCGCACAAAGGACAAAACCATGATGATACGAGTAAAAGAAGTCATCATGATCAGCAAGACTGGTAAAAGGGAAAGCAGCGTCAGCAACAAGAAAGTATTGATCGTATCACTTGAGCCATTCCCATTCGACAATAAATTGTTGATGGTGGAACTGACGTCTTCCGTGTCTAGCGCAAATGCCGTCTGCGGAAGCATCAGACTGCTGAAAAGGACCGCAGCCATGATCTTGATATCTCTGCCTTTGATCTTCATTTTTGCTTGCCTCGTTTTCCAGCAATTTCCGCCTTGGCTTTGTTTAGCCATTCAGAAAAATCTTTGCCAGCTTGCACTTGGGTGCTTTCTAGGCTTTGCTGTAAAAAAGCGGCCGTTTCTTCTTGCGTCAACTCTTTGATGATCTGATTTTGCTGTTCAGAAAAGCTCATGACGTAACATTTGTCCATGATTTGGACGATCCCGATCGAAGACGACTTGCTGACGGCGATTTTTTGCAAAATACGCAACTGATGATTGTGCTGGTTCGTGTAACGATTCAAATATTTCAAACTAATGTTGATCAAATAAAGAATAAGCAGCAAAAACCCAATCATTTTGACCAGCGATAAAAATGTTTCCATCAACATGCCTCTTTCTATTGGATCACTAAATCCGTCACATAAACATCCTTGGCGATTTCTGATCCGTATTCCTGATTAATTGTTTCTTTCAATGCTTTTTTTAAATTCGGTACACTTTCGGCGGAGCTCAAAATACCGCTGGCCTTTTGTTGGCGCAATAAGTTTACGACGCTGTCACGAATGACAGCCACATTTTTCGTGGCTTCCGCGCTTTTTTCCTCATCCGCCACTAAAATCGATAAATTGACCTTCATGTATTGCTGCTCTTGGTTGTCTTCTTTTGCCAGATTGACTAAAAATTCATCCAATGCCACGATCGCTTCGTCTGAGGAGATTTTGCTGCTGTCTTTTGCTGTTTCAGCAGCTGCTGTTTTTTCCCCCGTCAAAAAGTGATTCGTCACTAAGGTTCCGCCGATACTGCCGCCGACTACCACGATCAAGAGGATCGGCAGTAAAACAACCATGTTCAAGCCTTTTTTCTCTTTTTCTGCTTTTGGTACTTTTTCTTCTTTTGCCATCTTTCCCACCCTTACGTTTTCACTTGGTTCGAATGGATCACCGTATGATACTCGATCACCCGCTGCGCAACTTCTTGCGCAGCTTCCGTCACCACTAAGGTTTTGCCGTCTGTCAGTGTGATCAATGTATCCGGCATTTCTTCGATCCGATAAATCAATGTTGGATTTAAATAGAATGGCTTGCCATTCAATGCGGTCACTAGAATCATGGTCAAACTCCTCTCAACGATGAAGCGTCACGTTCTTAACGTTTTAGATTCAATAATTCTTGCAGCATTTCATCAGAAGTCGTAATACTTCTTGAATTTGCTTGATAGGCACGGCTCGCAATGATCATTTCGGTAAATTCTGTCGAAAGATCGACATTCGACATTTCCAAGGCACCTGCTTGCAGCGTTCCCGCTCCATTATTGCCGGGGCCTGCAACGATCGCATTTCCTGAGTTGCTGGTTTGGATATAGTTGTTGCCGCCGACTTTTTCTAAGCCTTCTGGGTTATTGAAGGTTGCGACACCGACTTTTCCCATCACAAAGGTTTGATTGCCGTATTTTGCCAACACTAAGCCATTGGCATCGATTGCCATGGAGTTATAGGTCAAGGTTTCCCCATTGACGGTCAGTGTGCTTGGGATCGACAAGGGAGATACCGCACCTTGTCCGCTCAATGCCGTGTTTTCATCAAAGTTGTCATCATAGACAACTGGTTGACCGCCATTGACTGAACGACCTAAGACTTGCATCCCATCACTATTGGTCAAGGTTCCGTTGCTGTCGCGAACAAATGCGCCATCTCGTGTGTAATAGGTTTCGCCATTTGCTCCTGGTCCTTGTACCATAAAGTAGCCTTGTCCGCTGATATAAAAATCCATGCTGCGACCAGTCGATTGCGGGGCACCGACTGTATTGATGGTATCGATGGAGCCCGTCTGAACCCCTAAACCGATCTGCGTTGCATTGATCCCGCCTAAGCCGTTGCCTGGTGCAGTTGCGTTAGACATCGTTTGGCTCATCATGTCTTGGAAAAGGACTCGACTTGATTTGAACCCGACCGTATTGACGTTGGCGATATTATTTGAAACCACGTCCATTTTCGTTTGAAGATTTTTCATTCCACTGACACCTGAATATAATGATCGTAACATGCTTATTTTCCTCCTTATGGTTGGCGTATTTTCCTCTGTCATTCAGAAAATACTTGCAGCCCCTTTTCAGTCCAGCTGCTATTTGATAAATGTGGCGCTGTCAATATTGGTGACGGTGTGAAGCTCATTCATCCCCATCGCCGTAATGATGGTTCGTGAATGGACATCGGCGATCAAGCCCATATCTTTGTAAACAAGCAGTGATTCTTTGCTGCCTTTTTCCGCTAGCTCGCTAAGCGCCGTTGAAAGGGATTGGTAATCATCGTCTTGTAAGGTCAATTCCCTTGCGGTCAAACGCTTTTGCGCATGGTGCGAGACTTTGATGTCGTTTTGTTTTTGTTCAAGCATTGAAGAGAAGGCTTGTTTGTCCACGGCTTTGCGGGGATTTTGATAAGGCTCCTCGGCAACTTTTTGCAGCCCCTGTTGAATCGTCAAACTCATTTTGCTTCGCCGCCAATCTCTTGGATCGCACTCATACTGTATTCTTTGCCATTTACGACGATCGTGGCGTAGCCATTGGCAAAGCGGACCTTTTCGATGGTTCCTGACAATGTTTCTGTGCCGTCCATCAGAGTGACTTGTTTATTGATCAAGCTAAAAGCTTGCTGCTGTTGCTGTAAAATCACCGAGGTCGTCAACGTTTCGCTCAATTCATTCAAGCTCTCTAAGGTCGTAAATTGAACCAGTTGCGAGATATAGTCGGTGCTACCACCACCAGAAGAATCGCTGCCTCCCATCGATGGGTTGCTCATAGATGCTGCTAAGATCTTCAAAAAATCATCCATGGAGATATCTGAAGATTTTTTTGTTTGCGTTAATGCCGATGTATTGGCAATACCGGCCGCAGCTGCTGTAATTTCATCTGCCATAGGTCTCCTCCTTTACACTAAAATACTGATCGCATGATCGATCGGTGCTAATTGCTGCTCTTCTTCAACCGTATTGCTTTGATGAAATGGCTTTTTGCTTTGTCCTTTTTGAGCCTGTAAAAAACGCTGTTGGTTTAACTGACTGTCACTTGCCATCATACTGCCGGCAAAGGATTGATTTGACAGCGGACCAGCCTGCTGGACAGAAGCTAACGTAGGTTCTTTGATTGCTAGGATCGGCTGCTCTTGCTTTTGCAAAACTTGCTCTAGCTCATGCTTGATGGACAGCAATAATTCTTTGGCTTGCGGCTGCTGAACGGTCAGTTCTAAGCGGCTGCCTTGGGCATTCGTTTCTAGAGAAAGCTGGATCGTGCCTAATTTCTCGGGAACGAATTGCAACGTGATTTTTTTCTCGCTTGACGTGCTGCTCGTTTGGACGAGTTGGGCAGTCGCTTTTGCTAAGGGCAGAGCCGCTTGCTCCATACTCGCTTTTGTTGGCGCTAGTCCTTGCTTGCTCAAAAGGGGAGAAACATCAAGCAGTTGCAGTGCTGGTGTCGCCATTTCATTGTCGGTTACTGCCGAAAAAGCAATGGCTTGTGCAGAAACAGCTTCCGTATTTTTGGCGACTGTTTCCTTCGTGCTTTGCAAGGTGCTAGTCGTATCCGTCGCTTGGTGGGTCACTGGCGACACTTGATCCAATGGTCCCGTTTGGCCCAATTGAGCGGTCCCTTCGGTGGACTGTTTCAGCTGTGCTTCTGTCGTCTGCGCAATCGCGGCTTTTGTTACTGAATCGATTTCCTTGAAAGTCGCGATCCCTTTTGCCGTGGACTGCTCTTCGCCTACTAAGTCTTCTGGCAAAGGCGTTTCAAGCGTTGGTGCTGCGGCTTCACTTCTGTCATTTGTCATCAAATCCAGACCTTCAAGCGTAGACTCGGAGGGGTCGATGACTGTGGTGGCTACGTCTATTGGTGCTAAAGCTGCTGTGGCGCTTGTTTGGTTCTGCTCCGTCGTTACCATTGATGCCTGTGCCGCTTCCTGAACCAAGCCTGCAAAAGGTGTCTGGCTGATCTGGCTCATTTCTGGCGCTTGCGTCGTTGCAGATTGTTCAGCTGCTGAAGTGATTTCTGACTCCTGCGGCAGATGTTCCATACTGCTGGCCGTACCCATTTCTGGTGCGGCGGCGATTTGCTCCGTCATCCCTGATGTTTCGATAGGGGCTGGCAGGTTGCTGCCTGCTTGAACTGTCAGCTGTCGCATCATCAAACTGAATACCTCTGGTGACGCCTCCATCTTTTTTGATTTGCTACCGACAGGTACAGCGGTTGCGGCACTTGTTGTGATCTCTTTCATTGTTCACCTCCTCTCAGCTGATGCTTTAAAACCAAGGTCATCTCATCACTAAAACATTAGTTCTTTAAGAAAATAAGGCGCGATTGCCGAACTCATCCAATTGTTTTTGCTCTTCCAATTGCTGTTCATAGGTGTATTCAGCAAATTGTTTTTCTCGCAGTTTTTCCACGATCTTGCGTTCCTGCTGCGCTTCTACCACTACCGATAAAGACTCTGCCAATTCTTGCTTCACGTGAAACATTTTGTTCTGAACCTCATCGATGGTGGCATTCAAAGCAAGCAAATAGCGTTGCTGCACTTGCATCCGCCCAATGGTCATTTCATTGACATCAAAAAGCTGGGCTTTTTCCTGTGCCAGCGTGTTCAGGTGCTGTTCTTGCTGAATCAACAATTGCTGTTTTTGGGCGTACGCTCGTTTGGCTTCTTGCTCAATGGTTTTTCGGTGATCCAATACTTTTTCTAAGGAAAAGTGAAATGCTTGCATGGTTGCTCCTTTATGATCTGTTTTACATGGTCGAACGCTGGCGCTCGATCAGCGCTTCTTCACTGAACAAATGCGCCAATTCAAAAATCGTTTGTTCAAATGGGATCCGCTCATCCACTTTTTGCTGTAAAAACCGTAGGATGGGGTGATGCAACGCGATCGCTTGGTCGGTCAACGCATTACTGCCGCTTTTGTAAGCACCGATATCGATCAAATCCTTGGCCTCTGCATAAACGGCCATGTTTTCTTTTAGTTCCCCCGCATGTTCATGCTGTTCCTCAGAAACGAGGGTCTTCATCAAACGGCTGAGGCTGTTTTGAATATCGATGGCAGGATAATGATTTTGAGCGGCGATTTTCCGTGACAACAGAATATGACCGTCAAGAATCCCCCGCACCGCATCAGCGATCGGTTCATTCATGTCATCACCTTCTACCAAGACGGTATAAAAGGCAGTGATCGAGCCTTTGTCAGACATCCCACTGCGCTCTAACAACTTCGGTAAAGCTGTAAACACAGAAGGGGTATAGCCTTTGGTCGTCGGTGGTTCACCTGTTGATAAACCGATCTCCCGCTGCGCCATCGCAAAACGGGTCACCGAATCCATCATCAATACGACTTTCTTGCCTTGATCGCGGTAATACTCAGCGATCGCCGTTGCCACATGAGCCCCTTTTAGTCGTACAAGGGGTGGCATATCGGAGGTAGCACAGACAACGACCGACTTGCGGTAGCCTTCTGGGCCTAGATCATTTTCAATAAATTCTTTGACTTCTCGTCCTCGCTCGCCGATCAAGCCGATCACGATGACATCTGCTTCGCAATAACGAGCCAGCATCCCCAATAAGGTACTCTTACCGACCCCGCTGCCAGCAAAAATGCCGATCCGTTGGCCAAGGCCGACGGTCAAGAGACCATCGATCGCCCGGACACCTGTCGGCATGATCTCAGCGATTTTTTGACGACGAAAGGGGTCAGGAGAATCTTGACTAACTGGATATTCTGACGCAGTTTCCAGATCCAGCGCCATATCTAACGGTCGCCCTAGTCCATCTAAGGTGTGCCCTAGCAGCGTATCATCGATTTTTACCGTCAACGATTTGCCAGTTGGCCGCACTAAACAGCCCGGTCCGATGCCTTCTAGCTGATCAAGGGGCATCAGGAGCACGGTTTTTTTCACAAAGCCCACGACTTCGGCTAAAGCTGTATGTGTCTTGTTTTGCAGTGCGACTTCACAGATTTCTCCTATGAAAACCGACAACCCTTCGACTTTGATCAGCAGACCTACGACTTCGCTGACTTTGCCGTAAGTGGTAAAGAACGGCTGTGCTTGCGCTGTTTTGCGCAGCGCTGTGATCGGTAATTCAAACGTCATTCCTTCACACTGCTTTCTAAAAATTGGCTCAAAAAGCGAGCGATTTCTTCCCTCAGTTCAAAAACCACCAAGGCATTTTCAGATTCGATACAAAAATCGTGTTCCGCCAAGCCGTCATCTGCCATGAGTAAATAGCGAAACCCGCTGATCGTCTGTTTTTTGGTTTCCAACAATTCTCGCAACCCTGCAAGATGCTGCTCTTGGCTGCGAATAGTCACAAATTGATCGGGTTGTTCAAATTGCCATAGCACAGACTCCACAAAAGGCAGGAAGCCTGCTTGCTCGTCTGTAAAACGTTGATTGATCAAGGCTTCGGCGATTGCCGTGCCGTAAGCGATCATTTCTTGCTTTTTCTCTGAGCGAAAGGTGTTGATTTCAGAAACGGCTTCAGCGACATTGGCTTGGGCTTGTGTCATCAATGCTTGCGCGGCTTCTTTGCTGGCATTGAGTCCTTCTTGATAGCCTTGTTGAAAGCCGTCTGCTTGTCCTGCTTGAAAGCCTTCCGTTCTCGCTTCTGCTAGAATTTGCGTCGCTTGCGCTTGTGCATCGGTCAAGATTTGCTGTTTCAAGGCTTCCATTTGCTGCAGATGCCGTTCCTGCTCCAATTGGCGTGCACGTCTAGCCGCTTGCAGTTCTGGGTCTAAGCTCGGTTTCTCAATCGGCGCTTTGATGGTCGTATCCGTCAAAATACTGCGAGCAGCTTCAGTCGTTTTGATCGCCTGCTGCTTCAATAAACTGCTATTTGACCACTGCATCTTGGTCGCCCCTTCCGATGTAGATCTCACCGGTTTCATCTAGCCGTCGAATCACAGCCACCACACTTTGTTGGGCTTCTTCTACAGCAGACAAGCGGGTAGGACCCATAAATTGAATTTCTTCTTGCAGATTTTCCACCGCCCGTGATGAGAGGTTGGAGAAAATAAAGTTCTTGATGTCGTCGGTCGTGCCTTTAAGCGCTAAGACTAAGACATCGTTTTGAACATCTCGCAAGACTTTTTGAACATCCAAGCGATCGAGGGTCACGATATCCTCGAAAGTAAACAAGCTTGATTTCACTTCGTTGGATAGTTCCGGTTGCCGCTTTTCCAAGTCGTTCAAAATGTTCTTTTCAGTACTGCGGCTGACTGAGTTCAAGATTTCTACCAGTGTATGCACACCACCGACATTTTCCGTATCGTTCTCAATGTAATTCGAGAATTTGTTCTCGATCACTTTTTCAATCCGTTCGATCACCAAAGGCGACGTACTGGAGATCGTCCCGATCCGTTCAGCGATCTCCACTTGCAAATGATCGGGAAACTGTGACAAGACGCTGGCCGCTTTGTCCGGCTGCATGTAGCACAAAATCAACGCTACCGTTTGTGGATGTTCGCCGATCAACAGATTGGTCAACTGTTGAACATCGGCTTTGCGAGCGATATTAAAGGGCCGTTCCCGCAGCTGAATCTGAGTCAATACGTCAATGACTTCTTTGGCTTTTTGAGGGCCTAATGCTTGGTTCAGCAAATTTTTGGCATAATCGATCCCGCCGTCTAAGACATATTTGCGGGCCGTTGCGGTATGAGAAAATTCCTCCAACACTTGATCCCGCTCTTCGGGACTGACAAAGTCGATGTTGGCGATCTCATAGCTCACTTTTTGTATAAATGATTCTGGCAGCAGCTTCATGATCTTTGCAGAGGTATCTGATCCTAGAGAAATCAGAAGAATCGCTGCTTTTTTTACCCCGTCTATTGTATCCATGGCTGCCCCCTTATTTTTCTTTCATCCAAGCTTTGATCAATTCCGCCGCTACTTCAGGATTGCTTTCGGCATAATTTCTAGCCGTTTGATCCAATGTTGGTTCTCCTGTATGTTCTGCTGTGGCTTCTTGTGTGGATGCTTCTGGCACCGCTGGTTTCGTTTCAGCAGACCGGTTGCCGACACCGCCAAAAACGACTTCTTGTGCAACTGGGTTACTCGCTCCGATGCTAGCAGCGGATGGTTGTGCAAAAGTGACCATTTCATCCGTCACATCCACTTCCAACTCGTCTTCTTTGCGTCGGCGTCGGATCACGCCAACGATCATTAAGATCACCAAGAACAAGGTCAACACGATACCGCCGATGATGGCATACTTGACATAACCTTTGGCAGCTGCAATCTGTTCATTCCCTTGAGGATCAGCGGCTGGATCAACCTCTGCTTGGGCAAAGTCAAACCCTTGGATCGCAATTTGATCGCCACGATCATTGTCATAGCCGACGGCGCTAGCAATCAACTGCTGCAATTCTGCTTGATCCGCTTGCGAAAGGTTCGCATTGATCACGATTGAGCTGGTCATTCGTTCGATCATGCCAGGAGCCGTAATGGTCGTAGTGGTCTCGGTATCCAATTCATTTTCAACGGAGCGACTGTAGGAATTGTTCCCCTCTCCATCCGTGCCCGTCACATTGGAGACATTGTCATCCACGGTCCCTGTTTGGGCTTCTTGGACGGTCCCTTGCGAACCAGCAGCCTGCACTGTTTCACTCTTGATCTCTGGGTCATCATAAGTGACTTTCTTCCGCTCGATCGAATCAAAATTCAAGTCTAAATTGATCGACACTTGGAATTTGTCTGCACCATAGATCGGTGTCAGCAACTTCGCTACTTTTTCTTCTAGCGTTTTTTCATAGGAATCTTTGATGGCAATGTATTTATTGTTTAAGCCACTTAATTGACTGGCTTCATCTTCGGTTCTAGTCAACGTATTGCCCGCGCTATCAACGACTTTTACATTTTCAGGCTTCAGCTTTTCCACTGCGCCGGAAGTCAAGGTAACGATCCCTTGCACGGACTCGTCTGAGATTTGCTGATTTTTCAAGGACAACACGATAGAGGCCGTCGGCGCACTTTCCTCCGAAGAAAAGACACTTTCTTCTGGCATCACGAGTAAAACTTTGGCGGATTTGACCGCATCGATCGACTCGATTGCTCGCTGTAGTTCGCCCGTTACTGCCCGCTGATACATGATTTTGCGGTCTTCATCCGTTGTCATCATGTTGGCATCATCAAATAATTCAAAGCCTGTACTGGTATTTGGTAACTTATTGTCCACGGCAAGATTGATGCGGTATTCATCGACTTGGTCCTTATCGATCAAAATAGTCGTCCCATTGTCGGCTAATTTGTAGGCGATCTGCTGTTCATCCAAATCCTTGCTGATCGTTCCCGCATCGGCATCGCTTAGATCCGTAAACAAGATACCGTATTCAATTCGCGTATTTAAATAATAAACAGCTGCTGTGATTCCGAGAACGCTGATAACGGAAAGAACAACGATCATTTTCTTTAAAGAGCTTTGCATTTGCCAACGGTCTTTGAGTTGTTCTGTCCATTCTTTCACTTTATCCATCATTTATTCTTATTCCCTCACCCACTGCTAAAACTGCATATTTTTCACGTCATTGTAAGCTTCTAAACACTTGTTTCGTACTTGAACGGCTGTTTGTAGCGCCAATTGCGCCTCCGTCATGCGAATCATCACATTGCCTAGATCGCTTTCATCGCCGGTGATCAAATTAACAGTATCTTGATCCATGACCGCCGTTTTTTGATTCAACTGATCGACCGCATTGGTCAAGTAGGAAGAAAACTGGTTTTCCTTGGTGCCCACAACACTAGTCTCTTTTGAAGCAGCCCCCGTGCCTAGTGTCCGCAAAACGTTTTGGTAGTCTGTTAATCCTGTCGTTAAAAGTCCATCCATTTTCTCGTTACCCCTTTGATATTTCTAATGCTTTTTTCAAGATTGTTTTATTCATTTCTGAAGCAGAAACATTGGCTTCGTACGTTCGAACCGCTTGCAACATTGCCACCATTTCATCGGCAATATCCACATTTGATTGACCGACATATCCCTCAGCGTTGGCAGCGGGATTGGTAGGATCATAGGTCAGTTTTTCCGTCTCATCGGCAGCGATCCCCGTCACTTTGACACCGTATGTAGCCGGTGTTCCTTCACGACTATTTTTTAAATTTTCTGAAAAAAGAATACTCTTTTTTTGATAAGCCGCGGTTGTTTGTGTTTGATTTGTATTTACATTTGCGATATTGCTGGAGATCGTATCTAGTTTTAACCGTTCCAATGCTAGACCGCTCGCGTTGATCGTTAGTCCGTTAAATATACCCATTTGTTTTTCCTGCGCTTTCTATCAATTACTCAAGACAAGGTTCATCATTTGCAAGCGTCCGTTGACTTGTGCGGTCAATGCACTGTAATACAACCCATTGGCTGCTTGATCCAACATCTCTACCTCAAGATCCACGTTATTGCCGTTGTCTTTGATACTGGTAGTTGCATTTTCAGTGATTTTCGGTTTTACTTGAGAAACTGACGCTTCTGTTACAGCGTCGGTCCCTGACGAAGCGAGTGCCTGCTTTAATTCGCTTTCAAACACGATGCGTTTTGCTTTGTACCCATCCGTGTTGACATTAGCGATATTAGACGAAATCAATTCTGCGCGTTGTGCAGAAACGTTCATAGCTGTTTTTAATAAATCATAGGTATCCAACAATAATTGCTCCTTCCACCTTCTGTACCAAACGTTTTTTTCATCGATGGAACAGAAACAAATATATTTATTTATTTTTTTGTTATAGATTAAAAAAACAAGAAGACGTGATGTCATTATAGTAGAATTATTTTTATTTTACAATTTGATTTTTGCAACTTTACGGATATGACATTTAAGTTACAGACGTGTTATGTTATTTGTTAAACACTGTTTCATCGCAATTTCGTCCCCAGTTATAAAAAGCAAACGATCGATATAAAGCGTTTTACAAGCATATCTACGCCTTTTGATCAAAATCAGTTTTTTGATAAAAAAACAAGTATTATTCGAAAAATTGATTAAAAAATTTTCATTTGTGCCTGTTGACATGACAAACCCTGAGAAACGCTTCACGAAAAAAAACGGTACCATCTATAAATATTCACAAAAATTGCAAGCTGTACCATTTCAACAATTTGACGAAACTTGTCAAAAAAAGAACAAAAAAAGGAGAGACAGAAAATTTATTTTAGTTATTTTTTGGATTATTTTTTTTTGCTATTAAGAATGATTTTAATTCACCGATAAAATAAATGAGGGTTTAAAACCTGGAAATAGAATTTAGGAGGACGCAACAAATGGATTTTTTCTTGCTGATCGGTATTATTTTAGGATTGATATCTGTGGTGGTTGGGATGATTGTAAAAGGTGCCAATGTGGCCGTTTTGATCAATCCGGCAGCCGCGATTATCATTTTCGTCGGTGTGATCGCAGCCGTTATCAATTCATTTCCCAGCAGTGATATCAAAAAAATCCCGAAGATCTTCGGCGTTCTGCTGAAAAATAAAGAATACGACTTAAAAACAACCATCAATACCATCGTTGAATTAGCTAACCAAGCTCGGCGCGATGGCCTACTATCTCTTGAAGGTGCTATCCAAAACTTAGAAGATCCTTTTTTAAAAAAGGGCTTGGAAATGGTGGTGGATGGCATCGCTGCCGAACAGATCCAAGAAATCATGGAAAATGAGATCTATGGGATCGAAGAACGGCATCGCATCGGCTCGGCTATTTTTAAAACCGCCGGCACGAGTTCCCCGACCTTAGGGGTGTTAGGAGCCGTGATCGGGCTGATAGGGGCGCTAGGCAATTTAGAGGATGTAGAAGCACTGGGTCATATGATCTCGGCGGCTTTTGTGGCGACCCTTTATGGTATTTTCTTCGGTTATGTGCTGTTCATTCCTTTTAGCTCACGATTAACTTTGAAATCGGAGCAAGAAGTCCAAATGATGTCGATCATCGTTGAAGGGGTCTTAGCGATCCAAGCCGGACAATCGCCGAAAAGTATTGAGAAAAAATTATACAGCTTGATCGATCCGAAAAAACGGCAAGAACAATTATAAAGGGTGAAGCGACATGAAGCGAAAAAAGAAACATGAAGAACATGTAGACGAAGCGTGGCTTTTGCCTTACTCGGATATGTTGACCTTGCTGCTGGCCTTATTCATCGTCATGTTTGCCATGGCGAAAGTCGATGATGAGAAGTTTCAAGAAATCCGAAGCGAATTCGGCACCATCCTTTCCAGCCACCACAGCAACGCCTCCGTCATCGGGTCAGTGATCGATATGGGCGAGACCACGCCGCGAAAAAAAGCCGCCACTTCTGCCGAAGCACAAGCGCAAGAAGCAGCGGTCCGGACCCAACTGGAAAATCAGCAGCTAGAAAAAATCAGCGACCAGCTGTCACAAGAACTCGCCGCTTCTGGCTTAAAAGATCAGACAGAAGTCCGCTTGGAATCCGATGGCTTGCATATCACGCTAGCCAGCAGCATCTTGTTTGCCTCTGGTAGCGCCGAGATCACGGACACCACTCGTCAGTCACTGGATCTACTATCGGACTCACTGAAAAAACTAAAAGCCAACAAAATCGTGATCGCCGGGCATACCGATAACGTACCGGAAAAAGGCAATGGCCGCTACCAATCTAACTGGGATCTTAGTTCCGCTCGTGCGATTACCGTTATGGAATACTTCATCAGCAAAGGCGCCGTTTTAGAAAAAAATGCTGCCATCCAAGCCTTTGCCGATACCGAACCGAAAGCCGATAACAACACCCCACAAGGCCGCTCGGAAAACCGCCGCGTGGAGATGATCATTCAGCGGACCGAAACGACACAATAGCTCGTAATAAGGTTTTATAAATATCATTATGAAAAGCCAAGATGAGCAACATTCGTCTTGGCTTTTTTGTAGTCTCCTCCTCAACAAACAAAAATCACTCATCAGCCATTCTTGCGAATAGCTGATGAGTGATTTTTTTGCTTGATTTATTTCTCCACTTCAAAACGATTGGTCAATCGCTTCAACTCTTCTGCAATGTCTCTGAGGTCGGCCACATGGTTGGTAAATTCATCCATGGTTGCCAAGACTTCTTCTGCATTTGCGGAAACTTCTTGTGTGCCAGCGGCATTTTCTTCCGTTGATGCGGAAATGTTTTCTAAGTTTTCCAGTACACTGTTTTGAATATTTTCGATACGGGCACTGGCTGCTTCAATATGATGGATGCCTTCGATCATATAGCTACTGCGTTGGAAAACTTCTTTTGAAGATGAGATCGCTTCTTTGATCAAGTTGGTTTGGCGAACGCCGCCTTTGACAGACGCCGACGTTTGTTTGACCATTTGACTAGACTGCTCACGAATTTCTTCAATGATCGCTTCGATCTCTTTGGTAGAAGCTTTGCTTTGTTCCGCCAATTTACGGATCTCAGCAGCCACGACGGCAAAGCCTTTGCCAGACTCGCCAGCACTTGCGGCTTCGATCGATGCATTCAAGGCTAGCAAGTTGGTTTGGTAAGAAATATCGTTGATGACCCCAATGATCGAGTTGATATTTTGGATACTATCATTCATTCCCGTCATATTCGACATCAAGCGCTCCATCTGTGCCAACTCTTGTCGCCAACTGTCATCGACTTGATCCATGATCGTTAAGTTTTCTTGATTGATCTTCGTAGATTCTTGCGACTTGCTGCTCATGCCGCCAACATTTTCTCGTAATTCTTTCACGACTTGCGAAAGGTTTTGCATTTGAGACACGCTGTATTCTGTTTCTTGGGCTTGAGCACCGGTCACTTCAGCAATACCCGTAATGGTTTGAGAGACTTCTTCTGTCGCAATATTGGTTTGTTTTGACAATTCTAATAAAGAATCCGACATTCCTGCGACACTGTTGCTTTCTTTTTGTACTTTTTGGATCAATGCACCCGTGCCTTCGATCATCACATTGTAATTGTCCGCCATTTGCTGGATCTCATTGCCTGCTTTGTCTGGATAAACAACTCGGCGTGCCCATTGATCCCATGTCCATTTTTCGCCTTTGGCTCTTTTGGTTTTGCTCATCTTCTCTAGTTTGCCTTCACCGACTTTTCTAAAGTAGCGATTGAAGCAATCGATGATTGCTGCGACTACTTTGATCGCGGCATAAGAAACCAGTCCTACAAAGAGCAGCATCAAGATCGTAACGATAATGGTGGTACGGACCAACGCTCCTAACTCTTTGTCTAGATCACTAGCTTTGACTTCGGAGTACGCCCAAACATTGGAATCAGCAGACTTGTCATACAACACATCATTGACTTTATTCGAGTCGCCTAAACCAACCATGCCTGTCGGATCTTTGGCTTCTTTGATTTTTTGGAACACTTCTTCTTCTTTGATATTCTTACCGATTTGCTTGGTATTTTTTGAGGTCACGATGACCCCAGATTCTGAAACTAAGGTGACATTCCCAGTCCGCCCCACGGTAAAGGAAGACAAGATGTTTTGAATGCTTTCATAGGAAACATCGACGCTTAAAACCCCCACTTGATTATGGGAATTTTTGACCCGGATCGAAGCCGACGTCACAAATTGATTCGACACCGTATCTAAATAAGGTGCTGTCCAATACACTTCTCCTTCGGCTTTTACAGCCCCTTTGTACCACGGCCGAATTGTGGGTTTATAGTCATCCGGTAAGGGATTGAAGGTCACATACTCATCATCTTCTGTCCCAAAAGTTACTGCTAAGAAGCTGTTGCTCCCAGCAATCGCTAAAGAAAGATCTGAACGGATACGTCCCATGCTGAATTCTGTTTTCATCGCTGGCAGTTCAGCCATTGATTTCAATTTGCTTTCCGTCGATCGGCGCAAACTCTTTTCTTCCGCCAAGATCAAATTGACGGCACTTTCTTTGTTCAAATCATTTCGTTCAATCAATAAGTTCTTGGTGGTTAGATAGGAACTTGTCAGCATGACAATGATCGGGATCCCCGCAACCAGCATCAAGGTGATCATCACATAAATTCCTATCGTCTTTTTTCTTTTTTTCACAACTGTGCCACTCCTTCATTTCCAATTTCACACGATCCACTGAAGACTCGTCCGTAGACGACCCTTAGTAAGGATAATCGGTCATTTCTTTGAATATTTAAGAGGATTCATTGTCAGAAACGGCTGCAAGCGCATTTTCTTTTTTGCTAAGGCTTACGGTTGCTGTTGTAACGAATAGAAAAGCTCCTCAGTCATCAAGGAGCGTTACGACTGCATAAAAATAGCCAGCACGGAAGTTTCCGCACTGGCTGTAGGGTCCCTTTAATAGGACCGCTTCTATTGCCTATAATTCTTTGATGACGGCTTTTTCTTCCGCCGTCAAAGCGAAATCAAAGAGCGCTAAATTTTCGGCTTGATGTTTTTCTGAATGGGATTTCGGAATCACGATCACCCCACGCTCGATTTGGTAACGCAAGACCACTTGGCTCCAGTTTTTTTGATGCGCTTCCCCGATTTGGGTCAAGGTTTCCCGTGCCGCTTCCGAAATCCGGGAAAGCGGACCCCAGGCTTCTGGAACTACCTGATTGTCTAAGGAATACGAGATGATCGCATCATTCCACTTGCCTGGATGCGATTCGATCTGATTGACCGCTGGTTTGATCCGACTGTTTGCCAATAAATAGCTGAGTTCTTCTTCTTGGAAATTGGACACCCCGATCGCTTTTAAGACTCCTTTATCGACATAAGCCTCAAGAACCGCCCAGACAGCGGCGATCTCTGCCAAGTTGTCCCACGGATGATGGATCAAATAAAGATCGATCGATTCCGTCTGCAAGGCTGCTAAACTCGCTTCGACAGACGCTTTCACGGCAGCTGCATCTTGTGTATGCTCTGGTTTGCCAGGAATCTTAGAAGTCAGGAAAAATTCGCTGCGGTCAATCCCGCTTTCCTTGATGGCTTTGCCAACCACGGCTTCGTTGCGGTAAGAAATCGCCGTATCAAAATGCCGATACCCAAGCTTGATGGCAGTCAATAGCTCTGTCGTATCATCATTGATCGCACCTTGGTATTCTCGGTTTTCTTTCCCAAATGTATTCGTCCCGCTGCCGATCACTGGAATCTGAATGCCGGTATTCAATTCAATCGTTTCCATGCTGCTTCCCCCTTTGTGTTGTTTCTAGTCTATCAAAAAAGCAGGAGTAAGGGGAAGAAAAACTCTTATTGCCGCTAAAAAACGGGGAAAAGCACAAAACGCATGTTCAAGCAGCCCCTCCTCCGTTATACTGAGGGTAAGATACGAAACACCCAAATAAGGAGGGTTACTTTTGAAAAAAACACTGTTTTTTCTTTGTGGATCACTGACATTCGGTTTAGGTACTTTAGGAATATTTTTGCCTTTCTTACCTACAACCGTCTTTTACTTGCTGACGGCTTATTTCTGGCTGCGGAGTTCCGATACCTATTATCAACGCTTAGTTCAATCAGAAAATTATCAAAAATACATTGAAAAACCACTCGTACAAAAACAGCTGAGCACCAAGGCAATGGTTCGGATGTTTGCCATGATGCTGGTAGTCTTTGCAATTCCTGCACTGCTGATCCCTAATCTGCTGGTACGTTTCGTCCTCGCTGCCATCTACCTCGCCCATGTCATTGGGATCACTTGGTATTTAAAAGGACGCAAACCTGCGATCCAAAAAACGGATCAGCCCCTGTAAGGACAAAGCTGTACGTACACACCGTAATCCACCAAGCAAGTGAACCTTGCTAGTGGACTGCGGTGTATTTTTTCTCCTATTTTAGCGGGTGCTCACTGACGCCTCTTCGATGATGGGGGCTGATTGGGCGATCGCTAACCAAGCAGCAGGGATCCGGTATGGGGAACAAGAAACATAGTCGATGCCGATCTCTCGCAAAAACGCAATAGAATAGGGATCGCTGCCGACTTCGCCACAAACACCGATCGAGTGCTCTGGCTGCCGATCTCTTACGCCGGCGATCGCTTGACGCATCAACGCGCCAACACCTACCTGATCTAAGTGCTGGTAAGGATCTTCTTGTAAGATCCCCGACTGCAAATAGGCTTGGATAAAGCTGCCGGCATCATCCCGCGAAAAGCCAAAGGTCATTTGGGTCAAGTCATTGGTACCAAAACTAAAGAACGCCGCCTCTTCAGCACACTCCCCAGCAATCAAGCACGCTCTAGGCGTCTCGATCATCATCCCGATCTCGATGTGCAACGGTTGCTGAAGGGTTGCTTCTGCTTGAGCGATCACCTGTGTCAAAGTCTCTTTCAACACCTGCAGCTCTGCGGGCAAACTGATCAGGGGCAATAAGATCGCCGCCTCTACCTCGACTCCTTGCTGCCGCAACTCCACAGCCGCTTCACAAATCGCCGCTGTTTGCATTTCATAAATTTCTGGATAGCTGAGTCCTAAACGGCTGCCGCGATGCCCCATCATAGGATTGACCTCTTGCAGTTCGTCAATTCGCCGCTCGATCACTGCCAATGATTTTTTACTGCGGCGGGCCATCTCAAGGCGTTCATGCTCATGGGGCAAGAATTCATGGAGTGGTGGATCTAATAACCGAATCGTGCATTTCTTTCCTTGCGCGGCCTGCAGCATTTCTTGGAAATCGGCTTTTTGATAAGCCTTGATCTCAGCCAAAGCCGCCAATCGTTCCGCCTTCGTTTCTGCCAAGATGACTTCCCGCATTTTCCACAAACGCGCTTCCCCAAAAAACATATGCTCCGTCCGTGCTAAGCCGATGCCCGCTGCACCAAAGGCCAGCGCAGCCTCAATGTCATTTTTCGTTTCCGCATTTGCGTAAACCTTTAGATCTGCCTGGGCTTGTGCCCACGTCAAAAGCTGATCCAGCAAAACCCGCTCCTGTACACTGGTCATAGGCAGCTGCCCTTGATACAGTTTGCCAGTGCTGCCGTCTACGGAAAGTACGTCACCTTCTTCAATCCACAGCTCGCCGCAGCGGGCCTGTTTCAAAAATGCATCGACACTTAATGCCTCGCACCCTACCACACAGCAGACCCCCAGACCACGGGCGACCACCGCCGCATGAGAAGTCATCCCCCCACGAGCGGTAATGATCGCTTCACTCACCACCATGCCTTCAATATCTTCAGGTGAGGTTTCCTGCCGCAGCAGCAGGACTTTTTCTCCTGTGCGGCTGGCTTTTTCCGCCGCCTCTGCAGTGAAATAGACATGTCCTGAAGCTGCCCCTGGACTAGCCGGCAAGCCCTGCGCAAAGGCTTCGGCTTGCTGTAAGGCTTCGGGGGCAAATAACGGGTGCAACAATTGATCGATCATTTCTGGTGTGATTCGGTCTAAGGCTTGCCTGATGGTGATCCGACCTTCTGCGACCATATCCGTTGCAATTTGCGCTGCCGCAGCGGCGGTTCGTTTGCCGTTTCTTGTTTGCAAGACAAACAACTGGCCGTCATCGATGGTAAATTCAATGTCTTGCATGTCTTGATAGTGATCTTCCAAACCCTCAGCCAGTTGCTTTAGTTCCTGATAAATCACAGGATGTTGTTGCGCCAACGCTTGGATCGGTTGTGGTGTACGAATGCCAGCAACCACATCTTCCCCTTGAGCACACACTAGAAATTCGCCGAAAAGTCCCGGTTCCCCGGTTGCTGGATTGCGGGTGAAGGCGACACCCGTCCCACTATTTATCCCGCTGTTGCCAAAAACCATTTCTTGAATCGTTACGGCAGTCCCTAGATCGTCAGGGATCCGATGGAGGGAACGGTAGGTCTTAGCCCGTGGGTTGTTCCATGAGCGAAAAACTGCCGTGATGGCTGCCAATAATTGCTGAAACGGGTCTTGGGGGAACGCTTCTTGGGTATGTTCCATATAAATACTTTGAAACACGCGGCAGATCATTTGCCAGTCATTGCCGGTCATCATTTGGTCTGACACATAATTCTGCCGTTTCTTATAATCTGTCAAATAGGCTTCAAAGTGTTCTTTTTCTACACCTTTCACCACATCCCCATACATCTGGATCAAACGGCGGTAACAATCATAAGCAAAGACGGGGTCCCCCGTCTGCTGAGCCAACCCTTGGACGGTTTCATCATTCAACCCAAGGTTTAAGATCGTATCCATCATCCCTGGCATGGAAAACTTGGCACCACTGCGGACAGAAACCAATAACGGCGAGTGCAGTCCGCCAAATGTTTTGTTCCTGCGGACTGCCAATTCTTCGATGGCAGCTTTGACTTGCTTGATGATCGCCTCAGGAAGAACCTGTTCTTCTAAATAGGTCAGGCAAATGGTGGCCGGGACGATAAATCCCTGAGGAACAGGCAAACCCAAATTGGTCATCTCCGCAAGATTTGCCCCTTTCCCGCCTAATAATGCTTTTTGCTCTTTCGTGCCTTCTGAAAACCATACGACTGCTTTTTCCATCATGTTCCTCCTTTTAAATGTTATATACTATTTCGATTAATTAGCAGTATATAGTATGGCACATTTAATCGTCAAGCCAAAAAAAGAAAACTTTTAAGGGATTTATCCTTTTTAAAAGAGAAGGATTGCCTTTTCATTCGGAAAATCATATAATCAATAGCATAGCACATAAAAGAAAGAAGGTGACACATTGGAATTAAGCCAAAGACAAATGAAAATCATTGAGATCGTCAAAGAGCATCAGCCGATCAGTGGGGAGACCATTGCGAAGCAGTTGGGTTTGAGCCGCGCAACCTTGCGGAATGACTTATCGATTTTGACCATGACCGGTTTATTAGACGCTCGACCGAAAGTCGGCTATTTCTATACAGGACAAACCGTTGAGCCTTTGCTTTTCGAAAAACTCTACCATACCAAAGTTGCAGAAGTCATGATCCCACCGTTGCTGATCTCACAAACGGTCTCCGTTTATGAAGCAGTCACGACTTTGTTTATGTACGATGTCGGTTCCCTCTATGTCAAAAATGACCAAGACGAACTGATTGGGGTACTCTCCCGCAAAGATCTGCTGCGCTTTGCGATCAGCAATGCCGCACCGGAAAAAACACCCGTAGCGATGATCATGACTCGCATGCCAAACATCGTGACCATCACACCGGAAGAAACGATCTTGACGGCTGGTACGTTGTTAGGACGACATGAAGTCGATACCTTGCCAGTGGTCGATCCACAGGAACCAAAAAAAGTCATCGGCAAAATCACGAAGACGCGGCTGATGAATTACTTTATTCAAGCAGGCAATGACAGTGACAACACACACTTTTAGGGGGCAAAAACAATGAAGAACGTTCGAATATATTTGATTTCAGATTCCGTAGGCGAAACGGCACAAAAGCTGATCGCCGCCGTTTCCGCGCAGTTTCCCACGATCGACCTTTCAGATATCCAGCTCTTTCCCTTTACTAATGATGAAGAGAGCTTAGGCGAGATCCTCAAAGATGCCTTGCTAGACAAATCGATCGTCGTTACCACCTTAGTCAATAAAGAATTAGTCGCTTTTGTTGATGCCTTTGCCAAACGGACTGGTTTGCAGCATGTCGACTTTATGTCGCCCTTGACCACGATGCTGGAAAAAACATTCGGTGTAGAAGCCGTCCAAGAGCCTGGTGCCTTGCATCGCTTGAACCAAGCATATTTCAGCCGGGTGGCCGCGATGGAATTTGCGGTGAAATACGACGACGGCAAAGACCCACGGGGATTTCTCGATGCTGACTTTGTCCTATTAGGGGTTTCGCGAACCTCAAAGACCCCATTGAGCCTATACATGGCAAATCGCGGCTACAAAGTGGCGAATCTGCCTTTGATTCCTGAAGTCGCTTTGCCAGCCGAAGTGCACCAAGTAGACCCACGGAAAATGGTCGGTTTGACTACGAATCCAGAATCCCTTACGGAAATCCGGCGGTCCCGGATGCATT
Organism: Enterococcus sp. DIV1096b; assembly: GCF_050498765.1. Lineage (NCBI taxonomy): Bacteria > Bacillati > Bacillota > Bacilli > Lactobacillales > Enterococcaceae > Enterococcus > Enterococcus sp. DIV1096b. Next base: position 105,360 of record NZ_JBMHEK010000001.1, on the reverse strand, counting down.
CATTGGGCTTGAAAGAAGAAACCCATTACACCAATTGTGAACGAATCGAAGCAGAATTAGCCTACGCGAATGAATGGTTCAAAAAGCTGAACATTCCGGTGATCGATGTCAGCAAACGCTCCATTGAAGAAAGCGCGATGCTGATTGAAGAACAAGCCAAAGAACAGGCCCATGTTCAATAAAGACACCTTGGCAAACCTGACCGAGATCATCAACTTGGAAGCCATCCAGCAGCTGCCGAAAGCTACCGAGCATTTTGTCAGCGATCTGCATGGCGAATACGATGCCTTTGACCATATTTTGCGGAATGGTTCTGGCAGTATTCGAGAAAAAGTCGAGACTTTGTTTACCGGTGTCTTGACGAAAGAAGAACAGACCGAACTCTGTTTTGTCATTTATTATCCAGAGGAGCTATTACAAGAACAGGCCTGGACCCCTGCCGATTGGCGCTTGAAGATGGCACAGCTAGTGAAAGTTGCCCGCTTTACTTCCAGTAAATACACACGCTCCAAGGTACGCAAAGCATTGCCGACTTCTTTTGCTTACATCTTAGAAGAACTGTTGTACCAATATGATGCCGACTTCAATAAAGAAGCTTACTATCAGGCGATTTTTGATAAGATCATTGAATTAGAGGCAGCCCCGCTTTTTTGCCAAGAACTGGCGTACTTGATTCAGCGTTTCGTAGTGGACCATCTCCATGTCTTAGGCGATATCTATGATCGAGGACCGGCGCCAGACAAAATCGTCGATCGCTTGATGACTTTGCCTTCACTGGATATTCAGCTAGGCAACCATGATATCTTGTGGATCGGTAGCTTTTGCGGCTCGCTGCCCTGTTTGGCCAATACGATCCGCATCGCTGCTCGCTACGGCAATTTGGCATTATTACAAGATGGTTATGGGATCGATCTATCAAAAGCACTGGCTTTTAGCCAAAAATATTACACAGAAAATGCCGGCTTTTATCCGCAAAAAACAGTGGACCCTTTATCAAGCCAGCAAAAAAAAGCCGCCATGCTTTTGCAGCAGGCATTTGCCATCATCCAATTCAAAGTCGAAGCAGCCGTGATCCAGCGGCGACCGGCATTTGCGATGGCAGAGCGCTGCTTATTGCATCGCTTGTCTCAAGATCGACAACAAATCCAGCTAGACCAGACCTATCCTTTGATCAACGGCTGTTTTCAACTAGTAGATCCCGATGATCCTTACCGTTTGACAGCCGAAGAACATGAAGTACTGCAAGATTTGCTGAGCCAATTTCAACGCTCGCCCCGCTTAGCTGCGCATATGCGCTTTTTGGTCGAGCATGGTACATTGTACCAGCGCTTCAACGACAACCTACTGTATCACGGCTGCCTGCCTTGTCGGGAAAACGGCGATTTCCTGGCCTTTACTTTCCAGCAGCAGCCCTTGGCAGGCAAAGCGTTGATGGACTTTTTTCAGCAATGTTTGCAGGAAAGTTTTGCCCAACCAGAAAACCAAACAGACCTTGCCACCGATATGATCTGGTATCTTTGGTGTGGCGAAGGCTCTTCCCTCTTCGGCAAAAAAGCCATGAAAACCTTTGAGCGCTACTTTATAGAAGATCGCAACACTCATAAGGAACAAAAAAATGCCTATTATTCTTTAAGGGAAAACGAAGACTTCTGCTGCCGTGTCCTAGCTGCCTTCGGTCTGCCGTCGACAGGTCACATCATCAATGGCCATACCCCTGTCAAAGTGCGTAAAGGCGAGACGCCCATCAAGGCAAATGGTCGTTTGTTGGTGATCGATGGCGGACTCTCTCGCTCCTACCAATCAGTCACAGGCATTGCCGGTTACACGCTGTTGTCAAATTCCTTCGGCATGACCTTGGCGGCGCATCAACCCTTTACAGATCGCCAGCAAGCCATCCAGCAGCGACGTGACATCGTCACTCAGAAAAAAATCGTCGTGCGGCAAACGGAAAGAACAACGGTAGGCCAAACAGATATCGGCAAGCGGCTGCAGCAAGAAAGCCGAGTACTTTTTGAAGAATTAAAAAATCATCCGATCCCTTGACGAGTCATTCGTCAACCAATCGGATGATTTTTTTTACAGTCCTTTGGAACTATGAAAGGCTTTGAGTTTTTCCAACGCCTGCAGCACAATGATCAAGACCAAGATCGCTAACGCCAAAAAGAGCGTTTCTAACCCTTTTCCTTGCGCTAAAAGCAGCTCTCTTAAAATTGCTGTGATACTGATCAAAATCAAGTAACGCACCGGAATATGGTGACCTTCTTTTACGTAACGCAATAACATCAAAATAATTTCCAGTAAAATAAACAATGTCGCGATCTCTTCGATCAATAAAGAAAGATCGCTAACTTCATGCAGTGGGATCACATGGACAACGATTTTGTAGATCGCTTCCGCCATCACCACCAAAACCAACAGAACCAACAGTCCTAACATAATATCAACCACAACACTAATCAATTTTTCGAAGTGCTTAAAATACTTTCCCATAACACCCCTCCTCGCACTTATTATAGCGAAACTACTCAGAATCACTTTATGATATGCTTGCAAGTGCAGCTTTTTTTATGGAGGCAGTGAATAAAAACGTAAGACAGCTCTTTTCTGTTCCAGCAATCCTCCAAAAAAACCTTCCTCTTTGCTACTTTTTGAAGTCTCAGAGTGAGGAATCGCGCATCCTTCGTACACTTGGTGTGTTCGTGGCTCTGACCATAAGCAAATAAAAAAGCTAGGCTCAAGGCCTAGCTGAAATGGTCCCTTTAGATGAGATTGATTTTTACAGTCAGGCTCAGTGAGCCCCTTCGACTGTTAGATCAACATTTTCACTCGTATCTTCCGCAGCTTCGTCGTCGCTATTGGAGGTTTCTGAAGACGGCTCAGTCGTTTCACTGCTGGAGCTGCTTGTTGTAGTACTGGTCGAACTCGTACTGGAAGAGCTTGAAGAACTGCTGCTAGCGCTACTGCTAGAAGTATCGCTGGTGGTGGTTGATCCGCCACTCGGCGCGGTACTCGAACTGCTTTCGCTACTTGCAGAAGTGCTGACGCTAGGCTCTGTCTCTGCTTCACTTACGGAAACAGACGTGCCTTCATTTGTCGACGCTTCGATCGAGCGACTAGTCGTTGAAGGCGATGTGTAAGAACTAACACTGGCTTCATAAAAAATCTGACTGGAATCAGAGGTTTCTTCGATACTGCTGCTTGCTGTCTGGTAAGGTGGCTCGGAGGAACTACTGGAAGAATCTCGTACAAAGGGCGCAGCCACAAAGGCATTGGCGTCTTGATTGATCGCCACACTCAAAAAAACCGCAACAAAACAACTGACTAATGCCGACTGCATATTGAACTTAAATTTCATCGCACTCCCCATCCTTTCCCCAAAAATGTGGTTGGCTCTTCCGACAACGCTCTATCTCATTCTTATATTATACAAAAAAAAGCAATCGTCAACAAATTAAGTTTTATTTTCAAAGATGACAAAGACATGAATGCCCGTTGCGCAACAAAAAAAGCCCGAGGGCGACGGTCGATCACCTGCGGGCCCATCCCTTCACTAAGGGTTGGCAGGTGCGACGGATGCTTGTTCCTCTGGCTTTAATGATTCCTTTATTGTTTAACCCCTTCTATTTATAAGTTACGCAGATGGTTGGGGTCATGGATCGGTGCTTCAATATCGCTGTCTCCCATGCGGGGCGTTGGATGGACGGACTCATCTGGCATTGCTGTTTCGCCTGGTAACGGTTGATCGATGATCGGACCAGTATCTGCATCACGATCGGTTATTTTGTCCATCGGCTGATAATCGTAGACGCCGACAACGAGTTTGTCTCGTTCAAGGTCATCACGATAACCATATAATGGATCATGCTCATCATGCCTATGATCGGAATCGCCGAAAGAAAAAGCATCTTTGATTTTTTCCCAAAGCGAACGATCTTCATCCTCACTAGCTGCCTGCTCCACTTCCACATCATCGATGGATTCTAACCCAAATTGATCGATGACTGTTTGATTGGCAAACAGCACGATATCCTCTTTGCCATAGCCTTCGTTTGTCAATTGCTCAATAACCGGTAATACTTCTGTTCGAGTGTCGTAACTGCCAATAATCGTTAGGTTTCTGTTGTGCATGTGAAATCCTCCTTATTTTGTGTACGCTTCGATCGTTCTGGTTCTGAAGCAATTCTTTTAAAACTAGCAATTTCTATTGCTTCTTTCATTCTAACGCAGGGTTCTATGATTGACCAAATAGTTTGATTGCGCTTACGAAAAAAAAGTAGTTTCTTGAAAAACCGCTAATAGCTTAGTAAAAGCTTGATCCATCATAAAAAACCGCGTGAGCCAATGGCTTGCACGCGGTTTTTTTGCTTGTTACTTGGAAACGATCAGTTTTTGACCGACAAAGATCGTATAGCTGCTGTTGATGTTGTTCCATGATGCGAGTTGGCTGATGCTGGTGTTGTATTTTTGTGCCAGTGACCATAAGCTGTCCCCTGATTTCACCGTGTGCGTCTTCGTTGAACTGCTGCTGGTATTCGTATTAGAAGACCCACTGCTAGCAGACGTCAAGTAAGCACCACTGACCCAGCCTTTGCCAGAAACATAATACCATTTGTTCGTGCCATTGACGGTCGTCCCGGTTTTTGTTGCGGTAACCGTGACGGTTGCTCCTTTACTTAAAGAACCAGTAATACTACTGCTGGTAGAAGCATCGGAACGAACATTTAAAATCTCGGTGGTTTTCATTTGCTGATTTGTGGTTGTTGAACCGTTATTATTGGAAGAGCTGCTGGTTGTTGTCAAGTAGGCACCACTGACCCAACCTTTGCCAGAAACGTAGTACCACGTTTTATTGCCTTCCACTGAAGTGCCGTTCTTTTTCGCTGTCACGGTAACGGTCACCCCTTGACCAAGCGTTGTCACGACACGGCTGCTGGTAGAAGCATCGGAGCGGACATTCAATGCGGCCGTCGTTTTCATTTGTTGATTGATACTTGAACCATTGTCTTCTTTTTCCGCTTCAGAAGCATTATTGTTGGTCACTTCAGTAAGGTAGGCACCGCTGACCCAACCTTTGCCAGAGACATAATACCAATTTTTGTTGCCATTGACTGATGTGCCGGTTTTCATGGAAGTGGCAGTAAAGGTCGTGCCTTTGCTAAGTGACCCTACCACTGATCCGCTAGTGGACGCGCTAGAACGAATATTCATCGCTTCCGTCGTCTTCATTTGCTTGTTGATCGTCGTACCGGAATTGCTATTGTCAGAACCGGTGTTGCCTGATCCGCTATTGTTGTTTGAAGAGTCGGTCGAAACCTTCGTCAAATACGCGCCGCTGACCCAACCTTTGCCAGAAATCTTATACCACGTGGTGTTGCCATTGACGCTGGTGCCGGTTTTGGTCGCCGTTGCCGTAAACGTCGTATTAGCTGCTAACGAACCAGTAATAGAGGCACTGGTGGAAGCATCGGAACGAATATTCATAGATGACGTGGTTTTCATCTGCTGATTGATCGCTGTTTCATCACTGACGATCGTTTCATTGCTATTGCCGCCACCTGTGTTTGAGCTGCCAGTATCATATTGCGTTAAATTATACGTACTGATCAAATTGTTTAATTTGCTGGCATAAGAAGTATCGGTTGCATACCGCCCTTGTAGCCAAGCGGTCGCTTGTGTGTAAGAGGTCGTATTGCTTTTCCATGCACCGCTGTAATAGTAGTTGCCGCTAGAAAAACTCGTGTTACGCAACACATATGCATTGTCTTCAAAAGACTCTTTTAATGATGGGTATTTCCGAAACTTAGCGCTGATCAAATAATAATTGCCGGAACCATCATCTTCATAGGTATCCATCGTCACGTATTGGCCGTTGTAGCTGCCTTTGATCCCAAACATATTGTTGGCCGTGGTCGTCAAAGTCGAGGCGCCCCAACCAGATTCCAAAATCGCTTGTGCCATCATAACAGAGGCATACAGATCGTTTGCTGCCGCCACTTCCGTTGCATAGCCGCAAATCTGACTGATAAAGGCAGCCGGATCGATCGTTGCCCGTGAAAATAATGCCCGACTAGTCAAATCAGAAAGGGCTGATGGTACTTCATCTGCTTCTAAGACATCATCACTAGCGACTGTTGTGCGTTCTGTCGTCGCTGTTTCTGATCCCTCAGTAACTGCTTCAGCTCCTGACTCCTCTGTTATTTCCGAAGTTTCTTCGGTCACAACAGGTGCTGTCGTCGATTCTGTCGTTTCCTCAACCGGCGTGCTGTCGGTTTCTGGTGTAGTGTTTGTTGTTTGTTCAACGACCTTAAGGTCATTGCTGGTTTCTGTCGTTGCCGTTTCAGCCGCATTCCCTAAGGTCGGGATAAACGTTGATCCCGCTACTAAAGTAGTAGCCATCGTAATACTTTTTTGGGTATATTGCGTGCGCTTCAAGCGCTTTTCTAAGCGGCGTCGTTCTTTACGAATTGTCATTTAATCCCTCCGTCGTATTAGCCTTTTTTTATTGTAACACGATTTATTAAAAAATGGGGGGTTAAGATGAAAAAACAGTGAAATAAACGAGATAAATTCTTGCTATGAAACAGTTTTCTCTTTTGCTTTATCAGCCAATACTCTGTTCTAAAAAAAGAAAAAAGAGTTGTTTTAGCACCAAAAAAGCAGCCTTTATCAAAAAGACTACTTTTGGTGAATTGTTATTTAATAACAGGTGCGGGCTTTTTGGCTTTTTTTAGCATCGCATAGCCTATGTTGAGAACAAGCCCAAAAACTGCTAAGAAAATTGCCGTATAGAAGGCTTTTGTATAATCTCCTTGGTTACTTTCTGCGATTGCTGCTGCCACTCTGGGGCCAAAGAATGCCGCCGTAGAATAACCAATAAAGACGATTCCATAGTTGACCCCTTGATTGATCGGTCCGTAATTTTCCATAACGATCGATGGGAAAACCCCCATCACGCCCCCGAAGCACAGTCCTAAACCGATGATCCCGACAGTGAAGATCACAGTTGTTTGACCAAGCGTCAATAAGAATAAGGACAATGCCACCACGCCATAGATGATCATCAACGTATTCGTCCGACCAATTTTATCAGAAACGGTGCCCCAAAGGACACGACCAAAACAGTTGCTCAATGAGTACAAGCTGACATAAAAGGCAGCGGCCGCTGCCGTCAAACCAAACATACTTTGCCCAATCACTGAGGCGTTGGAAGCAATCATCAAACCTGAGAAAGCCCCTACCCCTAACATAACAATAATCAAGTAAAAAGTTGGTGTCTTCAGCATGTCCAACCAATTTAGATTGATTTGAGGACCATTTTTTCCTTGATCCGCTGGTTGCCAACCTGCTGGACGGTAATTTTCTGGTGCTTTACGAATAAATAGACTAGCCACCAAGACAATCACGATATAGGCAATTCCTAAAATCCGAAACGCCGCTAAGACATCTTGTGATTCGATCAAACGATTCGCAATCGGTGCGGCAATAATCGCTGCCCCACCCATACCTGCTGTGATCAAGCCCGAAGCCAGTCCCCGTTTATCCGGGAATAACCGAATCGTATTGCTTAAACAAGCCGAATAGGCAAAGCCTTGCCCTAAACCAGCAAAGACTCCATAAGTCAGGTACAGCATAGCGGGTGAGTTGACCAAACCCGTCAGGAAGAAACCCGCTCCGAACAACACGCCTCCACCAGCGATGACCCATCTAGCGGCTCCTCGGTCTGTCAGCAAACCACCCAAAATCATGGTAATCGGGCCAACTGCGGCATTGATGGTAAAGGCTAGCATGATCTCTTCCATGGACCAACCTTTTAATTGACTAAGAGGTCCTGCAAAAACACTAAAGGCGTAAACAGCGCCCGTACACAGTAACACTGCGGTCGAAGCGACCAGAATCAGCCAGCGATTGATTTTTGTTTCCATTTTTTCTCTCCTTTGTTTTAAGCATGTTACTTTATTCACATGTTTTTTCAAAAGCTAGCGCGCGTGACGAGTCACAACGTGCAAGGCTTTTTATTCGAGATGTTCTGCGACTGCTGTCTTTCCAGCAATCCGGCCAAAAGTAAAGATGTCTGTCAACGAATTGCCGCCTAAGCGATTGCCGGCATGGATCCCCCCAGCAACTTCTCCTGCTGCATACAGTCCTTCAATGATTTGATCTTCCTTCGTCAACACATGGGTTTGCGGATCGATCTTCAATCCTCCCATCGTGTGGTGAACCGCTGGTTTTCTTGGTGTGGCATAGAAAGGCGCTTTTTCCACTTTCAAGTCGAAAACATCTTTGCCAAACTCTGGGTCTTTCCCAGCATCCACATAGCTGTTGTATTTCGCAACGGTCGCCTCTAAGACGGCTGGATCAACATTGATCTGCTCTGCCAGGCCAGCCAAGGTCTCACTGCGGAACAGCGTACCAACAGCTACTTGCTTATCGATTTTTTCTTGGCTCGTGTTATAAGCGGTTTTCTTGATCTCTTCATCCGCGATCAAATAGAACAATCCGCCATTATCGATCGCCGCTTGGGTCAATACATCGCGGCTTTCGTACTCATTGACAAAGCGCTCCCCCTTTTGATTGACCATCACAAAGTTAGCTGGCGGCACTTGCAGCCCACTGAATAAAGCCCCTGTGTTCGGATCAGATACGGGCATCATTTGTGAAAAGCCCATGCCAACAAGGTCCGCGCCAGCACTTTCCCCTAGTTTGATCCCGTCACCAGTGATCGCTGGTGAATTTGACGTTTTGATATCGTCTTCGATCTCTGTCCAATAGGTATTGTATTGTTTCAACATTTTGGTGTTCGCTCCGAACCCGCCGGAAGCCAAAATCACTGCTTTGGCATGGATTGTGATTTTTTGACCGTTACGGCCTTCCCCGATGATTCCAGTAACCTTACCATCTTCGATCAATAATTCTTTGACAGGCGTATCGGTTAAGATCGTTCCGCCATGTTCTTTCACGAATTGATGCAAAGCCGATACAAAGGCATACCCTTCGTTTTTAACTGGTTTATGCCCACGGCGCCATTTCGCTCCTACTGGCATATCGACATTGTTCATATCAAATTCTACGCCGATTTCTTCTAACCATTTCACTGAGGCCAATGCTTGATCCGTCAAGATTTTCACTAGCTCGTACTTCCCATAGATCGGTTGCCCATTCAAATCTTTGCGTTTTCCGCCTAGATAAGTTTGGATTCGATGCCACAAAGCAGAATCAAACAAGTATTCTTTTTCTGGCGTCGTTTCTGAAAGATACGCAGTGATTTGTGCCTTCAAAGCTTTGAAGTCTGGCAAGTATTCTGCATCGATGTCTTGTTCATCGATCGTCAGCACTTCTTCTAAAGCACTGCGTTCGCCAGGCAATGCGGAGAAGCCGTTTTGCCATTTTGGATCCGCAGCATTCATCGGTCCGCCAGTACGTACAGTATTGCCACCAATCGCTGGGAATTTTTCTACTAAGATCACGTCTTTATTGGCTTGCAGCACACTGGCAGCTGCACTCAGACCTGCGCCGCCACCACCTACGACAACGACATCGGTAGTGTACGTTTCATCTTCTGTTTGCAAAGCACTGGCGGCTTTTGGACGTTTGCGCAAGACATCTGGGTTCGCACCAGCCATTTTCACGGCTTTTGCTACGCCATCAACGACACCGTTACTAGTAACCGAAGCACCAGAGATCGCATCGACATTTAAGGTTTGCCCTTCAATGATCTCTTGAGGGATCCGTACGAAAACGACATCAGCGATCCCTTCTGATTCACCAGACGTATCGATATCGATGGCTTCGATCCGTTCTTCGCTCAATTTGACGACCATTGGTAGATCCCCGTTATGTCCTGGTGCTGTGACGGTGTATTCACCAGGCTCATAAACGACTTCTTCTGGTACGTTCAACAAATTAGCGACTTCCGTAAACCGAACGAACTTGCGGAAACAGCTTTCCAAAAAGTCGATCGTTCGTTGATCTTTTAAATTGCCTTGTTCATCAAAGGCTTGATGCGCACGCCCCAGCAAGAACTCATTTCCTGGCATGACTGTCGCATTGACACCTGGAGCGTCAAGGATTTGGCGCAAATGAAGCTGTGCTCGGGAGGAGCCTTGCACATCGTAGGATGCGCCGACGATCATCACTGGTTTGCCATCAAAGGGATGGAGATTGAAGGAGAGCCATTCCAAGACGCTTTTCAATGCGGAAGGAATCGAATGGTTATGCTCTGGTGTTGCGATAATCACTCCATCGGCTGCTAAAATCTTGCTATTTAACCGTTGGATCACTTCGCTATTGGTTTGATCTCGTGTTTCATTGAACATTGGAACATCCTTGATTTCCAGCAGTTCAATTTCTGCTAGGGCAGCAAATTCTCGCTGCATAAACGCTACTAATTGGCGATTGGTCGATTTTTTGGCGTTCGTTCCGATTAGGCCGACAAATTTCATGACTAGTTCCTCTCTTTCTTATGCTTGTTCCCACGAAAATTTCTTTGCTCGTTCTTTAGCCGTTGAATATTCACTGACCAGACGGTTCGTGATTTCGACGAACAAGACAAATTCATTGAAACAGTCTTCTAGTTCGGCAACTTTTTCGTTATCGATCAAGTTTCCTTGTTCATCGAAGGCTTGCATGGAATGCCCTAACAAAAATTCCGCACTCGGCATGATTCGGGCTTTTACTTCAGGCGCATCTAAGATCTGACGCAAGTGGGCTTGGGCTCTCGATGAACCTAATGCACCAAGAGAAGCACCCGTGATCATCACTGGTTTATCGATCAAAGGCCGCGTCGTATAAGAAAGCCATTCGATCATGCTTTTTAACACCGCTGGGATCGAGTGGTCGTATTCTGGTGTACTGATGATTACCCCATCTGCTGCTTCGATCTTCTCTGACAAGGCTTGGACTGCCGCTGGTGCCGTCCGATCTTCTGGTTCATTAAATGCCGGCAGATCACTGATTTCGCAAAGTTCGATCTCCGCTTGGTCACTAAAATGGCTTTGAATAAATTGCAGTAAGCGACGGTTGGTCGAACGCGTCGAGTTGGTTCCTACGATTCCAATCAATTTCATTATCATCTCTCCTAATTGTGAATAATTTAACATTTAACAAAAAATAAAAAGTTTTTGACCATTGGCTTTGATTTCTTTTTTCAATCGTTTCTCAAGTTGTTTTTTACGACCTATTGAGATGAAAGGCTTCTTCCTAAACAAAAAAATCTTCCCCAAGTACCCATTAAGTGTACGGCTGAATTCTTTATTTGTGAAATATTTATTTAATTATCCATCGATAACAAATTTGTTATAATGAGAAAAATGACTAGGAGGACAACGCGATGGCACTTAAAGATTCCCATCTGATGCTGCAATACCTCGATACCTTGTTAAAGCATAGCAACTACACCAAAGCCGCCAAAGATCTCTACATTTCACAGCCTTACTTGACGCAAACCGTGAAACGAGCCGAGCAAGAGCTAGGGACCCCCATCATCAATCGGCAGCCGGGACATTTTCAACTGACGGAAGCTGGTAAAATCTATTATCAATATCTAGAAACCTTGGAAACAGAATCTGCCAAATTGAAAAGTCGGCTGTCTTGGTATACCGCGACCGAGAAGCGTTCTTTGCGCTTAGGCATCTTGCCAAGCCTTGGTTCTTACCTGCTGCCGCTCTTTTTGCCTGCGTATTATGAACACTATCCCAACGTGCACTTTTTCTTGCGGGAAGACCTGCCGAAGCACAATGAAAAACGCCTGCTGAATGGGCAGCTGGACTTTTTTATCGGACAAAATCCTGAGACGATCGCACCGAATCTAACGGTCCACAGTACCAATCAAGAACGGTATCTAGCGATCATTCCGCCTTGTTCTTCCCTGTATCAACCAGAGAAGCGGTATTTAGCGCCTGATTCATTGGCCGTCAAAGACTTGCTGCAAAGTCCATTGATTTTGACCGCCAGCGGCTCGGCGATTCGGCGCCAAATCGATCAATTGCTGCAAAAATACAAAGTAGAGGCGACGGTTCTCATAGAAAGCAGCAATATTTATACAGCAGCGGCATTGGCAGAAAACAACCTTGGGATTGCGATCGTACCAGAAAGCGTGCTACAAGCAGCGACCGCGACCCCTTTTAATCTTTATCCAATGCCAGAGGAACTCTTGTCCCTCACCTATTTTATTGCCCACCAAGCCGAACGGGCATTGTCAAACAGCGAAGCCGCCTTGATCGAGGCCTTTTTGCACCACGTCTAGCTTTCCTTTTTTACAAAAAAAACAAGCAGCGATCACCTATATTCCTAGGTGATCGCTGCTTGCTTTCATTCTGCTGTTGGCGTTTCGATCAAACGTGCTAATTCTTGCGGATAGATCAATTCACCTTGTTTGGTAATGACTAATCCAGTGATCCCTTCTAACGGCGCCAGCTCCTGCAAGATGGCTTGTGGCTCTTTGCCAAATAAGCGGGTCGTCCAAATCTCTCCATCAACCGATTTGTCGGATAGAATCGTGACACTGGCAATGGCTGACTCTAACGGATAGCCCGTTTCTCGATCAAAGATATGATGATAGGTCTTGCCCGCTACCTGATAGGTTCGTTCATAGATCCCTGATGTAACGACTGACTGATTGTGTACCTTCAACGCGGCGACAAAATTCCCTCTTGGCAAGAAAGGATTTTGGATCCCTATCCGCCAATAGCCATCAGCATGGCTCGGGGCATCGCCGTAAGTCACCACATTGCCCCCAAGATCGATCAAAGCGGCTGTGACACCGACCTGCTTGAAATACGCCATCAACAAATCAGCAAAATACCCTTTCGCAACGGCCCCTAGATCAAGCTTCATGCCGGCAGCTAACCCAACGGTCTGCAGCGTTTCATCCAAAACGATCTTGGCGGGATCAGTCTTTGGCAGCAGTTCAGCGATTTTCTCAGGCGTTGGTAGATGGGCATCTTGAAACCCGATTCGCCATTCCTGCACTAAAGGACCGATGGCAATATTTAAGTAGCTATCTTTTGGCAAGCTATGGGTTTTCCCTAGTGCGATCAATTCAACCAATTCCGGTGTGGCGGCGATCGCTCCTTGTCCTGCCTGCTGATTGATCTGCATCAACTCAGACGTCGGGTCATTGGCACTAAAACGCTGTTCAAAGGCCACGGCTCTTTTCGCTGCTTCCTCTAAGATCACTTCTGGGGTTTCATGCTGCACCCAAATCGTGATCACCGTTCCCATTCCCTGTAACACTCGTTGACCTTCTGCCATTGTCCTTGCTCCTTTGTCCTCTTCTTTTGGCTATCATAGCAGTTTCTGGGAGAAAAAAGTAGTCTGCGGGATGCCGCCACTGCTTTTTTTGAAAAAAAACTGCGAGGTCACCCTCGCAGTCTGCTGTCTCTATTGCTCAATGATAAAAGTCGAAGCGGCCTTTCGCCAATACTTCTTTGACCCCACCGGTTTGGTACAAGGAACGGTCCATAATGGCTTTTTTCACCACGGAAGCGGGATAGCCTTTGATGCCCATTTTCCCTACTAAGCCAAAGGCATGGGTATTGCCGATAGACGCCACTGAACCTAATGATTCAAAGTGGAAATCTGTTGGTTTTTCCCCGTTCATTTGACGTAAGATATTTTTACCCGCATGCTGCCCCATCTTCAAAGCGATTTGAGCCGTTGTTGGATACGGGCGATTGGTCGCTGGGTCCATGACTGCTGAAACATCACCGACAACATAGACGTTACTATGATCAGGGTCTGTTAGGTCTTGATTGACCATCACGCGACCCCGACGAGCAGAAAAGTCTGATTCAGCCATCACATGGCTGCCGCTGACGCCTGTGGTCCAAACGATGGTTTTGGCTGATAATTCAGCTGTTGCTCCTGTATCGGCATCATCTTGATAGACAACGACACCCGGTTTGATTGATTTGATGGGTTTACCAGTCAGGAAGTTCACGCCCCATTTAACGAGATTTTTGATCCCATAATCCGATAGTTTTTCATCAAACATCGGTAATAAACGAGTCACTGCTTCGACACAATACAGTTTGATGTCTTCTGGCTTGACGCCTGCTGCTTTCGCAAAGGTTTTACGGTTTTCCACCAATGAACCTAGCAATTCGATTCCGGTAAAACCAGCACCGCAGACAACGATTTTTAGGTAGTCAGGATTTTGTGTTTCTTTGTATGCCTTCATTTGTTTCAACAAATGATGATAGATGTTTTCTGCGGAGTCGACATCCACCATTTCCAACGCATGCTCCTCGACACCAGGGATCCCAAATGATTCTGATTCAAAGCCTAACGCCACGATCAAATAATCATACGTGCACGTGGATTGATCTTTAAAAACGATCACTTGCTGGTTACGATCGATCGACGCAACTTCCTTTTGAACAAAGCTCGTCTTTTGGGGACGAACGACATCATTGATGGGATAGCAAATGCGGTCTCTTGGTTGCGTACCAGCCGCAACTTCATGAAGATCGGTTGCCTCATAATGATAATCGTTTTTGTCGATCAATGTGATGTGAAACGCTTCTTTTGCTCCTTGCAGTACGTGCAATGCTCGCAATCCAGCATACCCTGCTCCTAAAATGACAACTTCCTTCATGTTTCCTTACTTCCTTTCTTTGCTGTAAAAATTATAAAATCAAACCAATCGCAAAACTCAGCACTTGTACGCATGCTCCGACCGCAAGGATCCGAACGGCACAAATGAAGGTCTCTCTTTTGATTTGTTTTTGCATAAATCGTTTTGTCTGTTGCCAGACAAAGGGCGCCGCGAAAAAGGTCAGAACCAGTGACCAAGGCGCAATGTTGAGGGCAACTGAGGCAATGATCGCAACAAACGCCAAGACGTTCATCGCGATAAATAATTTCAACGCACGGGCTTTACCAAGGTAATGCACCAGCGTATAGCGCTCATTTTTTTCATCCTCTTCCAGATCACAAATGTTGTTTGCCAGCATCAAGTTGGCGATCCATAATGTGTTGGGCAATGAGATCAAGAAAATACTGCCAATCGTGGCAATGTTCCATTCAAAGGTTTGATAGGCATTGAGATAGACACAGATCAATGAGATCATAAAGCCCATCGTAAAGCCGGAAAAGAACTCGCCTAAAGGCAAACTAGAAAGCGGCCGTGGACCAGAGGAATAAAAGATCCCGACTAGGTAACAATACAGCCCCATCCAAAAGAGCGGCCAGCCAACCACCATTGCCAAGGCGATCCCCATGGCGGCGGAAAGGATGATCATGGAGACCATCAACCAAAAAACCAATTTGACAGACAACTGCTCCCGACCAATAATATTGGTTTTTTCTTTGTAATCATGCCCTTCTGTGGCATGATGGTAATCGTTGTAGTTATCTAAAATATCCACCGCCATATTGAAAATCAGCATGGCAATGAAATACAATAAGACATAGCCAAGATGAATCGTTTGATAATTGTACCAGCTGTAGCAGACACCAATAAAAAATGGCAAAATACTGGCGGTTTTTGCTTTAAATTCGACAAGTTCTAAAAATACAGGTAGCGTCACAACTCCACCTCCTTTAGTGAGTGCATTAAACTAGTCAATCACGCCCCTTTACGCTAGAATAAGGGCTGAATGACTGTTAGAAAGGGTTATACTATGTTTGACTTTTGGATCGATTATCCGACGATCGAACAACGATTGAAAACCGTATGTTCCATCATTGAAGAACACGTTACTGTTCGTAACAAAGAGATACAAGATGTTTTGATCGACTTTACTTATTCAGGTGGAAAAATGCTGCGGCCAGCGCTCTTTTTTTTGTTTGCTGACTTAGGCGATCCCCATTATAAAAAAACCGACCAATTAACAAAAATTGCTGCTTCTCTAGAAATTTTACACATGGCCACTTTGATCCATGATGACATTATTGACGATTCGCCGCTGCGCCGCAGTCAAGTCACTGTTCAAGCCAAATATGGCAAGGATATCGCGGTCTACACGGGTGATCTTCTGTTCACCCAATTTTTTGAGCTTTTGATCGAAAGTATGAATGGCTCCCCGTTTTTAAAAACCAACGCACAAGCCATGAAACGACTCCTTTTAGGCGAACTTGATCAAATGCACACTCGCTACAACATCCATGAATCGATTGACGACTATCTACAAAGCATCAACGGCAAAACCGCTGAACTGTTTTGGCTCGCTTGTCTCGAAGGCGCTCATTTTGGCGGTCTCGACACAGAAAACCAAGAACGAGCTGGTGAGATCGGTCGCAACATCGGGATCGCCTTTCAAGTATTCGACGATATTCTCGACTACACCTCTGATAGCGGCACCTTGAAAAAACCGATTCTAGAAGATTTGGCGCAAGGGGTCTATACCTTGCCGCTGCTATTTGCCAAAGAACAGGCACCTGCAGCATTCGCTCCTTATTTGAATAAAAAAGCAGCACTCTCCTTGGCAGAAGCCCAAGAAGTTGCGGATCTTGTCGTCCGTTACGGCGGTGTCGAAAAAGCGCGCGCTTTCGCGGTCACCTACACGCAAAAAGCCTTAGACGACATCGATCTGCTGCCAGAAGCACCTAGCAAAGCCAAAATTCGTTCATTAACTGAACTGCTCTTGCAGCGCAATTACTGAGCCATAGCGCAATGATAAGAAAAGCGTCCATCACTGATTGATGGACGCTCTTTTTTATCGTCGTCCTTGGTCAATGGCCAATAAGTGTTGAAAATGTTTATTTTCTGCGGCCAATTCGGCAGGTGTTCCGCTCATGGTCAACTGACCATCTTCAATAAAAAGCACACGATCCATCATCGAAATTCCTTGCAAGTGGTGGGTGATCCAAATGATCGTTTTGTTCTCCAGCACTTGGAAAAAGGTTTCAAGTACGCCTTGCTCCGTGATTGGGTCTAAGCCGACGGTTGGCTCATCCAATAAGATGATCGGGGTGTCTTTTAGCAAGATCCGCGCCAATGCCAAACGATGCCGTTCCCCGCCGGAAAAACGCAAGCCGGCTTCATCCACCATCGTCGCCAAGCCATTAGGCAAAGCTACCACCATTTCTTTCAACCCGACTTGCTCCAGTACGCGCCAGACTTCTTCTTCCGAAGCCGACTCATTGCCTAGCCGAATATTATTCAAGACGGTCGTATGGAAAAGATAGGGACTTTGATTGATGACACCGATCAAGTCACTGATTGACTCACTCAATGCCGTCACTGGCACGTCATTTAAGGTGATCGCCCCTTGCGTCGGTTGCAGATCGCCTCGCAACAAGGAGGCAAATGTACTTTTCCCAGAACCGCTGCGGCCAAGGATTGCTAGTTTTTGATGCGCAGGAATCGTTAGATCCAGCCCATGAAGCACTTCTTTGCCTTCAGGATACTGAAAATGCAAGTCCTTGACTGTGATCGACACGAGACCCGTCACTTCAGGTACTAACGGTTGCTCCATGGAGACCTCTTGGCGATTTTCTTCTGGCAATGCATTGAAGCGATCGATGGAGTCTTTGTACCGATTGGTTTCTTGAGCAGCTGACGGTAATGGCGCAAATGCATCAACTAAAGGAAAGACACACAGGACAAAGGCAGCGATCCAGTTGGCTGCTCCTCCGTGGTTACCTGGAAAGCGAATGCTGGTCCAAAGCAGCAATGCGACAGCGATCACCCCAAAGATGCTTTGTAAAAGAAAATCACGCCGGCGATCAAAGGACAGCATCTGTTCATCCACCGCCCGCAACTGCGTTTCCAGTTCCTTATGGGCAGCCACGTACTCGCTCCCTCTTTGAGAGAAGACCCAATCAGAAACCCCTAATACATTATCCGTCAGTGTCGTATACAAGTTGTTTTTCATATGTTTTTGCTTTTCTTGCCGCGCGCCGTTGATGATCACCGACCAAAGTGGCAAGACAAAGACGATGGTTCCTAATAGCAGCAGCATCACCAAAGCAAACCACCAAGAAAAATAGCCGAGTCCAATGATCAAGAACGCATACAAGATCCAAGCGATCACGGTAGGAAAGATCGTCCGCAAATACAGGTTTTGAATATGGTTGATATCTTCTGCCAATAAGCCCAAGATATCCCCCGTGCGATGCGCTTGCTTAAAGAAGATCGCATCTTTTTCTACTACGTTATACAATTTCAATCGTAAATTAGAAGTCATGCGTAGCACCCAGCTATGACTGGTCAACCGTTCCAAATAGCGAAAAACTGGACGGCCGATCCCAAATGCTCGGGTCAGTACGATGGGGATGTAAACCAATAGAATGTTTTCCGGGATCGACGCCGAGCGGCTGATCAGGTACCCAGAATTAAACATCAGTGCGCCACCACAGAAAAAGGTCAAGAAGCCTAGGAATAAGGCCAACGCCAAAACGTTTTTGTATTTTGACAAGAAAGGCTTGACCCAGGTATCGGTTTTCAATGAGCGCAATAAGCCGATTTTATTCAAGCTGTTCCCTCCTCATTCCATTGACTAGTTCTGTAAAAGCACCTTGCTTTTGCTGCAGTTGTGCCAAGGTTCCTTGTTCCACGATTCTTCCTTGATCCATCACGATGATTTCATCCATTTCTTCCATCCAGTGCAAGCGATGGGTTGCAAAAAAGACTAACCGGTTTTCCATCAGCGGCAGCATCCGTTCCTTTAAGGCAACTTCAGTTTCAATATCCAAATGTGCCGTTGGTTCATCAAACAAAAGAATCTTTCGTTGCTGATCTAAGAAGGCACGGGCTAAAGCGATCCGTTGGGCTTGTCCACCACTTAGATGCCGTTCCCCTTCTCCTAACATCGTGTCCAACCCTTGCGGCAGCTCTGCCAAAAGCTCAGTCAAGCCTGCCACTTCAATGGCTTTCAGTACGGCTTCTTTGGTAGCTGTCGGCTGATAAAACGCGACATTTTCCTGCAAGGTCAACCGATAGATATAAGGATTTTGCGGAATATAGATCAGCTGTTCTTGCCAGCTTGCTTGGCGAAAGGCCGTGGTTTGGGCTCCTCCAAGAGTGATCTCGCCACTGTCTGGCACGAGAAAGCCACTCAAAGTATTGATCAAGGTAGACTTGCCAGAACCGCTCAGACCGATGATCCCGATCTTTTTGAAGCCAGTCACGTTCAAGTTGATATCCCTCAAAGCTGCTTTTTCCTCGTAGGAAAAAGCCAGCTGATCAATCGTTAACTGGGCGTCTTCCTGCCAACGAGGCACCGTTACTGCCGGTACTTGGGCTTCCGGCTGATGCAAGATCTCCGTCACCGCAGTCATCGCATTTTTCCCGTCTAAGGTTGCATGATAATCACTGGAAAAGTCGCGGATTGGCAAGAAATATTCTGGTGCTAAAATCAAGATAGTTAACGCCGGAAACAGCAAGATCCCTTCATTGATCAGCCGCAAGCCTAGCAAGACTGCCACGACGGCAATCGATAAGGTCGTGAAAAAGTCTAAGGCGAAGGTCGATAAAATACCGACTTTTAATGAAGCCATCGTCGCTTTCCGAAACCGTTCGCTGGAAGCAAAGATACTTTTGCCATATTTTTTACTGACCCCAAACAATTTCAGCGTGTCGATCCCTCGCAAAGAATCGATGAAATGATTGGACAATAATTGAAACGTCCGGTATTGTTTTTCCGCTTTGCTTTGGGCGGCATAGCCCAAGATGATCATAAAAATGATGATCAAGGGGAACACCAACAGCAAGACCAAGCCGGATTCCCAATCCAGATAAAAAACGAGTGCCAAAATGACCCAAGGAATGATCGACATATTCATGATTTTGGCAAGAATCAATTTCAAGTAGTTTTCGACTTGGTTGATCCCTTCCAAGACCATCGTTGTTACATTTCCCGTCCCTTGCTGTTGTGCGATCTGAGGACCGACACGAAACAATTTCTCCAATAATTGATCCCGCAGATCGGCAGCTTGCTGGTAACTGTAATCATCGAGTCTTTTGGAACGGAAATAGATAACGGCTTGCCGGGCGATAAACGAACAAAAGAACAGCAGAATCCAGCCCCACTGTTCCTCTAATGGTCGTCCTTCCCATAAGCCAGTGATGGCACGTGCCAATCCATACGCCTGCCCAATAATGAAGAGCGCCTGCAGGAACGAAAGTCCCGCAAGCAGCCCTAAAAGTTGTTTCATTCCTGGGAGCTTCATGATTTGTTTATCAATCATTTATACCCCTCCAACGCCTCCGTATGACTGATCCGCTTACGGAAGATATAGTAACTCCAAGCCGTATAGGCCAAGACGAAAGGCAAGATCGTCAGTGAAAGATAACTCATGATCTTCAATGTGTAGCGGCTTGAAGACGCATCAGCGATCAACAGGTCATAGCTTGAATCGATCGAACTGATCAAGACTCTTGGGAATAACCCTGTGAAGATCAATGCCACCAAAGCGATCAACGTCAAGCCGCTCGCAATGAAAGCCATCATTTCTTTGCCTTTAAAGACGCCGATATTTGCAATCAGTGTCAGTACAACGATCACAAGCAACAAACCAAGCGTTGTCGCAAAATGATTCTCAAAGAAATCCGTTTGGAAGTAAAGCATCACAGCAAAGACGATTAAGCCTGCATATAGGATGCCATAAAAAATACTTGCATAGTTGCGTGCCCGTGCCCGAATCGGACCTTCCGTTTTCAAAGCGATATAGTTTAATCCGTGCAAGTAGCACAACAAGGTCAACGCGATCCCGCCAACGATTGAAAAGGGATTGACGTAATCCGTAAAGGTTGCGGTCATGTTGCCATCTTCACCCAAAGGCATTCCTTGGATCATGCTGACAAACATCAGACCGAAGAAAAACGGTACGATCGTACTGCCGATCGTCAACGTCCAGTTCCAAATGTTTTTGTGCTCTTTCGGGAAGTTCGCTCGAAACTCAAAGGAGACACCACGAATGATCAACCCAACTAAGATCAACAGCAAAATCAAATAAAACCCGCTGAACAAAGAAGCATACCAGTATGGAAATGAGGCGAACATCGCTCCGCCGGCGGTCAATAGCCACACTTCATTGCCATCCCAGACAGGCCCGATCGTTTTAACGATCTGGTCTTTTTCCTCTTCATTGTGAGCCAATGTCTGCACAGACATCCCCACACCAAAGTCAAACCCTTCTAAGAAGAAGAATCCGGAAAATAAAAGCCCAATCAACGTGAACCATAGTAATTGCAGACCGGTCATCCTTCAAACGCCTCCTTATCAAATGGGTCTTCGTACCCATCTTGGTTGTCTCCTTGGCTGATTTCACCAAAGGCTTCTTTTTCAGGTCCATGATCCATTTCCCGTTTCACAAGATAGACCATTGTTCCGCCTAAGCCAGAGAATAAGAGGAAGTAAACGATATTTGAGATCAAGAGAGAGGTCACGGAAACGTTTGGTGACACACTATCTTCGATCGTAAACAAGCCGTAAACCGTCCATGGGTAACGCCCTAACTCCGTGATCAGCCAACCAGCTGTATTGGCAATAAATGGGGTGAACAAAGTGATTGCCACTACCCAAAGTAACCAGCGTTTTTCAAAGAGCCATGGTTTCTTCTTACGCGTAAAATACAACCCCAGACCAGAAACCAACAGCATCAAGGCACCAAAACCAGCCATGATCCGGAAGCTCCAAAAGAGTGTGTTGACCGGCGGGTAGTAATTCCGGTCGCCGTAGGTTTCAATCAATTGCTGATTGACCGTATCCATCCCATCGATTGAGCCGAAGGGTTCATTGAAGGCTAAGATACTCAACATATATGGAATCGAAATACCGAAAACTTGGTGATGTTCCGCTTCATTCGCCCAAGCAACGACAGTCCAAGCCGCAGGACTCCCGGTATCTTCATAAGTTCCTTCCATTGCGGCAAATTTCATTGGTTGTTCTTCAACCAAGTATTTCATTTGTTCATCCCCGGCTAGCAAGACGGTGAATGAACCGAACAATGCCACCGCAAAACCGATCCGCATTGATTTTTTGAAGAAGTCGCGGTCAATGTCTTTGTCTTTCTTCAACAGACGAAAGGCTGATAAACCAGCAACAATGATCCCACCCATCGTGATGGCAGCGGTGATCACGTGTAAAAACTCATACCACACTTGTGGATTTGCCAATAATGCACCGAAGTCAGTCATTTCTGCCCGGCCATTGTTCAAGGTATACCCTACTGGATGCTGCATAAAACTATTGGCAGCTAAGATCCAAAACGCCGATAGCATCGAACCAAGCGTCACCAACCAGAAAAAGGTGGCGTGCAGCTTGGGACTGACCCGATCCCATGTAAAGATCCACAGTCCTAAGAACGTCGATTCTAAGAAGAACGCCAACAAAGCCTCCAAAGCCAAGGGCGCACCAAAAATATCCCCGACAAAACGAGAATAGTCTGACCAGTTCATCCCAAATTGAAATTCTTGAATGATCCCTGTCACGACCCCGACAGCAAAACTTAATAGAAAAATATTTCCCCAAAACTTCGTCATCCGGCGATATTTTTCATCTTTTTTGATCACATAAAGTGTCTCCATAATTGCAACGACGACACCAGTTCCGATCGAAAACGGTACAAAGAAAAAGTGAAAAATCGTCGTCATCGCAAACTGGATTCGCGCTAGTGTCACAATATCCATCCTACATCCTCCTATTTCATAAAAAAGTGCATTAAAATAATTCTAAAGAAAGAAAAATTCCAACTTCGAATATACTCCTCTAATCAGTAAAAAAGAAGCAAATTGCTTGCATTTACTGATTTTTAATCACTTCCTCTCCGATTCTTAAACATAAGGCGCTTTCATCAGCGGAATATAGCTTTTTAGGGCTCTTCCCACCCGTAACGAGTTCCCTCAGAAAGCAAAGGATCACTCAATAAAATTCCCGGGAAATCCTCCTTTAAAACAAACGTGCTTAATGACTGATACATGGAAAACGTGGTCTTCATCCCTAATCTTTCCAATTGATCTAACGTTTGTTGCATTAAGTCCGCCGCTTTTGGCTTGTTTTGTTTTAATAGACATGTCCAGCCTTCAAAAAACGGCATAAAGATCGCTTGCTCAATGTGTTCTTTTTCATAAACATGATCTCGCCATAAATGAAAGGTCTTTTCCGCATAATCCACCTCATCAAAAACAGCAAAGACGGAAAACACCGTCTCAAACGTGTTGTATAGAATATCTTTGTTGCCGGGGATTTTTGCAAAGCGCTGACTCTTTTTGATGGCGATCGTCAAACAGCGCCAAAGCAAAGCTGGCTCCATCGAAACTGCTACGCGGGCAAATAGCCGCAGCTCATAAACACCCCATGTATCGGTATTCAGCAAGTAATGTTTCGCAGAGTCCAAACAATAATTGTGTTTCGGGTACGCCTCCTGGATGGGCGCCCCTTTAAAAAGCTCCTCTTTCATCAAGTAGTCAAAACGGATCAGTTGTAAGAAGTGGTCCAGCTCCAAGGAGTAATGTCGTTGAAAGTAGGCGGTCAGCTTTTGATATTTCTTTTTTAGTTTAGGTACTTCATCAATAGATTCGATCCCCATCGAACGGACATAGTCGACCATTAGCTTTTGAGCCTCCGAATGATGCTCCCCCGTATGCAGCAGTTGAAATTCGGCAAAACTCACTTCTAGTTTATCTAGCAAACGATGAAATCGTTCGCAGGAAATCGTCGTTTTGCCATTTTCAAATTGCGATAACAAAGACATCGACAATTGTTCGTCCACTAATTCCTTCAATAGTAAGCCTTTGCTTTTGCGAAGCTCTTTCACTGTCGCACCATAATTGTTCATTTTTTCACCTTCTTTTTCAATATATTGAAATAAGCAGTTGCTTTTCCCGAAGAGCCTTTATAGTTGAATTATCTTATAGAAACGAGGGAAAAGCTATGGATACCCATGTAAAAAAGAAAATGCTTCACGTGAAACATTTACAAAAAAGTTTCAAAGACAAAACCGTTTTGAAAGAGGTCACTTTTGACGTCACTCCTGGCGAAGTATTTGTCTTATTAGGATCAAACGGTGCTGGAAAAACCACTCTAGTCAAAATTTTGTCTACCATCCTGCCTTTTGATCAAGGAACCGCGCTGATCGATGGGATCGACTTGACCAAAGATCCAGCAGCGATTCGCGAGAAAATCAGTCTGACGGGGCAATTTTCCGCCGTCGATCAAGAACTAACCGGACGAGAAAACTTGCTGATGATTGCTGCCTTGCGCCATGTCAAAAACAAACAGTTGATCGTCCAACAGTTGTTAGAGCGTTTTGATTTGGTGGATGCCAGCAACAGACTAGTCAAAAACTATTCTGGTGGCATGCGACGGCGCTTAGACATCGCCATGAGTTTTATCGGCGAACCTGACCTGCTCTTTTTAGATGAACCGACGACCGGGTTAGACCCGCAAAACCGCTTAGCCACATGGCACATGATCAAAGAGATCGCCGCTCAAGGACGAACGATTTTCCTGACGACCCAATACCTAGAAGAAGCTGAATTTTTAGCAGACCAAGTCGCCATTTTGCATGAAGGGAAAATCATCTTGCAAGGAACACCAACGGAAGTTAAAGCACTGCACCCTTCGCAAACGATGGAAATCAGCGTATTGACAAAAGAACACTTGCAAACCGTGCGTCAGCATCTGTCTGATTTTCCGCTGCAAGTCAATGAGTCCAGTCTCTCTCTGGCATTTCCCGTCAGTCAAGACTTCCAGCATTCCTTCACGCTGTTGCAGGAACTCAATCAACTACCGATCACCATCACCAGTTTTAATCAAAAGAATGCTTCTTTAGAGGATATTTTTCTAACACTTGTCCAAGGAGGAAACCAATGAAAGCAATTATAGAAACCAACACCTTATTCAAGCGCAATCTCTTGCTATCGATTCGCAGTATGGAGACTCTGCTAAGTGGAATTTTGACCCCAGCGATTTTAATGATCCTCTTCGTCTATGTTTTTGGTGGCGCTATGAACGTCGGCGATACTTCTTATGTCGATTTTGTCGTTCCCGGTGTCCTCGTCCAATGTATCGCCCAAAGTGCTTCCTCCGTTGGGGTAACGGTGACGGAAGATTTGAAATCCGGCATGGTGGAACGGCTGATGACCTTGAATATTTCTAACTCAGCCTTTTTAAACGGCCATGTCTTCGCCGCGACCCTTCGGAGCTTGATCAGTACCTTGGTCGTATTGATCGTTGCCATGGTCATCGGTTTTCGCCCTCAAGCCACAGTTGCTGGCTGGGGGCTCGCCTTCCTATTGATCTTTTGCTTCACCTTCGCTTTTACTTGGGTCTCAGTTCTGGTTGGTCTCATCGCCAAAAGCCCCGAGACAGCTACCTTGTTTACTGTCTTGATCACCCTGTTGCCCTACTTAAGCTCTGGTTTCGTCCCTACGGAAACCATGCCGCGCCCGTTAGCCATTTTTGCTGAATACCAACCAATGTCGCCGATCATCCATTCTTTGCGAGGGCTTTTGTTAAACTTGAAAGATACCACCTTGGTCAGTGCCTTTAGCTGGTGCGGCGGTATCGTAGTCGTGAGCTGGTTCTTGGCACGAATGCTTTATCAGAAACGGATACGCTAATGACGCCGGCTACCTTTTCTGACTCTCTTATAAAAAAAGCGGCAACGATCAAGCTTCTGCTTCGTCGTTGCCGCTTTTTTTTTAATCGAGGACTTCTCCGTTAGAAGCCGTCACTTTCTTATACCAGTCAAAGCTGGCTTTTTTGTACCGTTTTCCTGAACCATTGCCCCAATCATCTAGATCCACGTAAATGAACCCATACCGCTTGCTCATTTCTGATGAGGAGCAGCTAACAAGATCGATCGGTCCCCAAGGATAGTAGCCGATCAGTTCTACGCCATCATAGATTGCTTCTTTCATTTGTTCAATGTGCTGTTTCAGAAAATCAATGCGATACGTATCATCGATCGTTCCTTCTTCATTCAATGTCTCATAAAAACCCATACCATTTTCTGTGATCATGATCGGCAATTGGTACCGATCATAATACTCATTCAAAGCAATCCGTAACCCAATTGGATCAATCGCCCAGCCCCAGTCATTGGCTTCTAAATAAGGGTTAGGCGAAGCTGCGTCTTCTTTCCCGTAGTTTTCACTATGAATGATTCGCGTGTAGTAATAGGAGAAAGAAACAAAATCGACCGTATGCTTGAAGTCCGCTTCATCGTTTTCCCCAAATTGAATCTCGATGCCGTTTTCTTCAAAAAAGCGATAGGCATAATTCGGATAAGTTCCCCGCGCAAGTACATCTGAATAATAATATTCCATTTGATTATTTTTGAGAGCACTCAGAACATCCAACGGTTTACAAGTAGCTGGATAAACATTGCCATAATAAGACATCATACCAATTTGAAAAGAAGGATCAATTTCTTTCCCTACTTTGATCGCTCTCGCACATGCTACCAATTCATTGTGAACCCCTTGGTACTTAGCTTGCTTCAGATTGTCGGCTCGGTCAGCGGGAATACCAAGGTGGTTAAATGATTCATGGGTAATCAAGTTCATTTGATTGACTAAGATCCAATATTTGACTTTTCCTTGGTATCGCTTGAATACGACTTGCGCAAAATGAACAAAGAAATCAATCAGTTTACGATTTGACCAGCCATCATAAGCCATCGCTAAATGGATCGGCATTTCATAATGAGACAAGGTGATCAAGGGTTCCATACCGTTTTCAAGGATACAATCGATCAATTCGTCATAAAAGCGCAACCCTTCTTCGTTGGGCGTTTGTTCGTCTCCCTTTGGAAAAATTCTCGCCCAGCTAATAGATGTTCGAAACGAATTCATGCCTGTTTCGGCTAAGAGTGCCAGATCCTCACGAAATGTATGGTAAAAATCGATCCCATCCCGTTTGGGGTAACGCCCTTCTTGATCATTTAAAGCAAATTCAACGTCTGCCGTCGTTATTTCTTTGTTGCTTTTCTTTTTTATATCGATATCATTACGAAAGCGATTGATGTCTGCCACGCTCCAGCCTTTTCCCCCTTCAAGATAGGCCCCTTCTAATTGATTTGCGGCAACTGCACCTCCCCAATAAAAATCGGCAGGAAATTGCTTCTTATTTTTCTTCATGTCATTGCTCCTCTTCTAAAAATTTGATTGCTCATCTCATAGACTTATGCTTCGGTTTGACCTTCTTCAAGCACTAATTTGCGCTCGTAGGCCTTGAAGAAAGGATAATAAATACCCAAATAAATCAAGAAATTCACCACAACTAAGACAGCACCGCGAATGCTGGCTGTTGCGATCACTGCTGAAAAAATACTCGGAACCGTCCACACAGCCGCTAATGGATACGCCATTCCGGGAACAAGATTGGACACAAACGCGAAATAGGTCACGAAAGTGGTCACGATTGGTGCCACGACAAAGGGAATCGCCAGTGCTGGATTTAAAACGATCGGCAACCCAAACAACAGTGGCTCATTGATGTTGAAGACCCCAGGAATAAAGCTGAGACGACCAAGTTGTTTTAAAAATTTTGATTTGGAGAAACACATCATTGCGCAAAGTGCTAAGGTTCCTCCGCCACCGCCGATCCATAAGAAAGTAAAGATAAACGGCTGTACCCCCAGATTAGGAATCGCTTGTCCGGCTTGTGCTGCTGCCATATTTGCTTCAGAATTGACTAGCCAGATCGGCAACATCACCGTCGCTAATATTTGCGGATGAATCCCGAATAGCCACATGATACAAGTCAATCCTACATAGACCAAGGGTGCTGCTAACGAGTTGGAAGAAACACTTAATAAGGGTGTGATCAAACTTGCAATCAGGGCATTGATGTCAAAGCCGATCAAGTGAACAATGATCCAAACGATCGTCATTGAAAAAAACACGGGAATAATCACTTCAAAACTGCTGCTGACATTCGTAGGTACTTGCTCTGGCAGTTTAAACCCGATATTGTATTTTTTACAAAGGCGCATGCACTCGACTGCTAATATAGCGGTCAAAATACTGGCGAACATGCCTTCTCCTCCAAGATATTGCGTAGAGATAAACGTTCCTTCATCTAAAGAAGTGAAGGTCAATGTAGTAAAAAAGGTAAAAATTGCAGAAACGCCCCCTGCCAAACTATCCAGTTGGTAGCTTTGCGCTAATCGTGCGCCGATGCCAAAAGCTGCATAGATCGAAAGCAGTCCCATACTCATATTGAAGGGAATGATCAGTTTTGCCACTAAGTCGGGATGATTGCCCATAAACGATACATAGGATTGAGGCCATGGAATGTACGGTATCAATAAAAAGATCGATCCGATCACTGTGATTGGAATCGTTGCGATCAATCCATCGCGAACAGCACTCAAGTGACGTTGATTAGAAAGTTTCATCATTGGCGGCATCACTTTGGTTTCAATAAATTGCATTAATTTATCCATCAGTAAATCCTCCTAAATTTTTTAAGATATATCTTAACTTGAATATAAGCGCTTTCTCATAAGGAAACAATAAAAGCTATTTTCCAAAAATGGAAAATAGCTTTTTACGTTTACTCTTTTCTCATATTCATAATCATAAAAATCATCCATAGATGAAGCACTTTTTGCGAGTAATAATTCGATGACATCAATGGAACGACCTCTTTAAACAAGACACGCTCTTCAAAGAGATTACTTTGAGCGGCTTGCTCGCTGAACGTCAATAAAACTTTCTGACAGGCCGTTTTTTCAAGCAAATAGGCCTTTTTATCGATCCAGCTGCCTGTTAGATTGATCACAAAACAAATATCTGTTTCCCGCAATACTTGATCAATCAGCTGATCTTCCGCATTACGGTTTACTTCAAAAACGATATAGCCCATTTGACTAAGCAGTTCCCGCAGGAGATTAACAACCGAAAAAGAATAGCTGTTACCCAAAATCGCCACTCGTTTTTTTCGTTTCATTTCTTCTGCGATCCGTGTGCATTGGTGTTGATCAAATTGGTCAAAAATCTGTTTTTGGACCATGTACTCTCGGGCTAAAAATTGGTCAACCATTTCAGATACTTTACTCTTTGTATCGAGATTCGCTAGCATCCCTTCAAACATCGTATTTGCTAAATGGTATTCTTGTTCAAAATAAATCGTGAGGTCATTACGCATTTCTTTAAAACTAGCATAACCAAGTTTCTTACAAAATTTAGTGATACTGGCAGGGGTCGTCTGTGCAGCATAGGCGATTTCTTCAATATAGATCGCAGGAAATTCATCGATTCGCTCAATTAAAAGTTTTGTTATCAAAAAATTCAAATCGTATTTTTTGCATTTAAATAGATGTTCATTTAAACGAATGTATACTTGACTTGTCGTTTTCATAGCGACCACCTCACTTGCTTATTTACGCTGCCGGTTTCTTCTATCTTAGCATAGGCATCCATTTCTTAGAACCTTTCACTTATTGTACTTTTTAATAGAAATCAAAAAAAGAGTCCGCCTACGCGCAACTCTTCGATTCGGGTCCCCAGTTATTTCATTAACTGCTTTAACTGTTCATAAAAATTCTCATGGGTGCCACATAACAAGACTGGAATCACTTGGTCATCGATCACATCATAAGCAATACGACAGGTTGTCCCTGCATACTTAAAACCCTTCGACCAGATTCCAGCTAAATCGCCAGTTTTTTTGATCGCCGCTATACGGTTCGACAGCTATTTCATCATAAATGACATGAAGAAACTTTTGTTTCAGCGGTTTCTCCTTCAACTTTTTTAAATAATTCACTACTTGTCTAGATGGAATCACCTCATAAGCCAATTTCAGTTGCCAACTCCTCTTTGGTCATTGCTTTCCCGTCGGTAGCAGTATCCTTTGCAATTGTCTTAAATGAAGAAATCAGCTTACTCTTACGCGCTTTAAATTCGGATAAAATATCTTCGTGTTCGTATCCCTCATTAATAATATCAGTCAAGATATCTTCACTGAAATCATCGAATGGTTTTACCGGTTCAATAAATTCATACAAGATTCCATTTTCTACTAGCTTTGCTTCTACTTCCACACCATTGGGAATACCAAAGTCTTTGGGCACCGTCAACATAATGGAATTCCCTTGTTTTCTTGTTTTCGTAATCATCGTTGCACTCCTCTCTCTGTTTTTGTAATTACTCTGTAAGAACATTATATCGTAATCGAATGTAATGACAAGTAATGCCGAAACCTGAGTGTCAAATTGAGAAAATAAACCGCCTGCTACTTTACCTTATTTATTACTATCGATGCAGCAGGTGATACGGCTCATTAAACCAAAGAGCCCAATCTCCTTTTCCAGCGAAATATTGGCAAAAATACAGTATACTGGAGTTGAATGAATAAAAAGGCAGGGATACCCATGGATCTTAAAAACCGTCTGATCGCATTCGCTCAGACCTTCAATGATGTTCAGATCGACCATCCATTTGCAAAGTTTCCCGAGTACCAAGTCTTGCGGCACCGTAAAAGCGGCAAATGGTTTGGCTTGCTGATGACTGTAGAAAAGCAGAAATTAGGCCTGGAAGGAACGGGAATGATCGAGATTTTAGATGTCAAAGCAGCGCCCGAAATGGTTTCGATCATCAATCAAAGTCACGGCTATTTACCCGCTTATCACATGAATAAAAACCATTGGCTCACCGCATTACTAGATGGCTCTGTATCAGAAAAACAACTCCAATCTTTGTTACGAGACAGCTATGAACATACCCGTTAAACCCAAATATCACAAAAAACCGATCAACGATGCGCCAGTATAGGAGCACCGTTGATCGGTTTTCTTTTATAACGGATCCTGCGTCATCAGTGAGTCTAACGAAACACTTAGGCCAACTCTTCTCCGTTTGTTGCAATAACTTGTTTGTACCAATCGAAGGATTTTTTCTTGGAACGATCCATCGTGCCGTTGCCTTCGTCATCAAAGTCAACATAGATAAAGCCATAGCGTTTGCTCATTTCGCCTGTTGAAGCACTGACAAGGTCGATACAGCCCCATGGCGTGTAGCCGATCAAGTCTACGCCATCAGCAATCGCTTCCCCCATTGCTTCAATGTGGCGGCGCAAGTAATCGATACGATAGTCATCTTCGATCTTACCTTCTTCGTTAAAGGTATCAATGGCTCCTAAGCCGTTTTCCACGATAAACAACGGTTTTTGATAACGATCATACAATTCATTCAACGCGATGCGCAGCCCTTCTGGGTCGATTTGCCAGCCCCATTCACTTGCTTCTAAGAATGGATTGCGGACGCCGCCTAACAAGTTTCCTTGCACTTCATCTGCTTCTTCTGTGGTGATATCCACGGCAGAAGACATGTAGTAGCTGAAGCCAACATAGTCAACAGTATGTTCAGCGATCAAGGCTAAGTCTTCTTCGGTAATTTCAAGATCCTCTTTATTGACGCCGTGTTCTTTGTACAAACGATCCGTAAAGGATGGGTATTTTCCACGTACCTGCACGTCGGCACAGTAGTAGTTGAAGGCTTGATTATGGATCATCGTCGCCACTTGGTTGACTGGGTTCGCATCAATGCTGTAAGTCGTTGCATAAATGATCATACAACCGATCTGTAACTCTGGGTTTAATTCATGGCCGATTTTGACTGCTTTACTGCTGGCAACAAATTGGTTGTGCCACGCTTGGATCACGTTTGTAAAGTCGCTGGCACCCGTGCTGTTGACCATTCCTTGACTCAATGCAGAGAAATGGAAAGCAGAGTTGATCTCATTGAAGGTCATCCAGTATTTGACTTTGCTGTGGAACCGTTCCAAGACGACTTTTGCAAAACGCTCATAGAAATCGATCAATGCTCGATTTTTCCAGCCACCGTATTCTTTGGCTAAATGCAAAGGCATTTCATAGTGGGAGATCGTAACCACTGGCTCGATCCCGTATTTCAAACATTCATCGATCAGCGCATCGTAAAATGCTAGCCCAGCTTCGTTTGGTGTCGTTTCATCGCCTTTTGGAAAGATACGTGTCCAAGCGATAGAAAAACGATAGCTCTTGAAGCCCATCTCTGCAAACAACGCAATGTCTTCTTTGAAACGGTCATAATGGTCGATCCCGCGATGATTTGGATAAGTGTATTTGTCCTCATCGATCGTCCAATCAAACGTATCACTACCTAAAATCGCTAAACGCTGTTTGCCGCCAGGCATTGCATCCGCCACTGACAATCCTTTGCCATCGCGATCGAACGCCCCTTCTAATTGATTCGCTGCGGTCGCGCCGCCCCATAAGAAATTTTCTGGAAATTTTGCCATTTGCTCGTTCTCCTTTTGTTTTCTTTTGATAAACCTACCTAGCTGGTTACTGAAAAATCTCCGATAAAAAACAAAAAACCTAAATAAGAGCCGCTGCTAAAACGAGAATAGCGCTTTCTTATTTAGGTCTTGCCTGATCGAGTCAGTAACAATCCACGTGGGTTTTCTTTCTTTAACTATAGCACTAACTCATTGGCTTGTCATCATAAAATCGGTTTCTTTTAAACCGTTTCCCCCGTTGCATCGATACTTTCAGTTTGTGGGTGACCCTCCGCTTGCGCAGCTTCTGCTTCTGTTTTTAATTTTCCTTTATCTAAGACTTTAACAAAAGGAATGTACAGCAAGCAGCCTGCCAAAACGCAAACGACTTGTAGAACTGCGACCTGCCAGCCTCCAGCTAGAAACCCATTTAGAAAAATCGGTGTGCCAAAGGGAACTTGTACGCCACTAAGTCGTGGAACGATCCCACTCCAGATCGCTAGGTACGCCACAAGCACTTGAACCAATGGTGTTAATATGAACGGAATCGCCATGATTGGATTCAAAATCAGCGGTAAGCCAAAAATCACCGGCTCATTAATGGTGAACAATCCAGGAACGGCACTTAGGTTAGCGACTGTCCGTGATTGTTTTGATTTCGCCAACAGCAAAATAACGATAATCAATGACAATGTTCCCCCAGCCCCACCAATACCAGCAAACAAATCATAAAACGACTTGCTCAAAATATTTGGCAGCTCGGAACGAGCAACACCGCTAGCTAAAGCATCCATATTTTCCACATCCATTGGTAAGTACAAAGCGGTGACAAAGCTACCCACCACCAACGAACCATGGATACCGAAGAACCATAGCACCATTTGGATCAGTACAATAAATAGCAACGAACCGACACTAGAAGACAAGCTTTGCAGCGGCATTGCCAAGATTTGATAGATGAAATCTGAGAATGAGCCATAAGAAGTAAAACTGAATGCCCAGCTAATGACGATCGCGGTAAACCCAGAAATAATTGCTGGAATCAAACCGGCGAAGGTATCCGTCACAAATTGCGGCACGCCTGCTGGCATTTTGATGGCGATATTTTTTTCTAAAATAAAGCAGTACAAACGAGCAAAAACTAAGCCGCAGATCATAGCGGTAAACAAGCCTTGAGCGCCGAGTTTGCTCATGTCGAGGGTCGTTGTTTCCTCCAAGGTGACCATTGGCGTCATCATCAAAAAGGCAAACAACGAAACGATGCCGGCAGGGACTGCCGACTGCTTAAATTCTGTCGCTAAACGGTGACCGACAAGAAAGGAAGCGTACACTGAGATAACCCCAACGGTCATACTGTAACCGACGGAAAAATAACCGCCAATATTGATCGAGTTGATAAAATCTGTCCACCCTTGAATCGGCAAAACTGCTAACAACAAGGCGATCGAGCCAATAATGTTGATCGGCAGCGTCGCCATCAACCCGTTTGAAATTGCCTTTAAATACCGATTGTTGGAGATTTTATCTGCAAATACTAACACCTTATCCATATATTTATCCATTTTCTTTTCACTCCTTTATTTGGATGACGAACAATACATCTTCGTGACAATTGTGGGGATGGAAAACAGTGATACCATCAGTAACTGTCAGTTTTGGTTTCAAGAAACGATTGGTGTTCAAATCGATCAATGTGACGGGCGCTGTAGAAAGATCTCCTTGCAGGCGAACTGTTGTATTGCTTGGCAAGTAAAGCAAGGCATCCTTCCTTCCTGCGATAGCTGCCATACGAATCTGTTCATCTGCATCGATCAAGCGCTCTTGGCAAGGCACAAGCTCCTGAATATTTAATAATTCAAATAATTGCTTGATAAAGCCATAATCATCTGCCCCAGGAAAAGACAAAGCTTCTGGCCAAATCATCGGACGGTCAAACGCTTCCCCGATTTCTTCCGCAAAGGTTGCCGTCGGGGTTTGCCAACTCCAGATGCCGTGGGCACCGTACGTGATCCCAGCCGAGCCGCCGGCTAACAATGATTGCCATGCTGCTTTGCGGACATCTTTTTGACCAAATCGACCGTATACGTGACGGGCATAGCCCATTTGTTCATAGCAAGGTTCTGAGTTGATGATCGGCAGTTGCGGTTCTCGTTTATAAAAACGCTCTGCCAAATAATAAGGCATATTCAAAAAGGCGCTGTTATGACCTGATTGGTATAAAAATAAGTCCAAATGTTCGACGATAGGTTCAGGGATTTCTTCAAAACGTCCCTTGATATGAATCGTTTTCAAGGTATTGGGCGAATGCTTTTCAAAGAAAACTAAGGCTTCTAGATACGTATCGATGGTTGGCTGTGTTGGGAAGTCCGTATCGCCACCAATAAAGTAGATCGGATGGAAGGCATCAAACGTCTTAATCACTTTTTGATAGTAGGCCTGGCGGCAATCCTCCGGCAACACGTTGCGTTCTTTGTCCAACTGGCTAGCCCAAGTGCCAGCAACATAGTTTGACCACAAGACAACCAATGCTAAAGTAAAGCCTTTCTCATCGGCAATTTTACAAAGACGCTGAGCCCGTTCGAAATAGGCATCCTCCCAAACCGTAAAATCAAAGACGCCCGCATCAAGGGGAAACGGCAAGCAGTCAAATTGACCACGGCTGCGATCCCATTGCGGTAACACATTGATTTGAAGGGTATTGAAGCCCTGCTCTTTGCGTTTGTCTAAGTAGGTGATCCAGTCATTTTCTTGAATACTAGTAAAGGCACTCCAGCAAGTATCGGCTAAATAAAAGAAATGCTGTCCGTCTCGCAATAAGGTGCGGTTATTTTGGCTTACGGTGATTTTCACGGTGGTGCTCTCCTTTCATCGGCACAAGTTGTGCACTGGCGGTTATTAATCAATATAACTACTGAGCCAGCCTTCGCACAGCTCAAACCATTTGGCGACATGGGCATTGAGGTGACTTGACTTGCGTGCCGTTGTTCGATCCGCTAATGCCAGTCCGTGTTCGCCTTTTTCAAAAATATGCAGTTCGAATGGAATTTCTGCTTCTCTTAATTTGACTGCCAACTTCAACGAGTGCGCCACATCGACTAAGACGTCTTCCGTCGTATGCCAGAGAAACATCGGAGGTGTCCACTGATCGACATGATGCAAAATGTTCATGGATTGAATGGCTTCTTCCGTCGGTTGTTTACTCCCAAAAAAGCGCTCGTTGGCAGTTAAAGGTGTTTCGATTAGACGAGCGGCAAAGCCTAGCTCATCGATTGGGAAAGCATGCTCTTGATAAACCAATGGGTAGCCAGCGATCGCCAAATTCACTTTCAGTAAGTCACTGCTGACGCCCAACACTTCTGCCAGCTCAGCATCGTGCCAGCGCGTCGCTAACTGTAATGCTAGATGTCCGCCTGCTGAAAAACCGCAAACGATGATTTGATCCTCATCCACCAACCATTCTTGAGCATGCTCACGAATGATTTTGACGGTTTGGGCGGCTTCCATCAAGGCATTGTGGGGAACGTTTTTCACCTGATCACCGGTGGTGTACCATAAAACAACGCTATTTAGCCCGATACTATTGAATTTCAAGGCAATGACTTCCGCCTCTCGATCACTGGTAAAGGCGTAGCCGCCGCCTGGACAGACGATCACTAGCGGTCGTTTCTTGCCGACATTGTACTCTTTGGATTGGTGCAATAAATAGGTATCCACGTAAGCCGTTTGATTCAGTTGAATTCGTTGAATCTCCATATAGTTCCTCCTTTATCCTTCACTAAAAGCAGCTGACTTCTCAATGAACCGTTTCCATTTTTCATATTTCAAACGGATCACGGCCTGTTCGGCTTGCGGAACGATCGTGGTTTGCTGAATAGCTGGTTCATTCATAGTTGGATTGGCAACAAGCATTGTGCCGATGGCTGAAAATTCTTCGACTTCGCTGACGATGACGGGTTTATTGATCAAAGTCGCCAATAAGCTCATCAAGGTGCGGTTTTTCGAAACACCGCCATCGATCATTACCTGATTGATCAGTCGTTCAGCGACTTCTTCCATCACATCGATCACTGCTTTGATTTGAAAAATGATGCTTTCTAAAACGGCTTTCAACAGCTCATGAGTCGTCGTTGTGCGTTTCATGCCGACAAAGCTGGCAGTCATCGTATTATCCCAAAAAGGGGCACCCATTCCTTGCAATGCTGGGATAAAATAGATGTCTTCTTGACTGTCACTGGTCAGCACTTCTTGACAGATCTCAGCTACATCTGGCAGCGGAGCCACTTGCTCACTGAACCAGTTGATGGCGTCACCACAGGAACGGATGATGCCTTCTAGCGCAAATGCTGTTTCCTGGCTAGTTTGCCAGCCGACCGTCGTCAAAATGCGGCGATCCCGCAACGTCTGCTCCTGCTGCACTTGCATCATGATCGAACAACCGGTGCCCATCGTGATTTTTACATCCCCAAGGCTTTGACAACCTTCCCCAAATAATGCCGCTTGTGAATCGGCTAAGATCCCTTTGATAGGGATTCCGTGATAGCTACCGAAAACCGTATCAGCAGGTTGGATCGCTGGCAAGTCTGCTAAATGGATGCCAAAAAGTTTGACGAGTTCTGCATCCCAACGGCCCTCTTCAATATTGTAAAACAATGTTCGGCAAGCGTTGCTGGCTTCTGTCGCAAATACTGTCCCTTGCGTTAAATTCCACAACAGCCAGCTGTCCATCGTACCGATCGCCAACTCGCCAGTTCCCGACTTTTCCTTGATGGCCGATAATTCTTGGGCCAACCATTTCACTTTGGTGCCAGAAAAATACGGGTCTAAGCGCAAACCGGTCTTTTGATTGATCGTCCTTTCCCAGCCTTGTGCCGTCAATTCTTCACAAATCGCGGCGCTGCGGTTGCATTGCCACACGATCGCATTGTACAGGGGATTGCCAGTCAATCGATCCCAAGCAACGATCGTTTCTCGCTGATTGGTCAATGACAAGGAAACGATTTGATCTGCAGTGATCGCTTGGTCTTGAAACACTTGTGCCAGCAATTCTTGGACATTTTGCCAAATCTCGAGGGGATCATGTTCGACCCACCCGACTTTTGGATAAATTTGGCGATGTTTTTTATCGTAACGCTGCAGGATTTTCCCTTCTTGAAACAGTAAGAGCTTGGTACCGGATGTACTCTGATCTAAAACAAGCTGATAGGTCTTGTCCATCTTAAGCTCCTAGAAACGCAACCGCTGTTTTCGCTATGGAGGCACCGTCTAAGCCATAATGGGCAAACAGTTCTGCCGAAGAACCAGTAATCAAGGCTTCATCCGGAAAAGCAATGATTTTTTGTCGAATGTCCGTTTCTTCTGTCAGTGTTTCCGCCACGGCAGCTCCTAAGCCGTTGTATTGACTGTGTTCTTCCACAGTGATCACGGTGCCTGTTTCTTTCGCCACTCGTTTGACCGTTTCTGAATCAAAGGGCTTCAAGGAATGAACATTTAAAACGGTAGCAGTGATGCCTTGTTTTTCCAATAGCTCAGCAGCATCCAACGCTTGGCGCACGGCTTCGCCAGTGGCGAGCAATGCGACATCTTGACCGCTTCTCAGCTCAATGGCTTTGCCGATCTCAAAAGGATAATCTGCAGAATCATAACAATCTTCAACAGGATTGCGACCGAGACGGATATAGGCTGGTTCATTTGATGCCGCTAAGGCTTTAAACATTTGGATCGTTTCAAAGCGATCTGCTGGCAACAGCACTTGCAAATTAGGGATCGCTCGTGCCACTGCGATGTCTTGCAAGGAATGATGACTCATGCCTAATGCCCCATAGCTGACACCGCCGCTGATGCCTACGAGTTTGACATTTTTATTCGAATACGCGACATCGACTTTGATCTGCTCGATACTGCGCATGCTGAGAAAACAAGCAGGGGATGCAACGAAAGGGCGTTTGCCCATATGGGCTAAGCCGGCCGCAATACTGACGATGTTTTGCTCTGCGATCCCTACTTCCACCAATTGTGCCGGTAATTCCTCGGCAAAAAGTGCTAACGAAGCGGAACCACGAGAATCACTGGTCAACACCGTGATCGCAGGATTCTTTTTTCCTTCTTCAATCAATACGTCGCACATCGCTTGGCGATTGGCAATATTATTTTTTCCCATGAGTCAAAACCTCCATTTGCTGATCAAGTTCGGCAATGGCTTGTGCAAGCTCTTCTGCCGTTGGCACTTTATGATGCCATTGCGCTTGATTTTCGGCTGCGGAATAGCCTTTGCCTTTGATGGTTTTAGCAATGATCAGCTTCGGTTGATTGGGCTGATGCGGTTTTTCTAATGCAGCCACCAAGGCAGCCATATCATTGCCATCAACGATATGCACATCCCAACCAAAGGCACGCCATTTTTCATCTAGCGGCTCCACTGCCATCACATCTTCCGAGGCTCCAGTGATCTGCAAGCCATTGCGATCAATGATGGCGGTCAAATTGTCCAGCTGGTAGTTGGCAGCCGCCATGGCTCCTTCCCATACCGAGCCTTCTGCTAATTCGCCATCTCCCAACAACGTATAGGTTTGATACGTGCGGTGATCCAGTTTGCCTGCCAAGGCGATCCCTACTGCGACGGGTAAGCCGTGACCTAGTGAACCAGTATTCATCTCAACACCAGCTACTTTATTGTTTGGATGACCGATCAGTCTTGAACCAAATTGCGAAAAGGTGGCTAATTCTTCTTTCGGCAAAAAACCTTTGTCCGCTAAAACGGCCCATAGTACTTCTGCCGCATGTCCTTTACTTTGGATATACTGGTCACGATCTTGCTTTTGGGGGTCTTTCGCATCGACATTCATTATCCGATAATACAGGGCCACTAAAATATCGGTACAAGAAAGATCCGAACCAGTATGACCCGTTTTTGCTTGATAGATCAGCTCTAACACGGATTTTCGAATCGTTAAAGCCTTCATCTCCAGCTCGTTTATTTCCATGATTGATCCCCTCTCAAGTATGCTTTGACGTCTTCTTC
The DNA here is from genome assembly GCF_050498765.1 of Enterococcus sp. DIV1096b. Taxonomy (NCBI): domain Bacteria; kingdom Bacillati; phylum Bacillota; class Bacilli; order Lactobacillales; family Enterococcaceae; genus Enterococcus; species Enterococcus sp. DIV1096b. The sequence continues at coordinate 66,186 of NZ_JBMHEK010000001.1, read as the reverse complement.
GATTGGATCATAAAAATCTGGCTGCACACCGATGTATTTGCATGCTTCGTACAAGATCGGCACCACATTTTTTCTGACCGCCGCAACGTGATGAATATAAGGGCCCTCAACGAGTTTGAATTCCAAGCGATTCAAATTCGCAAATTCCAGATAGAGATAGGTCCCTTGATTGTATGGTCCATCAATCCCTTTACCAGTGCCCATCAGCAGTGAGTACTCGCCGTTGTCCCCATCAAAGCGACACAGCGTATACTCGTCTTTGATTGCCCGAAAAGCGACTGATCCTGGATAGTCAAAAACAAAATGTCGTTGCGGCAAGATCGGTTTGGTCTCTGCGGTGGAATAAGCAAAAACTCCTAAGTGCTGCAGCAATTCGCCATTCTCGTTTTCTGGATGGCGGCAGTTGACATCCGCAAAGATTGCTCGGTGTTCCCCCAACGAAGCGGCTTCGACCAACAGTTCCGAGATCGCCCCATGGACATCCGTCTCACAGACAAAAGGTAAGCCTTCTTCTTGTAACAGCGACAAGGAGGCATACGGTAAAATACCGATTTCGTCTTGTAAGGCCGTCCAACACTGGATGACCCCTGCATTGCAGCCGTAGCTTTCACATAAGTTTTGCAAAGCCACTTTAAGGGCTGCCACCATCTCCAAATCTTTCGCCGAAATTTGGACTTCCGTATTGGTTTCAAAATAATCAATGACTGCTTGCAATTTATCTGGCTGCTGTTCTTTGACTTTCTTGATTTCTTGCACCACTTCTTGGATCGGTGCTGGTGATAGCGAGATATTGAAACGCTCCAATAGTTCGCCTTCGTTGCAGATCACGGTCCAAAAATCAAAGGGGCGTGGGCCAACTTGCAAGATTCGTGTTTGTTTGAAGGTCTTGACGACATTGCAGACTTTGATAAAGTCTTGCAAGCCGCGGGCAAATTCCGGTGAATCAATATCAGAATTTTTGACATAGGTGAAAGGTACCTTGAAACGGCGCAAGACTTTCCCGATAGCGAAAAGACCGCATTGCGTATCCCGCAAACGTGAACCATCGGCGGCTGGTGTCTCGTCTTTGGGTCCCCATAATAAGACGGGAACATCTAGTTTTTTGGCTAGACGAGCACAGGCATATTCCGTTCCAAAGTTTTCATTGGCTAGAAAAAGACCGTCGATTTTTGCTGCTTTGAATTTTTCGGCGATTTTTTCAACCCCTTCATCATCGTATAGCAAGCCGTCTTCGTTGATATCTAAAATATCTACATAATCAATGGCCAGTTCGTCCATTTTTTGTCGTGTCAGATTGGCGTACTCAACGGCTGCTTCTGCACTAAATAAATTTCTTCTAGTCGGGGCGAACCCGATTGTTACTTTATCCATAAAACCACCCTTTGCGTTTTAGTATATTTAGCTAAATTTTTATTTCTTCGGCGACTCGTACTACATTTCTGCTCAGAAATTCCTCATCCGTCAGTAAAACGATTTTTTTATTAGGAAAGGCTGTTGCGACTTTCGCTTGATTGAAGCGGGTTTGAGGAGCTAAAATCAAAAAATCATAGTCATTTCCCACCATAAATATTTCCGAAAAAGGCGCGGAATTCACTTGGTAATGCTGATCATCCGCTAGTTGTTCTTTGAGCGCTTTGACGAGCAGTGCGCTGGAGAGTCCAGTTGCACAAAAGAGACCGATCTGTGTCATCTATTCACTTCCTCAAAATGTAATCCCTTACTTTTTACACCTTAAATATAGCATAAGCTAAATATTTTGCAATAGTTTTAGATAAATATTTTTGTTTAATAACTAAAAAAAAACAAAACACTTGCTAAACGTTTTGTCTTCTTCTTATTTTTTTCTTATTTGATGCTTTCGCGTTCGACGATCGTCGTGGCGACCAGCATTTTCAGATGGTTTTCATCTTCACTGGTGATTTTCTCGATCAAGCGTCGCACGGCTTGGCGACCAAGGTACACTTTATCTACTTTGACGGTGGTCAGCGGTGGGTTGCAAAATTCCGCCAAAGGAATATCATCGAACCCAACGATGGCCAACGGAAGATCGGGGAACACTTCGCGAATGGCTTTCATTGCACCGATGGCGATATTGTCATTGACCGCAAAAAAGGCGCTTGGTAACGGCCGCTGATCGGCACGCAAGGATTCCAAATAGACCTTCATGTCTTGATATGAGCCCTCCAAGGTGGGTTCTACTAAGGCTTCCGTCTCTTCATAATGGATCAGATCATGCTCTTGGATCGCTTGAATAAACCCTTGCTTGCGTTCACGGAAATTGTTGATTTGAAAGGTTGAGTTAATGATGCCAATGTCTCGGTGGCCTTTTTCGATCATCTTTTCAACGATCTCATAGGCGCTGTCACGATTATTGATGGCGACAAAATCAAAGTCCTGCGAATTAAAAATCGTATCTAAAATCACTAAGGGTACTTCCAAATGACGGAAGACTGCTAAATCTTGTTTTTCCAATTCCGTTCCTAACAATAGCAAACCATCTACTAATTCTGGGCGAATCTTTTCGATCGGGTCTTCCTCTGGCGCCAATGTGATATGGGAAATGACCAATTCATAGCCTAACGCGCTGCATTCCATTTCGATCCCCCGGATCAATTCAGAAAAGAAAGGCGTATCCCCTACGACATTTCCTTGTTTGTTCATTACAACAAATTTGATCTTTTGGCTTTCCGTTTTTTTAATTTCTCGCTGATCAAAATACCCCATCTCACGAGCGATCTTCAAGATCGCTTGCCGTTTTTGTTCACTGATCCCCTTACGATTGTTGATTGCATTAGAGACAGTTCCGCTGGAAACGCCAGCTTTTCGGGCAATATCAGAGATCACAACTTTCATTTGCTCACCGCTTTCTGCTTCTCATTCTGTTAAAAGTATAGCAAAAGAATTGTTTTTTTACTACCAAAAAAGCTAAAACAAACTAAAATTTTTAGTTTGTTTTAGCTTCTACTTTGATTAGTTACTTTGTTCCGCCAAAATGCAGAAGGACAAGGGGTCGATGGTTATTCTTGGCGCTGCTACGCCGCGAAAAGTGATCCCAGCTCCTTTGGGGTCAGCAATGATGTGCCAAGAAGCATTTTCTGTTGCCGTCGGTAAGTCAAAGGACCAGGTTTCTTCCGTGCTATTGAGTATAACGAATAAAGAACGCCATGGATGCTGTTCGTCACGATTGGGTACTTGATACGCCAAGCGATTTTCATCCTTTGTCTCATAAAAGACCATGCTTTCAGCCGTTTGGGTCGTGGCATCTCTCAATGGTGCATAGGACTGCCGCAATGCCCACAAGCCCCGATACAGCTCGCGCAACTCTTTGAAGGTTTTGGCACGTGACCAATCCAGCTGATTGACTGCCAGTGGCGAACGGAAGGAATTTTCATCGCCTTCTTTGGTACGGCCAAATTCTTCCCCAGCTTGAGTCAGCACTGCTCCTTGGCTAGTAAACAAAATGGCTGCTGCTAGTTTGTTGCGGGCTAAAAGCTCAGGATCAAAACCATAATTTCTTTCCTTCACTGAAGCCTGCATGGTTGCCACCAGTTTGTCCCATAAGGTCAAATTATCATGGACTGAGGCATAGGCGATCACTTGGCGGGGCGATTTTGCCCAGCGCTCGGCGCCTTCTTGTGCGGCAACTTTCGTATTTCCTTGAATCGCCGTTGCCAAATTTGCTGCATAAAAGGTTTGCTTGACTTGCGGTTGACCATTCATTCCTTGAATAAACGCGCCGTCTGTTTCTTCAAAGACATCGCCTTTGATACTGTCTCTTAAATCATTGCTAAAAACCGCAACGCCTTCTGACAGTGCCCAAACATTACTTTTATTTGCTGGGATATTCGGCTGAATAATTTGATTGCTGCCGGCATCCCATGGCTCGCCGTATAAAATCACATGGCTGAAGCCGGCATCATCTAGGCGTTGCCGCAACTGGTTCATGGTTTCCACATCGATCAGGCCCATCAAATCAAAACGAAAGCCGTCGATTTTGTATTCTTGCGCCCAATATAAAACTGAATCAATGATAAATTTACGCATCATTTTCCGTTCAGAAGCCACTTCATTGCCGCAAGCAGAACCGTCCGCAAAATTCCCTGCATCATCTTGACGGTAGTAATAATCAGGCACCGTCAAATTAAACCATGATTCTTCCGTGATCGCAGTGTGATTAAAGACCACATCCATCACAACGCCGATGGCTTCTTCGTGCAGCGATTGGATCATTTGCTTGCATTCACGAATCCGCGCCTTGGGATCACTAGGATCAGAAGCGTATCGTCCTTCAGGTACATTGTAATTTTTCGGATCATAGCCCCAATTGTAGGCAGACGAAGTTTCATCATTGTCAAAATCGAAGATCGGCAGCAGATGAACATAATTGATCCCCAGCTCTTTTAAATAGGCCATGCCAGTTGGTTGACTTTCATCTCCCACCAGATGGGTCTTTTTTTCAGTGAAGGCTAAATATTTTCCGCGATTTTCTGGTGAAATACCGCTGTTTTCGGCACCACTGAAATCTTCGACATGCAATTCCCAAATATAGGCATCTGTGATCGACTGCTGACCGACGCCGTGACTTTCCTGCCAACCTTCAGGATCTGTTTCCTTTAAATCAATGATCGCACCGCGGTTTCCGTTGATCCCTACTGCCTTGGCATAAAGATCCATCGCTTCTATTTTCTGCCCATCTCGTTGAAACTCAAAGGTATAAAACAGCTCCTTGACGTTTTCTTCCGTCGTGACTTGCCAACAGTTGTCTTCTTGAACCATTGGCAGCGTCAGCAGACGATCGTCAGTCCCAGCAACACCGCTTTGATAAAGCAATACTGAAACGGCCTCTGCCTCTGGTGACCAGCATTTGAACGTGGTTTGCTGTCCTTGAAAAGTCACACCAAGATCATTCCCGTGATACGTATGTTCTTCTAAAAAACCGATCCTGCGATCGATCGCAATCTTTTTTTCTCCATACTGCGTGTTTTGTCCCATCAAAATTCCTCCATTCAACGTTTCTAACTATAAAAGCCAGTTACTTTTCTGCTATTTCTACCTTCTCATATTTCTTGAAAATTGCCAACAATAACTGACAGCGTGCATACAAAAAACAGCTAAGACCAAAAAAGCAGGCAATGTACATGCTGAAAACCAGTGCATAGGGTGAAAGAAGCATGATGACAATAGGGGCTGCAGTCAGAATATGAAGACTAAGTATTTTAAAAGGGTGCTTTGCGGCGACTTTTATGCTGTTCAAAAGGATCGTTTTGATTCCGCTATCGTAACGTGCGAGTAAGAAAAACGAAACTTGGAAAAATTGAAGCCACATGAACGTACAAATTACTAAGCCTACGGTAAAAAGATCAGGCGTCCCTTTTAGTTGGAAATAATACAACCAATCAGCAGTCAAAAGCCACAAAGAAAAAAGTAGACTGATCCAGATAAGAGTGCTCTTTCGAAAGCTTTGGCAAAAGACCGACCAAAACTGCTGAACAACAGCCGGTGCTTTTCCTTCTATCAGATCAGTCGCCACTTTAGAACCCGCAGTAATGGCTGCACCGATCGTGAAGAGCGGCAAACTAAAAAACAAGAGTAGTACATTTAATAGGAGCAACTGGCTGAATTTCCAAGCGATTCGTGCGAAGAAGTTTTCTGAATGAAAAAAGTGTATCATGTGGGTTTACTCCTTTACTGATCCGACAACGATTCCTTGAACGAAATATTTTTGTAGAAGCGGATAAATAATCAATAACGGCACCACTGCCACCACGATCTTCGCTGCATTCAAGTTTCGATCAGAGACCGCTAGCAGACTTTGTAGCTGCTCGGAAGTCAAATTCCCAGCTTGTTGCATTGTTTCAGCAATGTTGACTGATAGTGTTTGGATATAGGTCATTAAAGGATAGTTTTCAGTCTTGGTCATATAGATCAGTCCACTGAAAAAATCATTCCAACTACCGACAATACTGAATAGAGAAACAGTTGCCAAACACGGCAAAGACATTGGAATATAGATTCGTCCCAAAATCTGCAGTGGGTTGGCCCCATCGATCCGAGCAGATTCTTCCAATGATTTGGGAATTCCCCGAAAGAAATTCATCACCAAGATCACACTGCCGATAGGGACTGCACTAGGTAAAATCAGGGACCAAATCGTATTCAATAATCCTAGATTGCGAACGACCAAATACGTTGGGATCATGCCGCCACTGAAGAGCATAGCGAAAACCATCACACTCATGAATAATTTTCTCGTTCGAAATACTTTTTTTGATTTAGATAGCGGATAAGCCATCGTTACGATCATCACCAAATTCAGCAATAAAGAGATCACCACACGAATGACTGAAATACCAAAAGAACGCCAAAACTGCTGATCGCTCATGATGCGCTCATAAGCCGCTAAGGTCAGATCTACTGGCCATAGCCCCACAGCATTTGCCGCGACGGCACTGCTGCTGCTTAAAGAAAGTGCCACGACATTCAACATCGGTACTAAACAAGAAAGAGCCAAAACAATGACGATCAAATAAATTACTGCATGCCGTATACTAAATTTTTCTTTCATCTCTTTTTTCCTTTCCTTAAAACATCACTCTGTCAGTCTTCTTCTCCGCAATTTTGTTGGAAGACCAAATCAAGAATAGACCGATCACCGATTTGACCAGACCAACGGCGGTTCCTAAGCTATAGTCTCTACCGATCAGACCGATTCGGTAGACATAGGTATCGATAATATCGCCGCTTTGATACACAACCGGAGAATACAGGTTATAAATTTGGTCGAAGCCGGCATTCAAGATATTAGGCAGCGACAAAATCGTCATCAGCAAAATAAAAGGCATCATCCCCGGCAGGGTTACGTGCCAGACTTTTTTTGACCAAGAAGCACCATCCATCGTTGCTGCTTCATATAATCCCGGATCAATCGAGGTAATGGCAGCAAGGTACACGATTGAACTGTAACCAAAACTTTTCCAAACATCGGTCCCGATCAGCAAACGAGGAAACAGCTGATTACTACCCAAAAAGTTTAATGGTTCTACACCAAAGTTTTGTAAAATCTGATTCACCGTTCCATCAAGACTGAATAAATTGACCACTACTGAAGCCAATATGACCCATGAAAGAAAATGGGGCAAATATACGATGGTCTGAATGGAGCGTTTCATCCACTTTACACGTACTTCATTTAATAGAATCGCAAAAAGAATCGGTACGATCGTATTAAAGACAATTTTCCAGAAAGCGATGAAAATCGTGTTTTTAGTTACTAAGAAAATATCCGGTAAACTGAACAAATAGCGAAAGTGCTCGAATCCCACAAATTCAGAACCAAATACACCTTTCGCTGGCACATAATCTTGAAATGCCATCAACAACCCAAACATAGGACCATAAGAAAAAATCAAAATAAAAATTATGCCTGGTAAAATCATCCCTAGAAAGAAAAGCTGATCTCGAGAAAACCACTTTTTCTTTTCTTTTTTGCTTTCTTTTTCAACAGAAAGTTCCATTTACTTACTCCTCCATAAATTTTTTGCCTCACCAGCCGCTTGATGAAAAAATTCGAACAAAGAAAAGGCACCTGCAGTCGGTTTTCCTGCATACAACCTTGCTTTTCTTTGTTCGAAAGACGAGTGTCAGAACCGCTGGAGTGGCCGCTTAATTATCTGCTCGCTGATCTACTACTTCTTGCATTTCTTCAAGTATGGCTGTCCCACCTTGGCTATTCCAGGTTTCAACATAGTTGTCGAAGTTTTCCAGGGGTTCTTCTCCAGTGATAAACTTAATGAAGGTCTCTTCCTCCAGTTTCCCTACTTGTGCGCCGTTTCGTTCATTGGCTTTGATCGAATCAAAACGCGGTGGTTTCACTTCATTCAAGCGTCCTTGCTCTCTGATACCGCCCATCACATTATTGACGGCTAAATAGCGGGAGGCATAGCGGGTCCAGTCCACCGGATCAGTTTCTTCAGGGCTATCCAGATATTGCTTGATTTTTTCGGCGTTTTCTTTGATGAAGAAGTTGGAGATATCCTCGATAGATGTTTCGCCAACCGCCGCCTTGGAAGCTTCTACTGCATCATCAATCTCACTATAGGCTTTTAAGAAAACAACATTCCATGGACGAACCGTCCCATCGACATCCACTTTCGCATAGTCATAAATTTCCGGAAACTCGGCTTCAATATCTTCCGAGTTGGCAACTTCACCATAAATCAGATTGATCATCTCCATGATTTTTTCCGGCTCAGAAAAACCTTTGCGCACCACGATGTATTGCCCAGTGCCGCGGTTAGCCACGGCATTGACCCCTCCATCGCCGTTAGCATTTTCAAGGGCATAAGGAACAAATTCAGCATTTGGATCATTTTGTTTGGCTTGTACTAAGCCCCAGTCAGGCATGTGCCAAGGACCAAAAGCGATGCCCGTTTCTCCATTAACCATCATGGCATGGATATCGTCATACGTGCGGGTACCAAATTGCGGATCCATGAACCCTTCATCTTGCCAGTCCTTCAGTAGCGTTAGTGCTTCTTTCATTTCTGGCGTATTGGATCCATAAAACATCTGCCCATTCTCATCTTGGAGATACGATTTTGGGTAGGCTCCAAACGCATTCATGATGGCTGTTCCGGTATATGCCGTGCCGCCATGATTTGGCGAAGACAACCAGAAGGCCAATGGCAAACCAACTGCTTTTCCGGTATTGGCTAAATCATTTTCTTGAAAAGCAATCGCTGTTTCCTTCAACTCATCCAATGTAATTGAGCGATTGCCATCTTTATCCAGTTCAATACCTAGCTCATCTAGCCAGTCCTGGCGCAACCAGACAAGATTGGGCCCGAAGTCATCGCTAGTAGATGGGATCGCCATCAAGCGATCATCAAACGTGGCTGCTTCTAACTGAATCCCATCAAACGAATCATAGATGTCTTTTAGAAAATCGTCGGCATGCTCCTCAAATACTTCGGTCAAGTCTTCCACTAAATCATTGTTAACTAATTCTTCCAATTCATCTCTTGATCCGACGATCATCGTATCCGGTAGTTCCCCTGAAGCGATCGCTAGCGATACTTGACGATCATAGTCTTCCCCATGGGCTTCAAAGGCACTCTCCAGCTCGATGCCCAAGCGTTCTTGAATCAATCGAGTATATGCGTTATTGCTGTAAGAATCCCCCTCAGGCAGTTTCGAGTTCGGTGCGGTCTGGCGTCCGATCGTAATCACGGTATCCCCATTTTCATTGGTCTTTGCTTCTTCTGAACTGCATCCTGTCATAATAAGTGCTGAAGCAACTGCTGTTAACATTGCTGTCCCCCGCCTAAATTTCATTGTTTTCCTCCTCAAACTTTTTTGATATCCTTATTATACGCAATCGCTTCCACAGAAAATATAGCACTTTTTTCAGATTCATAGCACGATTTCCAGAAAAATAAAACGTTTACAAATCCACTCTGTTGCTTTTTTTGTTTATCGCTTACTATAGAAAGAAGAAGCGACTGCGTAATTTTCTCTATACGAAAGGACGGCGAAAACCATGTACCGACTGCTGCTTGCTGATGACAGCTACGATCAAAGAGAAGTGATCAAATACTTCTTGAGTCAGCATGAAAAAGAATGGCTGATCGAAGAAGCCAAAAATGGCCGCGAAGCCTGGCAACTTTTTCAGGAACAGCCCTTTGACTTGATAATTACCGACGTAAAGATGCCCTTTATGGATGGACATGCCCTCGTAGCGAGAATCAAAGAAGCAGTTCCTGAAATTCCTGTGATGTTTATCAGCGGCTTTGAAGATTTTCATTATGTAAAAAAAGCCATACAGTTACAAGCGGTTGACTACCTCTTAAAACCAATCGACCCTGATGATTTTTATGAACAAATAAATAAAATCATTCTTTTTATTGATCAACAAAAGCAGCGCGCTTACACAAAAACAATCGCACAAACCCATTACTTGAAAGAGATTTTGAGTAAACTTTTTTATGGCTATCCTTGGCATTCACTGCCGAAGGAAGAGCAATCGATTGCACAAGATTTTTTTAAGACTCATCCCTCTTTTTTTCTCGTTACTTGGCCGCTGGATTCTTGGAATGCGCCGGATTTTGTCCCTTCGCTATCTGCTGCATTTCCTGAAATGTTCAGTTTGTTTTTAGCTCCAGCACAACTGCTCTTTTTTAACGAACCTTTGCCAAAAAGGGAAATCGAAGAGCGAAAAAACAACTTAACTACCTATTTTTCCGAACAGTTTCAGCAAAAAATAACACTTTTTGACAGCGGACCAGTTCCCCACCATTCAGGGGTGTATGGCACCTATCATGACTTACTGAGAACCAGTCAGCGGTCTTTTTATCAGCAAAACAAAGGGAAAATCTGCCAGCTGCTTCCGGGAGATCACTACATCGTCAAGAAAGCGCTTTTCGAAAAAACCGTTTCGTATGTGAATCAATACGAAAGTAAAAAAGCCCACGCGCTTGTGAAAACAGTTTTCGACTGCTTTGAAACAAATGGACGTGAGGAACCAACCAATGCCAAGTTTTATTTTGCGACCTTTTATCAAACAATCATCGATCAGTGCACGATCACTTTTGATGCGGAGTGTGGCGCTAATCAGATTGGAAAAATACTGGAAGCGCCAAGTCTGCAACTAATTGCGGATATTTTTGATGCCCTCTTCCATTATATCCATGATGCCTTGCTTCAAATCAACGGGAGCCAGTCAAATGACTATGTGCGCCAAGTAAAATCCTATATATTCGCTCATTTTCACCAAGAGTTGAGCTTGGAGCGGTTAGCAAAGGAAGTCAATATCAATCCTAACTACCTAAGCGAATTATTCAGTACTTCTGAAGGCATGGGTATCACCAAATACATCAAGTCTTACCGTATCAAACAGGCTCAGAAGCGTTTAAAGAACTCGAACTGCAGCATTCGAACTATCTCCAAACAAGTTGGCTTTAATCATTATTCCTATTTTTGCAAAACGTTCCGAGAAATTGTCGGAATGACGCCGGATGCGTATAGAAAGAGAGGTCCCTCTTGTTAAGAAAAGTCCACGATTGTGTTAAAAATTTTCGTTTTCAAAAAAAGATCGCCCTTATTTCAATTCTTTCAAGCATTGTTCCTCTGATCGTTTTGACCTTTGTCGGGGTATCTATCATCCGAGCCTTTATCCAACAGCAGGAAAAAAGTGCTTACTCCGATAATCTCAAAAGTATCAGCTATCAGTTAGAGAGCAAGATCCACACCTATCGGGACAGCCTGCTCTTTTTAGCCAACAATACCGCCTTGACGCAAGAGCTTTCTAGTCAACGCTTCTCAAACTTTGATCAATACAATCTCTTTCAAAATACGATCGTGCCTTTGTTTCACAGTGTTCGTTTTCCGCAAGCAGATATTAAAGGCATCACGCTATACACCACGATCGATCTTTATGATCATGGGCAATACGTCAAAAAAATCACGGCTGATACAGCACTGCCTTTTCTAAAAGAACAACCTTCGACCGAGATTCGAACGTATTTTGACAAAGAACGGGAGGAACTTTCTTTTTATACCAACCTTTTTTTAAAAGGCCATACCGCAGATTCCTTAAACTACATCGTTTTAACCATCGATCGAGCAGCATTGTTCACGAATCTTGATGCAGTCACTGAGGAACCTTACGATTTGACGATCCAGTCAGAGACCGGGCAGACGCTTTACCGCATTGATTATTTGACGAAGCAGCAGCGTACTCAAAAACAGTGGTTGGTTGGAAGCGCAGTTATTGAAGAAGCCCCTGTACTGCTGGATAATCATTGGCAAATCGTTTTTGTTAAAACCGCACAGTCATTTTTCAGCAGTCTACTGTATCTAGTTGGTGCGGCACTCATTATCTTTGGTTTTGTATTATTGATATTGGTTTTATCCAGCTGGTGGCTAGCAAAAACCGTGGTACAGCCGATCAATTCTTTGGCCCAGCAAATGGCTTCTTTATCAATGGATCAATTCAAAATCCAGCACACATATTCTTCAAAAGATGAAGTCGGACAGTTATACACCAATTTTCAAAAAATGCTAGATAAAATCGCTGAGCTGATCAATGAAGTATATGAAGCCGAATTGAAACAAAAAGAATACGAATTGCGGGCTCTGCAAGCCCAGATCAATCCGCATTTCTTTTATAATTCCTTAGCACTGATCAGCAATACTGCCACACTAAACGGCAATCACGAGATCCGTGAGATGGCTCAGCTGCTGTCTCGATTCTACCGTCTCAGCCTAAACCAAGGATCCAACCGGCTATCCGTCAGCAAAGAACTCGATCTGACGATCACCTATGCTAAAATTCAGCAAAAAATGCATCACCATTCCTTTGATTTAGTCCTCGAAATTGACTCAAATATCGATGAATATCCGATGATCAATCTACTCTTGCAGCCGTTTGTCGAGAATGCCGTCTTTCATGGGCTTGATCATATTGAAGATGACCGCAGAGGGGTATTGACGATCCGCTGCCTCAAAGAAGGACAATGGCTACGGTTTGAGATTCAAGACAATGGTCCCGGGATTGATCCTGAACAGCTAAAACAACTGGAGGAACCTTCTGATCAACATTATGGTATCAACAATGTACGCCAACGGCTAGCATTGTACTATGGCACGCAAGCTTCCTTATCGATTCAATCAGTAAAAGGTGAAAACACCACAATTGTTCTACTCATACCGCAAGACTTACCTCCTCAAAAAAACCGTCAGTGAAGAATGTTTAATCACTAACGGTTTTTTGGTGTCAAAATATTCAGATATTTATTTTAATGCTTGATTTCAAGTACCTATTCCTCTACAGCAAACGTACCGACCTCTAATAATCCTTGCCGACCCTGGTCTCGCGTCACGCCTTTTGCTTTCTTTAACATTCGTTCCCAATACTCCATGGTATCTTTTATAAAATCCTTGTTGCCGTCAGTACACCCTTCACGAATAAACAGCAATACCAAACCGCTAAAAAAAATCAAGGCTTCTTCATGGTATTTCCTCAGATCGTTTTCTTGCTCACATTGAAAAACAGTTGATTCAGCGATTGCTTCTTGAAAATATGCAAAAGAACGCTCTTTTATGTAAGGACCACAACCAATATCATTTAAAAATAATGCAAAAAAGAGGGCTCGATTGCGACTGGCGAACACGTAATAGTCATGCCAAAAACAGTATAGAGGATCCAGTGTCATCACCGTCTCTTTTTTTGCTTCATGAATGTCATGGAAGACATCATCGACCATTGCCTGTTTATAATTTTGCATGTTTGAAAAATTCAAATAGATTGGTTGGGTCGATGTTCGTGCATATTTAGCAATGTCGCGGACAGTGATTGGCCGATAAAGATATTCCACCAGATATTTTTTTAAACAGTTGATCAAATATTTTTTCGTAATCGTTGCTTTTCTCATAATACCCCTTCCTTTCTTGAGGCGATCAGCTCTCGCTAACGCTCCTCTACTCTCACTTGCTTTCTTCCAGTGAAACACCACCAACACCCAATTTTCTTACTGAAAGTAATCTGCATACTTCTACTTTAACAAAAAAGAGAACGTTAACATATACTTTCTGCCGAATTTCTTAATTTTGTTTTATATTTTTGACCATTTTCCTGAAAAACTTCCCTGTTTTCCTCGGCTAAGTCTTAAGACTGATTTTTTTGATACTACTTGTGAAATGATACTATGTAATGTATAGTATGGATATGAACAGGAGGAGAGCCTTTGGATGCCCAATTAAAAAAAGGATTATTGGAAATTTGTGTTTTAGCCTATTTGCAGCACGGGGACTCTTATGGCTATGAATTAGTCAAAAATATTTCTCCTTTACTACCAATCTCAGAATCCACCCTCTACCCTATCTTGAAGCGCTTAGAAGCCAGCCGAGCGGTTGAGACTTACAACAAGAGTCATCAAGGACGGACCCGAAAATATTACCGCCTGACCAAACTTGGCAAACAGCGGATCGACGATTTTTTAACCAACGACTGGCCCCAATTGACATTGATCCAGCGATTTATTAAAGGAGGAACACTAGATGAACAGAGTTGATTTTATCAAGGCATTGGCTGCAGAATTATCTGAAAAAGTCAGACCTAGCGAGATTCATCAGCTGATCAACTATTATGACGAGATGATCGAAGATTTGATGGAAGAAGGATACACTGAAGAAGAAGCCGTGGCACGCCTTGGCTCCCCAAAAGAACTGATCCAAACAGTCACAGAAACAGAAGAGGTCGTGGTAGAGATTCCCCGCCGCTTTCATCCCTTTTTGCTCTTGATCTTAGTGCTAGGCTTTCCATTGTGGGGCAGCTTATTGTTAAGTGCCGCTTTGCTGATCCTAAGCTTTTTAATAATCATCTGGTGTGTGCCTTTCACCACTGGCATGATTGGTGTCACTACGTTTATCGGTGGGATTGCTAGCGTTGTCTTAAGTCCCATGCTGATGGCGGATGGTTTCTATCTCTTTTTAAGTCAGTTAGGCGTGGGGATTTTCTTATTTGGTTTAGGGCTTCTTTGTCTGATCGCCACTTATAGTATGAGCCGACCTTTTTCACGTCTTACCCACTCCCTTGTCGTTTGGCCAAAATCATTTGTTCAAAACTATCGAAAGAAGGCAGTCCTATGATCAAAATCAATAAGCGCTTTTTCGTTTTTCTCAGTCTGTTGTTTATTATTCTCGGACTGGTCATCACCTTTATCGGTTTTTCAATGTCAGGGTACTCACCTGATGCCTACCATATTGAGCATCGTCGTTGGTATCAACTGATTGGTTTCTACACAGACTAATCGGCAAAAACAATTATAAGTTGTTTTTTTCGTCAGAAAAACTAGCAATTTGCATTAATTTCATGTATCGGTGAAAAAATTGAACTTCTCTTTTTGACGGAACCATATTACTATATAGGTACATCCTGTATCCTATTTCATAGGGTAACCAAAAAAACCCATACCATCCTATGGGTTTTTTTGCTGTCTATAAAAGCAAAAAAACGTGCCGCAAGTCCAGGTATCGCCAAGCCAGCTGTTTTAGCTAACCTTGGCAGAACCCGTCTGCAGTACGTTTTTTCTAATGATCGATTATTCCCCTAGTACTGGCTGTTCTTGCACAGTGCCAATAGGAAACAAGGCGCGAAACACCCGGCGAACGATTGGACCTGCAATGAACAATTGCAACGGCAATGCGACGATCACATTTTTCCCAATGTTGCTTAGCCAATTGACGAACACCGAGTGATCAGGGTTTGGGTGCATCAACGCACCAAAGAGTGACATACAGATCACCATGCCGGCGATCATCAATGAAGAAATCAACCCAATTTTTTTCCAAGTAGCTGATTGATGGTCCAAAAATCGAAACGCCAAACCTTTTGCCGGACCAGAAACAATGAACCAATCCAAAATAAAGGCGACACAAAGGGCTAATGGTAATTCATTCCATGCCAATTGGAATGCCAATGCCGAAACACCGACTTGAAACATGAGGTTATAAACACTCATAAAATACACCATGAAAATACACATAAGTGTCGTATAGATCAAACTTTCTTTTTTATTGATGGGCATGTTACAACTTCCTTTCTCTTTTTCGTACTCGACTATTCTAGCAGAAGAAAATTTTTCGTGTAAGTAAAAGTTTGAAAACTTTCAAAAAAGTTTTTTGCTATTTTTTTATCCACTTCTCTTGACACTTTCTTATGAAGTCAGTAGAATAGCGATAGATTAAATCGTACAGATAACAAGCGGGTTCGCTTGTCGAGAGAGAGGCGGTTTCTATGAGAATAGAAACGGTCTCTTTTTTTGCGAATTTTTAGAGGTGAGAATATGGAAAACAACAAAAAACTCGTGGGGGCGATCCTCGCAACCGGATTGATGTCATTTGCAGGCGTGCTGATTGAAACAGCCATGAATGTAACGTTTCCGACATTGATCGATCAATTTACGCTTTCAACATCCGATGTCCAATGGGTGACGACCATCTACTTACTGGTCATCTCCATCATTGTCCCAGTATCGACCTACCTTTTGAAACGCTTCTCATTGAGAACCTTGTTTCTAGCTGCCAACGCCTTCTTCCTTGTTGGCTTGGTGATCGACTTTTTATCGCCGACGTTTGCCATTTTGCTGATTGGCCGCTTTTTCCAAGGTGCCAGCACAGGGATCGCACTGCCTTTGATGTTCCACATCATTTTGACTTACTCCCCCTTTGAAAAGCGGGGAGCGGCGATCGGCTTAGGGAATTTGACCACTTCCATCGCTCCAGCGATCGGACCGACATATGGAGGATTATTGACCGCCCATTGGTCTTGGAATGCGATCTTTCTTTTCTTGATCCCAGTCTTACTGATCTCCCTAGTACTCGGTCTTTACTCGATCCCTAAGACGGCTGGGGCAAAAGACACTTCCCTGGATTTACTGAGTGTATTAGGAATCGTCTTGATGTTCAGCGGCTTCTTATTGTTCTTGAATCAAGTAGGCACCTTAGCGAGTCTACTGCCGCTGCTTTTCGGTTTCATTGGTGCTGGCTTGTTTTATCAACGTTCAAAAGGTCCAAACCCTTTGATTCGTTTGGCTGTTTTGAAAAACTGCAGCTTCAGTTTGTTTCTTTTCGGCTTTCTCGTTTGTCAGTTCCTTTTACTGGGCATTTCCTTTGTTTTGCCGAACTTTGTCCAACTCGTCTTGGGAAAAGATGCCTTTACTGCAGGATTAGTTATGCTGCCCGGGGCGGCCATCGGGGCGGTCCTTGCGCCGATCTCTGGTCGGTTGCTGGATAAAGTTGGACCGAAAAAACCGATCCTGTCTGGTTTGACTTTGATTGCCATTGGTTGGCTTGCCTTAGCCCTTGTTTTGCGTTCTCCTTTCATTTGGAGCCTAGTTGCCGGACATGTCTTTTACATGATCGGGATCGGCTTAGCCTACAGCAATATGATGACCACCGGCTTAAACAAGCTGACTCCTGCGTTGTACGCGGACGGTAATGCGATCTTTAATACGCTGCAGCAATTTTCTGGTGCAGTGGCGACGGCTGTGGTGGCGACCATTATCAATTTGGCACAAAATGCGACGACCGATTACACCCAAGGGACGGTCATCGGCTCTCAAATCGCCTTATTCTTTTTGTGGGCCCTGGTCTTACTGACTTTCCTATTAACGATTAACTATTTCCGCAAAAACACCGACCAAAAAGCTGTCAGCTAACTGCGGCTTTGCCAATTGAAAAACAACGAAAAAAAGCCGCCCTCCCTTGAGGACGGCCCATAAAAAAATCCGCTTCCGATTCCCCTTCTTAGTCAAAGGGCGCTCTCGGAAACGGATTATTTTTTTAGTTTAATTCAGCTGAACCAACCGCTGTTTTGGCTGTCACTGTGCCTGTAGTCGTCAATGAAAGCTGACGCACTTTTTCGGCATTCGTGATGACCGTCAAAACATCTGTCTGTTTGCCAGCTGCGATAACGGCATCTAGATCCATCACTGCAAGCTTCGTTTCTGGTGTGACCGTATCACCTTCAGAAACAAGAACCTCAAATGGCGCACCTTTTAGTTCTACAGTATCCAAGCCCATGTGGACGAGAACTTCCGCGCCACCAGGCGTTAAAATCCCGATTGCATGTTTCGTTTCAAAAATGCTAGAGATCGTACCTGCAACAGGAGCATAAATCGTTCCGTTCGTTGGCTGAACAGCAAAGCCGTCACCCATCATTTTTTGAGAAAAGACAGGATCAGAAACTTCAGTGATGGCAACCACTTTCCCATCAGCTGGGGCATAAAGGGTTTCTTCTGAAACTTGTGTTGCTTCTGGGGCTGCAGTTGTCGGTGCAGCAGTCGTTGGTGCAACAGCCGCTGCTGCAGCTGTATCAGCAGCCAATTGCGGTTCTAATTTATTTAAGAAGGTAACTTTTCTAAAGACGATAGTGCAAACAAAAGTGATCGCAATCGTCACCGCCATTGAGATGAAGACCATTGGATAGTTTTCAATTTTAAATGATAAGAAGCCAGGCAGTCCCCCTACACCAATACCTAATGCACGGGTATTCGTTGCAGTGATCAGCATTCCACCGAAGGCAGAACCTACCATTGCTGCGACAAATGGGTAAACATATTTCAAATTGATCCCGAACATCGCTGGTTCAGTAACCCCCATGTAAGCAGAAATCGTTGCTGGAACAGAGACTTGTTCTTCTTTTTTATTGCCACGGTGAAGGAACCAAATCGCCAATACTGCCGTACCTTGCGCAATATTTGACAGCATGATCATTGGCCAAAGGTTTGTTGTACCAAAATCCGCTACTAATTGAGAGTCGATCGCTAGCGTTGTATGATGCAATCCGGTAATAACCAAAGGCGCATACAAGCCACCGAAAATGAAACCAAATAACCAGTTTAATGGTGAGGTCAAGCCAGCATTTACGACCCAAGAAATGCCTGATCCGATTTGCCAACCGATTGGACCTAATACCATGTGAGCTGCTAAAATAGTTGGCAGCAATGAGAACAATGGAACGAAGATCATTGAAACCGCTTCTGGAATCCATTTCCGGAAGAATCTTTCAAGATAAACCAATAAGAAACCTGCCAGCATTGCTGGGATCACTTGTGCTTGATACCCAATTTTATCAATAGTGAAGAACCCGAAGTCCCACGTATAATTTTGAGCAATTTCTGCAGCAGAAGTTGAACTTACTGAATAAGCATTTAATAATTGCGGTGAAACCAATGTAATCCCTAAAACAATCCCTAATATTTGCGTGGTTCCCATCTTACGTGTAATACTCCAGGTAATCCCTACTGGTAGAAAGTGAAAGATCGCTTCACAGGGCAGCCATAAAAAGCCGTTGACACCGTTCCAAAAAGTAGAAGCTTGCGTAATCGTTTGTCCACCTAGAGCTTCTAACGGTACACC
The DNA here is from genome assembly GCF_050498765.1 of Enterococcus sp. DIV1096b. Lineage (NCBI taxonomy): Bacteria > Bacillati > Bacillota > Bacilli > Lactobacillales > Enterococcaceae > Enterococcus > Enterococcus sp. DIV1096b. The sequence goes on along the minus strand of NZ_JBMHEK010000001.1, from coordinate 47,268 downwards.
TTCTAAGAAATTTCTCAGCCCTAGCATCAAACCACCGACAATAATCGCTGGTAATAACGGGGTAAAGATCTCAGCTAACGTAGCAATCGCTCGTTGCACGATATTTTGATTGTTTTTTGCAATCGCTTTGCTTTGTTCTTTAGAAACACCTTCTATTCCTGATACATCGGTAAAATCATTGTAAAACGTTGAGACATCATTGCCGATAATGACTTGGAATTGTCCCGCATTCGTAAACATCCCTTTGACACTTGGAATTTCTTCAATTTCCTTTTCGTTTGCTTTTGTCTGATCGTTCAAAACAAAACGCATCCGTGTCGCGCAATGTGTTACTGCGGCGATATTTTCTTTGCCGCCAACATATTCCAGCAGCTTCTCAGCATCATCACGATACTTTCCCATAATTAATAAACCCCTTTCATATCCACTTGTATATATATGTTTTAATTACGCACTAATCATAACTTGATAGTTTTGATATTGCAAGCGTTTCAAACCAATTTTTTCCACTTTTTCTACAAACAATACAAGTGAATAGAAAAGGTACCGTATTAAAACCTTAATAAATAAACGTTTTTTAAAATATTTGATTAATATAAAATAATATTGCCAATGACTTTATTTACTGTTTATTTAACAAAAAAGAATAAAAAAACAGGTGAGATAAATTGAAATAGCTTACAAATTACGTTATAATCATCTTGCATGTATAGACAAGTTTAAAGGAGGACAACTATTGTGAATACGATTATATTGTCTAAGGAAGAATGGCTGTTAACGGATCAAACCGGTACGACCTATCCGTTTTCTGGGACAGACAGTGAACGAGTTGCTGCACTGACCGCGCAGCTGCAGAAAATGGAAGGTGGCGGGATCGTCTCTGAATCTCTGGTGTTTACGAATGAAGAAGGGACTTTTTCACTGGACCAATGGTTGACAGAAAAATTGAATCGTCCCTTTGTTTGCACCACGAAAGAACAGTATGAAGAAAAAAGTGCTGAAATTCCTTGGAACCTCGAATACTATGGCTACACCCCTGGTAAAGATGAATACTCGGTGGAGTCACTTTTAACCGTCGGCAACGGCTATCTAGGGCTGCGAGGCACGACGCCTGAGATGACCATTTGTGAAGCGAACTATCCAGGGCTGTATTTAGCAAGTCTTTACAATACGGTGGAATCTGATGTTTCTGGTCATACCATCAGCAATGAAGACTTCGTCAATGCACCGAATCTGCAAAAAATGTACGTGAAGATCGATGATGAAGTGATCGACATTGCCAACAATCAGCTTCTTTCCTTTAAACGGACATTAGATCTGAAGACCGGCTTGTTCCAATCAGTGGCAGAAATTGAAACAAAAAAACAAAAGCGTCTGCGAATCGAAACGAAGAAAATCGCCAATATGCAAGACGTTCACCAATATAGCTTGGTCTATCAGTTTACCCCGCTGAACTTTTCCGGCACCGTTACTTTCGTCAGTGAAGCCGACGGATCGGTCTATAACTATAACGTCGCTCGTTACCGTAGCTTAACCAACCAGCATTTGACCGTGAAAGAGACAGCAGCTGAACAAAACAAAGCGCATTTAGTGGTCACCACTAACCAATCACAGATTACCGTTGTCCAATCCTCTGAACTGTTTTCACAGGACCTGCCATTGGCTGAGCTGCACGCTGAAACAAACGACCAGCTCGTCCGTCAGCAAGTAGCCCTTGAGGTGACGGAGGGACAAACTTATCGGGTCGAAAAATCAGTCACTGCTACCGCTTATCGCCAAGAGGATCCGCAACCGGCATTTACGTTTTCTTCCTTAGCATTACCTGATTTTGCGACGATGTATACCGCCTCAAAACAAGCCTGGGCTGAATTATGGGCGAAAGCGGCCATCGAAGTCACTGGTGACTTGATGTCACAAAAAATGCTGAATCTGCATACGTATCATCTGCTGGTCTCCGCAGCACCGAATGCTTATCAGGAGTCCTTAGATGCCAGTATCACTGCCCGTGGGCTACATGGTGAAGCCTATCGCGGTCATATTTTCTGGGATGAACTGTTTATCTTACCCTTTTACATTCTACATTTTCCTGACACCGCCAAAGAAATTTTGCTGTATCGCTACCGCCGCTTAGCTGCTGCCAAAAAAGACGCCCAAAAAGCCGGTTACCAAGGCGCCATGTTCCCATGGCAATCAGGCTTGGATGGCAGTGAGCAATCCCAAGAACTGCATTTGAATCCTATCAGCGGCGAATGGAAAGAAGACCACAGTCGCTTGCAGCGTCACGTCTCCTTAGCGATCGCTTATAACATTTGGCAATATTGGCACAACACACAAGACCGTCCCTTTATGGAACAATATGGATTAGAATTGATGTTAGAAGTCGCCCATTTCTGGCAAAGTGCTGCCACCTGGGATGATACTGCTCAACGTTACTTTATCGATAAAGTCATGGGACCAGATGAATTTCATGAAAGCTACCCAAATAGTGAACAAGGCGGCTTGAAAAACAACGCCTATACCAATATGATGGTAGTATGGTTGTTTGAAGAGATCGAGAACCTCCAACAACAACTATCAGCAGAGAGCTTCCAAGCAGTATTGGAGAAAACGGCTTTAACCCCAGCGGATATTGCTGCTATGGCAGATATTCGTACCAAATTAGGCTTAGAGATCGATCACGAAGGCATCATCGCACAGTTTGAAGGGTACTTCCAGTTGGAAGATCTGGATTGGGCCCATTATAAAGAGAAATATGGCAACATTTATCGGATGGATCGCATCCTAAACGCTGAAGGCAAGAGTGCTGACAGCTACAAAGTCGCGAAACAAGCCGATAGTTTGATGATTTTCTATAATTTCTCAAAAGAGCAAGTCAATCAAATTTTGGCGGATCTTTCTTACCAACTGCCAACAGATTATATTGAAAAAAATCTCCATTATTATTTGGCTCGCACCTCCCACGGCTCGACTTTGTCGCGGATCGTTCACGCTCAGTTAGCGGCAATGGTGGATGATCAGGAATTGGCTTGGTCGTTATACCAAGAAGCCCTCTCTTCTGATTATCGTGATATCCAAGGCGGTACTACAGCAGAAGGCATTCACGCCGGTGTCATGGCCGCTACGTTGTTTATTCCGTTAACCACTTTTGCTGGTATTGATATTCGAGAAGAGCAACTGCAGATCACACCAAACTTGCCAAAAGCTTGGGACAGCTTAGCCTTTCAGCTAGAAGTTCGCGGCACCCGCTTTGCAATGAATGTTACACATGAAACATTGACGATCACCGCTGATCAGCCAGTCACGATCTTAGTGAATGGGCAGCAAGTTTCTCTAGAAGCAAAGAAAGAAACAACGATTACTTACTAAAAGGAGTGTTACACATGAAAAAAGGTTTTGTTTTTGATTTAGACGGCGTTATCACGGATACAGCTAAATACCACTACATCGCATGGAAAGAATTAGCTGCGGAGATTGGGATCGAGATCGATTTGAAATTCAATGAGCAGTTAAAAGGCATTAGCCGCATGGATTCTTTAGAGCGAATCTTAACACTAGGCAACAAAAATGATGCCTACACAGAAGTCGAAAAAGAAGCCTTAGCGACAAAGAAAAATACCCACTATGTACAATTATTACAAAGCTTGACTCCTGATGATCTATTGCCGGGGGTAAAGACGTTCCTTGATGAAGCCAAAGCAAAAAATATTCCTTGTGCCATCGCTTCGGCATCCAAGAATGCGCCGTTTATTTTGGACAAACTAGGTGTCATGCAAGACTTTGATACGATCGTTGACCCAGCAACCTTGAAAAAAGGCAAACCAGATCCAGAAATCTTTATCCAAGCAGCGCTGGCACTAGGCATTGAACCGGCAGAAGCAGTTGGCTTTGAAGATGCTCAAGCAGGGATCGACGGCATCAAAGCTGCTGGTATGTACGCGGTAGGCGTTTATTCAGGAGAAGAACTACACGGTGCAGATGTGATCGTTGAAAAATTGACGGATCTAAACATTGACGAACTTTTGGCGAAATAGTCGATTGCATTTCCAAATTGGCCTCGCTATAATAGCCAAAGAGGGGGCAATCCGATGAACAAGTTCAAAGAGATATTTTTAGATTTAGAACAAAAAATTCTAGCAAACGAATACCCTCCGCATTCTTTGCTGCCTAGCGAAAACCAATTGATCAAAACTTATGGTGTCTCCCGCGAGACTGTCCGTAAGGCATTGAATTTATTGCGGGATGCTGGTTATATCCAAAAGAAACAAGGGAAAGGTTCGATCGTTTTAGACTTGAATCGCTTTGATTTCCCGATTTCTGGCTTGACGAGTTTTCGTGAGCTGCAAGATACCCAACGCATTCCTAGTGAAACAAAGGTTGTCGAGATCCGTAAGATCGCCGTTTCGCCAAAGCTGCACGAGACCACTGGTTGGCCTGTCGCTTCTGAGGCATGGAAACTGATCCGTCAGCGGAGAATCGATGGAGAAGTGGTGATTTTGGATAAAGATTACCTTGATGCTTCTATCATCGAAGAGTTGCCAGAAAACCGAGCGAAAGTATCGATTTTTGATTACTTTGAAAATGATCTTGGCCTTGAGATCGCTTATGCACAAAAAGAAATCACTGTTGACCCCGTCAACAAAGAATTGCGGGATCTAATGGATCTGCGTCCTGAAGATCAGCATGTCGTTACGGTTCGCAGCCTCGTGTATCTAGAAGACACGCGCTGTTTTGAATACACCGAATCGATCCACCGACTGGATAAATTCCGCTTTGTGGACTTTGCCCGTCGACGCAAGATTTGATGGACGTATAGACGTGAAAAAGACAAAACAGACCTAGACTTCACCGAGAAGTCTGGGTCTGTTTTATGTTTCAATCCCCCCCTCTCGAGATGATGCTGGATCGATCCTTCCTCTTTTCGCCTCTGTCGCTAACGATTCATCCTTTTGCTTTCCCGGCGTTTGGCTGCCGACGAATAAAAAAGGCTCAATCATTTATGGGACTGATGAAGCACAGTTGATTTTGAACAACTCAGTCGTCCTTATTAACAGTCAGCCACACAAAAAAAGCAGTACCCTCTGAGAGGATACTGCTTTTGCTTGCTATTTGGCGTAATCCGTTGCGCGGGTCTCGCGAATAACGGTTACTTTGATATGACCTGGGTAATCCAAATCGTCTTCGATCTTCTTGCGGATGTCGCGAACCAATCGTACAGCATCCAAATCAGAAATCTCTTCTGGTTTGACCATTACACGGACTTCACGTCCGGCTTGGACGGCAAAACTGGAATCGACACCTTTGAAGCCGTTGGCGATATTTTCTAGGTTTTGCAAGCGGCGAATATAATTTTCCAATGATTCGCTGCGGGCACCTGGACGGGCTGCTGACAAGGCATCTGCGGCTGCAACTAAAACAGAGATAACCGATGTTGCTTCAACATCTCCATGGTGAGAAGCGATCGCATTGATCACCACACCATTTTCTTTGTATTTGGCAGCTAACTCAGCCCCGATCTCAACGTGAGAGCCTTCGATTTCATGGTCAAGGGCTTTCCCAATATCATGCAAGAGTCCGGCACGTTTGGCTAACTGGATATCTTCACCTAATTCTGCGGCAAGAACACCGGTTAGTTTTGCGACTTCGATCGAGTGGTTCAAGACGTTTTGTCCGTAGCTGGTACGGAAACGCAAACGACCTAAAATCTTGATCAAGTCTGGATGAAGGGTGTGAGCACCGACTTCAAAGGCTGCTTGTTCCCCATATTCACGAATATGCTCATCCATTTCTTTCCGAGATTTTTCGACCATTTCTTCAATTCGAGCTGGATGGATCCGGCCGTCTTGAATCAGTTTTTCAAGGGTCATACGAGCAATTTCACGGCGAATCGGATCAAATCCTGATAAGACGACTGCTTCTGGCGTGTCATCGATGATCAAATCGATCCCTGTCAATGTTTCAAGGGTCCGAATGTTCCGACCTTCTCTTCCGATGATTCGACCTTTCATCTCATCATTTGGTAATGATACGACCGATACCGTGGTTTCAGACACTTGGTCTGCGGCACAACGTTGGATTGCTAGGGACAAGAGATTTTTTGCTTTTCGATCTGCTTCTTCCTTCGCACGCTGTTCAGATTCTTTGACCATGATCGTTAATTCATGGTTCAATTCCTCTTCCGTTGATTTCATGATCAACTCTTTTGCTTCATCTCTAGACAGCGCGGCGATGCGCTCTAATTCTTTCTGTTGTCCATCGATTAAGTTTTCTACTTCTTTTTCTCGCTCGTCAATTAATTGTTGTTTCTCACTAAGTCTGCCTTCTTTATCTTCAAGTGAGCGTTCTCGTTTTTCCAAAGAATCGTCCTTACGATCAAGTACTTGTTCTCTTTGGAGTAAACGATTTTCTTGTGATTTTAAATCAAGTTTGCTTTCTTTCAACTCACTTTCAATCTCTGACCGATACTTCTGATTTTCTTCCTTAGCTTCTAACAATGCTTCTTTTTTAAGAGTTTCTGCTTCTTTCTTAGCGCTTTCGATAATTCCAGCTGCAGAATTTTGGGCGCCGTTGATTTCTTTCTCATGACGAGATTTCGTCACATAAACTCCTAATCCAAGACCGACAATTAAACCGATGATAGCGAGGAGAATGTAAAGTAGTTCCAATGAATCCACCTCCATACTATCTTTTTAAATATTTTGTAATTTTGATTAACAAAGGATAACAAAATTATCAATTCGCTACTTCTTATGTGGAAATCCACATACGTTTATTCTAATGTTTGAACACAAGAGTGTCAACTTTAAATAATAAAGTAAACTTTCGCAACCCTTCCTTTTTACGGATGTTTTTTCAACAATAGATGAATCTAGCAAAAAGCCACAAAAAAGCCAAACAACGAGGTTGTTTGGCTTTTTCAAGACTTATTCGTCTAATGGTAATTCTTCTTGCGCTTCCTCGAGGGTTACGGTCTCTCCTGTTCCAATCCCGTAAGCATCGCGGACGCGAGCAGAAACTTCTAGCATCATTTCTTGGTGTTCACGCATATAGTTTTTGGCGTTTTCACGACCTTGACCGATACGATCCCCTTTATAGGCATACCACGCACCGCTTTTATCGACGATGTCTTGTTCCACGGCCATATCCAATAATTCACCTTCTTGGGAAATACCTAGACCATACATCATGTCGACTTCCGCTACTTTAAATGGTGGCGCTACTTTGTTTTTGACTACTTTGATCTTCGTGCGGTTCCCGATGATATCTGTACCGGATTTCAATTGCTCAGCACGACGTACTTCCAAACGGATGGTTGAATAGAATTTCAACGCACGTCCACCAGGTGTCGTTTCTGGATTCCCAAACATGATCCCAACTTTTTCGCGAATTTGGTTGATAAAGATCGCGATCGTTTTCGTTTTGTTGATGGAACCAGAAAGTTTCCGTAATGCTTGTGACATCAAACGAGCTTGCAAACCAACGTGGGTATCACCCATTTCACCATCGATCTCCGCCCGTGGGACTAAAGCTGCTACCGAGTCAATAACTACGATATCAACCGCACCACTTGAAACTAAGGCGTCAGCGATCTCTAATCCTTGTTCCCCTGTATCTGGTTGTGATAACAAAAGATCATCGATATTTACACCTAATTTTTGCGCATACTGAGGATCTAACGCATGTTCGGCATCGATAAATGCTGCTGTTCCGCCATTTTTTTGGACTTCCGCAATGGCATGTAAAGCAACTGTCGTTTTACCAGAACTTTCTGGGCCGTAAACTTCTACGATCCGTCCTCGTGGGTAACCACCTACACCTAATGCAACATCCAAGGCCAATGAACCACTTGGGATCGTTGAAATTTGTTGATCAACTTTTTCGCCAAGCTTCATGATGGCACCTTTACCATAGTTCTTTTCAATCTTCTTTAGTGCAGCATCTAAGGCTGCTTTACGATCATCTGCCAAACGGATAATCCTCCTTATATTCATCACTTTCGTGTGTCGTTCATAAGATAATAATAGTCCTTCTGAAGGGAAATTGCAAGAAAAAACGAACAAACATTCGCATCAATTTAATAATTCCTTACGTATTTGATTTAAGCCTGCCATGACAGCACTATGCCGAATATAGGCGCGGTCGCGGTTGAAGTGATACAGCTGGCTTGAGACGCCTTTGTCAGAAGCTAAGGCGATCCAAACAGTGCCTTTGGGCTGGCCTTCTAGTTCGTCTGGACCAGCAACACCGGTGAAGGCCACCGCATAATCGGTCTCTGCTTGTTTGCGGGCATAGACGGCCATTGCTTCCGCACACTCCTGACTAACAGTCCCATAGCTTTCTAAAAGCGCTGAATCGATGCCTAAGAGCTTGCTTTTTGTTCCAGCAGAATATGTCACGAATCCACCGGGAAACACCTCAGAGACGCCAGGAATCCCTCCTAGGGTCGCTTGAAACAAACCAGCGGTCAAACTTTCCGCTGCGGTGACGGTTTTCTTTTTCTCGATTAGTAGATCGACGACTGTTTCTGCCAGCGAATTTTGTTCCCCATATCCATAGAAATACGCACCGACCCGTGCTTGGACGGTTTCTTCTAATGCATCCAATTGTTTGATCCCTTGCGCCTCGTCTGCGGTTTTGACCGTCAGACGCAATGTGACCTCATTGGGTTTGGCATAAGGGGCGATGGTGGGATTGACTTGGTTCTCGATCAAATCGGCCAATTCTGTGACCAACGCCGATTCCCCGATCCCGTAATAGCGCAAAACGCGAGAAAGCAAGACTTCTTCTTGGGGAAACTGCTCTAACAGAAGTGGTTTTGCGTGGGTAAGAAACATCGCCTGCAGTTCACTTGGCGGTCCTGGCAGCAGCAAATAACTGGTAGCGGCTGTCTGATAAAAAATCCCGATCGCTAGTCCATTGGGGTTTGGCAAAGACACACCGTCTTTGAAGACTAAGGTCTGCCGCAAATTGTTTTCCGTCATCCTCCGTTGACTGTTTTCAAAGAAGGCTTTCAATTGGTGATAACCTGGTTCATCTCGCACTAATTCCTGTCCCACATGGCGGGCAGTGACTTGTTTCGTCAAGTCATCGTCGGTGGGCCCTAAGCCGCCGCACAGCACGATCAAGTCGCTGCGTTTGTCGGCGATCGTCAGCAATTCCTCTAAGCGATTGGGGTTGTCCCCGACAACACTATGATAAAAAACATCGATCCCTAGACTTGCCAGTTCTTCTGACAAGAAGGTCGCGTTCGTATTCACCACCTGTCCTAAAAGTAATTCGGTCCCGACTGCAATAATTTCTGCTTTCATTCTTTTACTCCTTCATTTATCAGATACGTAAAAGTCTTTCATATTGACAAAAAAAGTCCAGAAAACTTCTGAACTTTCGTGACTTGTATCCTTGTTTTTATCGCTTCTTTATCTAGATCTAGAAATTTTACATAGAATCTTTAAAAACATTCGTATTTTTTATGAAATAATCGACCCCGGAATAGATCGTGAAGATCAGGCATAGATACAACATGATTTGATCGACAGGTAAACCGATCATTGAAAAGGGAATGTTGTTCAAGAACAAGAAAATGATCGCAACCATTTGTGTCGCGGTTTTGATTTTCCCCGGCCACGCAGCAGCCATGACTTCGCCGCTTTGTTCCACTAACAACAAGCGTAAACCTGTCACTGCCAACTCACGGCAAACGATGATCGAAACTACCCAGCCTGGGGCTTTGTTTAATTCGACCAGCATGATAAAAGCCGTCATGACGAGCATTTTATCTGCTAACGGGTCAGCAAACTTCCCGAAGTTGGTAACAAGGCCTCTGGAACGAGCGATCTTGCCATCTAGCCAGTCCGTAATGCTGGCTGCCGCAAAAAGGATCGCTGCAATAAGGTGCGTGTTTTCTAATTGTGTCGTACCAACGGTCATCGTGCCAAGATCGATCGGCAAAACCAAGACCAAAATAAAGATGGGGATCATAATGATCCGTAATACAGTTAATTGATTGGGTAAATTCACGAAATAGACTCCTCTCTGCCGACTATTGTACGAAATAACGGCAAATCATGCCACTACTTCTGCTTTTCACCAGTCGGGTGCAACAGATAACTTTTTAGCTAATGATACCTCAATAAGGCGCATTTGTCAGATTTATGCCGCATCGTCTTGGTATTCAATCACGAGACGGACCGTCTTTTGTAACAATTCAAATTGTGGATCAGAAAAGTCCACTTCCTGTCCATTGGCCTTGATGGAGATATTTTGACTTGCTCCCAGGGTCAAAGTTGCATTCGTGGCGCCTTCTGGCAGCGTCATCGATTGCGTTTCCCCCGCTTGTAGAGTGTATTGGTACACATAAGCGTTGTCAACTTGTACACCGACCCAACAAGAAGCATCTAGCCCAGTAAATGCCAATTCAATAGGGTTTTCCGCATCTTTCATCGTGATCGTGATCGACGATTGCGTCGAATCACTGGCAGTCATCGTCATTTTCGCTTCGCTGGATTCCGTCGTACTTGAGGACTCCGTCGCTTCACTCGAAGTACTGGTTTCTTCCGTACTTGTCGTGGTGGAAGCTGTAGACGCCGAATTTTCTACCACGAGAGAAGAACTCCCTTGGATCATCGGTGTTGTATTACGGTCTTGCCAAGCCATGTAGCCCACGATACTCACGATCGTAATGGCAACCAGGCCTAATAGAATCATCGGCAAATAGCGGACGACAAATGAGCCGCTTTTTTCTTCTACGTGCTGTGCTTTTCGTGAGCCGCTGACGGTTTCAGGCTGCGGTCTTTTTGGTAAGGGGGCGTCTAACGTATCTTTGCCATCAAAAACGGCCACCAATTTGTCGCCGTCTTCTCCAACCGCTGCTGCATATTGGCGAATAAACGCGCGGACATAAAAAGTGCCTGGCAATTGATCAAAACGTTCCGCTTCAATTGCTTCTAAATAGCGTTTTTGAATCTTTGTCATTTGTTGTAATTCAATCAATGAAATGTTTTTATCTAAACGGGCTTGCCGTAATTTTGCTCCAATCGTTGTTTCGTTGGCCACTCGATCATCTACTCCAGTCTTTTATTCATCTTTAAAAAAAGCCCTAAAATCGCTTCGCTGCTTGTCGTAAGGTCAGCAAAGCTGCTCTATCATTTTAAAACAGGGGTTCCCTGTATCAGTCAATAAAAAAAACTCCGTCACGCCGATTTCCATCTGGGCGCGCCGTCTACTAAATATAACATTTTTTCCGTGATTTTTTGCAAAAAAACAAAAAAAGATTTTGCTCCAATAATTAAAGAATACCATAAAAGAAAAAGTCTGAGGATAGCCTAACCACAACTCGCAAACAAATTTTAATACTTTTCGCCAAATTGGCATCAAATTGCAAGAAAAAACCACCCTTTGACGCAAAAAGAAAACACTGAATGATCTAGGAGGTGGGCAGCCCTTGAGCTGTTGGGCCTTCCTCCTTGAATCATTCAGTGTCGCTTAGATGACAGCTGTTTGACAAAACCAGCCTTCGCTTAGGCTTTTTCCGTTGGATACATGTAAAAACGGCTAAACGCTTTAGGATCGATAAAGGAACGAGCCGCTTGCTGAACATCTTCCAAAGTGATCGATTGGATCACTTCCGGTAGATCAAAGAGCGTCGTTTCACCGAATAAGCTTTGGGTAAACTGGTTTGCAATAAACTCCAATGAGTTCAGTGATTGGAAATATTTCCCTAGCATTTTCTTCTTCAATAACGTCAAGTTTTCTTCATTAATCTCTGGGTCGTGCTGGAAATTCATTACGATCGCTTCGATCTCTGCCAACATTTCTTTTGGCTCTTCAGAATCCCCCGAGAAATCGGCAAAGTAAAAGCCGCGATCCAAGTTCACTTCAAATCCAAACGTGTCATCGATGATGCCTTGATCATACAGACGCAAATAATTGGCGGAAGTATTGCCTAAAACCAATTGGCAGAAAAGGTTCAACGCATTTTTGAAGCGTAAGAGCTCTCTTCCTGATTCCGGCAGTTTGTTCAAGTCCCCTTTGATTCCTAACACGCCTTTAGCACGTGTCACTGGCATGGTAAGACTTGATTCTGCTTGAATATCGGCAAAGGTTTCTTCAGGAAACTGGCGAATGATCGCTTGCGTTTCTGGAAAGGTCTTGGCCGCTTGATTGGTCCGAATCCACGCCATCGTTTCTTCCGGATCGATATTGCCTACCACAAAAAGTGTCATGTTGCTTGGGTGATAGAAGGTATTGTAGCAAAGATACAAGTCTTCTGCGGTGATCTGCGCAATGCTTTCCACCGTACCAGCGATATCGATATGCAGGGGGTGCTTCGGATACAAATTTTTGATGATGCCGAAAAACTGCTGCCAGTTCGGATCGTCATCATACATTTGGATTTCTTGGCCAATGATCCCTTTTTCTTTTTCAACGGTTTCTTCTGTGAAATACGGGGCTTGAACGAAATCAATCAACGTTTCAAGGTTCAGCTTGATTTGATCGGTTGCCGAAAAAAGGTAGCTGGTTTTCGTGAAACTGGTAAAGGCATTGGCAGAAGCCCCCTGCTGACCAAAGGTTTGAAAGACATCGCCGTCTTCTTTTTCAAACAGTTTGTGCTCTAGAAAATGGGCAATGCCATCTGGAACTTGATGCAATGCTTCGGGTGAAAACCCGAAATGATTGTCGACAGAGCCATAGTTCGTACTGAAAAGTCCGTAAGTTTTATGGAAATCGGCTTTTGGCAGCAAATAAACTTTCAAGCCGTTTGGCAATACTTCTTCATAAAGGGTCTCATTGATTTGCTGATAGACTTTTTTATTCATGGGTCGTCTCCTTATCCAGGAAGAATACAGCTTGCAAGGACACGTTTTTGGCCAATGCTTGGACATCTGCTACGGTCACTTGAGCCAATTTCTGCATAAATTCATCTTCCGTCATTTTCGTATTCGGTACCCACTGATTCAGATAGGCTGTTTCGATCAGTGCTTGTGGGTTATCCAACGAAAGCAAGTACTGGTTTTTCAACATCGCTTTTGTTTGTGCCAGTTCTTCCGCTGTGACTTCGCCACGCTGCAAGCTTTGCAGCTGTTGTTCGATCAATTTGAAGACCTTGTCGCGGTTTTTGCCGTCGATTCCTGTTTGGACCGACAAGTACCCGCGAAACGTATCGATACTGCTGGAAGCATAATAAGCCAAACTTTCTTTCTCTCGGACATTCATAAACAGTTTTGAATGAGGGAATCCGCCAAACAACCCGTTGAAGACCATAAAGGCGATCCGCTCGGCTTGGTCATAATACACGCCAGTATGATAGCCTAAGTTCAATTTGGCTTGAATGATTGGTTCCCGCAAGATTTTCTCGCGAATGATATTTTCCGCCGCTTGCTGATAAAAGACCGGTATTGCTTGGTCTGGCCGATCGGTAAAGGCCATGTTCTGGAAAATCTCCGCGACTTCTGCTTCAACCACATCGCCGATCACAAAAAGATCGATTTGGTCATTGTCCATCATTGAGCGATAGGTTTGGTAAAGCTCTTTTGCGGTCACAGCTTCTAAGTCTTGGGGACGGCCAAAGCTCGGATACTTCTGATTCTGATCGTTTTCGAAATACAACTCTTGCAGCCCTAAAGAAGCCAATGCTTGCTTATCTTCTGCCACGCTGTTCATATAGGCGATCAAGTTGTGCTTTTCGATGGTAAAGTTCTTTTCCTCAAATTGCTCCTCGTGGGCATTCGGATGGAACAAAACTTCTGCTAAAAAAGCGGCTGCTTGCGGCAAGACGGCTTCATCTGACACATACTTCCCGTTGACAAAGGACATCGCTGCATTGATTTGATGCAGATTGCCCCGTTTGTTGACATTCATTCCAAAGCTGGCACCGTAAAGCTCCGCCAGTTGACTGCTAAATGCGGTCTGCGTCGGATAAGCCAAACTAGTCGTTTCTAATAAACTAGTCAATAAAGTCCGTTTGGCGGTCATTTCGGCCTGCAATGGTGCAGTGAACCGAACGAAAAAACGGATCGTTTTATACTTTTTGGTCGGCAGCACCGTTAACCGAACACCTTTTTTTAATTCAATAGACATGTGACACCCCTTCTAGAAGCAAAATTATCTCTTCAATTATAGCATAGCTGACAAACTTTCTCCTTGGCTCATTGATCAAACCTGCTGCAGCGAGCGTTTTTTTTTATAAATCTTGCATTTTTCGCTATACTGTCAGTAAGATTTAGAAGGGAGGATACAGGATGATTAAAGAATTTAAAGAATTTATTTTACGAGGAAACGTCATTGACTTGGCGATCGGGGTCGTGATCGGGAGTGCCTTCACCGCAATCGTCACTAGTTTAGTTGAAGGATTGCTGACACCATTGGTTTCATGGATCTTATCACTCTTCGGTAACGCCGATGCCTTTTCTGGCTTGGTCTTTGAACCCGCCAAAAATGTAGTCTTTGATTTTGGCCGCGTCATCACTGCCATTATTACGTTCTTGATTACCGCATTTGTCTTGTTCTTGATTGTCAAAGCAGTGAACAAATTACGCAATCTGAAACAACAACCTGAGGAAGACGAAGTACCAGAAATCACTGCAGAGGATTATTTAGAAGAGATTCGTGATCTTTTAAAAGCGCAAACGCCTACTGCCAACACCGTTGATCCACGTCCAACATCATTGGACGATACGATCAGATAAGAAACCGGCTCTTTGTCATTAAGGACAAAAGAAGCAATTCGGATTCATCCGATCCATCAATCATAGCACTAAAAGAAGCAAGCACGGCGAACCTCTCTAGAGAGTCGCTGTGCTTGCTTCTTTTTTCATCCCGACATGCAGGATCCCGTCTTCATAAAAAGGCGGTGTAATGGTTTTAAAGCCATACTGGCCGTAGAATTTTTCTAAGTGGGCTTGTGCTTCGATCTCAATAGGCAAAGCCGGATAACACTGCTCAATGCGATGCAAAACTTCTTTGATCAGACGATGGCCTTCTTTTTGCCCCCGGTATGCCGGTGCCACAATGATCCGACCAAAATGCACCGTTTGTTCCTGCTGGAAAATACGGGCATACGAAACGACCTGCCCGTCCTCATCAAGGGCCCATAAATGTTTGGCCTGTGCATCGATCGCATCGATCTCCTGATACGCACACGCTTGTTCCACCACAAAAACTGCTGTGCGCAAACGGGCAAGTTGATAAAACTCCACCCCAGTCATTTCCCCTAACTCTTTTAGAAAAAACGCCATCCCATCACTCCTTATCTTGTTGAACCAAAAAAGAGTCAACAAAGTGTCAACTCTTCTTGTTTCAAACAGCTTCCGATAAAAATTCAATCTCAACAGTTCTGGTTAAAATATCTGAATAACTATAAGAAACCCGCTCGAATGAATTCTCGTTTGGATCCAAATCTACAACAAAAACTGAAGGATAAGTTTCTGTCAAAACGCCGCGACGTTCAGTTTGACGCTTACGTCCAGTCTGAGCAACTAGCATAATCTCACTACCGATACGGCCTTCTAAATCTTTCTTGATTGTAGCTAAAGTTGTTGGCATCGCATTCACCTCGAGCATCATTATACCACGAAATGCAGAAAATTTCAAGTTTACCATAAAATAATTCTACTTTCAATAAGATTTTTGTTAAACGTCTTTGATAAGCGCTATCAATTTTGTCCTACCGCGACTGAAAGCGCTTTTTATTTTTTCGTAAGACAGCTTTTCTTGAGCCGCAATCTGATCAAGTTCTAATCCTTTTAAATAATTCATTATAACCATTCTTTCTAAAGACGATAAACTTTTCGGATACGCTACCAACGATTCATTAACAAACAAATAGGTCTCTGCAGTTTCCGCACAGCGATTATGATCGGTCAAAAACCGATTGCCTTCTTGTGAAAGCTTTTCTTCCAGCGAGCAGGCATCGACTTGGGCTTTGCGTTTTTGGGCATGCTGCGCCCGCAACAAGCTGCAGATACGATTTTCAAAGGATCGCTTAAACAAGATACCCAGCGTCGTTCCTTTGTCCTGATCGTAAGTCTTTAGACACTTATTAAAAACGATCCGGCCTTCTTGCAGCCAATCATCTAAGTCATAATCCCGCAGATAATATTTTTTATGCAAAATCTCAACGATCGGTCGATATTTTCTGAACAACTCTTCAAATCTATCAGAAGGGTGTGATACTTGTCCTTCTTCCCTGCGCATCGATATCACTCCTTTTGTTTTTGCTTCATTTGCTACAAAAGGAGCGTATCATAAATGGCTGGGACATCTTCTAATTTACCAGACCAACTTTGTCCCTAACTAAGGTCGCGCAATTTCTTTTCAAGTTCAGCTAATTGTTCCGGTGACCAAGGGGAATTGCGCCGGAAATTTTCAAACCGCAAACCGGTTTGATGCTCGTAGATGTCTTTTTCCGTTTTTTCCACGCTTTTGTACAATTCCCGTGCCGAAGTTCGTAAGGCACCTTGAGAGAAGATCACCCACTGTTCGGCTAAATCGCTGGTAGCGACGGTGACTTGCGTCAATCGATTGTTTAACTCACCAGCGATTCGTTCAATGTAGCTGTCGGCGGTCTCTCCTTCTTCGGTAAAAATAACTTCCAGCTGATATTTGGTGTAACTTTGTGTCACACCAGGCACCAGTTGGGCATCAAAAACAACGATGATTCTCAAGCCTTCATATTTTGCATAATTCGATAGCCGGTTCAGCAAAGCTTCTCTCGCATCTTCTAAACGGTCCTGATTTTTCAAAAGAACCAGCTCCGGCCAAGCGCCAATCATATTGTAGCCATCCACGATCAGCAAAGGGGTTTTCATTGGGATGCCCCATTTCGGCTAGTAAAGGCCTGATACATCAACAAGCCTGCCGCCACACTGGCGTTCAAGCTCTGCACGTGCCCGGTCATTGGGATCGTCAGCATTTGATCCACTTCTTTTTTCAAACCTTCCCCCATGCCGCGACCTTCGTTACCGATGATCAAACCGACCGCCCCTTGGGCATTCCATGTGCGGTAATCACTGCCACTCATATCAGTACCGAAGATCCAAAAACCAGCTTTTTTCAGCTGCTGGACTGCTTGGGTCAAGTTGGTCACTCGAGCCACAGGGATATGTTCCACTGCGCCGGTCGATGTTTTCACCACGATCGGCGTGATCCCCACCGCACGGTGTTTCGGAATGATGATCCCGTCTACGCCGCTGGCATCAGCGGTTCGCATGATGGAGCCGAAATTATGGGGATCTTCTAGATTATCTAAAATCAGATACAGCGGCTGTTCTTTCGTTTGGGCCAACAATTCATCCAAGGTCAAATACTGGTAAGGGGTGATCGCCAAGATCATGCCTTGATGGACCCCTTGGTCACTCATCGTATCCAGCTTTTGTTTTGGCACCCATTTGACAGGAACTGCCTGTTCCCGTGCCATTTCTTTCAGACGATCGATCTTTTCTCCCCTTGCCTCTTCAGAAAGAAACAGCTTGTTGCCTCGCCCTTCTTTCAAGGCTTCAGCAACCGCATGATAGCCAAAGACAAAATTATCTTCGATGGCTTCTCCCTCGGCTTCTTTGCGGCGATCCGGTCTATTTTCTTTTCTGGCTTCTGATTGGCCAGCTGTTTTTTTATTTGGACGCTTTCTTTGCGGTTTTTCTCGCATCTTCTTCTCCTACTTTCTTTATACACCAGTCTACCAGCTCGTCTAAGCGTTCTTTTTGCTGCGTGAGGTGCAAATACCCGATCAGCGATTCAAAGCCAGTAGCGATGCGATACGTCGTGACATCGGCATTTTTGGCACCCGTATGACTTTTACTATTACGGCCGCGGCGATAAAAATCATGTTCTTCTTCGGTCAGGATCTCTTCATCCAACATCTTTTGGATCAACGCCGCTTGGGCTTTGGCAGATACATAGTGGGTCGCCATATGGTGCAGTTGGTTTGGTCGGGTTTGGCCTTGGGCGACTAAATAATCGCGAATATAGACTTCATAGACCGCATCCCCCACATAGGCCAATGCCAAACCATTCAATTGTTTATAATCTCTCATACTTCTCGTCTCCATCGGGTTCCTTGCGGGGTATCTTCTAAGATGATCCCTTGTTCTTTCAACTCATCACGGATTTGGTCGCTGCGGGCAAAATCTTTGGCTTTGCGAGCGGCGATTCGTTCATTAATCAGCTGTTCGATTTCTTCATCTAGCAATTCTTCTGATACAAAATAAATCCCGAAAATCGTCAGCCATTCGCTGAACTTGGCTAATCCAGCGGTTAATAAAGCCAAGTCTGTTTCTGGGTCTTCGCTAGCTAAGTTCAGCCACTTCGCCAATTCATAGACCACTGTGATCCCATTAGCCGCGTTGAAATCATCGTCCATTTCTTTGATGAAACGTTCTTCAAATTCTTCCAGAACCGGTGCATTGACTTCCTCATCGCTGGCTTGATAGTGACTGCTATTCAAGCGGAATTTGGCATTTTCATAGGTCGTACGCAATTTTTGCAGATTGGTTTGTGCTTCATGCAAGGTAGTCTCGCTGTATTTGATTGGTCGGCGGTACTGAGTCGTTGCCAAAAAGAAACGCAGCACCTGTGGATCAACTTTTTTGACCATCTCATGCACCGTGACGAAGTTGCCCAGCGACTTACTCATTTTTTCTTCGTCTTCACCGATCGTCACATAGCCATTATGCATCCAATAGTTGGCAAAGGTCTTGCCGGTTTTTGCCTCGCTTTGGGCGATCTCATTTTCATGATGAGGGAAGGTCAAGTCTTGTCCGCCTCCATGTATATCGATGGTCTCGCCTAGGTGTTTGGTCGCCATCACTGAGCATTCGATATGCCAGCCGGGACGGCCGGCTCCCCAAGGAGATTCCCAAGCGATCTCATCGCCTTTTGCCGCTTTCCACAAAGCAAAATCCAACGGATCTTCCTTGATTTTTTGTTCTTCACCGGTTCGCTGGCTTGCGCCGACTTCCAGCTCGTCGATGGATTGGTCGCTTAATTGCCCATAGTGAGCAAATTTACGGGTACGGTAATAAACATCGCCATTGACTGGATAGGCATAGCCTTTTTCTACAAGAGCAGCAATAAAGGCAATGATGTCTTCAATATGATCCATCACACGAGGATTCATCGTAGCAGGTTTGACATTCAGCGCTGCAGTATCTTCATTGAAGGCGTTGATAAAACGCTCTGCCACTTCTGGGGCCGTCGTACCTAATTCTTTTGCTGCACGAATGATTTTATCATCGACATCGGTAAAATTCATCAAATAGTCCACTGTATAGCCGCGGTATTCGAAATAACGACGTACGGTATCAAATGAAACAGTACTGCGGCCATTCCCGATATGGATATAGTTATAGACGGTGGGTCCGCAAACATACATTTTTACTTTCTTTTCTTCCAATGGCTGAAACACTTCTTTTTCTCGTGTCAGCGTATTATAGATTTTAATCATCGTGGGTAACCTTCTTTCCTTTGATTCGAACGATCTTTGCCGGGATGCCGACAGCAGTTGCTTCTGCGGGGATATCCTTCAAAACCACTGCATTGGCGCCGATCTTTGCATATTCACCGATCGTGACAGGACCTAAGATCTGCGCATGGGCTGAGAGAAACGCACCGGTTTTAACCGTGGGATGACGCTTGCCCCGCTCTTTGCCGGTTCCCCCCAGGGTGACTCCGTGAAACAAGACGACATCATCTTCAATGATCGCCGTTTCCCCAATCACGACCCCCATCCCATGATCGATAAAGACCCCTTGACCGATCTGGGCACCAGGATGAATCTCGATCCCGGTCAAGAAACGCCAAAACTGGGCCGTCAGTTTTGCCAAAAAATACCAGCGATGCTGAAACAAAAAGTGCGCCCAACGATGCCAAAATAAGGCATGGAATCCCGGATACGTGATGATGATCTCCAACGTTGATCGCACCGACGGATCGTGTTTTTTTGTTGCCGCAATTGCTTTTTTGAACCAAGTCATCTTCTCACCTGCTTTATCCAAACTTCTTGATACGAAAAAAGCGTCTTTCAAATAAGTTTCCTTATTCAAAAGACGCTTTTTTGCGTGGTCCCACTTTTGTTCGCAGTTCGGCACTGCCTTCAAGCGGGTAACGTCCGCTGCTTCGTCTTTGACTTGCGCCAAAGCCACTCCTAGGTGCATTTCCTAGCCTTTTTTGACCACTCTCACCTTCCGTGGCCTCTCTGAAAAAAATCGGCTAGTACTTCGTCTATTCGCTGTGTTTATAACACGTTATTCAAATGATCAAGGGCTTTTTCTTTCCCTAATAATTCAACGGTATCCGGTAGTTCTGGTCCATGGGTTTGGCCTGAGACTGCCACTCGGATCGGCATGAATAAATTCTTGCCTTTGATGCCTGTTTCTTTTTGGATCTCCTTGATAGCTGCTTTGACTGCTGCAGCTTCAACGACTGGCATCGCCAGCAATTTTTCTTTAAATGCTGTTAAAACCGTCGGTACGGTTTCCCCTGCCAAGACTTCTTTGGCTGCATCATCTAATTCAGGATGTTCTTCGAAGAACAATTCCGAAAGATCGACGATTTGAGCCGCAAAACTCATTTGTGGTTGATACAAGGATACGATTTTTTTCAACCAAGCAGCTTTTTCTTCGGTCAATGTTTCTTCGATGCGGCCAGCTTTTACCAAGTAAGGAACGCACATTGCCGTCAATTCATCCAAATCCATTTGTTTCATGTATTGGTTATTGACCCATTCCAATTTCTTGGCATCGAAGGCAGCTGGTGATTTGCTCAACCGTTCAGGATCAAAGATTTTGATCAATTCTTCTTGAGAGAAAATTTCTTCCTCCCCAACTGGTGACCAGCCTAAAAGTGCAATAAAGTTGAACATAGCATCTGGCAAATAACCCAATTCACGGTATTGCTCGATGAATTGCAGAATCGATTCGTCCCGTTTGCTTAATTTTTTCCCAGTTTCGCTATTGATGATCAACGTCATATGCCCGAATTCCGGTGCTTGCCAGCCAAATGCTTCATAGATCATCAACTGTTTTGGTGTGTTGGCGATGTGGTCATCTCCACGCAACACATGGGTGATTTTCATATGATGGTCATCCACTGCTACTGCAAAGTTGTAGGTCGGCATGCCATCACGTTTTTGGATGACAAAATCGCCACCGACATTATCTGATTCAAAAACGATCTCGCCTTTGACCATGTCATGGAATTTGTATTCAGTATTGCGAGAGACACGGAAACGAATCACTGGTTTCAAGCCTTGTGCTTCTTTTTCGGCTTGCTCTTCCGGTGTTAAGTTGGCACATTTCCCTGCATAATGAGGCATTTCGCCACGCGTTCTTTGGCCTTCGCGTTCGGCTTCCAACTCTTCTTCCGTACAATAACACTTATACGCACGATTGCTTGCGAGCAATTGATCGATCAGTGGTTGGTAGATATCGCCGCGTTCTGATTGACGATACGGCCCATATTCCCCTGGATTTTCAGGTGATTCGTCCCAATCCATCCCTAACCATTGCAAGTTTTCAAGCTGGCTTTTTTCACCATCTTCAATGTTTCTTTTTTGATCGGTGTCTTCGATTCGGATAATAAATTCACCGTCATTGTGACGAGCAAACAAATAATTGAATAAAGCCGTCCGAGCATTCCCGATGTGTAAATGTCCTGTTGGACTTGGCGCGTAACGTACACGTACTTTTGTCATTGTTTTCCTCTTCCTTCATCTGATTTCCAAGCCAGCCAAGCTGCTTGGGGCTTATTGTTCAGTTTAGTGGGAAAGACCCGCGTAAAAAACAGAACCCTCAAGTTGAATTGTACAATCAATAACCCAATTAGTAAAGGCAGCTGGCATATTTTACGCCAGCTGCCGAGGATTATTTCTCTGATTTTGATCCTTCTTTGTTGTCGATGCCGCGACCAGAATGGGCTGGTTTGGCAAAAATCATCCGCCCAGCTGCCGTTTGCAAGGCGCTGGTGACGATCACTTCGATGTGTTCGTTCATGTAATGCTGACCATCTTCCACCACGACCATCGTCCCGTCATCTAGATAAGCGACCCCTTGCTGCCGCTCCGTGCCAGCTTTCACTACTAAGACGTGCATGCTTTCTCCTGGAATCACCACTGGTTTGACCGCATTGGCCAACGCATTGATATTCAAGACCGGCACATTTTGAAATTCAGAAACTTTGTTTAAGTTGTAGTCATTAGTCACAACGACACCATCCAGCAATTTCGCTAACTTGATCAGCTTGCTGTCGACTTCGGAAATGTCTTCAAAATCGCCTTCGTACATCTCAACTGCGATGCCTTCTTCTTTTTGCAAAGCATTCAAAATATCCAAGCCGCGACGGCCCCGGACCCGTTTCAAACTATCGCCAGAATCTGCGATGTATTGCAATTCATACAAAACGAAATTCGGGATCAGCAGGACGCCTTCCAAAAAGCCGGTTTTGGCAATATCATAGATCCGGCCATCAATGATCACGCTGGTATCCAAAATTTTATATTTGTGGAAATGGTCCGCGATTTTTCTTTCTAGCATCTGCTGTTCATCTTGCTCTTGAGGCTCTGCCTTTTTGTTTTTCGGGGCAAAGACTTTTTTCCATTCATCGATCCGTGTCGTCCCGATCTGAAAACCGAGATACCCTAACAGGACCATCACTAAGATTGGGGCGATCCCGTTGATAAAAGGAATATCCCAATTGTAAAAAGGAATCGACACGATCACACCGATCATCAGACCGATGATCGAACCAATTGCGCCAAACAAGAGATAGGTTAAGCTCAATTCGCTTAGTTTTTCTTCAATTTTGCGAATACCGGCTGCAATATATTTCGCTAATAGTAAAGATAATAAAAAGAAAATAAGGGCTCCAAGCAAACTATTAGTGATGTTATTATTCAGCCATTCATTTTGGGTTTGCCCAATGGCTTGCCATGCGATGGGCATCAGTGAGATCCCTAGACTTGCTCCGGCAAGTACCATTAGTGCGGTAATGACTCGTTTCTGCATACATGTTCCTCCATACTCCAGTAGGTTTCTTTTGTTCAAAAATCCGTGCTGCCAAACTGACTCCTTCCACCAGTCAGCGGCTGTCGGTTGGTTCAATGAATGAACCAGCAGCGTCAGGGCAAGAGGAAGGGAGATTGCCCCTTGCTCTTGCAGTGACTCCACTTTAACGGAAGACTTTCCGTAAGGTTTCGGCTAAGGTAGACACGCCTTCGACTTCGATGCCTTTTGGCGGCTGCCAACCAGTCAGATTGTTTTTAGGCAAATAAACTTTTGTAAAGCCCAGTTTCTGCACCTCTTTGACCCGTTGTTCGATCGCATTGACTCGGCGAATCTCACCCGTCAAGCCAATTTCACCGATAAAACACTCCGTCGGGCTGGTGCCTTTTTCTTTATAGCTGGAGGCGATACTAACAGCGATTGCTAGATCGATCGCGGGTTCATTTAATTTGACCCCGCCGGCTGCTTTTAAGTAGGCATCTTGATTTTGCAGCAGCAAACCTGCCCGTTTTTCTAAAACCGCCATGATCAGCGAGACCCGGTTGAAGTCTAGCCCCGTCGTCGTGCGTTTGGCATTGCCGAACATCGTTGGCGTGACCAGTGCTTGGATCTCCACCAATATTGGCCGACTGCCTTCCATTGCCACTACGATCGCCGATCCGGTTGCGCCTTCTAAGCGTTCTTCCAAAAAGACTTGTGACGGATTAGCGACTTCTTTCAACCCGCCTTCTTCCATTTCAAAAATCCCGATCTCATTAGTGGACCCAAAGCGGTTTTTGACGGCCCGCAAAATCCGAAAGCTGTGGTGCTTTTCGCCTTCGAAATACAAGACGGTATCCACCATGTGCTCCAGCATCCGCGGTCCTGCGATCGAGCCTTCCTTCGTCACGTGGCCAACGATAAAGATGGCGATGCCATTGGTTTTAGCGATTTTCAGCAATTCTGCGGTCGTTTCTCGCACTTGGCTGACACTGCCTGCCACACTGGTGATATCCGGTTGGGTCATGGTTTGGATCGAATCGATGATCACATAATCTGGGCGGATGTTTTCGATCGCTTTACTGATCTCTGACATGTCCGTTTCCCCATAGAGATAAAATTCCGTGTCGATGGCGCCTAAGCGCTGCGCCCGCATTTTGATCTGCTCGGCACTTTCTTCTCCTGACACATACAAGACCGTTCCGCCGATCGCTGCTAATTGCTGGGAAACTTGCAAGAGCAGCGTCGATTTTCCGATCCCGGGATCCCCACCGATCAAAATTAAGGAACCTGGGACCACGCCGCCGCCTAAGACGCGATTCAACTCAGCGAGTTTCGTTTGGACCCGCGGTTCTTTTTTCGGTACGACATCGGCAATTTTCGTCGGCTGCATCTTTTGCCCCGTCAATGTCGTACGTACACGACGATCAGCGGTTTCTTGGATCACTTCTTCTACCATTGAATTCCAGCTGCCGCAATTGGGGCATTTTCCTAAATATTTAGGGGAACTATACCCGCAATTTTGACAGACAAATTGACTTTTTGCTTTTTTTGCCATTGATCTCCTCCACTACTTCTATCAAACAGACCCCCAGGCAGGATTTACTGATTCGAGGAGCCAAAGCCGCCGGTTCGGCTGGCAGTGGTTGTATCTTGATCAGCTTTTAAGAACGGCAAGAAAATTCCTTGGCCGATCCGCTCGCCTTTTTTAATGACGACATCTGTGGGGCCGAAATTGGTAAACTGGAACATAATATGCCCTTCATTATCTGGATTGTCATAGTAATCGCTGTCGATGACGCCGACACCATTCGTCAAGACTAAGAAACGTTTCAAAGGATTGCTGGAACGATTTGTCAGCTGCAAATACTCGTCTTCCCCCATATAGGCTTTGATCCCAGTGGGAATCAAGGTTGGCTTCAACTGTTTTGCGGTCTCTTTCGCAAAAAGCGCTTTGACCCCATCGATCACGCCCGCTTTCCAAATGCTTGGCACCACGATTTCTTCCGCGGCTTCAAAGTCATAACCAGCCGCATGATGGGTGGCACGTTGAGGCAAGGTGATGCTTTTTTCTTTATATGATGTAATAATTTCAAATCCTCGTAATTTCATGGGTTCCTCCAATAATAAAACATATAGCTATTTTAGCATAGGAAGAACTATTTTCTTCATGGAAAACACAATTATCGAAAAGTCTTTACAATTTCTTCGTTTAAAATAGCTCAAAAAGAAAAAAGAGCATGACGAAACGCCCGTTTGCGAGTACAATAGAAAAAATATCAAAAAATAGGCGGTGGCATATGCGCGCAGATCTTTCAAACAAAAACCGAATCGTTGTAAAAATCGGCACCAGCTCGTTGATTTATCCCAATGGTGCCATCAATCTAGCTGGCATCGATGAATTAGCCTTTGTCTTAGCAGCTTTGCAAAACCAAGGCAAAGAAATCATCTTAGTTTCTTCCGGGGCGATCGGTGTTGGCATGAACAAGTTAAATTTGAAAGAACGACCCGTGGAGATCCCACAGCAGCAAGCCGTGGCAGCCGTTGGCCAATCGGAACTGATGACGATCTACAACCAGCGTTTTCAAAGCTATAGCCAGCAGACTGCACAAATCCTGCTGACCAGAGACATCATCGAATTTCCCCAAAGCCGTCAAAACGTTAGCAACACCTTAGAGCAACTACTTACGATGGGGATCATCCCGATCATTAATGAAAACGACACGGTGGCAGTAGATGAATTGGACCATCTCACCAAATTTGGCGACAATGACCAGTTGTCAGCGATCGTCGCTCAGTTGACGAAAGCCGAGCTTTTGATCATGCTTTCTGATATCGATGGCTTTTATTCCGCCAATCCGCTGAATGATCCTGATGCCGTTTTGTATTCCGAGATCAATGAAATCACCCCGGAACTTTTAGAACAAGCTACGGGAAAAGGCAGTCCTTATGGAACCGGCGGTATGACCAGTAAACTAAAAGCCGCCCAACGCATCTTAGACTTGAACAGTCACATGCTGCTCGCTAACGGCAAGCAACCGAAAATTATTTTTGACTTGCTCGCAGGGGAACCTGTCGGCACCCACTTTTATCAACGAACGGAGGATGAGCAATGAGCAACTTGCAAACGATCGGTCAACAAGCTCAAGCAAGCGCCCAGACATTAAGCTTACTGAGTGCCAGTGAAAAAAACCACCTACTGGCAGCGATGGCCGATGCTTTAGAAAAAGCTACCGAGAAGATTTTAGCTGCTAATCAACAAGACCTAGCTGCCGCAAAAGCCAAAGGAACCAGCCAAACGATGCTGGATCGACTGTTGCTGACAGAACAACGGATCACCGAGATGGCTAACGGCATCCGAGAAGTCGCCCAATTGCCCGATCCAATCGGTGCCGTGGATAAAATGTGGCGCAATGCTGACGATCTTTTGATTGGTCAACAACGAGTGCCTTTAGGGGTCATCGGCATCATCTACGAAGCTCGTCCTAATGTCACCACTGACGCCGCTAGTCTGTGTTTCAAATCAGGAAATGCCGTGATTTTGCGTGGTGGAAAAGAAGCCTTCCACTCCAATCAAGTCCTCGTGACTATTTTACAAGAGGCATTAGCTGCCAATGGACACTCCCGCCATGCGATCCAGTTTATCGAAGACACGAGCCACGAAACAGCGGCTGAACTAATGCGTCTGACGGATTACTTGGATGTTTTGATCCCCCGTGGGGGCGCCGGCTTGATTCGTCGCGTCAAAGAGACCGCCACAGTACCAGTGATCGAAACCGGCACTGGCAACAATCATATCTACATCGATCAAGCCGCCCAGCTGCCGATGGCACTGGCGATCGTCACGAATGCAAAAACGCAACGCCCTTCTGTCTGCAATGCCATCGAAACGATCCTCGTCCATGAAGCAGTGGCAGCGGAATTTTTGCCAATGGTAGAACAGCAATTTGCCAATCAAGTCGAATTGCGAGGAGATGAAAAAGCGTTGGCGTTTTTAAACAATGCACAGCTTGCCACTGAAGAAGACTGGGCAACCGAGTTTTTAGACTATATCTTAGCGATCAAAGTGGTGGCTTCGCTAGAAGAAGCCATTTCTCACATCAATCGCTACAATACGAAGCACTCTGAAGCGATCATCACTGATGATTATTTCGCTTCCCAACGCTTCTTGAAAGAAGTTGATGCGGCGGCGGTTTACGTCAATGCCTCGACCCGTTTCACGGATGGCTTTATGTTTGGCTTTGGTGCCGAGATCGGCATCTCGACGCAAAAACTACATGCCCGTGGGCCAATGGGGTTAGAAGCACTGACTTCCACCAAATACATTATTTATGGCGAAGGACAGATCCGTAAGTAACGATATGCAAAAACAGCCCCCTGCTGTAGTGTCCCCCAAAAAGTTCGATCAAAAGCGAACTTTTGGAGGTCGGTACACCCGTGCAAGGGGTTGTTTTTGCGTCTTCTTATGCTTGTGCAGCCCGCAAAACGAAGGAAAGCGGGTCGATGCCAAACAATTCTGTCAGCACCCGATTGGTTGTGGCAAAAACGTCTGCTTCACAACTCTTTTTCGGACAAGCAATCGTCTGTCCTTTGCTGGAAAACATATCCTGGCGGCTGCCTTCTATGAAAATCACTTCTTGTGTTCCCTTGCGATAGATCAGCCCTTCGTCTTCTTCCAATAATAAGCGAGTTTGCCACTGATTGATTTGGGCGATGGGCATCACCAAGGAAGCAACATCCAAGTTTTCTAACGAAAAACAACGACCATCTGGCAGCTGCAGCATGAAGGTATTGAGTTCATAAGGCAAACAAGCATTACACCCTCCTTCTGTGATGACTTGGCTCGTGAGGATTTCTACGTTCATTCGTTTCGTCTCCTTTCATGAATGCTTCATGTTTAGTTTATCACAAAACCTATGGCCCACGGCGGAGCAATTATTCCGCCTTAAGTTGGATGTTTTTCTTCTTCCTTCTTGCTATGCTAAGGATAAGAAAAAAAGTCTAGGAGGAGTCGCTATGAATACAGAAAGTTTATTAGGAAGAATCGTTACTGTCGTGGCAGTTTTAATCGCAGCATCTCTTGTTTTATCTGTCGTATTAGGCATTGTTGGTGGGTTGATCGGATTGATCTTCCGTTTCGGGATTCCTTTACTGCTGGCCGTTTTGATCGTTCGCTGGTTAACCTCGATTCGCCAAAAACCAAGAAAATATTATCGTTAATTGCAGGAAAACCAAAACCACCTGACTTTCCAACAGTCAGGTGGTTTTTTCTATCCATCAGCCTAATGCGACATCTAGAACCATCATTAAGATAAAGCCTAACATGACGCCAAAAACCGCAAAATGGCGGCGACTCGTCAAGGTTTGCTGCGCTTCTGGAATCAATTCTTCCACCACCACATAAATCATAGCACCCGCTGCAAAAGCCAACGCATACGGCAAGACAGCGGACATACTCGTTACCAACAAAGCCCCGATCACACCCGCGATCGGTTCAACGATCCCAGATGCTTGCCCATACATAAAGGCTTTGGTTCGGCTTAACCCTTCTTGGCGCAAGGGGATCGAAACGGCTGCGCCTTCTGGAAAATTCTGGATCCCGATCCCGATCGCTACCGAAAGTGCTGCTAAGATCGCAGCTCGCGGATCATCAGCACTAGCCGCCGCCCCAAACGCTACCCCTACCGCCAAGCCTTCCGGGATATTATGTAGTGTGATGGAAAAAACCAGCAAGATCGTTCGCTTCAAATGACTAGGCAATCCTTCTGTTTCATGATTCGGACCAAAATGCATATGTGGGAGTGTCTTATCTGCTGCATAAAGAAACAAACCGCCCAAACCAAACCCGATACTGACCACCAGCCACGGAATGTCGCCATTTTCTTCGGCTCGTGCGATCGCAGGATCTAATAACGACCAGAAACTAGCGGCGATCATCACTCCAGAGGCAAACCCCAGCATTGTATTCAGGACATTTTTATTGATTTCTTTGAAGAAAAAGACTAGCGCTGCCCCAAGCGCCGTCATACCATACGTAAAGATCGTCCCCGCCAGCGCTTGCTGCCATGGCGACAATCCAACCAACCAATCCACCATTCGTCTGCTCCTTTGTCTGACTATTCTACCAATACTCTAGCATAGGAAGCCGTCAGGTTCTACTAGGAAGGCAGCAGCAGCCAAAATTTTTCTTTCACCAGCCCTAAGCCTTTCCCGATGAAATCCTCGGCTTTACTTGAAAGTTTCAACATTCATCGCTATAATGCTAGGAGACTCCATGTCAATTTATATAAAGTGAGGAAAAGAATTGATTACAGTAAGTGATGTAAGTTTGCATTTTTCAGACCGCAAACTGTTTGATGATGTTAATATTAAGTTTACGCCTGGTAATTGTTATGGTTTGATTGGTGCAAATGGTGCTGGTAAATCAACTTTTTTAAAAATTTTATCTGGTGAGATCCAACCTTCGACCGGGAACGTTTCTTTAGGTCCTGATGAACGGATGGCTGTCTTGAAACAGAACCACTATGATTACGAAGAGTTTCCAGTGATCGAAACGGTCATCATGGGCCATAAACGTCTCTACGAAGTGATGAAAGAAAAAGACGCGATCTACATGAAGGAAGACTTTTCTGATGAAGATGGGATTCGTGCCGCCGAACTAGAAGGCGAATTTGCGGAACTTGATGGTTGGGAAGCAGAGCCAGAAGCAGCCGTTCTTTTGCAAGGCCTGAACATTCCCGATGAATTGCATCATGTCTTGATGAAAGATCTAACTGCTGGTCAACGGGTAAAAGTCTTACTCGCACAAGCCCTTTTCGGTAAGCCAGACGTCTTGCTCCTAGATGAGCCTACCAACGGATTGGATATCCAATCTATCAACTGGTTAGAAGAATTTCTAATCAACTTTGACAACACTGTCATCGTTGTTTCCCATGACCGCCACTTCTTAAATAAAGTTTGTACCCATATGGCCGATCTAGACTTCGGCAAAATCAAATTGTTTGTCGGCAACTATGATTTCTGGTTGGAATCAAGCCAATTAGCGGCGAAATTACAATCACAATCAAATGCCAAAAAAGAAGAGCAGATCAAAGAACTGCAAGACTTTATCGCACGCTTTAGTGCCAATGCATCAAAATCCAAACAAGCAACGTCTCGGAAAAAAATGTTGGATAAAATCACCCTTGATGATATTCAACCTTCGTCCCGCCGTTATCCGTTTGTTGGTTTTAAACCAGAACGTGAAATCGGGAATGACTTGCTGCAAGTCGACAATGTCAGTGTGACGATCGACGGCAAAAAGATTTTAGACAATATCTCTTTCACCTTGAATAAAGACGACAAAGTCGCTTTTGTTGCCAATAGCGATATCACCACCACGACGCTATTCAAAGTCATCATGGGGGAAATCACTCCTGATACAGGTAGTGTTCGTTGGGGCGTCACCACGCAGCATGCCTACTTGCCAAAAGATACGACCAGCGAATTCGATACGGATACCCCGATCGTTGATTGGCTGCGTCAATACGCAAGCAAAGAAGAAGACGACAATACCTTCTTGCGCAGCTTCCTAGGTCGCATGTTATTCTCTGGTGATGAAGTATTAAAACCCGTCAACGTTCTTTCCGGGGGCGAAAAAGTTCGCTGTATGTTGTCGAAAATGATGCTTTCAAAAGCCAACGTATTGGTGTTGGATGATCCAACCAATCACTTGGACTTAGAATCGATCACCGCATTAAACGATGGTTTGATGGCCTTCACCGGCTCATTGTTGTTTGCTTCTCATGACCACCAATTTATTCAAACCCTTGCGAACCGTATCATTGCGGTCTCTAGCAAAGGCGTGGTGGATCGTGCCGAAACGACCTACGATGAATTCTTAGAAAACAAAGATGTCCAAAAACGCGTAGCAGAAATGAATCAATAATCTGCTTCTACAAAAAAGAACGCTCCAGTTGCCTGCCACCAAGGCTGCAACTGGAGCGTTCTTTTTATTTTGTCTAATACTTCGGGCATGTTGGGCAGGTTACGCTTGTTCTAAACGGGCTTTGCCGAATGAAAACAGCGCCAAGCAGCCGTAGCCGGTATGACTGGAGATCGTTGGACCTAATGGATAATGATGAATAATAATGTCAGGAACTTTTTCGGTCAAACGCTTGATGACTTTCTCCGCTGCTTCGGCATCGCCAGCATTGGCAAAATAAACCGTATTGGTTTTTGATTCGTGAAGATTGGCGATGGTTTGATCCACGATTTTTTGGATCGCTTTGTTGCGTCCCCGCACTCGATCAACACTGCGTAATTTTCCCGCGGTATCTACGGTAATGATTGGTTTCACATTCAACAATCCACCGATCGCTGCGGCTGTTTTAGAGATTCTGCCGCCGCGTTCCAATTGTTTTAAATCATCGACGGTGACCCATGAATCTAAACGCAGTTTATTTTCTTCTACCCATTGGCTGACTTCCAGCAACGAACGCCCTTGGGCTTTTTGTTGAGCTGCTTCAGCCACTAAGAAGCCTTCGCCTAAACTAGCAGAGCGCGTATCGATCAAGGTGATCGCGACTTCTTTGTATTCTTCTTTTAGTAAGGCTACGGCTTGGACGGCACTTTGGAATGAGCCGCTCATTCCTGAAGAAAAACCTAAATAAAGGATCGGTGTGCCCGCTTCGACATATGGCCGAAAATATTCCATATAACGTCCGACATTGATTTGAGAAGTCGTCGGTTGCGCATGCTCTTTTAGTTTTCCTAAAAACCATTCCGTATCAAATTCTTTGCCCATATCATCGATATATTCTTTGCCATCTAATTCAATCAGCATTGGAATATAGGCGACATCTAGCTCCGCTAATCTTGCTGCTGGTAAATCACAGCAGGAATCTGTCATGATTTGAAACATGGTTTCACCCCTCTCGTTACCCCCTATTATAGCAAAAAAAGAACAAGACAGAAGAAATTCTCATCAAAAGCAGCCAAACTTATCGTTGACCGCTTCTGACACAGAAGTTCTTTGTCTTGTTCTGATGCTTTCGCGTCAGGTTAAATTTGCGCCCAAACACTTTCTAAGATGTTGGTTTGGCTGCGGTCTGGCCCTACCGAGAAGGTCGAAATGCGGACACCGACTAATTCAGAGATGCGGTGAACGTAATTGCGTGCATTTTCTGGCAGATCTGCCAATGTTTTGCAGCCAGTAATGTCTTCAGACCAGCCAGGAAGTTCTTCATAGACTGGTTTGCAGCGGTTCAACTCTTTCAAGCTTGCTGGATAATGATAGATCAATTCGCCGTCTAGTTCATAAGCGGTACAGATTTTCACGGTTTCTAAACCGCTCAAGACATCGATCGAGTTAAGGGATAGGTTCGTGATCCCTGAGACCCGTTTTGAATGGCGCATCACGACGGTATCAAACCAGCCCACACGACGAGGTCGTCCTGTCGTTGTCCCGTATTCACGACCGATCTTACGAATTTGTTCACCTGTTTCATCAAACAGTTCCGTTGGGAATGGACCATCTCCTACCCGAGAGGTGTAGGCTTTGCAGACACCAACGACTTTGTTGATTTTTGAAGGGCCCACACCACTACCGATGGTGACACCTCCAGCAACGGGGTTGGATGACGTTACGAAAGGATAGGTTCCTTGGTCGATATCCAGCATCACGCCTTGTGCCCCTTCAAATAAAACTCGTTTGCCTTCATCTAAGGCATCGTTAAGGATCACCGAAGTATCCGTCACATATTTTTTGATTTGTTGGCCATATTCGTAATACTCTTCAAAAATATCTTCAAAGGCGATTGGCTCTGCATCAAACATTTTCACGAATTGACGATTTTTTTCTTCTAAGTTGATACGCAGACGTTCTTCAAAAATTTCTTTGTCTAAAAGATCAGCGATCCGAATGCCGACTCTGGCCGCTTTATCCATATAGGCTGGTCCGATCCCTTTGATTGTCGTACCGATCTTGTTGTCACCTTTGGCATCTTCTTGCAGCTGATCCAAATGGATATGGTAAGGTAAAATAACATGTGCACGATCAGAGATCTTCAAGTTTTCTGTTATTATATTGTTTTCTTTCAAGTATGCTAATTCTTTAACTAATGATTTCGGGTTCACAACGACCCCGTTTCCAATGACACTGATTTTATCTGCATAAAAGATCCCTGAAGGAATCAAATGCAGTTTATAGGTCACACCGTCAAATTTAATCGTATGGCCGGCATTGTCTCCACCTTGATAACGTGCAATGACTTCCGCGTTTTCACTCAAAAAGTCCGTAATCTTTCCTTTACCTTCATCGCCCCATTGTGTACCTACTACTACTACAGATGACATATAATGACCTCTTTCTTTAATTAGTGCATTCCTTAAGTATTGTAACAAGATTCGCAAGCTCTTTCAATCTAAAATCGAATAATCGTTTTAAATTCTCATTTTTCAGGGGTAAAAAACGAACTATTTTCTTTGGAATAATTATTTATACACGTAAAAACGAATAAAGTCGACACATAAAAAAAGCCCTACTACCATCAGCGCAATGCAGACGGCAGCAGGAGCCATTGTTTTTCAAATAATTGGTGTCTTACCCGAACTCTTCTCGTGGCGAGACCGAGGAGAATTTATTGTATTCTTTGATGAATAGAAGTTCGACCGTCCCCCGGGCACCACTCCGGTTTTTTTCAATAATGACTTCGATCACATTGTTGTTTTGTTGTTCTTCTGGTTCATCGTCATCGTCGCCTTCACTGCGGTAGTAGTCATCCCGATACAAGAAAGCAACGATATCGGCATCCTGCTCGATCGACCCTGATTCCCGGATATCACTTAAAACAGGACGTTTGTCTTGTCGCTGTTCCACACCCCGAGAAAGCTGAGACAGTGCAATCACCGGCACTTTCAATTCCTTCGCCAGTTTCTTTAATTGGCGAGAGATCTCAGAGACTTCTTGTTGGCGGTTTTCGCGACCCGTTCCTTCAATCAACTGCAAATAGTCGATCAAAATCAAGCCGAGATTGCCTTTTTCTTGCGCCAGTTTCCGACAACGCGCCCGGATCTCAGAGATCTTGATCCCGGGGGTATCATCGATATAGATATTGGCGTTAGAAAGACTGCCCATGGCAACGATCAAATTCCGCCATTCTTCTTCTGAGAGCTGCCCCGTCCGCAAGTGACTAGCCTCAATCGAGCCTTCCGCACAAAGCATCCGGTTGACCAATGATTCAGCCCCCATTTCCAGACTAAAGATCGCTACGGAACGATCGGTTTTCGTTCCGACATTTTGCGCGATATTCAAGGCAAACGCGGTTTTCCCTACCGCGGGGCGGGCAGCGAGAATAATCAGCTCTTCTTTTTGCAGCCCCGCCGTCATTTTGTCTAAAGCCGCATAACCCGTAGGTAATCCGGTGATTTCTTCATTGTTTTGCGCCAATTGATCGATCGTTTCGATCGTCCGATTCAAGACTTCCGCTATCGATTGGAAGCCATTACTGTTGCGCTTTTCGGATACTTCTAAAATACTTTTTTCTGCTTGATCAATGATCGACTGCACATCTTCATCTTGTTCAAAGCCTTTGGTTACGATACGGCTCGCTGTTTGGATTAGATTGCGCAGCGTGGCTTTGTCGTCAACGATCTTCGCATAATAAGCAATACTTGCTGCTGATGGTGAAGCTTGACTCAATTCAGTCAGATACGTCAGACCGCCAACATCTTCAAGACTATTGCTTTTTTCAATTTCTGCTTTCAACGTGATCAAGTCGATCGATTCACTCCGGTCGTTCAACTGGATCATTGCTTGAAAAATTATTTGATGGCTGCGGCGATAAAAATCTTCTGGGGCGATTACTTCCATTGCATCGATGATCGCATCGGCATCTAAAAAGACTGCCCCTAGGACCGCTTGTTCCGCTTCAATATCTTGTGGGGGAACTTGATTTTGCCAAACTTCATTCATGCCATTCGCTCCTTCGTCCATTCATTCTACAAGATTCCCATCCAAAGTACAAGATTGCTTGGACGTTTGCCGAAAAAAACCCCAACATGTGACTGTTGGGAGTAATACTTATTCTTGAATGGTATGAACATTGATCGTTGCTGTTACTTGTGGGTGCAATTTTACAGGTACTTGCGTAAACCCTAATGCACGAATCGGCTGATCCAATTCGATTTTGCGTTTATCGATTTTGATTTTGTATTGCTTGTTCAAAGCATCGGCAATTTGTTTTGATGGGATCGAACCGAACAAGCGGCCATCTTCCCCTGCTTTGGCATTGATCTTCACGACGGTTTCTTCTTTTTCAAGAAGTGCTTTTAGCTCTTTCGCTTCTGCTAAGACTTCCGCATCTTGTTTTTCTTTGGCTTTTTGTTTGCCTTTTAATTCTGCCATGCTTTCATTGTTGGCAGGTTTGGCTAAGTTGTTTTTGATCAGGAAGTTTTGTGCGTAGCCATTAGGGACTTCCTTGATATCGCCTTTTTTGCCTTTGCCTTTGACATCTTGTAAGAAAATAACTTTCATCTTGGTCACTCCTTGTTATTGTTCATTTTTCGTTAATTCCGCTCGCAACTGGTTTTCTACATCGCCAATGCTGCTGTTTTTTATTTGCGTGGCTGCGTTGGTAAAATGTCCGCCGCCGCCTAATGCCTCCATCAAGGTTTGTACATTGACTTTTCCGGTACTTCTAGCACTAATACCGATCAAATCTCCTGGCTGTTTCGTAATGACAAACGCGGCATGGATCCCATTGATCGATAGCAGAGTATCGGCCGCTTTTGCAACGGTGACACTATCGTACACCCGATCTTCATCCGCTGCAGCAATCACGATATCTTCTCGGAAATGCTGGCTGCGAGAAACCAGTTCACTGATCATCAAATAGGAATCTAAATCCGTACTCAACATGTATTGAACCAATGACGTATCTGCGCCTTGATTTTTCAAATAGCCAGCAATATCAAAGGTCCGACCAGTGGTTCGCACCGTGAAGTTCTTCGTATCCACGTAGATTCCCGCTAATAAAGAAGTCGTAATAAATTTAGGGACTTGCGATCTGCGAGAAGCGCGATACTGGATCAATTCTGCTACCAGTTCCGATGCTGAAGACGCGGAAGATTCAATATACGTCAATAATGGCTTATCGGGAAACTCATCCCCGCGACGATGGTGATCGATCACTGCGATTTTGTCAAATTCATCATAGACCGCTTGCGAGATCGACATCGACGGCTTATGGTAATCTACCATCACTAAGACACTTTCTTCATTTGATAAATTGACTGCTTCTTCCCCAGTGATCACAAATCGTTCCAGCTCGGGGTATTTTTTCAATTCTTCCAATGCCCGCTGAATGTCGGCGGTGATCTCTTTCGGATTTAAAATGATGTAGCATTCTTTGTCGCTCATCATCGCCATGTAAGCCACCCCAAAAGCCGAACCTAAAGCATCCATGTCCGGGTAACGATGACCCATGATAAAGATCCGCTGGTTTTCAGCAAAAATCTTTCTCAACGCCGTACTCATGGCACGAGAACGAACACGTGTTCTCTTCGGCGTACCATCCGTATTACCGCCAAAGAATTGCGGTTTTGCTTCTTCTTTGGCTTCTTTTAAAACGACTTGATCGCCGCCACGAACTAACGCAATGTCGAGATTGTTTTGTGCCACTTCACCAATCTCTTCAAAAGACTCTTCCCCATAGGAGATTCCCATACTGATCGTTAATGCCAGATCATTTTTTTCCGCAACTTGCCGTACTCTAGTCAAAAATTGGAATTTTTCTTCCTTCATCCGCTCAATATCTGAATACTTCGCGACGAAAAGAAACCGCTCGGAATTGATTCGTTTGTAAAAAACATGATTCTCACTTGCCCAATCAGAAATCAGTGTCGTGATCAGCGAGTTCAAATAAGAAACTTGTTTGTCGTCTTTTTTCTCAATCAAATCATCGTAATTATCAATTGAAATCAACCCAATTGCTGCCATCTTTTTTACCCCTCAATGTATCATCCCATTTTTTTGAAGCTTTGTTCCTTATTTTACCACAAAACAATCAAATAGGCGATTGATGCAAAAAGTTCCACGTGAAACTTTTTTGGTGAGATAATCATGGGAAAATTTCTGTCACTCGTTATTTTATCTGTATATAAAATAACAAGTATTTCTTCAGTAGATAAAAAAATTGACAAGCTTCAAAAGAAACTTGTCAATGAAAATCATTCGATTTATTCTTCGCCTACGAATGGAAGTAATCCCATAATACGCGCACGTTTGATTGCAATGGTAAGTTTGCGTTGGTTTTTCGCACCAGTACCAGTTACACGACGTGGTAAAATTTTACCGCGTTCTGAAATGAAACGTTTTAGTAATTCAATATCTTTATAATCGATATGTTCAATATGGTTTGCAGCAATGTAGTCTACTTTACGACGTTTGCGTCCGCCTCTTCTTTGTTGTGCCATCCTATTTCCCTCCTATCAATTTCTTAGAATGGTAAATCATCGTCTGAAATGTCGATTGATGAGTTTCCGAATGGATCGGAGTTGTCTCGATCAAAATTAGGCATTCCTGATGGTTGAGAGGATTGAGTTTGATTTGAGTTATTGTTACCAAATCCAGAAGAACTATTTGAGTTATACGTATTGCTGCTGCCAGATCCGCTATCAGTTGTGCGTCTTTGCTCGGAAGCATTTCGCGATTCTAATAATTGGAAGTTGTCAGCAACGACTTCTGTTACATAAACACGTTGGCCTTGTTGGTTGTCGTATGAACGGGTTTGAATACGTCCAGTAACCCCTAATAAAGTTCCTTTGCGTGCATAGTTTGCTAATGTTTCCGCTGGTTTTCTCCAAATAACACAGTTTATGAAATCAGCTTCGCGCTCTCCACTTTGGTTGGTAAAATTGCGATTTACCGCCAAGGTAAAGGTTGCGACACCAGTGCCATTAGAAGTGTAACGTAAATCAGGATCTTTGGTTAGTCTTCCTACTAGTACAACATTATTAATCAAAGTTCATCATCTCCTCATCGCTTTTGTTTCATGTGAAACAATATTATGCTTCTTCTTTGACAATCATGTGACGGATAATGTCATCATTGATTTTCGCAAGACGGTCAAACTCGTTGATTGCACTTGCAGTTGTTGAAGAAGAAACTTTAACGATGTGATAGATACCCTCACGGAATCCATCCATTTCATACGCTAGACGGCGTTTTTGCCAATCTTTTGATTCGATAACTTCAGCGCCGTTATCAGTTAAGATTGAGTCAAAACGAGCGATCAATGCGGCTTTTGCTTCTTCATCAATGTTTGGACGAATGATATATAAGATCTCATATTTCGTGTTTTCCATTGATTTTTCACCTCCCTGTGGACTTTGGCCCCTAGTTTTCTAGGAGCAGAGAGAGTGGTCTAATTAGACTACTCACAAATAATTATTATACACTTTTTTCGTCCCTACTGCAAGCTATTTTTTTGCGTCCCTGCATCTACCCATCACTGCAAACAATCGCTTACACTGATAAATACGTCAGCTGCTGCCGATTTTTTGAAAAAGAGTAAAAAGACAGCAAGCTGCAGGTTCGCAGGTTGCTGTCTTCCTAGAAAATGTATTGCTTATTCTTGTGTATCCGTGGTGTCTTCCGTTGTTTCTTCCACAACTGGCACGTCTTGTACCGCTGTTTCTTCGGCAGTCGTTAGTTCTTCTTCGACTTCCGGTTCAACCGTTGCCATCGTCACTACTTTGGCATTGTTTTCCATCTTCATCAAACGAACCCCTAAGGTTGCCCGACCAGTTTGGGAAACAGTCGCTACATTGAAACGAATCAAGACGCCTTTATTGGTGATCACCATGATGTCTTCCTCACCGCTGACCGTCGTCAAGCCGGCTAATGGACCGTTTTTCGCCGTAATGTTGGCTGTTTTGATCCCTTTTCCGCCACGACCTTTGATTGGGTATTCAGAGCCTTTGGTGCGTTTGCCATAGCCGTTCTCAGTGATGACCAAGACTTCACTGTCTTCTGTGATCACAGCGGCACCTACGACGTAGTCTCCATCTCTTAGACGAATGCCTCGCACACCAGCAGCTGTTCGGCCCATATCCCGAACAAGGGCTTCTTTGAAAGTCACAGAGTAGCCATCGTGGGTGCCGATGATCACGACATCTTCGCCATGGGTTTCGATCACGTTAACCAACTCATCATTTTCCCGAAGACCGATCGCAATCAGACCATTGGCACGGATATTTGAAAAGGCCGTCACTGAGGTCCGTTTGACCACACCTAGACGCGTCGTGAAGAACAAGTAGCGTCCTTCTTGAGGCCCACCAGAAGCCGAAATGATCGCTTCGATCCGTTCGCTAGAATCGATCCCTAGCAGATTGATCACAGGGATACCTTTGGCTGCCCGACCATACTCAGGAATTTCATAGCCTTTGGCTTTGTAAACTTTCCCTTTATTGGTGAAGAACAGTAATGTGTCGTGAGTCGAACAAGAAATCAACGTCTTCACGAAGTCTTCATCGTGGATCCCCATTCCTTGAACGCCACGTCCGCCGCGACGTTGTGCACGGAATTCAGACTTAGCTACTCGTTTGATGTATCCATTGTTCGTCAAAGTAATGACGATTTCTTCTTCTTCGATCAAGTCTTCATCTTCAAGACTTAAGACTTCCCCAACCAATAATTCAGTCCGGCGATCATCGCCAAAGCGTTGGCCTAATTCTTGCAACTCCGTTTGGATGATCTCTAGGACTCGTTGTGGATTTGCTAAAATGTCTGTCAAATCAGCGATAAATTCTAACAAACCTTGGTACTCGTTTTCGATCTTGTCGCGTTCCAAACCGGTCAAGCGACGCAAACGCATATCTAAAATTGCTTGCGCTTGGCGATCGGACAATTTGAAGCGCTCCATCATGCTATTTTTTGCTTCATCATCAGAATTTGATGCCCGGATCAAAGCAATGATCTCATCGATATGATCCAATGCGATCCGTAACCCTTCTAAGATGTGGGCACGGGCTTCTGCTTTGTTTTTATCAAACTGTGTCCGACGAGTTACCACTTCTTGTTGATGCT
This sequence comes from Enterococcus sp. DIV1096b, assembly GCF_050498765.1. Taxonomy (NCBI): domain Bacteria; kingdom Bacillati; phylum Bacillota; class Bacilli; order Lactobacillales; family Enterococcaceae; genus Enterococcus; species Enterococcus sp. DIV1096b. Next base: position 7,233 of record NZ_JBMHEK010000001.1, on the reverse strand, counting down.
CGATGTAATTTTCTAAAATTCGTTTCAAACTCAAAATCTTCGGCACGCCTTTTTCAATGGCTAACATATTAAAGCCAAAAGAAGATTGCAGTGCAGTCATTTTGTAGAGATTGTTTAAGATCACCGACGCACTGACGTCGCGACGAACGTCGATAACGATCCGCATGCCTTCACGAGACGATTCATCCCGCAGATCGGTGATTCCTTCGATCCGTTTGTCACGGTGCAGCTCAGAGATCCGCTCGATCAACTTCGCTTTATTGACCATATACGGCAATTCAGTCACTAAGATCCGTTCTTTACCGTTGGGCATTTCAGTCACTTCGACTTTTCCGCGAACAGTGATCGAACCTTTCCCTGTTTCATAGGCACGGCGAATACCGGATTTTCCCATGACGATCCCGCCGGTTGGGAAATCTGGTCCCGGCAGGACTTCCATCAATTCACTTGTCGTGACTTCTGGATTTTCCATCAATAGATCGATGGCTGCAATAACTTCATTCAAGTTATGAGGCGGGATATTGGTCGCCATCCCAACAGCGATCCCCGTCGTCCCGTTGACCAAAAGGTTCGGGAAGCGTGCTGGTAATACCGCTGGTTCTCGTTCTGTATCATCATAATTGCTTTGGAAATCAACAGTATCTTTGTTGATGTCCCGCAGCATCTCCATCGCCAGTTTGCTCATGCGGGCTTCGGTATACCGCATCGCAGCGGCACCGTCACCATCGACTGAGCCAAAGTTTCCGTGGCCATCGACTAACATGTAGCGATAGCTGAAGGGCTGTGCCATCCGCACCATTGATTCATAGATCGCACTGTCACCATGGGGATGGTATTTCCCCATGACATCGCCGACGATCCGGGCTGATTTTTTATGGGGCTTGTCTGGTGTGACCCCTAATTCATTCATTCCATATAAAATTCGGCGGTGAACCGGCTTTAAGCCATCCCGCACATCTGGTAAAGCCCTAGCAACAATTACACTCATTGCATAATCGATAAAGGACTCGCGCATTTCACTGGTCAGATTGACGTCATGAATATTTTGTTTTGCTTCTTCACTCAAGCTGTTTCCTCCTCTACGATTGGCTAGATGTCAAGATTTTTCACGTAGTGCGCGTTTTCTTCGATAAAGGCCCGTCTTGGTTCGACGCGATCCCCCATCAGCATTTCAAAAATTTGATCGGCTTCAATGGCATCATCTACGCTGACCCGCAGCATCATCCGATTGTCAGGATCCATCGTGGTTTCCCATAACTGGTGGTCATCCATTTCCCCTAGACCTTTGTATCGTTGAACTGTTGGTTTTGGTGTCGCAGGTAGTGATTCAATCGTATTTTTCAAATCTTGTTCGGCATTCTTGCCGGGTTGGATATAATGGATATTTTTCCCTTGTTTGACACCGTACAATGGCGGTTGTGCGATATAGACATAACCGGCTTCAACGATGGGACGCATATAACGATAGAACAGCGTCAAGAGTAGGGTCCGGATATGGGCACCATCGACATCGGCATCGGTCATGATGACTAGCTTGTGGTAACGGGCTTTTGCTACATCAAAATCAGCACCAAACCCGGTACCCATTGCCGTAAACAATGAACGGATCTCTTCGTTTGCTAAGATTTTGTCCATGCTGGCTTTTTCGACATTTAAAATCTTCCCACGGATCGGTAAGATCGCTTGGAATTCCCGACTGCGGCCTTGTTTTGCTGAACCGCCGGCAGAATCTCCTTCGACGATAAACAATTCGCATTTTTCTGGATCATTACTGGAACAGTCGGCTAATTTCCCAGGTAAGTTACTGATTTCTAACGCACCTTTTCGGCGAGTCATTTCCCGGGCACGTTTGGCTGCTTGACGGGCTTTTGATGCCAAAAGTCCTTTTTCCACGACTTGACGACCCACATTCGGGTTTTCCATCAAGAATTTCGTGAAATGTTCGGAAAAGAGACGATCGGTGACTGTCCGCACTTCGGAATTTCCTAATTTGGTTTTCGTTTGTCCCTCAAACTGAGGATCTGGATGCTTGATGGAGATAACCGCCGTCAAGCCTTCCCGAACATCTTCTCCGGTCAGGTTTTCGTCGTTTTCTTTCATCAATTTTGACTTGCGGGCGTAATCATTGATCACCCGGGTCAAGGCAGTCTTAAACCCGAATTCATGGGTTCCGCCTTCATAGGTATGGATGTTGTTGGCAAAACTTAGCAGGTTGCTATGGTAGCTATCGGTATATTGCATGGAGACTTCAACCGTGATTCCTTGTTGTTCTCCTTCTAAATAGATCGGATCTGGGAAAATCACTGTTTTACTCGCATTCAAATGCTCCACATAGCTCTTGATCCCGCCGTCGTAATGATATTCTTTCAAAACGGGTTTTTCTTCCCGTTTGTCTTCGATCGAGATTTTTAAACCACGGTTCAAGAAGGCTAATTCCCGAACCCGCGTCGCTAATTTATCAAAATTGAATTCCGTTGTTTCCGTAAAGATCTCTGGATCTGGAACAAAGTGGACGGTCGTTCCGTGGCGGTCGGTTTCATCGATCACTTTTAAGTCATCAACGACTGCTCCACGATGGTATTCTTGATAATACACTTTGCCTTCTTTATAGACTTTTACGTCTAAAGTCGTGGACAACGCATTAACGACGGAGGAACCTACCCCATGAAGTCCGCCGGAAACCTTGTAGCCGCCGCCGCCAAATTTCCCGCCGGCATGCAGGATCGTAAAGACGGTTTCTACCGCTGGACGGCCTGTCTTGGCTTGGATATCAACGGGGATCCCCCGACCGTCATCGACGACCGTAATACTATTATCTGGTTCAATGATCACTTGAATACTTGAGGCAAAGCCTGCTAGTGCTTCGTCGATCGAGTTATCGACGATTTCCCATACTAAGTGGTGCAAACCTTCTGAACTGGTAGAACCAATGTACATCCCAGGTCGTTTGCGGACGGCTTCTAGTCCTTCCAGCACTTGGATCTGACTGGCATCATAGGCTTTCGCACGTTCAACTAAGCTTTTTTCTTCTTCTGTCATTCAGTCTATTCTCCTTTAATATGTCCTTGCTCTACATAAAAAATCTCTGCTTCCACAGACATTTTGTCTTTTACATGTTCTAATGTCGTTGTTGTCAGAAAGGTCTGAACTTTTCCTTCAATGGTTTCCAATAAATGCAGTTGTCGGGAATCATCCAGCTCACTCATGACATCATCTAATAAAAGGACGGGATATTCCCCTGTTTCTTCTTTCATCAAATCGATTTCTGCCAATTTGACACTTAGGGCCGTTGTTCGCTGCTGTCCTTGCGAACCAAAGGTCTGAACATTTTTCTCATTGATCAAAAAATCCAGATCGTCTCGATGGGGGCCTGCCAACGTGACTTGCCGAAATCGTTCACGGTCTTTGACTTGTGCCAAGGCTTTGACAAATTGCTGTTGGATCTCCTCCAGCGAGGTCGCCTCACCGGGCACATTTGATAAATAGTCGATCTGCAAGGTTTCTTTTCCTTGGCTGATCTTTTGGTGCAGCTGATTTGCCCAATACGCCAAGCGCTGAACAAACCGTTGTCTGGCTAAAATGATTTTACTGCCGAAAGCCACCAGCTGTTCCGTCAAAACATCTAAATAGATCTCATCGGTCTGTTTTTTTTCATTCAGCTGTTTTAAGTATTGATTGCGCTGTTTCAAAACGGATTGGTATTGAACGAGATCATAGAGATAAATTGGATCGATCTGCCCAATTTCCATATCGAGAAATTTGCGGCGGACTTGGGGACTTCCTTTTACAAGGGAGAGGTCTTCTGGAGCAAATAAAATGACATTCAGCTGCCCTATGTAACTACTGAGCTTTTTTTGCTCAATGTGGTTTACTTTCGTTTTTCGTCCTTTTTTTGACAAAAACAGTTCTAACGGGATCGTTGAGCGTCCCCGACTGACACTGCCAGAGATCCGCGCACCTTCCGTGTCCCAACGGATAAGTTCTTGCTCGCTGGAGGTGCGGTGGCTTTTGGTCATCGCCAATACATAGATACTTTCTAAAATATTGGTTTTTCCTTGCGCATTTTCGCCTAAAAAAATGACCAGACCTTTCTCAAAAGTCAGTGTCAGCGAATCATAGTTCCGATAATTGCTTAAATGCAACTCATTCAGCCGCATCTGCGTCTTCCTTCTTCACCATAAAAAAAGTACCTTCATCAGGTAGCTCAACACGCATTCCCGCATACAATTTGCGCCCTCGTCGATTTTCCGGCTCGCCGTCGACAAAAACGGTGTGCTCTGCAAGGTACCATTTCGCTTGGCCGCCGCTGCTGATCACACTGACTTCTTTGAGCATTTGTCCAAGTGTCATATATTCCGTTTCTAACGGTATTTGCATTTTCATAATTCCCCTCAATTCTATCAAAGAGCGTTTAGCTCTATTATACTCTTTTTTTGCCAAGAAAACAAATTCATCGGCATATTTTTCATTCTCAGAAGACTTACTGCTTTTAGACAAAAAAGAAGCCAAAAAAGAAAAAAGGGCTTAAAAACGATTTTAAGCCCTTTTAACTCATTTATTCATTTTCAGATGATTGTTTCAACTTTTTTCAAAAGACATGAAAAACTAGTTGGTGCGCACCGGTGTGATCAGCTGGATAAAGCTGCCTTTGCTCTCTGTTGGCTCCAACGTAAAGGGACGGATCGCTGAGATAAAGCGGATCACGATGCTGGTGTCACCAAATGCTCGTAGTGCAGCTTTCATATAATCAGGATTGAAAGAGATCTCTAATGGGTCGCCGGTCACTTTTTCAAAAGAAAGGTCTTCTTCCACTTTCCCGATTTCTGGTGAGTTTCCATATAAGACAACAGCTTCCTCGGAGATCGCCAAACGAACGATGTTGTTACGGCCTTCATGGGAAAGCAATGACGCCCGTTCGATAGCCTGTAACAATTCTGGCACAGAAAATTCAATTTCAGTATTGAAGCTTGAAGGGATCAGACGGTTGGTATCTGGGTAAGTTCCTTCCAATAAACGAGAATAGAATTTCATAGTTTTCGTTTGGAACAATACTTGGTTATCCATAATGCTGATTTGGATCGCTTCTTCTTCATCTGTTAAGGAACGAGAAAGTTCCGTTAGGCTTTTGCCGGGAATCACGATATTGAAGGCTGTTTCCCCGCTTTCCAAGGGAATCACCCGTTGACTCAAACGGTGTGAGTCCGTCGCAACAGCTAATAATTTTTGATTTTCTAAGACAAAGTGGACCCCAGTTAAGATTGGACGGCTTTCGTGTTGCGAAACCGCAAAGACCGTTTCACTAACAACCTTATTCAACACGTGCGCTGGAATCTCGATCGAATCTTGACTTTCGACAACTGGTAAATGTGGATAACTATCGGCATCCAAGCCGTTGACGGTAAAGTTAGCTTTTCCAGAAGTGATCGCTACTTGATTATTGTCTAAAACTTCTAACGTTAAGGTACTTTCAGGCAAACGACGAACGATTTCGCTGAAGAAACGTGCTTGTAAAACGATTGCTCCTGTTTTTTCGATTTGCATTTGCGCTTTTTCGTTTTCCACACTTAAAAAAGTTTCAATGGAAATATCGGCATTGCTCCCAGTCATGGTCAATCCTTTTTCTGAAAGGGACAATTTTACTCCGGTTAAGATCGGGATGGTGGTTTTGGTTGAAATCGCCCGTTGGACAGTTTGTAATTCTTGCATGAACTCTGTTCGGTTTAAAGTTAGCTTCATAGCGATACTCCTTTAATTTATAGTTATTAAATAAAAGTAATAGTAGTAATAGGCTTGTTAGTAATGTGGATAACTCGAGAAAAGAGTGATTAGACTAACGAAAATGCCTGTGAATAACTTGTGGACAACTTTTTTGGTTCTTCTTTTCTTATCCACAGATCAGCTGAAGAGAATTTGTTTGATTTCAGCGATCTCATTTTTGATCGTGGGATCTGTTTCGACTAAATGCTGAATTTTTTCATGGGCATGAATGACCGTGGTATGGTCTTTGCCACCAAATTCGCCACCGATTTTTGGTAAAGAACTATCGGTCAATTCTCGAGAGAGATACATCGCGATCTGCCGTGGGACCACGATGCCTTTGACCCGTTTTTTCCCTTTTAAATCATTGACATGAATGTGATAGTATTTTGCGACTTCTTCTTGGATTTGCAAAATCGAAACTTGGGTCGAGCCATGGCTTGATTTCAAGGCTTTGATGGCTTCAGCTGCCAAGCTCGTTGTAATGTCTGAGTTTTGCATCGTAGCAAAAGCTTGCACCCGCACGAGTGCTCCTTCAAGTTCTCGGATATTCGAATCGATCTGCCCAGCGATATAACTTAAGGTATCGTCGGGGATCTCCAAGCGTTCGGCTTCGGCTTTTTTCCGCAAAATCGCAGTCCGCGTCTCTAGATCCGGCGGGGTGATATCAACGGATAAGCCCCAAGCAAAACGGGAAACCAAACGTTCCGGCAAAGTCGGGATCTCATTTGGCAAACGATCACTTGTCAGGACGATCTGTTTATTATTGCGATACAGTTCTTCGAAGGTATTAAAGAATTCTTCTTGGGTTCCTTCTTTATTGACTAAGAATTGAATATCATCCACCAGCAAAAGATCAACATTGCGGTATTCGTTTCGAAAATCTTCCATTTTGTTCTTTTGAATAGAAGTAATGAAATCATTGGTGAAATTTTCACTACTAACATACTTGATTTTGGCAGTGGGACGTTTCAGCAACATTTGATGACCGATCGCGTGCATCAAGTGAGTTTTCCCTAAACCAACGCCACCATAGAAGAACAGCGGATTATAAATAGACCCAGGATCTTCTGCAACAACTAAAGCAGCAGCGTGGGCCATCTGATTGCCTTTCCCGATGACAAAGGTATCAAATGTGTATTTTTCATTTAAGATCGATTTCGGCGGCCGCTCGTTTTCTTCTGCAGCTGTTTGAATAGTAGAAGGGGCTGTTTTTAAAGCTTCTGCTTCTTCGACAGTCACAAAACTAGGAATCAATTCTTCACCAGTTTTCATAAATCCCATTTCAACAATTTTGGCAGCTAGATTTTTTTCCCAATAAGATTTATGAAGATCGCTGGGTACTTCGATCAGCAGCTGATTTTTTTCAAACGACAAGACATTGGCAGTCTCGATCCAAGCACTATAACTGGCCGGATTCAGCTCTTCTTTAAAGGAACGTTGAAGATCTTGCCAAATAGAATCAGCAGATGGCAT